>CBDHHC010000001.1:0-10443 GCA_965263345.1 Methyloligellaceae bacterium
GTCCTTATAGGAATTGGCATTTTCGCTTTTTCACAAGCTAATATGATAATACCTGCAACATCTTTATCTTCTGCACTTGGACTAAGCATTTTTGTTGGCCATATATTGCACTGGTATAATCGGAGAAAGACAAGTCCGGTTGATGGGAGCTCGTAATGCTAAAGCGTTTTGTAAATAATTGGGGTTTAAACTTTAATTTTTCTAACTCAATTTTTGCTATCTCAGTTTTATTCGCGGTTACTCTATCCAGCACTTTTGCTTTGGCTGAGATTGAAGTTATTGCATCTTCTGATCCAAACATTAAAATTGGGACAACTCTGCCCGATAATACAAGTTTAAACATTCCGGAAAATGTTACGATTAATCTTTTAAAGACTCCTGAGAATGAGACATACACTCTCAAAGGCCCATTTACAGGAACTCTGGAACAGTACACTAAAAGAAAGAAGTGCAGTATTATCCAACGCATTCTTGGAAGGTGTAAGTTTGACGGAGACTCGTCTGATACAGGTGGCATCACGGGTGGCGTTAGAGGAATTAAACCACTTAATAATGAAGAAAAATAATCGGATAAAGTATGCAACTTGTTAGGTCATTTCTTTCACTTTTTATCAGCTTTGCGCTTGTTATCACCACTGTTGCAACTAACTTCCAGAGTGCTTGGGCACAGACTGAATACCAGAAAGTTAACTGTCAGGTTCAGTCAGAGACGGAGTTTAGAGCCAAGTTAGAGACAATTATTGAGAATGTTGTCAGCCGCTCTCTTGGCGATATCGATTATTCTAAAATTATTGAAGCCTCATGGACACAATATCAACTTGATAAAACTATTGATGAGCTTGTTGATAATGGCGCTGAGCAAATCAAGAAAGAGAAGTCTACAGTTGAGCTTGTCACAACTCTTGGATCATCAAATGCCAGGGAAAAGCTCGCCAAAGAACTCGCCGAGGATGTATATGGTAACGAAACGTTTAAAGGCTCATTAGAGAAAGTTGCTAAAGATGTCGCTGTTGCTGTCAGCAAAAAAATAGATTCTATAACAACTCAAGCATCAAACCCTATCACAAGCTGCATTAAGAAATTTATTGGCCCTCAATACGGTGATACGATTGCTTTGTTTGTTTCTCAGAAGACACGTCAAGAGATGGCGGTTGATCCAGAGCTTTCGCGTTCTCAAACGGGTGTTACGGATATTGTTTTGGACGCAACAGGAGGCTTAACTGGTGGTCTGCTAATTATATTGAGACAAACCATTGTAAGGCGGATTTCGCGTTGGGTAGGGCAGCGTCTTATAGGGTCACTTGTAACACGGGCTATTGGCGCAACGATCAGTGTTCTAGGTTGGGTACTGGTTGCAAAAGAACTCTGGGATTTACGTCATGGCATTCTTCCAATTCTTGCAAAGGAAATGAAATCAGATATCACCAAAAAACGGGTTAGAGGTGAACTTGTTAAAGAACTTGATAGTGAAATAACAAAAATATTAAAAGGCATTCCTAAAGAGATATCAAATGGTATCTATAAAGCCTGGATTAACTTCAAAGATGATAATGCCAGAACTTTAGCACTCGCTACAAAATACCCTGAATTTGCAAAACTTCTCGTTAGCATCAAGAGTGATGATGAGGCTCAATCTCTCAGTCGTCTTAGAAAAGCAAATCGTCTTGTTAAAATGGCTTCAGAAGTAGGTGGTGAGGATGAAGTACTTAGGCTGGTTAGAGACGGAAGCTTAAGAAAGGGTGTTCTTGACCTGTCAGAGAAATCGATTGCGATTGCAATAGATACAAGGTCTATAGAAACGGCTCTGAAGTGGCAGGATATTTCCAGAGAAAACATTGATCGTGTTGTTGAGCTTGGCTTACATAAAATAAATTCTCCGAAGAGTTATAGTATCAGTAAAATGGGCAAACTGTTTTCCCTGCAGGATGATGATAAAATCAGAGCTATTGCTTCAATTGATGTTCAGAAGAGAGAAATATTATTTCAACTTCCAGAAGAACAATTTAGATCTCTCACACAAAGCTTATCTGGTGATGATTTAAAAACACTTAGCTCATATCTGGTGGCACTTACTCCTGAAGCTTCAAAAAGTTTTATTAGCGGTATTCAAAACAACCCACAAAAGATCAAGTTTTTTGGTCGCGCAGATGTCAGGCATGGTGTCTTTCGTAGTAATGATCAGATTGCAGCTATTGAATTACTTCTAAGGAAGCGTTCTGCTCTTGAAATTACGATGCTACCTAATGATATTCGTTTGGTCTCTAGTGGCAGTATAAGCCCTATCTTGTTATGGACCAAACAGCCTTTGGCTGTGATTGTGATGTCCTTACTGGCGATATTTATGCTGTTATTATTATTCCGCCTTCTGTTTGTAAGAAAGAAGACTATTGTTGTTACTAATAGTGATAAGTAATTCTGGTTACTTAGATTGGAGGCTGGCAAATGACATTACATACTGTTGATCGTTTTTCTCATGTTAAAATAAAAGAGGGTGAGCTTATATCTTTTACAGCAGTTGAAGCTGCAAATATTGTCAGGGATATCAGAGAAAGAATTACTAATACTTTTGGTGGACGCATGAGGCAATATGAAGATCTAATCAACAAGGCAACAGACAGAGCTTTAAAATCACTTGATGAAAAAGCCAAAGAAAAAGGTTATGATGGTGTTGTTACAGTCAGGTTATCGCACCCAAGCCTTGTAGAGGGCGGTGTTGAAGTCATCGCTTATGGAACTGGCTTTAATTACATAGAAGAGTGATCTGACTTTTTAATAATTAGCATATCAGGGAGGGTAATATGTCTATAAAAGATTTCACGTCAGCTCATCCAACCTGGTCTACTCGAACTGCCTTTATTCTTGTTGCTACAGGTTCAGCAGTTGGACTTGGTAATATCTGGAAATTTCCGTACATTACAGGTGAGAATGGTGGTGGGGCCTTTGTTATCGTTTATTTATTCTGTATCGCTATTATTGGTATTCCAGTTATGATTGCAGAACTGATGATCGGCAGAAGGGGTCGAATGAGCCCAATAAACTCGATGCAAAAACTTGCCAGTGAACATAATTCAACGAAGGCATGGGGTTTTGTTGGTCTATTAGGTTTTCTGTCAGCTTTTATTATTCTCTCATTCTATTCAGTTGTTGCAGGCTGGTCTATTCCTTACATAGGCTATGCATTTGAAGGATTTTCAGGACAAGATGCTAAACAAGTCGGTGCTATTTTTGGAGCGCTACTGGCTGATCCCATGCAACTTGTTATCTGGCACAGTATTTTTATGTTTTTAACTGTGATGGTTTCAATCAACGGCGTAAACGCAGGAATAGAGCGTACAATTCAAATTTTAATGCCTATACTATTTGTACTTTTAATTATTCTGATTCTTTATAGTGTATTTTCAGATTTTAATAGTTTTACAAAGACATTGGCCTATCTGTTCATACCAGACTTTTCCAAACTATCTTCCAATGCAATTTTGAGTGCTTTAGGGCATGCTTTTTTCTCACTTAGTTTAGGCTTAGGTGCGATGATTGCATACGGTTCATACATGAAAGAGGATATTCCTCTTGCTCCTACAGTTTGTACGATAGCATTTTTAGATACGTTGGTCGCGCTATTAGCTGGACTTGCAATCTTCCCAATTGTTTTTTCCAGTGGTCTTGAAACATCTACTGGTCCAGGATTGGTCTTTACGACATTGCCCCTTGCTTTTGGTAAAATCCCTCTAGGTGAAGTCTTGGGTGTTTTGTTCTTTGTTCTGCTATTGGTTGCAGCCTGGTCTTCATCAATTTCAATGCTGGAAGTCATGGTAGAGTATTTGCAGGAATTAGGAATGAACCGGGCTTTAAGCGCCATATTAGCAGGTTTTGCTGCATGGTGCTTAGGCATTACCGCTTTACTCTCTTTCAATATCTGGAGTGATATTCATATCCTAAGCTTTATTCCAGGTTTTGAGAAGAAGTCGCTATTTGATGTCTATGATTATCTAACTGCAAATATAATGTTACCTCTCGGTGCATTCTTTATTTCTATTTTTGCTGGATATATCATTTCACGTGATGATAGCATGCAGGATATCAATGATAGTGTTATATACTGGTTGTGGTATTTCCTTATACGATATGTGAGTCCTATATGTATCCTGCTGGTATTCTTTGCCAATTTGGTTTGATGCACATCATAAGTCTCCAGTTATCTCAAAAACTACCTGGAGACTCATAATTTCAATAGCGAGTATTTGTTATGAGAGTTTTTGCTTCTAAGTTTTTGGTGTTTTGCTTATTTATTTTGGCTATTTTCCCATCATTTGCCCAACAACCTCGACTTAGCAAAGATGTTCCATTTGAGGTTCAACAACGTATTTCAAACTTTCTAACTCAAACATATCTCTCAGGATTTATCGCTGAGAATGACCTTTATGATGTTTATTATGCTCCTGTTTTAAGAAGATACTGGAAGCAAAAAAATGTTCCTTTAAGAAAAGTCATCGCTGACAAGAAAAGACACTTTAAGAGATGGCCATATACAAGCTATCGTTTAAAAAGAGATAGCCTTGAGATTTTCCGTATCATAGGTAAGAGAGACAGGTATGCTGTTCGTTTTTTATATGAATTTGATGCAGTTAGAAATGATAGAGCACGTTCTGGCCTAGGTTCTAGTCAACTGGTACTTAGATTCGTAAATGGTACGCCTAAAATATACCGTGAAACTGGTCGTGTGCTTAAAAGATATTGATGAATTCTCGCAAAAAATAATGCACTTTCTACACAAAACCACCTAAGCTCATGTATTGATTGTGATTTTTTTAAGGCATTAACTTATTGTTAACTCTAATTTGTACAATTGGGGGTGTTCTTGCAATTAATAGGATTAGGAGAACTCACTATGTATATTGAAAAGTTATATCTTATGATTGGACTATCTTCAATCGTATTCAATGTTGGCTACTTTGCAGGTGTGGTTGCTAACGTTGTAGCTATTTAAAAAATTTTGAAATGGGAAGGGCGGATATTTTAATACTTAATGAGCCTCATCCCAATTATCCGCGGCTTTAGCGTCTACTTTTAAAGGGACTGATAATTCTAGTGCTGGTAAGCACGACTGCTCCATCGTCCTGGTCACAGTATTTATTGTTTTTTCGACATCTTTTGTAGGCGCTTCAAAAATCAATTCGTCATGAACCTGTAGCAGCATTTTTGTTTCTTGCAGGCCTTTATCTGCTAGAGCTTTATTCATGCGAATCATTGCTCTTCTTATTATATCAGCGGCGGTGCCCTGTATTGGAGCATTAATAGCTGCACGCTCAAAGAAGGCCTTTTGTTGGTTATTTTTGGTATTAATTTGAGGGAAGTGTGTTTTTCTGCCAAATAATGTTTGTACATAGCCATTGCTGTGAACAAATGACTTGGTTTCTTCCATGTAATCTTTAATGCCAGGGAAACGCTCAAAATAGGTTTTGATATAATCAGATGCTTCTGATCTGGCAATGTGCAATTGATTCGCTAAACCGAAGGCCGATATGCCATAAATAATCCCGAAGTTTATGGCTTTGGCACGTCTTCGGATCATGGGATCCATATCTTTTATAGGAACATTGAACATTTCAGATGCAGTCATAGCATGAATATCCAAACCTTCCTGGAATGCGTTTTTAAGTCCAGGGATATCTGCTATATGGGCAAGGATGCGCAGTTCGATTTGGCTATAGTCTGCTGAGATTAACTTACAACCTTTTTCAGCAATGAAGGCTGTTCTTATTTCTCTACCCTCTGGTGTCCTAATTGGAATGTTCTGTAAGTTTGGATCAGTCGATGCCAAACGTCCCGTAGATGTTGCCGCCAGAGAATATGATGTATGGATACGGTTTGTTTCAGGGTTTATGAATTCCTGGAGAGCATCTGTATAAGTGCTTTTAAGTTTTGCCAGTTGACGCCATTCCAAAATTTTCAATACGAAGTTTCTTGCATCATCTGATAAGTTTTCATTACCAGATAGATCTTCTAGAACGCCAGCGCCTGTACTAAATACCCCTGTTTTTGTTTTCTTGCCGCCAGGCAAGCCCATGTTACCAAATAATACTTCACCAAGCTGTTTTGGTGAGGCTACATTGAATTCTTCTCCTGAGGTTTCATGGATTTCACTTTCTAAAACTTCTAACCTTTTTGCAAACTTACCTGATAGAGAAGCAAGTGTCTGGCGATCCGCTTTTACACCGTTCATTTCCATGTCAGCTAAAACTGAAACCAGGGGGCGTTCAAGTGTTTCATATAGGTTTGTAAATTTTTCTGAGGCCAATCTCGGTTTTAAGATATGCCATAATCGCAATGTTACATCTGCGTCTTCAGCGGCATATTTTGTTGCCTGGTCTATAATTACCTTGTCAAAAGTAACCTGAGATTTCCCTGTACCTGCAACATCTTTAAATTTAATACAAGTATGATCCAAGTGGCGTTCGGATAATTCATCCATACCATGCCCACCTTTACCAACATCAAGGGCATAGGAAAGCAACATGGTATCATCAAAAGGGTAAAGGTTGATGCCATAACGCTTTAGAACCTGAATGTCATACTTTAAATTTTGACCAATTTTTAAGACACTTTCATTTTCAAGTAGTGGTTTTAGCTTTTGCAAAACCTCTGACAATTTTATTTGTTTTGACGTCTCTTCATCTGTCAATTCAAGAAGGTCTGATTGGTTGTGACCAATTGGAATATAGCATGCTTCATTAGGAGCTAATGCCAATGATACACCAACAAGGTCTGCACTCATTGCATCAAGAGACGTTGTCTCGGTATCGAATGATACATAACCTTGATCAAGGGCCTTAGCAATCCAGTTTTCTAGTTCCTGTATATCTGTAACTGTTTGGTAAAATTCGTGTTTAACAGGCTGTTCCTGCTGTTTCGCATAGGCGCTAGCAGCGTTGTTTTGAGGCGTAGCATTACCTGAATTTGGAGTTGCACCCTGATTTTGTATTGTTATTGCCTTTTTAGGTGCGTCTGGTATTTCTGCATCAAGACTGTCTGCAACACGTTTTAGAAGTTTAGTAAATTCCATTTCCTGCATGAAGCCTAGTAATGTTTCTGGCACTACTGGCTCAGAAGCCATATCTTTCAAGCTCGTAATTACGGGTACATCTTGTTTTAGTGTAACTAACTCCCTGCTGATTCTGGCCTGTTCTGCAAACTCAATTAGGTTCTCTCTTCGCTTTTTCTGTTTAATGTTTTCTGCTTTTTCCAAAAGAGTGTCCAGGTCACCATATTCATTGATCAGAAGAGCAGCTGTCTTAATACCTATACCTGGAACTCCAGGAACATTATCAGTTGAATCGCCAGCCAAGGACTGGACATCAATAACTTTATTTGGCTCAACCCCAAATTTTCCCATGACCTCATCAGGCCCTATACGACGATTATTTTTCATCGTGTCGATCATTTTTATACCTGGTACAATCAACTGCATCAAATCTTTGTCTGATGAAATAATCGTTACTTGAGCACCCTGTTTTACAGCCTGATTAGCATATGTCGCGATCAGATCATCTGCCTCATATCCTTCCTGTTCTATGCAAGCGATATTGAATGCTTTCGTTGCCTCACGAATGAGAGGGAATTGGGGTATCAAATCTTCCGGTGCTGGAGGTCTGTTTGCTTTATATTCAGGGTAAATTTCATTACGAAAACTCTCCCTAGCTGCATCAAAAATAACAGCTAGATGAGATGGTTTTTGATCGGCTTCATTATCCTGTAGCAGCTTCCAGATCATCTGGCAAAAGCCATGTACCGCTCCAACAGGAGTGCCGTCAGATGGTCTATTCAAAGGAGGAAGGGCATGATAGGCTCTGAAAATGTATCCAGAACCGTCTACCAAATATATGTGATCACCAGCTTTCATCGTATTTAATCGTTCTCATGTTTTTATCTAAGCTGTAATTTTGCCTATAGACTATAAGAACGTGCTGGAAATAAAAATGTTTATTTTAAAGGGTCCACAGAGACCACTGCTTAAATTACGATTTACACATCATCGGCATCATATTTTGACATATATTCACTCATTAGAGGAAAGTTTTCAGATAATCTTTCAAAATCTTCCTTTGGAAGCCATAGCACACGAGATTCTTCTAAAGCGTTGACATAACTTCTTCGGAACCCATTGCCGAGCAGTGCTCTTTCACCAAAATGGCCACCTTGAGTAATTTTAGTGGTTGCCTTTTCACCAGTTTCAGGATCAATTATTCCCATCTCAAAAGCCCCTTCCAAGACTATATAGAAACCATCTGCCAACATACCTGGCTCAAATACGTGGTCACCTTTATTATAACGTTTGTATTTTGTGGAATAATCTAGCTTGCCTTGAGTCTGTACTGTATTTCTTGGAACAATTGCATTTAAAGTCCAGTTTATTAGTACCCGAATCCGTGTAGCCATGCCTGGTAAAAATGATAGATAGAACCCTCTCCAG
This sequence comes from Methyloligellaceae bacterium, assembly GCA_965263345.1. Lineage (GTDB taxonomy): Bacteria > Pseudomonadota > Alphaproteobacteria > Rhizobiales > CBDHHC01 > CBDHHC01. The sequence continues at coordinate 8,468 of CBDHHC010000001.1, forward strand.
AGAAGCCAAGCCAAGACCCCGGTTAGTTTCATACCATATACTTCGGCAATTGCCTTACTGGTTCCTAATGATGCCAGTGCTCCTTTTGACTTATAAGTAAAAGGTTTTAAAGGCTCTCCCTCGATTTCAGAAATAATATTTTGTGCTAATTGTGTGCCTTCACGCACTGCAAACTGTGCAGTTGGGGGCGCATAATTTTTGCGATCATCACCAAGTTTATCATTTAGCGGAATTAAAGCTGCATCTCCAAGTGCCCATACATTATCTAGCCCTTGAACTCTCATTGTTTGATCAACTTTGATTTTTCCCCACTTTAATTGGAGAGGTAATTGGGAAACGAGTTTATTCGGACCGTTCCCTATTGTGGCAACTAAGGTTCTGGTTTCAATTTGATCGCCATTCGTTAGTTCAATCATTTGTCCTGTCGCAGACCTCGTTCCAACACCAGTTAGAACCTCAATACCCTGCTTTATAAGGCGTTTTTTTGCATATTTAGACAATTCAGGGGATACTTCATTTAAAATTCTGTCGGAGAACTCAATTAGATATACGTTAATTTCTTTAGGAGATATGTTTCGATAATATTTTAGTGTCCGATCAATCATCTCCTTAATTTCACCAACAGTCTCAACACCAGAGAAACCAGCGCCTGCCACAACAAAAGTAAGCAATTGCTTTTTTACACCAGGCAATTTTGTAACATCAGCATTCTCTAAGCACTCAATGACATGATTTCTTAATCTAAATGCATCTGCCATATTTTTAATTGTTAGGCCATGCTCTGAAACACCCGGAAAACGTGTGAGGTCAACACTTTGTCCAACGGCTAAGACTAGGTGATCATATTCGACATTAATAGGTAATCGCCGTGTGCCTTGCACCACTGTTACGTATTTTTTGTCAAAGTTTATATCAATGACTTCAGACTGGTGGAATTGTATTTTATCTATAAGCTGACGTATCGGCGCTACAGCATCTGATGCTGTGATACCGCCAGCTGCAACTTCTGGTAACAAGGGTTGGAAAACAAAATAATTATCCTTGTTAATAAGCTCTATATCTAGACTCAGCTTTTTATACTGGCTTAATTTTTTAGCAGCAAAAATACCACCAAAACCACCGCCAATAATTACAATACGATTTTTATTATTGCTTAAACTATCACTCATACTGCGCTCCAGATTAGGTATATACTTTAGTATATAGTTATTAGATTTTAATTTGCAGCATAATTAAGTGAATGTTCTTTCAGGTATCTCTACTTTTCAAATTGCTGATAAAGCAGATATGTTTATTGCTCTTATTCTTATATTTAGGTAGGGTAATTAACATTTATGGTCCCTTAGCTCAGCTGGATAGAGCGCTGCCCTCCGAAGGCAGAGGCCAGAGGTTCGAATCCTCTAGGGACCGCCATTTCCAAAGACTTCTGATCTATACAGAGACGTGTGCTTAAACTAATCATGCCAATTGGAGTAACTTCTTCGCACTTATCTGGTAATACATTTTAAGTGCAAACCATTATAAGCTGGTTATGCAATATGCGTATCAATCTTGAGTTTATTGAATATAATTATTAATGGTGTGTTAACTTATAAAGAAGATTTATTTAAGATCTACCACATTTTTTTATTCTGTTGATTTAAGTTGTCTTTAGCGTGTCTGGCGACGACCTACTCTCCCGTGGCTTGAGCCAAAGTACCATCGGCGCGGGAGCGTTTCACGGCCGAGTTCGGGATGGGATCGGGTGTAGTCGCTCCGCCATGATCACCAGACAGGCGAAAGACAGCTTAAATTGCGTTTTGATTTTAGAAGTTCTGGGCTTTTTATTTTTTATGATGATTGTTTGTTCTCATAGATAAGCATTGATTAATGAGAGCAATGAAGTCAATCGAGTTATTAGTACTGGTCAGCTTCACACATTACTGCGCGTTCACATCCAGCCTATCAACGTGGTGGTCTTCCACGGCTCTCAAGGG
>CBDHHC010000002.1:0-35670 GCA_965263345.1 Methyloligellaceae bacterium
CACTGTCTTATAAAGCTTCACATTTTTCGCATGACTTGGCATAATCATACGCATAAAATTCTTCGCGTCTTTATGTGAGTCTTCCCCAGAAACCCAGACCTCATCAATTTCTTTGGAATAAAGATCCCTAATTGAACGTTTAATGAGATCGCCTTCCTCATACACAACTGCTGGGGCTGTGGACTTCATGGTTAGGTCACGTACATTTTCCCATAACCTTAATAGATACTCATAATCCCTTTTTATTTCAGCCTTAGTACGAGAAGCACCTGCAGTACGAATAATAAGGCCAGTTCCTTCTGAAACATCAAGCTCATTAGCAATTTTTCTTAATCTCTTACGGTCAGTTGGGTTTGTTATTTTTCGCGAAATGCCTCCACCACGAGGTGTATTTGGCATCAGCACAGTATGACGACCAGCTAAAGAAAGATAAGTTGTTAAGGCGGCACCCTTATTACCTCTTTCTTCCTTCACGACCTGAATTAGAATAATTTGGCGACGACGAATAACCTCTTGTATCTTATATGTTTTACGTCTTCTTTTGATGCGTTGTGGAACCTCCTCCAAGGCATCTTCACTGCCAACAGATTCAACATCGTCTTCTTCTGCATGTGTATCAGAGTCTTCATCTTGGAATTCAAGAGAAGCACTATCATCTCCTAGAGGGGCTTCAGGTTTAGCGTCTTTCTCATCGCCTTCAGCAGTTTGTATGGCGACATTATCATGAGTAGTTTCATCCTCTTCCTGAGGAACTGCATCAATGATAATAGGAGTTGGTTGAGGGGCATTCTGAAGATTTTCAAGAGGTTCAGATATACTTTCGTCATCAACTGATATATCAAGTGCTATAGTTTTTGAGGGCTGCTCTTCTGTTTCTTCATTGGAGGCAGGTTCAGATAAAGTACTCTCAATATCTATAACTTTCTCATCATCAAGCTCACTATCAACAACCTGGCTCTCTACTGCAGCAGAATTATCCGAATCAATAGAGTCATCTGAGTCTTCTGACTCGGAATTTTCTACAATAAATTCCTCTTCAAGAAGAGCTTGACGATCAGCGACAGGTATTTGGTAATAGTCAGGGTGAATTTCATTAAAAGCAAGAAAACCATGGCGATTACCACCATAATCAACAAATGCAGCCTGCAATGCAGGTTCAACTCTAGTAACTTTTGCTAAATAGATGTTTCCACGTAATTGTTTACGGGCCGCTGCTTCATAATCAAATTCCTCTACTCTTTTGCCACGCAGCACAACCACTCGAGTTTCCTCGGGGTGGGTGGCATCAATAAGCATTTTATTATTTGCCATTTTATTAATTCTCCGGCGCGCTCGCTTTCGCTGGGGGTGCAAATTTGTGCATATATATGTTTCAAATTCGCGCGTAGCGCTGCGCATTTGTTATTGTGCAACTTCAGCGGGTGCCTGAAATGTTTATCAAACAGAAGGATAAGATTAACCCATGCATACTGAGAAGTTTCAGCAAGCTTAAAGCGGCCTTCCTTATAAACATTAGAGCTACATGCTGTGTGCAACTGCATCATAATTCTCTTTTCACAATCAAAATCACATTAAATTTCTGTGATTTTAGTGACAATTGTGGGCGCTTAGCCCCTGAATTTCATGGTTTTTCGTGCTTAGTATCAGTAGTCTGAGGTATTTGTAATACGTCATAAATAATAAGCACTTAGGTCACCAAAATTTTATAGACCTTCACATTGCATCTTTATATTTCAGTTTCCATAACATTTGGTTTCTTAGGAAACTTATAACAATATAACCATGCAACGCTGTTATGACTTTGTCCAACAATAAAGTTTAATATGTGTATATTTTTCAAACTTTCTTTAGCTAAGAATAAATTATTCATGGACACAAATAATTTACTCAATATATTTCTTGAATATATTAATACATTATGCCGACATTCGACAGCTTACAAGGTATACAAATTAGATACAAATAATCTATCCCCAAATTATGAAAAAATGCGAAAAAAAATAATAGATGAAGTTAGAATTGTAATTTAAGATGATGAGTAAGGAACTGAAAAAATTAATAAATATTAAATTTATCAACTTAAAGTCTTGCTTCAAACGAATTCATTCCTTAGGAAATGGAAAAATAATGCCTGTGTATGTATCAAAATCTTACTCAAGCTCAATATTTTATAGTCTTATATTAATATTAGTTTTGTTTATCAATGCTTTAACAATACATAAGGTTTACAGCAAAGATAAAGAGAATGTAATCGCCACTGCAGCTCGTATTGGAGGCGATGTATTTCGTACACGATTGATAATAGATTTATCAAAAAAAGTAAATTTCCGCACATTTACATTAGCAGATCCCTACAGATTGGTTGTTGATTTAGCAAATGTGAAATTTAACCTCCCTAAAGGTGCGGGAAATCAAAAAAAAGGAGTCATCACAGCTTTTCGTTATGGTTTTATTGCTGAGGGAAAATCTAGAATTGTTATTGATTTAAATCAGCCTGCTAAAGTAGAAAAAGCATTCTCATTAGAGCCTCAAAAAGACCAATCAGCAAAGCTTGTTATTGATTTCATTCCCATTGATCGAGAAACTTTTCTTGAGACTCAGTTACTTGAGCGTGAAAAACGTCTTGCTGAGAAAGCAAAAAAAGTAAAAAGAAAATCTCTATTCAGCTTAACCCCCGATGATCCAATTATATCTGGCAAGCCAAAGGGAAATTCTGTCCCAATAGTCGTTATTGATCCAGGTCATGGAGGAATTGATCCTGGAGCAATAGGCGTAGGAGGCAGTAAAGAAAAAAACATTGTCCTTCAATTTAGTAAGAACTTAAGAGAGGAATTAGCCTCTGATAAAAAATTTAAGGTGTTTATGACGCGCCGTTCTGACGTATTTATACCTCTAAAAGGTAGAGTAAGATATGCAAGACGAAAAAATGCAGACCTTTTTGTTTCAATACATGCAGATTCGATAAAACGTAAAGATCCAACTGTACGAGGAGCGACAGTTTATACCTTATCAGAAAAGGCTTCAGATGCCCAAGCGCAAGCAGCCGCAAATAGTGAAAACAGCTCTGATGTATTGGCTGGGGTAGATACATTGCCTGAAATTGAGGATGCAACAAAAATAATTTTGTTGGATTTAATCAAAAGAGAAACAAAGAATCACTCTGTGGCATTTGCAAATATATTAATGGAAGCAATGCGCCGTTCAACAATAGTTAAAAAACACCCTATAAAATATGCTAACTTTGTTGTACTAAAAGCACCTGACGTCCCATCAGTTCTTGTTGAATTGGGGTATTTAAGTAGTAAAAATGATGAAAAACTCTTAAAATCTGCCGCTTGGCAAAAGAAAGTCGCAAAATCTGTTGCAAATGCAATAGAAACCTATTTTAAGAAAAAACTCACTCCTAATCCATTTTGACATAATATTTAAAGGCAGGGTTTTAGTAGTAAAGTCTATATTAAGAGTATATGTAAATTACATAAATCAAATAAAATAAAGCAAAACGGTATGGATATGCAGCAGGCAGATGAATTTGATTTTCAACCACCCAAAAAAAAGAGGCGGTGGATTTTAAGAATTTTTCTTGTTTTGATTGTTATGGGTGTTTTAGGAGTTGGGGCTGTTTCAGCGGTTGTGGGCTACTTTTTCTGGCACTATTCAAAAGATTTGCCAAACTATGAAGTTCTGGCAAGCTACTCACCACCCGTTATGACACGAATTCATGCTGTAAACGGAAATTTAATAAGAGAATTTGCAGATGAGCGACGAATATATGTACCCATTAATGCAATCCCGAAACGTGTCATTCATGCTTTTTTAGCGGCCGAAGATAAAAACTTTTTCCGTCATAGCGGCGTGGATGTAAGGGCGACGATTATTGCGTTAGTTAGGAATATTCAAAAAATAAGACAAGGGCGAAGAGCTCAAGGGGCCTCAACTATAACCCAACAGGTTGCAAAAAACTTTCTGTTATCTAATGAAAGAAAAATCGAGCGAAAGATTAAAGAGGCAATTCTTTCCTTACGTATTGAAAGAGCTTTTTCAAAAGAAAAGATATTAGAATTATATCTTAATAGAATTTATCTAGGTTTAAGGTCATATGGTATTGCCGCTGCAGGGCTGAACTATTATGGAAAATCCTTAAAAGAATTAACTGTGGCTGAAGCTGCATATCTCGCATCTCTTCCAAAAGCGCCTGCAAATTATCATCCTTTCAAAAAAACAAAAAAAGCAATAACCCGACGTAACTGGGTAATTGGCCAGATGTTGGAAAATGGTTTTATAACGTCACAAGAAGCTGAAGAAGCAAAAGCACAAGGCTTAAATGTTAACCCAAGACCATTTGGAACACATATTTTTGCAGCGAAGTTCTTCACCGAGGCAGTCAGACAAGAACTTATTGAGATTTATGGCGAAAACAAAGTGAAATCGGGTGGTCTTTCAGTAAGAACAACACTTGATCCAGAAATGCAGAGAATAGCGAGAAATGCTTTGGTTAAAGGGTTGGTAACCTATGATCGGGCTTTCGGTTGGAGAGGACCTCTCAAAAATGTTGAGGTAAATTCAACAGACTGGGCAAACTCATTTAAAGGTCTTGATTATTTATCTGATATATCTCCTTGGCGCCATGCAATCGTACTTGAGGTAAATGAAACAGAAGCAAAAGTTGGTTTAAGGCCTAACAGAGAAAAATCTGGTAGGTGGGAAACAACACGAGAAGTTGGAACAATACCACTTGAAGATCTGCAGTGGGCTGTTCCTTTTAAAGAATACAAAAATTATCGCTATAACCGCGATCGCAAGAAAAAAGTTGCCGCAGTAACAGATGTCTTAAATTATGGAGATATCATATACGTCTCACCACGTAAAATAACACCCAAAGCGAAAAAAGGTGAACCAAAACCCAAAGAGCAGCTTGTACCAGGACAATGGAGCTTAATGCAGGTTCCTGAAATACAAGGCGGGTTAGTTGCAATGGATCCTCATACTGGACGTGTCCATGCCTTAGTGGGGGGCTTTAGTTTTGAGCAAAATCAATATGACAGAGTTATTCAGGCAAAACGTCAGCCAGGATCATCATTTAAACCCTTTGTTTATGCAACAGCTCTGGACAATGGATATAGTCCCTCAAGTGTAATGCTTGATGCGCCAATTGCGATTGATCAAGGACCGGATAAAGAAGCATGGAAACCCAAAAACTATGGTAAAAAATTCTATGGTCCATCAACATTACGCCGTGGAATTGAAAAATCCCGAAACCTTATGACAGTACGTTTGGCCCAAGATATGGGGATGCCACTCATATCTGAATACTCAAGGCGCTTTGGAATATATGATAACCTGCCACCATTACTTTCAATGTCATTGGGCGCGGGCGAAACAACCCTATTACGCATAGCAACAGCATATTGCATGCTTGCAAATGGAGGGCGTCAGGTCAAGGCAACATTGATTGATAGAATACAAGATCGCTATGGCAAAACCATCTTTAAACACGACAAAAGAGAATGCCCAGACTGTGTTGCAAACAGTTGGGAAGGTCAGGAAGAACCTGTACTGCTTGACTCCCGAAAACAGATTGTCGACCCTCATACGGCATATCAAATCACGTCGATGTTGGAAGGTGTCGTCGAACGAGGCACAGCAAGAACTGTTCGTAAAGTAGGTAAGCCTCTTGCAGGAAAAACAGGAACAACCAATGAGGAGAAAGATGCCTGGTTTATTGGTTTTTCTCCAGATTTAGTTGCTGGTGTCTTTATAGGGTTTGATAATCCAAAAGCCATGGGAAAAGGAGCAACGGGTGGTGGCCTGGCTGCACCAATTTTCAGAGATTTTATGAAGCTTGCATTGGCAAAAGGTTCAGCCATTCCCTTTCGCATACCTGAAGGCATCAAAATTATTCGAATTAATGGAAATACGGGTGCAAGAACGAATCCCGATGATCCACTGAAGATTGATGAAGCCTTCAAACCTAACGAGAACCCACCTGATGAGCTGAATAATCTTGGTCAGGAGAGCTGGGGTGTTGGAGGCGTTGGTGAGCCTCAACCTGGTGGTCTTTATTAGTTAGTTCCATTTTTGACATTGATACAATACAAAGGATAATTGCATGCGCGCGGAAGTACAAACCGTTGTTGATGAAATAAGACAGTCTTTATCTCTTCTACGGAGGCATCTTTGACTGGGATAATGCCAACCGAAGACTAGACCAACTAAACCATGCCTCCGAAGACCCTGACTTATGGAATGATGCATCTCGCGCTCAAAAAGTCATGCAAGAACGCCAACAGCTTGAAACGGCGATCAAGAATTACACAGATCTTGAAAGTGGATTAAATGACAATATTGATCTGATCGAAATGGGTGAAGAAGAAGGGGATCAGGATGTCGTAACTGAGGCTGAAAACGCATTAAATGACCTTCTCTCAATAGCACAAAAACAGCAGGTCGAAACCTTGCTTTCTGGCGAAGCAGACGCAAACGATACCTATCTGGAAATACATGCGGGCGCTGGTGGAACTGAAAGTCAGGATTGGGCGCAAATGCTCATGAGAATGTATATGCGCTGGGCGGAAGCAAGAGGATATAAAGTTGATATTATCGGCACCAGCCCAGGTGAGGAAGCTGGCATAAAAGCGGCAACCTTATTATTCAAAGGCCATAACGCTTATGGTTGGACAAAGACAGAGTCAGGCATTCACCGTCTTGTTAGAATATCACCATTTGACTCAAATGATAGAAGACATACAAGTTTTGCGTCCGTTTGGGTCTTTCCTGTAATTGATGATAATATTGATATTGAAATCAATGAAAGCGACTGCAGAATTGACACCTATCGTGCAAGTGGCGCTGGGGGACAGCACGTAAATACCACAGACAGTGCTGTTCGTATTACACACGAACCTTCAGGCATTGTTGTACAATGTCAAAATGAGAGATCTCAGCATAAAAATCGCGCAACAGCTTGGTCAATGCTAAGAGCAAGATTATACGAGTTAGAACTTCAAAAACGAGAAGAAGCGGCTGAAGCAGAAGCAGCTTCAAAATCTGACATAGGATGGGGACATCAAATTCGCTCTTATGTATTGCAACCATATCAGATGGTCAAAGATTTAAGAACTGGAGTTGAAAGCGGGAATCCATCCTCTGTGCTAGATGGTGACCTGGATCTCTTTATTGAAGCAGCCCTTGCTCAAAAAGTAGAGGGGAACAGCTCTGATGAAATGCAGGACTTGGATTAAGTTTTCTATAACTTAATATTGCACAAGTCCTAATTTAATAAAAATCAGAACAAGAACATCTAAATAAAAAAGCCAGCATACGCTTTAACAGTCCAAAACTGACGACATATTTATGCACAATTCAACATCACATTTTGTTGATATTTTTGCCACAGTTCTGACTCAATAGCCCCATTTTCAAAAGACGCATTTTTAAAGGAATTTGCGTTTTTTATCATTGTTATTTCTTATAAATATTTATTGAAAACATACAACTTGAGTATTGTACGTACACTTCTATTTAATCAGGCATTTCTTCCTACTGAAAACAATATAAAAACGACAATCTAACAAAGTATATATGAAGTATATTTTAGAAATTAATTCTTATCCTATTTTATTAAATTGCTATAGACAGGAATCGTAAAGCATGATTATAGATTAGTCATATGAATACTTGGTCTATGGGTGAGAATAAATTGTATATTTAGTTTTTTTAGTTGTATTTTATTTATTCTGGGAGAGGGACTTTGAAAATAAAAAGCATAATATTTGTTTCCATTTATTTGAGTACATTTTCTTCTTTGGCAGCATCTGCTCAAGATATTATTTTTAAACCGATAAATCCGTCTTTTGGCGGGAGTTCCTTCAACTCATCTCATCTGCTCAGCACTGCAGAAGCTCAAAAGGAAAAGCCAAAGAGTGCGACCTCATCCAGAGCTTCAGAAAGCAGCACGGATAGATTTTTGAGACTGTTAGAGTCGCGATTGTATTCCTCATTAGCAACAGCAGTCTCTGAGGCTATCTTTGGAGACAGCGCGCAGGATAACGGCACAATAACATTTGATGATCAACAAGTGGTATTTGTAAATACAGGGACAGAGATCCAGCTGACCATTACTGATTTTGACTCCGGACAGGTGACAAACATAACAGTACCAACCTTAGTAACTGACTAAATTTAACCCAGCGAAATTTAACAAGAATTCTTTTAAGCACTGGCAATTTATTGCCAAATTATTGAAGGGACTTCGAGGCCTAAAGAATGCAGATAAGATTTGTAATAGTGTTGATTTTCTGTGCTCCAATGCTTTCGGCGTGTAGTGAAACGATCGAGAAATATGCAAGGAAAAAGCTTTCCTATGTTGCGCAACCAAGTGAAGGATTATTACCACCCGTGGTCAATCCAATAACACAGACAAATAAAACATTGCGAGACTTGCCACCTCCGCAAAAACGAATTGCGGTTGCTGTGTATGGATATAAAGATCAGACAGGCCAGTTCAAACCAACTGAAAATTCACAGACCTTATCAAAAGCCGTAACCCAGGGGGCAACCTCGGTGCTCATTAAAGCCTTGCAGGATGCAGGTGAAGGGGCTTGGTTCATGGTGGTAGAGCGCGAGATGCTCTCAAACCTTCTCAAAGAACGCAAAATAATCTCAAATATGCGCAGGGTTTATTTAGGAGAAAAAGGCATTAACCCGAAAGCATTGCCGCCTCTCCTCTTTGCAGGAATATTATTGGAAGGAGGTATCATTGGATATGACTCAAATACAATTTCTGGCGGGCTTGGCGCACGTTATCTTGGAATAGGTGGAGATGTTCAATATCGCCAGGATACCGTAACTGTTTACCTCAGAGCCATCAGCACCAAAACAGGTCAGGTACTGGCTTCAGTCGTAGCGCATAAAACAATCCTCTCTTATGGCATCCGGGGAAGCATTTTCAAATTCATCGCCTTAGACCGCTTGGCGGAAGGTGAAGCAGGGTTCAGTAAAAATGAACCAGACCAGATTGCCGTACAACAAGCGATTGAAAAGGCAGTTCTCTCCTTAATTGTCGAAGGAGCAGAAAGAGGCCTCTGGAGATTTTCAGACAAACTTCAAGAAGCGTCCATGCGCCAGGATTATTACACCGAACAATTCGGCTCGAAAGAAGCCAAGAAAAAACTCTTAGAAAAACAGGAAAGAGCAAGAAAACGTGCACGGCAAAGAAAAGCAGCACTTAAAAAAGCAACGTTAAAGAAAGCAGCTCAGGCCAAGAAAAAACAACAAAAAACACCTGTGAAGCCTGTGAAAAAAGTTCAAAAAAACAGAAAAATTTATAAGAAAAAAGCAGTTTTTAAGAAAAAATTAATCAAAAAAAGGCCGAAACATGTTCATCAGGCCAAAGTAAAAATCGAGAATCTGGATTTGGATAACGTCAAAATCAAAACCTATAACATGTCAGGAAAACCCCTGGCAGCAAACAGCCAAACCTCACAAAGCAAATATAATGTATCAATCGATGAGGAGTTGGGAGGTGTGGTTATGACGGATATAAAGTAATAAAAACAAAAGGTTGTATCTTTTGTTTTAAAAGTTTCCTAAGCCGGCTGGGTTGGGAATAGGGGAAATTCTCCCGTTAATACGGTGGAACGGAAAACGGAAGAATTTCCCCAAAATTGGGCTCAATAAGAGCCTCGGTGAAACTGGATCTAATGATCCACTATATACTATAGGAACTTATAATGAAACGTTATTTATTATTGGCAGCAACAGCTGCGTCACTTGCTTTTGCATCTTCTGCATATGCACAGACAAATGACTCATTGATTGATCAAGATGGGACACAGACTGCAACAGTCAACCAGACTGCTGGTTCAGCAACAAATAATTCTGACATTTTTCAAGAAGGGGCAGGCTCAGGTTTAGCTGAAGTAACACAAATTGGCGGAGGTTCAAACAATACCTCATTGATTGATCAAGATACAACAACTGGAAATAGCACAGCTGTTGTAAATCAAAATAGCACGAATACGGAGAATGACTCAAACGTATAGAGCAGACTGGAGGTGGAACTACCGACTCTGGGATTAGTGATGGAAATAGCACCAACTTCACAGGTAATGTAGCCACCGTTGATCAATTGGGAGAAGGAAGTCTAAATGATTCTGATATTGTTCAGGATGGTGATGACAACGTTGCAACAGTGAATCAAAATCAAACTTCAGTTCAAATGGAGCGAGTAATTTTTCAGACATAACTCAGCGGGGTAATCTTAACCTGGCGAATGTAACGCAACAAGGCGAAGATAATGATAATGACTCTTCGATTGAACAACTTGGCAATGATAATACTGCGGAAGTACTACAGGAAGGAACAGGAAATTTAATTAACACCTCAACAATTGTCCAAAATGGAGACCGCAATTTAGCTGATCATTACGCAAGATGGTACTGGCAACACAAATACACTCAATAATTAGACAAGGAGATCCTCTAGCTACAACTCCAACATTCGGTAACGATAACGCCAAGCTAGGGTTCAACAAGGTGGTAGCGGTAATACCAATACTCTCGACTATTGACCAAACTGGCGACTTTAACACTGCAACTGTTGATCAAGGTCTAGGGGGATCAGGTTCAACAAACACATCAAACATCATTCAAGCAAATGGTGGTACTGCTACAGTCACACAAAACTAATCTTCTCTTAAAATAGTGTCTGGATCTGGCAACAGGTCCAGACAAGATTTAGAAGATTAGGCGTTTTAAGTGTCATAAGCTGATATTTTAACACCCCAGTAAAGGTTTTTATGTCAGCAAGTAATTTGACCACACATAAACATAGGATAGGGTCATGAATATATTTAAACTTATCGTCTTTGCGTCGATTCTAAGCCTTATGGCTTTTGCGGCAAAGGCACAAACCACTGGACCAAACCAAAACTTCTCCGATATTGATCAACAAGGTCCTGGTGCACTTGCAGAAGTTGGTCACAAATGCCGATAATGGAGCTCAAAATGACTCAATTATTGAACAAATTGGATCTGGAACTCATAATGTATTAGTTCAACAGGATGGGCGAACTGATGTTAGGAATGATTCCTTCGTAAGGGAAACAGGAACTGCTTCAAGTAATGCCACAATCGTTCAAGGTTCTTCATTTGCAACGAATAGTGTTAACACATCTGATTTATTTCAAGGAGGTACAGCAGGAAATAACAGAGCAACAGTTGTTCAAGATGGCAGTAATAATGAGAACACTTCACTAATTCAAGACCAATCTACAAATATTGGAAACACTCTAAATGTAATAGAAGTTCGCCAACTAGGTAATTTAAATGAGAACTCCTCGGAAATTGTTCTTCAAACAGGTGATAATAACCAGATCAACGTGACACAATTTGGTAATGATAACGAGAGTTTATCATTAGTATCTGAGCAGAGTGGCTCTGGACCTGGTAATCAGATAGACATTGATCAATCTGGAAACGGTACTTCAAATACATCTACTGTCCTCTTTCAAAGAGCGACAGGTTTAGGAAATAACCGTATTACCGTTAACCAGACGGGTGACACAGGAACATTAAATGATTCTCTTACATCACAAGATGGAGAGAATAATATTGCCAATGTCACTCAGGGAGCTCTTGGTGTGGCAGGTGTAACAAACAACTCGACCCTTGATCAGGTTGGAACCAACACGGCAAATGTCACACAAAACTAATCGTAAATTTCAGGCCAGGCGTCATGCTTGGCCTGAATTTTAATTGTTTTTACACTCTGATCCTGGAGCGATCCTATGTTGTTTTATAAATTTCTTTTAAAAATAGCTCTTCTTACATTTTTTCTAACAGTCTCAAACGCATCATATGCTCAAACGGTTAATGTCGATCAAATTGACCTGCCTGAAAATAATGCCATCATCTCACAAAACGGCCCTGGAAATAACGCAGTGATTGACCAGCAGACGGATGGCTTATTAGGAACAATCAATCAAGCAACACAATCCCAGCTCGGCATTGGGAACTCCGCAAACATAATTCAAAATGGCAGCAATAATACCGCCGAGCAAGAGCAGGTAGGAAATAATAACACAGCTATCCTGGAACAAAATGGGCAGGGACATTCGGCAATTCAAAGACAATTTGGTGATAATTTAAGCCATACATTACAACAATCAGGGCCATCAACTGGACCGGTTGTCGTTGAACAATTTAGATTTTAAAAGAGTCTAGAGGTCATATGGGGACGTCCAAACCAAATATTTTATTATCCACCGCTATGATATGTGTGGTTGGAGCGGCGCTTTTATTCACCCAAACCATATCTTACTCAGCTGGAAAGAATTATAAAAAATCAGCAAAAAAGTCAGCAGCACTGCGCTATAAAAAGAAGATCTATCAAAATAATCTCTCCAGAGATTATCTCGAATATCGCAATCGTATCGTTCGTTATAGAGGCCCGAAACTAGGCTTCCCTCAGATCACAAATCTGGAACATCATGGCTATCATCCAACACGCCGTTATATGTATTCTCTTGCATTAATCAGGCAGCTCTTACCAAGATCACAATTCGCGCAGGTTTATATTCGTCAGATTTCTTATAGATATATGGTGCCGTACATACCACATACTCTACTCATAGATATGATGGACCATCTTATGCCAGGCAACCAGAGAGAAAAAAGCTTTTATGAACTTTTCCCATTACCCGAGATTCGCAATGTCCCCAAGATCGCAATTTTAAGACCAAGAAAGAAAGTCAAACCTCTTTATCCACCCTACAAAGGATATCAGAAACCAATCACTGAGGAAGAGAAGTCGCATAATGTAGAAGTGGAAACCGCCCCTGGAGACTTGGATGTTACAGTTGAACAGGAAGTTTATTAGTTGAGGACTAAATGTATAAATGCTTTGCCTTAAACCTATTCGCATTATCTGTTTTGGTAATCTTATTTATGATGCCTCTAGATAATATCAATGCAGAGACACAACATACCTCACAAACCCCAAATATTATGGGCTGGATTAAACTTGAACCTGTTAAAGATGAAAAAGACAAAGTAAAGATCACAGGATATGCCTTTAGTACAGAACCCACTTCAGGGCACTTTAAGTTGTCGGTAAAACGAAAAGCAGGTGGAAGTTCCTCAACATCAAATCAAAGTGGGGCCTATCAACTTGAAAATAAGAAGGTGAAAAAACTCTCACAAACTATTATAAATGTTCAGAAAAAAGACCAGCTTGTGATATCACTGCAGCTCTATGAAAAACAGACTATTGTCTTTTCCGTAGAGATGATCAAAGGTCAGGGAGAAAATCATAAAATTCCTGTTGTGTATACGAGAGACTAAATATCTACTGAATAACAACCTCAATTTGCTTAACGTCTTCTGGCTTGACTTCAAACGGCTGTTTATAAACCTGTCCAGCACGACGGGCAAGGATGACATAGTTCCCAGCTGCCAAAATATGAGTTGGCAGAGCCCCCACACTATCCTTAACAATATCCCCTTGAGGTGTAAGAACGCTCCATTGTGTGCCGGCTAAAGCTTCGCCACCGCGCTCATAAACTAGCTTAAATGTTACCTTCGCTGCAGTGTGATTAATTGTTGTTTCCGTAAGCTTCCCTGGCTCAATCGTGACATCCGCGCTAACAACAGCATTGGCATCGCCATACCGACTAACGACATGATAAATCCCTGCATTAAGGCGAATAATCAAACCAGGCTTGGCATCAGAAATCACTTTCTGGCGCGTACCAAATTGATCACGTTCATCTGAATAGATTGTATAAGCAACCGTATGAACAGGAACAGGAGAACCATTCGCAAGCACAGAGGCAAGACGTAACCCTCCAGCATTCATAACAAATATTTCGTTAATAGGCTGGCCAGGCTTCACGTCAATTTTCTTTGTAAGATAAGCGCGTCCATAAGCAGCATTCACAAGATAAGAACCTGGAGCAAGTGCTGCTGTCGGCTGTGAGTCACGATGTGTACTTAACAATTTATATTTTTTGCTTTTATCTGGCTTTGCATTAAAAATACGCCATACAAGATGGTTTTTAATTGGCAAGCCTCCTTCATTGAGTAAAGCTGTTAGCGCAACGGGTGTTAAACCAGAAGCCTCACCAATTTTTCCGCCTCCCGCTTTTGGGCCTTGATTCAAATTCTGTGGGTTTGATTTATTTAATGTCTTTTTATTCGGATTTTGTAAATCGATCTCAATTCTTTGGCTATCATTCCCATTTGATTGAGACGGGACTTTCTTCCACCCTTGAAGGTTTATAACCTTACTATCATTTTGTTTCTTCGTACTTCCTGTGACTGTTACAGGTTGAATCTGTGCAGTATTAAAAACATGTGTAAGTGCGTTTTTAAGTTGTGCTTCACTTGTTGCGGATCTGAACACCCCACCAGTATTTTTGGAAATACACTGTAATGCCTTCAGTTCCTTTTGATTTTTTCGGTCAAAAGCAACCACATGAATCTGTAAGGCATTATCAATAATTTTCAGATTACTTGCCGTGGCACAAGGATCGAGTTTACAATTGTCTAATCCATCACTTAAAAGAATTATGCTTTTAGGAAAACCACGTGTAGAAAGTTGTTTTGCAGCATGTTTCAATGCGCTGGCAATGGGTGTGGAGCCTTTAGGTCTTATTTTATTAATTGCTTGTATTGCATTAGGCCCATCAAGTTTGGCCAACTTCTGAATTGTTTGCACATCCGTACAAGACGCGGAGTTTTGATGTCCATAGGCCACGATGCCTAAGTTAAGTTTGCCATTATTCTTTATCAAACTATCAGCTAAGGCATTTCGTGCAATTAAGACTTTACTGACCTTGTCTATTTGCCCCCACATACTTCTTGAGGCATCCAGAATAAGAATAGCATTTGGACGACTTTGCGCAAATGAAGAAGACAAAGATAAGATAACACATATGATGCACAAAAGGAATTTAGTAAGAAGAGAATGCATATCGTGATCCTGAGGCCATTTCCGTTAAGAGTATCGTCTGACAATTATAAAGCAACCAAGTTAACTATATCTCAATATCATAAAATACACAGTCTTATTGAGTATATATAGAAGCTAAATTCTTATATAATAAGAATGATATAAATTGAATTGCTAATGTTTTGCTTATTATTTCGTTATAATTTTGACATCAGTCTTTTCTCCTGTTTGCACAGATATTTCTTTTTCATATAGAACACTTCTATGCTCAGCAACAGCTTTATAACTCCCTGACTTCAATACAATATTTGGTTTTGGTTGGCTAGTTTGCCAGATTTGATTTCCTTTTTGATCAAATATTTGCCAAAACACGTTAATTTTTGCAAATCCATTTTTTTGATCAATCAAAGCTAATGAGACTTCTCCAGCCGTATGATTTAAGGTGAGAGTTCCTGTTTTTCCAGGTTTAAGGGTGATAATTCCCTCTGTAATAGCATTCACACTTCCATATCGCGCTATAACTTTATATTTTCCTGGACTTAAAAGATATTCTTTTTGCGCTTGTGAGGTTCTCGCAATCTCCTCCCCAGGTTCGTTTTCAGAAATTTCAAATGGAAAAAGTTGATATGAAACGCTGTGATTGAGCAGTTTGTCAGCACCCTCTATTTTAGATTTGAGTGAAAGTAAACCTGCCCGCAAATTCATAATTATATCAAGCGTTTTACCAGCTCTAATTTTGATGCGTTGTGAAGTTTTTGCAAGGTCATGTTCAGCATGAACAATATAATTGCCCTGCTGCAGTTGTAATTTAGGCTGAGGAGCCGCTGTCCGGATTATAGCTTTATTTGTAGATATCTCTTGATCAGAACGTATATTTGTATCTTTATAAATTGTATAAAAAATACGTGATAGGGGTTTTAAGCCTTCTGAAGCAATAGTTTTAAGTGAGAGTGTCCCAAGACCCAAATTTAAATCAACCTGTTTTGTCTTACCAGGCACGATATCAATACGTCGTTCTAGTTTCATATTGCCTAAGGTTGCAGTAATATAATATTTGCCTGCAGGCAGATAAAAAACCGGTTGGCTTTCATTACTTCGAGCAAAAGGCCGCCTTTCAGGTGTCCCCTGATTTTTTATTGGATATATTGTATAAAATACATCATCGACATTTTCACCTGTCGCTTGGTTAAGTGTCGAAAGCTTTAAAGTACCAGCATTTAAGTCCAAAATATGAGTGAGCGACCCCTTCTCAGGAACCTGAACAAGTTTCTTTTGTCCAAAAGAACGATAACGAACCTCTGCGATATACTGACCTGGTTTGAGCTCTATCGAAGGCTGCGCTGATGAAGACTGAGCTACAAGCGTTCCTTGTGATTGAGAGTTCCGAGGTGCACGATAGACCTTCCAGGATAATCCTTCCCGAATAGGAAGAGATCCTTCAGAAAATACAGCATGAAGCTTAATCCTTGGTTTGCCTGCAAGCAAAGATTCAATATCTTTTTCACGCTGAGCCTGACGAGCTTGACGTTTCTCATAAGCAAGTTGTAACGCCCTTGGATTTGGAAGGTTAAATGTAAATCCAAGCTGAGGTTTTAAATCTTGTATTTTTTTTACAAAATTGATCGACGTATTTTTAATTTTACCAAAACACTGAAAACGTCTTTGGTCGCGCTTGCTAACACCAACCCCAACAATATGCAGACTCAAATCATATGCTGTTTCTTGCATTCCTTCGGCTATGCGACACGGATCTAATTTACAATTATCAAAACCATCTACGAGTAATACAATTCTTATAGAATGGTTTTTAAGATCGACATCTTTTGAGATTTTCTGCAAACTATTTGAAAGTGCTGCGCGTCCTCTGGGACGGAAGGAATTAAGTTTTTTTAAATGAATATCAGACCAAGGTTCGTTGAAAGGTTTTAGAAACTGAATATCATTGCAACTCCTCTTTCTTTTACTACCAAATGTGAGAATAGCAAATTTTGAAATTTGAGAGCTATCAATGAGATCTTTCAGAGCAGAAACAGATAATTTATATTTTCTCTGCCCACCAATTTTGCCCCACATAGATCGAGAACCATCTAGGACGATTATAGTTTTTGTAGACACTTCGCTTTTCGCGACGTCACAAAAACCTATGTGGCATAAGATCAATAAAGTACCGATAGGTCCAAATTTAGTTCTTAAATATGTATTCCACATATATTGTAGAATAACAGGCCCATAAAACATAAAAATATAACCCCGAATGCAGCATCATTATTGTTAATTTATTTTTAATCTCTATTATAAAGCACGAATTATTTAAGACCAATAATTAAATGCAAGGTAATACATATGATACTTGAGCACCTTTTAACACGTCGGAGTGTTGTGGCAAATAAGCTCATAGAACCTGGTCCATCCCAAGAAGAACTAGAAAAAATATTAACAGCAGCAGCACGTGTTCCTGACCATAAAATGCTTACCCCATGGCGTTTTATTCTTTTTCAAGGAAATGCACGAAATGATTTTGGGAATATATTAGTTGAGGCTAAGAAACAAGATAACCCTGATTGCGAACCTGCACTCTTGGAGATTGAAGCAAAGCGTTTCACGCGGGCACCAATTGTAGTTTCAGTAATAACATCTTTTGTTGATAACCCAACTGTGCCTGAATGGGAGCAAATTCTCTCAACAGGAGCTGTTTGTCAGAATATGTTATTAGCTGCAACATCTCTTGGCTTCGCAGCCCAATGGATCACAGAATGGTATACATATAGCAATCACATCCAACAAGCGATGGGGCTTGAAGAACATGAACGAATTGCAGGCTTTATTTATATTGGAACATCTGCAGAGGCTGCAAAAGAGAGAAAACGACCAGAGCTAGAGAATATAGTTTCAGAGTGGGAATATTAATCTCTTCACAAATTAGTTTTAGTTATGAGATTCTCTTAATTCCGAATACGATCAATTAACCAGAGGCAATGTCTTGTTAGGAAATCATTCATGAATGCCGTAAACAGCATTGAAGTTCCAAAAGCAGTTCACGCAGCTTTAAAAAAAGCGAGCCGTTTGACTGAAGTTAATTTTGATTATCTATTACAAACAGCTGCAAGAGAAAGCTCATTTAAAGAAACAGCAAAATCAAAAAATTCTTCGGCATCAGGGTTGTTTCAGTTCATTGAATCAACATGGATAAAAAATATAAAAGAAAACGGAAGCAAATATGGTTTGGAAAAATATGCCAAGCAAATCACAACAGATGAAAGCGGTAATTTTAAATTTTCCAATGCTAATGCCAGAAGTGAAATCTTAGCTTTAAGGAATGACCCTGAAATATCTGCATTAATGGCAGCCGAATATGCTGAACAGAATCAAAAATATCTCGAAAACAAATTAAAGCGGAAACCAAAACCAGGTGAACTCTACATAGCACATTTTCTAGGTCCTAAAAATGCAGCAAGGTTAATCCGATTATTAGAATTACAACCAGCCGCCAAGGCAGAAACGTTTTTTCAGGAAGCTGCTAAAAAGAATGAAGCTGTTTTCTATAAGAATGGACAAAGCAGAACCATCGCAGAGCTCTATAAAAATTTAGTATATGGATATAATGATAGCCTCAAAGTGATAAGCAGCAAAAAAGCTTTACCTATTCAAAATGGCTGGCACACGACAGTTTCGCGTGAAAAACAAAAAGTGGAGCCTCTCATTCAAAAGGCTGATTTTACAATTAATAAAGATACAAAGGTCGGCACAGGTAGTATAGGTGTGTGGGGCCAAATCACTGACGACAAATCTGAACAAACGGCATCCACAAAAGAGAATAAAGTATTAAGAGCAAAAGCATTGAACTTATATAAACCCAAGTAAAAACACCTCTGAACTAATCTTGATTTTTTTTCCTACAATGCTCAATACATTCATGAGTAACAAACTTGAGGCGGCCTAAAAGTTTCTTAGCTGTTTCATCATCAGTTGTTTTAATTTGTTGTTTGATAATAGCTTTAACAGCATCAACATGTTGTTGAACTAAAATCCCTGGGATTTCATGTCCTTCTGGATAATTTTCCATGAGAGTCCCAAGAGAGATACAAAATTCGGTGACCATAGGATACCCAAAAGTTTGGGCATGTCCTTTAAGGTCATGACAAACACGAGACAAAATTTGTATATTCTCATAATTCAAAGGGTCTTCAATAAACGTCTCTTTTGCTGCTTCTAGTCGCACAATTTCTTGTTTGATCCAGTCATCAAAATTTTCAGAGAGTTCTTCAAGAGCTTTTTCCGCCTTTTGAATTGCAGCAGCGTCAAAAACAAAATTAACATCAGTCCCACTCACTTTGTCTCTAAGTTGATGAGAAGGTTCAAAAACAATACATTTCGTTTTGTTTTCATTCTCTTTTTCAAATATGCTCATTGTTCTTCTCTTTAAGGCCGCTCTCTAAAAATCACAATGTTTCTGAATCAACAATATGCTCGTCAGCATCAGCGACACGCCTCTCCTCACCAGCATAGTTAGGATTGATGTATCGTCTTCGGTCAGGACCAAAAAAATCTCTTGTTTTTATAAAGGGTCTTGGATTTTCGATCACATTTTGTATACGCCTGAAAAGCGCGCTTGCAGAAACAGGTTTGCATAAAAATTCACTAGCTCCTGCATCACGGGCTTGTACAACAAGCTTTTTCTCGGAATAGGCACTTAACATGATAATGGGCAAAAACGGGTGTTTTGATCCATCAGGGTTTCGGATCATCTGGACAAGCTCAATCCCATCAAAAATGGGCATTTTAATATCTGTTATTAAAATATCCGGCGAGTAGGCTTCAACCGCTTCAAGACCAGATGCACCATCTTCTGCCTCATATATTTCCCTAGAACCAAAAGCTCTAAGCAGAGTTCTAACAATACGACGCATATGTGTGTTATCGTCAACAACAACAAAACGTAATTTGTCAAAAGCAATTTTGGCCATATGCTATGCTTATATATTCCAAGATTTGTAAGTCACACACTTAGATAAGTGTTTGATAGATAATTATGTATTTTTATTTTTAGTTACATGCGTTTGACTAAGAATAATTAGATAATCTATAATATAAATGATGTTCAAACAATATTTTTTAAATATATATATAAGAAACTCAGTGAAATATTGTGAATAATTGTATTTTTATTGAATAAATCATAAATATATTATGTGCATATAAATTTTAATTAAAATAAGAATCTAAAACCCTTAAGTAATACTAATCTGATTTAGAAAAAATATTTTTAAAAAGGGTCAATGAATCTTTATCATCTTTTTTTGTAGAGCCACTATTAGCTGTGGTACCAGCAGATAAACTTTGATTGAACTCAACACTTGTTGGTTTCTTGGTCTGGGCAGCTTTAATATAACGGCTTTTTGGGGATGGTAATGGTATAGGAATAGGGGGTGATATTTTAGTTATCTTTTTTATTTTATTGGGGTTTTTAATATTTCTCTTTGGTTTTCTTGCGGAAACATTATTTGTCTTTTTCGTATTAACAGATAAACCTATCAAAAGCCATCGATTGGAATTTCTTTGGAAAAAGATATCAAAATTAACCTGCTCAGGCTTTGTAGGGATATAACCTGTAAGGCGAATGATATTTTTGCCTTTAAACTCAGGCTTACGGGTGAGCTTAGGGTGAAAAAGAACTATTGGAGACAAATCCAGTTTCCTTTTTCTAAGATCTGCAAAAGTTTCCGAAAGTCGTGCAGCGTTAAATTGCTTTTGGAATTCAGGAGCACTCAAATCCCTTAAAACTGTGTAATTTCCGGTTAAGTTAGCGTCATTTAATGTCAGTAAAGTTTTTCGAATAAGGATATTTAATTCAACACCATCAAGCTTAAGTTTGGATACATTTTGTGTATTAGCAAGACCCTGATGACGACTATCTTTTAGCAAAAAAACCAACAAGACAATTGAGACAATAATCAGGTATTTTAGAAAGTCTCTATCTTTCGCAATAACCATGATTAATCTCCCAAGGCAGCATATGTTTAGACGAAAAAACGCTCTGCAAATTTTTGCAGAACGTTTTAACATCATGTAAGTTTAGATCTTTTTTACCAACCAAATCTTATACTTCCTCGGCCTGCAACATCGTCATTGTTAAAGCCAATACCACCATGTAAGTAAACATTAACACCTTCGGATTTGCCAAGGTAAGTGATACCGGAGATAGCCACAGCGCTATACCCATCAAAAGTACCATATGAAAGGTCAACAGCGGATGTTTCTGTGCCTCTAAGAGCAACACCGCCAGTAAGAGCAACAGCCATAGCAATACCTTTGCTGTTTTCTCTTATAGAGTCTGAATTTTTATCAATACGATTTGAGTTACTCTGAATAGCAGCAGAGTTATTGTCTATGTCAGTTCTGTTATCTGCGATCGAAGCAACATTAGTATCTATACGATCAGAATTATCATTGATTGATACAACATTTTCATCAATACGGTCTGAGTTATTGCTAATATTCGTTGTGTTTGAATTGATATCTGTTCTGTTGTTTTGGATATTTGTTGTGTTAGTAGCAATATTGGCCGTATTCGTATTGATATCATTTCTATTGGCCAAAATATCCGCAGCATTATCTGCAATCGCAGCAACATTTGTATCAATACGGTCTGAGTTATTGCTAATATTTGTTGTGTTTGTATTGATATCTGTTCTGTTGTTTTGGATATTTGTTGTGTTAGTAGCAATATTGGCCGTATTCGTGTTGATATCATTTCTATTGGCCAAAATATCCGCAGCATTATCTGCAATCGCAGCAACATTTGTATCAATACGGCCTGAGTTATTGCTAATATTTGCTGTGTTTGTTGAGATATTATTCGTATTTGTATTGATATCAGTTCTATTATTCAGAATATCTTGTGTGTTTTGTTTTATTTTAATGTGGTTGGTTGTTATATCAGCCTTATTCTCTAAGATAAGAACTTCATTTTTAAAAATATTGTCTGCATTAAAATCAATATTTTCTTCATTTATAAAGATATTATCAGCATTAAAATCGATATTCTCTCTATTCGTATCAATTTGTTCTTGAATTGTTTGTGCCAAGGCAAGGTTAGGAATGATTATAATAAAAAATAAAGCGGTAGATACATTTGATAAAAATTTAAGCAACATTACTCTACTCCCCACCCAAATTTTTAATTGTATTTTTGGGCCAATTGCTTTTTGTTTTTAAAACTTTGCTTAAGGGACGAAAAATTCCAAAACATAAATTAAAAAAACAAATTAAATAAATAACATATGAACTTCAGATAAACTTGAAGTTGAATATTATCAGAAAATTAACTTATTTGAATATGGAAAATAGAAATTATTAAAATGTGTGTTTTAATAGTAACATGAAACGATACGTTAAGAATGCGCACAAATTGTGTTTTTTTGTAATTTAATTTATTATTTTCACTAATATAATTGGAGAATTATGTTAAAAACCACAAAAACAAAGCTCTCTCACGATGTTAGAAAAACTAGAATTTTTTAAGAAATAAAAAACGTTCTGCAAAAATTGCAGAACGTTCAAATATTCATCTATCTTTAGGTTAGGATTACCAACCAAATCTTATGCTGCCACGTCCCGCAACATCATCATCGTTGAATCCAATACCACCGTGTAAGTAAACATTTACGCCTTCAGTATTGCCAAGATATGTAATACCAGAGATTGCAACAGCACTCTCGCCATCAAAGTTACCATATGACAAATCTAAGGCGGAAGTCTCATTACCTCGAAGAGCTGCGCCGCCTGTCAGTGCAACAGCCATTGCGATCCCTTTTTTGTTTTCTTTAATGGCATCTGAATTATTGTCAATCCGAGCAGAGTTATTTCGGATAGCAGCTGAGTTATTGTCTATGTCTGTTCTGTTATCAGCGATTGCAACTTCGTTCACATCAATACGTTCTGAATTATTCTGGATATCAGAGGCATTTTTTCTGATAGCAGTTGTATTTGTATCGATCTTATCAAGGTTTGCTAATATATCTGCAGTGTTTGTTGATATATCACTTTCATTTTTTCTGATAGCAGTCGTATTCGTATCAATCTGATCACGATTTTCTATGATATTTCTTGTGTTAGAAGATATATTGCTCTGATTGTTTTTGATGGCAGTTATGTTTGTATCAATCTTATCAAGGTTATCTAATATATCTGCCGTGTTGGTGTCGATATTAGCACTATTATTTTCAATAGCATCCGAATTTAATTCAATCTTCTCGTGATTACTTTGAATTTTAGTTGCATTTGAAGATATATCATTTTTGTTATGATCAATAGCATCCGAATTTAATTCGATCTTATCGTGATTGCTCTGAATTTTAGCAGCATTCGAAGATATATCATTTTTGTTATGTTCAATAGCATCAGAGTTTAATTCGATCTTCTCATGATTACTCTGAATCATAGCTGTATTTGAATTTACTTGCTGCAGAACATTCGCTGATGCAGCATTTACACTAATGACACTAAATAGGATGATGGTACTCAAATTTCTATATTTATTACGCAACATAGCAGCTCCCCCATTAATTGGTTTGTTTGGCTTATTGCTTATTAACTTGAACTCCCGATAATCGTCCTACTCAAAACTAAATTGAGAATCAGAAACTAAAAAAGTAAAGCAAAATCAATTCACTAATAGAGTTAAGTGAATCTATATATGAGGATAGCTTCAGTGCAGAAAAATGAGAATACCAATTGGTTTTGGTTTTGAAATTATGTGATTTTTTAGATACATAATGCAGATTGCTGAAAAATAGCATTAGATGAAGAGATAATTATTAAACCATTATATTAGAATAATAAAATAATAATATGAATTGATTGTATAAAATGATTCGTGGCGAAATTTTGTTTGAAAAAAATATTGTGCAATATCTAATACAAACATTTACCAAAATAATTATGGATATTTAAAGTCAGAATAAGCGGCTTAATTTATTCTTGTTAGAAATAATACAAAGCCTAATATTGAAATTGCTCGATCAGAATACGTTCGTCCAAAGCACGTCCATTATCAAAAAGCATACGTAATTCTATGGATTGCTTTTCTTCAATCAGCACTTCCACAACGTCTCGAAATTCTGTGTGATCAGCAACAGCACTGACGGGTCTTTTTTCAGGTTCCAACACCTCAACTTTGACGCGTGCATTGTTGCGTAAAAGAGCACCTCTCCAGCGTCTGGGACGAAAAGGGCTTATGGGAGTCAAAGCCAGCAAAGAAGCATTCAATGGTAGGATAGGTCCATAAGCAGATAAGTTATAGGCTGTGCTGCCTGCAGGCGTAGCAACAAGCACACCATCACAAACTAATTCTTCCATACGAACTTTATCGTCGACATATATTCTCAGTTTTGAAGCCTGATAACTCTGCCGGAACAAAGAAACTTCATTAATAGCAAGAGACTCAAACTGAGTATTGCCACGATCCCTAACCATCATATGCAGAGGGTGAATAATATTTTCTTCAGCAACAGCAAGACGTTCTAAAAGATTTTCTTCTTTATATTCATTCATAAGAAAACCGAGCGAACCACAGTGCATTCCATAAATAGGCTTAGACGTATTAATAAAACGATGCAGCGTTTGCAACATTAGGCCGTCCCCACCTAAGGCAACAACCACATCAGCTTCCCCAGTCGTTGCATTTCCGTAAATGTCACGTAATCTGGATGCCGCCTTTTCAGCTTCATGTGTATCGCTAGCGACAAACGCGATCTTAAGGTTATCTGTATCCATATTATTTTTTATGGTGTCATGTGTTGAAAGTCTTATTATTTTATATTTAATTTCAAATATTGTAAGCCTATTATTTGAAATGTGCGAATAAGTATAATCAGTTATGATTAATGACATAATAAAATTGGAATTGTTATGCCGAACTCTGATGAAGTAACATTAATTTACGCAACTTTCCCAGCAAAAGACACTGCGATTTCTATTTCCAAAACTTTGGTTAAAGAAAAGCTCGTAGCCTGTGTAAATATCATGCCAGGAATCAACTCAATTTATGAATGGGAAGGAAAAATCGAGCAAAGCGAGGAAATTTCAGCATTTATCAAGACATCACAGGAAAATACATTAAAAGTCATTGATAAAATAAAACAACTCCACCCATACACATGCCCTGCAATATTGGCCTTTGATATTAAGGAGGGAGATCCTGAATTTATAAAATGGATAAACTCTCAAACAAAAAGATCAGGCACAGTTTAAGTTTATGCGATCTACAAGAGCAGCAATACTGCAATAATCGCTAGATATGTGAGGTGATGTGCAAACTGATCAAGGCCAACAACATACCAAAAACCTTTCGTTTTCGGATGTAATTGAAAAAGGCGATTCACCTTCATCTTAATCCAATCAATGTGATAATGAAGAACAAACTCTCCAATCACAACAACCATGACAGCAAACAAGGAGGAGGGAGCTAAAATAAGAAAAACAGGCAGTGTCAGAATAGAATGTATACCGGCATGCAACAAACCACCTGGATGACCATATTTACCCTTATTTTCATATTGGTAGCGAAATTGGATAAAAAAGTCAGCAATTGTGTGTTTAACCGATAGAAAAATGAGTGCGGTTAAAACATCGATGATTGTTTGCGTCATAAATGTGCACCTTAGTTTTACATTTTCCTATCTGTAATCTCATTCCCATTGTAAATATGTGATATAGATCACAGAAATGCATTTATACAAATTTTCATAGAGCAAACAGAGATGTCTTTTATCAAATTTTAAGAAAAATTGAGCGCACCAGATACTTTATCCAACCAGCTTATAGGGCAAGATATTATGAATAATGCCAGAAAAGCATATATTTTTCCACATTTAATTTGTTGACAAGAATGGCTTAGAACGCACTAAATTTTCACCTTTTTTTTCAATCGCTTTACGTCAAAACAATTAACTTTCGAGTCGTTCTCTATGAGCATATGAGTTGTTAAACTTATTTATCAATAAAGATAGTTAGCAATTTGTTTTGATGATCATAATTTGCTGAATTATAATTAATAAAGAATCACTTCAAGTCGCAACACAATGCTAACATTAGGTAGATAATGAAGCTTATAAATAACAATTTATTTTACTGGCTTATTCCATTCATTCTTCTAATGATTGGGTTTTATATCGCTAAGACAATTGATCACAACCCTCAGGAATTAGGCTCTTTGGTGCCATTAGTCATGGCCGTAGTTTGTTTTCTCTCTTTGTGTGCCCTCATATGCAGTATTTTTTCATATGGGTATTTTCGCCAGAAATGGGCAGAAAGAAAAGTATTAAAAGACCTGAAGTTTATGGCCGAAAAATCGGGTCGCTTTTCTTGGGAGCATATAAAACTAAGGGCATCTGATTGCATATACAGATTTCATGCGCCATGGCGTGAAAAAGATGAGCAAGACATAGAACTATGGATGACAACATCTTATTGGCAAAAGTATAAAGGACCTTTTCTAGAAAAACTCAAAAATGAAGACCTGATAAATATCTGCAATATCAAAGATATCATGCAATTGCGACCTATATATTTCTTGCATAGAAATGTAGGTGGTCGAGATGAAAAATCCACCATTGTTTTAAGTGTAATAGCAAGAGTTCAGAATTATTTAGCAGCCAGTTCTTCAGGTGAGCTGATAGAGGGGTCTAAAGACTTTCAGGATATTCAGACTGTTTGGTGCTTAGAGTTAGTAAATGGGGTTTGGCTGATAGAAGATGTACAGGAAAGTGATGTCATATCCAATTACATTAATAAAATTCGAGAATTGCCAGAAATTGAGGAAACATTGCTAAAACCAGTAAAAGTCATGTCACCTGCAGAATAATAGACGACCATATTATACTCCCATAACAAGAAACGTGTGGCTTCATTAAAATATTCGTTTATTGTTGATTGCATAACACTGATGATATGCAAAACAAGGTAAGTTCGTCTATGAAAATGGGGGTTGTAGAATGGGTACTTCTCATAATTCTTTCAATTATTTGGGGAAGTTCCTTTATATTTATTGAGTTGTCACTCAAAAGTTTCTCTCCAATAGTTCTTGTATTCCTAAGGGTATTTATTGGTGCAGTAACACTTACGGCAATTCTTTATTGGCAGGGTATATACTTTCCAAAAGGCAGACAGATCTGGCTGGGATTTTTCATTATTGGATTGTTACAGACCTCAATTCCTTTTTGTCTTATTGCTTGGGGCCAGCAGCATATAACAGCGGGTTTAGCGTCCATATTTAATGCGACGACCCCGATTTTTACTGTAATATTAAGCCACTTTCTAACCGCCAACGAGAAGATAAGCATATCAAAGCTCATCGGTATATTATCAGGTATTATCGGCGTGGTATGTTTGATCGGTTTACAAGCGGTCAGCAGCCTAAGTCTGGAGAATATAGGTCAGTTCGCAGTTTTGGGCGCCGCATTTTGTTATGCGATGTCAATTGTTTATGGATTAAAATTTACTCAAGAAAAATCAAGTGTGGTAGCTATGGGGATGCTATGGTGTGCAAGCATTTCAATGCTGCCCTTGCTGATTGTTTCTGACAACCTGATACCTTCAAGCATCCAAACAGTATCGGTTTTGTCTGTCATTGCCTTAGGCGTCGTATGCTCAGCCATTGCCTATATTTTATTTTTTAGAATTTTATCAATTTCTGGAGCGACAAGCGTGTCTCTGGTGACATTCCTCATACCAATATCAACACTGATTTTAGCTTGGTTGTTTTTAGAAGAAAAAATAGAAATTTCAGACATTCCAGGGATTTTATTGATCTTTGTGGGCTTAGCCCTTGTTGATGGGCGGATATTCAAATTATTTAATAACAGCAAAAGTGATCGATCATATCACGAGTTATGATATTGATTTATAATCAATTGTTTTTTTGTTGCTCTACAAAATAGTCATGCTATGACTAAATAGAAATTCAAATATAAGAATATTTAAACAACAGGTCTTTTGTGAGCATAAAGATGAATAAAATAAGTGCCTTGGTGATATCTTTCTTTTTACTTTTCATAACTTCATCGCAGTTATCACATGCGAATGATGCAGAATGTTGGAACGGCTCAGGAAATAAACAAATCAGAGCATGCACCAAAATACTAAAAACAAAAAGAATTTATGGTGAAAAAATAAGCACAAAACACCTCGCGACTGTCCATTATTATCTTGCACTTGGCTATAAAGGAAAAAGACGTTTTAAAAATATGCTCTCGAGTTTCGCGCAGTCTTTAAAATACAACCCAGAAAATGAAAATATTTATTTGCTGCGTGGTGAATACTATCTCAAAAATCAAAACTATGATCAGGGCATAAAAGACAGCACCAAAGCTCTTGAACTTAACCCCAAAAGCGTCATGGCCTACAATAATCGCGCTTATGCATATCTTGGAAAAAATCAATTTCAATTAGCATTGTCCGATTATAATAAAGCACTGAAAATTGATAGTAAGTTTGCAATTGCCTACAGCAATAGAGGAATTGTTTACGATCGCACGTTTAAATATGACAAGGCAATTGCTGATTACAATAAAGCAATTAGTTTGAAACCCGACCATGCAAAAGCATATTATAATCGTGGTGTTGCCTATTACAAATTAAACAAAACAGAACTAGCTAAGGCTGATCTCAATAAAACATTAGAGCTCAATCCAAATCATAAACCAGCGAAATCACTTCTAAAAGTTGTAAAAAATTCTAAGTAATTGAGAGGGTATATATGGACCTGAGAGTTGCAGTATTTATTATTTGTCTCACCATATCTGGCGTTTCGTTTGCTCAAGAAATTGATTGCAATAACGCCAGTAACACGAATGAATTAAATCATTGCGCAGAAAAAACTTTTCAAAAAACGAACAGTGAACTCAATAACATTATTGTAAAGATATTAGTTCAGATCGCAAAATCAGATAACCCAACTCCATTTACGTCAAAAAATTGGGAAAAGTCCTTTAAAGAAGCTCAACAATCTTGGAATAACTATCGTGATTTTGATTGTGAAGTTTTAACCAGGATGGAGTGGGCTGGAGGCTCTGGCACAACATTGGCAACGCTAGGTTGTATGACATTAAAAACAGAACAGCGCATAAAAGATTTAAAATCACGATATAACTTAAAATAAAAAAACGAAAAGTTTAAATCCACAAGACTTAGGCCATTCTTTGTTTACTCCAATACAAGCAACGTTATAGTAGATAAAAGAAAGAAACATATCAGTGTAGAACCTAAATGTCAGATAATTCAAAGAAAATTATTTCAGTACGTGGGGCAAGAGAACATAATTTAAAAAATGTTAGCTTGGAACTCCCCAGAGAAGAACTTATCGTTTTTACCGGATTATCTGGGTCTGGAAAGTCATCATTGGCCTTCGATACAATTTATGCTGAAGGTCAGCGCCGTTATGTAGAAAGTTTATCGGCATATGCACGGCAGTTTCTTGAGATGATGCAAAAGCCGGATGTTGATCATATTGAAGGTCTCTCGCCAGCCATTTCGATTGAGCAAAAAACAACATCAAAAAACCCAAGATCAACTGTTGGCACTGTGACGGAAATTTATGATTACATGCGCTTACTCTTTGCCAGAGTAGGTATTCCATATTCACCAGCAACAGGCCTGCCAATAGAAAGCCAGACAGTCAGCCAGATGGTTGATCGTGTTATGTCTTTAAAAGAAGGCACGAGGTTGTACCTACTAGCGCCAATTGTGCGCGGGCGAAAAGGAGAATATCGCAAAGAGTTTGCAGAACTTATGAAAAAAGGGTTCCAGCGTGTAAAAGTCGATGGCACATATTATGAAATACCTGATGTCCCAGCATTAGATAAAAAATATAAGCATGATATCGATGTTGTCGTTGACCGTATTGTCATCAAGAAAAGTCTTGGCAACCGTCTTGCAGACTCTTTTGAAACCGCTTTAGAACTGGCCGACGGAATTGCTGTTGCTGAAATGGCAGATGCAAAAAAAACAAAAGACCCTGAACGAATTATCTTTTCTGCGCGCTTTGCTTGTCCTGTATCTGGTTTTACAATTGACGAAATTGAACCAAGATTATTCTCATTCAATAATCCTTTTGGAGCGTGCCCAAAATGTGATGGATTAGGAACCGAGCTCCGCTTTGAACGCGAACTCGTAGTCCCTGATGTAAACCTGTCATTAGCTGACGGAGCCATACTGCCTTGGGCAAAAACGGGGAATACCTCTCCATATTATATGCAGACATTGCAGGCAATTGCGTTGCACTATAAACAATCCATGAATACGCCATGGCATAAGTTGCCTAAAAAAGTTCGAGATGTAATTTTATTTGGGTCTGGGAAAACACAAATTGAATTTGTTTATGATGATGGCAATTCAAAAACATATAAAACAAAAAAACCCTTTGAAGGTGTGATCAATAATATTGAGCGCCGTTGGAAAGAAACTGACTCAAACTGGATCAGGGAAGAACTCTCAAAATTTCAATCCAATCATCCATGCGAAGCCTGCAGTGGGTATCGTCTGAAACCTCAAGCTTTAGCTGTAAAAATCGACAAGTTGCATATTGGCGAAGTTGCCAGTATGTCAATTGCGGAGGCGGCCGTCTGGTTTGATAAGCTTCCTCGTAAACTCAAGGCAAAACAAAAAGAAATTGCCAGTCGAATTTTAAAAGAAATCAAGGAGAGGTTAAAATTTCTCAATGATGTTGGCTTAGGATATCTTACATTATCACGTAATTCAGGAACATTATCTGGAGGAGAATCGCAGCGCATTCGTCTCGCATCCCAAATTGGTTCAGGCCTGACTGGCGTTCTATACGTCTTAGACGAACCCTCTATTGGTTTACATCAAAAAGATAATGCTCAATTATTAGAAACTCTAAAACACTTACGAGATCTGGGGAATACCGTCATTGTTGTCGAACATGATGAAGATGCCGTAAGGACAGCAGATTATGTCGTTGATATTGGTCCAGGCGCTGGGGTACATGGTGGGGAAGTTGTTTCCTCAGGAACACCCCAGGAGGTCATGAATGATCCTAAGAGTTTAACAGGACAATATCTAACTGGCATAAAGCAAATTCCTCTGCCCAACAACCGACGCAAGCCAAGCAAAGATAGGGCTGTTAAAGTTATTGGCGCACGGGAAAATAATTTAAAAAATATTTCAGCAGAACTTCCTCTTGGCTTAATGACATGCGTAACCGGTGTTTCTGGAGGTGGAAAATCAACATTCCTCATAGAAACCCTATACAAAGGTATCGCCCGAAAACTGACCGCCCGCAGAGAAACCCCAGGTGAGCATGATGATATCACAGGTGTCGAACATCTTGATAAAATAATTGATATCGACCAATCTCCTATAGGGCGGACACCACGTTCAAACCCCGCAACATATACAGGAGCATTTACACCAATACGTGAGTGGTTTGCAGGGCTCCCTGAAGCTAAAGCAAGAGGATATAAACCAGGACGATTTTCCTTTAATGTTAAAGGTGGTCGCTGCGAAGCATGTCAGGGAGATGGTGTCATTAAAATTGAGATGCATTTCTTACCAGATGTATATGTGACCTGTGACGAATGTCAGGGAAAACGATATAACCGGGAAACATTAGAAATCAAATTCAAAGGTAAATCTATCGCAGATGTTCTTGATATGACTGTAGAAGAAGGGGCCGAATTCTTTAAGGCAATCCCGTCAGTAAGAGACAAACTGGAAACACTAAAGCGCGTTGGTTTAAGCTATATAAAGGTTGGTCAACAAGCAACAACCTTGTCTGGTGGTGAGGCCCAACGTGTCAAATTGGCAAAAGAATTATCAAAACGGGCAACAGGAAAAACATTATATATTCTCGATGAACCGACAACAGGGTTACATTTTCATGATGTAGCAAAACTTTTAGAAGTATTACATGAGCTTGTAGAATCAGGAAATACGGTTGTAATCATTGAACATAACCTAGAAGTTATAAAAACAGCTGATTGGATTATAGACCTTGGGCCAGAAGGAGGTGATGGGGGCGGGGAAATTGTAGTCGTTGGGCCTCCTGAAAAAGTCGCCAAATCAAAAAAGAGTTATACGGGGCAATTCTTGAAAGAAATTCTTGAGAGACAAAATAATTTAAACATCCAGGCAGCAGAGTAAGAACAAAGCTCAAAACAAAAAATAATAACGAATCAATAAGTACAAAATACACTTCTTAGAAATATTACACGATTAGATCAGTATAAATATTGCATAATCTGATGTTTATAACAGTTAATCTGTTTAAAACTTGGTGACATAAGTATATTTTATTCATGTAATATTGATTTAATATTTTTGAGATTTTAGTCCTAATTTGGGGGTGTTTTTAGTGTAAAAGCCTTTTTTTTTGTTTTTCGCAGGAGAATCACCTGTAAAGGGACTGTTTTGCAGAATGTATTGCTTTTATTGTGAATGTTTTTATGTTGCAATAGAGCCTCACTCGCGTCTTAATTGCGAGTTGAATCATGCGCAGGCATTGCAACTTGGGCAAACTGCACCCAAACTGAAGTAATGGTATGACGTATTAATGAACGCCATACCTTATTTGTAGCCCCTTTGGGGCGTTTCCTCCCTAGACTTGGCCGTTTAGTAATGAACGGCCTTTTTTCTGCCTAGCTGATGAACACAAAACACCAATATATGTTAATTCTGTGGCGATTGTGGATTGTTGGAATTATTATTCTCACCTAATTTGTTGCACCTTTTTTTTTTGCGAGGTATGACATAGAAAAGCATACAGACAACATTCAGTTGTCTTGGGAAAATCCCATAATAAAAGGTTGGATACAATGAAGGTCAACGAGGCCAAAGTTCGTAATATTGCTAAATTAGCTCGAATAAAAGTTACAGATAAAGAAGCTAAAAATCTGGAACAGGAAATCACGTCTATTCTCGATTGGATTGAACAGTTAAATGAGGTAAATACAGACAATATTGATCCACTGACATCAATCGTAGAAATGGAAATAAAGAAACGAGAAGATATCGTGAATGATGGTGGCTATCCAGATGATATCGTAAAAAATTCTGCAATGACTGAAGATAATTTCTTCATGGTGCCAAAAGTAGTGGAGTAAGGGGCATGAGTGATTTAACAAATTTAACAATCGCTGAGGCTCTTGAAGGACTTGAGGCGAAAGAATTTACTTCACAGGAATTGACAAAGGCTCATCTCGATGCAGCGGATAAAGCAAATCCTTCCTTAAACGTATTCACAAACATCACCCATGACAAAGCTTTGGCAATGGCAAAGGCAAGTGATGAAAAACGTTCTAAGAAAAAGAAGGTCGGCAAACTAGAGGGAATTCCACTAGGTATCAAAGATCTTTTTTGCACCAAAGATGTAGAGACAACAGCATGCTCTAATATCTTAAAAGGGTTTATCCCAACATATGAATCAACCATCACACAAAACTTGTGGGATGAAGGTGGAGTTCTAATTGGCAAACTCAATAATGATGAATTTGCGATGGGCTCCTCAAATGAAACGAGCGCTTATGGGAATTGCGTAAACCCATGGAAGCGTGAAGGAGACGATACCCCATTAGTGCCCGGTGGTTCATCAGGTGGCTCGTCTTCTTCAGTGGCAGCTGATTTGTGTCTTGCTGCAACAGCAACTGACACCGGTGGATCAATAAGGCAGCCAGCTGCATTTACAGGCACAGTTGGTCTAAAACCAACATATGGAAGATGCTCAAGGTGGGGGGTTGTTGCCTTTGCATCTTCACTTGATCAAGCAGGTCCAATAACGAAAACTGTCCAGGATGCTGCTATAATGTTAGAAGTCATGGCTGGACATGATCCAAAGGATACCACCAGCGTTGATATGAAGGTCCCGTCCTATCAAAAAGCCTTAAATAAGAAACTGAAAAAAGGCTTCAAAGTTGGGATTCCTAAAGAATATCGCGTTGATGGAATGCCAGATGAAATCGAGAAGCTATGGGCACAAGGCATAGAGTGGTTAAAAGAAGCCGGCGCTGAGATAGTCGATATTTCTCTACCTCATACAAAATATGCATTACCTGCCTATTATATTGTTGCGCCAGCAGAAGCATCATCTAATCTTGCCCGTTATGATGGCGTTCGTTATGGCCATCGTGGCCAAGGTGATGAAATTGTTGAGATGTACGAAAATAGCCGTGCAGAAGGTTTTGGAGCAGAAGTAAAACGTAGGATATTGATTGGGACATATGTTTTGTCAGAAGGATACTATGACGCCTACTATAATAAAGCTCAGAAAGTAAGAACACTTATCAAAAAAGACTTTGACACGGCTTTTGAAGATATTGACGTTATCCTAACACCAACAACACCAGGGCCTGCATTTGGTGTAGGAGAAGTTTCTGGGGATCCCGTACAAATGTATCTTAACGATATTTTTACCGTAACTGTTAATATGGCTGGGTTACCTGGGATTTCAGTCCCTGCTGGGATTTCAAGCGAAGGAACTCCTTTAGGGCTGCAATTGATAGGAAAGCCTTTTGATGAATCGACCCTATTGCAAGTTGGTCAGATTATAGAAAAATCATCAGGAGAACTTCCAAAACCAGAACAATGGTGGATATAAACACATAGTCCTCATTTATCGAGGTGATTGTCGAAAGGGCGAAAAAATGGCAATAAAATTACCTTCAGATTGTGCCTCAATGGATGATGTGCGTGCAGAAATCGATCGTATCGATGAAGAGCTTGTAGATCTTTTAGCTGAACGCTTTGGATATGTTGACAGAGCTTGGCAATTAAAGGACAACCCGGAAGAAGCAACCGTCCCCTGGCGTATTCAGCAAGTCGTTGATAAAGTGCGTGATCATGCCGAAAAAAGAGGATTGCCAGCAAGACTAGTTGAAGCTCTTTGGCGGCAAATGATTGGCTGGTTTATCCAATATGAAGAAGAAAAACTTGCCAAAAAAGACAACATCAAGAGCAATGAATAATTGCTCTTGTATAAAAAACTAGCTCTAACTTACCTTAGCATTTTTCTGCAGATTTATCAGAAGTAAGCTTCAGCTTTTCCTTTAAATAAGTATCTGCTTGATCCCTGGTCGTTGTGCTCTTAATAGGTCGTGAACCTGTTGGGATATCAATTTTTTTAATAGATTTTTTAAGAGGTTTTAAAAGCTGAGCAACTCCAGATAATTTTGTAATTTTCTTATCCACATTATGGATATGAAGTTTACACTCATGAATTTTATAAGTTGCATCGGCAATGATTTCCGCATCAGCTGAAGCCTTTATAAACAGCTTCGTTTTAATCTTTAGATGAGATATGACCTTAATATCAGCAGTATCTTCCGATTTTTTAGTGATAAGAACTTTTTGAATTCTGATCTTGCAGGAAGCCGCCTTTTTCATAAGCTTTCTACATTCTTTTTCGCTGTCTTTAATTTCTTGATGGACAAGATTTTGTAAAAAAGCTGTACCATCAATTGGCTGGCTTGAGGCTGTCTGGATTAAATAAAAAATTGAAATGCAAAAAGAAAAGATAAAACAAAGACGATTAGATTTACGAAACATACCACTCCCCAAACATTTTTAGTTATTTGTGCATATACGAAACTTGAGAGATAAACATTTGTCTTCAGTGTTATTCATGAACGCTGAATATCGCATGAATTAAGAAATTTGTACACAGAGAGGATATTTTAGGAGTGTTTTTTACGAAAATTCTTTAGGAGC
>CBDHHC010000003.1:0-12858 GCA_965263345.1 Methyloligellaceae bacterium
AATGTCTCAACTAACTCCATTGTTCCCAAGACAACCTGTCCCAGAAGTAAGCTTGCCAACCGTTGGTGGTGGCAGCTGGACGCTCTCATCACAAAAACCTGAGAACTTCACAATGCTTGTTGTATATCGTGGTTATCATTGCCCGATATGTTCGAAATATCTTGGTGATTTAAATAGTAAACTTGAAAAGTTTAATGAGAGAGGCGTGAATGTTTTTGTTGCCTCGAGTGATACTCAAGAACGCGCCGAATTGGCAAAAGATAAATGGGGGCTTGATAAGCTAACTATTGGCTATGATTTATCGTTGGAAAAAGCGCGTGAAATTGGTCTGTATATTTCGACCAGTAAGGGGGCAACATCTACCGGTGTTGTTGAGCCTGACCTTTTTGCTGAGCCAGGATTATTTCTGATAAGACCAAACCAGGAGTTGTATTTTGCTACAGTGCAAACAATGCCTTTTGCAAGACCAGCTTTTGCAGATATTCTAGGCGCACTGGATTTTGTAATTGCGAATGATTACCCAGGACGTGGTGAGGTTATTGACCATACTGCAGTATAAGTTTTTTGGCGGCAGGTTTGTTAACCTGTCGCCCTTAGAACAACCTATCAATTATCAGCCATGCCCAGCTAAACATAATAAACCCGAACCAGTAGCTCAGAACAGTGTAACCAGCCGCAACATTTTCCTGGGGTTTGTCATCATATTCCGGAGTTTTCATAAATATACCCCAAACCATAGCACCCAACATGAAAATTGTAAAAATCATGCCCAGGGAATATAAATCAAATCGCCCCAGATATTTTTCCTGCGCAGCAAAATTTATACTTCCAACTACTGAAAAAGCTGACCAGTTAAGTGTTGCGATGAAGGCAGACAGAACAGGTAAGATGAAGCCAACAATACATTGTCCAGAAGGATCTAAGTATTCAGCAAAGATTACATATATACTCCACATGAAGTAGCATGCAGCCAGAAAAGTAACCAAGAAAATAATAAATAATGTGGTCAGATTTATCTGACTTAAAATCCATTCTGATGCACTCAAATTTATATTGATTGAGGATGCGATAACCACATTTATCAACATCAGAATTAATGATATTATTATCTTATAATTAAACATTTTAGCTGTTCCCCAGCATATATTTTATTTATTCTAGCACTCTTGTTGGTAAGCAAGTTAATTATCAAGTTCTATTCACAATCTATCAGGCATGTCTCTTCAGGTTCTTTTTTAAGAGCTCCTACTTTTTTAAGATCGCATAGTTTTCCCTGCTTTGACTTTAGTAATTTAAGCAGGCTTAGACTTGTAAACTTTTCTATTCTCTTAATTTTAGCAGCATTAGCGAAGTTTTTCAGAGCTGATTGTGAACCAGCCCCCCAGAAACCGTCAACTTCCCCAGCATAACATTGCAATCTTTTAAGTTCAGCTTGTATGAGTTTCGCTGCTTTATTTTCATCAACCTTATTTTCTTTCTGTTTGCTTGGTATACTTTGAGTGGTCTTAACTGAATTTGTTTTTAAAGCTGATATTTGTTTATTCTTTTCATCCAATTGTCTTTGCAAACCCTTATAACTTGTCTCAAGTTCCTCAAGTTTAGCAAGCAAAGAAGTTTTTTCTGTCTTTAGTTCGTTATTTAACGTTTTGATTTCAGCCAGCTTCGAGCTATCTAATTTTTTTTGATTACCTTCATCTTTTTTTGAAGATAACTCAGTTCTTAATGTACTTATTTCAGATGCAAGTTCTTTATTTTTCTTCTTGTCTTCAAGGTATGCCTGGCTTATTTTTTTAAAACCTTCCTCGATTGAGGTGCTCTTTTTTTTGTAAAAATTAACATCATTTTCTTTTTGTTTGAGTTCTGTTTTGAGCTTGTCAATCGTATCATTGAGGTTACGTTTTGTATCCTTTAAACTTTCTAACTCAGATAAGTTTTTATTGTAGGCTACTTCGATCTTTTCTTTGCCCAGGTTATTGGTTTGCACGACTACTTTAAGCTCTTCTAACTGTTTCTCGAGCTTCGTTTTTTCCTTCAGTACTTTCCCTAGATCTTGTGCAGTGTTTAAAAGCGTTTTCTCTACTTTTAATCTTTTTTTCTTTTCTTCATCAGCAATCTCGCTAGAGTTTTTTATTTTTTTTTCAATTTGCAATTTTATTGACGAGATTTTCTTAAGCTTTTCATCTACAGCCAAGGAGCGATAGAACACCAAACCTGAACTTATAGAAGTAAAAAATATAAGAATTGATATAGCGATTATTATTATTTTGCGGCCCATTCCCATACACCCGATATATCCTAATATCATTTAATAAAGATATAGAATAGCATCCATACAATATTTACAGCAACCCAAGAATAGCATTAACCATCAAGTATGAAAAAAACATGGCAAGTACTTAAAACAAATAGCAGAACAGTTACTATTTTCTGGCCAATAACCTGTAGGAATCAAAACCTGTCATTAGTTCGGAATAGAGGCGATGTGCTGACTGTCTAGCTCCGGCACTTGTCAGGTTTCTGTGATTATCAGATGCTAACTTTGGTTTATTGTGTACCCAGGCGTGAATTCCGCATGTACCTCCCATAACCCTTGACCAATCCCAGAAGAACGCACCATTCTTTGATGCGACACGTCGCATTATATTACGCAACCTGCTCAGGTTTAAGGGAGGGTACCATCTGGCCAATTTGGGATTGCTTGTGGCTATCAGCCTGTCGTAATTTTTGATTTCATCAGAATTGAGAGCACGACAAGGCTGTGAAGATGCACGGCTTTTATTACGGCTAGCATAATCCGGCATATAGGCCGCATCTGGTGGCCCAAGAATCATGAGTGATGTATTTGGAAGTAAACTTTTCAGGACTTGAACTAATTGAGAAAAATGAACTTCATATATTGCCATATCCAGCTCGTTATCAAAGCTTTCAACATAGCCATAACTTATTACAACCAGATCAGGCTTAATGTTATTGAGATCACGCTCAACGAGTTCTGCATCTAAATTTTGAGCAATTTGTGCTGTTGCATTAGGAAGACCCAAGTTAACATATCTGACACCGGGACGGTTTTGACCTGTTTGCCAAGATAATAATGTTATTGGACGTTGATCTTCAGGAAAGATACTTACCGAGGTTGCTTCTGATGGGAAACGTACTGTTCTCATACCAAAGCTTCGAGCTTTTGTTTCTATGATCTGTTGATGTGACCCTTTTGGGCTTTCAACCCAAATAATAGCTCTTCCCTTAGTAGGTCCTGTCAAAAAGTTAACCTCAACCCATGAGAATGGGTCTCCTGTTGTCGTAATTTGCAAAGACGACTTTACATCAGAAGATGTATAGGTTGCACCGGATATACCAAAAGGGCCACCTTCCTTAGACATACTTGTTGCTGTTGTCCATTTCCCAGTGCTCTTAAAACTAATCCCATCGGCCTTATAGAATGGAAAGACAGGACCAGGCATTAGCATACCTCTTCCTGCATTACCAAATCTACTTTGCAGCATTTGTCTCAGAGGACCGGAAAATTGATCTCTCGCAATATGATTGTCCCCTAAATGTAAGACCGTCACTGGCTTCTGACTTTCACCAGAAAGGAGTTTAGACAAAGCATCAAAAAAATTTCTTAAGCCATCTTTGATCTGAACATCCTTAAAATCCTCTTTTACAAAAGATTTGATTTGCTTGATTTCAGGGGTTGTCACATTTGGCTTACTTGAAGCTTGAAGGATTTTCTTTAATTGAGGTTGAATTACTTGCTTAACTTCAGGCTTCTTATTCACCTTTGAAGTAGTTAAACGATTTTGTTTTTTTGCTCTGTTAACCTGTGCGGATGTATCAATTTGAGAGGCCAGAGTATTACTAACACCTATGAAAAGAAAAAAGATAACCAGGGGTAAATAAGAGGTACGGAACATGTTTATACTACTTTTTTCTTTTATACTCTTAAGACACATATTTTATATTTATTATGAATTCTAATCAGTACTTATTTTTTAGCAGACCAAGAGAAGTCATCCGCCCTGCCAGGCTTTGATGATAATACATCTCCCTTGACCAAAACGCGATAATAGGGAGTTTGATTTACAGGTACTCTCTGCTTTACTTCTTTTAAACTCAAAGCATTTGTTGAGGTTACAGAAGCAAGAGCTGTCAGGCCAGTTCCAATATCATTTGCTATTATTTCTCCTGTCAGAGCGTTCAAAGCTCCCGGCGTCTTCCTCGCACCAGAACCAGACAAAACTATGTCATCCAGAGGGGGGCGCACAATTTTGACATCACCCAAGTCAATTTCATTTATTTTTTTCTTATCTTTCGTCTTGCCGGATTTACCAATAAGATTTCGCTGTAGTTTTTCGAAGAAACTTTCTTTTTTTTCTTTTGAAAGTTTTGCATATCTTTTAGCAATAATCGGCTTACTTGAAATATCTTTGGCTATTCTGCTTTGCTCTTGCTCTGTTCCAGCTAAAGGTATCTCTCTTTCTGCTTGGGCGAGCGTCATATCCCTGCGTATTTCGCGCTCAATAAAGTGAGCCAGCTTGAGATTTCCCCTCGTGGATAAATTTGTACCGTTATCCTGTCTCAAACGTCTAATTTTACCATTTAAATCTGGGCCAAATGCGCTGTATCTGCCAAACTGATCCGCAAAGCCATTCCAAGTATCAATATACTTAATGCCATTGATAAAAGCTCTTTTACGAAATATCTTGTTTAAGGTCTGTACGGATTTATTCAACTTGGGGCTACGCATAATCGGTAGACCAACCCAATAAACAGCAATATTTTTCTTTTTTAGCTTAGTAATAATTTTCGCAACACGGTCACCAATTATTTTTTGCCATGTCGCTGTATCAATCTTGAATTGATTTTTTTTAACCCTTATGGAGGATCTTTCATTTAAACCAAGCATGATGACAAGAATGTCGATATCAGGCTGTTTTACCAAAGAGAGTAACTCTTTTTCCCATTGAAATTTTCCAAGTCTTGCAATTCCCGATTCATAGCGGATCTGGCTTTTAACTTCAGTGTTTCTATCTTTTACAAAGGATGTCGCTAATCCTTTTGCCAATCCATTTGCCAGGGATGCCCCTGCTACATAAATGGTATATTTTCCTTTTTTGGGAAATGGTGTGATATAACTCCTTGAAAACTGGCTATTAACCTGTGCGTAAACGACAGATGTTGATATAAAAAACAAAAACAGGAAAGATGAGAGTGTTTTTATATTCATTTAATTACCGTGTGTTCCCAAGATGTTTTTACAGGTTACAAAAAACCCAGAAGATACCAATTTTACAACTTATATCTCGTGTTATTGTTTTCTCAACAAATTTAATAATTTTTTTGTAGGGATGCCATCAGGCGTTAGACCAAATTTACTTTGTATGTCCTTTACTGCAGTTTCGGTCTTATCTCCAAAGATGCCATCAACTTTACCTATCTCATACCCCTTATTTATTAGAAGCTTTTGTAGCTCCTCTCGTTCTGATCTCAAAATAATTATTTGCTCACTTATGGGCCAAGGTGTCACAAAGCGCCTACCACCTCTCAGGCGATCCGCCATATGGCCCACCGACAATGCGTATGCGAATGAAACGTTGTACCTTAATATGGAGCGAAAATTTGGCAAAATTAGAAACGCAGGGCCTTTGGCACCAGCAGGCAGTTTTAATCGGGCTCGATCATTTAACCTTGGAAATTTCTTATTGTTTACACGCCGCAGCCCAAGAGCTCTCCAGCTCTTGATAGATCTATAGGATTTTCTTCTGGCAAGTCTATAATTAAACTTTTTAGGAAGCTTTACTTCGTACCCCCATGTCTTGCCAGTTTTCCATCTAGAGACTCTCAAGTAGTTTGCTGTAGAAGCTAATGCATCGAACTTATTTTCCCATATATCTCTTTTACCGTCTTTGTCAAAATCAACAGCATAAGCGTTATAAGTTGTTGGAATGAACTGTGTGTGCCCCATAGCCCCAGCCCATGAGCCCAGCATTTTGGACGGCGTAATATCGCCTTTTTGTAGAATTTTTAATGCTGCCAAAAGCTGGGATTTACCAAAACGGCGACGTTTTCCTTTATACGCTAGCGTCGATAGAGAGCGAATAATATTCTTAGATCCCATATGAGTTCCGTAGTTACTCTCTAAAGCCCATATCGCTACTAAAATATGTCGGTCCACACCATATTTTTTTTCTATTAATGACAGTTTCTTTTGATGTTCTTTTAAGAGCTGTTT
Source organism: Methyloligellaceae bacterium (assembly GCA_965263345.1). Classification (GTDB taxonomy): domain Bacteria; phylum Pseudomonadota; class Alphaproteobacteria; order Rhizobiales; family CBDHHC01; genus CBDHHC01. The sequence goes on from CBDHHC010000003.1 coordinate 6,233, forward strand.
TCCTTGTTCAACCCTTTTGTCATGAACTCGATGTTCAATATATTCCCATATTGGCTGCTTGAACTCAGCCTGGTTTCCAGCCCTCTTAAATACATCCGGGTCGGGTGCAACAATGCCTTTAAAAGCAGCATCAAAAGTTTTTCTTGATATTTTTCTTCTTTTTGCTTTTGCCCATACTTTCTTTGTCCAAGCAATGAATCTTTTATCTTTTTCTGTATTGGCGCTTACTGAAGTTAATAATAGAAAATTAGTCGTTATGATTAATAAAACTAAAGCTAATATTCTCATGACTTTCTGATCTTTTTATGATTATTACAATTTGATGCTTTTTTACTGCTAAGCATAGCATTTGTGTTATATTTTTTCAAATTTTACAAGCTTATGATCTTTGTCATCTTATCTGCTTACAGACAGACTATTGATCAATTTCTTATCCAAGTAACAAGAAATATAATGACCATTCTTATGTTGGTAATTGCCAATTATGGACCGCGTTTTTGGCCCTATTATTCCATCAATTTTCCCAATATCAAACCCTTGTGTTGCAAGGACTCTTTGTATTTCGCGGACATGAGAGCGAGCGTATGTTTTCAGGCCAGGCCATTTTTTTTGAAATGTATGGTTGTTTATCATGCGATCAGAGAGGTGACCGATAAATAAAGCATATAAGTTCGCCTGATTGTATGTCTTAATTACCAAGAAATTTTCAGATACTAAAAATGCAGGCCCTTTCACGCCTGCGGGCATTAACAAATATAACCTGTCTTTACTGCGAAAAGTATTTTTGACGTTCTTTTCGTTTATAATCACTCCAGCTTTCTGCCAATCTTCCAGAGTGCGCCCTTTATCAAATCCCTCATTACGACAATCAAATTTCCTAGGTAAATTGACCTCATGTCCCCAATACAGGTCACCTTTCCATCCATTATTTTTTAGATAATTTGCAGTTGAGGCCAGAGAGTCAGGAACTGATTGCCAGATATCAATACGGCCATCATTGTCAAAATCCACTGCATGTTTATAAAAGTCCTCTGGCATGAACTGTGTGTAGCCCATTGCACCTGCCCAAGAACTTTTCATCTGGTTGATAGAGACATGACCTTGATCGAGAATTTTTAGAGCAAGCATCAATTGTTTTGAAAAATATTCATTTCTATTACCAATAAATGCTTGGGAGGCGAGAACTTCAATTGCATAATGTGGAATTTTTGCACGACCAAAAGCTGTTTCTCTTCCCCAAACAGATAGAACAATGGTTGCCTTCACCTTGTATTTTTTTTCTATTTTGGCAAGTGTCTTAAACCATTTTTTGTGTAATTTCCTGCTCTCAAGTGTCAAGCTGTTCAGGTATTTTGGCGGGAAATACTTTGCTGGGCTTGCAAATTCTGGCTGGCGTTTTGTTCTTCTTTTTTTCTTTTTAGGCAGGTTTAGATCAGGTAAAGACAGGTTTAATTTTACAGGTTTGAACGCCTTTATGACAATTTCTTTTGAAATGCCTTCTGAGACAGCCTTTTGTTTAAAGTTTTTTAGCCATATACTAAATTCTTTCTTAATTTTAATAGCTTGCTTTGGTGTTAGTGCATAACCATGGCTCTCACTGATATGGAAAAAAAAACAAAAAAGAAGTATAATTGTCTTATATTTAAATAGCACAGCACTCTCATTCTTTGCTTATCTTGTTCATGCCAAATCACAAACTATCATTAATTTTGCGTAAATTACATTGATAAAATTCCGGGCAGGGCTTTTAGAGAATATTTTCTTTTTTCTTATACACTCTCCTAACGAAATAGTATTTCTTATGCTAGTTTTCCTGGGGTCAATGAATCATGGATATTGCAACTATTGCCGGTATTATTGCTGGTGCTATTATCGTTGTTGTTGCCATACTAATAGGTGGTGACTTTGGAAGTTTTATTAACGTTCCTTCACTCCTAATTGTTGTTGGAGGTGGTTTTTCAGCAACTGTAATTCGTTTTCCTCTCGCAAATGTTTTCTCGGCTTTCGCAATTGGTGGTGGTGTTGCTTTCAGTCATAAAGCTATCAGCCATAAGGAAATTATTGACGAAGTCGCAAGCCTGGCTGAAATTATCAGAAAAGACGGCCCCTTAGGCCTTGAGGGTGCTGATATAAAAGAAGAGTTATTAAAAAAAGGCTGTCAGATGGTTGCGGATGGGTATGATCCAGAGCTCATCAGAACCATGCTTGAACGTGAGAGAGATTTATTACTCGAGCGCATTGCTGAAGGGGCTAAGATATATAAAGCACTTGGAGACGCAGCACCGGCCTTTGGTATGATTGGGACACTTGTTGGTCTGGTACAGATGCTATCAACCATGGATGATCCGGCCGCAATTGGTCCTTCAATGGCGGTCGCGCTTCTTACTACTCTATATGGCGCTGTTATTTCTAACCTTGTTTGTTTACCTATTGCTGACAAGTTGAATAACAAAGCTGCGTATCAGGAAATTAACCTTACACTTGCGCTCGATGGCATTATTCAACTTAGAGAAAATCAGAGCCCTCAGATGATAAAAGAAGCCTTGATTGGTTATCTACCTGAAAAAGAGCAACGGGCTATTCTGGCTGAAGCTAATGCATAACCGGGTAAATCTGCGTAGGAGACGATAGAAAATGCCAAAGAAAAAGGAGGGTGGTGGTAGTGGTATTCCAGAGTGGCTCGTCACATTTGCAGACCTTATGTCACTGCTCGTATGCTTTTTCGTTTTGATTATTTCATTTTCTATTCAGGATAAAGAAAAACTCCAGGTTGTTGCAGGTTCAATGCGCGAAGCTTTCGGTATTAAGTTTGAAGCTCGAAAAGCTGGTATGATTGAAATTGAGGGTGCTCCTGTCAGGGACTATGTTAAAAGTATTGCTCCAGTTCCTAAAGAGCAAGATTCGGACTTTTCAGAACAAAGGCATGACCAACGATCCAAACAAGGCCCTGAAGCGAATACCCACGATATTGAGAAAACTGAGATAGAGAGACCCAGGCAATTTGCTCTTGCTGCAGCTTCTCTGCGCCAAGCATGGAAAGAATTACCAGAAATAACTGAACGTTCTGATAGCTTAATGGTGGAAGAAACACCTGAGGGATTACACATACAGCTTGTTGACCAGGAGGGCCGCTCCATGTTTCCAGAACGATCTTCTGAGCCTTATGAGAGAACGAAGAAGCTACTAGCTAAAATGGCGCCAACCATAAGGAAACTGCCAAACAGGATAGCGATTACAGGTCACACAGATGCTTCCCGTTTGTATTCAACCCCGGGTTTTACATTATGGGATTTATCCGCGGACCGCGCTAAGGCTGCCAGGCGCATTCTTTCAGAAAATGGCATTCCACACGATCGCTTTCATTCGATAGTTGGAAAAGCAGATTCTGAACCACTCTTTCCGGAAGACCCATTTCTAGCGGCAAACAGGCGGATCTCGATACTTATTATGGCAGAAGCACCGCCATATCCTGTTGAACACAAACCCTAAAAATATAACTCCGCCTGAGTTTTATAAGATAAAAAGCTCTCTTTTGCTTCATTCATAGAAACTGGCCTGTAAGGGGTTTTCGTACCGGAGTTATCTAAAAAAGTTGTATTGTGTGCTAATTGAGCAATGTTTTCAAAATTTTCTGCGAGAAAAATTGCACGTTCTTTTATTATGTCTGTGCCCACATGATAGGATCTTTTCTGGCTGCGCTTTAGAACCTGACTTATTTTGCAGTAAATCATTGTAATATGGACCTGATACCCAGCTTTTTTACTTTCATTGAGCATATTAATTATCTCACTTCTTGCCAGGCCCATATCACACAAGATATTGCATCGTTTTTCCAAAGCTAGTGGAAATAGTGTATTATCAGCAAAATCTCTTGATGCGCTTTCCCAGTTTATTTTTGCTTTTTCAGCCCCCAGTTCTTTCAAATCTCTGATATATCCTGGGATCATTTCCATTATTATGTCTGGGTTATGATAGTAATGGCAGTTTGGTAGAGTGGGCTTTATGCTATCCTGCTTTAAATAACTTGTTTTTCCAGCTGCAGGTATTCCTGCCATAGCAAAAAGCAGAGGCTTTTTAATGCCTTGCTCCTTGTTATCAAAATGTTTTTGTTTTAAGTATCTCTGCGTGTGTAAATCTAGTAAGTGCATTGAAATCGTTGCATTTCGTTAGAGATGATTGACAGTTGTAACTATGAAAACTCTTATTATTATACCGGCGCGATATGGTTCTACGCGCTTTCCAGCAAAGCCCTTGCAATATATTAAAGGCAAAACCTTACTGCAACGTGTTGTAAGGCTGGCAGAAAGAGTTTGTGAAAATTACAGTTCTCATTTTCTTGTTGCTACTGACCATGAAAAGATCCTGGATCACTGTCAAGAAATTGGGGCTCCTGCCGTTATGACAGACCCAGAGCTTGCTTCAGGGACTGATCGTGCTTTATCAGCCGTTGAAAAATCTAACACATCCCCTGATTTTGTGATTAATTTGCAAGGTGATGCTCCTTTTACACCACCAAGCCATGTTGGAGCACTGATATCCAAAGCAGAAGTATCAAAGGCTGATGTCATTACTCCAGTCATACAGCTTAACTGGGATGCTCTTGATGTATTACGGAAAAGAAAAGAAAAAACGCCATTTAGCGGCACAACCTGTTTGAGGAATGATGAAGGAAAAGCTTACTGGTTCTCCAAACAAATTCTTCCCTCTATACGAAACGAGCACAAATTGCGTGAAATTGGCCCTTTATCTCCTGTTTTCCGACATATTGGATTATATGGCTATAAAATTGATGCGCTCAAGAAATTTGTAAAACACCCTATCGGACATTATGAAAAACTAGAAGGCCTGGAGCAACTTCGCTTTCTGGAAAATGATATGAATATCGATAGTGTGGTTGTCGAAACACCTAAGATTTCGATGTCGGGCGTTGATACGCCAGAAGATGCGGAGCTAGCTGAAGAGCTTATTGAACTTCATGGTGACCCATATGATAGTAATGATTAAATGAGTTCTTATGACAAACGTATATATTATCCGACATGGAAATACATTTGATAAAGGCGATTTAGTTACCAGAGTTGGCGCCAGAACTGATTTGCCATTGAGCAAATCTGGCAATCAACAAGCTTTCTATCTTGGTGAACATTTTAAAAAAAAGAATATTCAGTTTACTGCTGCCTATTGCTCCCCATTGGTTCGCACACAAGAAACTCTTGAAGAAATTTTAAAGTGCCAGGACCATACAACCCGACCGCAAGTCATGGACTTTTTAAGAGAAATTGATTATGGACCGGATGAGAATAAATCTGAAGAGATTGTACAAGAGAGAATAGGCCAGGAGGCCCTTGATAATTGGGAAAAACATGCGATTCCTCCATCTGGCTGGATTATAGACATCGATTATCTAAAATCAGAGTGGCTTAAGTTCTTTGAAACGGGGTTTGAAAGTGAGAATATTGCTGTTGTGACTAGTAACGGTATTGCACGATTTGCTCTGATGGTGTGTCAGCATCGCCAGAGTCACAGCTTAAAGCTCAAAACCGGAGCATATGGTATTGTAAAGGTTGAGCAAGGTTCTGAACCTGAAATTCTGGAATGGAATGTTCGCCCATAAGAAACTTAACTGATAATGTTTGTCTTATTCATCATGAATCAATATACTGGCATATATCATACTTCATAAGCATTAAAAAAAGATACAAGTAATGACTAGGCAAGTAGAAAGTACCAAATCTAAACGTTTCCCTAGCTTAAGACTAACTTTAATATGGTCTGTCATTTGTACAGTCATTGTCGCTGGGTTAGCCTATATAAATATGCTCCCTGAGGGGCCTGAGAAGTTTACATATGATTTGAGAATGGCCAATTTCTCGAAACAAGCCCCTACTCAAAGAAAAGACATAGCAGTTGTTCTCATTTCGGAGGATACGCTGGCGCGATACTGGTCAACATCTCCAGTAGATAGAATGATGATGGCTGAATTAATAACAGCGCTGGACAAGGCTGGAGCAAAGGCTATTGGCCTTGATTTTATATATGATAAAGCTGTCGACCCTCAGAAAACCGAAGCCTTACTGAATGCTATCAAAAGTGCAAAAACGCCTATTATTCTTGGCGCAATTGATAAAAGATCAAAAAGAGTAAAGCCAAGAGCTTTTGATTGGCAGGAGAACTTTTTAAAACAGGCTGGCAGAGATGTGGGGCATCTCTATTTTGATAATGATAAGCAATATTTTAAAATTGATGATAATATTGTCAGATATGTAGGGTCTACACTTAAAGAAGATCCTAAACGGCCTAGTTTTGCTGAGTTGTTAGCAAATGTTGATGGAAAAGCCTTTCCAAGAAGATCATCTCATATTGCATGGCTAAGACCTCCTAAAGAAGGCGGCAAGACTCTTTTTCCTACATATACAGTCCCAGAACATGATCCCATTCAAGCGGTTGGAGATGGGGAAACAGTTCTTCCCAGTAAACTCAGACCTCTTTTTAAAAATAAAATTGTTTTGATTGGTGGCGATTTTGTTGATAGAGATAAGCACATAACTCCGCTCTCTTACTTTGGTGAAACTAAAACTTCCGGCGTATTTATCCATGCTCAAATTATTGCTCAATTACGCGATGAC
>CBDHHC010000004.1:0-494757 GCA_965263345.1 Methyloligellaceae bacterium
GGTCTGTCCTCTAATTGTCGCCTGATACGCTTCTGGGGTTATATCTACTCCTATAAGACGCGAAATACCACGTCTTTTGAGTTCTTCTCCCATCATTCCGTTTCCAGCACCTAGGTCGAGAACACGCAACTCGGTAAAATTATCCGTTGATTGTTTTACAGCAGTTTCAAGTATCTCTGTAACTTTAACTGGAGACGTGCATTTCAATCGATCATAAAAAACTTGTTCGTAGAGACCAGGAACTTGATAGATTTCATCATAATCATGAAATCTAATTTTTCTCATGCCTTCATCATCTTGTAAGAAAAAATAAGCTTCATCCTGGTCAAGGTTAGTTGCGCCAGAACGGGGAAAATTGTATTCTATGTCTTTTTTGCATAGTACTCCAATGGTTGGTTACTTTTTATGGAAGTCGCTTAAATGGTACAGGTTGTTTATGTTAAACAAAAGACTGTCAATAGTATATCAGTTCTTACTATTTGTCACATGCGCCCTGCTCTTTGATAAAAAACGTAAAACGAGATTATTCTGAAATAGACTTATTCTGGCGGTAAGATTTTCTTGAATACAAACCTGATCAATAAGGTATTCACGTTTGAGATCTTTTAAATGAAGTCTTTTTTGTTCGTTGGTGAGGTGTGCTCCGATGCCTTGCGTCATCAGGAGCACTAGAGATTGGTCAGTGAGGTCCAACCAATAGGAACGTCGAATTAATTTGTTGTCCTGATCCCTCATGAAGGGATCATCAAAATTAGCGTTTGGGTCTGGTTGATAAAATGAACTCATTTCATATCCTTAAATTAAGAATGCGTTCATTTTTTATAGCACACCTTTCTTGCGACGGCGATAGGCCACTCTTTTTCTCAAGAATTTCCCACGGTAGAATATATGGACGCCAATGCGTTTACGACGGTACATATATTTTTTTCCAGATTGGATTTACATAAGTCGCATGATAATGGCTTGCATTACCAATATCTTTCAACCAAACTTTTCCATTAATCACCTTTTTTGCGACACGCATTGATTTACGCCATGACCATTTGTTTCTTGGGCGATCCGATAAACCATCACATGTGAAGGAGAATTGGCAGCCTGTTTTTCTATGCGAGCCCTGGAATACTACTTTACAAATCGTGTTTGGATAAAATCCTTCTCGAACTCTGTTCATGATCACTTGCGCTACTGCGATTTGTCCCCGAGTTGGTTCCCCTCTTGCTTCAAAGTATACACCAACTGCAAGACACCTTAATTCTTTGCGTCGTTGTTTCAGGCTTAATTTCGCGCCATAATAACGTTTGCTTCGTGCCAGAAAGATTTTTTTACGTATTGGAACAGGCACATTAGATTTTACAGGCTTCTTGGGTTTAAATGTTAAAGAATTTTTACCAAACTGGTCTTCTGACAAAGACTGGCCAGGAACCGAATATAAAAGGTAATCTAACTTATTGTAGATTTTAGTTTTATTAATCCTTGGTGACTGAGAAAACAGCATGTCTTTTGGAATGTTAATTCTGCCGTTATGGTTCAATAAACTTACTTTTTTCAGTCTATTAATTTCAGGTCTCAGTGATTGATTCTCGTTCCGGGAATAGTTTGCATTTAATAAAAGACTTTGAGGAGCCTCATTCCCTTTGTATTTTAGAGATAGTAGACTCTGCCTTATATTTGATTTCTGTCCTGCTTTCAGGATTGTGTCGGCATAGTCTTGTGAAATTGTTTTGTCTTCACCACCCAAATTTACTAAGAATGTCTGAACAGTATTACTGTTTCCAATAAAACATCCAAACATAAAAAGAGGTGTAATTATGAAGCCAACAATAAACCATTTGTAGTGGTCTTGTAATAATATTTTCATACTCAACATCACTCTAACTTTTTGTACTTTACTGACTTACAGTTTCAGCTTTTTCAAAACTGATTATTTGAGTATTGAGTATGAAAAACCTTTATGCAGAGTTAACGTAAACTTGCTATATGATTGATTTTTAATGATTATGACAAAAAACAAAGTAAAAATGCTTTCATTTTCACTTTGCTGTTTGATTTTAGTTGCAAGAATACAACTTATTGTATCGTTTTGAGAGCCACCTGTGCAGCTGCTAGTCTCGCAATTGGTACTCTATATGGTGAACATGATATATAATCTAGCCCTGCAGAATGGAAAAATTTAATCGATTCTGGGTCTCCTCCGTGCTCACCACATATTCCTGTTTTTATGTCAGGACGAGATTTTTTTCCATTTTCTAAAGCCTGTTTTACTAACGCCCCAACGCCCTCTTGATCAATTGATACGAATGGGTCTGCCGGTAGGAATTCATGTTTTACATATTCTGTTAAGAATTTGTCCGCATCATCCCTGCTTATGCCTAAACATGTTTGTGTGAGGTCATTTGTTCCAAATGAGAAAAATTCTGCAGATTTTGCAATTTCATCTGCGCATAAACAAGCTCTTGGAAGCTCAATCATTGTTCCAACAGAATATTTAATGTCGCTTCCTATTTCCTGTTTTACCTGGTCAGCAACTTTATGAATTCTCTCAGCAAGAAAATCGAACTCTCCTTTTGTTGCAACAAGAGGAATCATAATTTCAGGTTCTATATTTTCAGAACTGTCTTTCATAACTGAGATTGCCGCTTCTAAGATAGCTCTTGTTTGCATCTCTGTGATCTCAGGATATGTTATTGCTAAGCGGCACCCTCTGTGTCCTAACATTGGATTAAATTCATTTAATTCATTTACACGCCTTTGAAGTTCGCTTTCATTCGTATTTAGAGACTGAGCGACTAAAGCCACTTCTTTAGGTGTATGGGGCAAGAACTCATGTAGAGGTGGATCTAGTAAGCGAATCGTGACTGGCAAGCCAGACATTATTTTAAACAGATCGATAAAATCTGCTCGTTGCATTGGCAATAGTTTATCCAATGCTGTACGTCTTCCTTCTTCATCCTTAGAGAGGATCATTTCACGAACTGCTAGGATACGTTCTTCCTCAAAAAACATATGTTCCGTACGACATAATCCTATTCCTTCTGCCCCAAAGTCTCTTGCAACCTTAGCATCTTTTGGTGTGTCAGCATTTGTGCGTACACCCAGCGCTCTGATTGTATCAGCCCAAGAAATTAATTTTGCAAAATCTCCTGATAATTTGGGCTGTTTCATGGGAATAGCCCCCCTCATAACTTCACCTGTAGACCCATCAATAGTGATAATATCACCCTTTGAGTATGTTACGTTGTCTACAGTCATACTTTGTGCATTGTAATCTATACGGATACGACCAGCTCCTGAGACGCATGGACGTCCCATACCACGAGCAACAACTGCGGCATGACTTGTCATGCCTCCTCTTGCTGTCAATATCCCTGAAGCTGCATGCATACCATGTATATCTTCGGGGCTAGTTTCTACACGTACAAGGATTACTTGCTTACCAGCATTTTTTAATTTTTCAGCTTCATCAGAAGTGAATACTATTTCTCCACTCGCTGCTCCTGGAGATGCGGGTAATCCTTTTGTTATGACTTCTTTAATTGCATCTGTGTCTAATGTTGGGTGTAAGAGTTGATCTAATGCTTCCGGGTTTATTCTTAAGACAGCTTCTTCTTTGGTAATCACACCTTCATCAGTCATGTCGGTTGCAATTTTTAATGCAGCTTCTGTCGTTCGTTTTCCAGATCGTGTTTGCAGCATCCATAGTTTTCCATCCTGAATGGTAAATTCTATATCCTGCATATCTCTATAATGCTTTTCTAGTTTCTCACAGGTGCTCAGAAACTGTTTATACAGACTAGGCATTAAAGTTTCGAGTGACGGCTTATCAGTGCCCGCTGCCTGTTTCGCTTCTTCGGTTATATTTTGAGGTGTACGAATCCCTGCGACTACATCTTCTCCCTGAGCATTGACAAGGAATTCACCGTAGAGTTTTTTCTCGCCTGTTGATGGGTTCCGGGTGAAAGCAACCCCTGTTGCACTCTCATTTCCCATATTTCCAAAAACCATTGCTTGAACATTTACGGCAGTTCCCCAGTGTGAAGGGATATTATTCAAACGACGATAAGTGATTGCTCTTGCATTCTGCCATGAACCAAAAACAGCTTTAATAGCTCCCCATAGTTGTTCATTGGTATCTTGTGGAAAGGCTTTATCCGTCTCTGTTTCAACACTCTCCTTATATTGCTGGATTATTTCCAGCCATTCTTCCGCAGAGAGAGCTGTATCACTCTCTATGTCATTTGAATTTTTATATGTGTCAAGGATATCTTCAAAGATGTGGTGATCTACACCTAATACAACATTTGAATACATTTGAATAAAACGTCTGTAGGAATCGTAAGCGAAACGTTTATCATCCGCTTTTTTTGCTAGTCCTTCTACTGTCTCATCATTTAGTCCTAGATTTAAAACGGTGTCCATCATACCTGGCATAGATACAGGTGCACCAGAACGCACTGATACAAGTAAGGGATGTTTATGATCCCCAAACTTTGCCCCTACATCTTTACCTATTTGCTCTATAGCTTTATCAACTTGCTTTATAACTTCTTCGGGTATTTCTCTTTTGTTATCATAATAAGCATGACAAACTTCTGTGGTAATTGTCAGACCTGGAGGAACTGGCAAGCCTAAATTTGCCATTTCAGCTAAATTTGCACCTTTACCGCCTAACAATTCTTTCATCTCTGCGGTACCGTCAGCACTGTTATTTCCAAATGTATAAACAAACTTATTCGTTTGTTTTTTATTATTACCCAAGAAATTGATTTTCATGATTAAGTCTACTTTGCTTCAGGTTCGGCTATTTATAAATTTTACTATCTCTTATACCCGAAGGCCAAAAGATACAAGTGGACCTATTAGCACTATGTATATAGGAATAGTATTATTTTAGTCTTAGATAGGATAGATAATCACCTGAAATAATTTTTGCTTTATCAGTTAAACTACGTACGTAGATATACGTCCAGGCCATGATATCTGTTTGCTTTTCCATTTTAACCAAAACCTTTTGTCTTGAGTATTCGTCATTACTGTTTGTATATTGCGAGATGCCCTCATATTGATCGATCTGACTCAACACAGTGTGATTTTCTAATTGGTAAATCTCACCAGACACTTGGTTTTTTATATTAATATTAACAATTAACCCTGGATATTCACCGAGATCATATAGTTGTCCTTGGGTGACTCCAATTCCTACAAAAGTTGTATTGGACCTCAAAAAATTTCCTACAGGATGACCTATCGCACTCAACAATGTTCCATAAACAAAAAGATAATCCTGTGTTGGGTCTATTTTCGTATTCTTCTCCATGACAGAAATGCAGTAACTATATTTATCCTTCAATTTTTGAGAAATCTGCAACTTCTCTCGTTGTTTCTCTAATTTGGGATAAAAGATTTAAGCGGTTTTCTCTAATAGACTTGTTTTCATCATTCACGATGACATCATCAAAGAAGGTATCTACAGGCGTTCGCAATTTTGCGATAGCCGTCATAGCTTCTTGGAACTTTTCCTTCTTAATAAATTGTTCAGCTTCTTTTTTTGCTTGTACAATTGACTTGAAGAGTAATTTTTCGTTTTTATCTGACAATAGTTTTTCATCAACTGTTTGTTGATATGATTTTTTATCTTTCTTCTCTTCTATTCTCAATATATTTGATGCTCGCTTTACACCAGCTAACAAGTTCACTCCATCATCTGTTTGTAGTAGCGCTGTTAATGCCTCTACACGTTTTACAATCATCAACAAATCATCTTGTCCTCCTAGTGAGAAGACAGAATCTATTAGATCATGACGTATTCCCTTATCTCGCAAATATACTTTCAGGCGATCTGCAAAGAATGACAAAAATTCATCAGCTTGGTCGATACCAAAATCATCTCCTCTTTGCTTCTTATAAATCTCTAACCCTTTTGAGAAATATGTTTTTAAGGGGAGTTTCAAATCATGCTCAAGAACAATTCTAATTATTCCTAATGCTGCACGGCGAAGTGCAAATGGGTCTTTAGATCCTGTTGGTTTTTCATCAATCGCCCAAAAGCCGATCAATGTATCAAGCTTATCTGCCAATGAGACTGTGATTGATACAGGATCATTTGGAAGGTCATCACTTTGCCCTTGCGGTTTGTAATGATCCACGAGCGCCAAAGACACGACCTCTTCCTTGCCTTGTTTCGTCGCAATATATTGTCCGGCTAGACCTTGCAATTCAGGAAATTCATAAACGATTTCTGACATAAGATCTGCTTTACATAAATTAGCAGCCTCTTGCGTGAGCGCTTTGTCAGCTTTTGTGACTTTTACCAATTCTTTGGACAACATTTTTAAGCGTTCAACGCGCTGAGCCTGTGTGCCAAGTTTCTCATGGAATGTCACAAGTTCTAATTTTGGTAAAAGATCTTCTAATGCGCGATTTTTATCATTATCCCAAAAGAATTTTGCATCTGATAAGCGCGCACGAATAACTCGTTCATTTCCATTAATAATTTTGACACCTTCATCCGATGCAATCAAATTTGAAACAAGAAGGAATTTATTTGCAAGTTTTTTTCCTTTTTTTAATGAGAAGCACTTTTGGTGTTCTTTCATTGAAGTTGAAAGAACTTCTGGAGGGACATCTAAGAAATCTTTGTCAAACTCTCCAATTAATACGGTTGGCCATTCCACAAGGTTTGCTGTTTCGGACAGCAATCCCACATCTTCAATCAATTTTAATTTTTGCGCTTTGGTAATTTCTTTAGCTTGTTGAAGAATTATTTCTTTTCTTTTTTCATGATCCAGGATGACTTTTGCCTCAAGCAATTTTTCCTGATAATCAGAAAAGTTTTTTACCTTGATTGATTTTGGCGCCATGAAACGATGACCATAAGTGATATTATCACTTTTGATACCTTCAATTTCAAAGTTTATTGTTTTGCCATTGAGAACGCAAAGAATTGAATGTAATGGGCGGACCCAACGAAGTTTTCTTGTTCCCCAACGCATGGACTTTTGCCATGGAAATTTACGAACTGTTTCTGGAACTATGGCGGCAATAATTTCACTTGTTGGTTGTCCTGGTTTTTCTAATTTTACAACATAGAAGTCTCCCTTTTTAGGATCAGATACAATTTCAGCTTCTTCTATGCTTGATATGCCAGCACCACGCATAAAACCTTGTAACGCTTTTTCTGGTGCTCCAACTCTGGGGCCTTTTCTTTCTTCACTAATGTCTGGAGACTTATTAGGTAATCCATTGATGACAAGAGTTAACCTGCGTGGCGTAAAATAATATGAAGACGTTTCATACTCAAGCCCAGCCTCTTTGAGTGCATTGGTCATCAGTGTTTGCAAATCCTGGGCTGCTTTCGCTTGCATGCGAGCAGGAATTTCTTCAGAGAAAATTTCTAGTAAAAATTCAGACATCTTATGCTCCACCTGCCTCAGTTTGTAACCATGCAGCACAACATGCTTTTGCAAGATCACGTACTCTTAAAATATAGGATTGACGCTCTGTTACAGAAATCACTCCGCGTGCATCAAGAAGGTTAAATATGTGAGATGCCTTGATACATTGATCATATGCAGGCAAGACACACAGATGAATATTATTGCCTTCTTTCCCACCTAAAGAGAGCAGGCTTTGACATTCTTGCTCAGCATCCTGGAAATGCTGAAATAACTTTTCAGTGTTTGCATATTCAAAATTATGCCTTGAGTATTCTTGCTCAGCTTGGAGAAAAATATCTCGATAATAAACGGCCTTGTCATCTTCACGACCATTAAAATTCAGATCATAGACATTATCAACACCCTGACAGTACATCGCTAATCGTTCAAGGCCATAAGTTAATTCACCTGATATCGGATCACAATCAAAGCCACCAACTTGCTGGAAATATGTAAACTGTGAAACCTCCATACCATCACACCATACTTCCCAACCTAAGCCCCAAGCTCCTAATGTTGGACTCTCCCAATCATCTTCTACAAAACGTATGTCATGGTTTTCCGGGTCTATTCCAATCTTATAGAGGCTTTGTAGATAAAGATCCTGTATGTTATCCGGTGATGGTTTTAAAATGACCTGGAATTGATAATAATGTTGTAGACGATTTGGATTTTCTCCATAACGTCCATCTGTCGGGCGCCTTGATGGTTGAACATAAGCAGCATTCCAATGTTTTTTACCCAGTGATCTTAGTGTTGTTGCTGGGTGAAATGTGCCAGCACCAACCTCCATATCATAAGGTTGTAAAATCACACATCCATATTCAGCCCAATGATGCTGCAATGTCAGAATTAAATCCTGAAATGACTTTTCAGGCCTCAAGCCTTGTGGTGCTTTAAATTTTTTCATGGAGCCCGCCCAACTGATGGTTGATATAAACATGCAATAACTGCACTAAAATATCGTTTGTATGCGTTGTGCAAACTAATCGGGCAAATAGTGATGGTCAAGCATAAGTCTACAGACACACTCAATATTATTCAGGATCTTTTCCATTTTGAGGGCGATAGACCCCAGTGTCGGGGTCTTGCTTGAGGTGTTTTCCCTGTTTCACCTCAGATTTACGTAATTTCTCTTCTGCTTTTTCCAGATCTTGCTGTGCTTTTTTCTGCTGGTTAGAGAGAAATTTATATGCTGCATAAACAGCTAAGCCAGCACAGGCATATATAAGGAATTTCATTTAGAAACCATAACGTGACCAGAGTGCGCGTGCTTCTACCGACGAGATTATTTCATCAACTAACCCAGTTTTTGAAAGCATATCTAAATTTAGTGCTTGTATTTTAGAGTTAGGGCCACCACGCATAAAACTGAACAAGCCCTGTTTTTGAGAAATCAACTTTAATTTGACATCTTCACCATAGATTTCGCGCATTTTTGTCCGCAAATCTGAGATTCCGTCAATGAGGCCTAATTCTAGAGCTTGCCGTCCACTCCAGAACTCTCCCGTAAATAACTGGTCACCAGCCTCAGTAATCTTATCACCGCGATTTTCTTTCACCATATCAATGAAGTTCTGATGGATAAACTTTTGGATTTTCAAAATTCTATCAACATCTTCTTGCTTTTCGGGTTGGAAAGAGTCTAAAGACATTTTGTTTTCGCCAGCTGTATATACTCTTCTTTCGATCCCATAATTTGCTATCAACTTATCAAAGCCAAATCCTGCTGCGATTACACCAATTGAGCCTATTATGGAGCTTTCATCAGCATATATCTCATCTCCGGCGAGAGAGAGCATATACCCACCAGATGCAGCTACATCTTCTGCAAATACATAAACGGGCAATTCTTTTTCTTCTGCTAATGCGCGAATACGTTTGTATATAAGTGTTGATTGCACTGGTGATCCGCCTGGAGAATTAATCTGAAGAGCCACAGCTTTAGCCCCAGATACGGAAAAGGCCTTTTCAATCGATGACGCAATCGTTGCCAGGCTTAGGCCTGGCTTGAGTGGGGTGGAAACACCGATGGGTCCAGTTAATCGTATTACAGGCACTACTGGCGTTTTTTTGCCCCATGTCCATGGTTTAAAAATACTTTTTTTAACCTTTTTTTTTGGCATCTTTTTCATTTCTAAGCTGTTTTCTTTATTAATCATCATTGACATATAATTTTTTGTTTGATCAGAACAAGGGCCTCATTGCATTGATATTAAAACAATTTCGAACCCTCTCGTAAGATGGAGACTGCTCCAGGTGTGAACTTTCCTGTTTCGTCATGCATTACTATTCCCGACATAATGTGAATTGGGCCTTTGCTGGATTTAATACCCTGCACTAGAATTCTGCTGGCTGGCTGGCCTTGTTTTGAGTAAATTGGAAATATTTTTATGTTTCCAACACGTCTTTCCATAAAACTCAAGAGTTTTCCAAGTGTCTCTGTCAAATGTATAATTGTTATTGAGCCTTTTGGTTTTGTATGTGCAACCAGAAAACGTACCCACCTTTCCAGAGATTCATTATCATATATATGAGCTTGAGCCTTTAGCTGATCATTTGGATGTCTTACTTGAGCCTTATCATAAAATGGTGGATTCGCATAGCTATGGTCAAAACTGTCAGGCGAAAGGCCCATTGCTTTCCAACTATTTCCAGATGACGTCACATCCCCTTCAATAATATGAAAATTATCCTTTAGATTATTATAATCTATATTTTCTTTTACAATTTTTACCAATTCTGGCTGTATCTCCAGACCTGTAACATTTAAGTTACCTACTCTTTTGGCCAAACATAGGCTTACGACGCCAGATCCAATTCCAGCTTCCAAGACCCTTTGTCCCGGTTTTGCTTCAACTGAAGAGGCCAATAAAACAGAATCAACTCCGGCTCTTGGGCCATTCTTAGTTTGCAGAATATTCAGCTGCCCCCCTAGAAATGTATCCTTTGTGACTTCAATTTTTGGCTCAGAAATTATATTCATAGGATTATTTTAAAAGTTGTTGATTTTAATTTTCATTAATATCGGCATCTTCAAGAATTCTTTTTGCTCTTTGTAAATCTTCGTCAGGCACCATTATTCGTTGCGGAAGAATACCTATTGAACCTTCCATAATGCTCATGTGTGTGTCTAAAATTGTATGGAATATATCAGCATCCTTCAATAAAGCTTGTATAAAGTTTAACAAAACTGGATTATTTGTACGTATTAATTCTTGCACATGTTGCTCCACTGTCATTTTTATGACAAATAATTTATAAGTTTAAGTCCCATATTTGCATCATGATAAAAAAAAATAGGTGTATTATATGTGCGTCGATCTGGCTGGGACGACTTATGAGTTAAATGCTTGTATTATAAGTCTACAAATAAGAGAGTTATATTTCTATATAATAATAGAATAAAATATTGGAGATCAAACGTTTGGGAATTGTTATACCACTTACTGGAACAAGGGACGCTAAAGCGGGGATTAAACCTTTAATTGAACTAGTCGAGGAGGATATGGTCAGGGTTAACCGTATAATCCTGGATAAAGCCCATTCCAATGTCGATACGATCCCTGAGCTTGCTAAGCATCTTATTAACTCAGGTGGAAAACGCCTGCGCCCTATGCTTACATTGGCTAGTGCAAAAATGTGCGGCTATAATGATAGTGGGCATGTGCACCTGGCAGCAAGTGTGGAATTTATGCATACAGCAACCTTACTTCATGATGATGTCGTTGATGAAAGTGATTTACGACGTGGTCGGAAAACTGCTCGAATGGTTTGGGGGAATCAAGCCAGTGTTTTGGTTGGTGATTATTTGCTTGGCCAGGCCTTTAAAATGATGGTTGGTGTTGGTTCACTAGGTGCCCTCAGTGTCTTATCGGATGCCGCTGCAGTGATTGCAGAAGGTGAGGTTATGCAACTATCCGTTGCAAAGAACATGAATACAAATGAAGAAGAATACCTTGCCGTTATTACCGCAAAAACAGCGGCATTGTTCTCGGCTGCCGCTGAAGTTGGGGCCATAATTGCTGACCGACCTAAAACGGAACAATCTGCTCTTCGCACATATGGAAAAAACCTTGGCCTTGCTTTTCAACTTGTCGATGATGCACTTGATTATATTGGTGAAGAAGAGACATTAGGTAAGTCTGTTGGTGATGATTTTCGTGAGGGTAAAATCACTCTACCAGTTGTTATATGCTATCGAAATGCTGAGAGTGAAGAAAAAGACTTTTGGAAAAGAACCCTGCAAGAGGGTGATATCAAAGATGGGGATTTAGAACATGCCCTTTCGTTAATGAAAAAATATAATGCGATAGATGAAACTATTGAAAGAGCCCATCATTACAGTACAATTGCGCGTGATGCTCTTAGTATTTTTTCTGAAAGTGATTATAAATCTGCGTTATTAGATGTGCTTGCCTTTAACATTAGCCGAACACATTGACGGGTTTTTAAAACTTAATATACTGCTTTAAGTATTTTTTTGATATACTAACCAGAGTATTTTTTATGGATGATTCTAATGACCATCAAATAACGACGATTGATGATCTAGAAAAATTATATGACCATCCGCAAAAGCGTTCCTTGGTTAAAGAAATCTCATATATATCAGAACATTATGCAAGATTTATAGAAAAATCACCATTTGTAATTATTGCTTCAAGTGGACCTGATGGTTTGGACTGTTCTCCAAGAGGAGACCCTCCTGGTTTTGTTCGCATTATTGATGAAAAAACTCTTATGATCCCTGATCGTAGAGGCAATAATCGTATTGATACATTACGTAATCTTATCATTGACCCAAGGATCTCATTGCTTTTTCTTATTCCGGGCATTGGAGAAACATTACGCGTTAATGGAACTGCAAAAATCGTATCAGAACCAAATTTATGTAAATCTTTTGAACTACAAAACAAAGTTCCACAATCTATCTTGGTGGTGAATGCTGAACAGGTTTATTTTCAATGTCAGAAAGCCTTGGTAAGGTCTGGATTATGGAAGGCGGAACACCATATTACAAGATCCACTCTTCCAAGCATTGGCGATATAATACAGGGCCTTGACGCTGAATTTGATGGTTCATCCTATGACCAAAATTATCCAGAGTATTTGAAAAAGACGATTTATTAGAATTTATATACAAATGCTATCCTGATCGCATGAATATCGGGATCGTAAGTCAATGATTCTCTACCAATATCTACGTTTTGCTCATCAAATGATGTGTAGGCATATTCTAATCTTGCTGACCAATTGTTATCAAATTTATGTTCTGCCCCAATACCCACAAGGAAACCATTTAGAGTATCTGAACTTCTAACACTCTGCCCCGCAGTTTTTATTTCTGTATCAAAATTTGCCCAAGCGACACCTGCTGTTGCATACAATAGTGTATCTGGCGCGACCAAGTACCCAACTCTTAATTTTATTGCTGCCAACCAATCCGCATTTACAGATAGTGTTGTTTGAAGGTCAGTCGCTGAAGACTCATTGTTTAAACTGGATAATTCTGCCTCTATACCATAAACGACTTTGTCTTTCTGCCAATTTTTACCAGCAAATATACCTATTGTACCTCCACCGTCTCCATCTAGAGCAGAACGGCCAATGTGTGTTCCTGCGTATATTGCCTTCCAGCGAAGGTATCGTTCACTCTCAAAGAATTCAAGTTGATGATCATGTGAGACTTTCTTTAGAGCTAATTGCCTTTTTTTTCGTTCTTTTTTACTTTCCTTCTTTGTTGCTTTATATACTTTGGATCCCCACTTCTTTATCCATTTTTTTGCTTCTTTTTTGCTTGCCGCTTCTGCGCGTTTTTTTGCAGCAGCTTTTTTACGTTCTTCGGCCTTCTTCTTTGCGATCTCGGCAGCTGCTGCCTTTCTGGCGGCTTCCAATTTTCTTGCTTCTTCTGCTTTTTTGGCTTTCTCTGCTGCAATTCTCTTTTCTTCTGCTTTTCGAGCTTCTTGCAATTTTCGAGCTTCTTCCTCCTTTAGAGCTTTTTGCGCAGCTTCTCTTAGTTCTTTGATTTTTTTTGCTTCATGAGCTTTACGCTCCTGTTCAGCTTTTTTGGCAGCTGCTGCTTTTTCTGCTTCTTCGCGCTTTTTCTTTTCTTCTAGCTTTTTCTCGTCTTCTTCTTTTTTCTTTCTGGCTGCTTCCTTGGCTTTTTCTGCTTCAAGGGTGCCCGTCGCTAATGCAAATCCTTCAACCGTATTTTGTTTATTATTTGTACTGTTTTGCGCAAAAACACTGGTTGAAGAGATGAATATGAGAAACAGAATAAGAAATGCTGAACTGATGGTGTTTGTTTTTGTAATGCAGGCTGTTATCATTTTTTTTACTTACATTTTCGTTTTTTTCAAATCCGCAAAACCTAAAATAACATGAGATTTCCTCTAATCTCATGCTAATTAAATTTTTAAAGTCAGATGCAATTCCCAATTTCCCCAGATCATATATCCACTGAAGTAAGGCATCTTCTTGAAGGAAAGTAGAGTTTTTTGTGGATTTGCTCTCTAAAATGACTTTTTATTAATTTATGTTTTATAATAAGTTTCATGAAAAAAGCGCTGGAAATAAAAGAAATATGAAAAATTTGGGTTGGTTTAGGTAAATTCTATCTTGACCTGGCTTAATAAAACAGGCAAAACCCAGATCTCATCATATATTTGTCGGGGCATAGCGCAGCCTGGTAGCGCACCTGGTTTGGGACCAGGGGGTCGCAAGTTCGAATCTTGCTGCCCCGACCATTTCCTAAAAAAGCTTAGTCACGTTAAGTTTAGTTTGGATTGCATTTATGGTTGCTAAAATATTTAAACCTTCAAAAACAGCAATGCAGTCTGGTTCTGCTCGTACTAAAAAGTGGGTGTTGGAATATGAACCAGAAGCAGCCAGGCAAATTGACCCTTTAATGGGATGGACAAGCTCTGGCGATATGAAATCTCAGATCCGTATGATGTTTGACACAAAAGAAGATGCTGTGTCCTACGCCAAACGAAATAAAATTGAATTTGTTGTTACAGAGCCTAAAAAGCGCAAAACTACAAAAAAATCATATTCTGATAATTTTAGATTTGGCCGCTTGCAGCCTTGGACACATTGAGAATTTTCACAAATAATCACCAGGAATATTAAGCAACAATTGTAATTTTATTGGCGGCTCTTGTTACGCCTGTATATAACCATCTTTTTTGGTTTTCTTTAAAAGCCCAACTCTGGTCAAAAAGGACGAGATCATCCCATTGTGAACCTTGTGACTTATGAACTGTGAGTGCATAACCATAATCAAATTCATCTGATTTATTTCTTGCACTGTAAGCCAATTGATTTTCCTTACCTTCAAAGAAGAAAGGATGCACTTTCACCCTAACTGATTTACGAGAAATGCTATCCTCAGGGCTCAGTTCTAGTTTTAATAAGCCCTTATGCGTGCCATTCAAACTATCAACAATCCAGGTTCCACCATTCAATAACCCCTTAGCTTTGTCATTCCTTAAGCATACCAATTTGTCTTCACTTACAGGATATGTATCTTCAAAGCCTCTCAATTGTCTGATTCGACCATTAAATTGTCGTCTTGTTTTATTGATGCCCACCAGGACTTGGTCTGAAGCGAGAATATCATCCGCATCAATCTCACTTTGGGGAATAATCCGGCTCTCACCATAAGTGCCATAATCAATTGATTTGCCTTCTCTTATATCCATTGATATAGCAATTATAGGGTTATCTGAGGCTTGTCTGTGCACCTCCGTTAACATGATATCTGGTTCTGCCTCTGTAAAAAAACCTCCTCCTTTGACAGGGGGGAGCTGTGCCGGATCTCCTAATACTAAAACTTTTGTATCAAAAGATAGCAGATCTCTCCCAAGTTCTTCATCAACCATCGAACATTCATCAATGATTATTAGATTTGCTTTTGCCGCGTCACAATCACGTTTAATTGCAAAAATAGGCGTTTCAGATGTGACTTCCCCATCAGGCCTATATATCATGGAATGTATTGTGGATGCCCCTTCACAACCTTTGGTTCTTAAGACGTGGGCAGCTTTACCAGTATATGCGCCAAACATAACGTCCCCATCAACATACTGGGCTATATGCTTGGCTAACGTAGTTTTGCCTGTTCCAGCATAACCAAATAACCTAAAAACCTGACTGGATGGTTCTTGAAGCCACTCTGAAACCTGACATAATGCTTTATCTTGTTGGGGAGACCACTTCATTTGTTAATTCTTTACCTGAAGCTTTAACTAAGAATCTTTTCAAAAGTTTAAGATAGTTCTGAGTCTATTACAATTTTAAATCATCTATAATCTGGGAATTGCTGAGAAATTTTGATTAAAAAACTAAAAGAACTTGTAGATAATCTGCTCACGGTTAGTTGAACCGAGTTGATGCCATAACATATACACAAAATGTGGTTTATCAATTATGTCTAGTATATCAGAGTGTGCTCCACTTTGCATATCAACTACATATTCTTATAGGGAGAATAAAATGAGCAAAAAAATCGCAACTGCCGCTATCATCGCTGGTGCTGTTGCTGCAGCTACTGCAGCATCATCTCTTTCAACTACATCTGCTTTAGCTGAAGAAGGTGCCAAAGAAAAGTGCTTTGGTATTTCTCTTGCTGGTAAAAATGACTGTGCTGCTGGACCTGGTACAACTTGTGCCGGTACATCTACAGTAGATTACCAAGGTAATGCTTGGACTCTTGTTCCTAAAGGATCATGTGAAGGCTTGGCATGGGACAAATTCCTTCCAGAAGGCCGTAAGGGCAGTCTAACTGAACTTGAGCGCGACCTGCCGAAGAAAAAGTCTTAATTTTATAAATGATCAATGAGGAGGACCCTTTTAATGTCTATTAATAGCTATGATTGTGGGTCTTTAATTCCAAATAAATCTGGTGTTGGGCTCAAGCCTGATCACTATTCTCATATAATTGACACGCAGCCATCTATTGGCTGGTTCGAAGTGCACCCTGAAAATTATATGGGAGACGGAGGGCCTCCTCATCACTATCTTCGTACAATTCGCAATGATTATCCTCTTTCTCTGCATGGTGTTGGCCTCTCTATTGGTGGCGCGAAAGAGTTAGATCAAGACCATCTTAATCGTTTAAAGACACTCGTTGAGCTTTATGATCCTGGGCAATTTTCTGAACACCTTGCTTGGTCAACTCATGACGAAGGTTTCCTTAATGATCTGCTTCCTCTGCCATATACAGAAGAAACTTTGAAAACTGTATGTGAGCACATTGATCAGGTTCAAAACCATATTGGCCGTACTATGCTTTTAGAGAACCCGGCAACTTATGTGGTGTTTGAAGAAAATGATTATGAAGAAATCGATTTCCTCCAAGAAATCGTAAAGCGCACTGGTTGCGGCTTGCTACTTGATGTGAATAATGTTTATGTTTCTTGCACCAATCATAAACGAAACCCGAAAGCTTATATTCAAAACTTTCCAGTGAACCATGTTAGGGAAATTCACCTTGCTGGACATGCTGAAGACGTAGATGATGCTGGAGATAGATTGCTTATTGATGCCCATGATCGTCAAGTTATTGATGAGGTTTGGGACCTCTATAAAGATGTTCTGTCAAAGGGCGGAGCAATTCCAACTCTGATTGAATGGGATACTGATATTCCTGAGTGGGATGTTTTATTTGCGGAAGCTAAACTTGCTGATGATCTATTAACGCAACAAGCAGCGCTATCATCAGAAGATAAAGTTATGGAAGTCGCTTAAATGCAGTGGCAAGATATCCAAAATACATTCTCAAATGCATTAAAAAACGCAGATCTTGATGTTCCTGATGCCGTTGGAAAAACGCAAAACACCCCATCTTTAAAACGTTTTAACGTATATAGAAATAATGTCGTAGTTAGCCTTACAGAGTCTCTTAAGGCTGGTTTTCCAGTTGTTGCCGAATTGGTGGGTGATGATTTTTTTGGTGCTATGGCACGTGTTTATATCGATCAGCATTTACCAAAATCCCCTGTTCTTATTCATTATGGTAATAAGTTCTCTGATTTTATTTCTAAATTTGAACCTGCGCAAAAACTTCCTTTTCTTAAAGATATTGCACGTGTTGAACAGGCTTGGACAGATGCTTATAATGCTAAGGATGAAACATCGATAAGTATTGATGCTATTGGTCAGTATGAAGAGCATGCTATTCCAAATTTAGAATTCGTACTGCATCCCTCATTGTCACTTATAAAATCAGATTTTCCTGCCTTATCTATATGGAATGCCCATCAACAAGATAATAAAGAAGAGCTTTTGCAAAACATCGAAAATGCTCCTGAACATGCCGTTATTGTTCGTCCTCTGCTTGATGTTAAGGTGATTATGGTATTACCAGAGGTTTTTGATTTTATTTTTGAAATCAAACATAAGAAAACTATTTCAGAGGCGATGGAAGTCTTAGGCGAGCAGGCTAATGAAAACCTTGCGGGCATCTTAAAACTTTTATTCGATACCGGTTCTGTCATACAGTTGAAACTCAGAGCATAAATAAAATAAGCTTAAGTGGAAGAGAGTTTATACTCATTTCTTTTCAAACTTAAAACGATATAAATAAAGATAGGGAGACAGGCATATGATTGGTTCTATTATAAAGCTCCATGATTCATTTTTTGAATTTTTACAAACAATAACTAAAGACTGGTTTTTAGGATTAGCTGCAAGGCTTGTATTCTCCAGTGTTTTGTTCTGGTTCTTTATCAATTCTGCACAGACAAAAGTTGGCAGTGGATTTCCTGATTATCTTTTCCCAACCTTCAATGCTTATGCGCAAATGCTTCCAAGCATAGCAGAAGCAGCTGGATATGATGCTTCAAAAATTAGTTTTGTACCATGGGGGATTATTGTCTATCTTGGCACTTATGCTGAGTTTATTCTGCCCGTTCTTATTTTACTCGGTTTGTTCACCCGTTTGGCGAGTCTTGGGATGATTGGCTTTATAGCGGTTATGACTTTTGTTGATATCTTTGAGCATAAGGCTGATGCAAAAACAATCGGAGTATTTTTCGATCGTATACAGGACTCTGTTATTTCTGATCAAAGGTTGTTGTGGCTTTTCCCTCTTTTTGTTCTTTTAATCATCGGCCCTGGTAGAATTTCTCTTGATTATATCCTTGGAGCCATTTCTGGCCGTAAATAAATTTTCTTTTTCTTAACCATATAGAAAGGCTCTTGCGATCGGGCCTTTCCTTATATCCCAAAATGTGTATGCATAACCCTCAATGCTTTTAAGTCTCTTAAGTCCCTGTGGTTTTGTTGCGTATTATTGTTCTTTTCAATGACAGATTTTCGAAAATATTTGCTGGTTTTAATCTTAGGAATCTTGCTGTTTTTGATTTATTATATTTTTTTTTCTCATCATGTGACCAATGTTACTCCTCAAGAAAATAAAACGTTAAATATTGAAGCTCTGATTAAATGCCTTGAGCGCTTAAAATGCTCCGAGACTGACTGCGTTATAGAAATTTCCCAATGTCAGAAAATTTTACAAGGCCAATATACGCCCCTTCCTAAGTATAAATATACAGACAGAGACCTTCGAGACACAATTGAACAACAAATAAAAATAAATGCTGAGAGTCTTTCAGAGTTCTATAAATCCACTGAACAGTACTATAATAAATATTTCAAATGGAACCTTAATACGGATGCTTTTATACTGGGTTTTCAGTATGCCTTTAATAATATCTTCCTTTATATTCCGTTGATTGCACTTGGTATGAGTCTTGGTTTTCTTGGTATGTTACAAACATGCAAGATTTTTTTCTTGCTGTGTATTGCAACATTGCTTGCAGCCTTACTTGTGAATGATACCATAGTTGATAATTATCTTTTTTTTGGACCTTACTTGCTTTTATTCAGTGGCGTATCTGTGCTGTTGTATAATGAACAGAAAGCCCATGTTTTGCCCATAATAGCTGTTCTTATAGGAATATTTTATGGTTTTACGCTAGGAAGTGACAACCCCAGTGATGGTACATGGCTATTTCTATTTGGGGCCCTTACAACTGCAGCTTTTCTTGTCGGTATTTCCAGTCTCTTTTCATCACTGTTTGATGAAAAGCTAATGGATAATGTGATGAACTTGCTTGGAACAGGTCTTGTTATTATTTCTCTTGTGATGTTTGCCTTAGAAGTTCATCAATCTCCTACTTAGATCTTAAAAATACTTTCTTAGTCCAAATAGATGTCCTGGAGATAGATCGTCATCGGTCTGATTTTCCCAGAAGTCCAGGTAGTTTTTCTGCACGGTGAATTCACATGTATATTCACAATCAGCCCAACCGTGTTTTGGGACTAATACCTGATCTCCAAATTTGCCATGTCGTACAGGGACAATAACATAGCTATTTAAATCAAACTGGCTAACTGCTTTGACGTATCTATAAGCATCTGGGTGCTTATATTTATGGTTTGGTTTTGCTTGTGCTGTGATATTTGTTGATATCATTACAGCAAAAATAAATATTATTTTTGCAACTGTTTTCATGATTTAACTCTCTTTCCCAACCTGACCTTTTTAACTTATACTGAATCAATTGTATTCGATAATAATTTGAAAAATGTAGCTAATATATGAAATAATAATTTCTTTTGTAATAATAGGTTAAATCATGTCTTTGACACAACAGGTGTTTAATTATTGTGAACGTGCCAGTGACCCTAGTTTATGGGCAGAACCCTTGAATGCAATCACTAATATTGGGTTTATTGTTGCTTCTGTATATTCTTATTTCATTTTAAGGCAACAACCTCTTAAAGAAATAATACATTATATTCTCATCGCCCTCGTTTTCATCATTGGAGTTGGGAGCACATTATTTCATACATTTGCAACTAGGTGGAGTTTATTGACTGATGTATTGCCTATTGTCGCGTTTATATATCTCTATTTTACTTTCACTTTATATCGTTTTATTGGTCTGAAAATCCTTGGCTGCCTGTTCGGATTGGGCGTTTTTATTGGTTTTTCCTATTATGTTGGGATGATTAAGTGTGAGGGTGGAGAATGCCTAAACGGCACAATTGCATATGTTCCAGCTCTCGTAGCTTTATTTGTATTTGGTCTTATTTTGTCTTGGAAACAACATAAGGCAGCGTTTAGCTTTTTTCTTGCAGGATTTGTTTTTTTTGTCTCAGCAAGCCTAAGAACATATGATTTTGAATTGTGTCATAGTTTCAGCATTGCAAATCATTCTTTTGGATCTCACTTTTTATGGCATCTCTTAAATTCAGTGACTTTGTTTATTTTGCTTAGAGCTGCGATCCTTTTTGGACAGAAGAAGGTGTAAAAGTAACAAATTTTTGGTTTTTAGCACTAAAAATGTAGAAAATATGGAATTTTCTATTGCCTTCTGCTTCGCAAATGCGCATAAAACGTATTCTCTATATTCGTCTATAGAGTTCTTAAATTTTTCATAGCAGCTTGAAATCATTTTATATTTAATGCATAGAGCTGTCATTTGTGCGGACGTGGTGGAATTGGTAGACACACAGGACTTAAAATCCTGAGGACTGCAAGGTCCGTGAGGGTTCGAGTCCCTCCGTCCGCACCAATTTTCAAATCTTACACAAATTTGCTTTTCTTATTCTCCAATGTGGTCGCTTATTCGACTTCGTGTCCAATTGGGCAGGTTTGGTGCTCAGAGTTTGAACTTTCATTCTCAAGCAAGGCGAAATGTATCAGACAAGTCCGTCCGTATACCTTTGGTTGTATGGCGAACTTCAATGTGATGATATAAAAAGTTTTAGTTTTCTTAGACAAAAATTAATTCTACATATTTTCTTGTCAGTTTTTAACTTTTTTTCTCATTGTAGGTTTCCGAATGCTGAATTTATTAAATGAATATTTGATGAATACCACTTTCGGATTTTGTTCAGTATCAATCGATTATTCAATAAGTCACTCTGGAATTATTCAATAAGTACCATTCATAAGGATTTAATATGCCACAAAAGCTCCTCATGTTCGTATCTGCAGCATTTTTTGGTTTTCTTGCAGCATCTGCCTCACAAGCTGACACTTTCAATGCGGTAACTTCATCTAAGACTGATCAAGCTTATTTGATCAATGTTCATGATCCTAGAGATGATGATCGCGATGACTATGAAGATGATTATAAGTCATACAAAACCGAAAAACATAATCCTAAGATTGAAGATGACTTTTCTGAAGGCATTACCTTTAAGAAGAAGCATAAGTATAAAAAACATAAATATGGCTATGAAGATGACTATGGGCATAACCCTTATTATTACAGCAAAAGCCCAAAACAAGTTCGTCATATCCTGCAAAAAAAAGGGTTTCATAGAATCTATTTCACTGATCGCAAGCTTCCATTATATAAGCTTAATGCTTGCAGAAGTGGGTTACGCTACCAAATTTATGTAAAATACAATGGTGCTATTAAACGTAGTCGCGAAGTAGGATACTGCTCGACAGGTAGTCGTTATAAAGATTACTGGCGTTCACCAAAATATTTCCGCTAAACTCTATCTCTCTTAAACTTAGGTTTTCACTCAGTAAAAGAGTTTGGATTATTCCAAGCTCTTTTTCTATCCACAGTTACCTACCCCACTTATCTTGTTTTTCTTTATTCTGGAGCGTAAGCTTCATTCATCTTGTTTATGAATATATTGATGTAATCACGTGGATTATAGTTACCTTTCAGCATCTTACAGAAAACAACCCGCCCCCCATTATAAATTGGGTGGTATGTTGCTTATGAGCGCAAGATATGATGTTCCTCTTTACTGGTATATCTTATTTGCTCCATCTGATATTACTTATCCCGTATTTGATGACACTATAGAGCATCCGTTTTGGTATAAAGATCAACCCCCGTACTTGATAACATCTAAAGAAATCGCTCTTAAACGCATCGAGACTCGTAAAAATGCACTATTTTTATTACTTGATGAAAAACAAAAAAAATTATTTGAAGACTTTTATGAATTTATAAAAGCCGTTGACTACCCTTATATTCATCTGTTTGCCAATAACGTTGCACAAGATTATGAGTTGGGAGTCTTAAAGACTAAAATGAACGATTTCGTTCATAGTTTTGAATCCTTTGAAGATGACATATCTCTAGTCGATATTTATTTTTCCCCGATTGCTAATAAGCTTTGTTTTCGCCCTGATTTTTTTTCTAGTGCGAAACTCTCACCGTGGTATTTTTATAAAACGATCCAACATTATTACTGGGATTGGAAAGGACTACCAACTTATTTTCGAACAAGTTATCCCATTCATGCTTATGAAAACTCAACCGTAGAGCAAAATGAGACGCTTGTAGGGGTGAAGGAAATTTTATAAAATCCGTTATTCTTCCTTATTCATGCCTTATTTCTCATCCTTCACCATATATTTTTTTAATCAAAAAAATGTGATTTATAAAAAAATAAGACAAAATAACGTATTTTTATTACTCATAAATAGCAAAAAGTTTTTTTAAAATAAATTTAAGTATTTTTTTGACATTTGATAAGTATTTGATTTTCCTTCACAATAACAATGATTTTTTTTGCTCTTTTAATGCAAAATGCGAAAAATAATTTTAATCCATTTTAATTCAATTGTTTATACCGCTGCATTTAAACCTCTCTTTATTTAAAATGATTAAATCATTGTAATTTTTACTATAGAATAGAACAAATTTACCTTGTTTAATTTAGGGGCAATCTTTTAGGATAGGAGTGAACCTAAATGGCAAATGTAAAACAAAATTCAAATATAAGACATATTTTCTCAAATACCCCTAAAGATCCAGATATTCTTCACAGCCGTGTGCAGAGGTATTACACGGATCGCTTAGAAAAAAAGTGGCAAAACGCTCATCCTATGAAGGGACTTACACCAGGTCCAGATTCAGTGCTGTTAAGAACAAATGATTATCTTTGTCTCGCTGGTGACCAACGTGTGATTCAAGCAGAAATTAAAGCTTTAAGAGAATATGGGCATGGTGACTCTGCGTCAAGAATTTGGGGACTACACGAAAAAGATCATATGAGATCATTTGAACTCAGATTAGCAAGATTAATGCAGGCAGAAGACGCCATTTTATGTACATCTGGATATAATGCAAATGTTGGATTAATACAGTCTCTTGCTGTTGATCAGTTACCTGTATATATTGATATGAAAGCACATATGTCTCTTTGGGAAGGTATTTCGAGTGCAAAAGCCAAAGCTATACCTGTCAGACATAATGATGCCAATCACTTAGAAAGATTAGTCAAAAAATATGGACCTGGTTATATTGTTGTAGACTCATTATACAGCACGGATGGTGACTTATGTCCTCTTGAAGAGTTCGTTGAGGTTTCAGAAAAATATAATTCTGTGATGATTGTCGATGAAACCCATTCATTCGGAACACATGGTCCTAATGGAGCAGGCTTAGTTGCTGAGAAAAACCTGTCTGATCGTGTTCACTTTCGTACATTAGGTTTATCGAAAGCTGTTGCAAGTCGTGGTGGAGCTGTAATTTGTTCTAAACGAAATGCAGAGTTTTTCAGGTATGAGTCATTTCCAACAATTTTCAGTACAGCTGTTCTCCAGCATGAAGTTGCTGGCTATAATGCTGTGCTCGATATACTTGAGGCAGAAAACTGGAGAAGAACAACACTTCATAAAAATCATAAATATCTCAGAACTGGATTAGACAACTTAGGATATAATGTTGAAAATTGTAAGTCTCAGATTATTTCTTTAGAAGCTGGTGAAATTTTAAATACTGTTGCTTTACGCAATGCACTTGAAGCCCGAGATGTTTTTGGATCAATATTTCTAGCACCAGCTGTACCAGACAAAAGGTGCCTTATCAGATTAACCTTAAATTGTGGTTTGAGTACAGAGCAGCTCGATTATGTTATTGCAGTATGCGAAGATATAATGGAAGAAGTAAATATGAAAGACTGGTATTCAACAAAGAGACGAAAGCGACGCTATCCGGTTAATCGTACGCAAAATCTATCAAGTCTTAGTATTCATGCAGCATAAACAATTCGACGTATAGAACATAAATGAGAAGCATTATATTTCATTTTTGAATTAAGATGCTTCTCTTGATACAAGTGAACGTTTGTTACATTAATTTAGAATTTGCATTTTTTCCCATTTTGAAGGCAGAGCAATAATAAACTTGGTCCCTTTTCCTAATTTAGATTCACAACTGATCTCTCCACCAAAACTCTCAATAACATATTTTGTAAATGAGAGCCCAATGCCGTTCCCTAGATTATTCTTCTCACCTGAGAAAAATGGAATAAATATATATTTTAGAAAATCAGGATCTATTCCTTCACCTGTATCTGAGAAAATCATATAATTTTTTCGTAAGCCTTTTTCTAATCTAATTTTTATATTACCTTCACCTTTTGCATGAATTGCTCTTAGCGAATTTCTTAAAAGATTAAATATGACATGGGTAAATAATATTTCAGTTCCTAAACATTCAAAATCTTTATTATCTTCAAATGTTATGAGTTCTTTTTCTCCAGATCGAAAATGATATCTTTCTAAGGCTGTATGAATGGTTTTTTTCATAGAAAATAAAGAAAATTCTTCTGTTGGAACATCAGAGTGTTTCACATTCATTAGCAGCATATCTATCATTAAATTTGCTGAAATTGAATGTTCTTTTATTCTTTTCATACTGCCATCAATGCCTCTTAATTGGCTTTTGGAAATTTTTTTGGAATCCCATCCATTTTCCCGTGCCCAGATGTAACTTTCAAGAAATATTGGGATATATTTTCCAATTTTTTCAGCCTCAAGTTTGACGCCTAATAACGGGGTTCTCATCTCGTGGGCGATATGACTTGCCAAAGAAGAGGCTGTTTTTAATTTTTCTTTTGTTATTACATCATTGCTGTAATTGAGTGACATAATACCTATAAATGTAAAAATTGTTATGGGCAATGTTACCCAGACTCCGTCAGGCAGACTGGCAGTATCTGTTTGGATCAAGAATATTATAACAGCTATCGATGCTCCAATTAATGTCGACAAAAACATATTAACCGCATCAAAGAGCAAAGCTACAAACAACAAGGCTGTCATTGAAGATAACTGCCAAACAATATTAGCATCATTCATAAGAAGCATGTATGTGAAGAAAAATGGAAGGCCGTAAGTCATAGCAATATACGAGTATACTGGATGGTACTTTTTCAAACTTTTGGGCCAATACGGTGCTACTACTAAAAGTGCTGATAAGATACAGCCTAGAACTCGCAAAGTGAGGTTTTCATAAGGTTGAGGTAAAACATATTTCCATATGATGTAATAAGCGGGAAATCCAATAGTACCAATGATACATACAAATCTTATCTTAAATTGTGCGTGAGCATGAAATTCGATATATGAATCACGTGCCTTAATAAAAAACTTATACAGATCTATCTTATTATAGATATTTTTGATAAAAGAAAAAGTCATAAAAACTACTACTTTTGTAAAGATTGCAGATACTTCAAGTGTTATCCTTAAGTCTTGTTTTATTAGGAATAAGTAAATATTAGCTATGCTTCCATTTTATCACCCAACATCTCTTCTTGTTGTAGATGATGATCAGAATTTTTTAAATAGTTTAGAGTTTTATTTTGGAGATGAATTTCATTGCAACCTTTTTAAGTATCCAGAAAAAGCTCTCTTACATGTTCTAGAACAAGAAAAGAAACGTCAGCCAGCCCATATCTTTTTTTCTGATCCAGGTATAGATGGACACACAATTAATGACGACGAAACTCGTTTTATTTTATGGCAATCCTCTAAAATAGTAGATCTTTTAAAAGATAGCCAGAGATTCCGCCAAAACTCCGTTAGTATTATTGACTATGATATGCCTGGTATGAATGGTCTTGAACTTTGTCGACATCTGCAAGATTTTCCGATGCGAAAAATCCTTTTAACAGGAAAAACAGGCATGGATACAGCTCTAAAACTTTTTAATGAGGGCATTATTGATTGTTTTTTAATGAAGCAACAGAAGGATCTTGCCGAAACCTTACATAAGGAAATTTTAAAACTTCAAAAAAAATATTTCAAACTCCTTTCAAACCTTACAAACCCAGCTAAATGCTTGAATGATATGAATTTCTTAGAAGATCCTCAATTCAATAATATGTTTGAGAATCTTATTCGAAATTTGAAAATTGAAGAATTTTATTTAAACGGGCTTCCCCCCTGTATGTTGTTGGTGCAGGAGAATGGTAATATTTTAATTCTTGGCATATCGAATGACTCACTCATTAATCAACATATTAGTGTTGCAAAATCGCATAATGCCCCAGAGCCGTTGATCAATATGATGCAAAGTCGCAAAGTCCTTGCAATTTTTCCTACTGTTAATGGTTTATATCATCCAGATTTTGAATATAGCTGGTCGCAATATATCTGGCCTACCCAGATGTTACTTGGAACACAAAAGACATGGTATTATAGCATGATCGAAGATTGCGATTTGTCACAAAAACTTTGTGAAACTTTAACGTCTTATGAAGACTTTCAGGAAGAATTGGATGAAGAAGAAGAATAGGCAGACTATAATATTCTGCCTATTTCTCTTTTCTAAATTTTATTTATTAGCTGATTAACCAGCAGCTTTTGTATTTTTACTTTTAAATACAGCAATCTCTTTAGAAAGATCTTTATAATATTCGCAGTTTGTTCCGCAACGTTTTGCTATTTCTTCTAGCTGACCTTGTGCATTTTTTAGATCACCTTTTTGTAAGTAACCTTCGCCTAAATATTGACGTGCCTGGTTGAAGTTTGCATCAATTTTTAGAGCTTTATGGTAATATTTAATGCCTTCGTCAATTTTACCTAATTTACGGTTAGCATAACCAAGGTAATTCAAAACACGAGGTTGATTTTGATCTTTGATACGCCATAGTAGATCAAGTGCTGAATTATAGTCTTTTGCGTTGATGCTGCTTACAGCTTCTTTATACAAATCTTCGTCTGTTAATACTTCAGAAGACTTTGCTACACAAATTTTTGCTTTTTTGCTCCAAACTTTTCCTTCTTTACATACACAAGACTTTTTAGCCTTGCTCCAGTACATGTCTTCAGGACATTTTTTTTGGACTGGTTTTGGTTCAGCAGGTTTTGATGGTGAGCTGTCACCTGCTGCATAAGCTGCATTTAATAATCCAATTGAGAATATGCCTGCTGTCAATATTTTTATTAAAAATGATGTTTTCATCATCAGGAACTCCTTAAGTTCGCATAGGTTCATACAAGTTACTTCTTATTTACACTTCAAACGCTAACTTTATTCATTTTTTTATTCCTAACTCTCAAGTTAGATGCAAAAATGTCCAAAGATGGGTAAGTTGTGTCTATTTATTTGGTAAAAAGATGCGAAAATGCGAATTTTCTACAAAATTGTTCAAATCAGGGATTGGCAAACCATATCTGTTTTTGCTATACGGCATATCTCTATTGAATTTACCAAATGAATTGAGATTGTTCCCCAGTAGCTCAGTTGGTAGAGCAAGCGGCTGTTAACCGCTTTGTCGCTGGTTCGAGTCCGGCCTGGGGAGCCACTTTCTCGAAGTTTTCAGAGTTTTCTAGAAAACTCTCTTCGAGTTTTACAAAACCATCTAAAATTTTGTAACCCATTTATGATTACTCTTCATCAGATATAATCTCCTGTGGTTTTGAGTGCATTCTCCGCATATAGCAGTTTTTATTCAATAACATCTCATAGAGTTGTTTATGTTTGATTTTAACTTTAGTTAAATTTCACTCACCAAACGAGAAGATAGCATAATAAAACTGAAAAACCGTAATTATAATGTATATTTTATACATTGAACTTGACTTAGATAAACTCATAATACCAATATCAATTAAGTATAAATAACTTTTTTATGAGTCTATACTATGATACATCCTTTTATACTTTCTGGTGGTTCAGGTTCACGTCTTTGGCCTCTTTCTAGGAAAACGTATCCAAAACAATTTCTTAATTTGGTTACAGACCATAGTCTTTTGCAGGAAACCTGTTTGCGTCTTAAAGGGGATGACTTTGCTGCTCCTAGTTTTTTGACAAATCAAGACCATCGTTTTCTGGTTGCTGAACAATTACAAAATATTGGCATAACACCTGAAAGGATTGTATTGGAACCTTTAAGCCGCAATACAGCGCCTGCTGCGCTTATCGCTGCGCTTATCTGTGAAGAAGAAGAAAACCCTGAAGCCTTGATTCTTCTTTTGCCATCCGACCATATCGTGACGGAACATAAACTTTTCCGAGGCACGATCCTACAAGGTGCAGATGCAGCCAGGAACGGTCATTTGGTTACTTATGGTGTCATGCCAGATACCCCTGAGACTGGTTATGGATATATTGAAACAGTCCCTGGTGACAATAATGTTCTAGATGTACAGCGCTTTGTTGAAAAACCTGACTTAAAGACGGCCCAGGAGTATATTGAGAGAGGAAACTTCCTTTGGAATGCGGGAATATTTCTTTATTCACCTCAAGCTATGATCCAAGCTTTTGAAGTTTTAGCCCCCGAAACTTTAGCGGCATGCAGGGTTTCGCTTGAAAAGTCTAAAAAAGACCTAGATTTTCTTAGGCTTGATAAGGAGAGTTATGCAAAAATTGACGATATTTCGCTTGATTATGCTATTATGGAAAAAGCATCCGATATTAAAACTATTCCTTTAAAAACAGGTTGGAGTGATTTAGGTGCATGGCCTGCTATTTGGGACGTCATGAATAAAGATGTGAATGGCAATGTTTCTAAAGGCGATACCTTATTCTTAAATACAAAAAATAGTTATGCTCATAGTGAGGATGGGGCCCAACTTTCTCTCATTGGTTTGGACAATGTATTTGCCATCGCAACTCGTGATGCGATTGTTGTTTCATCCAAAGATCATGCTCAAGAAGTCAAACAAGTTGTGAAAATACTTGAAGAACAAAACCGCGAAGAAGCTATACAGCATTCAAGGATTTATCGGCCATGGGGCTGGTATGAAGGGATCACAAAATCTGAGCGCTATCAAGTCAAACGTATTATGGTCAGTCCTGGTGCAAAGCTATCCCTACAAAGCCATTTTCATCGTGCAGAGCATTGGGTTGTCGTTCGAGGAACTCTAGAAGTTACAATAGAGAATAAGGTTCATCTGCTTACTGAGAATGAATCAACATATATCCCACTTGGCAATACTCATCGTCTTGCAAACCCTGGAAAACTGCCAGCCTTCCTTATTGAAGTTCAATCTGGGTCTTACCTTGGTGAAGATGATATTGTTCGATATGAGGATACATATGGTCGAACGAGCGCTGACTAGATAATTAATTAGGTGGCCTGAATTTCACTCTTAAGACAGTACTTGTTTATTTACTTAAATGATATCCAAGTATAGCCCCTAATACCGGCATATGCTCAAGGCCAATTCCAGGCATATATGTTTCTCTGATCGGAATTACATAGGCACTAAATAATGGGATAATATTTATTGCAACAATAACTGCAGATACTGCGATAGCACTGATTAAAGCGTTTCTTGACGGTTTATCTACCTCTTTAACGACTTCAGAGGATAAAATACCTGTAATCCAGACCAATAATGATGCGACAATGACCATGAAAGCAATCTTAAATGGCCCAAATAACGGAACTGCATCAATGATTTTTTTACCCAACCACAATGCACTTGCAAGCTGTAAGAAAATCAGAACAAGCGTACCAAGCATCAAACACCCCAAATATTATTATGAAATTTGCTCATGATCTGATTGACCATTTAATAAATTTCTCATGTCATTTTTTATTGTTTATTGAAAAACATACAGATCTTACTCTAAAATTCAATTCTTTATCTTTTAAACCTAGATGAATTAATAAGAGATACATACTTTTGTAATGCCTTTTTTTAAAAATCCAAGCTTTGAGGCTGCCTTTCTAGATACATCAATTATACGCCCTTTTTTAAATGGTCCCCGATCATTAATGCGAACCTTTACAGTTTTTCCATTTTTTATATTTTTTACTGTTACATATGTTCCAAACTTTAACCAACGGTGAGCTGCAGTAAGCCCCTCTTTCTTCAGGTATCGGCCGCTTGCAGTCTTTCCAAGAGCTTTATACCAGGATGCTTTTCCACAGTGGGTTTCCGCATATACGCTAACCAATTGAATATTAATGATAATACATGTTGCGATAATGATAGAAGGAACTTTTTTATAAATATGCATATATACTTACTATCCGCTCTCATTATGATTTCTAATTTAGAGTTATGTATTCTTTTGTTGAACCCATTTTTTAAATAGAAATCGATAATTTAAAATTTGGGGTTGATGTGACATATCATAATTTTGCGTCTTGGTGCAAAATGATAAATATGCAATGATCTGTTGATGCGAATCTTTCTGACGAATCAATCTTAAAATTTTTGGACTTTGATATTTATGACAAGTATAGAAGAAACTCTTGCTCAAGAACTCAATATTCGTGCCGTGCAAGTTAAAACGGTTATGGACCTATTGGATGAAGGATCAACGATTCCGTTTATTGCACGTTATCGAAAAGAACGGACTGGTGGGCTTGATGATCAACAATTACGTGTCCTTTCTGACCGATTAAAATATTTGGTTGAATTTAATGAAAGACGAGAGAGTATTTTAAAGTCAATTGAGTCGCAAAATAAACTGTCTTCTGATCTTTCAAAAGCCCTTTCCGAAGCGACTACACGAGCAGAACTTGAAGATATATATCTTCCATATAAACCAAAACGACGTACGAAAGCTCAAATCGCAAAAGAAGCAGGTCTAACTCCGCTTGCAGATGTGCTTTTAGAAAATTCACAAATTGACATAAATGAAGAAGCTGCAAAATTTATTGATCCTGAAAAAGGCCTCACTGATGCAAACTCAGCACTTGAAGGAGCAAGACATATACTTATTGAACGATTTGCAGAACATGCAGAACTTGTTGGCTCATTACGGACTTCAATGTGGGAAGAAGGATTTGTGACTTCTTGTGTTATTGATGGTCAACAAGACACTGGTTCTAAATTTCTTGATTATTTTGATTACCGTGAAGCGATTAATAAGGTACCTTCGCATCGCGCTCTCGCTCTTATACGTGGACGTAATGAAGGTTTTTTAAGACTTGATATTGATTGGTTAGATGATCAAGTCAGTGATGGCACTCATCCAGCACTCTTTCTTATAACGAAAACATTCGGTATCCATAAAAACTCTGGTTCAGATCGTGATATATGGATTTCTAAAGTCATCAGTGATTCTTGGAAAATCAAAATTAAAATGCGCCTTTCGACAGATCTCATGTTGAGACTGAGAGAAACCTCTGAGACTGAGGCCATTCACGTATTTTCTAAGAACTTAAAAGATTTGTTGTTAGCAGCTCCTGCAGGCGCGAAACCTGTACTTGGGCTTGATCCTGGTTATCGCACCGGAGTTAAAGTTGCTGTTGTTGATTCAACTGGTAAATTATTAGATACAACTGCAATTTACCCTCATGTTCCTCGCCATGAGTGGGATAAATCCATCGCGATTTTGGCTGTGCTGGCAAAAAAACATGGAGTTGAACTTATTGCTATTGGAAATGGTACCGCATCAAGAGAGACCGAGAAACTTGCAAAAGACCTTATAAAAACGCATCCTGAGCTTAAATTACAAAAGATTGTTGTGTCTGAAGCTGGTGCTTCGGTTTATTCAGCTTCAGAACTTGCTGCAAAGGAATTTCCTGAAATAGACGTAAGTCTTCGAGGGGCTGTTTCTATTGCAAGGCGGCTGCAGGACCCCCTTGCGGAACTTGTAAAAATTGAACCCAAATCAATTGGCGTTGGCCAGTATCAACATGATGTCAATCAAACTCAGCTGGCTTCTTCTCTTGATGGTGTTGTTGAGGATTGTGTTAATACAGTTGGCGTTGACGTGAATATGGCCTCAGCTCCACTTTTAAAACATGTCTCAGGCCTCAATTCCAGTATTGCAGAAAACATTGTTACCTGGCGCGACGAAAATGGAGCGTTTCAATCTCGTTCGCAACTCAAGAAAGTACCAAGATTAGGGGCAAAAGCATTTGAACAAGCAGCTGGTTTCCTACGTATTATGGAAGCTAAAAACCCGTTAGATGGGTCTGGTGTTCACCCTGAGGCCTATAGCGTAGTTAAAAAAATTTCAGAACAAAGCAAGCGTGATGTCAAAACACTGATTGGTGATGGTGCGTTTTTGAAAACATTAAAGCCTTCAGACTACACTGATGATCAATTTGGCCTTCCAACTGTTAAGGATATACTCGAAGAACTTGAAAAACCTGGACGGGATCCTCGACCAGAATTCAAAGCAGCTCAATTTCTAGATGGGGTTGAGACCATAAGCGATCTTAAAACAGGTATGGTTCTTGAAGGCACTGTTACGAATGTAACAAATTTTGGTGCCTTTGTTGATATTGGGGTTCATCAAGATGGGCTGGTACATATTTCACAACTTGCCAATAAATTTGTTGAAGATGCTCGCCAAGTGGTCCGAACGGGCGATATTGTGAAAGTAAAAGTTCTTGAAGTTGATGTTCCTAGAAAACGTATAGGATTATCTATGCGGTTAAATGAACAAACTCAATCTCATAATAATCAAACTGAACAACACTCAACTGGGAAAAAAGCCCACTCGAAAAAGAAAAAAGAGAAGCAGCAACATACTGAATCTGCATTTGCTGCTGCTTTCCAAAAAGCTAAGAGATAATATCAGTCAAACTTTACACAACTTATCTTATAGACAACATACGATCTCTATTATCTTTTGATGTTACGTCTTAATACAGATATGTGCTTTCTATAATCGTTGTACTCTTCTCTTGATATCTGTTTGTCCTTGTCTGTATCAGTTGCGGCCAATATCCTATCAACAGCATTTTCAAATTCGCTTTTGCTGACTGTACCATTTTTGTCGAGGTCTAAGGATAGAGGTACAAATTGGTATTTTTTGTATGATGATCTCTTATATTTTAATCTCTTGTCCTGATCTTTTTTGATCTGTTCTAATATTTCAGAAAAGACTATTTCATTATCTTTATTGATGTCATTTTTTAGGGATTTATTGATGAACTTTTCTAGTATCAACTTTTTTTGATCTTCAGTTGGCGTTAAATAAATGCCTTGGTAATAGATTGGACCCGATGCTTTTGTATAATGAAATGTCTGAAGCTCTTCTTTTGTTACACTTCCATTTCCATCCAAATCCATTGTTATCCATTGTTGTATTTTATATGATCTTGATTTTGCCTGCTGTATTTTATTATTCAGGTCATAATCAGATTGAGAGACCCCTTTGCCATCCTTATCCGTTTTATAATATTGGCTCATTAACCTGCGTTTTATTGATGAGATCGTTTTTCCTGTTCTGATATATGATTGCACAGCTAGATTAAGCTGGTCATCGGGCAAGCTCTCGTTTTGCTCAACAGATGCCACACTAGCTTTTTGCTCGGCAGAAACCATGCTCGAAAATAGTACTGTTAAAAGACACGCTATTGTTATCAGATTTAATTTCATTTTTTCTCCCCTATTTGAATATGTACGCGATATCTATCACATATGTATGAGATATCAGTTTTTGTAGTTATTAACCTAAATTTGGGGAATTATAATAATATAGTTATAATGTGAATATTATGTCACTGTCTGATAAAGATTATCTGGAATTGACAATATAGTTAAAAAACGACAGCAAAAGCTAACGTACTTTTTGCTGTCGCTATTGATATCAAAAGTGAATTGATGACCTTGAACACTCAGGCAATATACTGACCACCATTAATAGTCAAAGTTGCACCGGTCATAAATGCTGCTTCTTCGCTTGCTAAGTATAATACACTTTTTGCAATTTCTTCAGCTTTTCCGAGCCGACCAACTGGAATTTGAGCGATAATAGTTTCCATGACTTTTTCAGGGACAGCGGCAACCATATCTGTATCAATATACCCAGGTGCAATACAATTAACTGTTATTCCCTTGCGTGCGCCTTCTTGAGCAAGAGCTTTGGTAAAGCCAATGACGCCTGCTTTTGCAGATGAATAATTAACCTGGCCCATTTGCCCTTTTTGACCATTAATAGATGAGATATTAATGATGCGCCCCCACCCTCTGGCTCTCATTCCATCAAACACGGGATGAACCATGTTAAATAAAGAACCAAGGTTTACATTGATCACATCCTGCCACATTTCAGGAGTTGTTTTATGCATCATTGCATCTCTGGTGATGCCGGCATTATTTACAATTATGTCAACTGGGCCAATGTCATTCTCGATTTTTTCTAATCCAGAAGCACATTGTTCATAATCACCTACGTTCCATTTGTAGACTGGAATTCCTGATTTAGCCTGGAATTTTTGTGCAGCTTCATCATTACCGGCATAGTTTGAAGCTACACGATACCCTTGCTTTTGTAATGCAATTGAGATTGCTTCACCTATCCCTCGTGTTCCACCAGTTACAACAGCGACACGTGTCATTTTGTTCCCTTTCTATCCGTCTGATGATAACTTTTAATGTCTCAGACTTTTTATAATCTAATCTAAGTTCAATTGCGCTCAACGCACAACGCTATCCCCATACCTCCGCCAATGCAGAGAGTTGCTAGTCCTTTCTTTGCGTCAGAGCGCTTCATTTCATGCAGTAAGGTTACAAGAACTCTTGTGCCTGAAGCCCCAATTGGGTGCCCGATTGCAATTGCGCCTCCATTGACATTGACTTTACTTACATCCCAACCCAGCCCTTTATTAACTGCACATGCCTGCGCTGCAAAAGCTTCGTTAGCTTCAATAAGGTCAAGATCATCAGCACTCCAGCCAGCTTTTTCCAGTGCCTTTTTGGATGCTGGAATAGGACCTGTTCCCATAATAGAAGGATCGACACCTGCAGAGGCCCAAGACGCAATCCTAGCTAAGGGCTCTAAACCTCTTTTTTCTGCTTCTTCTGCTGACATAAGAACAACTGCTGCCGCCCCATCATTTAGGCCACTTGCATTTCCCGCTGTGACTGTTCCTTCATTTCTATCAAATGCAGGACGAAGCTTTGCAATCTGCTCGAATGTTGCACCTTCTCGAATATATTCGTCTTCTTGAAAGATAATATCTCCCTTGCGATGTTTAATCGTAATAGGAATTATCTCGTCTTTAAATTTGCCAGCTTTTTTTGCTTCTTCTGCTTTGTTCTGTGAAGCAACTGCGAATTCGTCCTGTTCCTGTCTTGAGATTTGCCATTGCTTGGCGACATTCTCAGCAGTCGTTCCCATATGGTATCCATTAAAGGCATCCCATAATCCATCTTTGATCATGCTATCGACAAAGTTCAAATCGCCCATTTTTTGACCTTTGCGAATTTCTGCACAATGAGGCGCCAAACTCATACTTTCCTGACCGCCTGCAACCACGATTTCAGAATCCCCTAGGGCTATCGCTTGATACCCAAGTGCAACTGAACGTAGTCCCGACCCACAAACCTGGTTAATCAACCATGCAGGAGTTTCTATTGATAAGCCCGCGCCTATTGATGCTTGCCTTGCTGGGTTCTGTCCTTGAGCTGCGGTTAGCACTTGCCCAAGAATTACTTCAGAAACTTCGGCAGGTTCTACTCCGGATTGTGAGATTACAGCTTTAATAACCTCTTTGCCCAATTCATGCGCAGCTAATGTACTTAAACTTCCGCTAAAACTTCCTACGCCAGTTCTTGCGGCACTGGTAATCACAATTTGTTTTTGGTCGCTCATAACACTTCTCTCAAATTATCGATAAGAAATAGAATATTCCAGATATGATTAACGTCAATTAGCAGTACGTCTATCAAATACTCATAATTATGCACTTAAGCTTCTAGTGGTTTTCAACTCCTTGTGAATTGCCTAAAGCAATGTTCAAAAAGCTTTTACAACTTTGACACTCCATGATTCTCATGATGAAAACCACTAAAGATATTTACTTCATCATCATTGAATTGTAACAATTCTTAGAATTTTAAGCTTCGTATTGTTTTTAGACCCAATTTAATGATAGTGTTTTGATATGCATCAAGGAGAAATTGAAAATCGTGCGGAAAGATAATGGATCTGAGAATGACCCTATCGTCATTAAGAAATATGCGAATAGACGTTTGTACAACACTGATACAAGTACATATGTTACTCTAGAAGATCTAGCTAAAATGGTTCGTTCTGAACGTGACTTTGTTGTTTATGATGCTAAAACAGGGGAGGAACTGACGCACTCCGTGCTAACACAGATTATCGTTGAGCAAGAAAGCAAGGGGCAGAATCTTCTTCCTGTCCCATTTTTAAGACAGCTTATCCGCTTTTATGGTAACAGTATGGAGACATTGGTTCCAAGCTACCTGCAAATGAGTTTGGAACACCTTGTTAACGAACAAAAAAGATACCAAGAACAATTTGAAAATGCACTAAGTTCCTCTCCGTTGGAAGCCATGCAGGAGCATATGAAAAATAATATGCTCATGTTTGAGAAAACAATGTCGTTATTTACACCGTTTTCTAATCCTTCTGAAAATTCTGAAATTCAACAAAACTCTGGTGAACAAGATAATCTAGCTCATTCCGATGATTTAGAACAAATTAAATCGCAAATGTCAGATATGCAGAAGAAAATAGATAAATTATCGCAATAAAAAATCTCTATAAATTTTAACCCCGTTCATTAGGCATGTTATGGAGACTTAATTTTTATTAGGGTTAACTATTATTTTACAAGATGTCTTAAAAGAACTCTGTTGATTAGAGATAAACTGGCCTATCCATTGCAAATTACCTGTACTATGTATCGA
Source organism: Methyloligellaceae bacterium (assembly GCA_965263345.1). Lineage (GTDB taxonomy): Bacteria > Pseudomonadota > Alphaproteobacteria > Rhizobiales > CBDHHC01 > CBDHHC01. The sequence goes on from CBDHHC010000004.1 coordinate 37,297, forward strand.
ATTTAAACATTGTTGCAAAGAATGGTAATAAATGGGTAAGGCAAAATTAAAATCTGAGAAGGCTAAAAAAGCTAACAAGATCTCACTCCCACAAATAGTGCCTTCAATAAATGAAGATTATGGAGTGTTTTCAAATCAAACATTCTCACGAAAAAAAACTAGATATTATCAAAGAATGTCTAGCCCATTTATCGCGCAACTAAGTGTCCAGAATGATTCTGCCAATATTTCAAGACTAGAACGTGCTGATCGTAGAAAACATGCGAAGGCATCATATACGCAACGCCTTCAACATCATTCGAAACGAAATTTATCTTCGGGACAATATCAAGATATCAAAGCATAAACCCCAATTATTTTTTGACTTGAGGTTGCTTTTATTTCGTTATTTTAGTGCCCTGTTCCTGTCGCAAAACCTACATCACGTCTTGCTGATCTTAGGGTAATTGAGAAGCCAGCAACAACATCAATAAGAGTCATAACCAACATTAAGAAAAATGTTGATGTCCCTGCAGGTTCTAGTGATAAAAATAGGACCAAAGAAATTACAAAGACAATTGTAGATAAAGAGTGATCCACTAATGAGTAGCTTGATACACGTGTTGCTTTAATGATTTCTATGAATAGTACAATTAGTGTGAAAATAATCAAAATTTCACTTACCGTCATTGTCCATTCAGCACCAGACATTAACGGTGCATCTTTAATCAAAGCATAATTTAAGGTATCAACTCCAAAGAAATAAGTGACAGCGAAATACGCAATTATCGGTATAATTAACCATGGAATACTAAGAAGCATGTAGGCCTCCTCCAACTCAATGTTCAGATTTATTGTTTATAAGTACATATTAGCATTCATCACTTTTATTTCCAGTATCAGGAAATAAAAGCTTATAATAGAACATATTTTAAGGCATGTGTTTTAATTCAACACTTCTTAATTATGCCCCAGGGATATTGAAGTCTCTTCTTGCTGCTCGTATTCCAACAGAAAAGCCAGCGACAACATCAATTAATGCTAGTAATGTTATGAAGAAGAACAGAGATGTTCCAGCCTCTTTGACCATTAAGAACTCAAGTAAGCAAATAATGAAAACAACAACTGATAATCCATGGTCCAGTATTGCCAAAGATCTTGTTTGTGTTGCTTTTAATATTTCAACAAAAAGTGCAATCAAGGCTGTAACTAGGACAAGATCACCTAATGTAAACTGCCAAGGTTGACCAGAAAGAAGGTTTAGCGTGAATAATTCGCTTTCAAATATTTCACCAACTTCATTTCCAGCACCAGATAATGTCTCAGAAAAAGCTACGACATTATAAAATATAAATGATACAAGTATCCATGGCAGGCTTAACAGCATTTTACTTCTCCGTTTTTAGTTATTGATTAACCATTTCCTTTAGCATTATGCATATCTCATTTTATTGCTAAAGTCATGATCATCTTGTCAAAAAGCAGCGTTATGCGAAATTTTGATGACCCTATTGGGGCAAGCCTACCATATATTGTTAAATGTCGTCTTGAGGCTCAAGAATCTGACGGCCGCGGTATTTACCGCTCTTTAGATCAATATGGTGAGGTCTACGAAGTTCGCCAGACTCTTTGTCTTCTGTGTATGTATTTTGTCCTAAAGCATCTGCTGAACGACGATTTCCACGCTTCATACGTGAAACTTTTCTCTTAGGTACAGCCATTTAAATTCTCCTGACATTGTTTCTTTACAGGAAACAGTGCGCAAATAGTAAAAACCGCTTTCACGGCCAAACTCTTTTGACCGAGGCGGTTATTCGTCATTTTTTATGTAAACTTTACATGCACATATTGTGCTTTTGTCTCACTTATAGTGGTATTTTTTGGATATGGCTAGGAAATATACTCTGTTTTTTAAATTTTTTCACGATTTTTGAAAAATACAAGATGCATAGCGCCTTCCAGAAAGCATTCGTTCTGATATGAGTCTAGAGACTAATCTTGTTTTTGGACCAGGTCGCCCAGCATTGCGACCAATTGGATTAGGAAGGATTGCAGCTAATAAGGTGGCTTCCCTAGGTGAGATTTTCGATGCCGGCTTTTTAAAGTGATACCTACTTGCAGCTTCGACACCGAATATTCCAGGGCCAAGCTCTACAATATTAAGGTATATCTCCATCAAGCGTCTTTTAGACCAGAATATTGAAACTGTATAAGCTAGTGGAATTTCGATGGCTTTGCGAATATAGCTACGACCAGGCCAGAGAAACAAATTTTTGACTGTTTGCATTGGAATCGTACTTGCTCCTCTGGATCGCTTTCTTTGTGCAATCACTTTTTCCAAAGCTTTCCAATCCACTCCCGCATGTTCGCAGAATCTATTATCCTCAGAGGCAATTACGGCAATTGGGATATGTTTCGATATTTTATTCATCGGAACCCATTTATGATTTATGCTTCCATTTCTCAATAATTCTCCTGCCATAAATGTTGATAGTCCTGGGTTTGTGTAGGTGTAGGAGATGATAAGTACACCAATAAATGCGAGTGCTGCTATTGGCATAAGAAGGAAAAATCTTAGTATGGTGTTCAAATATCTTTGCAATAATATTTTTGATTTTAATTTTGTTTTATGGCCTAGATCCGTTTTAGAAATAGATTTAAGCTTGTGTTTTGATTTATAGGCCATTTTAACTCGTTACTTTAATAAAACTTTTCTTGTGACGGCTTGTAACTTATGCTGAATGATAAGTTTGTATGTAACTTATGATTTTCGAAGAAGAAAATAAAGGTTACTCTTCAGCACATCATAAATCTGGTAGAATAGACTTAAGCCTTATGACATTTACAGACTATCTTAAAGAGAAGGCGTATCTCGTTGAGCAGCACCTAGAAAAACTCTTTGACACTGACGTTGTTGAACCATCGCATCTTCGTGATGCTATGCGTTATTCTGTTTTGAATGGTGGAAAACGTTTCAGACCTTTCTTGGTTTTAGAGTGTGCTTCATTGTTTGGTATTTCTAATCATGACGCCCTTCCTGTCGCTGCTGCCTTGGAGTGTGTCCATTGTTACTCACTTGTTCATGATGACCTTCCTGCTATGGATGATGATGATCTTAGGAGAGGTAAACCCACAGTACATATCGCGTTTGATGAGGCAACTGCCATTCTTGCAGGAGATGGATTACTTACACTTTCTTTTGAGATTTTAAGCCAAGATTCAACTCATACAGATCCTATGATTAGGACACGTCTAATTTTAGAATTAGCAAAAGCTTCGGGGTGGCAGGGCATGGTCGCAGGACAAACTTTAGACCTTGCTGCTGAAGATAAAACGGACTTATCATTCTATGATGTTCAAAAGATACAATCTTTGAAGACTGGAGCCTTAATCCAGTATGCATGTCAGGCTGGTGCAATTCTGGCAAAAGCAAATGATCAAGAAATAAATGCCCTAAAGAGTTATGGCCACTTCCTTGGAAGAGCCTTCCAAGTGGCTGATGACCTGCTGGATGTAAACGGTGATGTTGTTAAAGTCGGTAAAGCCGTTGATAAAGATCAGCAAGCTGGGAAAGTAACTTATGTCTCTCTTATGGGAGCAAAAGAAGCATCTGAGTATTTAGTAGATTTAGAGCGAGAAGCGATCGACTGCATATCAGCATTTGGGGCAGCTGCGGACAACCTTGTTCAGGCGGCAAAGTTTGTTGTTTCCAGAGAACACTAGTTCATAATTTTAAGTTTATCGCAATTTTTTCTGCTCAAATTTATGAAAATATATATGTCACTCATCACCATAGATTAGGGCTTTTGAGGAATGATACATAATCCGCAACTTATCAGGTCAATCCAGACAAAACATTAAACTTCAACAATTCATGTATATCAGCAAGTTTAGCTGGTGCGACTTAGAATATTAGTGGAATCATCTAATCGACAGGTGCGAAGTTTATCCGCATATTTTTTATAGATCCATACTTATACTCGTTATGAAACCTTAAGTACCGTAACGATTGTCAATATAGTCTGCCAAAATCTTTTTGAATTCATTAGCAATATTTGGACCACGCAATGTCATGGCTTTTTGGCCATCTATGAAGACTGGAGCTGCCGGTTCTTCCCCGGTTCCCGGTAAGCTAATCCCTATATCAGCGTGTTTTGACTCGCCAGGGCCATTTACAATGCATCCCATAACTGCAAGATTTAATTCTTCTACACCGGGATAACGTGTTTTCCATTCCGGCATTTTTTGATTAATATCGTCTTGTATGTCTTTTGCTAACTCTTGAAAGACAGTGCTTGTTGTCCGGCCACACCCTGGGCAAGCTGCAACTATCGGGATAAATGTTCGAATGCCCATCGTTTGCAGTATTTCCTGAGCAACTTTGACTTCAAGTGTTCGATCCCCACCTGGTTCTGGGGTTAGGGACACTCTTATGGTATCGCCAATGCCAGCTTGCAATACAATGCCCATTGCAGCGCTGGAAGCTACAATGCCTTTTGATCCCATACCTGCTTCTGTTAATCCTAAATGAAGTGCGTAATTACATCTTTCAGCTAATATTGAGTATACACTCACAAGATCTTGAACTGCACTGACTTTAGCTGAGAGAATTATTTTATTCTTAGCCATGCCTAAGTTTTCTGCTCGTTCCGCACTTAGAATAGCAGATTGAACAATTGCTTCATGAGTGACAGCTTGCGCAGGTAAAGGATTTTCTGAATTTGCGTTTTCATCCATAAGATGCGTTAAGAGTTCTTGATCAAGGCTTCCCCAGTTTACACCAATTCTAACTGGTTTATCATGCTCTAATGCAATCTCAATAATTTGAGAAAACTGCGTGTCTCGTTTGGCCTTAAAGCCTACGTTTCCTGGGTTAATGCGATATTTATCCAGTGCAGAAGCACATTCTGGATAATCTGATAACAGCTTATGCCCAATATAATGGAAGTCCCCAACCAAAGGTACATCAACACCTTTATTCATTAGTTTTTCTTTAATGTGGGCAACTGCTTCTGCAGACTCTGGCCTGTCTACAGTAATTCGCACAATTTCAGAGCCTGCCCTTGCAAGAGCTGTAACCTGATTAACTGTAGACTCAATATCTGCTGTGTCTGTATTGGTCATAGATTGCACAATAATTGGGGCTTCTCCCCCAACACTAACATTACCAACCTTGACCTGATGTGAATTATGCCGTGGTTTTATCAAACTCGTCATCTGCCGTAACTCTTTTTACTTTTAGTCTTTTTTGTCGTGCTGTATTTCGTAATGTTTACATATACCTAGATTTTCAAATATTCGGTATACAGAAATTGGAGCGCGTATCTTCCTCGTTTCCCATTATCTATGACTTTATACACTTGTTTTGTATACATACTTACTAATTTTGGTGAATTTTATACCTTGATTATGATCAGGAAACAGAAAACTGGCCAGAAACATTGCTCTTTTTATCCTTTGGGTCAAATTCTGTTTTTTCTATATCTTATTCCGTTTTGAAATTCCATCAGATAAATATTTTCTTTGATAGTAAATACGCCACACAAATCCTTGTTTGATAATATGATCCTTATTCATATTATATTCAGACCAATTCCTGTAGATCTGCCTTACTCATAAAACAGTTTTTTTCACATATCTAAAGGAGGATAAAAAATGGGACTTAAAATAAAAACAAATTTTTCTCAACTCCTAGATATGAATAAATTAGAGCCAGTAAATTTCTTAAAAAACTGGCAAGAAAGCTGTATAACTAATGGGCAAACTACAAAACGTCCTACCTTCTGATTGTAAAATCCGAATTATTGCATCTGAAACTTCATGGATTGAAAGCAAAGCTGTTCATCAACTTGAGACTGTTGCCAGGCTTGATGGAATTAAGCTAGCTGTTGGATTACCTGACCTACATCCAGGTAAGGGACTTCCTATCGGAGCTGCTTTTGTTTCTGAACAACTTATTTATCCAACTCTTATTGGAAATGATATTGGTTGCGCTATGAGTTTTTGGCAAACTGATATCAAATTAAAGAAAGTTAAACTCGATCGATGGGCCAATAAACTTTGTGATTTGGAAAGACCATGGGAGGGAGATGATATTTACAGCACTCGTGATGACTGGTGTGCTGAGCATAACCTTAAAGAAGGGCTGCAGAATATTGCTATTGGTACCATTGGTGGGGGCAATCATTTTGCTGAACTTCAAACTGTGGAAGATATTCTAGACCAAGAACTATTTGAAAAACTTGGACTTGAAAAAAATTATTGCACCTTGCTTGTCCATTCTGGTTCTAGAAGTTTGGGACAAAGCATTTTCCAAAATATTATACAAAAACATTCTTCTTCTCCTTTTGAACAAAACTCTGAAGACGCTAATCTGTATATGACTGAGCATGATGAAGCAGTGAATTGGTCAGTTGCCAACCGCTCTCTGATTGCTTATCGTTTTGTTAGACAAATTGGAGGAGATCGCCAACTTGTATGCGATGTTCCTCATAATATGATTAATAAAGAACAACATAAAGGAAAGACCGTCTGGGTTCATAGAAAGGGTGCATCTTCTGCACACCATAAAGCGGTTATGATTCCTGGATCCAGAGGCACTTACAGTTATCTTGTTTGCCCTATTGGCGAACAAGATAATACCGCTTGGTCGTTGGCTCATGGGGCTGGACGACGTTGGCAACGTGGGTATGCCAAACCGCGCCTTTCTCATAAATATAAGATCAAAGACCTCGAGAGAAACTCATTAGGTGGTTATGTGATTTGTGAGGATCGAGACCTCATTTATGAGGAAGCACCACAAGCCTATAAGGATATAAAACAAGTTATAAAGGACCTTGAAACAGCCGGCCTCATAAAAGTTGTTGCTGCTTATCGCCCTCTTCTTACTTATAAGCAAAGGAGGAAATGATGAATGCACGACCAACATATTGGCTCCAAATAACCTCTGGTCGAGGCCCTGAAGAATGTCAACTTGCAGTTGGCAAAGTCTCTCACAAAATTATTTCTGAGGCCCAAAACATCGGGCTTACGGCAGATATTATTGGTTCTGTCGCCGCCCATAAAAAGGGAACGTTTTTCTCAATTCTTATATCAATATCTGGTGTAGATGCAGAGAGTTTTGCAAAAAGCTGGAGGGGAAGTATTTTATGGATATGGCAAAGTCGATTTAGACCTAATCATAAGCGGAAGAATTGGTTTGTTGGCGTTGAGTTCCTTGAACCTCATTCAGAAACTTCAAACTCGATAGACCCCAAAGATGTGACTTTCACAACACTTAGAGCTTCTGGTCCAGGTGGGCAGCATGTCAATTCTACTGATAGTGCAGTTCGTGCAGAACATAACAAGACTGGTCTAACTGTTTTGGCACAAGAAGAGCGGTCTCAGCATATGAATAAAAAGCTCGCATTAGCTAGACTTATATTAAAACTAAGTGAGATTGAAAACAACACCCAAACGCAAGCAAAGGAAGCACAATGGCAACACCATAATAATCTTGAACGTGGTAAAGCTGTTAGAATATTTGTAGGAGAAAAATTTGAAGAGAAAAGAAAATGAATCTCTTCAAATTTGTGGGGATGGGCCCACCTGGTTTTGTTGTCGAGGTTTCTATATAAACCAGCCTAAAACAAAATCCAAGCTTGGGGTTGATAACCTATCAGCGTTTTAGGTTTGCCTCAATTGTCAACCACTTGGCCCAACATGAGCTGTTTGGGGGGTCCGCCATGCTTGTAAGCAATACGTTTCAAGCACTCTCCTTGTGAGCTCATGTGGAATCTTTTTACTACACTCAGTACAGAATGCCACAACTTATGGTGGAAATGGTTAATGGATATTTATTTTTTGATAGACCATTAATAAAACTAAACGGATCACTAGGTTTGCTATTCTGCAGCTTTAACATTCCTTATTTGTGAAATAATGGTACGCATTTCAGGAATGCATGAACCACAATTGGTTCCCGCTTTAAGTAGACTACCAATTTCTTCAGGTGACAATGCCTGCCCATTCTCAATGACTTTAATTATCTCATTTAATCCAACTGAGAAGCATGCACAGACTGTTGGACCTCTATCTGGTAGACCATCCATTCTACGCATTGATAAAAGTTTGCCCCTTGCTTCTTGCCATAATGTTTCTGAATTAAACCATGTTTCAGCAATATCTGTTTTTGGGGACTGAGTTCCTGGGCTCACAATTATCGCTGTCTTTAGTCCTGTTTGATTGTAATGGGCTACACGAAGAACCTCTTTAGATTGATCCTCGTAACTTACTAATTCATCTTGACTTGTTTGCAATAGACTACTCGCCCAATCCATCCATCCTGATGATGGTGGTGTTTTTAATGCTGCGATATAGATATGACAGTTATCTGCTTTATAGCTTGTCCAATACAACATATTGCTAAGTTCAATATTTTCTTTTGCAACAATTAATACTGTATGACTTGCTGAAATTGGCTCGATTGATACCGGCGTTGCTTTACTTTCTGGTTGTCCAGAAATTCCATCTGTGATAGGAGCGACCAATCTGCTTACGACAGCTGAGGACGCATTTACACCTGTCCAATGAATTGGTGTAAATAATATTCCGGGTCTTAAATCCTCTGAGACGCGCACACGTACTACACATTCTCCATATTGAGAAGACAATTTTGCGAGTTCATTTTCTTGAATTTGGTATTTTTGCGCATCTGCTGGAGATATTTCAACAAAAGGTTCAGGCCGATGACGGTTTAAAACAGTACATCTTGCTGTTCTGGTCATTGTATGCCACTGATCACGAATACGGCCTGTATTAAGTAAAAGTGGATATTCTTCGCTGGTATTTAATTTTAAACCTTCTGGCGATATTGCTACAATATGTGCTTTGCCATTTGGTCTAAAGAATCTTCCTTTAGAAAAAAGCCTTTCGTCTCCAGGCTGCGCTTTATTTTGGACAGGCCATTGTACAGGTTTGAGTGTATCATATTCGTTTTCAGATAGTGATATGAGGCCTGAAATATCGAAATCTCTGCTACCATTATTTTCAAATTCAGAAAGTTCTGCGTGTTCTTTGAAGATATCTGCAGGGTGTTTGTAATCAAAATCTTTTTCAAACCCCATTCTTTTGGCAACTTCCATAACCATCCACCAATCTGGCTTTGCTTCTCCAGGTGGTTTTAGAAAGGATTTCTGACGGGAGATCCGTCTTTCTGAATTGGTTACAGTACCATCTTTCTCACCCCATGTTGCTGCAGGTAATTTTACATGGGCATAATCCATTGTATCGGTTTGTGATACACATTCTGAGACAACAACCAATTGCGCTTTTGAAAGTGCCTCTCTAACTTTGTTTGAATTCGGAATACTGACTGCCGGGTTTGTACACTGTACCCAAACAGCTTTGATACGTCCATCATGTATAGCATCAAACATATCAACAGCTTTTAAGCCTTCTGATGTTGCCATACTTGATGCATTCCAGAAACGCTTGACCTTGTCCAACGAGTTTTCGTCAAAGCCCATGTGAGCTGCTAACTGATTTGCTAGACCACCAACTTCACGGCCACCCATTGCATTTGGTTGACCTGTGAGGGAGAGTGGACCACAGCCCACTTTACCAATCCGGCCAGTTGATAAGTGACAATTGAGAATTGAATTTACTTTATCGGTTCCGCTTGAAGACTGGTTCACCCCCTGAGAATAACAGCTTACAACTTTTTCAGTTTTCACAAATAGTTCATAGAACTCTATCAATTGTTCTAGACTTAGGCCACAGGCAACGGAGACGCTATCAAGATCTGGTGTCGTTGATTTAGCCGTTTCAAGTGCTTCTTCAAACCCATCGCAATATAGGTCAATAAACTCTTTATCTAGAACCTCTTTACTTGCTAAATACACTAATAAGCCGTTAAAGAGATAAACGTCGGTTCCTGGCTTAATTATAAGACTTATATCAGCTTCGTGACTTGTTGCTGTTTCACGAATGTCAATATTGATCAGTTTCGCACCACGTTCTTTGCGGTTTTTTTGCATACGTTGAAATAGAACTGGGTGGCACCAAGCAGCATTAGACCCTATAAGAACTAATAAATCAGCTTGTTCTAGATCGTCATAGCAATTAGGGACGGTGTCTGATCCAAAAGCTCGTTTATGACCAGCCACACTAGACGCCATGCATAATCTAGAGTTGGTATCGACATGCGCTGAGCCTAGAAACCCTTTAGATAGTTTGTTTGCTATGTAATAGTCTTCTGTCAGTAGTTGGCCTGATAAGTAGAATGCTATTGAGTCTGGGCCATGCTCTGACAGAATTTGTGAAAATTCATTTGCAACTTTATCAAGCGCCTGATCCCAACTCACACGCTGATTATCAATCTCAGGGTATAGCAGCCGATCTTCAAAACTTAACGTCTGTCCAAGAGCACTCCCTTTAGAGCACAAACGTCCGAAGTTTGCTGGGTGCTCCGCATCACCTTTTACAGACCAACCGCTTTGTTGATCCCCTTTGACCACAACGCCACAACCGACACCACAATATGGACACGTTGTCTTAACCTCGGTCTGTGTTTGACCATTTATAGAATTAGTAGACATCCCTCTGGTACCGCCCTGCTTGCGTCATATCTTTTACATAGTTTTTAGCATCATCTTCGTTCATATTGCCCTCACTCATGATCACGTCATGAAGAGCTTTATCAACATCAGCGGCCATACGACTTGCATCACCACAGACATAAAAATGAGCACCGCTTTCTAACCAATCCCACAATTCTTTGCCACTCTCACGCATGCGATCCTGAACATACACTTTATGTTCCTGGTCTCTTGAAAAGGCGAGAGATAATTTAGTGAGAAGTCCTGAAGATTGATAACCACACAATTCTTCTTCGTAGAGATAATCGCAAGACTGTTTTTGATCTCCGAAGAACAACCAATTATTTCCTTTGGCTTCACGTGCTTTACGTTCTTCTAGAAAAGCTCTAAATGGTGCAATTCCAGTTCCTGGACCAACCATTATAACAGGTTTTTCATTGTCTTCTGGAAGGTGGAAATGAGCTGATTTTTGAACGTAAACTCCTACTGTTGATCCGCAAGAGCAACGGTCAGCAAAAAATGTTGATGCGACACCCTTACGCACCTTCTCAAAAAGTTCATAACGCACGGCCCCAACTGTTAAATGTACTTCTCCTGGGTGTTCATTTGGGCTTGAAGAAATAGAATACAGACGTGGCTGCAATGGCCTTAATCCATCAACAAGTTGTTGTGCTGAAAGTTGAGGTTTATAATCTTTCAAGATATCAAAAATCTGTTTCTCAGACTCCGTATCCTGATTTGCTTCAATACCCCAAGCTTCTAATGTTTTTGGTGTAACAGTGCATAAATCAAGTTTCGCAAGAAGAGCCGCCTTTAACGCAGCAGGACCAGATTTAAGTTCGATTACCTCATTTCCTTTAAAACCTGTAACCCCAAGTATATCATTGACTTCGTCAGCACAATTTACCGGCCATACTCCCAGAGCATCTCCAACCTGATAATCAAGGTCTTCCCCACCTCCTGCCAATGAGATTTCGACATGGTTAACTTCTTTTGTTGAACCTTCTTTGTTTAAAAGTTTTGTTTCTAAAACCGTAGCGATAAAGGGGGTATTTTTATCGTATTTTGGTCCTTGCTCAGCAGGTTCGTCACTTGCTCCAGACACACCAGCTGATGCGGACTTAAAGACTTCAGTGCCAAAAACATTTGTTTTCCATTCTGCGTAGTCATCTTCAAAAGCCACATCACAGGAAATAAAATCTGAAGCACGTGTTGCTCCTAATTCAGCCAATCGTTCATCAATATCTTGGCCTGCTTTATTGAAATGCGTATACGAACTGTCACCTAATCCACAGACACTATAATTTACTGTGTCTGGTAAAGCAGGAGCTTCATCTGACATTAACCAACTGTAGAATTCTGTTGCGTTATCAGGAGGATCACCTTCTCCGAATGTACTGCATAGAATAATAAGATGTTTCACATCAACCAGTGCATCACGGTCAAAGGAATCTAACTCGCTGATTGTTGCTTCAAAACCTTGAGTTTTGCCAAATTTACGAAGATCTTTTGATAACGCTTCGCAGTTTCCAGACTGGGACCCATATAGGACAGTTAGAGGCGTTAGTGGGATTTCTTGTGCTGATCCAGTTCCTTTTTTCGCACCTGCGATTACACTCAAGCCAGTCAGCAAACCATTAAGCCATTGTTTTTGTGCATCATTAAATGGTGCATTCTCAGGTATATGAGGTGTTATGAAATTTCCGCCACCAATTGCATTACCCAGCGCTTTGATGTCATCAGTTTTTTCAGGTTTATTCATGACGATCTCTCCAATCTTTACGCTGCTACCGTTGCTTCAGTTGGTGCATCTGATAAAAACATTTCTTTAAGTTCTTCTTCGGAATGACGTCTTGTGAAAGATAAGAATGTTTCTTTTCCGTCTCGTTTGTTTAAATAAATCCGTACTATATTTTCTAAGAAAGCAGGCAAGACTTCAGCGGCAATAGCTCCACAGAGTTGGCGAGCAATACCTTGATCATTATCACTCCCACCACCTAAGAAGACCTGATATCCATCTCGGCCATCTTTCGTGGCAGAGCCTAATAAACCAATGTCACCAATATAGTGTTGTGCGCAAGAATGGGCACAACCTGTGAGGTGGATATTAATAGGTTGATCTAAGTGGAAACGAGATTGCAAATGGGCGACTACTGTCGCGGCATTTTGTTTTGTATAAGCTGCACCAAATTTACATGCCCATTTACCTGTGCATGCAACTGCACCTGCTGCAAAACTTGAAGCACTGATAGATAGTCCTAACTCTTCAATTTCTTTGATTGCAGATGAAACGTCTTCGTCTTTGATATGAGGAATGATTAGATTTTGCCAAACAGTTAAACGAATATCATTCTTACCATATTTTTGAGCTATACGGCCTAAGCCTCTCATTTGCTCTGGTTTTAGCAGGCCAACACTCAGAGTAATGCCTAAATAATTTAGCCCTTCTTGTTTTTGCTTGTGAAGGCCAATATGACCTTTGCGCAGAATTTCATTGCGGGGAGCATCAAATTTTTCACTTAAGCGGATAAGTTTTACTCCAGGGTGTAATTCATCTAATTTTTCCTGGGTTCTTTCCAAAAACCAATCAAAGCCATGTTGGTCAAGAACATATTTTAATCTGGCTTTCTTACGATTTGTTCTATCCCCATGTTCAATAAATACACGGAGCATGGCATTTGAAACGGCAACCGTTTCTTCTGGTTTAATTATGACACCCGTATCTCTTGCGAAATCTAAATGTCCAGTGATTCCGCCTAAAAGAATTCGGCAGTAAAGACCTGGTTCTACACTTTGATCGTTCTCTAAAACATTAACAGCCAGATAAGCGATGTCATTGGTATCACTTACGCATGATAAACTTCCGCCATTATCGAAAGAGATATTGAATTTTCTTGGAATTCCATGAAGGTCTTTAGAGTTTAGAATATGGTGGTGTAATTTTAATGCATACGGCATCAAATCTGTCAGTTCTGTGGGGTCAAAACCCGCTGAAGGAGATAATGTAATGTTACGTACACTATCGGCTCCAGAACCTCGTGATGTTAAGCCAGCTTCATAAAGCGAACGAAGTAACTCAAGTAATTTTCCTGGTGGGACCTGCCTGACCTGAAGATTGCCCCTTGTGGTAACATGGGCATAGCCTCCCGCTACATTTTCGGCCAAGTCTCCAAGAAGACCTAGTTGATCCCCTCTTAGCTTACATCCTGGTATCCTCAGGCGGCACATGTAGCCTTCCATTGCAGGGGCCACATTAAACACACCGTGGTGTTTGAACATAAAGACATCAATACCCTCAGGCATTTTATCTGCATCATTATGCTGTTCCATTTTGTTCCAAATATCCCAGGGGTGGGTTTCATATTTGGTTGTTTCTTCCTTACACAAATCCTCAAAAGGCGTTCCATAAATACTTGCTTCTTGGCTCTCACCTGGAGATTGTTCGTAAGCAGTTTGTAGATCTAAACTTGAGATTAAGTCGACCAAGTATTGCTGTTGTTCCGGAGTAAACCCATCATATTGATTGTTATCACCAGAGCTCATTTATCTTTCCTCTATTCTTTAAAAACCCATTACAAGTGCCTAGCACTGGCCTTGCTAATTGTTTTTATTTATGCCGCAAGCTCCGTTACATCACGGCCAAAAATCAAAGTATCTCGAATGTCTTGTATTGGTGTCTGCTTTTTGATTAAATCACTGTACCAAGGGCCATCTTGCCGATCTCCAACAAGTACAACACCAGCTAAAATTTCTTTACCATCTTGTGAGCGAGATATGAGTAGCTTTTTATAAATTCCTTGCGCCCTATCACTATAGATAATGCGCTCAAGGTTTTCTGAATCTTCAAACTCTCCAGCAGAAAAAACTTCCACTCCAGATACTTTCAAGTTTGTACTGATTGCAGATCCTTTGTATGAACATGATTGATCGTTAGTTAAGACCTTTGTTAGTACACTAGCCTGTTCGTATAATGGTTCTACAAGACCATATGCAATACCTTGGTGTTGAGCACATTCTCCAATTGCATAAATATCTTTTTGGCTGGTCTCTAATTGATCATTAACAATAATGCCTCTCTCAGTCTTAAGGCCACATGCTTTGGCAAGTGAAATATTAGGCCGGATGCCAACAGCCATTACGACTAAGTCTGCTGAGATTACCTCACCTGTTTTTAACTGAACGGCAATTACATTATCGGATCCTAAAATACATGCTGTATTTGCCTTTAAGAATATTTTTATACCCTGGTCTTCAATTATTTCTTTCAGCATTCCTGCTGATTTCCCATCTAATTGACGCTCCATGAGTCTGTCCATGAGATGCAAAAGAGAAACGTTCATGCCAAGTTTATTTAATCCATAGGCTGTTTCTAAGCCTAATAACCCCCCCCCGATTACAACTGCATTTCTTTTATATTTTGCAGTATGTTCCATTACTGATACATCCTGGAGTGAGCGAAATGTCATCACGCCTTTTAGATTTGCACCAGGTAGAGGCAGAAGGATAGGTTGGGACCCACAGGCTATCACCAACCTATCCCAGGAGAGAACTGTTCCATCAGATAAGCTTAAGGTTTTGCTTTCCGGTTGTATGGAAGTAACTTCCATGTCTGTTTGTAACTTAATATTTCTTTCCAGGTACCATTGCCTGTTTTTAAGTTCAATCTCATCATTTTTTATTTCGCCAGCCAGTGCAGATGACAATAGAACACGATTATACGCTGGCTGTGGCTCAGCACCGATAACTGTAATTTCATAAGCATTATCCTGGCATGCATAAAGGCATTCCAAGAAACGTAAGCTTACCATTCCATTACCAATAACTATGAGCTTTTGTTTTTCCATATTTCTTCTTATTAACTATTCGCTTTACGCTTGTGATATCCTCAAAAAAAAATCGCAATCTCATTAAAACGCTAACAAGCTCAATGCTTTTAAAATAACGTCTTATTCAGATTGCGACTTTGCTGATTTTATAAGCCCATCATTGGGCCTTAGATTTGAAGTGTTAAATAAAAGTGATCTAACTCTTTCCCATTGATATACTCAAAAGGCGTGCCAACTTTTCGAATAGTTAGAAAAGTTCTGAGAATTAACAACTTAGGTAGAAAATCTATATTTTATCTTTCTGATTGAAGATGTTTTATTATGCAATACCCCCTTTAGCTAGGGCTATTCGATTAAAAATTAGGCAGCATGTATATTTATTTTGGTCCAATTAGGAAGGTTAGACATTGGGGAATGGTTTAATATATTCGTCTGCTTTTAAAGGATCAAAGTATTGATCATCAAAATATCTCATATTTTCTGCGGAGAATACTGGCTGCATATCATTATCTGGCATATCGCTTAGTACACCATCTAATGCTGTTCTATAAATCTCTGGTTGAAAAACAGTTTTGGCAATATCTAGCAGAGATGTTTGATTATCTAATTGTCCCCATCGAACCATCTGTGAGATCAACCAAATTGCGTGTGAATGCCATGGGAAATTTGCATTGTCATCATAAAATTCTATGAATTTGGTATATTGTTTCGTTTCACCATCATTATTAAGGGTCAGATTTCCATTAAGAGATTTTAGAATTAAAACTTGCGAGACATCTAAATATTCTGGTTTTGCTAAGATCTGACTTGCTTGCTCATTATTATTTTTGTTTGCTAACCATTGCGCCGCTTCGGACAATACGCGCAGTAATCTATTTAATTTTTCTGGATTTTCATCTGCCCAATTTTTTCTAACACCAAGAACTTTTTCTGGAGCATGCGTCCATAACTCACTTTTTGTTGCAATTATACGACCATATCCTTGTTCTACTGCAAGGCTATTCCATGGCTCTCCAACACAAAATGCCTGAACATGTCCAGTCTTCAGACTTTCTGCAATTAATGAGGGCGGAATTGCAACCAAACGAACATCTTGATCAGGATTAATACCAGCTGCAGCGAGCCAATACCTTAAATCGTAATTATGACATGAAAATGGGTATACCATTCCTAAAGTTAAGCTTGACTCCCCTGCAGATGCCCGCCTCTGAATGATTTTTTTGAGAACATTTGCAGGTGCCATACCACCTGAAACAGATGCAACAGGATCTATTTCATACATTTGAGAAAATAATTCTTCTGAGACAGTAATTGCATTACCCCCACGCCCCAAAGAGAATGGCGCAATAATAGCTTCTGGGTTATGACCAATACCTAGTGTTGCAGCGATAGGCATACCTGCTAACATCTGAGCACATTCGTAATGACCCAGATTTACCTTATCTCTTATGTTTGCCCAGGATACTTCACGATGTAATTTTAAATTGATCCCATGTTTCTTATCAAAGCTAAATTCTTTAGCAATCGCTAAAATTGCACAGTCAACAAGGGGAATAAACCCGCAGTGAATGGTTTCCTCATCTGAAATAAAATCTGCAATCATATTAATCCCAAAAACCCTTTTATTTCAGTAGATCCGCTGTTGTGATCACACTTCTAGCAATCTCAATGATACGCTTTTCTTGGTTCATTGCTGTTTTTCGCAATTGCGCATAGGCTTGTTCTTCATCCAAGCCTTTATTCTTCATAATTATGCCCTTGGCACGCTCTATAATTTTTCGTTCCTCTAATGCATTTTTTGCTTGATCTAACTCTCCTTGAAGCCTTGAAAAAGCATTAAAGCGTGAAATCGTCATATCTAATATTGGACGGATACGATCTTTTTGTAAACCGCCTACTATATAGGCACTTACACCAGCATCCACTGATGCTTCAATCATAGATCTATCTGACTGATCAACAAACATTGCCACAGGACGCTTAACTATCCTTGAGACTTGAAACATTTGTTCCAACATATCTCGGCTTGGACTTTGTAGATCAATTAATATAACATCGGGGTCAATCGCATAAACACGCTTAAGAAGATTTGCGGTTTCAGCTATACATGTGACGCGCAAAAACCCGGCTTCACGCAAGCCATCCTCAAGAATAGCGGCACGGACCGGGTGTTCATCAATTACAAGAATATTCAGATTTTTGTCATCAGTATTGGATGGCACGTGAACAATTCCTGATACTATTTGTTTTTTGCAATAAACATAGCTAAAAGTCGACTAAAATTGCTCTCTTGACTATTCAAACGACGATATAAGCTTTTCTTCATTCAACGCGAACTTCGTCACCAGTTACAGCATAACTGCGTTGATAATTCGTGTTAAGTATTTCTACACATCGTTTCCATGTTTCAATAGATATACCATCAGCAACTTCAAAGCTATCAATACCACAGCGCATCATTAACACGGATTGGTCAGGCAAGACGTCACCCGTTGCTCGGAGTTCTCCTTCATATCCCAAATGTTCACGTAAAATACGCGCTTGAGAATATGCGCGACCATCAGCGAACTTTGGGAACTGAAGAACAATCAGGTCCAACTTACTTATATATGGCTGAAGATCTTCAGCTTCGATATTATTGGTAATCGTTACACCAAGCTTAATCTTTTTTGTCAGCAAGCTATCGAACTGTTCTGCTAGCCTGTCATATGACAGAATGAAGGCGCCATCTTCTTGACATTCCTGATCGTCAGCAAGTGTTTGCCACACATCATCAGTCAATTCATTTTCTTTAATGAGTGGCATATACTGCCTCCTTGAATGGTTGCATTCCAACACGTCTGTATGCTTCTAAGAATGTTTCATTATCTTGACGCAGCTCTTTATAAGTTACAACGATTTTCTCAACCGCATTTACAACTTCTTCAAAAGAGAATCCCGGCCCAATAATATCACCGATAGCTGCTTTTTCATCACCGCTACCACCCAGTGTGACTTGATAATTTTCTACTCCACGACGCTCAAGCCCCAAGATACCAATATGTCCCGCATGATGGTGTCCGCAAGCGTTGATACATCCAGAAATTTTTATTTTTAGTTCGCCGATATCTTTTTGACGCTCAAGGTCTGAAAATTTATTACTTAATTCTTGAGCAACTGGAATTGATCTTGCTGTCGCCAAAGAACAGTAATCAAGTCCTGGGCAGCAAATCATATCCGAGATTAAACTAATATTATCCGTTGCTAATTTTTGTTGAACAAGTTTCTGCCAGACGGCATAAAGGTCAGATTGCTTTACATCCGGTAATACTAGATTTTGTTCATGTGTAACGCGAATTTCGCTAAAGCTGTACTCATCAGATAGGTCTGCAACAGCATTCATTTGTTCCGTCGTTGCATCTCCAGGTATGCCACCAATTGGCTTTAAGGAGATATTTACGATTGCATATCCTGGTATCTTATGATCTGCAACATTTGTTGAAACCCAAGCTTTAAATGCATTGTCACTTTGAAGCTTTTCTGTATAGCTCGCTGCATCAGCTTCTAAAATTTCATACTCTGGTGGCTTAAAATATGCTGAAATTCTCTCTAATTCCTCACCAGGAAGAACAACTTCAGGTGCTTCAATTTTTTTGTATTCTTCTTCTACCTGCCTTGTGAACTCTTCCTTACCAAGCTCCATGACAAGTATTTTAATTCGAGCTTTGTATTTATTATCGCGACGACCATGTAGGTTGTAGACACGCATAATTGCTTCCATGTACGCAAGCAACTCTTTCTTTTCCAGCCACTCTCGAATTGTCACACCAACGACTGGTGTACGACCGAGACCTCCGCCTACTATAACTTCAAATCCGACTTCACCTTCGTTATTCTTGGCAAGTTTCAAGCCGATATCATGAAATGCAACAGCTGCCCTGTCATTTGGTGCACCTGTGATTGCAATCTTAAACTTACGTGGCAGATAGCAAAATTCCGGGTGAACAGTTGACCACTGTCTTAATAATTCTGCGTATGGGCGCGGGTCTTCAAACTCATCTTTAGCAACACCAGCCCATTGATCTGATGTTACATTCCGTATACAATTTCCGCTTGTTTGAATTGCATGCATTTCAACGTCTGCTAGATGTTGAAGGATATCTGCTGTTTCTTCAAGCTTGGGCCAATTGTATTGAATATTTTGTCGTGTTGTGAAATGCCCATAGCCTCTGTCATACTTTTCTGCAATGAAAGCGAGCTTACGCATCTGCTTAGACGACAAGGTGCCGTATGGGATTGCTACACGAAGCATGTAAGCATGGAGCTGAAGGTATAAGCCATTCATTAACCGTAATGGTCTGAACTGTTCTTCGGTTAGTTCACCAGACATGCGGCGTTCTGTTTGAAAACGAAACTGCTCTACGCGTTGCCTTACAAATTGTTCGTCAAATTGATCATATCTATACATGAGCTGTCATCCTGCTAAGCTCTGATTTAAAGCTAATTAACTATTGTTCTATTTTTTGGATTAATGAAAGATTTTTTTTATTTCCATAAATCTTTCCGGACACTCGGACCAGTTGCACGCATATGTTCACGAATATGCAATGCCTTTATCTTCCCGTTTGTTTCCTCAATATCAATCAGATATGGTCCGACAACTTCATTTGCTAAAGCAGACGCTTCGCCTTTTTCCAGAATCTTGTCTATTTCGTCATCTGTTCTAGCAATCTCAGCCATTTCTATTGAATCTGCCCAAGTGCCATCCGTTTTCAAGAAAACAACTAGGCCATCAGCCAAGTCATTTGCTGTTACGACTTTTGGTAATCCTTTTTGTACTTTCACCATATGCTCTTAACCCGCCGTTTTTTGATCTCGGTTTTTATTTGAAAAAGGCACAACGTTTACTGGATCAAACTTCTCCACTTTAGTTGGTCGATTTATTCCTGAATGTATCCAATCTATCCCAACAAATATTATAGCTGGCCCTTTAATTCCACATTGTTCAACACATAACTCTAAATCTTGAATTGTTGTTGACACTGAACGTTCATTCTTCCTAGTCCCATTTTCAACAATAACTACTGGTGTTTTGGGGCCAATACCTGCTTTTAGCAAGTTATTTCTTATTATTCCGCACGTCCTCACGCCCATGTAAACAGCAAATGCTTGTCCCTCTGATGCTAACATATGCCAGTCATGCTCAGGAACTCCATCAACAGTCGCGCCTGTTAATATTGAAAAAATACGGTGCTGTTCACGCATTGTAACAGGTAAACCAATTGACGCTGAACATGCATGTGCCGCGGTAATCCCAGGAACAACTTCCACTGAAATACCATGTGGCTGCAATGCCATTAATTCTTCTGATGCTCTACCGAAGACGAATGGATCCCCACCTTTTAGCCTGGCAACAGTTTTGCCCTGCATAGCTTCAGTTAATAATATGCGATTTATTTCAGTTTGGGATGTTGAGGGTTCCCCTGGAGTTTTCCCTACAAATATACGTTCAGCATCTCGTCTTGCATATTCGAGTATTTCAGGGTTTACCAAGCGATCAACCACCAGAACATCAGCGTTCTGCATACGCTGTTGTGCTTTTAGGGTTAAAAGCCCTGGATCTCCTGGGCCACAACCAATTAAAGCAACTGATCCAATTTTTTCAGACGTTTCTTCTTCATCTGAGTTTGCCAGCTCTGCTTTTAAGGCTTTTCTTGCTGATGCATAATCATTTGCTAAAACAAATTTTCTAAAGGCCCCAGACAAAAGCCTTTGCCAAACCTGTCTTCTCTGACGACCGTTTGTTACTTTTTGGCTAATAAAGCCACGTAGCTTTTGAGCAAAAGACGCTAATGTACCGTAATTATCGGGAAGCCATGCTTCCAATTTTGCTTTTATCTCTCTAGCTAAAATAGGCGCAGCACCCTCTGTGCCTATTGCAACCGTGACTGGATCACGGTCTACAATTGCAGGTGTTATGAAAGTACATAAATCTGGTCTATCCACGACATTTACTGGGATGTTATTTGATTGAGCGACCTTAGAAATATTGAGTCCTAGTTCTTCATCTTCAGTTGCAGCATAAACCAACTGATAGCCAATAACGTCATCCTCAGAAAATTTTCGCTGATGGAGTTGAATCAGTTTTTCCTGCGCCAGTTCCTGCAATTCAGAAATAAAATTTTCAGAAATCACATCTATCTGAACTTCGGTTTTCATTAGAAGACGTATTTTTTGTGCGGCTTGTTCCTCGCCACCAACAACTAATACTCTTGCATCATGTAATTTTAGATAGACTGGAAAATATTTCATTAACGCCTAAAACCTTTGTTTTTACACAAGTCATGTGTGACTATTTTATGCAAAGAGAGCCTTGAAATCTCTCTGAATATCTCCACAACACTATGAAATGGGGATGTATTCATTGTACATATTACATGAAATCGAGTATTTTGGAAAATTATCACCGACTATAATAAATAGAATATTTTTCCAATAAAATCAATCATTCATCGATAAAATAGTTTAATTTTTCTTTTTTAATAATTTTAATAGTATATTTTTTTATTTTAACCTAGAGGTAAGCATAAAAAATAAATTGCAGCTATATACATAGACAAAATTTTGCGGAACTTTGATAGAAATTATCTAGGGTATTAATTGTTAGGTTTCTTTTTTGGGTTGTGTTAGTAATTCGGCCCTGAAGTTAAAGAATCATGATTTTCATGCTATTATATTAATAATACACATTCTAAACCCAGAGCTATTTATGGCATTCGATATACTAGGTGAAAAAAACCTTCTCGCGCGTTTTGCAGAAAATTATTATCGTAAATTGGCGGTAAAGTTTTTTTTTCGTTCTTCTGCACACACATGGCTTGATACAGGATCAACAGCTGAACAGATAAGTCTTATTCCGCAAGATTTAAGAACTGCTGACCCAAGTTTTACGACAGAGGTTTATCATGGTCACTTCGGGTTATCGGGAGCCGTGAAAATTACTGATGGAAAATCTCCATTTGCTGTAACGGCACCAAATACATCTTGGGAAAAAGAATTACATGGTTTTGGGTGGTTAAGACATTTCAATGCTTCACAAGATAGCCAATCAATGGCCCATGCTAAAGGACTTATTCAAGATTGGATAAAAAACTGTTCTAAAAAGAAGAGTGTAGCCTGGAAGCCCGAAATCGTCTCACGCCGCGTCATTTCTTGGCTCTGTCATATTGCCCCATTTTTAGAAGACGGAGATTCGGTATTTTATGACAATGTAATGGCATGTCTTACACAAAAAATACGCTTTCTATCTGCATATTATAAAGACATACCTGATGGCCAACCTAAGCTTACTGCGCTCATTGCACTGAATATGGCTGGCCTTTGTGTTGGTGGGCAGGATAAATTGAATGAAAAATATCTTCAGATCTTGAATTCGGAGCTTGATCGTCAGATCCTAGAAGATGGTGGGCATATTTCCAGGAATCCTTGGATTCCTGTTGATTTAATGTTCGACTTATTGCCACTTAAGCAATGCTTTGTTTCACGCGATCAAGAGCCTCCTGAAGCCCTCATAAATGCTCTTAAACGTATTCCTGCAATGATACGTTTTATGAGATTAGGAGATGGTTACCTTGCGCGCTTTAATGGAATGTCTGCGACGTTACCAGATATGATTGCAACGATTTTATCATACGATGACCATTCAAATAAACTTAGCGGATATACCCCTAGTACAGCTTATAGCCGTATTGAAATGGGGCAAACGATTATTATAGCTGATACAGGGTCTCCACCAGACCTTGCATTAAGCAACGCACCAAATGCAGGATGTTTATCTTTTGAAATGAGTTCGAGTACACTCCCAATTATTGTTAATTGTGGTGCTCCTGGTCCTGCTAATCAAGAATGGCACCTGACATCTCGCACAACTCCATACCATTCTACCTTAAGCATTAATAAAAAATCTTCCGCTAAGCTGCTTAAGGAAAATATGGTTCATAAATATCTTGGCACCTCCCTTTTAAGAGGCCCCAAGAATGTCACTGTTGAATGTAGCGAGAATCCAGGAGAAAGCATTATTAATGCTAGCCATGACGGTTTTGCATCAAGATATAATTCGATTTATTCAAGAAAACTGATATTAAGCAAGTTTGGAGAGCATGTGGAAGGGCAAGAGCATCTCTGGCCTAATGAAGACACACCTTCCAAACAACATCGCTTCCCTTTTGCTTTACACTTTCACCTACACCCAGATGTTCAACCTAGGTTTACTGAAGACCGTAAAAGCATTTTGTTGCATCTTTATAATGGAGAGACATGGAAATTCTCAACCCAGAGTCTTGTCCCAGCACTTGAAGAAAGCTTATTTTTTGCCGATTATAGGGGACCAAGACGCAGTTTACAGATTGTTTTGCGAGGTGTTTGCAATGCGAAAGCAAAATTTATCTGGACACTTGAGAAAATTCAATATGCAGAACAAGAGAATAGTCCTCCTCCAACTCCAGAACATCAGGTTCCCTCACGTATGGCTCAGATTAAGAAAAAACTTATTTTTACGAATCTTGAACAAGATGAGGAATAGTCAAAGTTACGCAGTCTTAAAGAATTGATTGAATTGCATTTATATTCCTATTAATCAGTTTTAAAACTCTTATTTAAAGGATGAACAGGATTACCATATGAATTCAAATCAGTTTCCTATTAAACGGGCTCTTATCTCTGTATCTAATAAAACTGGCATTGAAGAATTTGCTAAAAAACTTGTAGAGAAAGGCGTTGAGCTTATCTCTACTGGCGGTACAGCTAAACTATTAAAAGCCTCCAATCTAGATGTTAAAGATATTTCTGAGATTACTGATTTTCCTGAGATGATGGATGGCCGACTGAAAACTTTGCATCCAAATGTACACGGAGGTTTATTAGCTATTAGGGGTAATTCTGATCATGAGGGAGCTCAAGCTGAACATGGTATCTCTAATATTGATCTTCTGATTGTGAATTTATATCCTTTTGAGGAAACCGTTGCTTCTGGCGCTGATGTAGATCAATGTATTGAAAATATAGACATTGGTGGTCCTGCAATGATACGAGCTGCAGCAAAAAACCATACAAGTGTCACCGTTATCGTCGATCCTTCAGATTATGAAAATCTAATGTTGGAAATGAATTCTCAAAATGGTGAAACAAGCCCAGCATTTCGTCGCAAGATGGCAGCTAAAGCTTATGCTCGTACTGCGGCATATGACTCAGCTATTAGTCGTTGGTTTGCTGAAACTTTAGAGGATACTTCGCCTGATTACTGTAGTTTTGCTGGAACACTCTCTCAATCTTTACGGTATGGTGAGAACCCCCACCAATGGGCTGCTTTTTACAAAAATTCTATAGCCAGACCTGGCGTTGCCACCGCAGAGCAAAAACAGGGTAAGGAACTTAGCTACAATAACCTTAATGATACTGATGCAGCTTATGAGCTTGTTGCAGAATTTTCTCCAAGGGTAAGTCCTGCAATTGCTATTATTAAACACGCTAACCCATGCGGTGTTGCAATAGGTTCGAGCCTTACCGAGGCTTATAAGAATGCCCTAAAATGTGATCCCGTTAGTGCTTTTGGTGGTATTGTTGCATCAAATACGAAACTTGATGGCGAAACTGCTCAGGAGATTGTAAAAGTTTTCACTGAGGTTATTATTGCACCCGATGCAACAGAGGAAGCTATGGAGATTATTGCGGCAAAGAAAAATCTGCGCCTTCTTCTTGCTCATGGTTTACCCAATCCAAAAGAAGCCGGGGTAATGATGAAAATGCTCTCTGGTGGTTTTTTGTTACAAGCTCGTGATAATGGTTATGTTGATGACCTAGACTTAAATGTTGTTACAAAACGAGCCCCAAGTGATCAGGAGCTCAGTGACCTAAAATTTGCATTTAAGGTTTGTAAGCATGTTAAGTCTAACGCAATTGTTTATGCAAAAAATGGTTCTACTGTAGGTATTGGGGCGGGGCAGATGAGTCGAGTAGATTCAGCGCGCATTGCAGCCTGGAAAGCTCAGGAAGCTGCTGATACGGCCCATGAAACAATTACACTTACACAAGGCTCTGTCGTTGCATCTGATGCTTTTTTCCCATTCGCTGATGGTTTGTTGACTGCAGCTAAAGCAGGTGCTACTGCAGTTATTCAGCCTGGAGGATCTATGCGTGATGATGAAGTTATCGCTGCTGCTGATGAGGCTGGGCTTGCGATGGTTATGACAGGTGTAAGGCATTTTAGACACTAAACTAACATTACAGGAGAGCATAAATTTATGCTCTCCTAAATGACATTCATCCGTTACTTTTTAGGAAAAACCAACACAGCATTCTGACTTGTCCAAGTCCCATGTATTTCATGTAACTTTTTGCTTTTAGGATCTAAAAAAGATGCTTGTGTGGACGGGCCGCCATCTAAATTCATAGCTCGTTCACAGCCAAACCCACCATCAGATTCTGATGACGACAATATTGCTCCAAGTTCATATAAGCTTGCTCCTCCCGTTACGACGAGAAATAATATTTTTTTATTTTTCGTGATACAAATCGCTGTTCGGTTATGGCGGTTATAATCATTTTTATAAATCCCATTTTTACCACCAGGATCCACCACCATTGGGCCGGCTTGTAATGCCTGAGAGAGCCCGCTTAATGATTCTGCCTCTTTGCTCCAGGTTATTTCTATCTGCCCATCTTTATCATACAATAGTGCTGAACCAGCTTTTTTACGATAGTCAGATATTTTTTTATTATTCGTCACTAAAAAACCAGAAGGACTAAGCCTAGAGTTTTCATCAAGATCAAAAAAACCGCCATTGATTGCTAGGATTGCGCTCTTCTCTTTACGCAAATTTTTGACCGAAGACCCTGTCGCCTTTTTTTGTAGTGCAACTTGGATTTTATAGTCAGCAGGCTCAAACCTCCAAGCATTGATTAAAACCCCATACTCTTTGACATTCAATGATTTCCAATCAAAATTTTGGGACACTGATTTCCATTTTGCATTCGACAATTTCTGCATAATTGCTGGGAGTGGATTTGTCTTATTTTTTAAAATTGGTAGTTTGGGATAATCAATAGTAATAGAATTTGCTTTGCTTAATTGCTCTTCCGATTTGGTCTTATCCCCTATTTTATCAAATAACTTACTTGAAGCCCAATATGCGGTTGCAAAATTTTGATCTTCTAACAATGCTTGATCCAAAAAGCCAATCGCTTTTTGAAATTTCTGACGGTGTGCATAACGTCTTGCTTGCAGATATAGAGCGTATGCCTTTAGGGATTTTGTAACACGTGCCTGAGTATTAAGTGGAGAGAGTGACTTTGCTCCAATATCCATGCCATAAATTAATGTTTCGGGAAGAGTTTTATAGTTGTCTTTCAAAAACTCAGGGGTTGCTGAAAAATTTGTTGAAGCGATTACTGCTCCTTTTGGATTTACTAATCTTGCAGAAATTTCCAGTTGCCCTTCCTCACCTTCACTTATTGTCCCTTCTAATTTTTTATGAGGTTTATTACTTGCTTGAATAACTGTTAAACGATGAGCCGTTTTCTTTCCATGATCCACGAAAAGCTCAACCAGATTGCGTTCTATTTTATTTTTCAACCAGACTGAGAATTCATCTTTCTGATCTTCTAAAATGAAATCACTGATGACGATATCAACATCTTGCGATTTATCGGACGTTTGGTCCACGGCATAATCAATTAACACTGTTTGATATTTTTCGGGTACGCTATTCCAAACAGAGAATAAAACAGCAATAAAAGCCAAAGTCGCCCAGAACCATCTCGGCTTAAGACGTTCTGATAACCATTGTAAAGCATCAGAGGTAATATTAAACATTGCACCACCCATTCGTATCTTACTTTATGGTTAAATAAGCTTAAAAGTATGACAGTCTTACGGCAAAGAATTTTTAATTCATCTTATCATTTTAAGATTAAAGTTATTGATATTTAAGATAATCTCAAAAGTTCCTGTTATTAATTTAATGTTCATGTTACATAAAATAATCTTGCAATAAATATTTAATTTCATTTTATAGATATCTTGTGTAATATGACTGATGTAAGTGATAAATCTCAAAATAATAAATACTTACAAGCTCTCCCGATTGGCTCAAAACTCAAAGATGACTATCTTATTGAGCGGGTTCTTGGCCAGGGTGGATTTGGCATAACTTATAAAGCGAAAGACCTCTCTCTTAACACATATGTTGCTATCAAGGAGTTTTTTCCAAACTCCATGGTTATTCGTGATGATGCAGATTCTGTGCGATCTAAAACTCATGATGAAGATAAAGACTATCAGTGGGCACTAAAAAAGTTTATTCAGGAAGCCCAAACTCTTGCGCAATTCCGGCATGATGGCATTGTCAGCATTTATCGTGTATTCGAACAAAATAATACGGCTTATATTGTTCTGGAGTATGTTGATGGCCAAGATATGGAACAGTGGCTCTTAAATAACTCAACATTGCCAACGCAACAAGAGCTGGACAATCTTTTAGAGAAACTTCTCGATGCTTTAAAACTGATACATGAGAATGATATTCTCCACCGAGATATCAAGCCTGCGAATATTTATATAAAAGAAGATGGATCTCCTGTCTTACTTGATTTTGGTGCAGCTTATGACACTTCAAGCAGTAAGACGTTAAGTTCCGTTGCCGTGGCTTCTCATGGATATTCTCCTTATGAGAATTATACTCTCGAGAGAGATGACCGTGGGCCATGGACCGATATCTATAGTGTTTCAGCTACCCTCTATCGTGCTTTAACCAATAAGACACCCCCTGATGCAATTAGTCGGATAGGTGACAATGATCCTTATAAACCTCTAGTTGAAATTTTCTCACAGTCTTCGGATTACAGATCAGGGTTTCTTGAAGCCATAGACGATGGAATGAGTTTTCACCCCCAAAACAGACCCCAATCTATAATTACATGGAAAAAGAGATTTTTTGAAGATAAGGCATTTGGAGGCAACAAAGAAGATCAAACTGAAATCAAACAGTTTGCCAAGAAAACTCCAATAACAAATAAGAAATCAATCGGATTCATTGGTTGGGCTAGTGCAGCTGCCGTATTAATTGGCGTTATTTCAATGATGGCAGTTGGATCTGATTTTTTTCAACCTCAGAATAATTTAATTAGTTCCGAGAATATAATCACAGAAGATCAACTCATTGAAGCCGAACTGTCATCACTAAAAAGATCCATAGAAAAATCCCCAGATTTAACAAAAAAGCCTGATCTTGGAGATAGGGTTCTCAAGCAAGACCCTTCTGATGAAGAGTTCGAAGTTTCGGTAAAGTTTAAAGAAAAAGAAATATTAAATATTCAAGAAACGCCTTCCAGCTTAGATACAAACGATACCCTCACGAATTTATCACCTCGAACAACTGATGATGAGCAGAAACAAAACATTTCAAATAAACAACCTAACCTAGATGAAAAACGTAAGGCAGATTTATCGCTTGGCTCAGAAAAAGAACAATCAATCGTTTCTAAAGATACGCCTCTTAACCAAGATGATTCTAGATTACAAAACAATGCTTTAGAAAAGGCAAAAGAAATTATTCGTCTTGCAGCAATTGCTAAAACGAAATTAGAGGAAATCGAAAAGGCTAAGAGTGTTCTTCAAGACGAAAGGACAAATCAAACAAAAAGTTTAAATTTATTTGAGCTTACCAAAAACCTGCAAACAGAACTCAAACGTGTTGGATGTTATCATAAAGGAATTGATGGCAATTGGGGCCCCTCTTCAGAGCAGGCCATGAAGGACTTCTCTAAACATTCAAATATTAAAATTGCCAGTCTTTCACCCAATGAGGCCTCACTAAATATTATAAGACAAAAACAAACACAGATTTGCCCCCTAATATGTGGAATAAATGAAGTTCTTGAGAACAATAAATGTAAAGTTATTCGTTGTTCTGATGGTTCTAAGCCAGATGATCAAGGTAAGTGCCTTAAAGGTGTCCAAAACTTTGATGGGAAATGGTTATTTACCCATATTTCTCTTGAAGGATGCTATAATGAAAGCGGAAAGAGCTTACTTTTCATCCAATCAGGAAAAGTTTCAATGAAAAGCGACAATGTCAAGCGCCGTGGAATAGTCTCTCAAAATGGAGGTATAAATTTCTCAGGTCCTTGCCGTCAAGGTACATGTAAAGTGCATTTTTCAGGACAAATAAATGGTCAATTGGGAAGCGGAAAATATCATACTGACTCAGGAAAATGCAGAGGAAATTTCAAACTTAAGAGATTATAAAGTTGGTATTCTCATTTGTTTTGATCAATTAGACTAAATTCTTCAAACTCAATAAGATATATCTTTTGATATTTACAAATAGGCCTTTTAATTTTCACAATACCTCACTATTTAAAATCTCGTGGTAGCGATTCTTACTAAGGGTCGTTCAATGATATTTATAGAGGGAATAAAGCCTATGGATGCGATTTTTGACTTGGTTAGTGTTTGGGGGATAAAGCTCCTTACAGCTTTGGCTATATTTTTTATTGGTAAATGGGTCGCTGGAAAATTAATCGATTGGTTTAAATCGATTATGGAGAGCCGGAATATCGATGAAACTTTAGCATCTTTTTTAGGCAATATTATATATGGCCTTGCTCTTGCTTTTCTAGCCATTGCGGCACTTTCACAGCTTGGAATAGATACAACTTCACTTGCGGCAATCATAGCTGCAGCAGGTTTGGCTGTTGGTCTTGCTCTTCAAAGTTCGTTATCAAATTTCGCAGCTGGCGTTATGCTTATTTTATTTCGCCCATTCAAAATTGGTGATTTTATAGACGCAGCAGGAACAAGTGGAACTGTTGAAGAAATTTCAATATTTACAACTTCTCTCAAGTCCGTCGACAATAAACAAGTTATCATTCCTAATGGCTCAATTATAGCTGGAAATATTACAAACTTTTCAGCAAAGGATACGCGTCGAGTTGACCTTGTCATTGGTGTTGGTTATGGCGATGATTTACAAAAAGTTAAACATGTTCTGAATGATATTGTTTCAGCTGATAACCGAATTCTAGAAGAACCAGCGCCAGTGATCGCTGTTTCAGAACTTGCTGATAGTTCAGTTAACCTGGTTGTTCGTCCTTGGGTCAAGACTTCTGATTATTGGGGCGTTTATTTTGATTTGACTGAAAAAATCAAAACGACTTTTGATCAAGAAGGAATATCTATTCCATTCCCACAACAAGATGTTCATATGCATAATAGCACTAACTGAATAGTGTATTATCTCAGGCCATAGCCAAATTGGTTATGGCCCGGTAAGTTACATTACTATATTCATTCAAATTCATTTAGGCTCATATAAAGTATAACAAGTATTATTATAGGTTCTTACTAAGAATATAAACATATCATACCATCTTATTTCTAGAATTTCTTTATCTGATTAGAAAATCTCCCAAATTCTTATTATTTTTGATGAGCTAATTCCTTATTAAAGTTAATACGTTAAACTTGAATTCATGATCCAAAAATCTGCTAATTTGCAATTTTTATAATGTTCCGTTATACATTTGAAAATAATGTTCAATTATACTACAAATGAAAAGAAACTCTCAATTTCGCGACTATGTATCAAATGTTCTGTAATAAGCTTTTCTAACTCTTAATAGGAGATTTTATGCGATTTATCCAAATAACCATTATTACCAAAAATGCTTTTTATTTTAAGCTTTACATGCTCAAGCCTCGTGCGGTAAGGTTACAATTGCAGATATGAATTGGTCTACAGCTTCTTTTATAGCTCATATTGATAAAGTTATTCTCACACATGGTTATGACTGTGATGTTGAACTTGTTCCAGGTGATACGGTTCCTACGGGAACCTCAATGACTGAAAAAGGAGAACCTGATATAGCTCCTGAACTTTGGACAAATTCTTTTGAGAAATTACTTGCAAAAAGCGTTCAAGAAAAAAGATTAAGGATCATAGGTAAACCCTTATCAGATGGTGGAGAAGAAGGCTTTTGGGTTCCTCAATATATGGTTGAAAAGTTTCCAGAATTAGCAAGTATAGAAGGTGTGAAAAAACATTCTAAGCTTTTCAAACACCCCGAGTCCCCTAAAAAGTCTGCTTTTGTTGGATGTCCTTCTGGGTGGAGTTGTCAAATTTCAAGTGAAAATTTGTTTAATGCTTTAAAACTATCAGACGCTGGATTTGAAATTATTGACCCTGGTTCTGCTGCTGCACTTGATGGGTCAATTACAAAAGCTTATGAGCGCAAAAAACCTTGGTTTGGATACTATTGGTCTCCAACAGCTATCCTTGGTAAATATAAAATGGTAAAAGTCGATTTTGGTTCTGGTATTGATCAAAAACATTTCAATGAATGCATTTCACAAAAAGATTGTCAAAATCCAAAACCAACAATGTATCCAGCTTCTCCAATATATACTGTTGTAACAGAGCGTTTTGCGAAAGCTTCCTCTTCCTCACTTGAATACTTAAAAAAGAGATCTTTTACGAATGTCAAAATGAACGAGTTACTCGTGTGGATTGATGAGAACCAAGCTGATGGAGAAACAGCAGCAATTTACTTTCTAAAAACATTTCCTTCTGTATGGGCCAATTGGTTGCCAAAAGATATCGAACAAAAAGTTCTAACTGCTGTTAAGAATAAATAAGAATTAAACACCCATATATTGGACTTAATGGATGACTTTAAATAGTATGTTATACGAATTTCCTGCAATGGATCGAAAAGAACTCGTTGCTGTAAGAAAATATCTTGATAATGCTTATTTAGAGTTTTCAAGGACGTATGGAGAGGCAATTGAGTCTTTATTCGAGCCATTACTTTATTTTCTTATTTGGTTTGAAAATCTCTTGTTAGATACGCCCTGGATCCTTGTCTTTCTTGTCTTTGTTTTCCTAACTTATTTTGTCAGTCGCTCCCTAAAACTTGCTATGGGGGTAATATTTGTTCTGCTCATAATTGGCTACTTGGGCATGTGGGATAATACGATGAGAACGATAAGTATTATCACAGTTGCTACACTCTTATGTGTCACTATAGGTATTCCAACCGGGATTCTTATGGCCTATTCAAATCGAGCTAAAGCCTTCGTAACTCCTATTCTAGATGTCATGCAGACATTACCAGCCTTTGTTTATTTAATTCCTGTTGTCATGTTGCTTGGAATTGGACGTATCCCTGGAATTATTGCTGTTGTTATTTACGCTATCCCTCCCGTAATCCGTTTAACTGATCTTGGAATACGTTTGGTCAATAAGGATGTTTTGGAAGCAGCAACAGCCTTTGGTGCAAACTGGCGCCAACGGCTATTCGATGTTCAGCTTCCTTTGGCTTTACCGAATATTATGGCTGGGGTGAATCAAACAATCATGATGGCATTAGCTATGGTTGTAATAGCCTCTATGATCGGTGTTAAAGGTCTTGGGCAACCTGTTTTAAAATCTATAACAAACCAATACTTTACTATGGGGCTTTTTAATGGGCTCGCTATTGTTGGGATTGCGATTATGTTTGACAGAGTCTCGCAAGCTTATGCCAAAAGATCTCAAAAATATTTAGAGGGAATTAAAGGTGACTGAGCAATATATTCATGTCCAAAATCTGTATAAAATTTTTGGACCAAAACCTGATGTCATCTTAGAATTAGTAAAGGAAGGGCAGAGCAAAGAGGCTATATTGAATGAAACTGGGCATTCTGTTGCTCTGGCTGATATTGATCTTAAAATACAAAAAGGCGAAGTCTTCGTCATTATGGGGCTTTCTGGCTCAGGTAAATCAACCCTTATTCGCCATTTTAATCGACTTATTGACCCTACGAGAGGCGATATAAATATTTTTGGTACACAGATTGTCAACTTATCGCAAAACGCGCTTGAAACTTTTCGTCAAAGTCAAATTTCGATGGTGTTCCAGCATTTTGGACTTATGCCACATAAAACTGTTTTAGAAAATGTTGCTTATGGCCTAAAGGTTAGAAAAGTTTCTCAACAAGAAGGTAAAACAAGTGCTCTGGAAAAAATCAATCTGGTTGGTTTAACAGGTTATGAGGATTATTACCCAGCACAATTGTCAGGTGGCCAAAAACAACGGGTTGGACTCGCACGTGCTTTATGTGCTGACACTGATATTATTTTAATGGATGAGGCGTTTTCTGCGCTTGATCCTCTTATTCGAGCAGAAATGCAGGATCAACTTATAGAGTTACAAGAAAAATTTCAGAAGACCATCATTTTCATTACCCATGACCTTGATGAAGCTTTAAGACTCGGTAACCGAATTGCCATTTTGAAGGATGGACGTATCTCTCAAGTTGGGAATCCAAAAGACATCCTGCATAATCCAGCTGACTCATATGTGGAAGCCTTTGTGGAAAGCATTCGCAGAAAGGCAACATACTTTAATAGACTAAATTAAAAAATAAATTTTTGACCAGATATTCATGATCCTTTCCCACAATTTGTGCGTAATTATTATTAAAGGGGATCAGTGATGATAAAAATAGTTTGTTTAAAAAGTTTTGTAATATTGTTTTTTTCTATGGCTTTTAGCGCGTATACTAAAGCTGCCGATATTAAAGATAAATTTCAGGTTGATTTAAATAAATATATTGGCCTCTGGTATGAAACCGCAAGGACTAAAAATAAATTTCAAGACAACACACTAAATCATAAAGGGTTGTCATATGGTGCATGCTTTAATTCTACAGCAAGGTATCAATTAGATTCTTCAGGCCGTATCAAGGTCTTTAATACATGCTTTCGTAAAGCAAAAACTGGTAAAGTTTATAAAGATACTATTCGGGGTCTCGCTTCAGGGCAAAATGATCCTGAGAAACGAAGACTTAAAATAGCTTTTGGTTCTGGGGTTGCTCAGTTTTTCCAACGTGCTATTTCTGGTGGCGGCTTTCCATACTGGATTTATTGTCTTGGGCCTATCAACAAGAAAGGATTATATGATTGGGCCGTTGTAAGCGGACCTGATAAAGATTATTTATATTTTCTCACAAGAGATAAACAGATATCTAATAAGAAAAAACAAGTCATGATTTCTTGTGCGAAAAAGAACAATTTGCCAGTAAGTGCATTACTTTACAAGCAGCGGTAGTTTGAAATAGATCACCACAGATACTCCAGCGACATTAATTGTTGAGAACCTTATTTTAGTCTCATGAGTTTATAAAAATGACTCAAATTAGGCGAAATTCCATTATAAATTTATGGACAATATTTTTTATTGGAGGGATCTTATGTCTAGAGACAAAACGCTTGAAACTGCTGAAAAACTTGTTGCCTATTGCCGTGAGAATAACACTGAGTCTTGTCTTAATGAGCTCTATCACCCTGATGCTGTATCTATCGAATCCATTGCAATGGAGGGTGCAGACAGTGTAGAAACCAAGGGTTTAGACGCAATAAAAGGAAAACATGACTGGTGGTACTCCTCATTTGAGACTCATTCTTCAAGTTTGGATGGTCCATTTTTGCACGGTGATGATAGATTTGGCGTTATTTTTGAGTTTGATGTTAGCCATAAGGAAAGTGGCGAAAGAACTGCTATGAAAGAAATAGCTATTTACACTGTTGAAGATGGTAAAATCGTAAAAGAAGAGTTTTATTATAATTAATAATAAATCATCTCTCCTTAACCCAATGTCAACTTGTTAAGGCTGTTTTCTGTTTCTTTGATAAGTTTTTCTATTAAATCCTTTGTTGTGGTTTGGTTAATTAGGCCTACGGCTTGACCAGACCAAAGAGCAATGGCATCTGTTTTGTTCTGTTCTGCAGATGCTTTTCTAATGGGACCAGTAAGTGTGTTCATAATTGGAAAGTCTGGCCAGTCTGCAACCTTAGCCATTTCATTAGCGTAAGTGTTGACAATAGTGCGTGCATTGCGTCCTGAGAATGCTTTGCTGAGCATTGTATCATCCCCACTCGCCGATAAAAGGCTCTTTTTGTGTGCATCACTTACACTGCTCTCAGGAGTTACTAAGAAGGCTGTTCCAATTTGAACGCCAGTAGCACCTAGCATAAGTGCTGCTGCTATTCCTCTCCCATCCATGATACCGCCAGAGGCAATAACGGGGACATTAACTGCATCAACAATTCTTGGAATGAGTGCCATAGAGCCTGCAACTTCAGCAGTCCCTCTTGGTAAGAACCATCCAGAATGTCCACCGGCTTCATGACCTTGGGCGATGATAGCATCTGCTCCATTTTTCTCTAACCAAATTGCTTCCTTAACAGAGGTAGCAGATGATAAAATAACGATATTATTAGATTTTAGTTTTGCTACAATTTCATGATCTGGCAAACCAAAATGGAAACTTGCGACTTTTGGGGATAAAGATATTACTGCTTCGCAGATTTCCAAGTTAAAAGGATAATGTTTTTCAATTGCATCAGGAATATCTCCAGCTTCCAAGCCGTCATACCAATTAGATAATCTTCGTTTGGCATTTTGTGCTTTTTCTAAGTCATGCTTTGGAGGTGTATGTACAAAGAAGTTTAAATTAATTGATCTGTTGGTCTGTGTCTGTGTTTTTCGCGTTTGATAATGCAATTCTTCTTGCGTGTACATTGCACAACCCAGAGAGCCCAAAGCACCTGCATTAGCTGCTGCAGCTGCCATTTCTGGTGTACTCGCACCAGCCATAGGGGCTTGTATAATGGGGTATTCAATTTCCAATAGCTTGCATAGTACTGAGTCTTTCCAAGACATTTTTGTCATAACCCGTATTCCTGTTTCGGCTTGCTAGATTACTATAGTAATATGATACTACAAATACTTTATAAGATGGTCTTATTGACTATGGTGATAATTCTAAAAAGCCAATTAAACAAAGGATTTAATAATCCTGCCAACTAAAGAACTACTCTCCATGATCTTGCAAAGCTGTTGGATTAAAAACCATTATTCCCTCTCATATTGCCAAAAAGGAGAATACTCAGCTTATCTTAAATTGAAACTCAATTAAATATCGTTTGTTCTCTTTTATATTCTGGCAAAATGAAAATATTCGGGTGAGGGAGCCTAGGTTACAGGGAATAGTACATGATGTATTTTAATAAATTCATCTGCCTTATTGTGGCAGGAGGCATATTATTTTTGTCAGTCGGGAATGTTCTGGCTACGAGGTCAATTGATTACACTTTCTTTAAGAAACCGAAATTCATCAAGGGAGAGATATCAGAGGTTTATTATGATGGTATTTCTGACGACTTGCTTACAGCTGGTCTGGGGGTAACAGGATTAGCCGAGGCCACAGCTCCTACCTTCGTAAACCCCGACCTACCAACAGCCTCTGAACTACGTAAGCTTGCTATTTATAATAATTATCGTGCCCTCGTTGATAATTCAACTGGCGGTGGTTTTGGAGTACTTTATGGACCTAATATTGATGCTCAAGGGAATGATACAGGCACAGAAGGGCTTATAGCAGGCACAGAATATATTGCTTATGCGCGCTATGGATGGCCAAGACGGAACATCACTTTGATGGTTCAGGTTCCTGATAGTTTTAATCCGCTAGAGCCGTGCATTGTGACAGCTCCTTCCTCCGGGTCACGTGGTGTCTATGGTGCTATTGGTACTGCAGGCGAATGGGGATTAAAGAATAAGTGCGCTGTCGCCTATTCTGACAATGGTAAAGGTATTGGTGCACATAATTTAGAAAATAATACAGTCAATCTGATTGATGGAACTTTAGAAGATGCAGATGTTGCTGGTCGAGATTCGCAATTTACAGCGCGACTTATTGACAGAAAACGTGAGAAATTTAATGAGGAGACACCTAATCGTTTTGCATTTAAACATGCACATTCACAGCTAAATCCTGAGGCAGACTGGGGATTGAATGTTTTACAAGCCGTTCAATTTGCTTTTTATGTGCTTAATGAAAAGTATAATGAGCCTATTAAACCTTCAAATACGATTGTGATTGCCTCAAGTGTCTCGAATGGTGGCGGCGCTTCCGTTCTAGCTGCAGAACAGGATTGGTTTAATCTCATTGATGGTGTTGCTGTATCAGAACCAAATGTAAATCCAAATTTTAGCAAAAAGTTTTCTATTGTTCAGGGCAATGGAACTCCATTTACACAACATAGCCGAAGCCTATTTGATTATACAACGCTGCTTAATGTTTATCAGGGTTGCGCTAGTGTTGCTATTACTGACCCATCTCTTTTAAATCTTGCATCAAGTCCCAATCGTTGTGCCTCTTTGAGAGCAAAAGGTTTATTAAGTGCTGACGATTTGGCTGGGCAAGCAGCTGAAGCTCAGGCAATTATCAATGACTATGGGTGGCCTGTTGAGCAGAACGATCTTGCTCCATTACACTGGTTTGTGAATGTTGCACAAGGCATATCTGTTACCTATGCAAATTCTTATGCGAGGGCAAGTGTGACACAAAACCTATGTGGTTACAGTTTTGCAGCTATTGGGGCTGATGGTCGCCCAGTGCCTATTGCTCTTGCAACACAAGCTGCATTATTTGGTACGGGTAATGGAATTCCACCGACAGGCGGTGTCGAGTTAATCAATAACGACTCTGTTGATGGCCCGATTCAGGACCGTCTTTCAACTTCTCCTTCTACAGGTGTTGCAGATCAAAACCTTGACGGAGCTTTATGTCTTCGTTCGCTGGCAACAGGTCGTGACCCTGTTACAAATAAAAGGTTGAAAGGTGAATTGTTATGGGTTCATAAGAAAATTAAGCATTCAATTAGAGAACTTCGTGCCAATGGAAAACCGAGAAAAAAGCCTGTTATTTTTGTGACAGGACGTGCTGATGCAATCCTTGCTCCTAATCATACATCACGTGCATATTTTGGACTGAACCAAGTTCGTGAGGGCAAGAAGAGTAATATGCGTTATTATGAAATCAAAAATGCGCACCATTTAGATACGATCAATGCCCTACCAGGCTTTGCGGTTCGTTATGTTCCGTTGCATCATTATTTTAATCAAGCACTTGATTTGATGTTTGATCATTTAAAGAATGGAACGCATTTACCACCTAGTCAGGTGGTTGATACAATTCCTCGTTCATCAGCAGAACAGATCAGTTTGGTAAATGTTCCGGCGATTTCTCAGTCTCCGGCTAAGCCGATTGTATTTGAGAATAGTTTGGTGAAGATACCTGAGTAGGTATTATAGCCCTCTTCTGTTTTTATAACTGGAGGGGGCATTATATAAATCACCCACCCGTCACACTCATATGCCTTGTTACGGCAGGTTTTTGGTCTTTGCGGTCTATGATGAAATCGTGGCCTTTTGGTTTGCGGCCGATTGCTTCGTCTATGGCGGCATGTAGGATTTCGTTGGCTTCGCTTTGGCGCATTGGCGTTTTGAGATCTGCGGCGTCATCCTGGCCAAGACACATATACATGGTACCGGTGCAGGTTATTCGGACGCGATTACAGGATTCGCAGAAGTTGTGTGAGAGTGGCGTGATGAAACCGAGACGGCCACCTGTTTCTGGGATATGAACATAACGTGCAGGTCCACCGGTTTTGTATTGGATGTCTTCCAGTGTCCATTTTTGTTCTAAACGCTCCCTTACTTGAGTTAAGGGTAAATATTGGTCAACTCGTTGCTCGTCAATTGCGCCCATCGGCATGGTTTCGATGAGGGTCAGGTCCATGCCATTCCCATGGGTCCATTCTATCATCTCTTCGATTTCGTTTGCATTTGCTTCTTTTAGAGCGACCATGTTGATCTTTATTTTCAAGCCTGCGGATTGAGCTGCTTTGATCCC
Source organism: Methyloligellaceae bacterium (assembly GCA_965263345.1). Lineage (GTDB taxonomy): Bacteria > Pseudomonadota > Alphaproteobacteria > Rhizobiales > CBDHHC01 > CBDHHC01. Next base: position 76,455 of record CBDHHC010000004.1, read on the forward strand.
CTCCATCACTTGATCTAAATCACCCCAGCGCGTTACCGCTTTAAATTTATCTGGATCACGGGTATCTAAAGAAATATTAATGCGCCGCACACCATGTTTATACAGCTCATCGGCAAACTTTGGGAGTTGAGTGCCATTGGTTGTGAGTGTCAATTCTTCCAAATCGCCTGATTTTATATGTCTTGAGAGTTGCTCAATCAAAGACATAATATTTTTACGAACAAGTGGTTCTCCACCTGTTAACCTGATTTTTTTAACGCCTCGTTCTACAAAAGCGGTACACAAACGATCTAGTTCTTCAAGGGTGAGAAGGTGTTTTTTTTGCAGAAATGTCATGTTTTCTGCCATACAATAAACGCACCGCAGGTCGCATCTATCAGTTACAGAGACACGTAGGTAAGTAACACTTCGTCCGAACGGGTCTATCAGATTTGAGTTATTAGCCATTTAGCCTAGTTTCTACCTGATACTAAAATTTACAATGATGGTATATTAAACTATGTTTCTTAATTGAATTTGTACATTATTCTTTATAATAACTACAATGATCATAATGTAATTTCTTTAGGCATCCAATACTTAAAACTCTACTACATTCTCAACTTGTAAATTATAGCCAATCTCAACTGCAATATTTGTTTTAAATTCCCCTGACTGGATAACACCCGTTACATAAATTGGTGTGTAAATATCATATACGGGAATGCCTTTTTTACTTTGGACGTAAATAATTTGATTGCCAGGAGGTGGTGGAACGTGAATACAGGCACCTACATATGGTACGAGTAGAAACTCTTTTACCTTTGTTGCATCAAAATCCAATGGGACCATATATCCAGCTATTTTCACCTTTTTATTATTATATTCAGTGACTAAAGGTGCAGGCTCTTTATTTTCATTTTGTTCAGGTATTTTGGTGTGATCAATTGCCGCTAAGCGTTGTTCTCCCAAAGTCCACGGTTCGGATAAATCTATAGCACTTAAAGTATTGCCTGGAACAAGGTTATCCCATTCCAATTCAATGATTTTGTTGGATGCCTGAATGGAAAAAGCTAATATACTTAAAAATATTATGGATAATAAAACACTATAAGTAATGCTTTTTTTGTCCATGATATTCATTCCTATATCTTTATGATATTTAATTTTTAACGGTCATACCATCTGCTAATGATAAGCTGTAAGCCCTAAAGGCAGGTAAACATCCTATAATAAAACCTAAAGCGATTACACTACACAATATTTTGAACTCACTTAGCGTTAGCATAGTTATTTTGATATATAATCCATATTCAGCATCAATGTAAGGCCTTAAGGTGAATAGTATTAAGTAAAGGCAAATAACTCCCAGAATAACTCCTAGGAATGTTAATACTCCAGCCTCTGATATCAGTAATCCAAATATTGTTCTTGGTTTGGCTCCAACAGACCTTAAAATGGCCATTTCTCGTCTGCGCTCATTTAATGTGGTGAAAATCATGGTAATCATACCCAAAAGAGCTGTTAGAACTACCATTGATGAAATTGCTGCTAAGGCAATTTCTGCGGTTTTCATAAGAGACCAGAGTTCTTGGAGCGCAACACCTGGTAAAATTGCAGATAATGGCTCTTGGGGATATTTATTGATATATCTTTGAAGTTTGAATATCTGTAACCTTGATTTCACGCCAATCAAAGCCGCGGTTATCTCTTTCGGTTGTAAATCCATCTTCCTGACTTGTTCCGGGGAAATACTCTTATGGCGCCCAGTTTGCCAGCCTACATGAATGGCTTCATAAGCTTTAAGACTTATGAAGACTGTTCTATCTACTGGTGTGCCAGTTTTCTTCAATATACCTGAAATTTTAAATGGTTTGTCTTGATGTTTTGAAAAGGAAACTTTACCTAAACCATGAGCAACTATGATTGGATCATTTAATTTATATCCTAGTGCTTTTGCAACATCTGCCCCAACAACTGCATCAAAAAGATCAGAGAATTTTTGCCCCTGTGTGAATGAGATCGGTTGCTTATTGCGATATTTATAATATTTGAAAAAGTCTTGAGTTGTCCCTAATACTCTAAATCCGCGATGGCTATCTCCTAAAGCCATTGGAACAGCCCAGGCAACTTCTTTTCTTTTGATTATATCTTCATAACTTTGCCATGTAATGTTGGCTGTAGCATTACCAATGCGGAAGACTGAATAGAGCAATAGCTGAATGCTGCCAGCTCTAGATCCGATTATCAGATCCGTGCCTGAAATGGTATCAGCAAAACTTGTCCTTGCTCCATTGCGTACTTTTTCGACACCCAGAAATAAAATTATACTTAAGGCAATTGAAATGATGGTCAACAAAGCCGTTAACCAGCGACTTTTAAGTGATTGTAAGGCCAGACGTGCAATAATCATCGATAAGCCCCTATTGTATATTTATGATATCTTTAATTGACAGCACTTTATCAAAATGAGATGCAAGACTCTCGTCATGGCTGACCATCATTAAGGTTGAATTTGCTTTCTCAGTTTCTTCTGATAACAAATTCAAAAAATTGTCCTGATGATCTTTGTCTAGAGAGGATGTTGGTTCATCCGCAATAATTATGGCTGGCGCTCCAATGAGGGCTCTGGCAGCTGCAACGCGCTGTTGCTGGCCAACACTTAGAGTTGCCGCAGATTTCTTGCTTGTTTTTTCAGGGGGTAACCCAAGTCTTTTTAAAAGGCGTGTTGCCTCATTTTGTATATCTCCCGTTTTTAATACTTTATTTCTACGATTTTTTGCAAAACTTAGGGGTAAACATACATTATCCAAAATAGAACCATAGGGGAGCAAATTGAACATCTGAAATATGATGCCAAAATTTTCTGCCCGAAAAAGATCTTTTTGAGCTCCTGAGAGTTTCGTAAGATCTTTTTCCAGAACATGAATCTGCCCCTTGTCAGGAGCAACAATCCCACACAATAAACTTAAGAAAGTTGATTTTCCTGAGCCTGATGGCCCAATAAGTAATATTTTTTCTCCAGATTTGACTGAGAATTTTTCTATTTCAATGGAAAAAGGCTGTTGGCCTTTCCAGGAAAAGTTTATGTCTGACACCTGGATGATGTCAGACATAATATGTTGTTTTTTGTTTTGTACCGTATCCGTTACTGTCATATTTGACTAAAAACTGCCGCTCACATCCAATGTCTTAGATTTACGTTTAGCTTCAAAGCTTTTTTGGCCTTTTGCACTGATGATATTTACATCTAATTCTTCAGCTCCTTTAAAGCGGTCAAAATATTTGAAGTCAATGGTTTTGATTTCTGAGGGTTTCTTACAATTTAAGACATATTCCGTGTGAAACTCGTTATGGCTTTCTTCTTCATGTTTATGTTTATCGTGTTTATCATGGCCATGACCTTTTTTGTGCTTTTTATGCCCATGATCTTTATGATGATGCTTATGGTGATGGTCATGCTCTTCGCCATCTAGTTTTACTTTTGCTTCTTTAACTTTACACACTGCAGATGATGGTAGAACAAAGAGACCTAATGGTTTTTTCAAATCACTGATTGCTTTTTTAAGAGTGGCTTTGTCTTTTTTTGTTTTTGCTTCGTGTTCAAAACCTACAATATCTGCTCCAGGAACTTCTAATTCCATAGTTATTTTATTGTCTTCAACAGCGATATTCAAAGTTCCATGACCGTGTTCATGACTATCTAATTGGCGTTTTTCTCCAGCTAATACATTTGAAGTAAATAATATTATAAAAAGAAATGATAAAATTCTCATCTTGTACCTCTCTTAAATTATTTTTTTTCTGTTATATTGTAACATGAGAAAAGCATCAAGGGATTATTGATTATTTGTTTTGTACTATAAAAACATAAAACCTCCTACTTCTCATTCCTTCAGCAATATTTTTTCATCAGTTATCAAAGTAGTTCTTAAATATTGTACAAGTCTTCAACTCATAACTCTTATATCTTATATTCTATTAAAATATATTCTAATGCCACCATAGATATGTCAATAATTGTGCATAGACATTACGTAGTATTTTTATATTTAGTCATTTCTTATAAAAGAACATGGTTCTATAATTTGAAGGTTTCCAAGGAGGGATAATGTTCAAAGTTAAAGTCAATGGCGAAGAAAAAGCTGTCGATGTCGATAGTGATACTCCAATGCTTTGGGTTCTTCGTGATGAAATTGGTTTAACGGGTACAAAGTTTGGTTGTGGTGTCGCTGCATGCGGATCATGTACTATTCATGTGAATGGGGAACCGACGCGATCTTGTCAGCTTACAGTTGAAGATGCCGTTGGAAAAGAGATTACTACCATTGAGGGTTTATCTGGAACGGTCGCTAAAGCTGTTCAAGAAGCCTGGCAAGACCTTGATGTGGTACAATGTGGTTATTGCCAGTCAGGGCAAATCATGCAAGCCATAGGTTTGCTGACAAATAATAAGAAACCTTCTGATAAAGATATAAATGACTTTATGAATGGTAATGCCTGTCGTTGCGCAACCTATCAACGTATCCGAGCTGCTATTCATCTTGCTGCTGAGAAAATGGAGGTTTAAGTCATGACACTTACATCATCTCGACGTGACTTCCTAAAAGGTTCTGCAGCATTAGGTGCTGGCCTTGTTATTGGACTTAATTCTAGTGGTTCATTAACTGCTAGCGCTATAAAAGATTTTACACCAAATCCATTTGTAAAAATTTTATCGGATAATAGTGTTGTCGTTGTCGTAAAGCATTTTGAAATGGGACAAGGTGCAACAACAGGTCTTGCAACACTTATTGCTGAAGAACTTGATGCAGATTGGGAGCAGATAAAAACTGAATGGGCACCTGCTAATACCAAGCTTTATGCAAACCTCCTATTTGGTGCGCAAGGCACGGGTGGTTCAACCGCTATTGCAAACTCATTTGAACAATACAGAAAAGCAGGTGCGACAGCTAAAAAGCTTTTGGTTGAGGCTGCAGCAAAAACTTGGTCTGTCAAAGCTGATGAAATTACAGTATCAAATGGAATTATAAAACATTCTTCAGGAAAATCAGCAAAATTAGGAGATATGGCTGAAGCTGCTTCTCAGTTAAAACTTGAAGGTGAAGTGAAGCTTAAAGACTCTGAAAACTTCAAATTTATTGGAAAATCTGATCTGCATAGAAAAGATCATAAGGATAAAACTGATGGTACAGCTCAATTTGCTTTAGACTTTAAGTTGCCCGATATGGTGTATGCTGTTGTAGCTCGTTCTCCGCGATTTGGAGGGACATTAAAGTCATTTGATGCAACAGATACTCTTAAAGTCAAAGGTGTGCTTGACGTTAAACAAATTCCAAGAGGTGTTGTCGTTTATGCCAAAAATAGCTGGGCTGCTATAAAAGGACGCGATGCTTTAAAAACCGATTGGGATTTCTCGAAAGCTGAGGGCCGTTCAACAAAAGAGATTATTGATGAGCATAAAGCCAAAATGAAAGAGCAGGGCTTGGTTGCCCGTGATGATGGAGATGTAGAAAAGGCTCTTAAAGACTCTGCTAAAACAATTTCGGCTGAGTTTGTCTTTCCATTTTTAGCTCATGCTCCAATGGAAGCTCTAAACTGCACCATTAAATATGATGGGAAAAGCGCGGAGATTTGGGATGGTTGCCAATTCCCTACACTGGCACAGCCAACTGCTGCGCAAGTTCTTGGGTTAAAACCAGAACAGGTTAAAATCAATACACTTTATGCCGGTGGATCATTTGGCCGACGTGCCAATCCAACATCAGATTATGTGGCTGAAGCTGCTATGGCAGTGAAGGCTATTGAAGGTAAATGGCCTGTTAAATTATTTTGGACACGGGAAGATGATATTAAAGGAGGATATTATCGCCCACTATTTGTTGAAAAAGTTGAAGCTGGGCTCGATAAAGATAATAAGCCTGTTGCTTGGAACCAAAGACTAGCAGGAAAGCCAATTATCATTGGAACGATTTTTGAACAAGCTCTTGTGAAAGATGGTATTGATAATACTTCTGTTGAAGGCGCATCCACTCTTCCATATATGATCCCCAACCTAAAGGTTGATGTTCATAATACCCAAAGCCCTGTTTCCGTACTTTGGTGGCGTTCTGTTGGTCATACACATACTGCATATTCCACTGAAGTGGCTATTGATATGCTTGCAGAAGCTGCTCAGCAAGATGTTGTTTCTTTTAGAATGGATTTGTTAAAGAAACATCCACGACATGCAGGTGTGCTGAAACTTGCGGCAGAAAAAGCTGGATGGGGACAAAAGCTTCCTAAAGGTAAGGGGCGCGGTGTTGCAGTCCATGAATCCTTTAACAGTTTTGTCGCACAAATTGTTGATGTAACGAAAACAGATGACGGTGAAATCAAAATTGATCGTGTGGTCTGCGCTGTTGATTGTGGCATAGTGGTTAATCCTGATATTGTAAAAGCACAAATGGAAGGTGGTATTGGTTATGGCCTTGGTGCGGTTATGCGTAATCAGATAACGCTAGAAGATGGTGAAGTTGAGCAGAGTAATTTCCCTGACTATGAACCTTTACGGATGTCAGATATGCCTAAGATTGAGGTTTATATTGTTCCTTCTAAAGAAAAGCCAACAGGTGTCGGGGAGCCCGGTGTTCCTCCTATTGGCCCTGCTTTAGCAAATGCAATTTATACTGTTACAGGCAAGCGCATTCTCACATTACCGTTTACTGAAAGCGGTATTGAGTTTGCCTAATCACATTCATGCTGTGACTTTTCAATTTAAAGTCACAGCACCTTTATAAATAGATGTATCACTTACATGCCATTTACACCTTCTGACGAAATAATAGAGAATATCATGCCTTACGCTCTCTCCTGGATGCTTGAGGGACAAAGGATAGTGATTGTAACATTGGTGGATATTGAAGGCGCTTCACCCAGAGATGTTGGTGCGCAAATGGTTGTTTCTGAGACAGGGCAATATTGCGGATATATCTCCAGCGGATGTATTGAAGCAGTTATTGTTGAACGTGCATTATCTGTTTTACAAAACGGTAAAAATGAATGTGTCCGTTATGGCAAAGGGTCACAATATATGGATATTGTCTTGCCATGTGGGAGTGGGATTGATCTTTATTTTGATCAAGAAATTGATATCCCTCTGCTTGAAGACGTCAACGAATATATTAAGAAAAGAAAAGTATTTTCATTAGAAACAAATCTTGATACGGGGCAGTCCAGAGTTCTTCGTCATAAATTAACTCAAGAGCCTCAAAAATCTTGTAAAAATGGACACCTATTTATCAAGGTTTATATCCCGGGTATTCGTCTTGTTGTTTTTGGTGCTGGGCCTTCCGTGAGAATGCTCATCAAAATTGGTTTAGCGGCAGACTTGGAAATAGATGGTTATACTTCTGATCAATCAACATATAATGCAATTAAAGATCTTGGGTCCTCTGTAAAACAGCTTAATATCGGGCAGCTTCCTCAAGTCTCAACCGATCAATGGACAGCTTCCGTTTTGATGTTTCATGATCATAATTGGGAAATTCCTATCTTGAAAGAACTTGTGAAAAGTGAATGTTTTTACATAGGCGCACAAGGGAGCTTTCGGGTTCAACAGGATCGTATTGAGAGTTTGCGCCTGGATGGCTGTACTGATGAAGACATTGCGAGACTGACAGCACCTATTGGAATAATTGAAAAAACCAAAAACGCGCAAGCCCTTGCCATTTCTACTCTTGCACAGATTCTTGATCAGGCAAAGAAGGCAGGCCTTTCTTGCTAAATCCTTATTACAAGTTTGCTGTTGTTGTTTTGGCTGCGGGACTTTCTTCTAGATTCCAAGATGGCAATAAACTTTTATATGAGTTTCGGGGTAAACCTCTTTTTTCCCATGTCTTTGAAACAGTACGCGAAACTCAAGCGGAACAATCTATAGTAGTATTTGGTTCTGATGTGATGCACTTAATTGATAAAAATTCTTTTACCTGTGTACATAATACTCGCCCCCAACTTGGGATGGGGCATTCTTTAAAACTGGGATGCGAGGCTATTTGTGATCATATTGATGGCGTGTTTGTCTGCCTTGCAGATATGCCTTTGATTACTTTGGATGTCTTTCAGAAGCTTTCTTATAGTTTTTCGCCTGAGCACAATCAACATATTTGTGTTCCTATGTACAACCATCAAAATGGACATCCTGTTTTGTTCTCTGCTAAATTCTTTCCTGACCTTAGGCAGATTGAGGGAGATCAAGGTGCTAAAGGGATTTTGAGAACATATAAAAACCAAGTTGTTTCTGTTCCTGTGAATGACAAGGGCGTCTTAACTGATTTTGATCGCTTAGAAGATTTTTCATCGCATTGTTAATTTGACCAAATTTTTGAGTTAAGTCAGAATGAAATTTGATTTTTAAATTTATTTATGGAGCCAATGATGTCTGAAGCGCAAAAACTTGAATATGAAATTATGGAGAAAACCAAGCAGCTTCTTGCCTTAAGACAAGCAGAGAAAGGTGTTGAAGTTCAAGATTATACGTTTCAAACATTAGATGGGCATACAAGTCTTTCTGACATGTTCGCCGGACGAGATCGTTTGCTTGTGATTCATAATATGGGACAAGGATGTCGGTATTGTACGCTTTGGGCTGATGGTATTAATGGGGTTTTAGAGCATTTAGAAAATGCGATGGCTATTGCTTTTGTTTCGAAAGATACGCCTGATCTGCAACGTAAGATGGCGCTTGATCGTGGTTGGAAATTTCGCATGGCCTCACATGGTGGTGGCAGTTATATGAAGGAGCAATGCGGCATGGGAGAATATGAAAATATGCCCGGATGTGCTGTCTATCATTTAAAAGAAGGCAAAATTTATAGAGGTGGGCAGACATATTTTGGCCCCGGAGACCTTTATTCTCCAGTTTGGCATTTTCTTGCTCTTGCCGGTCTTGGTGAAGAGCAATGGACGCCCCAGTTTCATTATTGGAAAAGACCTGAAAAACTTGATGATGGTGGGGAGAATGTTGAAGGGTAACAGATCAGAGTTATAAGTTTTGATATAGCTCTGACCCTTTTATATAGATGTTTTATTTCACAGTAATTGTAATAACTTTAGACATTACAGGCTTCTTGTGAGGAATGTGATTGTGATCTCCTAATAGGAGCTGCAATGTATGTTTTCCTGCAGGCAATGTAATTTCTGCTTCTGTTTGTCCCCCACCAAAATGACGGTGATTATCATCTGATAGGAGAGGTTCGGTCAAGGCTTCGCCTGTTACTTTTGTATTGATCAAAAGATGATGATGGCCAGTCTTTTCTTTCTCAACACCTGCTGGAGCAACCCCCATACCTTTTAGACCAAACTTAACAGTAAAAGTCTTGCCTACTGTTTCACCGTCTTTTGGACTGATGAAATAAACTTCAGCGCCTTCTGGGGCTACTGTTTGTGCTATTGCGGGGAATGAGAGAATTATCAGTACAAATATTGATATTATAAATCTTAGCATTTTCTTCCTCCATAATTTTTTTTTCAATAATTTATTTTTCGTTGCTTTAAGACATTCCGCAATTCTTCAATAGTTCAACGCTTTTAGAGGGTAATCATTGTTTTGAGGGTTTATATGTTTCAACAGAGGCGATAGGGTGATCTTTGATACCGGCAGCAATTAAGAGCACTCTTTAGTCTTGTGAGTTTTTATATTAATTCTCTTACTTGCTCTACCGCATCCGCTTCCTGATACCTTCCAGAGCTCATCTTTGTTGTTACCTTATAGGCATTTAACCAATCATCAGGGCACGGTTTCAAAAGGTCTTGATTAGGCTCGTTGAGCCAGTCTTCCCATTGGTCTTTACCTAGAATGACGGGCATGCGATTGTGGATGTCGCTCATGAAGTCGTTTGGTTCGCAGACCAGGATTGTGGCGGATAATAGCTCATCATTTGAGATTGGGTCAGCCCATATGTCGTAGAGGCCTGCGAAGGTGAGAGGTTTATTATCAGCCGAATGAATATACCAGGGTTGGCGTGCGCCTTTGGGGCCGGTCCATTCAAAAAAGCCATTCGCTGGAATAAGGCAGCGGCGTCTTTGGAAAGCGGCGCGAAACATTGGTTTTTCATGGGCCGTCTCGGCTCTGGCATTATGTGTGCTGGGGACGTCTTTTAAGGTCTTGCGCCACCAGCTTGGCACGAGCCCCCAATACATCGGCATTAAAAACCGTTGTTTTGCAAAGCCATAAATAAAGCTTCGGGGCGAGATGTTATAGGCCGGCTCAATGTCAAAATCCGACATATCCACCAGATCATAAAACTCCTGAAGCTCTTCCATCGAAGAATGTTGCGTAAATCGTCCACACATGATTTTAAGAGTTTACATGTTTGGGGATGAAATAACCAGACTTGAATTTAGGGATTTAAGAGGTCATTATTCTGATTTTTTAAATTATATTTTTGGGGGTATTTTATGGATCGTGACGAGTCAATTCAATTATTTGAAAAGTGTGAGGCGGCTAGGAAGGCCGCGCTTGATGCTGGTAAGAGTGAGGAAGAGGCTCATGAGGCTGCAAGGAGTGTTTGGAATGGTTGGGCCCAAACTTTATTAGAAGAACAAAAATCTCTAAAACAATCAAATCAGTGGAAAATATATAATGAATATGATGCAGATCTTGATGTATTCCGTGATTTTGGAGGAAATGAAGAAACAAGGAATTGGTTAAATAACGCACACATTGAATTATCATCATTACAGTTTAGTAATTCAACCCAAGAAATTACGGAATATACAAGTGATCTATCATCAAGTAACGATAATAGTAAGCATTTAACTCTATATTGCATAAAGTTAGTAAATTTCTCAGGTTACATATTTCCAGGTTTCTGTAATTTTTCAAAGAGTAGGTTCAATTGCAATGTGTCATTCAGACGTGCCTCTTTTTTAAGAGAGGCTTGGTATGAAAAGACTTCCTTCAACAATAAAGTTTGGTTTGAAAATATAAACTTCTCAGATAATGCATGTTTCAATGAAACGTCTTTTAAAGAGGAAGCTTTTTTCTACAAAACATTATTTTCTGAGAACGTTTGGTGTAAAAAAGCTACCTTTCATAACAAAACCTCTTTTTATAAGATTAAAGTTTCTGGAAATGCTAGATTCAAAAATACAATCTTTTTAGAACTCGTAAGTTTTGATGGTGCCTCCTTTGAGGGGACTGCAAATTATGAAAATGTACATTTTAATAAAAATGCTTCATTCGTTGAAACAACTTTTGGAGGGCCCGTAAGCCTGTTAGGCACTCATTTTTTATCAGAAGCTTTTTTCTTTGGGGTTAATACAGAGCGTGGTTTTGATACAGCTAGCGCAAATTTTAAAAATAATGTTCCCAATTTTATTCAAGCTAACTTTAAAAAATCTCCAAGACTAGATCATATTAAAGTACCTATCATAGGTTTTTGGAAAAGCCTAATTACACTGCCAGATATAAAAAATATTGGTAGGTTTCGAATTCTTCGTGGCTTAGCTATTGATGCGCATGACTACGAAAGAGAACGATTATTTTTCAAAGGTGAAATGCGTGCCAAACGAGGAACCGAAGAATGGTTCTATTGGAACATAAGTTGGTGGTTTTCAGTATTCTATGACTTCTTTTCTGATTTTGGAAAATCTGTCTGGCGACCTTTTCTAGCTTGGGTAACCCTCATTCCAATTTTTGCCTGGATTTATTTCTTAACTGCTACGCAAAAACCATGTGCAGAATATCTCGGGAATGCCTTATATCTTGCAGCTCAGAATGCTCTTATATTCTTTGCGGCAAATCGTAAGAAAGAACTGAGTGATGCATATGAGTGTTTCTATAGTGATGGTAATAAACTGCCAGAGTGGCTTGGCTTGATTGGCCTTGGGAATACACTGTTATCCGCAATTTTCCTCTTCCTTATGCTTTTGGGTGTTCGAAATTTATTTAAAATAAAATAGATGTTCAAGCTGGTTCCTACATGGAACTAATGATAATCTTCCAGGTCTATATTATAAGGGCTTTCTTCGTCCCATTGGAATGTTAAACGCCAATTTCGTGAGACTGATACGGCAAAAACGCCTTTTCGTTTTCCCTTTAATTCATGAAATCCATATCCTGGCTGGTCTAAATCTTCCGGCGCTTCTGCCTGGTCTAGGGTGTCCAGTATTTTTAAAATACGAGGTTGCCAGTCAGCATGAATTTTTGATGCTTTCCCGTTTATAAATAAGGTTTTTAAGTTCTTGTTTTTAAAGCTGTCATCATAAATCATTCGGCAGCAATAACAGGCTTAATGTTAATCTGTTGTATCTCACGTTCCGCGTACCAGGCATCCCTTGCCACTTGCATACGGTGCCAGATCATGCCGTCTTTGCCCACAGCTTTACCAAGGCGTAGGGCCATATTAACAGTCATATTTGCATGACCATTCAGGACCTTGGAGAGATTTGTTCTGTTAACGTCGATGCTTTCTGCCAATTTGGATATGGATATATTCAGCTCAGGCAAAACGAGATCACGAAATACGATGCCTGGATGTTCAGGTGGGCGATTTCTTTCTATCGGCTTTCTTTTATCTGATATATTCATCGCCTTTTCCTGGGCCTTTCCCTGCATAAACTGTTGCGTATTGCGCAACAGTTTAGCGCGTAAATATTAAAAATGCAATAACTTTATCTGGAGTTGTAAGACCAATCAGAGGGGGCCTATAAGGCTCGTCCATGACAGGTGATAATATAAGAGGCAACGCATTAGAAGCTTCAATTTTTCTCATGATCTCAAGCCGGTCGGAGGATACACCAAGCCATATGCAGGGTAATGACTAGAGATATATTTTCCACAACCCATCCGTTTACCACACACCAAACTACCCTTAATTCTACCTATTGACATCTTTAGTATGTTCTATATATGTTCTCTCCCCCCCGAAATGAGGAGAGGACATGCGCAAGCCGGAGACAATTGAACGTTTATATCTTGATTTTGATGGCTTTTTTGCTTCTGTGATGCAACAGGTTTACCCATCACTTCGTGGGCGACCTGTCGGGGTTGTGCCGTTTGCGGGGACGAATCGGACCTGTGTGATTGCCTGTTCTAAGGAAGCCAAAGCGCTTGGTTGTCATAATGTGATGAATGTGCCGGATGCATTGAAACTTTGCCCAGATCTGGTGTTGGCCCCACAAGAGCCAGATTTATTCAGACGGGCGCATAATGCGTTGTTAAGCGAGATTTCTGCTGTGATTGCCATTGATGCGATTAAATCCATTGACGAACTCACTTGTCGTTTGGACAAGCCCCAAATCAAAGCCCCAAAAGATCTGGCGCAGAAAATCAAACAGCGGTTGGCAAAATATATTGGGCCTTATATCACCTGCTCTATTGGCATGGCGGCCAACCGGCAATTGGCGAAAATTGCAGGCAAGCAGAACAAGCCGGATGGGGTTACGATCTGGTCTCCTGATATGATGCCAAAGCCTTTATTGCCGCTTCCCTTTGACGATATCCCTGGGGTTGGCAGGCGCATGGAACGGCGGTTGCTGGCTTGTCATATTTCCAACATGGCAGAGCTGCTTGCTACCTCTCCCAAACAGATGCGCAAGATCTGGAATAATGTGACGGGCGAGCGGCTGTGGTATGCGTTGCATGGTTATGATGTGCAGGCCGAGCCCAGCCAACGCGGTATGTTTGGCCATGGCCGTGTGTTGCCTCCAGAGATGCGCTCGTTAAAAGCCGCCCGGGACATCGCCAGACTGCTGTTGATCAAAGCTGCCAGACGTTTGCGGCGTGAGAGGTTTTATGCTTCTGGTCTTTGGTTGTGGTTGTCTGTGCGCAATGGCAGCTGGACCGACAAACGCTCGCTTCCCATCGTCAATGATGATCAGGCTATTTTATCGGCGCTAACCTCTCTCTGGGCCCAGGCAGAAAGAGAATTACCCTTTCGAATAACCGTCTATCGTGTGCATGTAACCTTGATCGATTTAAGCCCAGCGCACCAACGACAACTTGATCTTTTTTTGAATGATGATCAGGTTCGACAAAAAGCTGAAAACATCACACATGCCATGGATGTGCTTAATAAGAGATACAGCAAAACGGTTGTTTCTTATGGCTATTGGAGCCCACCCAAAGGCGGACATGTGGGCGGGAAAATCAGTTATACAAGAATACCTAGAGCGGAGGATTTTTGGTGATGTCGTGGAAAGATGAATTACAATTACGAGACCTGGAGCCTGAACAGATTCTGGAATTCACCTGCAAAACCTGCGGCCATGTTCATCATTATGAGGCAGGTGTTTTACAGGAAAATCGGGATAGAATTTGCGTCTGGTTGGTTGAAATTGAAGCGGCTGAGAGATGCAAGAGCCGCGGGTGTAATGGGCGCATGCGGCTCGCGATCTATCATGACAATGCCAATAGTGGATTTGTCGGGGGGCTGGCTTGAGGGATGATCTAGGGAATAGAATATACTAACAAATAACCCGACAGGCTGGTGCCTGCCGGGTGTCTGTTTGAGAATATCTTTAGTGGCCGCCTAGGTTCTTAGACTTCCAGACTGGCCAGATATTTCTCAGCTTCCAGGGCCGCCATACATCCCATGCCTGCGGCTGTGACTGCCTGGCGGTATATCTCGTCGGTTACATCTCCAGCAGCATAAATGCCTGGGAGATTTGTTGCCGTTGAATCTGGGGCTGTGATGATGTAGCCGTTTGGCTTCATCTCAACTTTGTTTTTGAATAAATCAGTCGCTGGTGCGTGACCAATGGCAATGAAAATGCCATCCACAGGCAGTTCAGAAACTTCATTTGTTTTTATGTTTTTTAGTTTTGCCGCTGTGACTTTGAGTGGATCTTCCTCTCCTATAACCTCTTCCAAGACTGTATCCCAGACAACTTCGACTTTTTCATGTTTTAGCAAACGGTCTTGCAGAATTTTTTCTGCGCGAAGTGAGTCTCTTCTGTGCACGAGCGTGACTTTTGAAGCAAAGTTTGTCAGAAACAAGGCTTCTTCCACAGCTGTATTTCCGCCACCGACAACAATGACGTGTTTTTTACGATAAAAGAATCCATCACATGTCGCACAAGCTGAAACACCAAAGCCTTGGAATTTTTGTTCTGTTTCCAAACCTAACCAGCGGGCTTGTGCACCAGTTGAAATAATGACACTGTCTGCTGTATAAACCGTACCGCTATCACCAACCAGTTTGTAGGGCTTTTGGGAAAAATCAACTTCCATAATATGATCTGTGACCATGTCTGTTCCGACATGCTCGGCCTGGGCTTTCATTTGTTCCATTAGCCAAGGGCCCTGGATGACATCGGCAAAACCTGGGTAGTTTTCAACGTCTGTTGTGATGGTTAGCTGACCACCAGGTTGAATGCCTTGGATTAGAACAGGCTCTAACATGGCACGGGCGGCATATATCGCTGCTGTGTATCCTGCAGGTCCAGACCCTATAATCACGAGTTTATGGTGACGTGTTGCCATAATTTTCCTCTTATATCCATGAGAATTTCTTACCGGATATATAGGCTCTTTTTCCGGTAAGAAAAGGTTATCACTTTTTTATGAAGTGCTAGAGAGTTTCGCTGTTTTCTAACAATTAATTAGCGTCGTTTTCAAACGTTATTTGTTTTAATTCACAGCTGTTAACTTCTTGAAACTTGCAGATAGCTGGTGGCGCAGTTTGTGGAAACCCTTGCGTCCCTCAGAAACCATCCAATTCATCTGGATAGACCTGCGCACTCCCTCAAATGGACCATGCCCATGAAAAGAGTTATCAGATCTTTTGAAAACTAGAAGTGTTCCATTATCTGGAGGTACTTCTGTCGCAAAATCCTCAATATCCTTGCCACTTCGCAATAGGCGCAGTTTACCATTTTCATACTGCCAATTATCGTTAAGGTATAATAGTACAGTAATTATTTTATCTTTAGAGTCTGTATGGATTTTACCATCCGTTTTTCGGCAATATCCTCTTAAGGAATACATTTTTGGTTTTCCCTTAAGGTCGACAGAGAACTTTTCTTCTATTGCCTCTTCAAATTCTCTTGAATTCATTTCTTCGATAACGCCATTAAGCGCAGAAGAGATTTCTACTGTATCAAGGGGGTAAGACCCTCCTTTGGTAATATTGGGGTATGACGAAATAACTTGCAGGAGACTTTCAGTATTTAAAAAATTTGGAATTACCACATATTCAAATGGATTAGTTTCCAAAGAACACTCTTTTAATTTTGTAACATTTATATGTTTCATAACGTTCTTCTTTCTTAACGCGAGCACATTGAAAAAAGAACGTCACATATCCTCCCCAAATATGTTTACCAACGACGTTCTATTTCTCTGGCTATATCACAAGCAGAATCTAATGGTACATAGGACCACTTTTCAAGCTGAGAAATCGTTTTAGGTAAAGGCCTTGTGGCGCCATATTGACGCATTGCTTCATGAAATTTATCAAATTTTGAAGAGCCACCATCCGGTGTAAAGACGTAAACAGGCCTACCTGTTGCACAAGCTTCTCCTGTCATATTAATGGAATCAGCTGTTACAATAAGGTAGTCAGCATTCGCTAGATATTGCTGATAAGGGTTATCTCCAGTGCCATCCCACATTACTCTTGGCCTATCCCGGGTTGCTTTTTCGACGATTTTGAGAAGATCTCTAGGGGTTCGTCTTGATGGAGTAACCATAAAACTTGCTCCTAGTTTGCCAAGATCCTGGATAGCGTTAACAAAATTGTTTAATGGCTCTGAAGTAAAATTATAGACACCATTTGGACCACCAATTGCAATCATAACTCTTGGATATGGCAAAGAATCCAATATGTTGTTGGCAGCAGCTCTCATCGCATGCAATTTTTTGGGATTATGTGAATGTGGTGATGCGACGGATGTAATTACATTTGTTCCGCGCAAAGGGTCATGTTCCGGCACCCAAATCAAATCAGCAATTTTGTTCCCCATACGTGGGTCCTGCAAGACAACTGTGAATGTTTTATCTCCTGCAGCTTTTCTAATTTCTTGTAAATAAGGAATACTCGCTCTTCCTGCAGCAATTGCAATATCTGGCCAAGGTGATTTGAGTGGGCTATTGGGTTTTTCGGCCTTATGCCAAGGTGCAACGGGTCCCCATGGAGCAATCCATTTCCATGGTATTACTGGAGAAATTTTCTTCATTTCATATTCAATACCCAGAGCTTCTGCGACCCCTTTACATTGTACATCAGCCCCCGTTTTTCCATCAGTTACAACCCAACCTTTACGTTTTGTATTGTTCTCATGCGCAGAGGCTTTGCTAATACTGTGGTTAATACTTTCTGTTAGGGACATATTACTTTGTATGGACATTCGCCGCTCCAGTATTCAGGGAATATGGTCTTGTTTATAAATGATAATATTTATTTTTACATCTTTTAGAGCAGACTAATCAAAATTTTTCTTGCTCAACATGGGGCAAATTGTTACTCGGTGAAAAATATGGTATGAAAATTATTAAAACAGCCTTTTTACTTTTGGTTTATATCAAAAAAATATAATATTATTATACTTCTTACTCTTTTCCTTTTTGAATATATAAGGCCCCCATTATGCGAGAACAATTAGACGAAACAGATTTAAAGATCCTGATTGAACTCCAGGACAATGGTAAAATTACAAATGTCGAACTCGCAAAACGTATTGGTATTTCTGCACCGCCCTGCTTACGTCGTGTAAGATCACTTGAAGATGCCGGCATTATACAAGGTTATACAACGCTTTTAGATGAGAAAAGCCTTGGATTCGAACTAACAGCATTTGCTATGGTTGGATTACAAAGCCAGGCTGAAGTTGACCTCGTTGCTTTCGAAGAACAAGTTCAAAAGTGGCCAATTGTTCGAGAATGTTACATGCTCTCAGGAGAAGTCGATTTTATTTTAAGGTGTGTTTCACAAGACCTAAAAAGTTTTCAAGATTTTATAATCAACGAACTTACGAAAAGTCCGAATGTTGATAGTGTGAAAACATCTTTGACAATACGACGATCTAAATTTCTTATTGGGGTAGATTTAGACAAAAAACAGATATAAGAGAATGGAATTTATGGTCCTGCCTGATATCCATCCTCTTATTCATAGATCTTATTAAATAAATTGTACTTTAAGTATCTCGTATACTTTTCCGCCTCCAGGCGTTACAACTTCAACACTATCACCAGGTTCTTTACCAATTAAAGCACGAGCTATAGGTGAAGTAATTGAGATTTTACCGAGTTTCACGTCCGCTTCATTTTCACCCACAATTTGATAACAAACCTCTTCTTCAGTATCTTCGTCAACTAAATCTACTGTTGCACCAAATTTAACGTTCTTCCCAGATAATTTGGAGACATCTATTACATCAGACCGCGAAAGCATGTCTTCAATCTCAGCTACTTTAGCTTCATTCAAACCTTGCTGTTCTTTTGCTGCATGATACTCAGCATTCTCAGACAAATCACCATGTTCACGAGCTTCAGCTATTGCTTGTATTATTCTGGGGCGCTCAACAGATTTACGTCTTTGTAATTCTTTTTCAAGTGCTTCAAACCCAGCAATTGTCATCGGAACCTTGTCCATAGACATAATAATTTCTCCTTAGTTTATATGAAGCTATAGCCATTTCTATTTAATTTTCTACACTTAAAAAATTGCTGTTAGTTATCCTGATATAACATCAAGGCTTAGAACCTTAGAGTAGAAAAATAAAATGAAACGACTATGCCTCCAGATACGGCTTCACGGTAAGCGAATAATTTTAAGATTGTATCATATAAAGTGTATGTAATTTACTATACTATCCTATTGAATATTAATTTTGTGACAAGTAACTTTGAATAGGAATAACGTTTAGATTCCCAGCTTTCATTGCAGCAATGGCTTCTGTGACTGCCATTGCACCTGCTAAGGTTGTGTAATATGGAACATGATAAAGTAATGCTGTTCTTCGAATCGAAGTACTATCATTTAATGCTTGGGCCCCTTCTGTTGTATTAAATACAATATCGACTTCCCCATTTTTAATTGCATCTACAATATGTGGGCGTCCTTCAAGAACCTTATTAATTTTTTTACACGAAATCTCTTGTTCTTCTAGATATCTTTTTGTACCACTCGTTGCAATTATATTAAAACCAATCTCAGAAAGTAATTTCACGGACTCAAGAATTGGCTCTTTATCCATATCTCGTACAGAAACAAATATCGTTCCTTCTGTTGGTAATTGAGACCCAGATCCTATTTGACTTTTAGCAAATGCCATCGCAAATGTTTTGTCTATCCCCATAACTTCACCCGTAGATCGCATTTCAGGGCCAAGTACCGGATCCACACCAGGGAAACGTGCAAATGGAAAAACAGCTTCCTTTACAGCGATGTGATTGAATTGGGTTTTTACCAAATTAAAGTCAGATATCTTTTTACCCCCCATTACTTGTGATGCAATACCAGCAATTGGCTGTCCAATAACTTTTGCAACGAAGGGAACTGTCCTGCTGGCTCTTGGATTTACCTCAATGATGAAAACCTCATTATCCTTAATAGCGAATTGGACATTCATTAATCCAATAACATTCAAAGCGAGGGCAATATCTTGAGTATGCTTTTCAAGCTCTGCAATTAACCTTTCGTCTAATGAATGACTAGGAAGAGAACATGCACTATCTCCAGAATGAACGCCTGCTTCTTCAATGTGTTGCATGATGCCACAAATGAATACATTCTGACCATCTGACAGGGCATCAACATCAACTTCTGTTGCACCGCTTAAATAGCTATCCAGCAGTACAGGACTATCACCTGACACGACAACAGCATTCTTGATATATTTTTGCAATTGTTCCTGGTCATGAACAATTTCCATTGCCCTCCCACCAAGAACGTATGATGGTCTTATGACTACAGGAAATCCAAGATCATCCGCTATGTCTATCGCTTCTTGCTCACTTCTTGCTATTGCATTTTTAGGTTGTCTTATTCCAAGTCTATCTATTAAATCTTTAAAACGGTCGCGGTCTTCTGCTAAATCAATTGCATCAGGTGAGGTTCCTAAAATTGGAATATTATTCTCTTCTAAATGTGCTGCCAACTTTAGCGGTGTCTGACCCCCAAATTGTACAATAACGCCTTTGACTTTACCGTTTCTTTGTTCTTTGCTGACAATTTCTAAAACGTCTTCAGACGTTAGCGGCTCAAAGTATAATCTATCTGCCGTATCGTAATCTGTTGAAACAGTCTCAGGATTACAATTGACCATGATTGTTTCATAACCAGCGCTTGAAAGTGAATAAGCGGCATGACAACAGCAATAGTCAAATTCGATACCTTGACCTATTCGATTTGGCCCACCACCTAGAATTATTATTTTTTCTTTTTCTGAAGGCCGAGATTCACATTCAACTTCTCCAAAAAACTCTGTTTCATATGTTGAATACATATAGGCTGTGGGAGAAGCAAACTCGGCAGCACATGTATCTATTCTTTTATAAACACAATTTACATCTAACTTTTGCCTGAGCTCTCTAACTTCTTTTATCGTCCAACCAGATAACTCAGCCAGACGCTCGTCAGAAAACCCCATCGACTTGATCTGCCTCATATTTTTTGCAGTTGTTGGCAAACCATTTTGCTTTATCTGATTTTCAACATCGATGATGCCTTGAATTTGCTCTAAGAACCAAATGTCTATTGAACAGAGAGCCTGAATTTGTTCGAAACTTGCGCCTATTCTTAGAGCTTGGGCAACATTTAATATTCTGTCAGGCGTTGCTGTTCCTAAAGCTGCTCGTATAACATTCTTATCGTCCCCTTTCCCTAAACCTGGGAAGACAACTTCATTCAAACCTGTTAAGCCAGTTTCCATTGAACGAAGAGCTTTTTGAAAAGACTCTTGGAATGTTCGCCCTATAGCCATTACTTCACCAACAGACTTCATTGATGTTGTAAGTGTTGGCTCTGCGCCTGGAAACTTCTCAAAAGCAAAACGTGGTATCTTTGTGACCACATAATCAATTGTTGGTTCAAATGAGGCAGGTGTAACTCCACCTGTAATATCATTTTCTAATTCATCTAATGTATACCCAACGGCCAGTTTGGCAGCTACTTTGGCGATCGGAAATCCTGTTGCTTTAGACGCCAATGCTGAGGAACGAGAAACACGAGGGTTCATCTCAATAACGATAAGGCGCCCATTTTCAGGGTTTACAGCAAACTGTACATTCGAGCCACCTGTCTCAACACCAATTTCACGTAATACAGCTATTGAGGCATTCCGCATGATTTGGTATTCTTTATCTGTCAATGTTAGTGCTGGGGCTATCGTGATTGAATCCCCTGTGTGTACCCCCATGGGATCAAGGTTTTCAATTGAACATATTATTATACAATTATCATCTTTATCCCGGACAACTTCCATCTCGTATTCTTTCCAACCAAGGACGGATTCTTCTACGAGTACTTCTGTAGTTGGTGAAGCGTCTAAACCTCTTTCGATAATTTCCAGAAATTCTTCTTTGTTATAGGCTATTCCCCCGCCAGTTCCTCCTAACGTAAATGAAGGCCTGATAATAGCAGGTAAACCAACCAAGTCTAAAGCTTCAAACGCCTCGGATAAATTATGTACAAGACTTGCTATTGGGGTCTCCAAACCAATTTTAGTCATCGTATTTCGAAAGAGTTCACGGTCTTCAGCCTTATCAATTGCTTCTGCACATGCCCCAATCATTTCAACATTGTATTTTTCTAATATGCCTAATTTTTTTAGACTAAGAGCTG
Organism: Methyloligellaceae bacterium; assembly: GCA_965263345.1. Classification (GTDB taxonomy): domain Bacteria; phylum Pseudomonadota; class Alphaproteobacteria; order Rhizobiales; family CBDHHC01; genus CBDHHC01. The sequence goes on from CBDHHC010000004.1 coordinate 98,204, forward strand.
TATTTAAGGCTGTTTGCCCCCCCATCGTTGGCAATAAAGCATCCGGCTTTTCTTTTTCGATAATCTTTGCAACGATCTCTGCTGTTATTGGTTCAATATAAGTTGCATCTGCCAGATCCGGGTCTGTCATGATCGTTGCAGGATTAGAGTTCACCAGGATTATTCTATACCCTTCGGCCTTTAAAGCTTTACATGCTTGTGTTCCGGAATAGTCAAATTCACATGCTTGACCAATAACAATAGGACCAGCACCAATTATGAGGATAGACTCAATATCATTACGTTTTGGCATAAGCGATAATTATATCCTGCGTATATCTGCACATCTTTGTTGTAATTGTATGTGTAAAGAGTTCTAATTAGACACCTAGGTGTTTAACAAACTCTATAATATGTCGTTCATTCAAGCAAATACAGGAATTCTGTCTCTAACTTCCCACATGTCAATACTTTTATGAAAAACTTCGGATAGCTTCCTACACTATTGCATCTATAATGCAAAACAAAATAATCATTAGTCATAGGATTAATTTAATAAATAAATCAATTTCTATAGAGTTTGTGATAAGAATTATTAACTTATAATGCTAGAATTTATTCTGCTGCTATGCGCAAATTAGCCCCATAAGATTTCTTTTTGTTCGTTTTTAGTATATTTGTCATGGCAGACATTACATTTTTGTGTTTTTGCAATTCTTCATATTGCGACTGTAATTGTGCCAGTTGAGATAATAACTCATCAATTTTTTGGTCGTAAGTAATTACAACAGCTTCTGAAATTTTTTCTGGAGATGCGTCAGGGTGTTCATCACGAACTTTGCGAATTAGATTCAAAACATCGTTCATTGCTTTGATTGTTTCATCAACCTGATTTGTCATATTAGCCCCCCAATAAATGCAGTTCTTAACTTTAATTCTAAAGATTATTTCGTAAATGGTAAAGTGGGTTATCGCAATTTAGCCTAGTTAAAACCATATTTTTGCTTTTTTTATTTTGTCATAATAAAAAAATTTATGCGTATCTAAATTATGATCTGGGCTTATTTGTCATTTACAATCTAACTTATGCTTGCAACTTTTAATAATCACTCACGAAAAAATGAAAATTTCTAAGTGTATTTTCAAAAGATATATATATTTTATTAATCTTACTAAATCTTGAATTATTTTAGAAAGAATTTCTTGTGCCTGACTTAATATAACTAAGTATATAAAAAAATAAATCTATAAAAAACAACGCTATATATTTTTATTACGACGCTTTTGTTTTAAATTAAAGATCTTGGATGCTAATACACATTGCAAACTTTCGATACAATCGTTAGTGTAGTTTTAGTTGTAATTTTACAAAGCATGATGACTTAATTTGAAGTTAAGGTATTTAGGCTTGAATGGGATTTAAGGGACAACCATATATCGATATAGATTCATGACATAAATTCAGTGCTAAATTTTAGGCTGTTTGAACATTTATGAATTTAAAAAGGTCGCTAAAACAGGACTTTAAGGATGTCACGACTATCATTATTTAACAGTCCCTTGCTGTTAGGGTTTGAGGAAATTGAACGAGCTTTAGACAGAGTATCGAAAACATCAGGCGAAGGATTCCCGCCGTATAATATCGAACGATTAAAATGTGATGGAGAAGAAGATACACTAAGAATTACTTTAGCTGTTGCAGGTTACGATAGAAAAGACCTTGAGGTTACTGTAGAAGAAAATCAGTTGTTCATTCGTGGACACCAATCAGATGAAGGTGAAAAGAATTATCTTCATAGAGGTATAGCAGCAAGACAGTTTAAACGTAGTTTTATACTTGCCGATGGTATTGAGGTTGTGAGAGCTGATTTAGAAAATGGACTATTATGTATAGATTTAAAACGTCCTTTATCAGCTTCTATGGTTCGTAAAATTGAGATTTCTAAAAATGAATGAATAAAGATGGATTAACAGAAAATTGTCTTAATAATCTTATAGGGTGGCGTAAAGGTCTAAAAAATAGACCTAAATATATAAGGAGTTTGCCATGGAGCGTCAAAAAGATCATGGTATGACAGATGACCATATGAGTTCAATTGAGTTTGCTCATTTAGGTGGCGGAGAAGTTGGTTATATTAAAGAACTTAGTTCTGACCAGGCTGTTGAAATGTTTCCTACAATGAGCGATGTAGACTTTCCGTCAGGTATTCCATTGTTTGTTTTACATGCAGCAGATGGAACTCCTTTATCTATAGCTGACAGTTTATCTGGAGCCATAGGGGATGCCCTAGAGAATGATTTAGAGCCATTGAGCCTTCATTAAAGCGATACTGCTTATCTCACTAACAATATTTGGGTGATCTCTTATCACCCAAACATCTATACTTCAAATAATATTTATTATTTGAAGTTCTTATGAGCCTCAAATTACTAAGTGAATAATATCCCAAATTTTTGATTAATAGATAAGAAACAAAGCTTTGTTTCTTATGCAGCATGAGAGGCTGTCGGTTCTGTAAGAACTGAATATAAAGCTGACTTTTGTGAAGAATTTCTCAATTTTTCAATAGTTTTAGGCTCACGCAATAAACGGGAGATTCTAGCTAACGCCTTTAAATGATCTGCACCCGCACTTTCTGGCGCTAACAGTAAAAATACTAGATCTACAGGCTCTCCATCAATGGCTTCAAAATCAATTGGTGTTTCTAGTTTTGCAAAAACACTAACAATATTATCGAGACCTACTAGTTTGCCATGTGGAATTGCCACACCATGGCCTAATCCAGTTGACCCTAACCTCTCCCTTTGCAAAAGGGTATCAAATATATCTCGCTGATCTGCTCCAGTCAGCTCTGCTGCATTTGCAGATAGTTCTTGTAAAGCTTGTTTTTTACTGTTTGCTTTTAAACAAGGAACAATACCATCTGGAGTAATCATATCACCTAGATCCATGAGTAAGTTCTTTCCGTATATTACGTAAGTTCCTGACAATCATTATAAATCGTTAGGCACTAATGTATATTTTGAAGAATTTTAAGCCTTTTGACCAAAAAACAACAAAGGTTTATGTCTTTATAATAATTCCTTTAGGATGGGTCTATCCATCCAATATGTCCATCAGGTCGCTTATAAACTATATTTATTTGCCCATCTTTAGCATTTTTAAAGACCAAAAATGGTCTGCTTGATATATCGAGCTGCATAACAGCATCTGGAATAGCCAAATCTTGAATTTGAATTCTTGTTTCTGCAACAATTAATGGTACTAACTCTTCCGTGTCATTAATCTCCTGCTCCTCTTGATCAGCTTGGATAACATAATCTACAGCATCTATCACAGGATTTTTCTCTTTATTATTACCAGAATTATGTTTTTTTAAACGCCTTTTATAACGTCTTAATCTTTTTTCTAGTCTTTCGATCGCTTCATCAACACCAGCATAAGCGTCAGTACTTTCGCCGTGACTTTGTAATATTAAACCTGATTGTAGCTGAATTGAACAGTCAATTAAGAATTTACTACGTTCTTTTTCTACTCTTACATTACCTGACAGTGGCGTACCAATGTATTTATCCATAACATGGTCAATTTTATCGTTAATATGAGCTTTTAGAGCTTCTCCAATATCTAAATTTTTGCCAGTTATCTGTAATGTCATATTTATCCTTTATCAAATTATATTATAAGCCAGACGACTTATAATATTAATCTATTTTATCTTGAAGTTCACCTATATTTTTTTGCTTTAGGAATTTTTTATAAAGCTCAATCTTTATTATTGGATATATATCTAAACATGTATTCATCCGCACTTGAAAATTTAATGTTAACACAAAGATCAATGTTAATACTTTGCTGTATATAGATTAGTATTTTTTATAAATTTACTATTCGTTAAACTTATTTATTTTTTAAATAGTCTAGTTGGCTTTTTCTGACATTTTCTTTTCTCGCCTTCTTTGAACTGATGACGGAATTTTCATTGCTTCTCTATATTTTGCCACTGTCCTACGGGCGATCTCTATTCCTTCAGTTTTTAGTTTTTCAACAATTTTGTCATCTGATAAAACCTTACTGATAGTTTCATGATCAATTAGTTGTTTTATGCGGTACCTCACAGCTTCAGATGAGTGCGCTTGTTCCGAGTCTGAAGAGGCTATAGCTGATGTAAAGAAATATTTAAGTTCAAAAATCCCCCTATTCGTGGAAATATACTTATTTGATGTTACACGACTAACAGTCGATTCATGCATTGATATAGCATCAGCAACTATTCGTAAATTCAAAGGTTTTAAATGCTGTACTCCATATGTTAAAAAAGCATCTTGTTGCTTAACTATTTCTTCAGCCACTTTTAAAATTGTTCTAGCCCGTTGGTCTAAGCTTTTTACAAGCCAGTTTGCTGTCTGCATACAATCACTTATATATGATTTCTCATCATCATTACGTGCTGTTGTGGAGACAGTAGTGTAATAACTTTGATTTATCAACACCTTAGGAAGTGTTTCTGAGTTTAACTCCACATGCCATGAACCATCACTTCTTTGACGAACATAAATATCGGGTACGACTGGTTCTACAAGTATACTCCCAAAACGTAAACCTGGTTTTGGATCAAGCATTTTAATTTCAGAAATCATTTCTGATAATTCTTCAGCATCAGGAAATAATTTCTTCATTGCACTTAAGTTATGAGTTGCCAGCATCTCTAGATTGTCAAGAAGCTTTGCAATCATTGGGTCGTAACGATTTCTATCCTTTAGTTGAAGGGCCAGGCATTCACCAAGGTTTCTTGCAAAAACACCTGGTGGGTCAAAGGTTTGTAAAATATCTAATGTCTCTTCAACAATGGTGATTGGTGCGGCCAAGCGTTGAGCTATGTTTTCTAATTCTCCACGTAAATAACCTGCTTCATCAACCATATCAACGAGATGCTGGCCGATTAAGCGCATTACAGGGTCCTTTATAGCTAAGCTTAATTGGTTGACCAAATGATCCTGAAGAGTTAATGACTCTGCTACATACGCTTCTAGGTTAGGTGCTTCTATATCTGAAGATTTACCTGAGTTTCCAATAGACCAATTCATGTCTTGGCTGGGCAAAATAGCCTCAGTTTTAGTTGTTTGATATTCATTCCCTTCAGGAAAAATATTTTCCTGATCTGCATCCATACCACCAGTCGGGTCTTTTGTGGACATGTCTTGGGAAGTTGTTAACCAATCATCCGTCGCTTGAAGCTCTTGTGTTTGCTTTTCCTGAGATTGAGCCTCAGAGTTTTCTTCCCGTGCTTGTGAGTTCTGTTCTGCTTCCGCTCTTTCTAATAACGGATTGCGTTCTATTTCTTTTTCTACAAAATTATTTAGCTCGATATTAGAGAGTTGCAGTAGCTTGATAGCTTGCTGCAATTGCGGCGTCATTACTAGACTTTGGCTATGTCTCAGCTCTAATTTAGCTGAAAGAACCATGATATTTTCCCAAACCTAAATTGTCTCTATGGTTATTGTTAAATTCCAAATACTTACTTTTATTGTAAAGTTGGAGTATCAAATGTATCAATTTAACATTCGTTTTATATCACTCTTTTTAACATACAATATATCTTATAGACTTAATTGGTTGTATTTTGAAGAATAATATATTTTTAATTTTCTATATTACTTACTGTATTTTGTAAGCAGAGTTACATTATCATTCAAATGTATCAATATACTGTTTAAAGAGACACAAAAGGCTTTACATCTTATTTTTTTAGTTAACCAAACATGTTTCCCAGATATACTCTACGCACATCTTCATTTTGAATGATTTGCTCTGGGGTTCCTTCCATTAATTTTTGACCGTCATGTACAATATAAGCTCTATTTGTAATCTCTAAGGTTTCTCTTACATGATGCTCAGTGATTAAGACCCCAATTCCTCTTTGGGTGAGGTGACGGACTAATGTACTAATATCACCTATTGCTATTGGATCAATTCCTGCAAATGGTTCATCTAACAGCATATATGATGGCCGACTTGCAAGTGCTCGAGCGATTTCAACTCTTCGTCTTTCTCCACCTGATAACGCAATGGCTGGAGACTTTCGTAGGCGTCCAATGTTAAATTCATCTAATAGGTCATTGAGCTGTTGTTTGCGTTTTTTCCTGTTTGGTTCAACAAGTTCGAGTATGGCAAGAATATTTTCTTCTACTGTAAGGCCTCGAAAAATTGATGCTTCTTGAGGTAGGTAACCAATCCCAAGCCTTGCACGACGATACATTGGTAAATGAGTAACATCACGGCCATCGATCAATATTTTACCCTTATCCGCTGCAACCAGTCCTGTAATCATATAAAATACTGTTGTCTTACCTGCTCCGTTTGGCCCCAGCAGACCGACAGCTTCCCCCCGTCTTACATTTAAACTGACACCACGTACAACTGGACGTTTGTTATAACTTTTTTCAACTGCCTGAACTGTTAACCAGCCCTCACCTATCATATTCTCAGGTTGCCTTGAATTGGTATTCAAAGGTGGTGGTGAGATCCCATTATCAGGATAAGAATAGTTATTTAGGTTAGGGTCTTTCTCAAATATATTGTTTTGTGGATCTGATAGTTCACGCCTATGCATTAATTTGCCCTGACATACCTTTTTTAATGAAATTCTAATACGCTTTTAGACTAATTTTTAGGTTTTTTAAAGCTTCCTGGTGTGAATACTGCCCTCACACGTTGTTTACCTGTTTCAAAGCGATATTTTCCTGTTTTTAAATTTATTACCAGTTTATTTCCCTTTAAGACATTATCGCCTTGGGTTAGAACAACATTTCCAGCAATGGTCACTAGATCAACTTTAATATCAAATGTTGCATGATCACTTGTAACTGTCTGATTTTCTGGCGTGGTTATGAAAACATTTTTAGATGCAATTATTTTCCTAATTTGAGCATCTTGCGATTGTTTTTGTGATTGATTACTTATTGGAGTATTGCCAACATATTCTAACTTAATTTCACCTGCTTTAATTTCATTTCCCCCTCTTAATACTTGTACTGCTCCTTTAAAAATGGCTATTTTTTTCAAATCATAGATGTCTAGAGTATTTGAAAATATTTGAAAAGGTTGACCATCATTTTCTGAGAAACCAGAAAAGCTTTGGGCCAGTGATTGAGCAGGATCAATGGAAGGAGTTACTTTTTTCTTTACCTTAATCTTTGTCTTTTTTTGTTGACCTTCTGGTTTGAACTTGCCTTCAACACGTCCGCCCGCTGGGAAATAACTATGTCTCTTTTTTAAATCTACAATAAGTTTATTACCTTTTAAGACATTCTGCCCCTGACTTACTTCTACATTATCAATTAATGTTACAGTTTGACCGATATTATCAAAAACTGTCCTATTCGCTGATACATTCCTTCCGTTGCCAGCAGTAATCAAAACATTATTTTCAGCTTCAATCTTTGCAATCTGTTGCGAAGGATTTTCTGAGGGGGTACCAAGAGCAGCTCCAGATTTTTTATCTGACTTATAATTTATTCTTAGCCTTTCTGCACGTAATGTCATATCTGACTGGACTGCAGAAACTTGACCACGAAATAACGCAACTTTTGTCTTGTCATTTATTGTTAATTCTTCTGAAGCAACGTCAATTGGTTCATTTTGACTTTTAAATATTTGCCCTAATCCATGCGCTTTAGTGTTTTGTTTTTTCTTTGATTGTTGGTTATTCTTAAGATGAACCTGGACATTTTTTCTGAATTGCAACTTATTTTCTGTTGAAAATACTTTTAATTCTTCAGCGTAGACGCTGCCATTTGGCATTTCAACTTTAACAGGTTGGGAACTAACAATCGTCTTTTTCTTCATGTCAACTTTTGCTGACTTTAAAGACGCACGAATTTTGGAACTTGTTGAAATATCTATATTATTTGTAAGTAACAAAGACTCTTTTTTAGTATTAAAAGTTCCTCTATTTGCGATTAATTTAACCCATTGGTCATTTTTTCCACTTGCCTCCGCTTTTACTTTATTCAAATTAATGACATGTGGTTCTTTTATATTTTTTATTTCTGCATAATTTGCTTCAACAACATATTTACCATTTCTTTCATCAAAGCCTTCATATTTCGGACTTAACATCCTCAAATTATCTTTTTCTAATTGAAGCTGACCTGAGACTTTTCCTTTACCTGCGTCAAAAGAAAATGAAATTTTAGAATTTATCGCATATAAGCTGCATATACCTATTGCACATACTGGTAATATAACTCTCAAAGTTCTTACGAAATAAGAATGAAACCTTGCAGTCCGGAATGCTTTTTCTCTTTCTGTATCAGTCATGAGTGACATCTGCGCAATCCTTACATTGCAAAAGACTTACCTTAAGAAATTATTATTTTATAGCTTAATAGCCATCCGCGCATTGATAAAATATATCATGTAATGCTTTGTTATCTATTGCAAAAAACAATCATAACATTTTCACAAACTATTAATGTGCAAAAATGTCCATATCATGCCAGCCCTTTAGATCAAGAAGGGCTCTTGTTGGCAAAAATGAAAAACATTCTTTTGCAATGCCCATCCTTTGTTCTCTTGTTAATAAATCATCAAGTTTTTCTTTGATTTTGTGTAAATAAAGGACATCTGAAGCTGCGTATTTACATTGCTCTTGTGATAGCTCAACTGCACCCCAATCAGAACTTTGTTGTTGTTTAGATAGTTCTACTTGCAATAACTCTTTACACAAATCTTTTAACCCATGACGGTCCGTGTATGTTCTCGTTAGCTTTGATGCTATCTTTGTACAATACACAGATTGTGTCATTACACCTAAATAGTGCTGTATTACGGCTATATCAAACCTTGCAAAATGAAAAATTTTAATTTGGTCTTTATTGGTTAAAAGAGCTTTTAATCTTGGGGCCCCGTAATTATTTTGAGAGAATTGGACCAAATGCGCCACACCATCACCTGAGGACAGTTGTACCAAACATAATCTATCACGCAATGGATTTAGGCCAAGTGTCTCGGTATCAATTGCTATAGGGCCAGTTAATTCTAAATCTTCGGGCAGATCGTCTTTGTAGATATTTTGAGTCATAAAAAATAACTTCTTTAAATAGAATGCATCATTTATGGCATATTCGTTATATACCGAATCACTCAATTTAAATCTTTTATTTCTCTGGTCAATTTTTTAAATAATAAATTTTAATTCCTCAGAAAAATATCCACTTCTGACTCTTTTATCATGTATACTTAATCATACGAATAATTGCCTTTGATATGTCTCAATTTTTATGTTGTAAAATTCTTTACTTTTTAAATATTTTATCAACAGATAGCAAATTATTCTAGAAGCTTGATTGGCTTTTCAGTGGGAGTGCTCTGTGTCATCTAAGAATAGTTCAAAACTTATAACAATTTATGGTGGTTCTGGCTTTATTGGTCGTCATGTTATTAGTGCTCTAGCGAAAGAAAATTATAGGATTCGAGTTGCAGTAAGACGACCGGAGTTGGCTGGTCACCTGCAGCCCCTGGGTGGTGTGGGACAAATACATGCAGTTCAAGCTAATCTTAGAGATGAAACATCCGTATTTCAGGCTGCTGAGGGGTCAGATGTTATCATAAACCTTGTGGGCATATTATTTCAGTCTGGAAAACAATCCTTTAGAACCATTCATAAGGAAGGGGCTGATAATGTTGCACGCGCAGCGATAAACTCTGGAGCAGAAACACTTATTCATGTCTCTGCTATTGGTGCAAATGCAAATTCTAAATCCTCCTATGCGCGCACTAAGGCTAGAGGAGAAGAAGCAGTTCGCACAGAATTTCCAAATGCTGTTATTCTTCGCCCCTCAGTTATTTTTGGTCCTGAGGACGATTTTTTTAACCGTTTTGCAGAGTTAGCATCTATAGCCCCTGCGCTTCCCTTAATAGGCGGTGGCAAAACCAAGCTGCAACCTGTTTATGTTGGTGATGTTGCAAAAGCGGTCGTTGCTGTTATTGAAGGTAAAGCCAATGAAGGGCAAATTTATGAACTTGGAGGGCCTGAGATTTTATCGCTTAAAGATGTCATGGAGAAAACACTTCGTTTCACAGAAAGGCAAAGGTTGCTCATTTCGATACCTTTTGTGTTTGCGCAGTGGCTTATAGCTCCATTTTTAAGTCTTCTGCCAACCCCAATGCTCACTGTTGATCAAGTTAAGTTATTAAAATACAATAATATTGTAAGCAAAGACGCTATTGAAACACGAAGAACATTGGAAGGGCTTGGTATATCTGATATCAGTAGTGTGGATAGTATTGTACCTGATTATCTTGAGAGATTTCGACCTCATGGTCAATTTTCAACACTAAAGTTATAGCCTTCATTCTTACATGTTCTATAATTTACCTTTTAATGAGGATCATTCCCCAAGCGACACCTGATGCCATAGCATATGAGGCCACAATTATTCCCAGAATAATGAGATGTAAATTGTGTGGATGTTCAAAAAAGAATAGTTTCACATTCACAGGAAATTGGGTTTCAAGATATAAGCGAACACTCCATAATACCGTTGATATAGATGTAAACCATGCGATGGGTCTTGAAGGTCTTTGCACAGAGTAAATAAGAGACAATATACTCAGTGTTAGTACAAAGGTACAGATCATATAAGTTGCCAGATAATAAAAGTGATCTTTGGTTTCTAAGGACCAGTTCGTGGTTAAATCAGGTGAATAGCCATGGCTTGGTAGTAATAAATACCCAAGACTAATCAGAAAAAGCAGGCTTCCCGCAATCCTTAATCCTATACGATAAAAAGAGTTTGCTGACATATTTCCCCCTAAAATTAACTTAATAATTTCGCGCTTATTTTTTTCAAAAAGCCTTAAGGGATTCTCTGAGCAAGAACATGGCATTTTGTTATGAAAATATGAGAAAATCCCCATATTTCCATAAATATCGACTATAATTATCCAAATATTGTTCCCAGACCTAATGTATCCCAATACGCAATTGTTAACAAAACAACGCCAAGAATTAGACGATAGATGACATATGGCAAGAAGCTAAAACGCTTTACTAATGCCATCAGAAATGCAATTGCAGCAAAAGCTGAGAAAAATGTGAGCCCTGCAGCATAGAGCGCTCCGACGGGGACTTCTAGACCCTCAGATTTTAACTCCAGAAACGTTAAAAGGCCCGCACCAGTGATGGCCGGAATTCCCAAAAGGAAGGAAAACTTTGCCGCGTCTGACCTTTCATATCCTAGAGCTCTTGCCGCTGTCATAGTTATTCCAGATCGGCTTGTCCCTGGGATTAACGCAAGCGCTTGTGCAAAACCAATCACTATTGCGGGGTTCATCGTAATATCACTGATCGATTTAAGTCGTGATCCATAGCGATCAGCTAGATAAAGAAGAATTCCGAAGATAATTGCATTCCACGCAACGATTTCAATACCTCGAATTTGGTCAAGGAAGCCTGTTTTTTTCAAGATCAGGCCAAATATTACGGCAGGAATTGTGCCTATAATAATATAAGCTGCAAGACGACTATCTGGATTCCACTTAAACATAAGTAGCTCTACACCACCTTTGACTAAACGAATCACATCTCTCCAGAAATATGCAATTATAGCGAATAATGATCCAACATGAACCATTACATCAGTTACCAAGCCCTGGTCAGGCCATCCTGTGAGTTTAGGTATTAGAATTAAGTGCCCGGATGAAGAAATTGGTAAAAATTCTGTAATTCCTTGCACAATTGCAAGAACAATGATTTGTATTAGATCCATAAGAGCCCCCTACTCCCTAATTTATAATTTTATTGTATCGATTTAGCAGTGTCGATTTATTCCTAGAAAGCATGCTAATGTGTTATGACGAATTATAGATAACAGAACATATTCACCATTAAAACTCATGCTGCAACTGATTCATTACCCTTTATGCCCTTTTTCTAGGTCGATTCGACTGAGTCTTGCTGAGCTAGGAATCTCAGCAAACTTTATTGAAGAACGCCCTTGGGAATGGCGTAGTGATTTTCTAGATATTAATCCAGCGGGCACTTTGCCAGTGCTTCTTGTGAATGACAAGACACCAATCTGTGGCACTTATGCAATTACAGAATATTTGTCAGAAACTGCTGTTGAATTATATGGTGCTGGTCATAGATTTACTCTATTTCCGGGCGATGCTCTTCAATCTGCTGAAATCAGACGATTAATTGATTGGTTTCATATAAAACTGAACAGTGAAGTTAGTTCATTTTTACTCGAAGAAAAAGTATATGCCTACTATCAACAAAGTTCTGAAGAGATCAATTTATCGCTCGTTAAAGTTGCTCAAGAGAATTTGAAATACCACCTAAGGTATATTGGATATTTATCAGAAAGGCGGAATTGGCTTGCAGGTCATGATATGAGCTTTGCGGACCTCGCGGCTGCATCTCATCTTTCATCTATTGATTATCTGGGCGATGTCCCATGGGAAGAGTCTATTGCAGCAAAGACATGGTATTCTCGTGTAAAATCCAGACCATCATTTCGACAGTTCCTGAATGAGAAAATTCCTGGCCTGAGGCCCGCACATATTTATGCAGATTTAGATTTTTAAGTTTCATGACAGCTATCGTTATTAAAGATCAAATAATTGCAAAAGCTAAAGACCTTGGGTTTGATGTTATAAGGTTCACTAAACCCAATACCATCCCACACGCTGCCAAAGGCTTAAAAGAATATCTCCTAGCTGGACATCATGGTGATATGGACTGGATGGAAACCACATCGGATCGACGTGGTGACCCTTTAAAGCTCTGGCCAGAGGCGAAAAGCATTATCATGTTGGGAATGAATTATGGCCCAGAGCACAATCCTATCGACAATTTAGATAAAGTGAAATGTGGTAATATATCTGCGTATGCACGAGGAAAAGATTATCATGATATTTTGAAAAAAAAGTTGAAAACTATTGCACGTTGGCTGCATATGCAAAGTTCCCAAGAGGTCAAAGTTTTTGTGGACACCGCCCCCGTTATGGAAAAACCTTTGGCTGTTGCTTCAGGTCTCGGCTGGCAAGGTAAACATACGAATTTGGTTTCACGTGAATTTGGTTCGTGGCTTTTTTTAGGGTGTATATTTACAACATACGATATTGCACCAGATGAGGGCATAAGGGATCATTGTGGTTCCTGTTCCAGATGTCTTGATATCTGCCCTACGAATGCATTTCCAGCTCCATATAAGTTAGATGCTCGTAAATGCATTGCTTATCTTACAATAGAATATAAAGGCCATATTCCTGAGGTTTATCGAGCACAAATTGGAAATCGTATATTTGGATGTGATGATTGTCTTGCTGTTTGTCCATGGAATAAATATGCAAAAAAGTCTTCAGAAATAAGATTCCATCAACGGAATGAAACAAACTTGCCTAAGCTATCTGAATTGTTAAATTTGGATGACCAAACATTTCGTCAACTTTTTGCAGGCACTCCAATAAAACGTACGGGACGCGACAGGTTTATTCGGAATGTTCTCATCGCTTGTGGGAATTCAGGTGATGTATCTCTTATTCCAGAGATACAAAAGCTTATTGAAGATATATCTCCTTTAGTCCGCGCTATGGCTGTGTGGGCATGCCGTATATTAATGACCAAAGAAGAATTTCAAGACTTAAAATCTCTAAATTTTCGGAAAGAAACAGATAATGTCGTATTATCTGAATGGAGCTGAATAATGAAAAAACTTTTATGTTTTGGCTTTGGCTATTCGGCACGTTTCATTGCTAGAGAACTAATTGATAAGGACTGGCAAATTTACGGTACCACTCGACAAACGGACAATTTTAGCAAAATTGAACTCTGTGGTGCTCAACCAATACTTTATGATGGTGTTAATAAAACTAAGGACCTTCTCATGGTCCTTAAAGAAGTTGATGCTCTCCTTATTTCGATAGCACCTGATTCTGATGGCGACCCTGTCTTGAATAATTTGAAAGCTTATATTCAACCCAGTGTTGAGTGGATTGGTTACCTTTCAACTGTTGGTGTATATGGAAACTGGGATGGAGAATGGGTGGACGAAAAAAGCTCTCTACGTCCAGTCTCTGAACGAAGCTTATATCGTGTCGCTGCCGAAAATAAATGGTTAGAGTTACATCATACTCAAAGTCTACCCATTCATATTTTTAGACTATCTGGCATTTATGGACCAGGCCGTAACCCACTTGTAAAGTTGAAGAACGGTACTTCCAGAAGGATTATCAAGCCAGATCAAGTTTTTAATCGAATTCATGTGGAAGATATTTCGCAAGTGGTTATTGCTTCAATGCAGAACAAAGCGCCTGGACGTATTTATAATGTTACTGATGATGAACCTGCTCCACCTCAAGATGTTATATGTTATGGAGCGGAATTATTAGACCTATCCCCTCCACCTGAAATTGATTTTGAAACTGCTAATTTAACCCCCATGGCCCGCAGCTTTTATGGGGAAAATAAAAGGGTCAAGAATGAGCTTATTAAGGCAGAACTCGGTATCACCTTAAAGTATCCAACTTATCGAGAAGGTCTTGGCCATCTTGCAGCAGAAATTACCTAATAGTCCTAGTGACTTTTATTAGATAGTTTCCATACCGATAATTCAGTTTAGGTTCATGTAAGACATGATTAGTTACGACAATTTTTTCAATCCTCCGGCTGAGCATATTTTCTATAGGGAGAGAAGGCTATGGCTGTCATGTTCGACTATTTTCGATATATATCATTCTGCCTGCTTGTAAGTATCTTGCTTTTAGGTTCTTCTTTTTTAGCTCATGCAGATACTTTTGGCAAAGCAACTATATTGCTTGTACTCCAACCTAATAAAGTTTCTGGAAAAAAATGGGATATTGGCAAAGGGGCGGACCCTGCACTTTGCATGGCATATGGCTGCTACATTAGCCGCGGTTTTGCTCTTTCAGCAAAATATTTTAAAGGAAAAAGTGCTCTCTTGCCTGTTGTTAATGCACGTGCTTGCCGGAATTCTCTGATTTGTGTGTATAGAGATATTGAATTACCAAATGAAGGTTTTGATATTTGGCCCGTTGATCTTGATGGTTTCAAGCATGACAAGATGCAAATACAACGTACATTTATTGATAAAAGCTGTGTCTTTGATCAAAGACGTTTACAGTGCTTTAATGGTGTCCATACTGCAGAATATTCTTTATGGGTTGTTCCTGAGACTGTGGCAAAATCTGCAGGAAAAACAGGACTTGATTATGCCTTGTTTAAAGGCTTGCATGATGCTCGTGAAGCCTATATTTCAAGCTTTCTTGATGATCAACGTCATCGTCTTCCTCAAATTGTGAAAAAATTCTTTCACCGTATACTTGATAAGACTGTCTCGAATCAATGCCTAAGAAGCGTTGATGTTATTTCTGAAGCTTTTTACATTGCTGGTATCTTTGATAGCCCAGATAGGAAGCCAAGTGTTTTTCTAAAAAACTGGTTATTATCTGGTTCTTCAGAAGAAAAGACCAAACGTGTTCTCCAACTTAAACCAATTGTTTTTTGGAAAATGCATCATGCTATACATACTCTTAAAATGTATGCCGATGCGGATAAACGACAGGAATTTTCTTATCAAAAAGGTATCATTTACCGTGATCAAGGTCGAACCACTTCACTTGATATTGGCTGGGATGTGAAGTCGCGAGCACAATCTCTACTTGATAAATGTGTATTAGGTCGATCATTTATTAGAAGTAGCTATTGATTGTTCAATAACTGAAAATAATAGATCTATATCTTCTGGTCGAGATAAACGGTGTTCTCCATCTTTGATTAAGGATAAAGTTATAGACTGTGTGTCTAGCTTTTTCATCAGTTCTATTGAATGTCCCCATGGCACATCAGGGTCCTGCATACCATGCAATATTCTTATTGGTAATGCTAATTTGCCTTTCTGTTGGGATAACATGTGTTTTTCGCCATCTTCTATTAGTTTTTTTGTTAATGGATATGGGCCATCTCCATAAGCTGATGGTCGATAATAACAACCAGTGACTTCAATTTCTTTCTTAATTTCATCTGTGAAGCGATCCCACATCAGGGTCCTTGTCATATCCCATGCGGGAGCAATTAATATAAGACTTGAAACTCGATTTTCCTGGATTGATGTTTTAGTTTGCAGATGGTATGCGAGCAAAAGTGCAAGCCATCCTCCCATGCTAGACCCTACCACTAGTTGAGGACCGCACGTTTGGCTCAAAAAAACCTCTATTGTTTCTTCTAACCAATGGCTTATTGTGCCATCTTCAAAATTACCATCTGATTCACCATGACCAGAATAATCAAATCTGCACAGGCTAAATTTGTTTGACTTAGACCATTTTTCCAACTCTGATACTTTCTGACTTTTCATATTTGATTTAAAGCCAGATAACCAGAATATGCCAGGTTTATGCTCGTCACCTTGCGAAACTGTATATGCAATTTTTCTGGGAACAGATGTTCCTGATTTGATTTCTAGAAAATCAATTTTATCCATAAATTATTTTTCTGATGCTAATGTTGTTAAAAAGGTATAAGTACTCACGAACTTTAATTCTCTCGATTTTGTATATTATTGGGCCAATATAACAATGCACAAAACAACAATTTTGCAAGTCATTCCGACACTTGATACTGGAGGAGCAGAACTTTCAACATTAGAAATTGCAGACGCAGTGGTCCGCGCAGGAGGACGCGCGCTCGTTGTAAGTGAAGGAGGTCGTCTTGAGGATCAATTAAGGGACATTGGCGGCGAAATTGTTCTTCACCCAGTGGCTAGTAAAAACCCCCTTCGTATTTTTAAAAATGCTAAATGGCTTGCAGAATTAATTGAGAAGGAGAATGTTACTCTTGTGCATGCCCGCAGCCGTGCTCCAGCCTGGAGTGCTCTCATGGCCGCACGACGCGCACAACGGCCTTTCGTCACAACTTATCATGGGGCTTATAGCAATACTGGTTATTTAAAAAACAAATATAATAGTGTGATGGCTCGTGGCGATATTGTTATTGCGAACTCTCAATATACTGCCAACCTGATTCAAAAGGAACATAACCCTCCAATAGAGAACGTTAGAGTCATCCATCGTGGAGTTGATCCTGATTTATACTCTTATAATGAAATTGGTTCTGTTAGGCTTAATGCGTTAAGACAAAAATGGGGGGTTCGTCCAGATCAACGTATTATTCTCAAAGCCGCAAGACTTACCCGTTGGAAAGGGCAAGATGTCCTTATTGATGCAATTGGCATGCTTAAGTATACAGATGCCTTGAAAAACTGCATATTTATTCTAGCCGGAGATGCCCAAGGACGAGATGAATATAAGAAATATCTCCTAGATAAAATCTCAAAACTAGGACTTTCTTCTTACATACGTCTTGTTGGACATTGTGAAGATATGCCGGCTGCCTTTGCAATAGCGCATACCTCAGTTGTTGCATCATATGAACCTGAAGCTTTTGGCCGTGCAGCGGTAGAAGCTCAAGTCTCGCAATGCCCTGTCATTGTTACTAATATTGGTGCGACGGACGAAACAGTACTAGCATCACCAGATGTGACAGATGAGCAAATTACTGGGTGGCGGATTCCCCCTAAAAATCCAGAGATTTTAGCTGAAAATCTAACAAAGGCATTATCCCTTGATGAGGAAAACCGTAGTATTATTGGTCAAAGAGCGCGGGCACATGTGATTAATAATTTTACGCTTGAACAGATGAGACACAAAACTCTTAATGTTTATGATGAATTAATCGGGTCAAAGCTGTCACATATTTAAGGAAAATGATGTTTTCCCCTAAAAAGGTGGCTTTTTACATGCAAGGAAAGCTTGACTCTGGGAAAGTTCTTTTTAAATCTGTTATTAAATTAATATACGCTTTTATACCTCTTAATTAGTTTTAAGAGATTTGATAGTAGTATACTTTTTTGTGTTTAATTGATTAAGGAGATAACTCAATCGCACGCAGACCACAAAAACAGACTGAATCAGATAAAGATGGACCAAGAATTAACCGCCAAATCCAGGTTTCAGAAGTTCAGCTTATCGATGATGAGGGGGAAAACCACGGTAATGTACCAATTGAGGATGCACTGAACCGAGC
Source organism: Methyloligellaceae bacterium (assembly GCA_965263345.1). Taxonomy (GTDB): domain Bacteria; phylum Pseudomonadota; class Alphaproteobacteria; order Rhizobiales; family CBDHHC01; genus CBDHHC01. The sequence continues at coordinate 116,296 of CBDHHC010000004.1, forward strand.
CCAAAAAGCAGGATTAGATCTTGTTGAAATTTCACCAAATGCAAATCCGCCAGTCGTTAAAATATTAGATTATGGTAAATATAAATACCAGGCGCAAAAAAAGGCTGCTGAAGCCAGAAAAAAACAGAAAACCTTTGAGGTTAAAGAAATCAAGATGCGCCCTAATATTGATACTCATGACTATGAAGTGAAGTTACGTAGCATGCTTAAGTTCTTTCAGCATGGTGATAAAGTGAAGGTGACTTTACGTTTCCGAGGACGTGAAATGGCGCACCAGCAGCTTGGTATGCAACTTATGCAAAAGGTTAAAGGTGAATTTGAAGAAGTTGCCAAAGTCGAGCTTGAACCAAAGCTTGAAGGACGGCAAATGATTATGGTTCTCGCCCCACGCTAGAAAATTATTTCGTGATGTATGTTTATTTTGCTCTTGGGTGGACTTGAGCATACTTAGCGAGTATTTTTTCTCTGTCGACTTCAGTATAAATTTGTGTGGTAGACAGACTTGCGTGTCCTAATAATTCTTGTATTTCACGTAAGTCTGCTCCATTTCCTAATAAATGTGTTGCAAAAGAATGTCTTAAAGCATGTGGTGTCGCAGTATCAGGTAACTTTAGGCCTATTCTTAGTCTTTCTAAAAGAAGCTGAATAATTCTTGCATTTAAGCGGGCGCCTTTTACTCCCCAAAACAGAGGATCGCTTTTTGATTGATGATATGGACACAGTTTTAGGTAGTTTTCTATCGCTTCAATTGTAATAGGTAGTACAGGAACCATTCTTTCCTTATTTCCTTTTCCTTTTACAACTAAAATATTTCTACTGTTATTTGGTGCATCTTCCAGATTTAACCTCAAAGCTTCAGATATGCGAAGTCCCGATCCATAAAGCAAAGTCAGAATGGCTACATCCCTTGGTATGACCCAATCTGGATTCTTTGTTATCTGTTCTGAAGTTCTCTGCTTAATGGTCTGAGAAGCCTTCTTAATAGTCAGAGGTTTTGGAATACCATGAGGTATTTTGGGGCTAGATATTAGCTGTATTGCTACATTCTGTTCGTGGCCATTTCTTTCTAAATATTTATAGAACATTCTAAGAGCTGATAATGTTCTAGCTAAACTACGGCTAGATGCGCCAAGCCTACGTCGCTCTGAAAGAAAGGCCCTAAAATCTCGTGCTTTTAATGAATTTAGATCATTAAAAGTTGGAACATCTCCCAATTTATGAGCTAAGAATGCAAAAAATTGCCGAGTATCACGCTGATATGCTTCTATTGTTTTATCTGCTAAGTTTTTATGATCTTTAAGATATTCAAACCATTGAATAATAATTTTATGCACTTCAGATGAAGTCACACCTAAAAGATTTGCATATTTGGGGTCTGACATTTTTCTTTACATGATGAATGGTAATTAAAATAGCCTAGAGTTTTTCCTTTTAGGCAATTTTTAATTTTTCTACAAAATTATTAATTTTATCTTTCATATTTGTCGTATTTTCGTGTAATTTTTTGCTCATTGAGCTCATTGTTACAGAAATGCCATCAGCAGATTTTGTTGCTTGCTCAACAACATCAATATTTTGCGAAATATTTGATACATCATCAGCTACGAAATTCATGTTTTCTGAAATTTTCTCAGTTAGCTGTTTTTGTTCTTGCAATGCGGTAACAACAATGGATGTATATTCATCTACATCACCGATTTTCTCAGTTACACTTGTTATTTTTGAGGATGCAGATTTACTTGTTGTCTGAAGATCCTTTATTTTAGATGTTATTTCTTCTGTTGCTTTTGCAGTTTGAGTTGATAGCTCCTTTACCTCAGCAGCTACAATAGAAAATCCTCGTCCAGCTTCACCTGCCCTAGCAGCTTCGATTGTTGCATTTAAAGCTAATAGGTTGGTTTGATCTGCTATTTCATTAATTAACTTCAAAATTGAACCAATACTATCTGTAACTTGCTCAAGTTTATTCATGTTTGTAAGGGCATCTTTTGCTTCGTCAGCAGAGTTTGAGGCTATATTTTTTGCTTCTAGTACTTTATCAGAAATTTCGTTCATAGAACCTACAAGGTTTTGTGCTGCTTCTGATGTTACTATAGATTTTTCAGATGATTGAGACGAGGATGAGAAAACAGATTGGCAGCTTTTTAAACTGCGACTAGACTCTTCTGTCATTTCTGAAGCGATGTTAGATATTTCATTTACCGAGGTATCAAAGCTATTAATTATTTGAGTTGTTTCAGACTCAAAATTAGTAATTTCTGATCCTAAAGACTTTAAATGACTTTGATAAAGCAACTTCTCGTTAGCAGAATCACCCTGTAAACTTGTGATGTCATGTATTTGTTTTCTAATGCTGTTTCGCATTTCCAGTAGTGCTTTTATCAATTCAGCCAGATCAGAATTTCCTGTCACTTCGACCTTGTTATCATATTTACCTTTACTGATTAAAATTGCAAACTCTTTAGCCTGTGCTATCTGAATTGAGATTGATGAAGATAGAAAAATTATTATTATGATTGAAAGACAACTTGCTGATACGACAACAAACACAATATAATCTGTCTGGGATGCAGATAGTGTTTCAAATTTGTTTCTCTGTACTCTTCCTACCTTGTTTAGTTCTTTAACTACACCAGTGAAATCTTTGTTTATTTTGCCTGCAACAACCTGTAAACTGTCAGGTACTCCAACAATATTGTTTTGAAAATTTCTCTTAATCTCCTCAGAGAAATACTTTATTTGGTTGAGAATAAATTGAGATTTAATTTTTGTTTCTTCATTCTCAATTCTTTTCATGCCGGACTTCAATTTACGTCCAATAATTTTTGTTATTCTTTTTATTTTTTTTTCAGAAATTTTCTTATTTGCGAGTAAATCTATATAAAAATTACTCCATTGACTTTGTGCAGAACTAATTAAACTAAATGACCTAAAAGATTTTTCATATAATTCAATGCCATGCTGTTTAACGTTATCTGTTCCAATAATTCCTGAGAAACCAATACAAACAGCACATAAAAATGAGATAAGACTTGCAAATGTTAGTTTTAACCAAACTGACAAGTAAGATCTAAAGTTCTCATAAGTATCAATTGGTGTGATTTTCGACAAACATCTGTTTTTCAATATATTTTTATTATAAATAGTTGCAGCACAATGTATCAAAAGCATTACGATAAATGTTGCTGCGATATATTTATGTAGGACTAATAAATCTGCCGCGAGAGAGATATTCGGTGATACGATATTAGGAAGTGTTAACAACCAGAAAAAACTTACTTCCTGCCCTATAGAATTTGTATACATCCACCCTATTATTGGGCCCAATAATAAAATAATATATAGGGAAAAATGGTTTACTTTAGCAGCCCATTTCTGCCATGTTGGGATGTTCTCATCTAATTTAGGTAAGGGCTCGCGAAAACGAACATATACTCTTATTAAAGTGGCCAATAAAAGTAATAAACCGAAACCACGATGCAGTTCCATGAAAATTAGAGCTGTGTCTTGATCCTGAAGCATATGTAATGTAAATGCATTGATTAGATGCAAAATTGCGAAAGCTGCAATGCCCCAATGTAACAAGATCATTCTATCGCTATATCTATCTACAGATTTAGCCAACTTTCACCCCGATTCATAAAAAAGATGATCTTTAAATAAATATAAAATAGAAAAATATTCTGTAATATAACATGATTAAAAATATATTACTCGACTGTAATTACTAAATTCATTTTGGGGTGAATGTGACAACCAATTGTAAATGTTCCAGCAATTGGGAAATCAAGTACATACTCTTCTTTTGGAGGAAGCAAAGGGCTATTAACCTGTATTTCTCCCTCTTTAGCCATTAAATGGTGTGCGGTACGATCACTATTTGTAAATCGAATTTTATCTCCAACTGAAATTGTAATTTCATTCAGTGAAAATTTCAAACCTTTTTGATCTATAATATGCTCCTCTGATAGAGCGGAGGATGACGATAAGATAAAAAAGACTATAAATAATCCTAATTGTTTCATTTTACTCTCCTCTGATTCTAGATATCAGTCTTTAAAATTTATTGTGGTAATACAGGGACTGAGACCTTATCATTACTGGATAATGTTTTTAGGAACAAAACCAAATCATGCCGATCTGTATTTGAAAGTTTGAATTCTTTCATAGCCCAAGATAGACTTCTGCGTTTCTCAAATCCATTTTCATAATGACGAATTACGTCACCTAAACTAGAGATACTTCCATCATGCATGTAAGGTGCTCTTTCAGAAATATTTCTTAAGGTTGGTGTTTTGAATGCATGTTTTAGAGTGTAAACACCCTTTACAACATCTCCACGCCCCAGATCTTTGCTCTTGAGGCCAATATCATGGAATGCATCATCAGTGAAACGCCAGCTGTTGTGGCAAACTGCACAATTAGCTTTGGTATTGTAAATTAAGAAACCATTAATTTCGTTTTTGTTTAGTGCTGTTTCATCCCCTTCAATCCATTTATCAAATCGAGACTTGCTTGACACTAAAGTACGCTCGTATGAAGCAATTGCCTTAGCGATATTATCAATGTTTTGTGGGGCTTGTTCATTTGGGAATGCTGCTTGAAAAAGCTTTTGATAACCTTTTATCTCTTTTATTCTATTTATGACAATATCTTCAGTCATACCCATTTCAGCGTCCGCCAGAATTGGTCCTTTAGCTTGCTCTTCTAGGCTCTTCGCCCTTCCATCCCAAAATAATAAAGGCGCCCATGCCAAGTTTAACACTGTAGGTGAATGGCGTCCTAATCGATTTCCTTTATGACCGAGACCAGTTGATAACCCATCTTCCCAACCTAATGATGGATTATGACAAGTTGCACATGACATGGTCCCAGTTTTTGAAATACGAGGGTCAAAATAGAGTTTTTTACCAAGATCAATTTTTTCTTTTGTTAGAGGATTGCTCTTGGGGGCCGGAATGGATTTTGGTCTTTTATATTCGGACTTAAGCTTTTTAATATCCAGTTTAATTTCATCAGCTATTGAATTGTAATTACTTAATACAATTGATAAAAAAACTATATTAAATAAAAACCTGCCCATTTTTATCCCCACGCAAACACACAAAATGTGTATATGAAGTACCACAGACAGGTTTAATTAGATTTAATTTATTAGAAATAGAAGAAGTACTTACATTGTTATCTTACTTATTCTCTAATAAATTAGTTATTCTAAATTAATAAACTTTTATTAATTCTATCTCGAAAATCAATGTTGCACCAGGTGGGATCTGTCCACCACCACCTCCTAGAACGCCATACCCGAGGCTAGAAGGTATGACAAATTCATATTTTGCGCCTTCTTTCATAAGTTGAAGTCCTTCTGTCCACCCAGGAATAACATTTGTTAACTCAAAACCTGATGGCTTTTTACGGTCGTAAGAATTATCGAACTCCTGACCATTTATTAGCTTACCCTTATAGTGAACCTCTACGTATGATTTAGTGTTCGGGCGCTTACCAGATCCTTTTCTGAGCACTCTATATTGTAATCCTGTTTTTGTTATTTTTACCCCATCCTTTTTGGCATTTTCGTCTAAATACCTAAATTCGGGGTTGGCTTTTGCTGTGTGATTAGAGATCGCGATTACACAAAAGCAAATGATTGCCAAAATTTTAAATTGCCCATATGCAAGAACTCTCATCCAAAATGCTCCCATGGTCGTTTCATTAATTCTTATATAACAACGCGTATACTAAAGTTTTAGAAGAGATTATAGTATTGATTGCCCTGTTTTTTGCCAATCTGATAAAAAAGCTTCCAAACCTATATCTGTTAATGGATGTTTAATCATGGTTTGAAGAACTTTCGGAGGTACTGTTACAACATCAGCTCCTACCATTGCGCACTGCTTAATATGATTTACTGTGCGAATTGATGCGGCTAGAATTTCTGTTTCTAATGTATCAGGGTAATTATCATAGATTTCCCTGATCTCTTCTATTAATTCTATACCGTCAAGCCCAATATCATCCAGGCGGCCAATGAAAGGAGAAATATATGTGGCTCCAGCTTTTGCAGCCATAAGGGCTTGGTTTGCGTTAAAACACAAGGTCACATTTACTTGAATATTGTCATCAGAAAGAGCTTTACAAGCTTTTAAACCATCCCATGTTAATGGAACTTTTATTGTAACATTTTCAGCAATTTCTATTAGTTTTTTGCCTTCGGCAATCATTCCTTCAGCCTCAGTAGCTGTAACTTCTGCACTCACTGGACCATCAACAACTGCGCAAATATCCTTTATTACTTCCTCAAATTGCCGCCCCGTTTTTGCGACAAGAGATGGGTTTGTTGTTACTCCATCGACTAAACCAGTCTCCGAGAGCGCGCGGATTTCTTGAATATCTGCACTGTCAATGAAAAATTGCATATTTGTAATCCACTTCTCCTAATATTTAGGACATGTTTGCTATTTTGAGAACTTAATTCTTGTTTCTTATTTCTGTAAATACATATTTTATTTACATAATCTTGCAAATACAAACAATTTTGTTTGTTTTTTGATATTGCCCATTTTGCTATTTGTTGAGAAAAAGATATCATTGGTATGATTCTTTTCGTTTTCATGCATTAACATGTTTATAAAAGTCTTACAAATCTAGTTGGCTATTGTCTGGACAAGATAACACTTCATTATGGATCTTTTTACGCCCAAAGACCTTAAACGTATTTCTGTCCAGCTCCCTCTGGCTATAAATCAAACCTACGATTATCTTGTGCCAGAAGATATGCAACTGGAAGTCGGAGACTTTGTTTTGGTTCCACTTGGACAACAACAAAAAATTGGCGTTGTTTGGGACAAAAATTCAGAACATGAACAAGATGACTTTGATATCAATAAGTTAAAGCAAATTATCCGTAGATATGACCTCCCTTCCATGCCTGAGGTGTCAAGGAATTTCGTTCGTTGGGTCGCACAATATAACTTAATTCCTTTGGGGATGGTCCTCAGGATGGTTATGAGTGCGAAAAATGCTTTTGAACTAGAAAAACCCAGGTTTGGTGTGCAATTTGTGGGGCAGTTTCCTTCAAAAATGACGCCTACCAGGGAACGTGTTCTTAATATTATTAAGGACAAAAAGGTATGGAATAAGACTGAGTTATCACGTTTAGCCGATGTCGGACTAGGAGTAATCAACGGTCTTATTAAAGCTGGGACGTTAATCTCGGTAGAGCTAAAAGACACATCCATGCCTCAACCTCGGCATGATTTTTGTTCTTTAAACTTCTCGGACACCCAAGAGTATGCTGTAACTTCCCTTCGAAGTACTGTTAAATCTGGCGGCTATTCAGTTACATTACTTGATGGAGTTACAGGATCGGGCAAAACTGAAGTTTATTTTGAAGCTGTTGCTGAAGCGCTTGCAAAAAAAACACAAGTTTTAATTTTACTTCCTGAAATTGCCCTTACAAATCAATTCATTGAAAGATTTGAGAAGCGTTTTGGGTGTAAACCCGTTGAATGGCATTCAACCTTATCTCCAGGAGCCAGAGCCAAAATATGGAAATCTGTACTAAATGGTGAGGCGAAAGCTGTTATTGGGGCTCGTTCCGGACTCTTCCTTCCTTTTAAAAATCTTGGCCTAATAGTTGTTGATGAAGAACATGATGCTGCATTCAAGCAAGAGGATCGTGGCATTTATCAAGCCCGTGATATGGCTGTGGTGCGTGCCTCTCTTGCAAAAATTCCTATTATTTTGGCTTCAGCCACGCCATCAGTTGAGAGTTTTGTTAATGTTAAACATGGAAGATATCAACATATTCAACTTAAAGAGCGGTTTTCAGGGCGATCTCTTCCAAGAATTGAAGCTATTGACCTTAAGGCATTTCCTCCTGAGAAAGGACATTGGCTTAGTCCTGTCCTAATCAAGGCTATTCAAGAAAAGTTAGCACTTAATGAGCAAAGCTTACTCTTTTTAAACAGACGAGGGTATGCCCCACTTACATTATGTCGTGCATGTGGTTTACGGTTCGATTGCCCCCAGTGTTCTGCGTGGCTTGTGGACCACAGATTCCGCAATCGCTTACAATGCCATCATTGTGGATTTTCAACGCCATTGCCTAAAACTTGTCCTAAATGCAAAACAGAAAACAGTCTGGTTCCATGCGGTCCAGGTGTTGAGCGTGTGGCGGAAGATGTACAAGAACTTTTTCCAGAGGCCTCTACTGTTATACTATCAAGTGATGTTGCCCCAAATATTGGTGCATTAAAGAATATCATTCAAAAAATCTCTGACGGCGATGCTGATATAATTATTGGGACCCAAATTGTTGCTAAAGGGCATAATTTTCCTAGATTGACGCTTGTTGGTGTCGTAGATGGAGATCTTGGATTAGGCCAATCAGATCCTAGAGCCTGTGAGAGAACATTTCAACTTATTCAACAAGTCACAGGACGCGCAGGACGTTTTGCAGATAATGGTGTTGGTTATATTCAAACGCATCTTCCTGATCATCCGGTTATGGATGCTCTTATTTCAGGTGATAGAGAAGACTTTATAGAACGTGAAATCCAGAATCGACATAGTGCTGGGTGGCCTCCTTTTGGACGACTTGCCTCATTAATTATTTCAGCACGTATGAAAGAACTTGCATTTGAATTTGCCCGTCAACTTGTATTGAAAGCTCCAAAAGTGAATTCTTTAACACTTCTTGGTCCAGCGGAAGCTCCCATAGCTGTTATTCGTGGGAGATACAGATATAGAATCTTAGTCAAAACGGCAAAAGATGTAGACTTACAATCCTTTCTTAATGTCTGGCTTAATGGCATTCAGAAACCGAAAGGAGACCTTCGTCTATCCGTAGATATTGACCCATATAACTTTCTATGAAGCAGTTTGTTTTTTATTGTTTTGGAAAAAGCAGGCATTCTTTTTAAGTATATGTGATTAAAACATCTTTCTTGACAAAAAAAGTGTCAAAAATCCCCAAGATGCGTCAATCCGCCAGGTATGTGTTATTGCATAGCGGAAGTGCGTATGATAGAGGATCTCAATCTCATCTGTTTGTTTACTCTGCTTTATGTACACACTCAGTTTGTGAGATCTAAGGTGATTTAAATAATTTTAATGATTTGCTTTATTATTATAAAGTTAAATCGGATAATTCCAGCAAGAGCATTCACGTGTCGAGCGATCATTCAATAGCAACAGGTATGTCAGGGCGCTACGCAAGAGCGCTGTTTGAATTAGCACAAGAACAGAATAAATTAGACGAGATAAAGTCTGATTTAGACAGTTTTGCTTCAATTATGGCTGAGAGTGATGATTTCACTCGTTTGGTCATTAGCCCTATTTTTTCCGCGGAAGAACAAAATAGTGCTTTGAATGCGATTTTACCTCGCACAAACATTTCGGATATTTCAGTTAATTTCTTCAAGCTTGTTGCTCGTAATCGCAGATTATTTGCGATTGAGCGCATTATTGCTGATTATAATGCTTTATTGGCGAAACATCGTGGTGAAGTGACCGCATATGTTTCTTCTGCATCACAGCTTGATGAAATGCAACTTACTGAATTAAAAAATACTTTAAAACAAGCTGTTGGCCAGGATATACAAGTTGAAGCGACAGTCGATCCTTCATTGCTTGGTGGACTAGTAGTCAAGGTGGGCAGCCGTATGATTGACGATTCACTTAAAACAAAATTAGACAGTCTTAAAAACGCTATGAAAGAGGTGGGCTGATGGACATTCGGGCCGCGGAAATCTCCTCAATCCTGAAGGAGCAAATTGCAAATTTTGGGAAAGAGGCTGAAGTCTCGGAAATTGGGCAGGTGTTGTCTGTAGGTGACGGTATTGCTCGTGTATATGGTTTGGATAATGTCCAAGCCGGTGAAATGGTTGAGTTCCCTGGTGGCATTAAGGGAATGGCTCTTAACCTAGAGGTTGATAATGTTGGTGTCGTGATTTTCGGTGACGACAGAACCATTAAAGAAGGCGATACAGTTAAACGTACTGGAGCAATTGTTGAGGTTCCAGTTGGTAAGGGTCTTCTTGGTCGTGTTGTTGATGGTCTTGGTAATCCAATTGACGGTAAAGGCCCAATCACAAGTACGGAAAATAGCCTCGTTGAGGTTAAAGCGCCTGGTATCCTACCTAGAAAATCTGTACATGAGCCTATGCAGACTGGCCTGAAAGCCATCGATGCTCTTATTCCAATCGGTCGTGGTCAACGTGAGCTTATCATTGGTGACCGTCAGACTGGTAAGACTGCTGTTGCTCTTGATGCTATTTTGAACCAAAAGCCTATTAATGAAGGCAATGATGAAAGCAAGAAGCTTTACTGCATTTATGTTGCTGTTGGTCAAAAACGCTCAACTGTTGCTCAGTTCGTTAAGTCATTGGAAGAAAATGGCGCGCTAGAATACTCTATTGTAGTTGCGGCAACGGCTTCAGACCCAGCGCCTATGCAATTCCTAGCACCTTATACGGGCACTGCTATGGGTGAATATTTCCGTGACAATGGTATGCATGCCATGATTACGTATGATGATTTGACAAAGCAAGCGGTTGCTTATCGTCAAATGTCATTGCTTCTTCGTCGTCCTCCTGGACGTGAAGCATATCCTGGTGACGTTTTCTATCTTCACTCACGCCTACTAGAGCGTTCTGCGAAATTGAATGAAGATCATGGTGCAGGTTCTTTGACAGCTCTTCCAGTTGTTGAAACACAAGCAAACGACGTATCTGCATATATTCCAACAAACGTGATTTCGATTACAGATGGTCAGATCTTTCTTGAGACAGATCTTTTCTATCAAGGTATTCGTCCTGCCGTGAATGTTGGTCTTTCGGTTTCTCGTGTGGGATCTTCTGCACAAATTAAGGCAATGAAACAGGTTGCCGGTGCAATTAAAGGTGAGCTTGCACAATACAGGGAAATGGCTGCTTTTGCTCAGTTCGGCTCAGACCTTGATGCTGCTACACAAAAACTACTTGCTCGTGGCGCTCGTCTGACAGAACTTTTGAAACAAGCACAGTTTTCACCATTGAAAGTTGAAGAGCAGGTTGTTTCAATCTTTGCTGGTACTAAGGGGTATCTTGATACTATTGAAGTTTCTGATGTTGGACGCTTCGAAGATGGACTTCTTCGTTATATGCGCGATGAGCACCAGGATGTTCTTGATACAATCAGGGAAGAGCAGAAAATTTCACCTGAAACAGAAGAAAAAATTAAAGCTGCACTCGATAGTTTTGCTAAATCATTCGCAGCTTAAGATAATATACCATTAGACTATTCCCTCAGATTATTATCTGGGGGATTTATGGGAGATGTGAGGCACAATGCCTAGCTTAAAGGACCTTAGAAACAGGATCTCGTCGGTTAAAGCGACACAGAAGATCACCAAGGCCATGCAGATGGTGGCAGCAGCAAAATTGCGCCGTGCACAAGAGGCTGCGGAAGCAGCTCGTCCTTTTGCTGAGAGCATGGATAAGGTTTTAGCAAATTTAAATGAGAAGATCACAGATAGAAGTGGTGCTTCTCCATTGCTGATTGGTACTGGCAAAGAAGATGTTCATTTGCTTGTTGTTGCAACTGCAGAACGCGGTTTGTGCGGAGGTTTTAATACCAATATTGCAAGATTAGCTAGAGAACATGCCAAAAAGCTTATAGCAAGTGGCAAATCGGTGAGAATTCTTTGCGTTGGTAAGAAAGGCTTTGATGCCTTGAAGACTGAGTATAAGGACTTTATCCTTGATACGATTGATATGCGCGAAGTAAAATCAGTTGGGTTCGCAGATGCAAATAATATTGCGAAACGGGTTTTGTCGATGTTTGCTGATAAAGAGTTCGATGTTTGCACACTCTTTTTCTCAGAATTCCAATCCGTGATTGCACAAGTTCCAACTGCTTTACAACTTATTCCAGCTAAACTTCCAGAAACACAAGATGATGATAAGCCGTCTGATACTGGGTCTTTAGCTATTTATGAATATGAGCCTAGCGAAGAAGAAATTTTAACAGATCTTCTACCGCGTAATGTTGCAACCCAAATATTTAGAGCTTTGCTCGAGAATGCTGCTTCTGAGCAAGGCGCTCGAATGACTGCGATGGATAATGCGACACGCAACGCAGGTGACATGATTAAGAAATTGACATTGAGCTATAACCGCTCACGTCATTGAAATTGCAATGATTACGAAAGAACTTATTGAAATCGTCTCAGGTCAGCAAATTCACAGGAGAAGCTTATAATGCATAGTGCCATTATTGGATATTCTTTCAGTCTGCTTAGTTTAATCATTTCAGGCATATGCCTTGGGATTGGGGTGAGTATGAAGAAGAACGTTAAATGGTATGAAGTTGTTGTTTTAAGCCCTGACAAAAAGCTGGTTTTTGGAACAGATGATAAAGATAAAGCAACATTATTTGCATCCGCAATTAAGACAGCACAAGACTTGAACACTTTTTCGGAAACTTGAGATATAAATTTTGAAGTAAACGAATAAACAATTATAGGAAAATGGCCTCAGTTGAAAGTGACGAACACGAGGAAGTCAAAATGGCAGAAAACCAAGTCGGTAAAGTCCGACAAGTGATGGGCGCGGTGGTTGACGTGCAGTTTGATGGTCATCTACCAGCAATTTTGAATGCACTTGAAACAGAGAATAAAGGAACCCGCCTGGTTCTTGAAGTTGCTCAGCATTTGGGTGAAAATATGGTTCGCACAATTGCGATGGACTCGACTGAAGGTCTTGTTCGTGGTCAAGATGTGGCGGATACTGGAGAGCCAATTGCCGTTCCTGTTGGCGAAGGCACTCTAGGGCGTATCCTTAATGTGGTTGGCGACCCAGTGGATGATGCTGGTCCTGTTTCTTATGACACAAAGCGTCCTATTCATGCTCAAGCTCCAAGCTTTATTGAACAGTCTACAGAATCAGAAATTCTTGAGACAGGCATTAAAGTCGTTGATCTTCTCGCACCATATGCAAAAGGTGGTAAGATTGGTCTGTTCGGTGGTGCCGGTGTTGGTAAGACCGTTTTGATTATGGAATTGATCAATAATATCGCGAAAGGCCATGGTGGTTACTCCGTTTTCGCTGGTGTTGGTGAGAGAACACGTGAAGGTAATGACCTTTACTGGGAGATGATCGAATCAAATGTGAACAAAGAAGGGGGCGGTGAAGGCTCTAAATGTTCACTTGTTTATGGTCAGATGAATGAGCCTCCAGGAGCCCGTGCTCGTGTTGCTCTTTCCGGTTTGACAATTGCGGAAGATTTCCGTGACAAAGGGCAGGACGTTCTTTTCTTCGTTGATAATATTTTCCGCTTTACTCAGGCTGGTTCTGAGGTGTCTGCCCTGCTTGGTCGTATTCCTTCTGCGGTGGGATATCAGCCAACACTTGCAACAGATATGGGTGGTATGCAGGAGCGTATTACAACGACAACCAAAGGTTCGATTACTTCGGTGCAAGCCGTTTACGTCCCAGCTGACGACTTGACTGACCCAGCGCCTGCTTCGACATTCGCGCACTTGGACGCAACAACGGTTCTTTCTCGTTCGATTGCTGAGAAGGGTATTTATCCTGCGGTTGACCCGCTTGATTCATCGTCTCGTGTTCTTGAGCCACGTGTTGTTGGTGAAGAGCATTATGCGGTTGCTCGTCAGGTTCAGGAGATTTTGCAGCGTTATAAAGCTCTACAAGATATCATCGCAATCCTTGGTATGGACGAGCTTTCTGAAGAAGATAAGATGACTGTTGCTCGTGCTCGTAAGATTGAGCGTTTCTTGTCACAGCCATTCCATGTTGCTGAGATCTTTACTGGTGCGCCTGGTGTCCTTGTGAAACTTGAAGATACAATTAAAGGCTTTAAAGGTCTTTGTAATGGTGATTATGACCATCTTCCAGAGCAAGCTTTCTACATGGTTGGTACTATGGAAGAAGCAATTGCTAAAGCTGAGAAAATGGCTTCGGAAGCTGCTTAATTTAATCTTATGTGTGCGTTCAAGCGCCACGCAGGCTGCGCGCCTCAATGGCGCTAGTTCTCAGAAGAATGCTGTTGCATTCTTCATCGTCCATATTCTTGCTATTGCAAGACGGGCTTCGAGGTCCTCAAACGATCACTCAGTGATTGTTATATAGTTTTCTCGCTCACGCGAATTTGCTAACGCAAATCGCTCCGCGGGGGCGGGCTAACAAGCCCGAGGTCCTCAAACGATCACTTAGTGATCGTTATATAGTTTTCTCGCTCACGCGAATTTGCTAACGCAAATCGCTCCGCGGGGGCGGGCTAACAAGCCCGAGGTCCTCAAACGATCACTTAGTGATCGTTATCGTCCAGGAAGTCTCTTTTGGAGTTTTCCTGACAGGTGAATGAATTTTAAGTTGTAAAGGCGAAGCTCAATGGCTAGCACTTTTAAATTTGAACTTGTGTCTCCAGAGAAACGTTTGATCTCTGAAGAGGTTGAGCATGTGGTTGTTCCGAGTGTAGAAGGTGACTTTGGGGTTCTGCCTCAGCATGCTCCTGTTCTGGCAACTTTGCGTCCTGGCATTCTTCAGGTCTTGAATGCAGATTATTCTGTTCAGAAACGCATTTATGTTCGTGGTGGTATTGCGGATGTGAATGCGAATGGTCTGACAGTTCTGGCTCAACAAGCTGTTGACCTAACTGACTTTGACAAAGCTGCTATTGACCAAGAAATTGATAAGGTTCAAGGCGAACTTCAAGAAGCCACAGACCAAGATACAAAACTTATGACCCAGGCTGCTCTTGACCAACTTGAAGAGCTCAAAGCTGGTGCGGTTTTATAATAATAATAATAATAAAAATACCAGACTTTAAAAGCCGGGCTTTTGTCCGGCTTTTTTTATGAGGGGAGGTCTGTGCCTCTGTTACGGAAAATTAATTCCAAATAAATATCACTTCAATTTCTCGTTAGATATACATTTGATACTGGTGTTTATCTTATACACTTCTATATTGTTCCTTAGATATATCCAACTCATTAGGCATGATAAACACCCTAGGACAAATACTATGAAAGCTACTCTATTATTGGCACTCAGAACAACTTTGGGCCTTCTTCTCATCATTTGGGGCCTCGTTAAAGTGATGGCTGGGGCAAAGGCGATACAGGTTTCGGACAAATATTATGAAGGTATTTTAAGTGCTGAGTATCTTCAGCCATTGCTTGGCTGGGGTGAAGTGGTGCTTGGGGTTTTTGTTATATTGGGGCTCTTCCGCAAGGTTACTTATACACTTCAAGCTGTTGTTCTTGTCCTTGGGACTTTGGCGATCTGGAAGTTTATTCTTGATCCTTTCGGGTTATATTTGGTGGATGAGGCTTCGCGGAAAATTCTGTTCTTCCCGTCTTCGACTGTGGCAATTGCTTCACTTATTATGTTGGTGTTTATCTCTGATGATCGGTTCTCCTTGGATCGGTTGTTTTTTGGTGAGAAAGGTAATGACTAACCAATTTAACAAGCACCGATAGCCCGGCAGTTTTTTGAGTTCACGCGAATTTGCTTCGCAAATCGCTGCACAGGCGCAGCGCTTAGCGCCGGGGTCCGCAAAAGAATGCCTTCGCATTCTTTATTGTCCAAGCTTTTTCCTTTCTCGATTTTGAAACAAAAATACAAGCACCGATAGCCCGGCAGCTTAAAAGCATACCAGGTTGTAAATTCTCAAACGCTGTTTTTTAATTATCAGCTATGATCCATCGTTGATCAGAAGTTATTCTGACCAACGGCGCAATGGGCTTTTCGCCTCTGAAAATTTGCATAGGCTCCCTGCTGGTTAAAGTGTTGTGGAATCATTTGATTCCGCGACAGGTATCCTATGCCTTGTGGGTGACCAGGGGTGAAAAACCCATGCTCGTGGTCTGTTGCTGTTACGGAACATAAAACTGCCTCGGAGGTCTAGCATGTCCTTACCTAATATGACCTCGGAACAGCTTAAGAGGCTTGGAGGTCTTTCAATCGATTAATGCATAAAACCTCTGCCTCAAACAGACGCTTACCATTATATGGGAGGTTTAAAGCGTGAGGATAACTTTTTTCATGTTTTTTATATCAATAAATTCAATAGGTTGATCATTTCGTTATAGTTATTTTTTTGTTAATATTTTAGAGTTGTTCATTTTCTGAGATCTGACGGCACACAGAAGAAAGATGATACTTAGATTTCTTCAGGCTACTACGTAAGTAATGATTACGTATGGTACTGAGTGGCCACAAAATGATATCTTATGGTCAATTTTATAATGATTTCACTAGTATATCAGGTTTTTGAATATGGTTGATGAAGTAGAGGGTGTTCGCAGAGGTCAAAAACGTCTTCCTATGGGGGAGACTGGACGACGAGAAATTGATGATGATCATCCTGGTTCTGGAACAACTAGGGAACTTGCTACCCAGAGGGGACACTCTGATGTTGGCCGAGATGATGACGATAAAACCCTAGCTTATATGCAGAAATCAGACCCAAAACACCCTGTCCAAGGGGTTACGGATCTCGCAAAATATGACAATGACGTCACCCAAAAAGAGCTTGCTGGACAAATCAATAAAATGTCTTTGATGGCGCAAGCGAATGACTCACGCAAATCTCCTGTTATTCTTACGGACACGGCAGGGTATGAGACAGATCTTATAGCAGAAAAAGATATTAAAGATGAGCTTCTTAAGTCTTATCAGTACACTCATGAGGCTGATAATGATGAAGCTGATGATCACGAAGACGGTGATACTGACGATGACGGCGCTGCTTTTAAAGAAGACAAATCTAAAAAAGCTATAGCTTATGATCAAATGCATGGAGCTGAAGGTACTACGCAAGAAAATGATGGTGAAGATGACGATGATGGGGGGGATGATGGCATTGGGGAGAAAGTTGAACCTGACCCAGCTTTAGTTGATGATCAGATCATTGAGCCAGAGGTTATCGGCGAAGAAGATGATGGCAATGATGATAAGGACGATGATGGTGAGAATGTTGAGAAAGTTCTCGTAGATACAAACCCTGAACCTCCTATAAATAATGAACACTTAAATGCACCTGAGTTAAATCCTGATGATAGCACCATAGAGAAAGTTGAGCCTGCCCCAATCGTAGAACCTGCCCCAGTTGTTGAGCCAACTTTTAATAATGATACGGCCCAAGCTGCAACGACTGATCCTGAAATCAATGGAGAGACAGCAGACCCCAACAGAAAAGTTGATACAAGCCTGAAAGAGAATAACCATATCACTGCTGAAGAAACTGAAGATATTGAAGAGAACAGTAATGATGAAGCGGATGGGGTCGAGCCAGAAGAAGATACTGGTGATAAGCAAGATGGTGATATTGACCAGAAGCCGATAGGTAAGAATATTGCCGAAAATCAATTTGTTCGAGAGCTTGAGCAAGCTGACGAAATCAGCCCAGGAAATAATAGGACATAACTGAACTCTAACAATATTGGCGTATCCCTTGGGTCGCAGTTGTTAACTATGAGTTTTTCTTAAAAGAGATTAAACTTTTCGCGCAAGCGATTATCAAATCTTACTGGTTGCCACCGCTTGCCCTTTGAAAAAAAAGCTGGGAGGTAATGACGGATTTTTTTGCCAAGGCTCAAATGAAAAACTCCACTATCATTCGTTTGATCTCCATATCCCCACAAGTATACAGCGTGGGGCTCATGCCATTCATCGAATTGTAAATCGTGCTCTTTGGCATATTTTTCGTGTTGATTATGTTGATCAAGACTAAAAATTTTACCTATGAACGATGGCATGAAATCTTCATTGGACGTATCGAGTTTAATCTCATCTGGCAATTGGCTAATAATCTCTTTTTTAAAACGAAAGATTGTTGACGTCCCACATAAATCATTAAAACGTGATACCTTCCAGGCTCGCTGGCTTTTTTCATCAAGTATTATTCCCGATTTCAACATTATGCCTGTGGCTGGCTTTGTGGAGAAAGTTTCATCTACGATTGTTGACGATACGTAATCATCTGCATCTACAAACATATAATATTCTATACTTTCGTCCGCAACCTCTCTTAGTGCAATAGCCTGTTTACATAATTTATCTGCTTCTTTTTGCCAACGTGTTGAGTCTTTTGTAAGGGCAGGATAATCAACTTTTATAAATTTAACTTTGTCCGTTATGTATTGAGACAAAATAGGCATATCATTATATGCAACGATAACACCAAAGCTTGAATTCGTCTGCTTTAGAATAGACGACAGCGTCTTTTCAAGCTTGTTACAAACCTGTTCCCAATTCTTTGATACTGATTTTGCTTTCAGTGGTACGATAAACCAGAATTTTTTAACTTGCACGTCGGATTGGTTTATTTCTATTGTCATTATTTTTTCGTTTCTCGCTTTAAAAACTCTGCTCGCATCAAGCGAATGATTTACAAGTATAATGTACTAATTTAACTCACTGTTCTTGTCCTGATTCTGGATATGATTAACAAAAAGAAGTGACTTTTTTATGCCTCTTAGGGTTATTCGACTGGCTTTAAACTTGTTTGGGATTTTAAATCTGTATCTGCATGGAAAGCTTTTTTCAGATCCAGCAATGGTGTTTCAATAAATTTATAGCTTAATGCAGCAACAAGAATTGTGACTGAGCTTCCAACTATGAAAAATAATATGGGACTTTGAAGATCTATTTTTTCGAAAACTATTCTTAGCACATGCAAGACCAGCATATGATATATGTAAATGCCATAGCTGATTTTTCCTATATAATCGATCGGTTGCCATTTTAGGACAGATACTAGAGTTTGATCTTCCTTTAAGACCAACGCTAAAAGGAAAGCTGTCATTAGCAGGTGTATGATCACACGTGGTGTCCCTGAAATGTCTGCTGGCAGGATCATGAATATTGCAATTAGAAGACTGCCGATTAATGGTGCAAACCAATTTGCTTTTGTCGCAAAATGAAAAATGGCAAAAGATCTTTCATGATGCAAAAGAAGGGCTATTGCCGAGCCTAAAATAATTGGCGCGAATGTGGTTTCTAAAATTGCCATACTTGGAAGTTTTTGCAGACCATAAAGACCTGCAATGACATTATCAAAAACGCCATAATTTATTAGCTGGCATAAAACAAACAGCGCAATTAATATCACCCAGACTATTCTGTTTCTAAAGAGAATGAGCAAAACTGGCCATATAAGATAGTATTGTTCTTCAGTTGCCAGTGACCAAGTTATATCAAGGTTTTGTGCATGCTCTGTTAGGAAGTTTGACAAATAAAATACATAGTATGGAATGAGCCCATTTTGGCTTGGGTCTGAGTTTACGAAATTCAGATAAAAGAAAACGAATATAATTGTCAGATAATAGATCGGGAAGATCCTTAAAGATCTTCTCATGTAAAAATTATAAATAGAAATTTTACCTGTTTTTTCGCGCTCTCGTAATAAAAGAGTTGTAATCAAAAAGCCTGAAATAATAAAAAATAAATCTACGCCAAGGTATCCCAGCCCTAGAATACCGTCATGATAATCAGTGGTGTGGTGCCATAAGACTGCAAGGATTGATATAAATCTTAGACCGTTTAAAGCTGAGAAATATTTTCTCGTTTTGTAGTTTTTAAATTCTGTATTGGGCTGCAACATTTTTATATTTTTTCTTTTATTTTATCAAAGTCCAGCCTTATCATTTTTACCCTAATTCTACAACACTATAGTGTTAGATATATTGTCATGCATAATCAGTACGGCAGCTTATTGTTTGATAGTGAGAATAAAAGCTGATGCCCTTTAGATCTTGAGAATTGGGAAAAGCAATCAATGTTGAGAGATCTACTCTGTATATTTTTTAGGAGAAGGCATATTATACCTTCTCCTGATACCGCCTCACTCAAGGTGATAATGATGTTTGTTTGATTTTTTTCTTTGGTTTATGGGCGACATGAGAGACTTTAGGGTCTTTTTCATAAATATCGTTACGAAAATGTTGTTTCCCTTTAGAGTCTACCCAGGACGTTACATATACAAATTGCACAGGCAAGCCCTTCTTAAACATGGCATCGATACGCTTACCCGATTTAATGGTTTCTTGAATTTTTGTTCTGGACCATTTTTTCTGATCTTTTAGAATCCAATCGGCGACATCTCTAATTTTCTCAACACGAACACATCCTGCGCTATAAGCTCTTGCTCTTAGGGCATATAGTTTTTTGGTTGGTGTGTCATGCAGATATACATTTTGAGCGTTTGGCATATGAATTCTTATAAGACCCAGCGCGTTATGATCTCCTGGTTGCTGGCGAAACTTATATGACCTGGCCGCAGCTGAACGCCAGTTAATCGTTTTTGGATTAATCGTCTTTCCACCCCATTTATTAAAAATCTGAAGTTTTTGATCTTCTATAAATTTGGGGTTTTTCAGTTGCTGTGGAATTAAATCTTCTACGACTAAACTTTGTGGGACATGCCAATAAGGATTAAAATTGACGCCATAAATTGTGGAGTTGATTACCGGTGTCTGTCGGTCATTTCTGCCAACAACGACACGACTAATCAATTCAATTTTGTCATTATTTACCGCCTGGAGCGTGTAATCTGGTACATTTACAACAATATAACGTTTGCCTTTTTTACTCTTAAGGGCCTTTTTGAGACGTGTTTTATTTGTTTGCATTTGTTTTAAACGTGTTCTAGCAGAGATTGCTAAAGCGCGTCTTGTTAATCTATCAACAAAACCTGACTGTCTTAGTCCATGACGTTTTTGATAATTTATAAGTGCTCTTTCTAAATCGTCATCAAAACTATTTGCAAAATGTTGTAATTCAGATTTTAAATCACCTTGTTTTATGAGCTGCTTTTTTAATGCTACTACTTCTTTATTTTGATCACCTAATTTTAACCTTGTGCCTTTTGGTTTTAAAGTTGGCCAACCGCCTGACTTGACTATTTTTTTGAGCCTTGTAATTGCATCGTCCATACGTTTGATAGAATTTTTATGCAATAATAAGTCATGTGCGAGGGGGGACGATGATACCGCGCCAGATTGAGATGTCTCATTCTGCACTGCAGTGTTCACTTCTTTATCCTGCGGAAACTCCCCAAATAAACTTGCAAATTCATCATCCGCAAAATCACTGTAAGCAATCGCTGTTGATGATATTACAAGACATGATGTAACGCTAATGACCGATAAGAGTTGCCAGAATAAATTTCTACTATTTTTTGGCATGATACCTCTTTTGATTTTTTCTGAGTGTTTATCTTTTATTATAATTTATCTCATTTGACATGTTAGAGCATCATTTTGCCTCTAAGACAAGATCACGCTCTAACGCCTTTTAAAATCTGATATCAAAATATGAGATTTATAAAATAAATTACAATGTTAGCTTTATGGCTTTACTGATCGAGTTTGAAATGTTTCACCATTTGTCATTCTCTTCAAAGCTATCATGCTTGAGTTGTATAATCTGAGATATATAGATCTTAGAGTGTATAAATCTCCTCCGCCTCTTAATGCCAGAACAAGTCCACCTGCTAGGAAAGCAAATTCTCTCTTTATCGCGTTCAGATTCCCAATCAAGGATTTGTCGAGTGAGAGTTTACTTAACATATAATACAGCATCATCAGAGCAAGAACACCTCCTGCAATCCTGGCGGCACGCTCTTCAACTAACATTGCCAGTCCTGCAATAATTAGAAGGATTGAAGGAATGTCAAAGGTCTTTATGTTCGCCATGCCATGAAAAAAACCTGCAACAAGAAGCATGGCTGCTAATGATAATCGTAAAAGCAGACCTAAATGTTCCCATTTGGCTATCGACTTTATGGATTCTGGACCAAAAATTTTCTCGTCTAGACTTCTTAAACCTGACCCTAAATTATAGAGCATAAACAATAGTCCAGACAGAGTAATGTCCCTGATTTGAACCAAGATTGCGGGTGCTAGATATGTTTTGTTTGAGACTTCAACTCCTGGGGTGGTTACAACTGGCAGGGCCATGACAAAGGTCCACACAAGAAATGCATAAATCAATGCCAAGGGGCGAACCAATAGCCCTAAGACTATCATTATTCCAGACAGTAATTCGAATCCTGAAAGTAATGTTAAGAACATCCAGGGGGTAAAGACACCGTCTGATGTAAACAAATACTGCGTGAAGAAAGAATTTACATAGCCAGCGCTTCCCATATAACTGCCTACCAAGGCTGATTGGGTGTCTGGGTCTATTAGCTTAAAAAATTTATTCCATCCACCAAATATGAAAACACTTCCAATGCCTAACCTTAAGGCAAATGCCGTCCAGGCATCTTTTATCTGCGAATTGTCGAAACTAAAATCTTTCTCAAGATATGAGCTATTCAGCATAGATATGACTCCATGTTATAATTACATGCTTAATTATTTTGTGTTTTTCAAACACACCTAACGAAATTAAAAAAAAGAATGGGAGTTATGCTGATTGTTTTGGAGGAGGTGGTGAGATTTCTGGAGACTGTCCCAACGCCAACTCATCAGTATAGGGAGAATGTAGAGTGCGCCCTTGTTGATCGAAGCAGTTATCAGTTGCTTTCGGCAGGACAATATAAAGCGTGGATGTTGTACATTTTGACGTTTTGTAGCAACAATGTTCTTTTTTAGGGACAGTGGTTAATTTGGAGACTGAGGCCTTATCATAGGTCGCAACCTTTTCCGCAGCTTTCCCTTCAGAAATAGCTGAGAATGTTATTATAATCAATAATGCAATCATGAAACGCATTGATCGACCTTGTATGATTTGCCAAAAATCCGAGACTAAAGTCCTATAATTTATCCATTTTGTCGAGTAACATTCTGTTCACAGGTTTGTTATCTGTAACTGATCCTCTCAAGAATAGTCCTTGTGATGTAAAGCAAAAAAAAACGGCCAGATAAAATATCTGACCGTTCTTTAGTCGTTAATGATCTAATTTCTATTAACCTTTACCGCAGCTTGCATCTAGACTGTCAACTGCTTTGAAAAGACTTTCGCTTGACTTTTCTTCTGGGTTAACGAAAGAAACGATGCCCATGGCTTTGTCAAAACTTTCACCTAATGTTTTTGCGATTGCATCAGCTTGCTGACCATATTGTTCAGCATTTTTCTCGTCTTTTTTCTCAAGTGCTTCGTCAGCCTTGGCACCTAGTGCAAGCATTTCACAATATTTCTTAACTTTTGCACTGTCTTTAGCAAAAGCAGAAATTGTAGCGATCGCTTCAGAAATTTGAGCACCTGTAATTTTTGCTGGCTTCTCTTGAGCAAAACTTGAAAAAATCATAGCTAAAAAAGCTACCACTGCTACAAAAGTTGTTTTCATCTGACAAATCTCCCTATGTCATTTGCTTTTTAAAAAAATTCTCTTTTTTAGACGTTACTATTATCAATTCATTTCAAATGGTCGTTATATGTCGATATAACTCTGAATTTGGTAAATTCCAAGACAATTGCCTTATTTTTTCTGTTAGATTACGATTTTCATCTTAAATGATAAAATTTCTATATTCTAAGTGTTTTCAAACCTAGTGAATCATAGATTTATGGTTGTTAAATACACGGTTCACACTGAGTTCATAAAAATAATTATACATTTTTTAGCGTGTAGAAAAACATTTAACACTTCAAAGGAGAGATTTTTAATGCGTAAGTCTATTTTCATAGCTTTCACTTTTGTGATTGCATTATTTGGCTTGTTTTCGGTTGCTCAAGCCGCACAGTTCACTGCAACTAAAGCAGTTTCTACTGATATTTCAACATCTTCACTATTACAGAAGGTACATCATTCATATAAATACTGGCAGCGTAAAAGATGTGCTCACAGATGGGGATGGGGTACTTGGAGATATCGTCGTTGCCTAAAACACCGTTATGGTCATGGTTATGGGCATCATTATAAGCCTCGTAAGAAGTATTATAAGCCAAAGAAAAAGTATTATAAACGTCACCACTGCCGTAAGGTGCACTTCCATTGCCGTCACGAATTTGGTTATGGACATACATACCGTAAGTGCATGCGCTGGAAAGGTTGTTCTTACTACTACTAGGATATAGAATAATACTATATTACGTAAAAAAAATAATGTTTTTCGAGCAGTCCCAATAATCATAAATTGGGACTGCTTTTTTATTTCTGGAGCTATATTGTAAATGCAATAAGGAATAATCACTTTTTTTGATATTGGTTTTATTAGTAATTTTATCTAAGAAATAATTCTGTTTTCGTAAAAAAGAGAATATAATTGTTTTTTATAACTAGGATTGATTTAATGGACTCGACAACAAACACATTGGTATGGATATTTTTTTTGGGAGCTATTGCCTATCTAGGTTTTCATTTTTCTCCCTATCAGATTCCTCAAAGCCAAATTGTTCAGGGGCGAAACACAGTTGTGACTGTCAAAGCGGACCCGAATGGTCATTTTGTATTTCGAGGCGAAATTAATGATAAAAAAGTTTATTTCCTTTACGATACAGGTGCAACCACTGTTGCTGTTCCAGAAAAGCTTGCTAATAAAATGGGATTACGTAAAGGCGCAGTGCAATATACACAAACTGCGAATGGTCGTGCGATATCCTATTCAACAATTTTGAAAAAAGTCAAAGTTGGTGATATTGTTATGACAAATGTTCTCGGTTCCATCAGTCCTGGTTTTAAGGGGAATCAAGTTTTATTAGGGATGTCATTTTTAAATAATATTGAAATTTCTCAATATCGAGGGACGTTAAAATTAAAAGCCAGACAATAAGTTAATAAATAAAATTATTTTTCCTTATTTTCCAGGTCCTAGAATTGTTGTAGCAATGGCATACCTTCTGATATTTTTTCCATTATATTTTATGCACTTATAACAATCTATTTTTTTCTTTTTTATGATTTTGTAATATTACCTACGTGTGCCGATTAGAGCTTTAAGTAATTACGTAGAGACGTAAGTAGTCAACCACAATATTTTTTATTTCTTTGTTGAGATATGATCCCATCATGATGAGATTTTATAACAAAAGTTAGAACGTTAAAATTTATCAAGTATAGGGATCAGACAATGACAGGAATTCCAGGATTAAACCAGGGTGGTGGTATTAATGTACAAGCCCTGACCGATGGTATTGAACAACTTCTAAAAGATCATGCAGGCATTGAAATTGATATCAATGGCGATGGTAAAATTGGCGGAAAAGAGCCTGGTGGCTGTGGTGGAAAATGTGGCCCATGCAATCCATGTGGCCCAGAGCAGCCTGGTCAAAATGGCTGTGAGCGCAGAAACCCATGCAGCAAACCAAAACCTCCTTGCGGTGGTGGTGATACAAACCCGTGTGGCCCATGTGCTCCTTGCCGTCCATGCAATCCTTGTCGTCCTCAGTGCCCTCCAGTTCAGCCAGAGCCTCCTTGCTGTCATCACCAGCCAGTTCCAGAACCAGATCCATGTGAGTGCCCAGGTGACCAAGATAAGGTTGTTCCTGCTAAAGGTCGTATTTGGGGTGACCCACACTTCGAACACACTGACGGTGAAGGTGTAACTGATAAATATGACGTTCAAGGTGAAGCTGGTAAAACTTATAACCTTCTTTCTGATCAAGACCTTCAAGTTAATGGTACTTTTGGCCAGTGGAAGAACAGTAAAACTGCTACAGTAATTAAAGATCTTGGTATTACTAGCGGTAGCGACCAAATTCACATTGCAACTGACGGTACGACAACCGTTAATGGTCAAGAAATTTCTGAAGGCCACAGATGTGAAATTGACGGCGGATTTGTTGAGAAAAAAGACGGTAAAATCATTATCCAGACCGAAGAATATAAGATGGAAGTTGATGTTCGTAAAGATCACCTAAACATTGCTTTTGAAAGTGACAATGTAAACGCTGATGGTGTTATGCCTCACGGTCTTTGGGGACAGGTTGCTAATGGTGACGGTGAAGTTGATAAAGGCACTGGTTACCAAGGTGAAGGTGTTATTGAAGGCACTTATAAAGACTACGAAGTTGGTGGTTTGTTCGACACTTGCTTTACTAACCACAATCAATTTGGTGGTGGAAGCTCACAAACTGCAGGCGGTTATCAGGGCCAAGGTTACCAAGGTAATGGTGGTCAGCCTCAAGATATCCCTCTTTTCTCATTCAACCCATTTGCGTTATCACCTGTGATTTCAAATGGCGGTATGTTCACATTAAGCTATAGACCACCATTTGATCACGCTAATTCATAAAGCAAACAGCTTTTTTGAATTCATTATATGATTTGAGAGCATCAGAATATTTTTCTGATGCTCTTTTTAATTGGCATTGAAATATCCTTAATTGTGGTGGTGCTGAGTTACGACCTTAAGCAAATACATTATTATTTTGCTAAAATGCATTTGATATTAGAAACAGCTGTTGCGGTATGGAAAGTTTACAATAGATATTACTATGCATCAGGACCTTGATAGCTCTAGCCTGCTCGTCTTTTATGAAACAAATCGTTACTTGAATGCAATAATTTAGCGTTGAGCTTTAACGAGTTTTTTGTTTCTTTTTTCTTCTTGATCTAGAATATCAATATTGTTTTGAATAACTTCATTACCTGGATCTATTTTAATGGCAGCTGTTAGTGTTTTACGTGCCTTTTTATATTTCCCTCTAAGGATGTAGTGATATCCCAGATTATTCAAAACCGCAGGTGTATATCCGTCCAGTTCAATCGTGATCGTGTATGCACGATTTGCTTTTTTAAATTGGCGAAGCCTGTCGTAAGTTGCAGCAAGTCCTAACCATGCATCTGCATTTTTTGGGGACTTTTCAACGCTCTTTCTATAATATCTCTCCGCATTGCCATAGTCTCCATTTACAAAAGCAACTTCGGCTTTCGAGAGTGGTTGAGTTTGATCTTCTTGTGATTTTTTAATTGCACCAACAGACGTGTCGACCGTTTTATGCATAGCATCGCATGATGATAAAATGATCATACAACCTATAAGGCATGAAACTTTACAAATATTCTGCGAGTGTGTCTTTTTGCTGCTGGGTATACGCGTACTATTAAATTTCAACATAACAGATTAATTTCTTATTGTTTTAATTATTGATACTTATTATCGCTTGTACTATCAACTTTTTGATTTCCATTTCCAGATGTCTGATTGGCATCTGTATTTGTTTCTGAGTCTTGTTGGGTGCGAGACTTGCTAAACTCCTCAGCTGTTCGTAATGCTCTTTTACCATCTGATTTAAAATTGGTATCTTTCGCATATTTAGGCCAAGTATCAATCGTATGTATTGCCTGATTTTTTCTTACAGAGTCACCCAAATTTGTATTCGCAGTACCATATCTCTCTTGATTGCACCCTGCTAGTGCCATTAAGATTACTGATAGCAAAGCTATAATTTGAATCTTAGTTGCTAGAAAGTCTATTTTAAAAGTTAACATCATCAAATACACTCTCTTCGCGTTGGATCTTTACTGTTTTTTGTTCTTTTTTCTGTTTATTTCTGATTGGTAAAATAAAGTTAGGTTTATTTGTTTTGACGGGCTTTGCGTCTATTTTCTGTTTTTTTGATCCATATCTTCTGGACGGTACAGGTATCTCAGGCTCTTCTTTATATTTCTTCTCAGTATAGTCTACTGATTTATCAGATCTAAGCAGATGTCCCTTATAAGGTTCTGGCTTGTTTGGCTTTATTTCTTGCTTACCATTTAAGAAGAATTCAACATCGTTTGCCGCGACACGGCTATCCAGCGGTGTTGCCAAGACCTGCCCTGGCACTGCAGGTTTAACTAAACGAGGCGTCACAATAATCACAAGATCTGTTTCATTCTTTTGGAAAGATGAACTTCGGAAGAGAGAACCAACTACTGGTACATCCCCAATCCATGGTAATTGCTCGGCCAGTTTAATATTATTTGACTGCAATAGACCTGCAATCGCGAAACTTTGTCCATCTCTGAGCTCTACTGTTGTTTTGGCTTTTCTGATTAGGATACTTGGAACTACTGTTCCTGCAACTGAGATGCTATTTGTTGGAACTAATTCACTTACTTCTGGCTCAATCCTTAAATTGATTAAACCATTTTTTAGAACATATGGAGTGAACGTCAGTCCGACACCAAATTTTTTGAATTGAATTGAAGGTACATTGTTTTCGCCTGGTACTGGGAATGGAAACTCTCCTCCAGCTAAAAAGTATGCTTTATCGCCAGACAGTGCAATCAAGTTAGGTTCAGCTAGTCTGCGTGCTAGGTTTTTCTTTTCCAAAGCCTGAATGATCAAATCAGCTTTGACACCATTATTTAACAGTCTCGCAACAGCCGTTCCAAAAGGTGTATTATTTGAGATCAAACCGTCCTGTAGCAACCTTGCAATGCCTTGCCCAACTTCCAAAGTATTTGTTGCCACATTATTTAATAAGGTTGCTCCGACAAACTTGTTTGCTACAACGTTCCAACCAACACCGAGATCTTTTGTTGTTTCTCTATTTGCTTCTATGAAGCGCACTTCCAACATAACTTGCTGAGGACTTGCGACAGCAAGAGTGCTGGTTACTGATTTAGGAGCAATTTCACGGGAGATTGCGATTGCTTGCTGTAAGGATTGGCTATCTGGAACTGTTCCTGTCAATAATATTTTTCCATTTATTGACTTAACTGTAATTTGTGCATTTGGTAATAATTCAGTGAATTGTTGTTGCAGTTGTTCTAAATCATAACTGACTTCTACCTCAACAATACCAATGATTTTCTTATTTTTATCTAGGACCGTCAGGCGTGTTGTCCCGATTTTTTTACCTATCAGGTACAATGACTGTTCAGACAGAGGGATCACATCTGCAATTTCGGAATTACCGATAAGTGCTGTTGAATATACTTCCTGAGTTTGAATTGTGTCTGACTTATTAAGAGTTAACCTAATCGTACTTTTATTTCCTCTTAATTGAAGACGATAAGGTAATGGGTTGCTTCTGCTCTCCTCATCATCGTCAGAGAATTTTGCTAAAGCTACAGTCTTTTCTATCTGTTGATCTATTCTTTGAACTGCTTTGATAGGGTTAGTAACTTTTAATCTCGTCTTATCTTCAAGCCGACTTGCATCCTTTTTTTCAAATTTATGAGTTGTCTGACCTGAATTTGAATAAATATAACTTGCAGCAGTTGATGTTGCTATAGCTATGACAATGGTCAAAGTTTTAACTAGTGCAAGAGACTTAAAAATATCTTTTAACATGACACAATACCAATTCTTATTTAGCCGAGTTTATCGATCTAAATTTATAAGATTATTCTGATTTTATTTCTTTATTTTTGATTTCTTTATTCTTAATTTCTTTTGTCTTGATCTCTTCAGTTTCTCTTTGATTCTTGCCAAGTCTTACTCTGTATAACTTGCTGCCTTTGTAGATCAAAACTGTAGGAATTTTTTGAGCAATACGCTTTTTGGCATCCTTACCTGGAAATTGCAGGGTCTCAATGATTGTCTCTACAATTGCGACATAGCTTGGAGGCCCAGATAAAATAATGGAGTTTTTATCATCCAATAATTTGATTTGAAAACGATCAAGCTCTAATCCAGAACTGCGAATAGATTTAATAACTTGATCATAGCTTAATTTTCCTAATTTAGGGAAATGTGTCTGCTTCTCTGACTTGTTAGATACGTAAAGAGTTTTTTCGTATAGGAACCATTCAAAGTCATGATCGCTCGATAACTCATTTAAGGTTGCCTTAAATGTTCCGCTCAGCCTGCGCTTACGAATGTAACCTTTTACTTTATCGGAAATTTTTATAACAATCCCTCTATGACGAGATATTTCTCTCAGGATGTTTGTGATTTTGTCTTCAAAGATAAAAAGATTAACTTCATCTTTATTGTTTAATTTTGGGGTTTCGGTGATGCTATTTTTTGTTTTTTCACCTACAACATCTGTCTTATTAGCTGCATAAGTTACTGAAGCTGATAACAAAATAATCAATAGACAACAGAATGCTTTTATATTCAGATTACTCATCATTTTTCCTATCACAACACTTCTGCTGCATTTAAATTTAAGCCAAGACGATCTGCTATTTTCATGAGATCTGTATTAGAGTACATTCCTGTTTTCTGACGAATATTTTGCCTATGTGTTTCTACTGTTCGAACACTAATTTCTAATCTTTGTGCAATTTCTTTATTGCATTTTCCAACAGCCAGCTCTTTTAAAATATCAAGTTCTCTTGTTGTCAAACCAAACATATTTCCAGTTGAATTGGTCTTTTTCGTCACTTCAATTAATTCATTCATTAATGAGGACGGAAGATAAGACCCTTTGTTCGCTACCACTCTTATTGCATTGATAAACTCTGTGCTGGATGAGTTTTTAAGAATATATCCTGAGGCACCATCAGATAAAACAGTCTGTACATCAATTGGATCATTGCTATCAGACGCTATTAGAACATTTGTTTCTGGGGAACTGCTATGCAAGTCTGAAATGCTATTGAGGCCGAAGAAATTAGACATGAAGATGTCTATGATTATCACCTTGGGCTTATACTCTTTGCACGCAAGCAAGACGTTTCTATCATCTGTTGCTTCGGCTACAACCATAAAGTCTTCATATTTTTCCAAGCGAGACCTAAGACCATCTCTAAATAGAGGGTGACCGTCAGCTATTAGAATACTAATGATATTGACTGACATAGTTTCAATACATCCAATGAATTTTTTTTATTATTTATGCTACGCTCCGCAACCATTTTTGGTTACTAACCCAAAAAAATACACCTATTTTTTTTTAAGATTCTTTATCTAATAGCCTTGTCAATGTCCCAATCCCCATCTATGTACATAATTAAATATAATCCATCTTAATACTATAAATATGACAGGTTGTTGGCAGACATGAAAAATAAAAACTAAGGCCAAAGACGTTGATTATTATGTGAAATTCCGTTCAAAGAAAGAATAACTTTTTATATACTTTGCCTATATAAAAAATTTCAACATGAAAACTTATTCTGAACTAACAAAATAATTTGGTAACGTATTTTTTTGTATTCATGATTATCAGAACTATATATAATAATGATGCAATTAGGGGACGATTAAAATGATTAAATCAATTCGAGATTCAAACAAACCTTTTGATGACTCTCGTTCACTTAGCGCAGACAGGTTTTCTGAAAGTTTGAAAACTGCACAAAAAGAACAAAGAGCAGAGATTGAGAATATTGCTCTTACTCAACAACTCATTCATGATTTGGCTGCTGGAAATTTTGAAGGTAACCCAGACTTGTTTGCAAAGAGTGTTGAGAAAATTACAGGCGAAGATCTGCTGGACAATGAAGATCCTACGCTTGCAGCTGACGCCTTTATTGAATTCATTAAAGGCGAGAAAGGTTAGAAAACCTAACCTTTCTATAATTATTTGAGTTACTCACCAGTTATTACGCGGCTTTCCCCTTATTCATATCTTCCTTCTTTAACCTTATCATAGCAATTGGATGTGCTCTTACTTCTGCAGATATTTCCTGATAGGAAATAACAGGATAATGTATGTTATTTATGGCTAGGAAGTTTCTCAAAGTCTTTCTTATATCTGAAGAGGTTATAACAACCAGCCTTCGCTTCGTATCGACTTTTGAAGATTGTAAATTATAAAACTCGTGCAAGATTTGTTCTGAAATATGTGGAGGCAGGCTAATCGCATCCCCTGCACCACTCTCAGGTGTATAACTAGAGCTTTTCATAATATTGCGAATTTCATTCTCAATTGAAGGCTCAATTATTATCCCCGTGAGTATTCCATTTTCGTCAGCTAAAGAGAAGCAAATCTGTCTTCTAAGCGCAGCTCTTACTGCTTCAGTCAGGATCGATAAATCATCTGTTTTAATCATCCATTGATATAGCGTTTCTAAAACCAGTCTTTGTGGTTTTAGAGGCACTCCATCTTGAATTAGTCTTCTTAATATATCATGCAGGTTTGAGATCGTAATTTTCTCTGCCAGCTCATTCACCATTGAGGGATCTTTTTCTTCTATACCTTGTAGGAAATATCCCAGCTCGACCCGAGAAAATAACTGTCCGGCAAACTTTTCAGCAATTCTGAAAGACGGCAACATGATGGCCTGACCAATTGGTGTCGTATTTTTTTTGAGCTCTGGATCTAAGCCATCTGTGGTTGGTATCCAAAACCCTTCTTCAGATGGCCAATTATTTCCTGTTCTCATACTGCCTTCTGGCAGCAGATCATTAATCGTCGAGGTTGTTTGAAGAAAACGACAGTCAGAATTAAAATTATGTTTAAATGCAGGAACCGCATCGAAATCAATACTCATCTCCCATTCTTTTAGGTTGCTATCTTGTATTATGGAAAACGCAGGAAAGCTAATTCCTGATTGGGAAATCCAGTGACGATAAAGAGTGTCACGATATTCTTGCCCCTTATCTCTTTCAATTGCGTTAAATAATCCCTTACCAACCCTCAAAACATGCCTATCCGTTACGCGCAAAGGAGGAGGCGCTAATTCATTTGTCTCTTCAACTGTTTCTTGTTCACTTTCTTCTTGCTGCGTTAATTCTTCTTCTAATTCACGCTCTCTATTCAATTTTTGATTTCGGATATATAGCCCAATGCTAAGTAAACCCATAGATAACGTCAGGAAAACTATCCATGGGAAGCCTGGAACAAACATAAATGCGAAAGATGCTGCAGCTGCTACAAAAACCGCCCGTTGATCAGATGTTATCTGAGACGAAATTTCTGAACCCAAATCAGAACTTTCAGAGTGTGTTACTCTGGTAATTATTGCTGCGGCACTCATTGACATAAATAGAGCTGGTATTTGCGCAACTAAGCCATCTCCAATTGTCAGAAGTGAATAAACTTCTAATGACCTTCCAATTGTATACCCATGAATTGCCATTCCAACCACAATTCCGCCTATGAGGTTGACTGCAGTTATGACAATTCCAGCTATTGCGTCGCCCTTTACAAATTTCATGGCGCCGTCCATAGCTCCGAAGAACTGATTATCTTTATCCAGCTTTTGACGCTTTATCTTGCCTTCTTCACTATCAATAGTACCTGCACGCACTTCTGCGTCGATACTCATCTGCTTACCTGGCATCGCATCCAAACAGAACCTAGCAGCTACTTCTGCTACGCGTTCAGAACCTTTTGTGATCACAATAAATTGTACGATCGTAATGATGAGGAAAATAACCAAACCAACAACCAAATTGCCGCTAATTACAAAGGAACCGAATGTGTCGATTATCTGTCCAGCATCGGCTTCTGTTAGAATCATACGTGTTGTTGCTATCGAAATAGCTAGTCGGAAGGCTGTACCTAATAATATTACGGATGGAAATGTTGAGAAATCTGACGGATGTTTCAGATATATCGCAACCATCAACAATAAAACAGACAGTGTGATATTAATGCCTATCAAAGCATCAATTAAAGCCTGAGGCAGGGGGATGACCATCAAAGCTATTACTGTGATGAGCAAGCATGCAAGAATCAAATCTTGTCTGAAAATATGTGATCGCATTTATGTTATTTTTTTTTAGATACGCTGTAATTTACTCAAAAAGGAATGGGGCGAAGCCACGTATATCCCTCGCCCCACAACAAAACATTACTGTTTTGGTAGGCCTTGTGCCTGTGATTTTTTGTTCATCTCTTTTTGGATTTTTGCGTTGTTTTTAAGGAACGCAGCTTGGTCAGCTTTAATCTGGTTGATGAAGTTTTGTGTAATTTGTTCAATAGAACCTGTTCCGTTAGCCATTATAATCTCCTATTGGTTAAAGGCTACAATAATAAAAACACAAGCACGTTAATACAATTCACTACGTAAATGCATCAGTAGTCACTACGTAGGGGAGCGGTTATTTTAGGCATAGTTTATGTCATTAATATTGTGTTTCTTTAAAATGTTTTGTCATATTCATTTGGTGAGATCTATTAGTCTTCATGTTTTCAAAACCTTACTCTGTCATGCTTATTTTTCACCAAATAATTTAACATAAATCTTCGTGTTTTTGCGCAATAACTTACTACTGGCGAATCTACGTAGTCCTTAGTTACGTACGTAATTTTTACGGGTTTATTCCAAACGAAAAAAGCATATAATGGTGTTAAATTAAAAAACAGGAGGTCGTAATGACTAATGCACTAAATGGAATTGGTCTTGGAAATAATCAACAAACAGATAATGCTCAACAAGCTGCTCAAGGACAAGAAGATAATCAGAGATTTTCTGAAGCTATGACAAGTGCTCTTATTTCGCATGTAGGATTTATGGCTCAAGTTGGTCCTCAAAAGATGCTTGAACAAGAATTCAAAAAAGATATTGGCATTATTTAATTACAGCTGAGCATCATGAGCGGTATTAATATTTTACAATCTGTAAGCCCTGTCGCATATATGAATGAGACAGGGTTTGGTAATATGCCTTACAATGTTGTGAACAATGACTTTCGTAATGCATTGGATAAGGTATTTGAGTTAGATAGAGCAAGAAATCTTAACTCAACTGGGCTTTCAAACACTTACAGGATTAATGATGAGAATTTCTTATCGTTTAAGAAACAGTTTGAAACTCCTAATCACAGACTTGATGTAGAACGTGAAAATGCAGGGTCTAGTAATACTCCAGACTCAGATAACATCGAGAACATAACAAATGCATTTTTAAGTGAATTACAATTTTCAACTATGAACCATTTGATCTTTGGGGTTAGCTCGCGCTTTAGTTCTTCAATGAACCAAATCATGCGTGGACAATAAAATACCTTTTTGTGATTTTAAATTAATGGTTAAGTTAGTCTATAACTTGTGGTGAGTTGGGTTATGAAAACTTTATCAAAAATCTGTGTTCTTTGTTTAACACTCTTCTTATTTGCCTGCCAAGAAACCCTCTATTCTGATATTGATGAAAAAGATATTAACGCAATGATTACATTGCTGGATCAGAATGGCATTTCGGCAAGTCGTCAAAAATATGGTGACAAAAACTATTCTCTACTTGTTGAGGTCGCTGACTTTTCGAAAGCCGTAAAAGTATTATCTGAAAAAGGGTACCCTCGGAAAAAATTTAAGTCTTTTGGAGATATTTTTTCTGATGAAGGTTTGATTAAAACCCCATTTGAACAGCGCGCACGCTTTATTTTTGCCATAAATCAGGAATTGTCACAAACACTATCAAATATTGATGGAGTGCTCTCAGCACGTGTTCATGTTATGATCCCTGAGCCAAGACGTTTTGGGCAAGAAAAAGAAAAACCAACTGCTGCTGTTATGATCCTTCATTCGCAGGATAGACAGATTTATAATCTTATTCCTAAAATCAAGCAATTTATCTCGCATAGCGTTAGTGGCTTGACTTACGATAATGTTACAGTTGCTCTGCTTCCTAAAGACAACAAAGATTCTAATTTTAATCCACTTGAGAGAAAAAAGTTTGTTGAAGAAGCAAGTGCACAACTTAGCACTGAGAATGTGAAAGCTTCACTTCCTAATAAATATAACTTCTTTCTTCTGCAAACAAAGTCGAATGCATATTATAGAGAAGTCTTAGCTTACATCTTCTTCATTATCAGTTTCATTTTTATTGCAGTGGCCTTTTTGTTGCGCTCTAGAAAAGGAACAAAGTGATCATGTTGGTAGAAACTAACCCTCATGATATTGATGAATGGCTCACATTTTCTTTAAATGATATTGAGGAAAGTTGGCGACAGCATTGGGGGCAAACCCTTACGTCTGATACTCTTAGACGCTCCATACTTGCTGCGCCAAGATTTTCTTCGCGCATAAGAAATGAGATCTTTGAGTATTCAGAACGTTTTATCAAATCTCAAAGCTTTAACGATATAAACACTAGCCAATTTGAAATTGATGATGAAAAAAAGTTTGTACCACTTTATTTACGTAAATCTGGCGCACGTCTTTTTCGGGACGCGGGTCTTGCCTGGTACAGCCATATCATTAAAGATGCTTTAAATAGTCAATCTGGTAATGAGCTTATTTCACGTTATGGTAAAAATACCTTAAGGCAAGCTCTGAGTTTTGTAGATGTCGCTCCTGATCTTTCTCAACATGAAGATCACAACATTTCTCTTGTTGATACAGAAATTTTAGAACAACAAGGTATTGCATGTTTTTTCACATGGATTTTCTTTTTACCAGAAACCTGGCGCTCTAAGCTTGTTGTATTTTTACCGAAAGATTTACTCCCTCAAAACATAATTCAGCCATCTCTTCATACAAATGTCCATGCTATAGTTCACCGTGTTTTGTCATAAAGGGTTTGGGTATGACTTTAGATACAAATGGCTCTTCTGAAATAAATAGCTCTTCTCAAAATGGACGTATTTTAAAAGCTGATGTTGCGCAATCATTAATGAATGCTACTGATTTGATAAATGATGCAAAACAAAAAGCAAAAGAGATTACAGATAAAGCCGAACAAAGAGCACTCGATATTATAGCCAATGCTCAAAAGAATGCTGATGGTATTTTACCTCAGATCCGTGACGAAGAATATAATAAAGCAAAAGAAAATGTTCTAAAAGATATTCTTGGCAATCAAATACACCTACATACTCAAATTCAGTCTGTTCATAATGCTCTTATTGAGCTTGTTGATACTTGTTTACATAAAATCATAAATGAGATGGACAGCAGATTTCTTATTGAACAAGTGGTTCGAAAAGCTCTTAATGAGTTACATGAGAAATTTGGGATTACGCTAAAAATTCATCCTGTGCAGTTTGATGAAGTACAAGCTGTTTTGAGAGACTCCGGTTTGTATTCACCAGAGTCAAGCTCTAATACACCTATATATAGAATTGAGGCTTCAAATCAATTAAATCATAATGAGTTTCAAATTTTCACTCAAAATGGTACTGTTGATATTACGATAGAGAAGCAAATTAAAGTACTGATAGATGAGCTTGCACTTGCATATTCTCAAGGGCATTCCTCGTTATGACCTCTTTGAAGCACGACATAAATTTATCGCATCATGTCACTCATTTAAAAAATATTGCTTCGGCAGTAGAACCTCGCACAGAGTATGGCACTTTGGTTGAAAGTAGTGGTCCTATTGTTCGAGCTATTTTACATAATGCTAAAATTGGGGATGTTTGTGAACTTGTCGATCCTGTCAGTCGACATATGATTCTTGCAGAAGTTGTTGCTATCAAAAACCATGAAGCTATTTTATGTCCTTATGGCCCATCTCAAGGTTTGTCTGTAAAAACTCAGATCATTTCAACTGGCTCTCCCTTAAAGGTTTCTTTGGGTGAAGAGCTGCTTGGGTCAGTTCTTGATGCATTCGGGAACCCAATTGATGGCCGTGTATTGGATAAGAAGGCTTTAGAGGATTATCCAATTAAATGTGACGCAATCAGCCCGATGGATCGCCCGCTTATTTCATCAATATTTGAGACTGGCATACATTCTTTAGATATGATGAATACTATTGGTGAAGGCCAAAGAATTGGTATTTTCGGTGAAGCTGGGTCTGGTAAATCTCAATTATTGAGCATGATCGCACGCCATGCGAAATTTGATGTCTGTGTGATTGGTTTGATTGGCGAGCGTGGCAGGGAAGTTCGAGAGTTTTTAGAGCGTCAGCTTCCTGAAGGCTACAGAGAACGTTGCATTACAGTGGTCTCTACTTCTGATAAAGCTCCAATGGAACGCGTTGCCGGTGCTTATACTGCAACAACAATTGCCGAGTATTTCCGTGATCAGGGACGTTCTGTCCTCTTATTGATGGATAGTATAACAAGATATGCAAGAGGTTTGCGGGAAGTCGGGCTCGCCGCTGGGGAAGTTGCGACCAGACGCGGTTTTCCTGCCTCTGTTTTTTCTGAGATCCCACGCCTTATAGAACGCACTGGACTTTCTGATAAAGGTTCAATCACAGCAATTTACTCTATTCTGGTAGAAGGTGATGTTCTTGGTGACCCTATTAATGAAGAGGTCCAGAGTTTGACGGATGGTCATGTTGTGCTTAGTCGCGATATGGCACAAGCAGGTGATTATCCAGCTATTGATATTCTTCAGAGTAAAAGTCGTATCATGGATGCAATTATTGCGGATGATCATAAAACGGCTTCTCTGCATATTCGAAGACTTATTAGCAAATACAATGAAATTGAACTTCTGTTACAAGTTGGAGAGTACAAAGAAGGTACTGATAAACTTGGAGATGAAGCAATTCGGAAACATGATTCAATTAAAAGTTTTTTCCGCCAGCATATGAATGAGATGTCCAAATATGAGCATAGTTTAGGCATATTGAAAGGTCTTGCGGGTGAGTAGAGCCAAATTTAATAAACTTTTTCACTTGGCTAAAATACGTGAGACTGCTGCAACTTATAATATGTCTCGTGCAAAGGCTATCTTAGAAGAGGAAAAAGAAAATTTAAAACTTGCTCAGGAGTCATTAAAAGACGTCCAAGTAGAAAGTGAAAAAAAAATTGATAAATTTATTGCAGAATCTACAGAAGAAAATTGTGTTTTAACAAGAATTACAAAAATGCGTGCTATGGTTGCTGCAGCGCGTTTTGATCAACAACAATTGCAAGATTATATTGAACAAAAAAACGGCGATATAAAAGTCGCAGAACGAAATTTAGAAATTGCAATTGAACAATATAGGATCGTTCATAAACGTTTACAGAAACTGAGCCCAATTGCTGATGATATAAAATTAGAATTGATTAAAGATAAAGAAATCTGTCTTGATGGAGAACAAAGCCAATAGTTCTTTTACAGGTTTATTTAAAGTTAGAGTAGAAAATAATAATGCTTAATAGTACTTACAACTTCCATCAACAAGATGATCTTATTGATTCTACCGTTCAAATTGGTGACTTAAAACTCCCTTACGTCTCAGGTGATCATGCTAATCTTCTGAATAGCTGGTATGGAAATACATCTCCAATTACTTTTCCTTTTCATAACTCAATGTTATCCCTCACGCCATTTTATAGTGAAAGTCAATTATCCGAGACGCAACTGAAATATTTTACTGTTTTATGCAATCAAAGAAAACTTGTGATCGGTATTGAACCTGAGTGTATTTCATTTATCCTAAAAAATACGGCAAATGATCTCTCAATCGATGCATTAAGTGCTCATGATCTTGCTCTTGTCTCTGAATTTGCATTATTGCCAATTATAGAACCATTTGAGAAGAACAATAATCTAAGTTTCCAGGTTACCCCCTATACAACTTTATCGCATGATCCATTTTACGCCTTATTGATGGCAAAGGCACAATTGCAAAATGAATCTCATTCTTATATTTGCACATTTCACTGCCTTGAAGAGGATTTGGGCTATTGGACATCAATATTTCAGCAAAGAAATAATGATGCTCCGCTATCTTACATGGATAACCATATATGCCTTCCTCTTATCCTAAGGTATTGCCAACAAGAATTTACTCTTGGCACCTTTAGAAACTTAAACCCATCTGATGTGATCATATTGCACTCTGAGCGAAGTAATAAAGTAGAGATATGTGTCGGTTCTTATCTCTTCTGGTTTGCAAATAACATTGATGATGGTTTTAAAATTATTAGCGAAGCTCGTTTGCAAAATAATTTTATTCACAACAACACAAAAAATAATTGGACAAATATTATGAGTGGATCTGAGGACATCGCATCAATAGATGATATTCCTGTAACTGCAAGTTTCGAAATTGGTCGGAAGGATGTTACAGTTAAAGAATTGCGCGAATTTAAAGATGGAACAATTATTTCTTTCCCTGGCACAGAAGATAATCAAATAAAAATCACTGTGAATGGTAAAGAAATTGGTTGGGGTACTCTTGTGCAAGTCGATGATTGTATTGGCGTTAAAATCGACCGGGTTTTTGTAAATGGTTGATCAGTTTTCTCTGGTTGTCATTGCCTTCCTTTCAGGATTAGTTGTCCTGGTTATTTTGACAACAACTGCATTCGCAAAATTATCAATTGTTTTTTTCATAATACGAAATGCGCTTGGTTTGCAACAGGCCCCCTCTAACATGATTTTGCAAACCTTCGCCTTTGTCCTGGCCATCTATATTTCTATGCCAGTCTTTAACTCTGTCTATAATGTCGTGAAAGACCGAGACCTTACGCTTAACTCCCCTGATGCCTGGATCGAGCTTCTTTCTGATACAAGTGAACCGATAAAGAAGTTTCTTAAAGTCAATACAGATGAAGAGCATAAAGCTTATTTTCAGGGTATAACCAAAGAGATCTGGAAAGGGTCTGAGTTTAAGGCCGATCAAAATGATATCATTATCCTAGTCCCCTCATTTATGATTACAGAACTTACCAGAGCTTTTGAAATTGGCTTTCTGTTATACATGCCCTTTGTAGCCATTGATATCATTCTCACAGTCATACTTATGGCCATGGGTATGATGATGGTTCCTCCAACTATTATAAGTGTACCCTTTAAACTCTTATTATTTGTTATGATTGGCGGATGGGCTAAGCTTGTACAAGGTCTTGTATTTACCTATGGAGGCGGATGATGGAAGAGAGTTTCCTGGTTACACAACTTTATTCTATTATGTATTATGCTGCAATTATTGCAGCTCCTCCTCTCATTCTAGCGACTTTGTTTGGTTTTATTGTTTCGGTTTTACAGGCTATTACACAAATTCAAGACCAATCATTACCGCAAACTGTCAAGATTATTTCTATTAGTCTGATACTCTTATTCTGGGGAAGTATTCTCTCGGCTCCCTTTCTGCGAATGAGCGAACTTTTGTTTACTGATTTCCCTAAGTGGGTCAGTTAGGTTGAAGCACTTATGAAACTTGATCCGCAAACTGTTGAGACGATTGGGGGAAATAGTAGTCTTCTTATATTTATGATCGTTTTAGGGATGGCACGGCCTTTGGGGATCTTGTTCAGCTTCTTACCTTTTCTATGGTCTGCTGCTGCTAGTCCAATTGTTCGCACTGGTGTTGCTTTTGCTGTTGCGCTTCCTGTCATTTTCCTTGAAGCGAATGTTATGATCGCTTTTGCTTTAAAAGCAAGCTGGGTTGATATTTTTGTTATGAATATCAAAGAATTTATCATTGGTTTTCTAATGGGGCTCATTGCTTCCACTCCCTTTTGGATTGTTCAGTTTGGGGGAACAATTGTAGATGCCTATAGAGGTGAGTTCAGCCCTAATGAGCCTGATCTTACAGGTGGTGTTGTCCCAACTTTCGCCCGATATCAGCTTGTGGTTGCTTTTTTAGTTTTTGCGAGCATGGGTGGCTTCTGGTTTCTTTTCCAATCTTTATATAAATCCTACGAAATTTGGAAAATCACGGAATTATTGCCTGCTATTCAAGAAAATGCTGTTGGTCTTCTGCTTAATTTAATAAATCATCTTATGGTGATGGCATTGATTATAGCCCTTCCAATCCTTGCACTCATGATGGCAATAGATTTTATTACGCTCATGATGGCCAAGATGGTGAAGGGGATGAATGCACCAGATGTTTCATTCATCTTAAAAAATTTAATTGCACTTATTTGTTTGCCTATCTTTACGATATTATTGATCCAATTTCTAAAAGATGTCGCATTTAAGGATATGAATCTCATTCGTAAATTAGAGATGGTTATATCATGAGTGGACAAGATTCAGAAGAAAAGCAGCTCCCCGCCTCCAGCATGAAGCTGAAGAAGGAGAGGGAGAAAGGAAAAATTGCTAAAAGTGCAGACCTTTACTCTGCTGTTTCTGTTCTTGTTAGTATTGTCTTGTTATACCTACTTGCTCCTTACAATCATGCTTATATTACAAATATTTTTGAGGCCTCAGCCCAAGCCACAACATTTCGATGGGAATATGGCTTCAATTACGCAAAAAATATTCTGTTCTATAACTCAATTCTTATCTTGATGCCTATCTTGATCGCTGTCACTTTTGCTGTGATTATGTCTAATATTATTTACAATAAAGGTATCCCTATATCCTTTGATCCTATTGTTCCTAAGTTTGACCATATTAATCCAGCCCAAGGTTTAAAGCGTCTGTTTGGTCGACGTGCCCGTATTGAAGGGGGGATCAAGTTGGTTCGATTATTCATCTGGCTTTCTTTAGGCTTTGGAATTTTATGGTTTGCATTTCCCAGCGTGCTTAATTCCCCTTTGTGTGGTGTCCCTTGTTCGATTGCAACAACTGACTCACTGATTTTTCAGTTGGTTGCAGCAGCTTGCGTTGTCATCTTTTTGATAGCTTTATTTGATATGCCAATCCAACAAGCTCTTTTTCTTTATGATATGAAGATGACGCGTTCTGAAAAGAAGAGGGAGGATAAAGACCATTATGGCTCACCTGAGATACGTTCTGAAAGACGCAGGTTTTATCAGGAAGCTACATCTTCTTCGGCCCCTCTCAAAGTTGAGCATTCTTCTGTTATAATTGTCGGCGATAAAGTTGCTGTTGCTATTCATTACAGTCGAGACTCGGGTACTGGTCCGATTGTTACAGGTAAAGCTAAAGATGAAGAATTACAAAGTTTTCTTAAAGCTGCTGAAGGAATACCAAAATATTCTAATTCTTCTTTGGCACAAGGCCTGTCTTATATTCCTAGAGGTTCAGCAATTCCGCAGAAGTTCTATGATGATATTGCCCATGCCATTATTAATCTAGGAATATCTGTTTAACTTTAACGCATGCTTTTGAAGATATTTTACGTAAGTATTTTCTACGGATTAAAATAAGGTCTTACAACCTATAAAATGATAGTAACACTTTAGCTAACTTATTATGTGCAAGTTCGAATTATGATTGATAGAAGAGAACAAAATAAAATTATAAATCAAAGCCACTGGTCACAATATTTGAATCCTTTTAATTCTTTTAAGGGTAGAAAGGCACCAGATAGGGCCCGAATTTTCGTTGCCTCCGGTCTTCATAAAGGCACTGAAAGATCCATTTCGCAAGAGAAAGTTATTATTGGTTCTGGGAATGATGCTGACATTATTCTGCTAGATGAAGGCATTGAGGACGCCCATGTTGAACTGACAATTTCCAAGGATATTTTTGGAGATATTTATTTTATTAAGGCTCTTTCAGAAGGCGTGGAGATTGATAATCATGGGGAACTTACGCTTGATGAACCCATGAGTTTTCGTGATGATGTCACCATAAAGCTTCAGGGTACTCGTCTTGCTTTGTCAAATTCCAAAGACCAAAATAATAGTGTTAGTTTTATAGGTATTCTTTTTCAAAGTCTGTTTAGATCCTTTTCACATGGTTATAGCTCTATGCTTTTGATGCTTGGGCTTATTTTGTTGCTCTTTGGCTTCCTTATGCTCTCAGATTTGGTTTTCCAAAATCAAATTGCTCCAAATAAGGCTCCTTCCATTACGAATGTAAAGAAATTCACTCCGAAAGAGTTTCTTACAAAGCTAGAAGCTGAACTTCAGAAAAGAGGATTGGAGAAACAAATTAAGGCTCGTATCCGAAATAATAACAGTATTGAGGTTTCTGGGCGAACAGACAAAACTACCATGACTTCATGGTTAGATGTTTTAAAGTGGTATGATCAACAATACCCAACACCT
Source organism: Methyloligellaceae bacterium (assembly GCA_965263345.1). Taxonomy (GTDB): domain Bacteria; phylum Pseudomonadota; class Alphaproteobacteria; order Rhizobiales; family CBDHHC01; genus CBDHHC01. Next base: position 159,818 of record CBDHHC010000004.1, read on the forward strand.
CCCTTGTTTAATCTCGTGAAACTCACAAAAGACGTGACTAAATTTCCTAAAATAAAGTATGCTTGGTATGGGAAACGACCATACATTGTCCTCAATAATGACCAAAAGGTGTTTCAAGGTGATGATTTACAGAATGGGTGGAAAGTAAAAAAGATTGATGGTTCTGGAATAAAATTATTTTCAACTGATAAAACTATAATGATAAAATTTGAGTAATAGCTGCCATGTCAAGAATTAATACCGATAATAATATTCGTGTTCGTGATGTCCATGAAATATCAGAAGCTCATGATATTCCCGAAAAGGTAAGTGTTAAGAAGTCTATTTTAAACCTTGCACCGAATAGGCAACCAACTCCCTTACAACTAGACGCTGGTAAGCCAAAGCCTTTGTCAATAATTGAAATCCCAGAAGAGTATATGGCAGTTTTAAAATCTGCTTCGATTGATCAAATTAGTTTTGAACTTTCGCAAATTTATCTTGCTCTAAAAGAACATGAGAAAGATGACAATTCACTTGAAGTGAAACAAGGTTTAAAGGCTATAGAAGAACAAATTCGACTTTTTGAACATCTCCATGTCGCACGAACAAGTGCAATAGGAGATTAAGTTGCGCACGATTTCTGCTGGAGACATAAAGCTAATAAACAGCCTTGCTGCTCTACAACTGAGCTGTGGCAGGACTTCATCAGCTCTTAGTTTATTGAATTTATCCCAACATTTGTCTCAAGAAGACCCTTATACCCTTTATCTGATTGCTAATGCCTATCTTAGAATTGGTGATATTGATAAAAGCAAAGTCTTTTTCGAGCGTTTTGAATTATTATCTTTGGAACAGCTTCCTACACACGCTCTGCTTGTCAAAAGCTTGATCTCTCTAGGTTCTGGTGACCTTAGGTCTGCGAAAGATATTTTTGTTAAGGCTCTTAAAAAGCTATCCTTTAAATAAAAAGGCAATGGGTTTTATATCACCACATTGCCTTATGTTTTATATGTAAACTACTTCATAAAAATTAGAATAGTTTACCAACAAAGCCAGCAGCTTTAGCAAGGAAGCCACCGCCTCCACCGCCGCCGAATAGTCCACCAAGGAAGCTGCTAGCTTTACCTAGTAATCCATTAACTGCGCCGCCTAGTATTTTCTTACCAAACCCTAGAATTGTATCTAGAATTCCGCCACCTTTTTTACCTTGACCACCTTGACCTTCTTTACTTTCTTTTAGAAGATCTAATAGACCAGTTAGTGCAGTTTCTGCGTTATTAACGCTACCAACAGTTCCATTGTTATCAAGGTCTTTACCAAGAAGTTTTTCGATTTCTGACAAAGTGCCATTCATTCCAGACTCACCACATGCAGGAGGAGTTGGTTGACAGCAACCTCCAGTTCCGCTTACACCATCAGTGCTCATTTATCAGTTCCTTTTCAGTATTTGACTTATGTTTGCGGATTATAAATATAAAAAAGAAATTTTATATCCGTGTTGGATACTGGCTTTCCTAAGGACTACTTAATTTTCTACGTAGTCTTCCTGAAAAGCCTCATATTATTTTAGAAACTTTTTTCTCTAGAAAATTGTTTTATATGTATTTTTATAGAAATGTCTTTGCACTTACAAACAAATGATTACAATTAAATATTAAAGAAATATTGTAAAGAAAATCTGGGATCTATTTCGATTGAGATAATCTTACATTGTTTATGGAAAGTTATTAGAAATGAGACAGGCCAGAAAGATTATCTTATGTTCTTCCTGGCCTCTTACGAATTTTAGTATAGTTGTTTTGAATTAACAATTATGCCCTTGAGCGCCTGTACCTTCTTGAGAAGCTCCAACTTGCTGGTCATTCCCCTGGCCACCTTTCAATAAGTCCATCAAACCAGATAGAGCAGTTTGAGCATCGCTCACAGCGCCAACTTGACCGTCCTGATCAAGATCTTTTCCTAGAATTTCTTCAAGCTTAGAGAGTGCATTGGCGACTTCTTGTCCGCCAGTATTACCAGCTTCATCAGCGCCATGGCTACCTTCACAACCAGATTCTTGTGCGCCTTCTTGGCCTTCAGCTTGTTGGGCACCAGGAGTACCTTCACCGCCTTCTTGTCCACCTTGGCCTTCTTCAGCACCTTTTAATAGTTCCATTAGGCCTGATACAGCAGCTTGGGCATTGTTTACGTTGCCAACTTGACCATCCTGATCAAGGTCTTTTCCTAAAATCTCTTCAAGTTTTGACAGGGCATCTGTCATCTGAGACATACCACCAGCTTGACCGCATCCGCAGCCGCCACCTGTTGCATTAACGCCTTGAGTGTTCATATATCGATTTTCCTCATAATTATTTTAAGTCATGGGCAAAAAATACTTCGTATTATAATTTAAAAATAGAATATTGATATACGTGTTGGCTACGGGCTTTCCTAAGGACTACTTATATTTCTACGTAGTGGTCATCTACATTTTTACGAAATGGAAATCACTTTTATTTCTCTTAAGGTGTAAAGAGCGAGCCAGTAACTGGCTCGCCTTCATACTTCAATTTAATTTTGTATTATGGAAAACTCATTTACTTCAGTGATCCACGTACCTCTGGAGGTAAAATTACTGCATCAATTACATGGATCACACCGTTTGATGTTACGATATCCGCTTTCACAACTTTTGCGCTATCAATCATAACATCTTTTGTTGCATCCACGCTTGCTTCAGACCCTTCGACTGTTTTTACTTTAAGAGCTTTACCTTTTATATCACCAGACATAACTTTTCCCGGGATAACATGGTATGTTAAAATTTTTGCAAGAGTTGCTTTGTTTTCAGATTTTAGTAACGTTTCAAGTAAGCCTTTTGGTAATTTTGCAAAAGCTTCATCTGTTGGGGCAAAAACCGTGAAAGGACCTTTGCCTTTGAGTGTTTCTACCAGTTCTGCTGCTGTTACAGCGGCCACCAATGTTTTGAAACTACCTGCAGCGACTGCAGTATCAACGATGTCTTTCTTTTCAGAAGCTTTATGGCCACCTGCAAAACTTGCAGTTGAGAATGCAATCATAAAAACTGCAAGCGAAATTGATATTAGTGATTTTATTGATGTCATAAGACTACTCCATTTGATTTATTTCAGAGTTCTTTCTTACGGCTCTGATGAAAATGAAGATCAGAAAATTAATGAAAATATAAAAAATTAATTTAATACTCCATAGTGATCTAGACATGTTATCGTCATAAAGTATTTTAATTGAGTAAGTCTTTCCTTTGATATCTCTGGATTTTTATTTTAAACCTGTTTTGTCAGTTCGAAGAGTGACTTTACAATTATTTGTGGCCTGATAAGTGATGGGGGCCAATTGTATGCTCCTCGATCAATCCAAATTGCATTGAAACCAAAATTCTGTGCACCATTTACATCCCACCAATTTGAAGAAATAAAATAGGCGTTGGAAGGTTTAATTCCAAATGCGTTGATCACAATAGAATAAGCTTTAGGTGCAGGCTTATAGTTTTTTACACTATGTACAGATAATATTTTATTGAGATGATCTGTAAGTCCGGCAGCGCGACTTGCCGACTCTAAAATTGAAGGTGATCCGTTTGAGAGAATTGCTGTTTGATATCCCGCATTCTGCAATGATTTTAACGTCTCCTTTGCATCAGGAAAAGCTTCTACATTTTTGAAGCCTTCTAATAGTTGATCTATTAAGGTGTTATCTGAAATGGACTCTTCAGCTAAAGCATCCTGAAAGGCATTTCTGGTGGCTGCTTCAAAATCAATATAGTTTTCTCCTAAGGCAGATAACCATGCATATTCCAATTGCAAAATTCGCCAACGTTCTAAAACTGATTGAGCACTATCCCCAAGTCGTTCTTTTGCAGGCTTTAGTGCTCCGCTTAAATCAAACAATGTTCCATATGCGTCGAAGATAAAGTGTGTCGGGTTGCTCATAATGAAGATACTCTTCTTTTGTATTATAACGTTTGTTAAATTTTACATATCTTCAGAGGTTTTCGTATTAGACCATAGATCATTCTAATTTCGTCGTTAATCATAGACCTCTCATTCTATTTTTTATTTTTACATACTTGATGATTTTTCTAGGTTTTGATATATCCGCCACGAAATTTATTTTGTTCGACTTTTTGTTAATACGCATTAATCGCGTTTAATAGTTTGTGTTTTTTATAGGAGGTCTTACAATGCAGGATTTAAAATATTTCAAAAAAAACGATATGGACTTAAGAGTTTTTCTGGATCTGCTTTACAGAATACCTGTTAAGGATTATGTCAGGAAAACTTACAGGCATATCCCTACGCAAAAACCAGTCAAAAAAATTATGCATGGAAGGCTTATTCGCCCTATCATTAGTAAATCAGAAACGAGGCCTCCTGATTGGGCAAAGACAGCTCGTTATGTGTTTAGAGGCTAGTTGTTTAAAGGTATTTTTATATTACTTTACAAGACCTTATGTAAAATTTAATGATTGATGTTACCTTGACTATGAATGTTTAAATATGCTTTATGATTGCAATGAAGTTTTTGCAATAATTATAAAAAATATTATAAACAAATGAATAAACGCCCTCTTTCTATTACAATTATTTCTGTGATAGCAATCATCCTCGGTCTTATTGGTGCTATTGTTTGTTTCTTTTTTATATTTTATCAGAATGAATTCTTGCAAGGTTTTCGGAGTGGATTTAATAATCTGCCTTCCCGTCTAGTTACTTTACCAGATCTTTTTATTCGAATAAGCATCATACAAATGAGTGCATTGATCTTTATGGGGATATTTGGTGCGTTTATGCTCAAGCCTTATAAAACGGCCCGTACGTTGTTCTTTATTTCTGCTTTAATATTTTTTTGTGCCGTTATGACGACTGCATCACTTTATATTTCTGAACTTATTTCGACACTTTCTCCTCTAACGCAAGAAACAACCCTGCGGAAAGAGGATATCCTTAGACCGGCCCATATCCTCTTCTCATTTATATTAATCATTTTATTTATCTTTTTATATAATTCTAAGACCGAGATATTTTTTTCACGTTACTCAAGGATCTACATTATCAAGCAGAAAGAGCTTACAAATATTTGGGCTTATTTGATCATGTTTTTATTTATTATTGCCATCATAATTCCTTTTCTTAAAATAGATTTTTTGATCAATAAAAATAGTACTGGTGGTAGTGCTGCACTATTGGGATCACTTATTGGAATATTTGCGGTACCGGTTTTGCTATTAATTGTTTTCTATTTTTTATATAATAGAAAAGGACAGCATTGGTCTTTTGATCGTCCTCGCAAGCAGCTCAATGCTAAATATCGGGATATAACAGGCCGGCGTATAAAACAAAATTTGAATTTTTCAGATATTGTTACTGTTAAGCTTGAGCGCACAAAAGTGCGCGACAAAATCTTATTGATCACAAGATCACATCAAAAGGTACACATTGAGCTTGCTCCCAGTTTCCTTCAAAAGATGGTCAAGCGATATGGGAAACGTTTTTTGTATAAAACAGCAAAAAGGATTCGTAAGGTTATTGGACTGCAAAAGGCAGTCGAAGTCTCTTAAACCAAAAATGTTGAACCAGGAACTTAATCTTTCTTCAAACCGTCAAGCATGGTTTGTTTTATATCTTCCAGAAAAGATTTTTTACCCGCTTCATAACCTGAAACCCAAAGCTCTTTTGCTTTCTTGCAAGCTGCTTCTTGATCGGAATCTTTTATAGCATTAACCGCATCCGTAACTATTTGATTTGGTATCAAGTCCTCATTTAATTCTGTCAAAGTATATTTTCCTTATAGTATAAGTTTAAAATTAACAAAGACGCTTATATTAATATTATATTTCTATCAAGATATTAAATTTGGTTTTTTATACCTATCGACATCTTCTTCACAGAAATATTAATCAGTTCAGATACATACTTTAATATTTATTCCTATTCCTTTACTTCTCTTTTTATTTACATCATTTACTTTTGATAAAAGCACAACATACGTGATGCGTATCACTCTGAAATTTCTTTTGCGTCTCTATATCTGTACTTGTCTGGGTTTTATAGATATTGGAGATGATGATGAAAGAGCCTATGCCAGAATTTTATTGGGTCCCTCAAAATAATAAAAGAATGATGACACGCTGTTCACTTGCCGCTTTACTAGCTGTTGTTCTGGTTTTTCTTGTTGCCTGGGTTCCCTTTCACTCAGCCAAGGCAAATGAATTCCGTGATATTCATGGTTTAACGGATCATAGGTTATTGCAAACATTGGAAAATCAATTTTCTCAACGTACGAATAAAGATATTACTCCAATAGGTAAGACTACAACTCGCCGCATACAGATCGATGAAACAGAAAAACATTTTCAACAAAGCAAAAATGTTTCAACTAGGAATGGTGAAATTCAAAAAGTTGTAAGGGGAGATTTTAGAGCCCCATTTTGTAATTATCCGAGAACTCAATTTATTAATAAATAAAATGATCATTTTTTTAAAACGGTTTGCTTCCAATATATAGCCCACGACCTATTAAACCTTCAGTATCGTGGGTTACAGAGAGTCCAGCAGTCTCATAGGCCGACATGTGCTCTTCACTTGTGAAAAGACCATATTCATGTTTCTCGGAAAATGTCTCAAAGCCTTCTGGTGTCCCGATCAAATAGTGAAATTCAATGGTTGAGATATTTCCCTGCCGTCCGCTTTTAGACATACGTGTAATTTTTAGATCCGTTTCATCTACATAATTTGCACGTGGCTTGCCATCAATATTCCAATTTTCTGGTGACCACCAGGGTTCAATAATCAACAGGCCGCCCGGATTGAGATGACCTGCCATATTAGCAATGGCTTTGTTTAGATCTTTCGTTGTAAGCATTGCTGAAATGGCACTAAACAAACAGGTGATCACATCAAATTTTTTACTGAGGTTAAAGTCTCTCATATCACAACAAAAGAAGTCTGCATCAGGAATTCGTTTTTGGGCAATATCTATGAATTGTCTGTTGATATCAATGCCCTCAACATTTATCCATGGCTTGAAGAATTTCATATGCATTCCAGTTCCACATGCTACATCCAGCAGTGTCTTAGCAGGATAAGAGATATGCTCTGAGATGGTTGATTTTATCTTCTCTGACTCTGCTGAATAATTTTTAAAACTGTATATTGCATCATAATATTTTGAAGAGTTTGAAAACATGCAACGCCCAATGTTGTAATGCCTTAATGAAAGAATCATTCAAACTATTTGTCGTTTATCATGTAAAAAAGTTCAAAATCATGATTAGTTTTTATTCTTTTTGCGCTTTTTCACCTTTTCTAAAGCGGTTAAATAAACTCTTAGCTCCCTTATATAGTTTTTTAGATTCCTCTTTGATTTTATTGGTTGGAACCCCAATTTTCTCTGAGAGCTGTTTTGTGTATCCATTGAAAACAGCTTTCCAGAGTCCTGCAGCGTCAAGTGATGTTGTTCCATTAAATTTTTCTTTGTCCATGATTACATAAAAACTTAAATCAACATCTTCTTCTTTGTTGTTTATATAGTTTGCTACGTAACCTAAGAATGTTTTGGTGAACGTTCCCAAATGCTCAGGAGGTTTAATGTAAGGATTTTTAAGAACAAATCGCCATTTTGTATTAATTTCAGTATCGATTTCATTTCTCCAAACATCATGTGCTTCGATATCGACCTCACCTGATTGAAACCAATTGAGTGGCGCTCTGTCAATGTAGTTGCTTAAATCCGCTATAGGGAAGTTTTGGATATTGAAATTGGTTTGCCTTCCTCCTGATATATTATTTGTCATAATCTCAAAAGGTCTGCTGTTTATTTTACCTTTTATGTTTGATCGGAAAAATGTGTAGAAAATAGCATAACGACTTTTAAAACCTTCACTCTTCACACTTTCAAAATTTATTAATAGTGGCGGTTGGTTTAAACGACCAAAACTTATATCTAAATTTGTTATATTGAGGTCTTCAATAATAAAATGTCTTTTGAGTTTTATTTTATCTTTAGAGGGTTCTTGATCTGCTTTTGACTTCTTTTTTAAGTTAATAATGCTTCCTGTTACACCATCTATGTGGGCTTTGTAAAAATGCCTTGTTCTTGAGAAAAGGCTAAACATATCAAGTTTCATCTCAGCGTTTTTGGCCTGAAGGTCAAATCTGGTTTTCTTGTTGGCATGCTTCACTCTAATGTTGGAAAATTGTAATTGTCCAAGAAACAGATCTCCTTTTGCAGAATCAAACTCAATATTCATTTCGGACCCAGTCTTAATCTGTTTTGAAGCAAATCTGACAACTTCTTCCAGAAAAAAATAATTCAATATTAAAAGAGTGGATATCACAATCGCAGATATGAACAGGATCGGGTATGTTACTTTTCTTGTCCATTTGGTTATTTTTGACAAAATAGGGAATAGATTATTTTTATGCTTCTGTTCAGGTTTAATGCCGAAAATCAAGCTGGCTAAAAATGTGAAAATTGCTTCTATGAGAGCAATTATGAGTATAAAAACTGGTTCGAGAAGTAAAACAAGGATAATAAGAATTGGTGCCAGAAATAGTATTACAAATTCAGAGAAAAGAATTGCCAAGAGTTCCATAATATCTCCCATGGTTTTTAGTCTTATTTATTCATGATGTAAGAAATGAAATATGGTTTCTTTAGACTAAAGTGTTAATTTTATTTCTGATTGAACTTTTTTTAACCTCCTCACGACAGAAGAATTAAGTTTTCGTCCAAAATTTGTTGTGAAAGGTAGTGATGATGGAATTTGATCTTTTTACACTTGCAAGCCAAGGCCGTTTAAATCAACTTGCTTTGGGCAGTTCATTTGATGATGTGAGGCAGGTTCTTGGGCATTATAAATTTGGTATTAATTATAATACAGATTTAACTGCAGGCGATCCCATTCCACCAGAAGGTGCTTGGTTATACTATGCAAATGGTATTCAAATTAATATAACCGATGAGCATGTCCTCAGTGCCCTTAAAATTATTTGCCGTGATGATTCTCTTTCAAATTATTATGGGCTTGATTATAGCATGGATAATTTCGATTTAAATTTAATTGATTTCATAAAAGAAACACGGAACCGTAATATAAATTGTAAATATTATGAAGATCCAGATGCTAAAGCCCCTTACAGATTTTTGATGACAGATGCGCATTGTCTCTTCACCTTTATTAATAATTCAGATGAGGACTTTTCTGATGCAGCAAAAGATTATAAACTGTCTGAGATCTATCTTGCGAAAGGATTATTTTTAAAAAGTTGGGAGGACGTTCCAGCTTGGTGTTAGTTAGAATGGTGGGATTGTGAAAACAATTATTTTTATTTTAGTTATTTTATTCTTATTTTTAGCGTGGCGAATTTATATTCTGCCTCCTTTTGAAATTCCACAGATTGAATTTTCCGAGACGATTGAAGACGAGAGCGGTTTTACGTTTAAACGACCACGTAGATGTCGTCGCAGAAACAATCCAAATAGTAATTCGAGTTATACTCTTAATTGTAGTCGTCGGGGTGGGCCGATAATTGTTCAATTTATCTCTAATACAAAAAAGTTGCTCGAAAAGATGCGATCTTTTAGAATGCCCAATGGTCAGACGGCTTTTTATACCATTGAAAGGCGAGATAATCCAGGTTCAGGCGGTGATGAATATACGCTCAAAGCTTATGTGGTTTTAGGAGATACGACAATATATTTACGGTCTGTCGATTTTGGTGAATTTGGGCGACCATCGTTTGGCCTTGCCTGGGCTGTGCTTAATTCAGTAGGATAACTGGCTTTCAGCATATTTTATTTGAAACATGATTATTGCTCCTTATATTACAATTAAGTTATCTAAAATAGACGTTTAGCTCTAAATTATGCTATATCCTGGCTTCATTACCTAAAAGTATTTTCCGGAGGCTTTTTATGTTAAATTGTTTTGGTAGAAAATTATTTTTAATGACATGTCTTTTATTCATTGGCTTTACAAATTTTGCAAATGCGGAACCAAGTTTTGATTGTTCTAAAGCTACATCACAGACAGAGAAAGCTATTTGTAAAAACACAAAATTACAGGATTTAGATTGGGACTTAACTAGTCTTTATAACAGGGTCCTTAATAATATTTCATACAGACGGGGAGAGCAAATCAGAAAATCCCAAGATCGTTGGTTGGATGAGAGAGATACTTGCCAGTATGATAGCACCTGTATTACAAAAAAATATAAGAGGCGCATACGCTATTTAAAACGTTATATTAGTGGGCCAGGCCAGACATCGGAACCTGGCTCTCAATCTGGACCAAGGCCCTCGCATATTTGCCAACATAGAATTCCAATCGATCCTTTATTTAATGGGCATGTGTTTATTGTGAAAAAAAGGTGGGGGACGTATCTCAAAAATCCAACCACGGAGAAAAAAATTTGTAAATTCAAGGAATGGAGTAAGGTTTTTGTTCATCGTGGTGGCTGTAGCAAATATAGTTGTAAGGTCACTGTAGACGGTTGGAAACGTCAGATAACTGGGCGGGTCAGGAGAGATCATTTGAGACGTGAGCGCTAACTCTTACATGTGATCAGGGAGAGATCCCTGATCGGAAAATTCATGGCACAGTTTCTTACTCGTTTATTTCTTCATATTCTTCCAGCTTATGCAATTTCACTTGCTGTTGGCGCTCTTACATTTTGTGTTGGGTTTGGTATTGATCCTACTTTTTCTGTTCGTGGTTTTGAGACTGCTACGATTTTTCAAACTTTGCAGAATTTATTTCCTGTTGTTTATATTCTAGGTGCCTTGATCGTTAGCCCCATAGCCCTTATCGCCATTGCTTTCTCAGAGTTTTTTCGTTGGCAATCTTTGTGGATTCATCTTTTGGCAGGGGGGGCTTTAACGACTATTTCTTTTGCCGTTTTCATCATTTTGACTGAAGGTGCTCCTTGGGTGTTAGATTTGGGGGCTAAGCCTCCTGCTTCCATTTTTACCTCACTTGGTTCTATAGAATTTGCGGACTGGGCTCTTGTTTTAATTTCAGCGAGTGGTGCTTGTTTGATGTATTGGTTGCTTGCGGGGAGATCGGCTGGAGGGTGGAGAAACAGGGGATAGGAATGAATAAATATCACCTCTCTGAATTTTCTTATTCATCACACTTATGCAAAATGACATTGAAGCCTTCGGAAGTTTCTGGGGCAACAAAATAACTCGTGATGATTTCAAACTCTTTTTCACTTGTTTGGTAGTCATGAGCTCCTGATGTATTTCTTTCCTTTAAACGCTGCAAGCATGCCTCGTCAGGAACATCAAGGTAGTGTAATTCATGCTCTGCCTTAGCGCCTTCAAAGATGCCTCTCATCCAGGTTCTGCTTTTTATTGTGTTTGCAGGATAGTCCATGACAACTGATAGCCCATTTGAGAGTAATGATTCGATATGAGGGCCCATCAGCCTGCGAAGACGAGACGAGCATTTGATGTAATCTTCAAGAGCTGTAATTTCATTGGGATAAAGGTTTGCCAGCCAGTTATCTTCGCTGATGAGTATTGTGTTTGGCTTTGCTGCCAATAGTTTTGCCAAGCTGGATTTACCGGAGGCAATTTTCCCGCAGATCATGTATAGGGTTGGTGTGTTGGGCATTTTCGGTTTGTCTTGTTTTTTGGGAATTAAAAATTTGGATCCAAGATTTATTGATAAAAGCCCTAATTCAATTTCCAAACAATTCTATATATATTTTTTCATCCCATGGAAGAGCTAACTTATTTGGTTTTGAGATTGCTTTTGAATATCCTAAAGATTTTTTCACTGACACAAATGCAATTGGATTTCCGTTATAGTTCAGGGATGCAGATTCGCCATCATCTGACCACTCAAATGAAAATTGACCTTCTTTTGCATTTTTTATTACAGCACTGTCTGAAGCGAATTCCTTTGATAATATTGGAGGGTGACCTTCTTTTGCAGTGTTTTTCCAGTCGACTTTATTAGGAGCAGTTACTCGCATATATGCTAAGGCATCTTTTACTGGGATTTGTTTTCCCTTATCAGTCAAATATAAATATGCCACACGCTCACTTTCATCTAAAATTACAAACCTTTTTGATGTTGGATGTTGTGAATGTATAAAGATACCTTTTGCCATCGCATTTCCATTCATTGCAAAAAATAATATAACTGGAATAATTAATTTAATAATAAACATAACTAACCTCCTCCTTCAATCCGTCCCATCTCAACGCCACATTTCACATGATGCTCTACATGATAGGTCTCAGGCAAAACTATGCTACTCCCCTGCCCTATAATTTCCTGTATGATATATTCTGCCAGTCTGTGTGCGATGCCGAAGCTGATTTTGAAGCCGCCAGTGGCGATGTGGATGTTGGTGTTTTGCCATCTGCCGATCATGGGATCTTTGGCGTGGGATTTGGGACGAATACCTGCCCAGAGTTTTATGGGGTGAGCGTTTTTTAACGGCGGGCAAAGGGCTCTTGCTTTTTCGATGAATTTTCTGGTTTTGGGCTCTTCAGGTTCGTGTTCGTTTTGCCAGTTGGGTTCGGCGGTGCTGCCGACGGCGCAATAGTTTGGGGCGTGGTGGACCACATACATGCCATCATCATAGAGGACCGGACTTTGGGTTTCCCGGTTGACTTTAAAGAGAGCTGCCTGACCTTTGACACCTCCGCCAAAGCTTATGTCTGTGATAGTTTCTAGAAGATCGTAGGTCTTGTATCCGGCAGCCAAAACTAGGTGTTTGGTTGAGATGGCTTGGCCGTCTGTTGATTTTGCTTCGCCTGAAATTTCATCAAAGCAATCAAATTCAAAACCTTCGATGATTTTTCCTTTTTGTGAGATGGAGGCTTTTAAAGCTGCGATATAATTTTCAGGGTGAACTTTGGCGGCGAGGTTATCCCAGGCTAATCCTAAAGGAGCTTTTTCGACATCGATCCAGTCTGAGAATTTTTCAGCTTCTATCAGTTGAAACTCAAAACCATCCCAGTTCTTGCCGCTTGCGTTGACGCATAGTTCTGCTGTTTTAAGAAAGCCTTCATGACGGATCGGCATGAGGCGGCCGCAACGAGCATAACCTGTTCTGATATTGGTTTGCTCTTCCAGTTCTGTGATTAAATCTGATAGTTCTACAAGGGCGTCATATTGGAACCTGTTTTTTTCATTCATCGCATTGGGGAGATGTGGAAGGAGTGCTCCTAAGACGCCGCCGCTGCCTCCTGCGCCACAGTGTTGTTTCTCAACGAGGATTACACTGAGCCCTGCCTCCACGGCGCGTTTAGCTGTCCACAGGCCAACAATTCCTCCACCAACAACTAGAATGTCACAAGAAATTCCCATATAATTACACTCACTTATCCAATGACGCGGCCCTGGCCGCGCTTGCCAACACATGATTATGCTGTACTCATAATCTGTGTTGGCTTTTTTTCCTGTCAGGTTATACTCAAATTTATGAGTAGCACAAAACTTACATGGCTGGAAAATAATACACCAGTCTCCACGCATTTTGATGATAGTTATTTTTCGCGAGCTGATGGGCAAGCGGAAACACAAGATGTGTTTATTGGAGGGAATGGTTTGCCAGAGCGGTGGCAGGAGGGTTCTTCCTTTACAATTGGAGAGCTTGGGTTTGGGACTGGGCTTAATTTCCTGGAAACGCTGCAGCAATGGAATACATGTTCTTCTGATGAGAAGACACTTACTTTTGTTTCATTTGAGCTTTATCCTATTGCGGCTGAGGATATCCTTAAAACGATTGAACGATGGGATGAGTTGGTCCCGTTTGCCGAGATCCTTGCCCAATCCTGGCCACCTAAAAAGCCTTGTCACAAAGTTACTTTTGATAAAGCTGAATTGCAGCTTTATGTGGGGGATGCACGAGAGCTTATTCATTCCTGGCAGGGTAAAGCTGATGCATGGTATCTAGATGGGTTTAGTCCTGCGAAAAACCCAGAGCTTTGGGATGTGGATCTGTTACGCCAAGTATATGAACATACTGTAGACGGTGGGACGTTTTCGACTTATACATCGGCTGGTTTTGTGAAGCGCAATCTGATCTCTGCTGGATTTGAAGTACAGAAGGTTCCCGGGTTTCGTTATAAGAGGGAGAGATTGCAAGGGACAAAGCTTTAATTGTACGTTCAAACACCACTCAGGCTTTTTCGCGCTATGCGCGGCGCGCAGTCGCGCTTGCCTATAAGGATTATAATGAATTTATAATCCTTATAGGTGATTGCATCTTAATTATCGTTCTAAACCCTTAGCTTTCGAATTCGATTTTGCGCTGTGCAAGAAGCTTTTGACGATAACGGCTTTGTACAATGTCAACGATGACCAGTACGAAGAGGACGAAGTAGAATGTTGATTTGGCCATAGGCTCAACAGCGTATCCGAAGAGTTTTAAGTGAGACAGATGACCGCCTTCTGACAGGAGCAGGACCCCGACCAGGAATAGAATAAACAGGCCAAGAACTTCATACATTCTGTTTTTTTGCAAGAAGTCTGAGACCTTATCTGCCAACCAGATCATTAAAATTCCGCCAATCACAATTGATGTTGCCATCACAAGGAAAACATTTGTTAGAGCTATCGCGCTTAGGATTGAATCAAATGAGAAGACCAGGTTCATCAGGACAATCCAGAACAGAGCTGTTGCAACGGAGCGTTTTAATTCGGTATCCGGGCCATGAAGGTCTTCTACGGCTAGCATATGGAATATTTCTTTTACTGCCGTGTAAATGATGAAAATACCACCAAGAAGTACGATCAAGCTGTGTAATGTGAGTTCGCCGAATAGAATGCCTTCCCATTCAAATTTGTAAATGGGTTCCTGAAAGGCATCAATTGCTGTTACGAGGACGAAGAGCAATATAATTCTTAGAGCAACTGCTATGCCTATGCCCCAGCGCCTTACGCCTGATTGATGTTCAGGGGCGACACGTCTTGATTCAATTGAGATGTAGAGAAGATTATCAAACCCTAGAACGGCTTGTAGAAATATCAGCATTAAAAGGGTGAAAAAATTTTCAACTGTAAAAAGTGCAGCGAGCACGTCCATGATGACCCCCCTGGGCGTTGGTACTATTTGTTATATCAATAGCATATCTTATAATTATGATTGACCCTGTTATTCAACAAAAATAGCAAATAAAAACAAGGTCGTTGCGAATCAATTTGGTTTATTTTGTTAAAAAAATGCGATTTCTTATTCTTGAAATCTGATCAAGGCTTTAAAATGGCATTATTTTGGGGCTTTTTCCATATGTTTAAATGTACAAAATTTCTTAAAGTTAAACATTAAGATACTAATCCATCCTCTAATATTTAATAGACAATAAAATTATCTAATATTTGATATCTGAATACTCATTCTGAAAGTGTTAAAAAATGGGACAATTATTAGGTTTTACTTAACCCTAAAATATTTCAAATAGGAGTTTACAAGATTAAATATCACATCTGTTTTCGGGGAGCAGACCTTGAGACTTTTACTCCTATTTGTCCTTTCGGCGACAATATTTATTGCGCATTACTCTGAATACGCTTTTGCGCAATCTGTTGTTTCTATTAATCAACGAGATAAGACTTATGAAGATAGCCGATCACGGCTGAAAGTTGGGCGACCTGATACGAATGCTCTTGATGCTTTAGGGTATGTGCTTCCGAATGGAATTATTGTGAGCCCAAATCTCAGTGTTTCTGGAGGATATGATAGCAATCCAGATAATTTATTCAGCGAGCAGGAAAGTTCTTATGGCGTCGTTGATGGTTCGCTTGTATTTGGCTATGCGAAACCTAATCATGCAACGACGATTGCTTTGAAGGGCAAGTTTGTTGAGTATGAGGGATTGGAGCGGTCTGAGCGTTGGGATGCGGGTATTGTCTTTGATACATATTATCGATTGAGCCCAAGCCTGGAATTTAGTGCTGGGGCGCTGCATCTGCATGATAAGGTCAGTTTTACTGAGAATGAATCGACTGCAGGTTATTATAAGTTCCAGTATAGCACACCTTATTTGCTGGGTTATACGGAAGGGATTGCGCATCAGATCCGTTATTTGAGCCAGCAGGCGATTGATACGTCACTTTCTTTAGCTGAACAGAGATTTCTTTATAATAGTGAATTTAATGCAAGCCGGGTTGAGAAGAAGGCCGGGCTTATGATTTTGAAGGATAAGGTGGTCAGCCCTTATGTAGAGGGTGGCTATGCCTGGATTGATTATATTGATCAGACGATAGGGGATGAGGTTAACCGGGATGCGCAGGAATATTGGGTGATTGCCGGGGTTCGGGTGACGTTTGCTCCGCAGATCCAGGCTGATATTGGTTATCGGTATAATTATCGGGATTTAGATGATCAGACGTTTTCGAATTATGAAACTGATTATATTGATGCGCGGCTGACGTGGATTCCAACCAAGAATTTCCGTGCAAGTTTAGAGGTAGATAAAAAGCTTGGGGTTCCTTCTGCCGGGCGGTCACGCCTTAGTAAGATTACGACTTATGGGTTGCTGGCACAGTATCAACCGACTTCACGGATTTTATATTCCTTGCGCGCTTATCAGAGACGCACGCAGGAGATTGGGGATATTGGGAATTATCGTGAGCGGGGTTTGCAGAGCGAAACGACTTATCAGGTGAATAATAAGACTGAGTTTTATGTCAACAGTCTCTGGAGCCAATTAAAAGAGCAAACGACACAGAGCCATTATGAACGGTTTAAAATTGGGCTTGGCTTGCGGGTGAAATATAATGGGACAGAAAGCACACCGTGGAAGAGTTTTTGGGATGAGCTAAAAGAGCTTCCTGTTGAGGATAAGGTTCTTAACACAGGGGTGAGTTATGGGTATCTATTTTTGCCTGAGATACGCATGATGGCCCGGACAGATGGTGGTTTGACTACAACGACGGGGCACTTTACGAACCATGAGGGACAGGTGGACGGATATCAGGTTGATCTCGCGCTTGATCAAATCCAGCTCCAAAACCCGTTTGGTGATGATAAGGCTAATCTTTCTTTGAAAGGGTTTTATGGGCGCTATAAGGGCACGGATATTACGGATTGTAATTTTACAGCTTCGACGGACTGTTTGTTTGTGAACATTCAGGATACGGTTTTGAATGTTGATAATAATACCGGGCCGTTTGGGACGTGGCTCGCGCGGACGCGCCGGGATGTGGCGCATTGGGGTGTGGCGATTGAAGCGCCGCTTCTATATGAGATGTCAACCAGCAGTTTGAAAGACAGTGGCAAAGTGGTTGTGCCGACGTCGTGGAAATTCGGGGTGGCGATGAAGGCGATTGAGCAGGACACCAATCTGTTTGCGATTGATACGTCTGTGCCGGACCCTGTTGATTATGATGAAACATTAGATACGTTTTATTATGGGGTTTATGCGGCTTATTCGCGGAAATATCATATACAGCCAGACCTTGCGTTGAATGTGACGGCGGAAGGCGGGCTTTATTATGCAGATACGAATTATGAAGGATATTATGTGGCCTATCTGCCGATTGGGGGTGGCGCTTATATTCTTGATTCCGGCGTGGCTTATGATGCGCATCAACAAGAAGCGTTTATCGGGTCTTTGCAATTGGAACTCACAAAAAAATACGACTGGGGGAATTTTACCCTGAATGGCAAGGCGGAATATTATTCTTATGCTCCAAGGATCAAATATAATGATCATGACCAAGGTGGTGGTGCCATTCTGGACCTTGTTGGTAGACAGCAGGGGACGAGCATTACGAATGATGATGCCTATGCGTTATCGTTTGGAGGGCGGTTTAGTATTCCGTTGGAGAATTTGGTTAAGTAAGGCACCCAAAATTTCCCATGACCTTAGCGGGGCTGGATATGCAACCCTGCCCCATTATTCATTCCAGAACATCCAGGGCATCACGAGTTGAGAAAATGGCATGAACGATAGGGTCAGGTTTACAAAAGCTGACCCGCGAAGAAAATCGTTTCTATGCTTAAAATTGTATTACTTGAAACCTACACGCAGATTATAACAAATTTAGGCTAGGTTGAAGGGGTAAATTGGGGGCTTTTGATAAAATTGTCTGTTTTGCGGTGTTCATTTTTGTTTTTTAAAATTTCTTTAAAAGTAATCCCGTTAATAAACTCGCTTCTTTCTGAAGCAAATTCGCGTCAATACATGTCATTACTGTCAACATGCGAACATTAATTATCTTTGTTATGATTAACACTTGAATAATCTGAAATATAAAATTTTTTGTACTATAGTCACATCATCGAAATTGATTACAGCGAGGCGTAAACGATGAAAAATATTATCCGTATTTCAGTTATTTCAACAGTTGCTTTAACTCTTTCTGCTGCAAGTTCATTTGCTTTTAATAGCGATCGTGGTTTCGGTGGAATGGCTAAACATTTCTCTGTTAATGCTGCTGCAGCTAGTGGCAAAATTAAGGGTTATGTTTATACAGGTCGTAAAGGCAACCTGACTACTACAAATACTTCAGAGCAGTTCAATAAATCTTATAAGAGTGTAAAGCCTGGTCTCTTCACAGTTGGTGGTGAGTCTGGTGCTCGCAATACCATTACTGCGAAATTGAAAAACTTAGGTGGTGATTTGCAGATTAACAGCAAGTCTTCAGCTTCTGGTGTTTCTGGTTTTGGTAAGATGACTAGATACTAATCCTATTGATAAAAAGCTCCTGGTATCTCCCCTCTCCTTAGTGAGCAATAACAATAAGACGACATAACAATAATAATAATAAAATCCTTAACACCATAACACACTCCGTTATGGTGTTTTTTTCGTCGCTATTTCCATATCTTCTGATACTTCGTCACTCTTCGTTTATGTAGGTTTTCTACACTTCACTCACCGCTTCTTGTCTTAAAAAATTTGGAGATAGGGATTATTATATCTCCCTCAATTAACTCTATCTCAGCTTCATTTTTCTTCACCGCATAACTGGCACGCTATTTGGAACATAAGTTAACAGTTGTTTCATAGTGGTAAAGGATTGAGTTATGGCGTTCATCGATAAATTAATTACAACTGGTTGTGCTGTTGCGTTATGTAGTGTTGTTTCTTCTGTTGCGTTTGCAGGTGGGTTTTCTTCTTCTTTTGGATCACCAATTGGCGGGATTTCAGCAAAAGCCTTGTCTAAGAATTACTCCTATCTCACATCTAAATCTGGAACAGTTTCTACGAAGAACTATGCCAGAGTTTCTCATAAAACACTGCATGGCAATAATGGAAATAAAATCCTTAAAGGATTTGCGGAAGCTGGGAATAAGGTCAATGTTTATGTGAATGGCCAGGTTTGTAAGAAGACTTGTTATAATGGTCTGGTGAAGGTTGATCAGAAAAGTGTAGCTAAAACGAAACTGTATATTAAGGGCAAAAATATACTCGCAAAAGCGTATGCAAAAAATAATGTTTATGTGAAAGTTCAAGGGCAGCTTGCTTTTGAAAATGAAGAGTATGCTTATGCTATTGGACGTTTTACGCCGCTTGGGACAGTGGTGCAGTCTGGTGGTACTAGCCGGAATAAATTAGAAGCGAAAGGTTTGGTTCGTCTTGAAACAGGACAAGTTGTTAAAGCTTCTGGCCAGGTTGGGAAATAACACTCCAATTTTTTAGAAACAGCATCTAAACTCTCCTAACCTTGAATACTCCTTTGTGCTTATGCACAGGGAGTATTCATTTTTGAAAAAGTTTGAGGCTATTAATTGGGTTGAAGCTTACGCTTCATTTGGAATATTCTTAAGGCGATTTGAGAATAAGCTGTTTCGAGCTGAGACCACACTTCGAGTTCATCTCGTGCTTTGTCATAATCGAATGGAAATGCTTTGGCATTATCAAAGATATCAATCCATAAAAGATACATCTGCATCAAATTGCTGTTTGCAAATGGGCCAATTTGAGGCACCTTAATTAATTCATCTTCAGCTATATTCCAACCGACTATCTCTTTTAGATTATTTCCCAACTGATCTAAGCTTGAGCGATTTTTGTTTTGCTTGGCTGCCGCTTTTGGGATTTCATTTATTAGCTCAAGAAAAATCGGTGTTGGCGGGATATTTAGTAATTGCCTTGGTTCTGGTTCGATAATGATTAATGATCCGTTAGGCTGCATTATTTTTGCGGCATGATCAAAAATCTCATCTAAACAGGTCATATGCTGCACGATAAGGCGCATCAGTATTGTATCATATTTTTGGGATGGCTCGTGCTTAAAAAAATCTGCTTCCTCGAAAGTTATAGCTTTATCAGGATAATTGTTAATCGCTATACTGACCAGGTCATGGGAGATATCGATACCTGTAAAGTTCTTTTCAGGAAAAAAGTTTCTTAACTCCGTCAGGTAAAAACCGTTTCCACATCCTGCATCCAGCACATTTTGTGCTCTGGCCCAATCTTTACTTGCATGAAAAAATTGTAATTCGAATGGCAACAATAAATTTGTCTGAGCATCTAATAAGCTATCCCAACAAAATACTGCATTATCATAATTTGTGTGCATAATATCTTGGGAAACTTCTGTATTTTCTAACATCTTTGAAAACCTATAAAAAAAAATAAAATTATAAATGTCGTCTTCAAACGAAGACATATTGTATACGTCACGCGACAATATTTTCTGTTGCAGAAAATAATTTCAAAAAAATATAATATATTTACTAACAGCATTATTATGTTGATTTAATGTACTCTAAGCCTACACTGCGACTTTTTCAATGTAATCAGCATGAGAATCTTCTGGTTTCATTTTAACTAAATCAAGCGGGTGTATGAATTCCCTTCTAAAGCAAGGGTAAACTTTTGGATCAAAAATTTCTTTTATCCACTCAATTGCAAGTGCCTTACATGGAACTTTTTTGACTTCAGGATGATAGGTCATCCAGATTTCAAGACATGCTGGCTTAGCTATCTTATCAACTGGAACGATATTTCCCCATTCTGGATACACATATGTTGGTATAGCTCCTATCCCAGCGCCCTGGGCTATCGCATAATAGTTTGCTGTGCTTGT
The DNA here is from genome assembly GCA_965263345.1 of Methyloligellaceae bacterium. Classification (GTDB taxonomy): domain Bacteria; phylum Pseudomonadota; class Alphaproteobacteria; order Rhizobiales; family CBDHHC01; genus CBDHHC01. Next base: position 180,825 of record CBDHHC010000004.1, read on the forward strand.
ATTGGTTTCTACTGCAACATTAATATGATTCCCAAAAGCCTCAAAAAAAGCGTTCCTGGGTATTTGATCAGATAGTTGTTGCACCATCCGGTGACGTGCTAAATCTTTATTACTTTCAGGAGTACCATAAATATCCAAATAGTTTTGAGAGGCAAAGGGATATATATGCATGTTAGCTATCTTTGCCGCAATCAGGTCTGGACTGTCAGGTTTGTTGAATTGTAGGGCTATATCTGACTCTAAACGAAAGACATCTACTTTAGTCATAGAACAATTTAAGTTTATTTTGACTTCTGGATATGTTTTTTGGAATTCAATCATTCGAGGAATAAACCAACACGTTCCGAGACCTTCAGTAATTGATATTGACACATCCCCCTTCATTGCCTGTTCGTTTGATAAACTGTTGTCACGAAGCAGATCAAAAAAACCATCTTCCATCTTTTTGGCATATGCAAGAATGGATTTTCCTCTGGTTGTCAAGCTGACACCTTCATTAATTCTAATGAATATGCATTGACCTAATGCTTCTTCCAGCCGATCAATACGGCGCATTACGGTTGGTGTACTCATTTGCAAATGAGCCGCTGCTTTTCGGAAACTTTTATGCTCAGCACAGGCTATTAGAACTGGAACATCTTCCCAATTAATATGGTTTATTTTGAGAGCGTTCGATGAGCGTTTCATTTCTGTAACAGGGGTTTTTGACATTTTGAATTTAAAACTCTCAATTATTGTTTATACTCAGTTTTATTGATTATACGAAAAAATATATTTTATACCAATACTAAGTTTTCATACTTCAAGGAATTTTATACTATGTTACATAATAAAATTAATACTGTTAATCATAAAGAGGCTTCTCGGCATGAGTTTGACCTACTAAAATTGCCTAAAAGGCAAAGGGTTGAAGCACGTCGCTGTACAATTGATAACGCCGATACAGTATGCTCTATCGCCAGAAACGAGCTGCCAATAGAAGTTGCAAGCCCTGAAGTTGTACGCAGTGCTGTCAGATATAACAAAAATAATATTCTTATATTTTGTCATAAAGAAGAAATTGTTGGTTTTTTTGCAATGCTTATGCTTAACCACATTGGCCTTGAGCGTATTCTTCTTGGGGAGTTTGATACACTAGATCCTTCTCCAAAATGTCTAGCTCCTCGTTTAGAAACACCAATGGGCATTTATATTTGGGCCGTTGTGGCACATGGCATTGCTGCTGAGGGCATTAAACATGCTAGTCATTTTTTAAACCAACCAGTTTATAGGCATTCCAACTTATTTACTCGCCCTACAACAGATGAAGGAGCTCGTATCATTAAGGCTGTTGGTTTTAAACCTGTTGACTGTGGTACTGAGGGACTTCATCGATATGTCCGACTTGCTAATCGCAATCCAAATTTCAGACAAGCAGCGTAGGGAGTTAACATAAATGAATAAACCAATATATGACTCCTATGACCCTGATATTACCCTATCACAAGGTAGAGGAAAGGATGTTTATGGCATTAAGGTGGCTAGAAGTCTCAATGAGGTAATGCAAGTCATTACAATACGCTCTGCTGTTTTTGTCTCAGAGCAGGAATGCCCCTATGACGAAGAGTTTGACGGTAATGATTTTTGTGCCACCCATTTGATTGGATATAAAGGTCGTGAGCCAATAGCTTGTGTCAGGTGTCGTTTCTTTGCTGATTTTGCGAAATTAGAGAGACTTGCCGTACGTCATGAATATCGTAATAAGCCGATCTCCTTTACAATTGTACGTGCTGCTTTAGAGCTGATGCGCAAGAAAGGATATCGTGTTGTGTATGGACATGCACAATCTCGACTTGTGAAATTCTGGTCACGGTTTGGCTTCAAGACAGTTGATGATCGCCCAGAATTTAAATTTTCAGATTTCGCCTATAAGGAAATTGTGAACTATCTCACTCCGGACCCTGAGGCAATCTCTATTGATAATGATCCTTATATGATTATTAGACCTGAAGGGGCTTGGCATAATGCTGGTGTTTTAGAACAATCTGCGGACCGTCCTATTACAAGCCCTCTTAAAAATAAAGAAGCTGCATAACTATAACAAGAGATTTTTTTATGAATTACTATAAGTGCCGAAAAGTAACGCCTATTACTAATCCGCCACTCTTTGTCTTTATGGATTTTCACCTAGAATTTTTCTCAGATAATAAGGCGTATTCAAAAGGTGATTTGAAAAAATGCATTGAAAAATGCAGGAAAGTTTTAAATTATGCGCGTAAAAATAGGTTTCCAATCGCGCATTTTAGACAAAATCATCAAGGCACTGCAATTCATTATAAAAATACAGCTTCAGACCTAGTGCGTTGGTTTAAGGATTTTAGACCAATGCACAACGAAATGATATTTGAGAGAACTTTTCCCTCTTGCTACAGCAGCAAGAATTTTAACAGTTATCTCTCAAAAATCATTAATCCCCATATTATTTTACTTGGATTAACATCAACTCATGGTTGCTTGCAAACTGCTCTTGATGCTTATAGTAGGCGCCATGACTTAACCTTTATACGTGATGGTTCTGCAACGCCGGCCTTAGGGGATTATTCGAGTAATGACGCTCATCTTATGATCTCAGAAATTATAAATATTTATTCGAGAGTTCTTACGGCCCAAGAGTTTCTAGAGCAAAATCATGTTGCTCAGTAATTTTATTTTATATTATATGAAATTATTTACTTTATTATCTAATAAGACATTCACTTGAGTTTATTTAACGTGATATAGTAGGTTTATTATACTAACATCGCAGGATCTTATGGCACAATTCCATTAATCAATCTTTTAATTTCTCATAATACCTAATTGACTCTCAAATAAAAACCTATCTATGGTCAACAGCAATACTTTTGGCTATGCTTATATTTAACCAGCTTAGCCATTCGGATTAGGCAAAGAATATGATATCTTAATCCTAGAGCAAACATTAAAACAATAAAGATGCCTCGTGAATAACAGTAGTTTTGCAGAAATTGCCCTCGAAAAAACGTTTATAAAAAAGATTGGAAATGGCTCTCCAGTCATTGTCGTTAATGGCGGGCCAGGGTTTTCATCTAATTATATTCTAGATAGCCTTAACTTCTTAGAACATCGTTATAATATAACGTTCTACGATCAACCAGGTTGTGGTGCAACACCTCAGATATTTGATGAGTTATCGCTAAATAGTACTGCAAAGCATCTTAGTTATATTATTAAAGAAGCAACGAGAAATGAACCTGCAACCATAATTGCTCATTCATATGGTTGTATTGTATTTCTGAAAGCGATGAGGATCATTGGTGATGATTCATGCTTGCACAAAGTCATTCTCTTGAACCCTATGCCATGGCTTGCGCATCATTATGGAGTTATTGCAGAAAGTTCGTATAACAATCTCACTGATAATGAACGTCATAATTTTCATAAGTATTTTGAAGAATCAAATGCTGATAAAATTATGGAGATTTTATTGCCTTATTATACTCCTAATGAGCACACATTAACGGCTGATTCTTTCCAGTTGAATCTTGAAACTTATAGTGCTGTTAATCGTACACTTATTGACTTTGACTTGAGCAATGAATTTTCTCTTTTGAAAGATTATCTCATTATTTTGGGAGATCTAGATTTTATACAGCCAGATCATATTAAACCCCTTCTTAATACATATGATCATCTACATATTATGAAAGATGTTGGCCACTTCCCTTTTTATGAAAAACCAGATGAGTTTCGGACACTAATAGGGGCTTACCTGGCTCAATAATATTTTTATCCTTCCTATTGGTCATACTCATAAAAAAACTGCCCCATAAATATATTATGAGGCAGCCTTTAAATTTATAAATTAGAGTTTATCACTCAAACTTATTTCTTTTTCAAGAATAGTAGTTGACCACCTTCAACAAGATCTGTGTCAGTGATGCGGCTTTCAGGGTTGCTTGGGTTCCCTTTTGTTGTCTGGTCTTCAATACCATGTGCTTGAACTGTATAAAGGAATAGAGTTCCTGCTGGCTTACCGAAAAGTTGTGATACATCTAAGATACCAGAAGATTCCCATTCGCCAGCTTTACCTGCATCAGTATCAAAAGCTGCTGTTGGATCAGCTAGGCCACCGTCAAGAACAACAGAACGATCAATATATGCAATTGTCTGAAGTTTCTTACCGTTAGGACGGATGCGAACGATAGATGCCTCATTTGGATTTGCAGCGCCTTCACCGAATAGCGGCTCACCAGTCAATGAGTCTTCTTCAGCTTCGTCTTCTTGTACATAGATGAAGCCATCAGCTGACCAATCTAGGTTATCAGGACTACGAATTCCACGTTTTGGATCTGCATCACCATCATAAGCGATTTTAAGAGTTGATTTCTTTGGCGTACCATTTTTCTTGAACTTCACAACCATTGTGTAAAGCGTACCGAAAGTGTCTGCACCGTTACCAGTTTCTGGGTCAATATCAAAAGTATCTACGCCAGTAGATGCAAGAACAAACTGGTTTCCTCTTTTAGGGTTTGTGCTTAGGTCTTCAGGACGAGAGAATTGGAAAGCACCAACAGCTTCTGCACGTGTCCATAGTGTTCTTTGAGTTGGATAACCGAATTTGTCAAAACCAGTGCTTCCATCTTCACTTGCATTATCTGTTTTTGAGTTATCGATCTCAACCCAATAACCTTTAGCTTTGTTACGATTGCCTCTGAACTCAAGTGGAGAGTTTACAGATTTATCAGCTGCAACCCATACATAAAGCTTACCGCCTCTTAGACCGTTCTTCGCAAGGAAATCACCGTCTTTTTGTTTTTTACCAACATAAAGGAATAGTGGCGCAGCTTCATTCTCAGCGTCGTTATCTGCATTGAATGGCGAGCTATCATCAGCAAGGATGAATGCAACATAGTTGTCAGTTTTTGTGTCAACCTGAGTTACGTTTTCCCAAGCACCACGACCAAATGCAGGAACGTGCCAGAAATCACCTGTTTTCGTATCAAGCGCCCAAACAGCACCACCTACAGGGTTGAAGTTACCGCCATCTTCTTCGTTCGTGAAGTAGATTGAATTGTTAATGCCACGCTCATCATCATATTGTTTACCTTCAACAAATTGAGCTGAACAGAAGCGGCTAAAACCTTTTTGTAGAGATGTAGCGAAGATATCGCTTAGCTGTGATGCAAGAACACCGTTTGCATTGTAAATGCGCTTGATAGCAACACCACTGTCAACGATTTTTCTTGTTTCTTCACTAAAGTCAAAGTGTGAAACACGTGCACCTGAAGGGATTGTGAATTTTGTTTTACAATCTGCAGAAGCACATACTTCATAAGAATAACCAAGGAAGTTTAGAAGTTCGTGGTTTGCATATACTCTTACAGTTTTTTCGTCTTTTTTATAAGCACCTAAACCATCAAGAATACCAGCCGGTGTGTACCCATTTGGAAAAGTTTCACCAATCGTAAATACTGGAGTTGTTTCCCAGTTTTTTACTGTTTTCATCATTGGAGTTTTGATTTTTGTTTCAAAACCTTTGAATTCTGCTGCAGATGCATTTGACATTGCAAATACAGAAGCTGTTGCAATGGCAGTACCTACCAATAATAGTTTACGAAGCATACGCCCGCTCTCCTAATAATTATTTCTATTTCCTCACTGCCAGAAGGGTCTTAAATGGATTTAAAACAGGAATTTTTTACATCCTCGCCCCATATGTTATTCCAGCGAGATTAATCTATGTGGCTATTTTGACGTCAAGATTAAGGAAATATTAATTTTTTATGAAATTGTAAAACACTGTTTTAAATAGTAAATTTTCATGATTTTTCAGTTTACAAACATACAGCATAACTTTTAACGACAAAGTTATGCCGTTTTCTTGCCATAATTTAACTTCTCGCTTTTATGTTTTTCAAGTGCGTGTTCCGGGTTGTTTAACTCCTTTTTTAAAGTGCAACTTTTTGTATTTATATCATGAGTTTTTTTATCAAATACACGCTAAACGTCTGAGTTTGTTTTCTTTAACGGTTCATGAAATTGCAATAAATCTGTCACACCCAATTTAATTCTGATTGTTATCATTTCCTCTTATTGCCTTGGTTTTTCATAATAATTGTCTGTCTTAATATTCAATATTTTTTTGACGATCTGGGGTAATACAAAAACTAAATGCAAAAAATATTTGAGAGGAAAAATCATGATGAGATGCTCGAGCAAGCGTTCTGTTTCACGCATGCTAATGGTTGCAGGTTTTATCGCAGCAACTTCGTGGACATCAGGTGCCTATGCCAATGATATTTGTGAGAACACAACACCAATTTATGAAATTCAAGGTGCCGGTCATAGATCGCCATTGGTTGGCCAAACAGTCGAGACATGTGGCGTTGTAACAGCTGTTGGTTTTAATAGCTATTATATTCAAGATGTAAATGGTGATGGCAAAGATGCTACATCAGATGGTTTATTCATTTTTGATACACGCACCCCTCCACAAGTTGGAGAACTGCTTCGATTAAGAGACAGAGTTGATGAGTTTATCCCAGGTGGGGCTTCTACTGGAAATTTATCAATTACACAATTTGCATTCCCAACAATCGTTGCCCGTGGAACTGCTAAATTACCAGAGCCAGTGATTATTGGTCGTAAGGGCCGTGTTGCACCAAATCGTATAGTTATCAGCCCTTCTGAGACTGATCCTGCAATAAATCTTCAGAATGATGTAGATGCAGCTCAAAATAACTTTAATGAAGAAGTTGATGGTATTGATTTTTATGAGAGCCTGGAAGGTATGCTTGTAAAGATTCAAAAGCCAGTTGCTGTTTCAGCCATTCGTCAGTTTGGCACTTTCAGTGCTGAAGTATTTGTTCTTGCTAACCGTGGCCGTGATGTCTTCCCTAAAGATGCACGTACAAATCGTGGCGGCATTAATCTACAGCCAAATAAGAATAATACTGGCGACCAAAATCCTGAACGTATTCAGATTCAATTTGATGCAACTTTCTTTGGCAGCAGAGACTACCCTGCAATTAAAGTTGGTGACCGTCTAGGCGATGTTACGGGTGTTGTTGGATATAGTTTTGGTAACTTCGAAGTTAATGCTTTGGGTGCTTTTGATATTAAGCCAAGTGGTATCAAAGAAACTGTTGCAAAAAAACGTAATAGCAAGCGTTTGACTGTGGCATCTTACAATGTATTAAATTTGAGTGCTGTTTCTCGTGATGATGCACAACGTGAAAAAGTTGCTGGTCAGATCGTTAACAATATGAATTCACCTGACATTATTGCTCTACAAGAAATCCAAGATAATAATGGTGATGCAAGTGATTGTTCAAGCAGCAACCCTGCACCATGTTCAAATGAACTTAAAGCTGATTTGACACTACAAAAGCTTGTTGATCGTATTTCGGCTGCTGGTGGACCTACTTATAGCTTCTTTACTGTTGATCCATTGGTTGAAACGACTGATGACAACCGTGATAATGTTGATACTTTTGGTGGTATTTCTCTAGGTAATATCCGTAATGCCTTCTTGTATAACCCTGAGCGTGTTGATCTTGTTTCCTTTACAGGGCTTACACGTGATGTATTGGCGTCTCGTAATGTCACTGCTTCTACTGCCTTTGATACATCTCGCGATCCACTTGAAGCTGTTTTTGACTTTAATGGTGAAGTTGTAACAGTCATCAACAACCACTTCTCATCACGTTTTGGTTCAAGCCCAATTTTTGGTGCAATCCAGCCATTCATTCAAGCTGGCGAAGGTGCTCGTGAAGCACAGTCTCAAGCAATGAATGAAGTCACACGCTACCACCTTGCACAAGATGAGAATGCAAATGTGATCGTTCTTGGCGATTTGAATACATTTGAATTTACTAATGATCTTGACATTATTCTACCAGGTAAGGATGAAATCCTTCAAAACCTAATTTGGAAGAATAAAGGTGATAACAAATACTCATTCATCTTTGAGGGTAACTCACAAGCGCTTGATCACATTTTTGCAACAAGAAATCTTGCGAAAAAAGCAACGCTTGATTTTGTTCATGTCAATGTTGATTTCCCACGTCTGTTCAGCAGTGTTGTGGGCAGTGACCATGAGCCATTGGTTGCAACTTTCAAATTCAACAAAAATTTGAAAGTTAGCGCTAAATAATTTTGTATCTAAACGTGCAATATAATTTAGAAGGCCTCATTTCTTTGAGGCCTTCTTTTATGCGACCTGAAGGGCTTCTTTATTCTGACGAATACAGTTTAAAAACTTAGATGGTGATATTTCAGAAGGTTCCCAAACAGCGTTATGCTCCCCAACTTCTTGTAGGATCTGCGTTCCAATTGAACAGGCACCATTTGGATTTAAGCGTATCAAACCATCAGGTCTTTCCAGGCTGCGGATAACGATCCTATCAAACTCGATCTTATCTAGAGGAAGCGTTTGTAATTCATCGTCTAACATCAGATTAATATCATGCGCTTCAGCAAGTTTACCTAGATATTTCATCTCGGTTACAATCTGATCCCAAGGCTGGGTATGCCCGCCAAGTTCATCTTTGCCAATACGAACATAGGGTGAAATTGACCAATGGCTTAAACCAATCTCAGACAAGAGTTGTGGCATCTCATAAAGATAATGACGACGGTTTGGGAAAAGAACAGAGGCAATTGTTATTTTCTCGGCGAAGTCTGGATTTTTTGCAACAAGAGCTTTCAAACCATTCACTGTTTTAGACAGCGCGCCTTCTTTGCATCTGAGGTTGTCATGGGTTTTATCGTCCGCACTATCAATGCTGACTGAGATACCCGTTGGGTCTAGCGCAATGATGTCATCAATTCGTTCCTCCAAGCAAATGCCATTGGTGATAAAGCTTCTTGGAAGCTGATGTTTTTTTGCGACTTCCATCAGTGCTTTTGTGAAGTTCCAAGACTCAGGCAAAAGTGGTTCATGACCTTGAATGGCCACAGCTGAGACAGGTTCATTCGCAATCATATCTTCCAGAAATTTAACATATTGATCTTTAGACAGGGTATGACTTAGGGCTTCTTTGCGTTGATCAATGACACAGAAGCTGCAGCTTAGGTTACATTTAAGCGCCGGCACTATGAAGGTTAAGGCGAGGCCAATGTCTTTGAGTGCAATTGTATTTGGTGTGGCGAATTGAAATGTCATTCTACTAACTTTCTGTTGTACAATTATTTATGGAACTCTAAAGTTCAAAAATTCATCTGCTGTCATAAATTGCCAGCCATATTCTTCAGCTGACGTTAACAGCTCTTTCTTATTTTTATTTTCTTGAGGTTGCACATATTGAAGAGAAGCAAGATAAAGGTTTCTAAAACTTTCATCACTTTCTGTGCTTGGACTGTTTTTTTCTACCACTGTAGCAGTACCAGGTTCTGATTGCTGTAAAACATGGTACCTAATAGATGTGTTAGGCTCAGTTTTGTTTTCGATTGATACAATAAACTGTAATTCACTCATGGACCGTAATTGCGTATCCACAGATCTCCATTCCCACGGCATTTCTCTTGGGAATATAAAATGATCTGATATTGGTGAAGATTGAGGATAATCGATATTATTTTTTTCTGCTCTGAATTTATTATTCTCACGATTCAGAAGAATTACAACTATACATTTTTTGGATAGTTTTTCCCAAGAAGGTAATTTATGCTGACTTAATGAATACGCATGAGCGACTAGAAATGCCGTTCTTAAAAAACTTAAATTGTGAAGATTTCCAATTAACCTTAAATCATTTGAAATAAGTGGCTCTCTAAAAGCCCAAATATGCATAATAGGACTGTTATCTAAATCAACATCTTTGAACAACATCGCGATATTTTCAATCCAGTGCTTTAATGTTGTTACAGGTTGATCTATAATGATATGTTCTGCTTCTGAAGCAACTATCACAGAACGATTAAAATTTCTGCATTCTTGACTAAACCCTAATGACCCTAACCCTGTCTGGGGTTGACATCGGACCGGATTATTTGCTTTGTATATTTGTTTACATACTAATTTTATAATATCTTTTAACTCGGACTCATTTTTTTCAGGAAAAATGCTTCTGAATCCATTTACATTTTCATCTGTATATCCAAAAGACCATTTTTTAAATGCAACGTTTAAAAACGCCTCAGCTACATCTTGAGGAACTTCTGTTTTTTCTTTTTGAGATTTGCGACCAGGCCCAAACATTGTCTGGTAGTGATTTCTGGTATATTTGCGATTTGTTAATCTCGCAATTTCAGAAGCAATTTCTGTTTCACTTATGTGACCTTTTCTGCCATCTCGATCCTGGTCTCTGCTCCAGATTTCTTTTACAGCATATAGTAGCGCACCTGGTTCCAACTGAGCATAAGGAGGGAGAGCATCAATGCTAGATACTTTTAGTAAATATCTTTTGAGCTTTTCTTCTGATGGTAGTTGTAACACTTAAAAAATCACTTTGTCATAAAAAATACGCATTATTGCTGCAAGTGCGATGCATAATTTACATCAATTTCAACAGATGCATTTATACCATCAATGTCACAATTAATAAAGAGGCTTAATTAGGAAAATTAACTCATTAATATGTATGATTATTTATATATTTAAGATAGAGAGGTAGGTATTTGAATAAAAAGTTATGTTGCTTTAAAACTTAAGAATTCTTCAGCGTTCATAAACTTCCAACCATTGCCGATAGCAGAATTTAAGAGATCTCTTTGCTTGCCACGACTAGATTTTTTAATATAAGTTTTACAACATCTATACAGGTTTTCATAACTTTCATTGTTTTTTGGACCAAGTTTTTTTATCGCTAGAACTGAAGGCTTGGATTTATCTGTACCAAGTTGGTTGTATTCTAGCTCAATTTCATCTTGATCATTTTGTTTCGCCGTGACAACTAACCTAGATGAATCTTTCGGAAAGATAGATTTTTCAATAATTGGGGTTTCTTTACCTGATTTATTTTTAGCTGACTTCATAAGTATCGCAACAACTAGTCTTTTAGATAATTCTTCCCAATTCAGAACCATCTTCTTTTTTATGCACATAGTCCGCGCTGCGCTAATTGCAGTCTTTAGAAACCCAATGTCATATTCTGATTGTATGGTTTCGTTTTCATTTAACAAATTAGGTTCACGAAAAACCCAGACATGAATTCTCTGGCTATTCTTAGTGTCTAAATCTTGAAAGTATGTATTTATATGATTTTTCCAATCATATAGACTCTTCACAGGATCTTCACCTAAAATATGCTGGCTCTGTGCTGCGAGAATTATGGAACGATCTTGATCACGGCATTCACTCACAAAGCCATTCGGTCCTAACCCTTTAGACGGTTTGCAGCGTACAGTGTTTGTATCTTTATAAATTAAGTTACAAATTGATTTGATAATTTTATTTAATTCTTTTGAATTTTTATCGGGAAAGATTGTTTGAAAACTTGTGTGACTTTGGTCTGCGCCTCTAAATGACCATTTGTTAAAAGCGACATTTAAATATGCTTCTGCGATGTCTTTAGGGATTTCTTTCGGTGTTTGTTGTTCACCACTTTGCCTAAACATTGTTTTAAACTGGCGGTGTGTGTATTTTCGCCCTGTAATGCGCTCGATTTCTTCAGCAATTTTTTTTTGGCTTAAATATCTTTTAGGTTTGTCTTGTTCCCATTGCCGATCAATCTCATACAGAATACTCCCGGGTTCTAATTCAGCCCAAGATGGAAGGTGATCCATAACTGATACTTTGAGCAGGTCTTGTTCTAGAGAATTTTCAGAAGGGATGGCCATCGATTTATCTATTTTTAAAAATTGTTTAAAATGAATCATATGGTTAAGATATTAAGACCCAAATCAGTAAATGAAAAGTTAACAAAACAAAAACCTCTGTAAAAACAATGTTTTTTTATACATAATTAAATTAGCTAAGGCTTAAGCAGCCATTGATTTTTCATAATGTCCAATAAATTCATCTACAGTTAAGAACTTCCAACCATCTAGTTTGGCTTCAGCAAGCACATGGGCATTTGTCTCTTTGCCTTTTCCACGAACTTTTTGCAGATATTCCATTGCAGCTAGGTATATGTATTTGAAGGCCTGGTCATATTTTTTACCAGCACTACCTTTGATAAACTTGTATACTTCGTCAGTTTCATTTGTTTCGTTAGGATACAAACCGTAGTGTATATCGATACCTTTAGAACTATTGGCAACACCTACTAAAAAATTTGAGGTTGTAAATGAAGGGTCTAATTCTAAATTTTTCCAATTTTTAGGCAAATCACTTTTTAAAATTTTGCTATGAGAAATTTTGTAGTTTTTCTCTTTCCCATTTTTTTTCTTAGGTATTTTCTTACCATCTCTGTAAGGAGAAAAAACAACCAAATTATTTTTCAAGAAATCTTCCCAGCTTTTGAATGCAAAACTATCTTCACCACACATTTGTTTTGCTTCTAAAAAAGCTTTTCTCAGGGTCTCACCTTTGTCTGGGTAAATCACCCATATATGAACTATATCCGTTTTTTTGTCTTTGTAATTTTTGAATAACTTATTGATACTTTTTAGCCATACTTTTATACCTTTTTTTTCATCTTTGTAGACGACTGGTTTATCTGTGGTGGCCAGAATCAATGAGTATTCATTTTTATTGCAATATTCAGTAAATTTCTCAGCATTATAATTTTCGGATATAGTATTAGACATAGTATCTCTTCATCGGTTTTGTATGATTATAAAATTTCATTCCCTTTGATGAGGTATTAAGTACTGCAATTTTAAAGGGAAGTCTTGAATATATGCAATTGTGACAGAATTGTAAAGATTTAAGAATAGTAATAACAATGTTAATTAAGCAATTAAGACATATTTCTCGGATTTTTTTCTCATAAGACTCAGAAATTGAGATGGAGTAATTTCAGATGGCTTCCAAACTGGAGTATGCGCCCCAACTTCCTGCAGTATTTCATATCCTATTGAACAAGCTCCATCTGAATTGAGACGGATAAGGCCATCAGGTCTTTCTAAGCTACGGATAATAATTTTATCAAATTCGATTTTTTCTATGGGAAGAACATTTATTTCAGCAATATTACGCAGATAGTTTTTTAATTCATATTCCGAGGGTAAACTAATCATAAATCTCAAATAAAATATCTTAAATTATATAGTGCTGAATTTATTCGTCAGCACTTTCAGCAGTATCATCAGATAATATATACTATTCACACCATATTTCACAATTAAAATTAATAGATAGAAAGGAGACTCTAATGACACAAGAAACTGCACTACCTACTCCCTTAAGACTACATGATGACTTTTCACAGCGTGTTGTTATAAAGCCGGAGGATTATCATTGGGTCCCTTCTCCAATGCCTGGTGTTGAGCGTATGATGCTTGATCGTATTGGTGATGAAGTTGCCCGGGCGACGACAATTGTGAGATATGCTCCTAATAGTAAGTTTTCATCGCATACTCATGGTGGTGGCGAAGAGTTTTTTGTATTGGAGGGAACGTTTCGTGATGAGCATGGAGATTATCCTGCCGGTACTTATGTGCGTAACCCGATTGGAACATCACATACCCCTAATATTGGATCTGATGGTGCAACAATTTTTGTGAAACTCCACCAGTTTTCAGAAGATGATAAAGAACAAAAGTCAATTCAAACAAATCAAACCCTCTGGCATCCAGGACAGGTTGATGGGCTAGAGGTGATGCCTATTCATGAGTTTGAAGGCGAAAATGTTGCTCTTGTGAAATGGGCTCCTAACACACAGTTTATGTCTCATAAACATTGGGGTGGAGAAGAGATTTTGGTGCTGGACGGTGTTTTTTATGATGAGCATGGAGACTACCCAAAAGGGGCCTGGTTACGCTCTCCTCATTTAAGTGAACATACGCCCTTTACGAAAGAGGAAGGTGCGTTGATTTATGTAAAAGTTGGGCATCTGCAAATTTGAAGCATTGAGATATCTATTTTGCTTCTCGTTGGGACAGGACCAAAGCTATCCCACAAAGCGTTAATAATGATGCAAATACTAATCTCATTGTTATTGGTTCTGCAATGAAGATCACTCCACCTATTGCAGCTATTATTGGAACACTTAATTGTACTGTTGCAGCCTGTCCTGCCCTTAAATAAGGCAGGGCTGAATACCAAATGACATAACCTAGGGCAGATGCCAATGCCCCAGATGCCAGTGCCAATAGAATTCCTGCAAGTTTTATGTCACTAGATGGCCAAGCATATAAATAGACAAGTATAACAAGTGGACAGCACAATATAAAACTTTGTGCATTATCCAACAGAGGATCTTTGGTTCCTCTTCCTAGCGCTGAGAAGCCCCCCCAGGCTATTCCTGCTATTGTCATTAATATTGCGCTTCTTGGCTCAGGTGCTGTTGCCCCAGGAGCCACAAGATAAATTAAACCTCCCAGAGCCATAAATAAGCCTAACCATGCGAGATAAGAAAATTTTTCTTGTTCTATCAGAGCTATTGCAAACATGGTGATCTGTACAGAACCGAATAATATCAACGCACCGGTTCCAGTTTGAAGTGATATATAAGCATAAGAGAAACCAACACCATATACAAATAATGCGAGTGCCATTTTGAAATTTGGTTTTTGAAAAGTCGGTCTCTTATTCCTTATGAATATTATCAACCAAAGCATAATCGCTGCGGATATAACGCGTATACATAGAAAACTGGTCGCATCAATTAAAGACGTATCTAAAGCTAATCGCGTTAAAAGAGAGTTTGCAGCGAAGGCTATCATCGCGATCGCTGTTAAAAAGATCCACATTAATGATCCTGGTTCTAGTTAAGAGTATATTAGTTCGGGAATGTATGATGACAAACCGCTTATGTCTATTGTTTTAAACAGGTAATGCTCTGATAATCTGAAGAATACCAAACAAATAATGACAATTACCGTTCTCTTTAAGGTTTCTGCGGCTCTTTCTTGTGTCACCAGCCCCATTAAAATGATTAGGAGTATTGCTAAAATAATTGCAATGAACATTGTTTCAATCGGTGTTGCTAATCCTAAGATAACTAAGCTAACAGATGCTAGTAATATCAATATTGTTGGGATGAGCCAAAACGATTCTAGTGGTTTATGAATCCAAAGAATATTTAATAACAATATTAACATCATGATATAAATCAAATCATATGATGTGACCTCATAGACAGTGATATATGCGAGGATATGCCCAAAACTTTCTAGCGGAAAGTCTACTAACACAAATAACTTCATAAAAATCGTGGCACAAATGCATAAGAAGCCTAGTAATATTCCTACCTTTGGGAAAGAAAATATGATGATAAAGGTTAGTATGGAATATGTTATAATAAATAAACTCATGATATCAAAATTAAACATAATGCAGTTCCACTTAGGAAGATAGACTGTTGTTCTTGAAAAAAATCTCACAAACATCGTTTTATAGATGAGATTATACAAAGTAATTTGACAATAATATATGTACTTGGAGCATAAACTTCATAGAAGATAATTTGTTTCTTATTTACATATTTGCTAAGATCATTTTATAATCTAAATTATTATTTCTAAAGTCATTTATAGGATTTATATTTTGCGTGTATGTCTTATTATCATCTTGTTTTTCTGTCAGTTGCACTCAAGCTCCGATGTACTGGCGTTAAATGTTCAGAAAAATAAGATCACCAATGGATCAAGTCTCTTAAATAAAGTTGCCATTATTGGGAAAGATAACCGCACATTTGTTCCACAAAAATATAAGCATATTGCAAGCGGTATTGGCCTTCTTGTTGAGTATAATGGGAGTAAAGGTAACAGCTGCACTGCTTTTTGTGTGGCCCCCAATATTATTGCAACAAATGCTCATTGTGTCGTCAGACATCCTGTAACGCGACGCAAGCCTGATTTAAGTAAAATGTTTTTTATCTTACCCAAAGTTACAACCATAGAAGCGATTTCTAGCGTTGGTTCTCAGAAACAAAATCGTAAATTTCCTTTATCAAACCCTTTTTATAAGCATAGGCAAAGTGGTTTAAAAATTGTTGATCCAAAACAACCGTCCTTATCTGTTTTCTCAGGAAATTATTCTGTTCGTAATAATTTTAAAAACCAATCGCAAGACTGGGGTATTGCCAAGTTAGCATCACCTGTTTGTAAGCAACGGATGCTTTCTTTTGAAACAGCAAATATTTCAAGGCTGCAACATACCTCCAGGCATAATGGGATTTTTATGATCGGTTTTCATGGTGATCGCAGCTTAAAGGAGAGGCGCATCTCGCATAAGTGTATTATTCATTCTCGAAATAATCGTAGATATTTTCCATATGAGTATAGCAGGGCCATTCATCGTACTGGTGTTTTAATTCCGCATACATGTGATAGTTTTAAAGGCTCTTCTGGTTCACCAATTTTAATGGATACAGAAAGAGGAGCTAAAGTTGTGGGCATTAATCTAGGGTCTTTTCGTAGGGTTCGCTATACTCAAAAGCAGAACCTAAGGACAGGCCAAAGAATTGGACCACGCAAAATTCAATCTGTCAGTGAGATTAATATGGCGGTCTTGCCCCGTGAGATTATTATTAGAATTAATCGATTTCAAGATGAGACAATACTTTCAAGTCTGGACGAATTTAGTGAAGTCCAAACACTTTTGAAGAAGCTTAGATTATATAATGGTGTTATAGATGGTCTCATGGGGCCTAGAACACGTGCTGCAATCGAACGTTTTGAAGCAGCTATAAACCTACCTGAATTGGGTTTACCAACTCAGCAGTTACTGGTCAAATTACGTGCTTCAATACATGATGAGCATATTCATAAACTGATCGCGATCAGTTCAAAAAAAAATAGAGATTCCATAGAAACAAGACTCTATTCTAGTACACCACGCAAGGATAAGAGTAAAGGTGGTGGCTGGCTGGATGAATTTCGAAGATGACTATAAAAACACTTAGGAATTTAAATTTCTTTTTTTCGTATAATTCTTTTCCTAATTCAGCGTATTTTATTTCCCGCTCTAGTAAAGGCTTTTGAATATTTTGTGTTTTGTGGGGGGGGGGGGGTAAAAATATATAGTGCCAATATTGCTGAGCTTTTCCTGAATAAAATTTCAACAGAAGCACCTTAATCTTTATGATGTTTTAAAGTTTACATAATATGTTTTAACGGGATGCTTTCAATAAGGCTGTAATTTATCTACCTCCTACTAAAGATACTTCTCTGGGAAACAATCAATGTGGCAGAATATTAAACTCACAACAAAGCTGTATATAGGTTTTGCGGCTGTACTTTCATTATTAGGAATCTTGGCCACAGTGTCAGTATCGGGTATTGGTACTGTTAAGGAAATTTTTACAGAATACCGTCAGACCGCTTGAGTATCTCTTGCTTTAGGAAGTTTTAAAGATCGATTAATGGAAGCTCGGCTGAGTGCCTTAAAACACCGGGGTAATGATTCTGATCAAAACAAAAACGCAGTAGATGAAAAAATTAAGCAAATGGTCGCGGAAATTATTGCTTTTGGTAAAATTACTCAAGTTGACAAAATGAAAGAAGACCTTGAGGGTTACAAGCAAAAGTTAGCTGAATATGAAAAAGCGTTTCATCAAACTGTTAAGTTACAAAAAAAGCGTCACAACCATGTTGCTATACTGTCAGAGACAGGGCCAAAAACACGAAAGCAAATTAGTAAACTGGTCGAAAGTGCCTATCGTGATGGCGATGTTGAAGCCGCTTATCTTGGCGGACTCGTTAACGAGTCATTAATGCTAGGACGTTTCTTTGCAGAGCGTTTTTTGTTGAAGAATGCGGAAGAATCCTACAAGCGAGCATCTAAGGAACTAGATGTAACTCAGTCTCGGATTGATACTCTTTTAAAATCCTTAGAAAACCCTAATCATCGAGAGACAGCACGGAAGGCAAAAGCAAACGTCAACAAATATTCTGCCACCTTGGCTAAAATTAAGAAGACTATTCTTGAGAGAAATGGTTTCCGAGGTAAAATGGATAAAATTGGTCCTGAACTTATGTCGTCTTATGGTACATTGCTTCAATCACAAGTTACTCGACAAAATACTCTGGGACCTGAAGCACAACAGAGTATTGAACAGACGTCATCCACGGTTTTAACTTTGAGCCTAATTTGTGGCATTATCAGTCTGATCGCTGCCTTCGTTCTTGGCCGTACCATCTCTTCAGGTATTTCTTCAGTCACGTCAGAGATGTCTTTATTGGCAAATGGGAATAAGGATATTAAAATCTCCGGGATAAACCGAGGGGATGAACTTGGCGAAATGTCTCGTGCCATGGACGTATTTAAGAAAAATGCACTTGAAGTAGATCGTTTGCAGCAAGAACAAAAAGAAGCTGAAAAAATTGCAGAACAACAACGTAGTGAAGCCATGCAAAAACTCGCGAACGATTTTGAACAAAATGTTGGCATCATTGTAGATGATGTATTGAAAGCCGTTTCTCAATTGAAAACCAACTCTGAAAGTATGTCTAAAATAGCCGACAGCACAAGCCAGGAGGTTATATCTGTGTCATCAGCTGCTCAGCAAGCAACAGCAAATGTAGAGACTGTTGCTGCCGCTACGGAACAGCTTTCAGCTTCAATTAGAGAAGTTTCTCAACAAATTTCTAATGCCTCCACCCTTTCGAATTCGACAGCTGAAGAAGCTCAACAAACAAGTGAGTCGGTTCAACAACTCAACAGTGTTGTTTCGGATATTGCAGCTATTACTGATCTTATTCAAGATATTGCAGAACAAACCAACCTTCTTGCACTAAACGCTACTATAGAAGCAGCGAGAGCTGGGGACTCTGGAAAAGGTTTTGCCGTGGTAGCCTCTGAGGTCAAACAACTTGCTGAACAAACATCTAAAGCAACTGATGAGATCAGGCGACAAATTGAAGGCATACAATCAGCTGCAAGCCTGTCTGTTTCCGCAGTTGAACGTATTACATCAATGGTTCAGGAAATTAGTGCTAATACACAGTCTATTGCCGCTGCAGCAGAGCAACAAGGGCAATCCACGAGGGAAATTTCTCGTAATGTTACAGAGGCTGCCCAAGGTACTCAACAGGTGAATAATAGTATTTCTTTTGTTAAGGATGGCGCGCAGGAAACCGGTAGCACAAGTTCTGATGTGGAAGGAGCAGCTAACCACCTTTCAAATCAAGCTTTGCAATTACGTGATAGGATGACGGAGTTCTTAGACAAGGTCCGCGCTGCCTAAGAACAAAGATTTTAATGGCTATATAACTGAACAAGGGTTGTCTAAAATTAAGCACCTCACAGCACTTGCACGACCAATACATCTTATGATCACCCTTTATATAGTCATTTATCTTACAAAATTCCCTATATCCCTCCTTACACCCTCATATCTTTCTGCATAAATTTTGTCTGTTTCAATACAAATTTCTTAGGAGACAGAGGAACTAATTTAAGCAATATATTTTGGAAGAATGATACGCCTGAGATGACATTCAGTTTACCAGCAAGCATCGCACCATACCCATCTTCGGCCACTTGTCGTGCTGATGCTGCCTTGTTGAACAGGCGGGATTGTTTCATATTGGCTGTTTGCGCGAATTCAGTTTCTGTTGCACCTGGTAAAAGGGCTGTTACTGTTATATTTGTGCCCTCAAGTTCTTCGGCTATTGCATTGCTGAAAGATGTGACATAGGCTTTAGTGGCGAAGTAAACAGCTTGTAAGGGACCTGGTAGCAAACTTGCTGTTGATGACACATTTAGTATTTTTCCACTGCCCCGTTTTATGAACTCAGCAAGAAAAAGATGCGTTAGAGCCGTTAGAGCAATTATATTCAGCTGGATCATGGATAATTCAGTTTTTAATTCTCTTTCATGAAACTTTCCGCGTCCACCAAACCCTGCATTGTTAATGAGATAGTTTACTTCAATATTTTTTTCTTTGGTCAAATCGAAGATTTCTTGGGGTGCTGTTGAGAGGGTTAAATCTTTTACAATCACCAAAACATGAATTTTAAATTTGTTTTCAAGATCACTTTTTATGGCGAGTAATTGTCCTTCACGCCTTGCTATGAGAACAAGGTCACCTCCCTGTTCTGCATGAATGTATGCGAGTTCTTTACCTATCCCACTTGAGGCGCCAGTGATTAATGCAACATTTTTCATTTTTTTCTTTCTTTTGGTAAAATTAAATTATCTCGGGCAACTCAGACTATCGACAATTTCATAAGTTATTAAATGATTACAATAATCTCTACGTCATGTCACTCTATGCGAGGAGGGTTTGGAAGTGCTCTTGATCAGCCCTTATTTTGCAAAAATTAATTAACTCCAAATAATTCATTGTTTCAAAAAATATAACATAAATTCAGATACTATTAATATAGATTTGATAATTAAATATAACCACCATGGGTTATACATTTGGAGTGAATGTTAGGGAGATAGATATACTTATCTATATTAAATTATACATCATTCCAAACGTTAAAACATGAATATGTTCATATTTCTGCTACTTAACTGATACTTCTTTAAAGGGTTTATAATGGTCAGAATATTACAATTTTTTAAAAACAATTCGGTTCATCGAGCTCTTGATCATATAACAACTAATATTTTAATCGCAGATGAAAATGGTCTCATTGTATATTTGAATAATTCAGTAAGAGATCTACTTGAACGTTTGCAAGGCGATGTTGAGAAACATATTCCCAATTTTAACGCCGCTTCTATTATTGGTCAGAATATCAATCAACTTCAAGAGATCTCACCTAACCAGCAGAACAGAATAGACTTAACTAAAATTGATTCATCCTACAATTGGACGATCCAGATAGGAGGCGACTCTTTCAGCCTGATTGCAAACCCTTTATTGGGCAATAATGGAGAACAAACAGGTGTTGTCGTTGAATGGTTAGAGGGAATGACCAAGGCGGAGAAAGAAGCCATTGGTAAATCACAAGCGGTGATTGAGTTTTATATGGATGGTACAATCATCACTGCAAATGAAAATTTCTTATCAGTCATGGGATACCAACTTGATGAGATTGCTGGAGAGCATCATAGTATGTTTGCTGAACCAGATTATAAAAATAGTGCTGAATATCGAGAGTTTTGGGCTTCATTGAACCGTGGAGAATACCAGCGAGCTGAGTATAAGCGCCTTGCAAAAGGCGGGAAAGAAGTTTGGATACAAGCCTCTTACAATCCTATACTTGATCATAACGGCAAACCTTTGAAAGTGGTCAAATATGCAACGGATATCACGCAGCAGAAACAGCAAACTGCAGATTATCAGGGACAAATTGAAGCTATCGGGAAATCTCAAGCTGTCATCGAATTTCATATGGATGGCACAATCATAAAGGCGAATGAGAATTTCTTATCAGCCATGGGATATCAGCTTGATGAGATCGTTGGACAGCATCATAGTATGTTTGCTGAACCAGACTATAAAAACAGTTATGAGTATAAAGAGTTTTGGGCTTCATTGAACCGTGGAGAATACCAGCAGGCTGAATATAAACGCCTTGCAAAAGGCAAGAAAGAAATTTGGATACAAGCTTCTTATAATCCAGTTTTTGATTTTAATGGCAAGCCATTCAAAGTGGTTAAATATGCAACAGATATTACACAACAAAAACTGCAAACTGCGGATTATCAAGGGCAAATAGAAGCTATCGGGAAATCTCAAGCTGTTATTGAATTCCATATGGATGGTACGATTGTTAGTGCCAATGAGAACTTTTTGTCTGCTATGGGATATCAGCTTGATGAGATCGTTGGGCAACACCATGGGATGTTTGCAGAAACGAACTATAAAAATAGTAATGAATACAAAGAATTCTGGGCTTCTTTGAACCGTGGAGAATTTCAACAAGGCGAATATAAACGCCTGGCAAAAGGTGGACGAGAAATCTGGATTCAAGCTTCTTATAATCCTATCTTAGACCTTAATGGTAACCCTTTGAAAGTGGTCAAATATGCGACGGATATCACACAGCAGAAATTGCAAACTGCGGATTATCAAGGGCAAATAGAAGCAATAGGAAAGTCACAAGCGGTGATCGAATTTCACATGGATGGTACGATCGTTACAGCAAATGAGAACTTCTTATCTGCTATGGGATATAGCCTAGATGAGATTAAAGGTAAACATCATAGTATGTTTGCGGAACCAGACTATAAAAACAGTCAAGAATATAAAGAGTTTTGGGCTTCATTGAACCGTGGAGAATTTCAACAAGGTGAATATAAACGCCTTGCGAGAGGTGGGAAAGAAATTTGGATACAAGCTTCCTACAATCCAATCCTTGATCTTAATGGCATCCCATTGAAAGTGGTTAAATATGCAACAGACATTACACAAATGGTTTTGACACGCAGTGAAAATGAAAAAGGTATTGATGAAGCTGTTGGTGTTTTAACATCCATTGCAAAAGGTGACCTCAGTAAAAGAATGATGTATGACTATTTGGGAGCTTTTGCCCAAATTAAAGAAGCTGTGAACGAAACAATTCAACGCCTTACTGCTATAACAAGTCAAATTCAAACTGCCGCTACAGATGTCACATCTGCCTCTCATGAAATTGCCACGGGAAGTGAAGATCTATCACAACGCACAGAGTCGCAAGCTTCCGCTTTGCAAGAAACGGCTGCGTCTATGGAAGAGATTTCAGCAACTGTTCAAAACAATACAGATAGCGCTCTGCGTGCTAATGAATTGGCTATCAATGCTCAAGAAAACGCCTCGAAAGGTAGCGAAGTTGTTAATAATGCAGTTGAAGCTATGTCTAAAATTGAGAATTCATCGTCAAAAATTTCAGATATTACCAATATTATTGATGAAATAGCCTTCCAGATTAATTTGCTGGCACTTAACGCTGCTGTGGAAGCTGCGCGCGCTGGTGAAGCAGGTAAGGGATTTGAGGTTGTTGCAGCTGAAGTCCGTAAGCTGGCGCAACGTTCGGCCAATGCCGCAAAAGATATTGCACAGCTTATTGACGAAAGTGGCCAACAAGTTCAGCAAGGATCACAACTGGTTCAAGAAACCGGAAAGTCTCTAGAAAATATACTAAGCTCTATTACCCGTCTGACTGACATCGCTAGTGAAATTGCGGCTGCTACAAAAGAACAATCAGCAGGGATTGCACAAATTAATAATTCAGTATCGGATATGGATAGTATGACTCAGCAAAACTCAGCTTTGGTTGAAGAAAACTCAGCGGCTTGTCAATCATTGCAAAATCTCTCGAAAGAGATGGTGAGCCTTATCGGTTTTTTTCAAATAAACAATGAGCAATCTAATCAGGAAAATACTAATTATACGTCGTTTGAAAAACCTGAACCTCACTTTCAACAATTAAAATCAGCTTGATTGAAATTATGTCTAAGGAGGGAAGTTCACCTAACTTTCCTCTAATAATACCTTCTCGGCTCCCAATAAGTCCTCGCCTCGATTTATATTATAAAATGGATCATAGTCAGCTATTTCCCAATTCACATACATAATCTTTCTTGTCTCTGTCCATCGATCAATTTTTCTTACTCCCTCATCAACAACGGCTTTTCTCAAGGGTTCTAATAATCTTGTAGACCAAAGAGCAATAACGGGGTGGGTCCGTTTGTTAGAGGATACACTTACGATTTCTGAATCTGTTTCTCTCATTGCCGTCTCTAGTCTTTCAATAAGATCTTTAGGTATTAGAGGGGCATCGCCTGGTAGGCTAAGCATGTCGTCTATTGATGGACTTTGCTTTGACATCCAATCCAAGCCTGTGACAATACCAGCCAAAGGGCCAGCAAAGTCTGGGACGATATCTTTGATTAAGGGGAGATCGTATTGAGTAAAACGTTCGGGCTCTTGGTTAACGTTTAATATTATTGGCCCAGATGTTTGCGGTGTGATGGTCTCAAGGATATGAGATAGTAAAGGTTTGCCTGCAAGCTCAATAAGTGGTTTGGTTTTTCCGTCCATTCGTCTTGCCAAACCGCCTGCTAATATACAAACACCGATATTATGCTTGTTCGTCATCCCTAAAGGAGCCTTTGCGTCTATGCCTGTCTTCTTCTTCTGCCGCTTGTTTAGGGTCCGCATCATATATTAAGCGATGATGACCTGATAGAACCGTGAACCTCTTACCCCTGGCCCTTCCGATTAGGGTCAGATCTAGTTCTTGTGCCAGATCAACACCCCATGCTGTAAACCCAGATCGTGATACAAGGATCGGGATATTCATCTGTATGCATTTGAGAACAATCTCACTTGTCAGCCTACCAGTGGTATAAAGGCTTTTTCCTTCTGGTGAAACCCCCATTAATTTCATAAATCCGGCAATTTTATCAATAGCATTGTGACGCCCAACATCCTCTGTATATATAAGAGGTCTATCACCTTCGCACAAAACACAGCCGTGAATAGCGCCTGTTTTTAAATAGAGGCTCGGGCACATATTGATTTTTTTGGTTAATGTATAAAGCCAGCTTGTGCGATATTTCTCATGTTTAGGTAAAGGTGATTCAATATATTTCTCGAATTTTTCTAATAGTTCTCCATAGACAGTTCCTATTCCACAGCCCGAAGTTTGTGTTTTCTTAGTTATTATCTCACTTATGTCTACTCCAGAATCTGCTGTCACTTCAACAACACCATTCTTGCGAATATAGTTTGTTTTTATTGAGGGATCATCCCAACTGATCATACTTTGGTTCAGAAGGTATCCAACGGCAAGCTCATTTGCATAATCTCCTATTGTGATTGCCGTTAATACACGTTGATTATTTAATGATATGCTTAATGGAACTTCATGAATGATTGGGGAGATAAATTTATTGCCTTCCTGGTCATACCCCTCAATCATGCGAAAAAGTGATGAATCTTCAGGATTTGGCCTGATGCGGAATTCTGTTAGGTTTTCTGTGAACTTGGAACTGTCATTATTTTTGGTGTTCAAGATATGTGCCTTTAATCAATTTTATATTGGACGGTATCTTAATTAAAAGTGTTTTGATATGGTATTCTTCTAAAGATATAACGTATCAGGATTGAAACTCATTAACACTTTTGTATAATTTACATCCTGGCTTCATAAACTGGAAACTAACAGTGTCATAAAATCATGAATATGTTTTTTATTGTGACTTATTAAGTCAAATTGGCCAATCTGAAAGGGCATAAGTGAAAATATTTGGTGTTGTGGGCTGGCAGAATAGTGGCAAAACAACTTTAGTGACCCGCCTTATAAATCAGATTCAATCAAGTGGTTTTTCTGTTTCGACGATTAAACATGCACATCATCGTTTTGATATTGACCGCCCAGGAAAAGATAGTTTCAAGCACAGAGAAGCTGGCGCTTCTGAGGTTCTTATCAGTTCTGCAAATCGATGGGCTTTGATGCACGAGTTAAAGGGTGACGAAGAAGAACCCGCTGTTGCTGAGCTTCTTAAGAAATTATCTCCAGTTGACCTTGTGCTTATTGAAGGGTTCAAACGCGAACCTCATCCAAAACTCGAAGTTTATCGAGAATGTATAGGTAAAGATCCGATCTGGCCAAATGATCCAACCATTGTTGCTGTAGCCTCTGATCAACATATATCAATTGGTAATAGAAACGTTTTAGATCTGAATAATACTCAGTCCATTGCTGAATTTATATTAAATTATGTTAAGTTAAAAACCTCTCACGCCAAGATTTATTCGGAGGCTAAATAATGTCGCTTCGGCACCAATCAGATAACAGAGCTGATGCCTTCTCTGTGACATCTGATATGACTTCTGCTCAGGATGCGCTTGAACTGTTGCTTAAAGATATAAAAACAATATCTGGCACTGAACAAGTTAATCTTCGGAATGCTCTTGGTCGAGTTCTCGCTGAACCCGTCAAATGCGATTATAATATCCCTCCTTTTGATAATAGCGCAGTTGATGGATATGCCGTAAGATATCAAGACCTTAGCGATGTTGATTTTTCTACTTTACCCATCGTCGCGCGTATCGTAGCTGGTGCTGCCCCTGACACTGAGATTAAAGCTAATGAAGCTGCCCAAATCTTAACTGGTGCACCAATTCCAGCTGGTGCAGATACAATTATCCCTTTTGAAGTCTGTGATGTTAGGGGAGAATTGGTCACACTACCTGTTGTTAAGAAAGCCGGACAGAATATTCGTTTGGCTGGCGAAGATGTTAAAGCACAGTCGATTATCCTTAAAAGTGGCATTGGTTTGAGGCCACAAGATATTGCTCTTGCAGCTTCTGCTGGAAAAAATAGTTTGCCTGTCCATAAGAAACTTTCGATTGGTATTTTTTCTACAGGTTCCGAGATTTTGGACCCTTCAGACTCGAAAAACCTTCATTCTGGTTTGCGCTTTGACTCAAATAGATATTTGCTGATGGGGCTGTGTGATAAGCTAGGATGTGAGGTTACGGATCTAGGTATTCTTAAAGATGACAAAGATTTAATTAAATCTGTCTTCCAAGATGCTCAAGAAAAATATGATCTTATTCTGACAAGTGGTGGTGTTTCTTCAAGTGAAGAAGACCATGTTAAACATGCTTTTGAGGCAGCAGGTGGCCATCTTGATTTATGGAAGGTTGCAATACGTCCAGGAAGGCCGCTCGCCTGGGGTAAGATTGGAAAAACTTATTTTATGGGTTTACCTGGCAATCCGGTTGCAGCCTTTGTAACATTCTCTATGTTTACCAGACCTTTGATTTTAAAGATGGCAGGACTGGTCGAGTTAAACATGCTGAGAGTACCTGTGAAAACCAGTTTTGAAATCAAAAAACGTGTTGGACGCAGAGAATGGTTAAGAGTTTGGCTTAAGCGAGGTGAGAATAACCAGTTATTTGCTGAAAAGTTTCCAAGTGAAGGTTCCGGCATTTTGTCTTCACTTGTTGTTACAGATGGTTTGTTAGAACTACCTGATGAGCTAGATTTTGTTCATGAGGGGGATATTCTAGATTTTTTACCCTTTACAGAATTATCTACGTTGTAAATAGAGAGATACACTTAGAGTCCATGGAACAAACATTAAAAACATCAATTCTTGAAAAATTACGATCTGTACGAGGGCCAAACCTTAAAGATGATATCGTCTCTCTTGGGCTTGTCTCTGATTTACACCTTCGTAATGGAACTGTTGCATTTTCTATCACTGTACCTGAAAGTGATGCAGCAAATCTTGAACCATTGCGACAAGCTGCGGAAAAAATGGCAAGTGAAGTCGAGGGTGTGCAAAAAGCACTTGTGACTTTAACTGCTGAAAAAAAAGAAAATTCTCCTCCTCGTTCCCCCGTACGCCCAGCGCCAACACCAGAACAAAGCCAGAGCGTTCCTCCCCCCATGATGGCCCGTCAAGGGCAAGACGCACCCAAAATCCAAAATGAGAATATTGCTAAAGCCATTGTTGCAGTTGCCTCTGGTAAGGGTGGTGTTGGTAAATCAACCACATCTGTGAACCTTGCATTAGCACTTCAATCTCTTGGATTGTCCGTTGGTGTTCTTGATGCTGATATTTATGGTCCCTCCATGCCCAGGCTTTTAAGACTAACTGGGAGACCAGAAGCTATTTCAGGGAAAATTCTTAAACCTTTGGACGGGTATGGCCTTAAGGTTATGTCAATTGGATTTCTTGTAGAAGAAGATACTCCTATGATCTGGCGGGGACCTATGGTCATTTCTGCTATTACACAAATGTTAAAAGATGTCGCCTGGGATAATCCAGATGTCTTGATCGTAGATATGCCTCCTGGCACAGGTGATGCCCAACTTACTATGGCGCAACAAGTTCCTTTGGCAGGTTCTGTGATCGTTTCAACTCCTCAAGACTTGGCTCTTATTGATGCTCGAAAAGGTATTAATATGTTCCGAAGGGTGGATGTTCCTATTCTTGGGATAGTAGAAAATATGAGTACTTTTATCTGTCCTTCTTGTGGTCATCAAACAAATATTTTTGGTAATGGTGGGGCAAAAGCCGAAGCCGATAGAATTGGGGTTCCGTTCTTAGGAGGAATACCATTGCATATTGATATTCGTGAACAATCGGATGCTGGTATGCCAATCGTCATTTCAGATCCAGAGAGTTTGCACGCCAAGACATATATCTCCATTGCAGAAATGCTATGGCAGCGTTTAGAGAAAGAACAAAATTTATCTGAGCGAAAAGCTCCCAATATTGTCATTGAATAATAGATGTTTGTTTAAAAATTTCACTCACATGTAAACAAACTTTTTATTATAATCTTTTCTGTATAGTGAACAATGTTAATAGAAAATTTATACTCATTACAAAAAGAGGATTTTTTTGTTAAAATTATTCTACTTCTTTAGTCTAGTCGGATCTCTTTAAAGTCTCAACACGGAGAAATATTTTTTCATAAAATACAATATGTTAAAAACTCCCTTATTCTATAGTCTTATACCTATTTTCTGCTTTTCTACCAAATGATGATATTGTAAAGATTGGAAATTTCCTTCTTAATGTACCAGTTGAATAATTATATTTTAGTTTGGTGCATTATATGCAGATGTCAAAAAGTGAATATGCTGGTTTTCATCCCCATGAAGAAGATCAACTTCGTGCCTCACTTTACGCTTTTCTCGGTAATGTCCTCAGTCAACCTCCCAACAAAGAAATACTCAAACTTTCTCAAACTTTCTCAGGTGATGATACAGCCTTAGGCCATGCTTTCAGCGATCTTTCTGCTGCTTCGAAGGATATGAATCCACAGACTGCAGAGCGAGAGTATCTTGATCTTTTTGTCGGTTTGAGTAGAGGTGAACTTCTTCCTTATTCTTCATATTATCTTACCGGTTTCTTGAATGAAAAACCGTTAGCTAAACTTCGGAATTCACTCTCAGAGATGGGAATTGAGCGGGCTGATGATGTAAATGAACCTGAAGATCACATAGGCGCACTTTGTGATGTTATGTCTGGTCTCATCACTGGTCGTTTTGCAGCTCCTGCAACATTAGAAGTTCAAAAAATATTCTTTTCTAATCATTTGGCAAATTGGTCCACACACTTTTTTAAAGACCTTGAATCTGCTGAAAACTCCCACTTTTACAAACCTATCGGAAGAATAGGACAAGAGTTTATGGCTATTGAATCTACTGCTTTTGGGATGAGTTAGGCGGTTAATCCTGTCCACCGCTTACTTATCCTGTTTTTGGCACTCTGCCAAATAAAAACCCTGAAGTGATAGGGCTAGTATAGAGGAAATGCGATGGAAAAAGACATCAAGGAAAACTCACAAATAACGAGTGATAGGCGCGGTTTTTTAAAACTCGCGGCTTTAGGAACGCTGACTGGTGGAGCTGTAATGGCCTCATCGTATAGCGCAAGCGCTGCAAAAGACATGTCAGAAGCATCTGGTGGATATCTCGAAACTGAACATGTTCGAGAATATTATAAAACAGCACGTTTTTAATATTTCAAATGCAATGATGATTATGTTTTGTCGTCTCGAAACAATTAATCGCAAACACGTTTTTCGGTAATTTCATTACTGATTGAAAAGGGAGAAGTATAATGCTCAGGAAGAAGACAAAAGGGATGGCGATTGGCTCCCGAATGTCATCTGCCCTCAAGGAGCTGACAGCAGGTACGTTAGATCGTCGAACTTTCTTAAGAAAATCCGGACTGGCCATGGGAGGCCTTGCTGCTGCAGGTTCGCTGACAAGTGGTATGGTAAAAAAAGCAGAAGCCGCTAAACCGTCTGGTAAAGGGAAAGTAGAGATTAAAAAATCCGTATGTACTCATTGTTCTGTGGGGTGTACGGTCTTAGCAGAAGTTCAAAATGGTGTCTGGGTTGGACAAGAACCTGGTTTTGACTCACCGTTTAACCTAGGTGCTCATTGCGCGAAGGGTGCTTCTGTAAGGGAACATGCTCATGGTGAGCGTCGCCTAAAATATCCAATGAAATTAAAAGATGGCAAGTGGGTTCGGTTGTCCTGGAAAGATGCTATCAATGAGATTGGCGACAAGATGCTTAAAATCCGCAAAGAAAGCGGACCAGATAGTGTCTATTGGCTTGGTTCTGCAAAGCATAATAATGAACAAGCTTACCTTTTCCGTAAGTTTGCGGCCTTTTGGGGAACGAATAACGTAGATCATCAGGCACGGATTTGTCACTCAACGACCGTCGCAGGTGTTGCCAATACCTGGGGCTATGGAGCGATGACAAACTCTTATAACGATATCCATAATTCAAAAGCAATCTTCCTCATTGGTGGAAACCCGGCAGAAGCACATCCTGTTTCTCTTTTGCACCTTCTTAAAGCAAAAGAAGAGAAGAATGCTCCTTTGATTGTTTGTGATCCAAGATTTACGAGAACAGCAGCTCATGCTGATGAGTATGTGCGTTTCAGACCTGGTACTGACGTTGCACTTATCTGGGGTATTCTCTGGCATATTTTCCAAAATGGTTGGGAAGATAAGGAGTTTATTCGCCAGCGTGTTTGGGGATTAGACCAAATCCGTACTGAAGTCGATAAGTGGACTCCTAAAGAAGTTGAGAAGGTTACCGGTACTCCAGGATCTCAATTACGCCGAGTTGCTAAGACTCTTGCTAACAATCGTCCAGGCACTGTGATTTGGTGTATGGGTGGTACGCAGCATACCAATGGCAATAACAATACTCGAGCATATTGTATCTTACAACTTGTGCTAGGGAACATGGGTAAAGCTGGTGGCGGAACCAATATCTTCCGTGGTCATGATAATGTGCAAGGTGCAACAGACCTTGGCGTATTATCGCATACTCTTCCTGGTTATTATGGTTTGAGTGTTGGGGCCTGGAAACACTGGTCTCGTGTTTGGGATGTTGATTATGACTACATGAAAGGTAGATTTTCTAAAGTCAAAGTTAAGGTTAAAGGCAAAGAGAAAAGCCTTATGAACCTGAAAGGCTTCCCAGTATCACGTTGGATTGATGGTGTTTTGGAAGATGTTGATAAAATGGATCAACCAGCCAAAGTTCGTGGTATGGTTTTCTGGGGACATGCTCCCAACTCACAAACCCGTCTTCTAGAAATGAAGAAAGCAATGGAGATGCTCGACATTTTAGTCGTGGTAGATCCATATCCAACTTTCTCTGCTGTTCTTAGTGATAGAAAAGATGATGTCTATTTGTTACCTGCAGCCACTCAATTTGAGACTTATGGTTCAGTAACCGCTTCTAACAGATCTATCCAATGGCGTGAGACAGTGGTCGAGCCTTTATTCGAAGCTTTACCTGATCATACGATTATGGCGAAGTTTGCGAAGAAGCTTGGTTTTGCGGATCAGTTCTTAAAAAATATCAAAGTCAATGATAAGGATGAACCTCTCATTGAAGATATTACACGTGAGATCAACAAAGGTATGTGGACTATTGGGTATACAGGGCAATCTCCTGAGCGCCTGAAAGCCCATATGAAATATCAGAATACCTTTGATAAAACCACACTTCAAGCGGTTGGTGGACCTCTCGATGGTGAATATTATGGAATGCCATGGCCTTCATGGGGCCCCCCTGAAATGAAACATCCTGGTACGCCTATTTTATATGACCCGTCTAAATCTGTTGCAGAAGGTGGCCTTACTTTCCGTGCTCGCTTTGGTGTTGAACGTAATGGAGAAAACCTGCTAGCTGACGGTTCTTATTCTGAAGGTTCTGAAATCAAAGATGGCTATCCAGAATTTACTATGGCTGTGTTGAAAAAACTTGGCTGGGATAGCGACCTTACCGATAAAGAACGTGAAGTTATTGAGGCTATTGCTGGTGATAAGACCAACTGGAAAACAGACTTGTCCGGTGGCATTCAAAGAGTTGCTATCAAACATGGCTGTGCTCCGTTTGGAAATGCGAAGGCACGAACAGTTGTTTGGACTTTCCCAGATCCAATTCCACTTCATCGTGAACCACTCTACACACCAAGGCGTGATTTGGTTGATCAATATGCGACATATCCAGATCGCCATGATTATCGACTACCAACAGCATATGCTTCTATTCAAGCAAAAGACTTTTCTAAGGACTTCCCTATCGTTCTTACTTCAGGTCGCCTGGTTGAATATGAAGGTGGTGGTGATGAGACAAGATCAAATCCTTGGTTAGCAGAACTTCAACAAGATATGTTTGTTGAGATCAATACTGCTGATGCGAATGATTTAGGTATTCGCAACAAGGAAATGGTCTGGGTGCATGGCCCTGAAGGTGCCAAAGTCAAAGTTATGGCAATGGTTACAGAACGCGTCGGCAAAGGTGTCGCATTCATGCCATTCCACTTTGGCGGACACCTCCAAGGTGAAGATCTGCGTCATAAATATCCTAAAGGTTCGGATCCTTATGTCTTAGGTGAAGCTACGAATACGGCTCAAACCTACGGATATGACTCCGTTACTCAGATGCAGGAAACAAAAGCTACGCTCTGTCGAATTGAGCGGGCATAATTAAGGAGGAATTTAATAATGGCTAGAATGAAGTTCCTCTGCGATGCAGAAAGATGTATTGAGTGTAATGCCTGTGTTACTGCATGTAAAAATGAGCATGAAGTTCCATGGGGTATTAACCGTCGCAGAGTCGTGACAATTCAGGATGGTAAACCTGGCGAGAGATCGGTATCCGTTGCATGTATGCATTGTTCTGATGCACCATGTATGGCGGTATGTCCTGTCGACTGTTTTTATCAGACTGACCAAGGCGTTGTGTTGCATTCAAAAGATCTATGCATAGGGTGTGGTTATTGTTTCTATGCATGCCCGTTTGGTGCACCTCAATATCCTCAAGCTGGAAACTTTGGATCTCGTGGCAAGATGGACAAATGCACATTTTGTGCCGGTGGCCCAGAAGCTGATAATTCATCTGCCGAGTTCCAGAAATATGGACGCAACCGTCTGGCTGAAGGTAAATTACCTTTATGTGCAGAAATGTGTTCAACCAAAGCTCTTCTTGCTGGTGATGGTGATGTTGTTTCGGACATCTATCGCGAGCGTGTTGTTGCACGAGGATTTGGATCAGGTGCATGGGGCTGGGGCACAGCCTATGACAGAAAAACTGGCGGTTAAACTTTAACTTTCAGTTCATTTCCAAATGGAGAGTGGTGGTATTTAGAACCACCACTTCTCTTGAGACTCATAAATCTCATATATCAAATGTTTTTGCCAATATTTAGGAAAGACAAATGCTCTTGATACTAAAAAAACAATTCCTAATATGCGCAGCATTATGCAGTGTTCTAGTGTTATCTGCTTGTCGTGAAGCAGAACAAAATCGTCCAATTGTCAAAAAAAAAGGAAGCTATGAAGGCCCGACTGATGAGAAACTCAAGGATAAAACTTTGAGGGAACTGCGCCATCGAGGCACAAAACAAGGCTTTTAATTTATAGACGCAAAAGGGAAAGAGTTATGAAACCTTTGCATCATATGTATCTTATACGACCTCTAGGAATTTTCGTTTTATTCCTGTTCGTTTGTTTAATCACACTCAGTTCTGTAAGTGATAAATCTTTTGCTCAACAGAATGTCAACCCTGCTTTAAAATCCAACCCTAAAGGTGGTGCAGTGCCAGGATCTGCACTTGGGACAACTTCTGACAGCCAATTTTGGAGAGAAATACGAAAGGGCGTTAAAGGCTCGGTCTCTATTCCAGATGAGAAAGCTGGCGTTTTAATACAATCAGAAGGTGATCTTTGGCGAGCCTTAAGGAACGGACCTGTTTCTAAATATGGTGCATGGGGCATGTTTGGTATCCTTATTTTGCTTGCTTTATTTTTTGCGTTACGCGGTCGTATAAAAATTGCAGCCGGGGCATCAGACGAAAAAATCCTCAGATTTACAAGTATAGAAAGATTAGGCCACTGGCTGCTGGCCAGCAGTTTTATAATTCTGGCTATTTCAGGTCTTAATATTCTTTATGGGCGTTATATTTTTCCTGATATTTTAATGAGCAAAGAAGCCTTTGCCAGTATGTCTGTCTTCCTTAAATTCGCTCATAATTATGTCGCTTTCGCATTTATGCTGGGACTTGCTATGGTCTTTGTTATGTGGGTTATGCATAATTTCCCAAGCTGGCGCGATATCCCGTGGCTTTTACAAGGTGGTGGTTTGTTTTCAGATAAAGTTCACCCCCATTCCAAGAAATTCAATGCGGGACAAAAGCTCATTTTCTGGCTGACCATTTTAGGTGGCTTGTCACTGTCTTTATCAGGATGGACTTTGTTATTCCCCTATACGACAAGTCATTTCTCAGACACGTTCGCCTTGTTGAATGCCTGGTTTGCTCTAGGGCTGCCAGAAAATTTAACAGCAACACAAGAACAACAATATGCAACGATCTGGCATGGAGCTATGGGAATTTTCTTAACGGTTGTTATTCTTGCACATATCTATATTGGTTCGATAGGCATGCAAGGAGCCTTTGATGCAATGGGTAAAGGTGAAGTTGATTTGAACTGGGCAAAAGAGCATCATGATCTCTGGGTTGAAGATGTTTTAAAAGAACAGGGCAAATCAAACAGCAAAATGAGCCATGCACCTGCTGAATAAACTGGACGTCTTTCTTTTTCGGTTAGGCCAAGTGATATGGAAAACATGTTTGATACCCTTGCTGTGTTGTTATTCCGTATTCGCGTTTGCTGATACACAACAAAAAGCATCATGGCCAAGTTTATTAATTGGCCATGGAGGTCCTATCAGGTCAATATCCATTTCTGAAGATGGTAAGTTTGCTCTAACATCTTCTTTTGATTATGCAATAATCTACTGGAAACTTGAAGGTACGGAAGGAAAAATTATACATCGTCTTATTGGCCATGAAGCATCTGTCAATGATGCGGAGTTTATCCCCGGAACGATGCAGGCCGTTTCTGTGGGAGATGATGGCAAATTTATACTCTGGGATTTAAATACAGGTGAAATTATCAAACGGTTTGACTATAAGGCGGATAAAGCTATTGGTGTTGCTGTCTCGTCAGATGGTCGTTTTGCGGCTATGGCCCGTTGGGACCAGACGGCTATTCTTTTTGATTTAAAACGAAAAATGGAAACCTATGTCCTTAAAGGACATCGAGGAAGCGTTAATGATGTCTCGTTCTCACAAGATGGAAAAGTAATTTATACAGCTTCGTATGATGGACAAATACTAGAATGGGATGTTGCTTCTGGTAAGTTGATACGGCCTGTTTATAATCATGGCTGGGGAATTAATGTTATTGAAGTTCTCGCGAATGAAAATAGTCTACTATTTGGTTCAACAGACGGAACAGCAAGCATAATAGATATTAAAACCGGAAAGGTAACTGCACAACTTAAAAAACTTGAACGTCCTATCTTATCTATTGCCCAATCTCAAAATCAAAAATTTATTTCATTTGGTGCTGGGGATGGTTCCATACATGTTCATGAGGTTGGAACGTGGAAGGAAATAGAAGTTCAAGAAAATCCTACTGGGCCTGTTTTTGGTTTAAGTATGCTGCCAAATGGATCTGTTGTTTATTTTACAGGTTTAGACGATTATGCAATCTCATGGAAAGTTGTGCCACGGTTACCCTATGAAAAAGTAAAAGGGAAGTTTATCAGGCGATTTCAATGGGCCGATATCTCAGACCCAGGTGAAAGACAATTTAAACGAAAGTGCAGCGTCTGCCATACCCTGACACCTGATGGTGCCAATCGCGCAGGTCCTACACTCTATAAAATTTTTGGTCGAAAAGCCGGTACTTTACCAGGTTATCCATATTCCAAAGCTTTGTTAGATTCTAATATTGTTTGGACGCAGAAAACGATAAAAGCACTTTTTAGTGATGGACCAGATATTATTACTCCTGGGTCTAAAATGCCGATCCAGAGGTTAAAAAATTTAAAACATCTAGATGCATTAATTATATACCTAGAAAAAGCAACTGAACCACGACGTGATGAAACAGAAGGACAGCGAATACAATGAAAGAGATCGTTTTAGGAATTGCCTGTATGCTTATTATATCTTTTGCAGCTTCATTTATTCTATCTTCTTTAGATTATTCTTCAACAACGACTTACAGCTCTAAAAATAATTCTGTCAGATTATCTTCTGATATGATTTCCAAGTAAATGATAGAGGTAAAGATGTCAGAAATAAACGAAGATTCTTTTAATATGTCACTTCGCAAGTTTTTAAAGCAAGTTGGAGTGACCTCTCAACGTGAAATTGAGAAAGCGGTTCGTAATGGGAACCTTGGAGATAAAAAGTCAATTGGTGTCAAAATGATTATGACTGTTGAAGGTACTGATTTGGAGCATATTGTCGATGGCCAAATAGAAATCGGATAGATTGTATCATGACCGTTTTTGATGTTCCTGAATTTCCGCCTTTATTAACCGGACATGCTGTCCTGCCTCCTAGTTTACCGCATCTTGTTGCGAGAGAGGCAAGATCAATCGAAGAATTGGAGCCAGGACAAATATTTTGGCTACAATCTCACAAAGACATCAAACTTGCATTTTATTTAGAGCCAGAAGTCCCTTACCTGAAAGCTGTTCAAATTATACCAACGCTTATGGTTGCTTTTGCAGATTCTATGGGAGCGATTGCTCCGCCTGAGTTCGCTGTTCATTTTAGTTGGCCGAATATTATTTATGCGAATAAAGCTAAGGTGGGAAATATTAATTTGACCACGCCAAGGAGCATTAGACCAGATGATATTCCTGATTGGCTTATACTTGGTATCGATATTGCTTTAGAAAATACCCAGGACGAGTGCGAACCAGGAGAAATTCCTCATATCACAACTTTATCTGATGAAGGCTGTGGGCACTTATCATCAGTTGAAATCATTGAATCTTTATCGCGCCACTTTTTAACTTGGATTCATATTTGGGAAGAAGATGGCTTTAACCCAGTCCATAGGGCCTGGCTCTATCGCGCGTTTAATTTAAATCAGAATTTGTGCTATGTTAAAAATGGTTTAAACCATGAAGGTATTTTCACCGGGTTGGATGAGGATGGGGGGCAATTGCTTAAAACAGATAAAGGAACAGTTTGCCTTCCCTTACATAATGCTTTTTGAAGAGATAAAAATAGATGATGCTGAAAGTTAATCGAAAAAATTTCTGGAAATCTGCAGGATTGCATTTGGTTAGAAGGAATGAACATGGTTGGCTTGATGTCACAGAAGATTATATGAGAGCATATTATACACGTCCTGAAATACACCCTATGGAGGACTCTTGCCCTGCCGAACACTCTTTGTTTGAAGCTTTAATGGAGAGCCCTTTTCGCGATGTTTCAGAACAAGAACTTCATGATATTCGGGATCAAGATACCGCCGCTAACTATCACATGCTTCTTTCATTCAGAGATCACTGCGTAAAACATAAAACGATCGAAAAAGCTTATTTGAATTTATTTACATCAGGTAAAATTCAAATTCCCCCAATGTTTATTGATCAGATGGTTCACCTTATTTTGCGCAATGTTTTAGAAGATGAAACAGATACAATGCAACATCGGGTTGCTGAAATTTTCTTTCGTGAGCAGAAGGTTACCACCAGTGATGAACAAATTATGCTTGCAGATAAAGAAATTATTGAAATGCGAACCGAAACAGGAGGACTTGGTAGTTTAGGAGAACTCTTGTTAACCTCAGGCATCCCTACACGAGACGTTACCTTAGATGTTTTAACTGAAGAGAATAAAGAGATGTATTGGGAGCGTTCAGACCGTTTTGATATGGCTCTTGATTTTCGTTTTACTCAAGCAGCCCCTGATGCATTTGCACGTGTTATCCAATCATGGATAAAACATTTCTTTGGTTTAGATACACGTGTTCAAGCACAAAAATCTATCCGTGATCAGAAATGGTCGTGGCATATTGGTTTGGATATGGTCTCTAATGTTCTTCTCAATGCTCTATATGATGGAAAAAAGTTATCAGAAGAGGATGTCTTGCCTATCGTTGGTTTATTTCGGATTGAGTTTTTGGAGCAATCTCAGCTAATTGATACAATGAAAAATAAGCCTGTCTATCTTGCATTATCTATGGATCAGGACAATGTGATAAAAATGAAGCCACAGAATTTGCTTACTAACCTTCCGATCACGTCGGTGCAAAGTTAATGTCTCACCCACAATCATTTTTAGATCGATCTCTTTCCAGATTTATTGCATTGCTTATTGCACTGGGCTTGCTTGGCTCTTTGTTATATATCTGGCAAGATGATTTTTTTCCTTCGCCGAACATTTCCAGTGTAAAATCCGCAAACCCAGACTATGATAAATGTATTCTAAATAGAGTTGGGTCTGTTGAGAAAATGAAACGTGAAGGCATAATAAATACTTCACAATATAATCAATTTAAAAACCGTGCAATTTCCTATTGTCAGACCCAATTCCCACCAAAAAATTAAGTACTTGGTTTTGCATTTGGAAAAAATAATTGTTGGTTTTTAACTTTATATTTTGAAATTGCTCGTTGTCCCTTATCACCAATTATCCAATCAATAAATTCCTGACCTTCTTTTGATTTTACGTTTTGATGCTTTTTGGGATTTATAAGAATAACGCCATATTGATTGAAAAGATTATCATCGCCTTGGAATAAGATTTTGTGTTTTTGTTTATTTTTAAAGCTTATCCATGTTCCTCTGTCTGAAAGGGTGTATGCATTCATACCAACCGCAATATTTAGTGTTGCTCCCATTCCAGTTCCAGTTTCACGATACCATCTACCACTATAAATTAATGGGTCAACCTTTGTTTGTTTCCAGAGTTCGACTTCCTTTTTGTGCGTCCCAGAATTATCACCTCTAGAAACAAAAACTGATTTTGTTTCAGCAATTTTTTTAAGTACTTTTGTGATGCTTTTCAGACCAGTAATTTTTGCTGGGTCTGAAGGAGGACCAATTATGATAAAATCATTATACATGACGTCATAACGTTTTACGCCGAAGCCTTCTTTAACAAATTTTTCTTCATCTGGCTTTGCATGAACAAGCAAAACATCACCATCCCCATTTTCTGCATTCCTGATGGCTTGCCCCGTACCAACAGCAACAACATTTACATTAATTCCTGTTTGTTTTTTAAAGATAGGTAATAAATAACGGTAGAGCCCAGAATTTGCAGTTGAGGTTGTTGATTGTAGAATAATTGATTTGTTTTCAGAGTAAGCGTTTAATGATAAAAAGATTAAAACAACAACACTTACTATAAG
The DNA here is from genome assembly GCA_965263345.1 of Methyloligellaceae bacterium. GTDB lineage: Bacteria > Pseudomonadota > Alphaproteobacteria > Rhizobiales > CBDHHC01 > CBDHHC01. The sequence goes on from CBDHHC010000004.1 coordinate 219,997, forward strand.
GTTGCAAAGACGTCTTGCTGCAATCATATGTATACTCATATTTTATATTTAACTTTTTATATTATATCCTGATGGATATGACTTAATATTATAACTTATATTTCTCGTTTTTTCATATCAAACAAAAGACTTATATACAGGCTACTATTAGTCAATTTCTAAGCGATTTCGTAAGCTTAAATGCTTTGGCTTTTTGGGCTGAGTTTGATGGTTTTCTGTGTCATCCATATTTTTATTTCGTGGTAAAGTCACTTGCGTTTCTTCAATTAGCTCGCTTTCTGTTTCTTGATTTACGTCAATATAAGGTGTCTCTTTTTCATCTCCTTCAAATCGGTTTTTCTCAATTTCTTCTACCTCTATAACAGCCAGCTTATCAGCATTCTTTTTCGTTTCTTCTTCTTTATTGAAATATCCTTCACCGACTTTCCAAGCACTCTCAAAGGTTTCCAGTACCATATTCGATGCTGCGAAGTTTTCATCGTAATCATTTAAACCATCCAAATTTGCAAAGACCGGGTTAGAACGCCAAAGTTTTCTTAAGGCTAATTGTTTTAGTTGTTCAGGAACGCCTTCTTTAAAGAAAACCTTATAATCACTTTCATCGGTTAACGTTTCAATATCAATCGCTTCTGCTTGTTGTTTATTGGCAAGTCGTTCAGCGTCTAACTTTGCATTGGCATTTTCCTGATCAAATTCATTCAGTTTATGGTCGTTTGTAACTGGAGTTTCAGACTGTTTTTCTTTTGTTTTTTGTTTTTGTTCGGACCACCTTGATAAAAAACCTTTCTCATTTATATTGTCTGTCATTGGCTTTCCTTAATGTTTGGTTTGCGATGACTTGTGAAAAATGGGTTCTTTACCAAATTTGTGATCTTCAACTTTAACCCTATCACGTTTCCTTTTAACAAATTTTTCTTCACGGTAGTGAACGTTAATAAACTCTTCTATTAGCAGATATAATGAGGCAGGAATTGGTACTCTATCAACCATATCATTCACATCATCATAATCTTGGGCGTCATAAGGAGATGCAGAAATTAGTAATATATTAACTGGTTCTAAACTTTCCTCCTCCTCTTCAGGATCATCTTCCCGCATAATAATAAAGAGAGATGGCTCAGCAGATTCTAAATTAAATTTATAGGCTTCTGCTTCCTTATAATTTAGAACCAAATCTTCAATTCCTGCGTGATATCGAATTTTATTTGGATCTGATGTTAGCTTTGTCCATGGTGACATTTTTATCGGGTTCATTATAACTTCAACTGCTCGATATATTGTCGTTCCCCATTGGTGAGTGCTTTCTACTTTCTCTACAATTACTGATAAAGAAATTTCAATTTCTTTGTCCAAATACAACCCCCTCTTGATGCTTTATGGATCAATTATAATACTAATAGCTAATATTATAAGACCAATAAAAATGATGATAATATTACTCGCGTTTATATTTGTTAAAGCATATATGGTATTAAAACATAAGAAAACCTCGACAAACGGATGGTATTGGCCTTGGTAAAATCAAGTGAATCTCATCGTTCTAAAATTCTCGTATGTGATTGTGAAAAAACAATGCATATGGAAAATGCTAAATTAACAACTCTCCTTGATGAGGATCATGATTTATCATTTCATACGCAACTGTGTCGGCGTCAAGTCAACTCCTATGAGGAACAAATCCAGTCTGGTTCATGTCTGGTTGCCTGCACTCAAGAAACACCTGTCTTTCTAGAAATTGCAGAAGAAAATGAACGCGAAGACGCTATTCGATTTGTAAATATTCGTGAGCGTGCTGGTTGGTCAACCGACAAAGAAAATATCACAGCAAAAATGGCTGCCTTGCTTGCAGAAGCCTCTTATGAAAACGACCCACCTAAAGTAAGAACTTTAACTTCTGATGGCTTATGCTTTATTTATGGGGTGGGACAAGTTGCGGTTGATGTTGCCTTGAAATTATCCAGGCATCTAACTGTTTCACTCATACTGAAAAATGATAACGACATTATTTTACCTGAAATGATCAATATCCCAATATATCGAGGGAGTGTTAAAGATCTCACAGGTGTCCTTGGAGAGTTTAGATTCTCAATCGAGAATTATGCCTCGCTTAACCCTTCAACGCGAAATAAATTGGAATTTACTCAAAAGAAAACAAACGAGACATCTTGTTCACTTTTTCTTGACCTTTCTGGGGATCCGCCCCTCATCAAAGCTGATGAGAAAAGATATGGTTATTACCGAGTCGCACCCTCAGACAAACTTGCTATCTCGAACCTTCTTTTTGATATGGTTGACATGGTTGGTGAGTTTGAAAAAACTATTTATGTTGATTACAATCCAGAGATATGTGCCCATTCTCGTTCAAAAATTACCGGCTGCAATAAATGTCTAGACGTTTGTCCTGCGGATGCCCTGACCTCTTCAGGAGATCATATTGCTGTCGATACTCGCGTATGTGCTGGTTGTGGTTCCTGTTCAGCTGTTTGTCCGACTGGTGCTATTAGCTATACTGCTCCTAATCGTAAAAATCTCATAGAACGCATCCAAATTCTTGCGAGCTCTTACCTTAAAGCTGGCGGTGAACAACCTACCCTGCTGTTGCATGACGACTCTCATGGTATGCCTTTGATTTCAATTATAGCCAGACATGGTAATGGGTTACCAGGGCATGTCATCCCTTTCTCATTGTATTCTATTTCTGTCATAGGACATGATATCTTTGCAGCTGCTCTTTCAGCTGGCTTTGAGTCTGTTGTCGTGTTGTGCAATCCCAAAAAACAGGATGAGTTCGTCGCTCTTGATGATGAAATCAGTCTTATGCGTGACTTATTAACAGGACTTGCAATTGATGTTAATTTGAGAGTTATGAAACTGATTGAAAGTGATGCACAAACAATTGAGACTTTTTTGTATGATATGGCTCCAGCTGGTGGTCTTAAGCCCAGCCTATTCAAACCCCTTGGTACAAGACGGGAAATTGCAAGATCAGCGATATCAGCTCTGATAAAAGCTGCAGCAAGTTCCGCTGAAATTATTCCACTCAGCGAAAAGGCACCTTATGGTGCCATTGAGGTTGATCAAAGTGGATGTACTTTATGTCTTGCGTGTGTGTCTTCCTGCCCTGCCAATGCTCTTGCAGATAATCCAGAGAAACCTCAGTTACGTTTTACTGAAGCGGCGTGTGTGCAGTGTGGTCTTTGTCAAAAAACCTGCCCTGAGAATGTTATTACACTTAAACCACGCTTGAACCTTACTCCTGCAGCGATGCAACCTGTTACACTATATGAAGAAGAACCGTTTGAATGTATTCGATGTGGGGCAGCTTTTGGTTCCAAATCAACTATAGAACGAATGAGTCAAAAATTGGCCGGCACACATTGGATGTTTCGTGATGAGAGGGCTGATCTTTTAAAAATGTGTGATAATTGCCGGATTGAAGTACAAGCTGAGGCTTCTGGCGGTGATCCTTTTGCCTTTGGTAAACGTCCGAAAGTCGTTACTACGCAAGATTATATTGATGCTGAAGACGAAGGGCTTTCAATTGACGATTTTTTGATGAAAGAAGAGGGGTAATATAGCAGTCTATATGAGTGCTTACCCTGCTTTAGGTACAAACTGTTACCAATCTCTTTGGGTCGGACAGAACAAACTTGGTAGCGGAGGAGGGACTTGAACCCCCGACCTACGGATTATGATTCCGCCGCTCTAACCAGCTGAGCTACTCCGCCAAATTTTGATGAATGTCTAGCGATATAAGTTCGCTAGAGCCTTACTGTCAAGATGAGATAAACACAAAATCTTAGTTTTTCAGCCTAAATATCCGAAAAGCACTAAAAATTACTGAATATGAATGAATTATGCTCTTAAAGTCTCAATATTTGTTAGCTTTCTCTCATTCCTGCTGATAATTTCTGTGAGTTTATCCTGATCATCAACTGATGCCTGGATCCATCCACCACCCAAAACACGACTTTCATCATCATCATTGATATAAAATACACACGCCTGACCTGGTGATATGCCATCTTCTCCGTGTTTTAAGTATATGATGCATTTGTCATTTTTGAAATATAGTGTTGCCGGCTCTGGAGGTCTTGTTGACCGGATTTTGGCATAAATTTCAATTCCTTCTTCAGGAATATTCTTTAAGGACACATCACCTAGCCAATTGATATCTTTAAGAATTACCCAGTGAGATTTCAGGCATTCTCTTGGTCCTACAATAACTTCTTTGGTTTCAGCATCTAATCGGAGCACATAAAGGGGATCTCCTGTTGCAATGCCTATTCCTCTGCGTTGTCCGATAGTGTAGTTTATAATTCCGTCATGAGTACCAAGGATTTTTCCATTAATATCAACGATATTTCCTGGTTCTGCGGCACCTGGACGTAATTTTTCGATGATTTGCGTATAACGGCCTGTTGGGACGAAGCAAATATCCTGGCTATCAGACTTCTGAGCGACTTCAAGACCATATTTTTCCGCTAAAGCACGGGTTTCAGGTTTATGCATCCCACCAAGAGGGAATCTTAAAAACGAGAGTTGTTCAGGTGTTGTTGCAAAAAGGAAATAGGATTGGTCACGCTCAGGATCTATAGCACGGTGCATCTCCCAACCATTTTTTCCAGGAAAACTCTGTATGTAGTGGCCAGTTGCCAATACATCAGCTTCTAATTCTTTTGCTGTGGTTAATAAATCTTTAAATTTGATTTTCTGATTGCATGTCACACATGGAATTGGGGTTTCACCAAGTAAATAGCTATCGGCAAAACTATTAATGACCGCATCAGCAAAACGCTCTTCATAGTTTAGTACATAATGAGGAATATCCAATTTTTCGGCTACTCTTCGAGCATCATGAATATCTTGCCCAGCGCAACAAGCGCCTTTTTTAGCAACAGCTTCACCATGATCATAGAGTTGCAATGTGATCCCAATGACATTGTACCCTTCATGCTTTAAAAGCGCGGCAACAACAGATGAATCAACACCTCCAGACATTGCGACAACAACTTTTGTGTCTTCTGGTGGTATTGGTAAATGCAAGCTATTTAATTGTGTTTCTGTTTGTGCCAATTTAGCCTCTGATTAATGTCAAAATACTCTCTGTCTTTAGATTAAAATACTTATCCAGCTTAAGAATCGCAAGACCTAATCATTTAATATCGTTTTTGGACCTCTTCTTTGGTTATTTTTACCTAGTTACAGGCAAATTTTGCCGGATATTTTTTACTTATATACGGTTTGGGACAGACCATAAATAAGCAACCCACTGTAATTTCTGCATTATTTCTATCATTAGAAATTGGTCTGTAGTTTGCTCTTTGATTTATGAAATATTTATTGATTCAATTCTAAATTTGGGTTTTCTGATGGTTGATGTTATACAAAATTTTATACCTACTAAGGACTTAGCTCCTCAGAATCTATATGGAAGTAAGAGTTCTCATACTCGAAAAGACGATTTTGATAAATATCTGCCCAAAAATGAACGCCCTCCTCATAAGGAAGATAAATTATCTCCTGAGCCAAAAAACAAATTAAAAGAAACATCTGAGACTGCTGAAAATTCGTCTGATAGAGATGTCGACCGCTTTTCTGATGAGGGGTCTCAAAAAACTGAACATGCACCTGATAAGAGCCAAAATCAAACGGACAGCGGAGATACATCACTTGCGAATCAACAGGATAATTACTCTGAAACAAATGGAACCGCTCTGCAAAGTGATTTTCTGGATATCACATTTGGTCAAAATAATCAGGATATTGCTCAGAACGGCATAACACAAACAGCAGCCGCATTAGAAGGCGATCTCCAGACATCTCTCGTTAATACAGATTTGGTGGATGAGGTTACTGAAAATAATTTTGGCCTTGCAGTGCAAAAATTAGTGGCCCAAGGTTCTTCTCATCAAGGAGATGAAACGCAAAATCCGAGTGATCAAAATAATATTGAAGAGCTTAATTTTATTGATCCGTCCAATCTAAAATTTGGTGCGTCTCAGGCCGTTGGGGCAAGTGAGCCCCCCCAACAACAAGCCCAAATTTTAAAACCACTCGATACACTGGCAGTTGGTTCAAATTTACCAAATAAACCAAATACCCAATCTGGTACAAATTTATTAGAGGGTGATGCTGAGGCTATCAATACAGCAGGTTTGGATCTTGAGGGTGGTGACGATACTACTTCTTTTAAACTTTTTGAGAAATCAGCACTTCAATCCAACTCCCAGTCTTCAGAGGGACTTAAGCCAAGTCTTTTACAAACACAATTTCTTGCTCAAAATACACAAGGTGGTCTTCAGAACTTTGAACACTCTGCTCTAACAGGACATTCAGATTTAGCGCTTTCAAATATTATAACAGGGCAATCTCAAACATCGCAGCTTGCATTGAATAGTGGGGGACTTGCCAGTGGGTTGCAAAATACTTCTCAAGTTCCTTTAAGTTCTCTTGCCGCCCATATTGCAAGCCAAGCACAAAATGGTAATCGACGATTTGATATACGGCTTGATCCACCTGAACTTGGCAGGATTGAGGTTCGGTTGGATTTGTTAAGAGATGGAGGCGTTAATACACATATTGTTGTTGAACGCTCTGAGACTCTTGATCTGATGCAGAGGGATTCCCGGGCATTGGAAAAAGCGTTAAATGATGCCGGCCTCGACCTAAAAGACGGAAATTTAAACTTTTCTCTGAAAGATCAAGGTTTCGCAGAAAATTCTTCTGAAGATACAGATGGTTCTATCTCTTCTCATGATTCTGAGAATGATGAAGACCATAATTCATTAATAGACAACGAGAAATCAACGAAAATTTATCTGCCGGATGGATCACTTTCAGGCTTGGATATTCGTGTATAGGAGTTAAAAATGGAAATTAATCCTTATTCAGCCTTAGCTAGTGTTGGCAGTTCATCGTCAGATCGGACAACTGTTGCTGATAATTTTGATACGTTTCTGCAATTATTAACAACACAACTTCGTAATCAAGATCCAACAGATCCTCTTGATACAAATCAGTTCACACAACAGCTGGTGCAATATACTGAGGTTGAACAAGCCGTTAAGAATAATGAGAATTTAGAAAAGCTTATTTTACTCTCAGCCTCAAATGCTCTAAATGGCGCTGTAAATTATATTGGACAGACAATTTCAACTTCTGAACAAAATGCCGATCTGGTCAATGGATCTGCATCATGGGGATATACAAGCTCTGGAAATGCAGATCAAGCTACATTTGTTGTCAAAGATAATCTTGGAAATGAGGTCTTCTCAGAGGTTCGGCCTATCACAGCAGGGGTTGGGGAATATGTTTGGAATGGCCGGAAGAGCGACGGAAGTCTTGCTACAAGCGGACAATATACATTGAATGTTAATGCAACAAATGATCAAAATGAAACAGTTAATGTTACAACGAGTGTTTCTGGCACAGTTGATGGGGTTGATATGAGTGGATCTGAACCTGTTTTACTTGTCGGTGGCAAAGAAGTTAAACTGACTGATGTGATCTCCGTACGACAGAAAGTGACAGAATAGTCACTTTCAAATATACGCTAATGAAAAGGCGAATAATTCACCTCATTTGAAATTCTTTTATTTTACAAACAATTACAATGTCTTTTTTCTATCATTTAATATTTTAGATTAAATCTAGTGCTTATAAAAAAAACTCCTTTTTTTATGGAAAAAACGTTGCACAAAAGCAACTTAATACAATTGGCCTAGGATTTGCTCAATACTCTGTTAATAAACACCCTCTACATCGAGGGTTATTGGTTCCAATTTTTGATCATTCTTCTGTATTGGTTCAAGTTTTACATTAAAACTTAGCCAAATTTTAATTAGCTCAGTGTATGGTTGGGAATTGGGTAGGTCAGGTGCGTATGTATTGAGAGTATCATGTCAGAACAATTTAGGCCACGTGTAAGGTATGTTATTGGACCAGATGGTAGCCCGCTCACGGTAGCGGATTTACCACCTACATCGACTAAACGTTGGGTTATTCGACGAAAAGCTGAGGTTGTTGCCGCAGTTCGTGGAGGACTTATTAGTTTAGAAGAGGCTTGTGAACGGTATACTTTGACAGTTGAAGAATTTCTCAGCTGGCAGAGATCAATTGACCGTCACGGATTAGCTGGATTAAGAGCAACCCGTGTACAAGACTATCGAGGCGGTTCATAATACCCTTCATCGTTTATTTAACTCCAAACGTGTATGTGCGGAGTTCATTATTAAAAAGTCCATATTCAGAACTGAATATGGACTTTTACTATGAATAAGGTAAATATATTATAAATATTAATATACTTAGCCGATAAAACCACTGAAAACACATATATACTTCATATATTCTTGTTTAAAACATGTAATAAATCCATATATTTTTCGAACACCCCCTGTAAACGAATCTATTAATAATATATTAGAGAATTGATAGGTAAAATTTGCCTAGCTTACTTATTTATACTTGTGTTTTTTTCTAGTTCTTAGAGTTTCTCAATTTAACCATTATTTTGATCGAACTGGAACTTTTGGTGGCTGGTCTCATAGAATTTATAAAAGCTCTTGGAGTAACTCGCCTTGCGGCAATGGGTGCAGTCGCTATTGGGCTTATTGGTTTCTTTGCTTATATAATGTTACAGATATCAAAAACTGATATGTCGGTTCTTTATACTGACCTGGCATTCGAAGACTCTGCTGCCATCATAAAAAAACTAGATGCTCTCAATATACCTTATAAAATTCGACAGAATGGTTCGATTATTCTCGCACCGAAAGATAAGGTATTCAAACTGCGAATGGAATTTGCAGAGGACAACCTTCCTTCAGGTGGCTATCTTGGAAATAAATTGTTCGATAAAGGAAATGATTTAGGTACCACTAATGAAATTATAAATATTAATAAAGTTCGTGCTCTTGAAGGCGAACTTGCTCGCACAATTCGTTCCATTAATAAAATTCAGATGGTTCGGGTTCATTTGAATTTACCGAAGAAAAAATTATTTTCTAGACGACAAGCTGTTCCTTCTGCCTCAATTGTTGTAAAAACCCGTGGAACACTAGATAGTGGTCAAATCAAAGCCATACGTCATATTGTTGCTTCCGCCATAGATGGTTTGAAACCAACAAAAGTCTCGATAATGGATGAGAAAGGAAAGTTACTTGCCTCGGCACAAGATGGCGATGATAATGCTATAATTACAGGTGCAGCTGAGGAGCGAAATCGCAATTATGAAATTGCTATGAAGCGAAAAATTGAAGACAACCTTATTAATATTGTTGGTAATGGTAAAGTTGATGTTCGTGTTACAGCTGAGCTTGACTATAATAAAATTACAAAAAATGAAAAAATATTTGATCCGGATGGTCAAGTTGTACGGTCAACAAAAACATTTTCTGAAGCCTCTTCCTCATCTCAACCTTCTGGAGATAACAGCGTAACTGTTGGGAATGAACTTCCTTCTGCAGGTGCAAATAACGGTGGCTCTAAAACTCAAAAAGAGAATTTGCAAAAGTCTGAAGAAGTTGTCAATTATGAGATTTCTCAAACAAGCAAAACTGAGATTATTGAGGCTGGTCGTGTCAAACGAATTTCTGTTGCAGTCCTTGTTGATGGGAAATATGCCAAAGATGCTGATGGTAAAGTAACATATGCTCCTCGACCTCAAGCTGAACTTGATGAGATTTCTCAATTGGTCCGCACAACAATTGGATTTGATGCTGGCCGTGGTGATAAAATTCATGTTGCTAACTTGCGCTTTGTAGAACCAGATATACTGCCTCTCGATCAAGGCGAAGAAGCCTGGCTATCAAAAGATGATTATTTTTATATAGCAGAACTCATAGTTACTCTTCTTATTGCTTTGCTTGTTTTGCTATTTGTTATTCGTCCTCTCGTGCGCAGAATAATTACACCAGAAGAGATTATAGAGTTACTTCCTCAAGAAACTATTGATGAGCAAAAGGCCGCTATTGCTGAGTCTCAAGGAGAACTCGTGACAGGCCCAGACGGACAACCTCTTATTGGTGAAGATGGAGAACCTATTAAAGTTGAACCCAAATCTGACGCTGTTGATTTATTGAATACAGTCAAGCTTGCGGGTGAAATCCAAGCATCATTTGTGAATCAAGTTGGTGAGTTAGTGCTCAATAATCCAAGGGAAGCAGTCAACATTATTCGTAATTGGATTGAAATGACATCAGAGGAAGATGAAGCGGCATAACTTTATCTCTTCCTACTATTTTATACATCAGATACATTATTGGATTAAGACGCAATGAAAGAAAATCAAAAAGAAGAAACAACTGATGTCTTACAAATTGCTCCTCCTGAACCAGGGATCTTAACAAGCACATCACAATTGTCTGGGCCTGAACGCGCTGCAGCTATTATGCTTGCTTTAGGAGAAAAATATGGAGCTCCTATATGGAAAGAATTAGATGATAATGACATTGCTGAAATTTCCATAGCTATGTCTAATCTAGGGACTATGAGTGCAGAAGTTATGGAGACATTACTTGGGAATTTTGTCTCGCAAATGTCTATGTCTGGTGCTGTTATGGGGAACTTTGAGTCGACGGAACGTCTTCTCATGCAGTTTCTATCCCATGATCGTGTGAATAATATTATGGAAGAAATACGTGGCCCAGCAGGTCGAAACATGTGGGAGAAGCTCTCAAATGTTCAGGCCAACGTTCTTGCTAACTATTTAAAAAATGAATACCCACAAACTGTTGCTGTTATTCTATCAAAGATTGCTAGCGATCATGCTGCTCGTGTTTTGTCCATTTTGCCCGATGACTTTTCCCTAGAGGTTGTTCAAAGAATGCTTGGTATGGACTCTGTGCAAAAAGATATTCTCGAAAAAATAGAACAAACACTCCGTAAAGAATTTATATCTAATCTTGCATCAACACGTAAACGTGACTCTTATGAAATGATGGCAGAGATCTTTAATAATTTTGATCGACAAACAGAGACTAAATTTGTTTCAGCCCTTGATGAAGTTGATCGTGACGCAACAGATAAAATTAAGTCTTTGATGTTCACATTTGAAGACTTGACTAAATTGGATGATGCTAGTTGTCAGACTCTCTTACGGTTTGTTGAAAAAGATATTCTGCAACTTGCTATGAAAGGATCTAGTGACAGTATTCGTGATTACTTTTTCAAAAATATGTCTGAACGAGCTGCAACTATGCTGAAAGACGATATAGATTCTATGGGCCCTGTAAGACTTAGCGAAGTTGATGAGGCACAGTCTAGTATGATTACAACAGCTAAAGACCTCGCGCAGAAGGGTGAGATCATCATATCTAAAGGTGGTAGCTCCGGTGATGAGATTGTTTATTAAAGGTATAAGGTCTATCAATGAATTCACCAGTTAAATTTCTATTTGATACAAACTTTGATGAACTAGAAGATGAACAACAAGAACCTATTGAAGATGTTATTAAACGTGAATTACAGGCACAATTCTCCAGTGAATTAGAAGTTGAAAAGAAAAAATCCTATGAAGAAGGTTTTTTAGCTGGAGAAAAGAAAGCGCAAGAGGAACAAGATCAAGAAATTTTAAAATCTAATGAAATCCTTAAAAAATCCTATGAGGACCTTCAAGGCGTTATGCAGCATCTTCTTGAAAAATTTCCTGAGAATGTTACGCAATTTACAAAGAAGACAAGAGAATATCGATCTGAAGCTGCCCAACTTGCTGTTTTGATGGCACAAAAAGTTGCACAACAAGCTCTTGTTGATCAACCTTTAAAACGTTTGGAAACTGTTTTTAGAGAACATATCAAATACCTTTCTGCTGAACCAAAAATCACAATAGAAGTTCCTGAAAAACTTAGTGAACTTACACAAGAACTGTTTGATGGCATTGCACAAGAAATTGACTTTGACGGCAAATTAATCATTGAAGCAAACGATGATCTGCCTATAGGTGATTGGAAATTTGAATGGAGAACTGGCGGTGTTCAACAAACGAATGAAAAAGTATCAGAAATTTTATCAGATACTGTCCTTAACTATATTCAGTTAACAAATGAAGACATTCGAGATCTTGTACCTACAACTTCAAATGTTTCTGATGACATTCAACAAAACCATTCTAGATCGAGTGATGATATTGAGGTTTCAAAATGAACGACGAGACAGAAAATACAAACATTGATCTTGATGATTTTTCTGATGAAGAAGAAAAGCAAAAAACAGAATCTAATGAAGAAGGAATTCAGCGTTCTGCACAAGACTTAGAGGCTGTTTTTGATATTCCTGTTAATATCTCCGCAGTTCTTGGGCGAACTCATATGGAAGTGAGCGAGCTGTTGCAGTTAGATTCTGGCGATGTCGTTGAACTTGATCGTAAGATTGGTGAAGCTATCGATATATATGTCAATAATCGTTTAATTGCGAGAGGTGAGGTTGTCCTTGTAGATGACAAGTTAGGGATCACGATGACTGAAATTATTAAAACTGAACGTCATTAAAATACTTATAGCTTTTAATTTGCAGAGACTGTTGGGTTCATAAAAAAAGAAACGTGTGCTCAGACAAGAGAGACATTGATTTTTACAGGAGAGCATAATGCGGTTATTGATTATTGGTAGTTTAAATGGTGATTTAACTACAGCAAGTAAAATGGCAATCGATAGTGGTGCAAAGGTTAGTCATGCTCCTACACTTGAATCTGCACTTAGAGAATTAAGGTCAGGTAAAGGTGCTGACCTATTAATGGTTGAAGTCAGTCATGATATAGCGAATTTATATGAGAGTCTGGAAAATGAACGTATTCATGTTCCTATCATTGCTTGTGGTACCGGAGATGATGCGCAGGCTGCAGTTTCCGCCATTAAAGCAGGTGCTAAAGAATATATTCCCCTCCCTCCTGATGCTGAACTTATTGCGGCAATTTTGAAAGCGGTCTCTAAGGATGATAAATCGTTCATTTTCAAAGATCAAAAAACCCAGGATTTACTCCGTTTAGCAGATCAAGTTGCCGCTTCTGAAGCAAATATCCTTATTACTGGCGAGTCTGGTACTGGTAAGGAGGTCATGGCTAAATATTTGCACAAGAAATCTGGCCGTGCAGACAAAGTTTTTATCTCTTTAAATTGTGCCGCAATTCCAGAAAACTTGCTCGAATCAGAATTGTTTGGCCATGAGAAAGGAGCTTTTACAGGAGCTGTTGCCAGACGTATTGGTAAGTTTGAAGAAGCAAATAGAGGTACTCTGCTATTAGATGAAATATCTGAGATGGATATCAAACTTCAAGCAAAACTCCTTAGAGCAATTCAAGAACGTGTTATTGATCGTGTTGGAGGGACAAAACCTGTGCCTGTTGACATAAGAATTATTGCTACATCGAATAGAGATTTAAATGCAGCCGTTAGGGAGGGTATCTTTAGGGAAGATTTGCTCTATCGTCTAAATGTTGTCAATTTAAAAATTCCTCCGTTAAGAGAACGACCACTTGATATACTCGAACTTGCGAGTCATTTCTCGACTAAATATGCAGAGGCTAATGGGTTACCTTTTCGTCCGTTTTCATCTGATGCCGAGAAAGTTCTTAAACAAAACTCTTGGAAAGGTAATGTCAGAGAACTTGAAAATACGATCCATAGAGCCGTTATTTTATCAACTGGGGACATGATTGAAGATACAGCTATTTCTTCTCCTGAGAATGATATGCTTTCAAATACAACAACTTCTCATGTAGATAGAGCCGTTCAAACTGCTGAGTTTATCAGTAATGGACTTGTTGGCAAGACTGTTGCGGAAGTCGAAAAGGATCTCATCTTAGATACACTTGGACATTGTCTAGGGAACCGTACTCACGCTGCTAATATCCTAGGGATCTCTATTCGTACGTTAAGAAACAAACTCAAACAGTATTCGGATGATGGTATAGATGTCCCTATACCAGGTGAGACTCGTTAATTTATTATCTAGAAATTTAAAAGTAATTTTTCAGTCATTTAAAGGCATAATTACATGAATGACCCTATGGCTCGCACAGAACAGCAAAAAGGTATTCAAAGCGGAGCCTCGTCCGAGGCTATTAGCCTTCAAAGCTTTGGATCTTTAATCGATCTTAGCAAACGTGGGGACATTGGGTTAGCACTTGGTGTAATTGCAATATTGGTTGTTCTTATCATGCCAATGCCTGCTATTATGCTAGATCTTCTTCTTGCAATTTCTATTACATTTTCCGTTTTGATTTTGATGACGGCGCTTTTTATACGCACCGCGCTGGAATTTTCGTCTTTTCCGACAGTCTTACTCATTGCTACAATGATGCGTTTGGCTCTTAATCTCGCATCTACTCGCCTGATATTAACTCATGGACATGAAGGTACAGACGCAGCCGGAAATGTTATTGAGGCTTTTGGCAACTTTGTGATGCAGGGTAATTTTGTTATTGGTATCATAGTTTTTGCTATTCTTGTTCTTGTAAATTTTATTGTTATTACAAAAGGCTCTGGCCGTATCGCAGAAGTGGCGGCAAGATTCACTCTTGATGCGATGCCTGGTAAACAAATGGCAATTGATGCCGATTTATCCGCAGGCCTGATTGATGAGAATGAAGCAAGACGTCGACGTAAGAAGCTTGAGGATGAGTCTTCGTTCTTTGGAGCTATGGATGGTGCCTCTAAATTTGTAAGAGGTGATGCCATAGCAGGGCTCCTGATCACATTTATCAATATTATTGGTGGTATGATTATTGGTATGGGGCAAAACAACTTAACTTTACTTGATGCCGGCCAAACATATACCCTCCTGACTGTTGGCGATGGGTTGGTCAGCCAGATCCCAGCCCTTATTGTATCAACAGCAGCTGGCTTGCTTGTTTCAAAGGCTGGTGTGGATGGCGCCGCTGATGAAGCACTTTTTGCTCAATTATCGGGATATCCAAAAGCCTTGGGCATGTCATCTTTTGTTATGGTGATCATGTCAATTTTACCCGGTATTCCTATGCTTCCATTCCTAGGTCTTGCTGGCATTTCCGGTTTTCTTGCATGGCGTGCGAATCAGTTTCATACCCAAAAAGCAATTGATGAAGAACAACAAAAAGTCGCAGAAATCGAGGAGACAAAACCGAAAGAAGAACCAATAGCTGATGCCTTACATATGGATGAACTCCGTCTTGAAATCGGCTATGGGTTACTTCCTCTTATTAATGAGTCTGTTGGAGACTCTGATAAACTTACAGAACAAATTAAAGGTTTAAGAAGACAACTTGCAACGGATATGGGATTTGTGATGCCGTCCGTTCGTATCTTAGATAATATGCAGATTGAAGCTAATCATTACATGATTAAAGTTAAGGAGGTTGAAGCAGCAAAAGGTATTGTTCATGCCGATAAATTTATGGTCATGGACCCTCATGGAAATCAAATTGAATTACCAGGTATTCATACAACGGAACCTACTTTTGGTCTGCCTGCTACTTGGGTTGATTTTGATCTGAAAGAAGAAGCTGCTTTAAAAGGCTATACTGTTGTTGATCCAGTCACAGTTCTTTCAACACACCTAACAGAAGTTTTGAAAGTTAATATGTCTGATTTGCTTTCTTATGCTGAGGTGCAAGGATTGCTCGATCGATTACCTGATGGTCATAAGAAGCTTTTAGAAGATCTTGTTCCTTCACAAATTAGCGTTACTGGGATTCAACGGGTTCTACAAGCTCTATTGTCTGAGCGAGTTTCTATACGAGATTTACCAACTATACTTGAGGGTATTTCAGAAGCATCTGCATTTACTCAAAATATTCAATCCATCACTGAACATGTTCGATCAAGATTAGCACGACAGATTAGCGCGAAGCATATGTCTCCAAATGGCTATCTTCCATTGGTTACACTGACACCACAATGGGAACAACAGTTTGCAGAAGCTATTGTAGGTGAAAATGATGATCAACAACTCGCCATGGCTCCCAGTAAATTACAAGAGTTTATACAAGGGGTTCGGAGAGCCTTTGAAGAAGCTGGTAATGCGGGAGAAGTTCCTGTTTTACTTACCAGTCCAGGTATACGTCCATTTGTTCGAACAATTATTGAACGTTTCAGATCTCAGACAACTGTTTTATCTCAAAATGAAATACACCCACATATCAAACTGAAAACTGTGGCCCAGGTTTAAAGGTAATTATAAATTCAAAAGAAGTTTTTATCAGCTATTATTTTTTTCTGGTTCCTGATTTCGAGACGCTGATTTTTCTTTTCCGTCTATTTTGTCAAACCTAGCTTGGTACTCTTTTATGAATGCCTCAAGAGTATCAACATTGGATATTTCTTTCGCGAGTTTGGTAAATTCAGGTCCTCGCTTAAGAACAGGTGAAGTTACTAATACAAAAGACTCAGCATCTTGCCCATATTTCATTTTTTCATAATATTTTTTTCGCAAACGATCTAAAGCAAACTGGTCTTCAGCCAAAGAATACGAAATAGCTGCCCTTAAAATATCGAAACGCTCGGTATCCGATAAAGGATTTTCGTCCTTCCAACGTGTGCCTAACATTTCTTCAAGAAGCTCTCCTGCTCTTTGCCACCTATGCGCTTTCCAGAATGCATCAGCTTTTAATCTGGCTATATCATACCCCTTTAACCGACCTAAGATGTCAATTGTATTTTCTACCCGACCTAGCTCTCCTAAAGATCTAGCTTCCAGGATATCTCTGCGTTTTTTCAAACCATCTGGCAAGTCAGGTTGCCTTGTATCCCTAATTGTTCTTAAGGCAAGAGATGGTTTTCTATTCATTAAATGTACAAGAGCTAAACGTGCTGCAACTTGAGCTCTAGCAATTCCATTCAATCTATTTTTTACTTGGTAATCCAATAATTCTGATGCTTGATCTAAAAGATCTACATCCATTAAGCGGCCAGCTAATCGTCGGATTAGCTCATCACCTAATCGTCCTATTGGAGTTAGTTCTTTATAATCATAATAGAGACTCAGAGCTCTTACAGGAGGCAAGTTATCTGCTTTTCCATATAAAAAGAGGTCTGAGAATACCTCTTTCATTTCATCTTGGATTTGCAAAGCCTCTCTTTCTTTTGGGAAGGCAATCACAGTATTTTTCATAACTTCAAAAGCTTTACGATATTTTTTATTCTGCGCATATAAGTTTGCTAGCTTATGCAGTGCGCGCAGTTCAATCTCATCTCCTCGCCAAATTATACTCAATCTTTCTAGCTTCTTAATAGCTTGAGAAATGTTTATTTTTTTATCTTTTAGTTGCAAACCAATCTTTCTTAACTCTGCTTCAGCTGAAGGAGCACCGGCATCAGCAGAAATAACTTTTTTATATGATGAGATTGCTTCATCATTTTTTCCAATCGTCTGGTAATACCGCCCTCTAAGCAGGCTTAATTCTGTTGCATTATTTTTGGATAGAGTGTCTTCAGAAATTGCATTTAATGACTCGGCTGCACGTTTCCATTGCTTCATTGATAAAGCTGCTTTTGCATCCATTAAAAGGAATTTTGTCTGTAAATCTTGTGGGTATGAGGGAATTTCTTCTTTGCCTTCCGAAAATTGCTTTAGAGCTATCGGCCAATTTTTTTCATTGACCGCTAAATATCCACGCCATAATGCGGCATTTTTATCAAATGCAATCTCGTGTTTATTTAAGTGATTTCTTTGCATCTAAATTACGTTTCATGATCGCACTTGCGACACCATGTATAAGATTTAGGGATGGATCATTTGCGGCAGTGGCATCTGTGTCTATAATCTGCTTTGTGACACCTAAGGATTCAGCTGCAAGCATATGAGCTAGATAAAAGCGTGCTAGCTCAAGGCGCTTTATTATTCTTTTCTTTTTCGTCCGCAAAAGCGACAGCTCTTTCTAGTTGTTCAGCACGCCTAGAAAAAAACTTCTTTCCACCTTTTTGCCAATTTTTAAAATCAACAAAGCCTAACAAAGATTTCTTTTTAGGCTTTTTGAGCTTATTCTTTATGAGATAGCGATAGACATTGTCTGAAGAAATTGTAAGTCCTTTTTTCCTGGAAATAAGGACTTCATTTACCCTTAGTCTCACGGAGAGGTCTTCAGCAATTGGTTTGATAACGATACCGTTTGAAGATGCCAGAATCTGGTTTTCTACAAACTTTTGTGTTTTAACAAAACCACGAGTAGGGCCAAACCCCGTGACAACTATAAGCTCGTCTCCAATCTCTTTGTCTTTAATAGTATATACATGGCCAGGGTTTTCATACCTAACTGCCATGATAATACGCTTATCATTTCTTAAAACTCGTTTTACACGAAGTGGGGTTAAATCACCGCTGACCATATCACCTATAGCAATGTTCCAAATGCTATTAGATAGATTAGCATATGCCAACCACTTCTTTGCTAATTGAATATTCAGGACCTGTGCCCCCGAGATATTTTCTAATGATACATCTTTCACCATACCCTTGCTCATTTTTTTTATCATTCTTGTATTAATTTTTTGATCTGTTTCTAGAACGATGGTAAGAGTGCGGCCACGTTGATAAATTGCTGTTGCAATTGGTCTTTTAAACGGGAATGATAGTTCTAATCGGTCCCCTACTTTTTTTACCTGAACTGTAAGTTCTTTATCGCTTAATTCAGCATTAGAATCGTTATTATTCTTTTTCTTTCTTGTTATGTTTTTGTTATTTTTTGTCTTACTAGCTTTTTTCTCAGCACGCTCTTTGGCAACTTTTTTTCTTTTGATATCACCTGGTTTGTCAGCACCTCTCCAAACCTGATTGTAGCTAAAACCTTCTCCATCTGAACCAAAAGTACTTTCTAAATCACCTAGTTCAGGTCGAGTAATATTCTCAGGAATAAATAAAATACTTTTTACACTAATTGGAACATCTAATAGTTTCTTTGATTTCCTTTTACTGTTCTCATTATTATATGTCTCTTTATCATTTGCAGCCTTTAGCTCTTGTGGAGGTATTTTTCCGTCACCATTACCTTCTTCATCAACTAATTTCTTCATGTTATAGCGTTCTGCTATTTTTTTCTTAGCTTCCTCAGATGATAAATCTAAATCAGAGTAGGGCCCAGTGATGTCGACAACATAATCGATACCTTCTCTGAAGCCACGAATATTTGCTTCGGGGTTTAGTAACAACTCAATTTCAATACCCTTATCATTTTTAATCAAGGCGACTTTTCTGAGATATGGTGGAGGGTCAGCTTTCAGTTGCGATAAATCTACATTTGCATATCTGCCAAACTTTATACTTACCTTATCTCCTTTTCGAGACATTTTGACAGTTGCAAATTTATTCCAATCAAATAACAAACGGCTAAATGTTGGATGGATTGCGACTCGTACTATTAACTTATTTTTCTTTCGAGACTCTTCCAGCTGCTTTGCCTCTTCAGCAGCTATTGCCGCAGCTTCTTCAGCTGCCCGGGTTAATTCATCTAATACGTCTTTAGGTAGTGCTGGGGGTTGCCCTGTCCAGCTTGTAGGTAAAATATCTAAAAATAATTTCGTTCCAACAGCATTTAAATTGACTTTAAATACATCTGTCATAGCAAATCGTAATGCACGTCCATCAGGATCTCTTCGGGCTACGCCAATGTACGCATCCAGTTTTTCTGTGACTAGACCAACATTTACATTCACTTTCTCTGAAAATTTTAAAACAAGGATTGTTCCTGAAATATCGTATGTATATTTAGGTAACCTATCAAACTCAAATACCATACGACCATATCCCTGGCCTTTTACAGCTGTAACTTTTCCACTTGCTGCTTTTACTTCAGTGCTAAGCATGAACTGAGAAATGATAATTAATGGTATGGTAAGAATTAAAAGATTTTTAGTTATTTTATTTGGAAAAAATTTAATGTAAGAGCATGCAGTATCAATCATCTGATGACACAAATTATCAGATCTCACGACATATGCCTTATACATGTCATAAGTACGCAAAACTCACATCCTTTTACAAACACTACTAAACTTACTTTGATAACTGCATTCCATAGAAATTATTATGTAATATTCCTATAAATGGATTAACAAAATGTACTTATGAAACAATTAGGTGAGTTTTATTGATTTCATTAATTATTATTTTTAATCTTTGGTAAAGACTTTGTACCAAGTGATGCCTTTTGACCTTGATTTGCAATTTTTAATGTCAAACGTTCGGCTTTGGCAGGGTCCATCGCAGATAATATCGAAGACATAGCTTTTGCCTTCATACCGTTAACAAGTCCAACCAATACATCTAAATCTAGCCTGTTAAAGATTCTTGCTGCATCAGCAGGTTTCATCTTCGAGTACATTTGTATAAGTTTGCTATATTGAGCAGATTCGTTTTCTTTTTGTTTGCGAACATCTTTATCTACTCTTTGCTCCAAGGATTTCAACTCTGTTAATCTCGCATTAAGACGTTTTTCTGCCGCCTTTAACAAATTTCGCTGAAGAACAAGTTGTTTTTCACGCTCATCTAACTTTTTTCTCCTTTGAGCTAAGCTTTGTAAAATTGCAAACTCTGATTTCGTTGGACGGAATTCTGGACCAGATGAGATTTCAGGATCTTTCGATTTATTTTCTTTTTGTTCAGTTTCTTGGTTTTCGTTATTTTTCTTAGCTTTATCAACATTTCCAGTAATCAGTTGATTATTTTGAGAAACCTCAACGGTATTTTGAACTGTGCTATTCTTATTCACCGTTTTACCAATTATATTGCTATTTGCAGATGCATTTGAATGACCTGTGAGCACATTATCATTTATAAAAAAACCTATTATTTTAAGTACTAAGTAAACAAAAGGCTGCTAGCGCTACGAGTGGTAAAAGTCTTATTGATCCCATTGAAAACGACTTCTCTTAGGTTGAGGAGAGGTAAAAGTTTTATCTTGCTCTTCTCGCGTTTTATCTTGAGAAGATAGAGCACTTAAACTTAGCTTTGGCCATGTTACAGGGTTTGTATTATTGATCGGTTTATAATTCTCTATATCTTCTATTTTTTGCGATTGAGGCGGTTCCACATTTTCTACAGGTGAATATGGTTCATTTCTGGGGGTGAGGTCTGGAAATTCATTGTTTAAAGAAGAATGGATATTACGTGGTTCAACTTTTTCCTGTACTGCCTGCTCATAGGCTTTTAGTTTTGTTATTACATTGTCAGCCTTATCATTATGACGACGCAATGATTTTGTTGTACTTTCGGCACGGTTTATTTGATCATTTAAATTTTTACTGGCTTTGTCTACCGTTGCTCTTAATTCACTTGTTGCTGCTTCAGCATGAAGTGTTGACTGGTTCAAGTCTCTTATGATCACTTTGAGACTCTCTTGATCTTTTTTTAACTTATCCAGTTTCCTATTTACAATAATGCAATAAGCTATCGTTGCTAGAAGGAGAACGGCGACAAGTATCTCCACTATAAAACCTAAAAATGAGCTACTCATTCAAACCGCCTCCGCCTGTTCTATTTCTTCTTCCATCATAATGACTTCTTCAGATTTTGGTTTTGCTATCCCACTCTTAACTCGAATTGCAACATTTTCTCCCTTTTGTCCCAGATTCCCTGTCGTTAATGGTATATCCCCACAACGCAAAGATACTGCATCTTCAGGAGTACAGTTTAAAGTAATGGTTTCCCCAACTTTCAAATTCATAATTTGACTTAAAGGAATATGCATCTCATCCAAGACTGCTTCAATTTCGATATCTGTTGCCCAAATCTCTGTTGCTAAATGGCTTTCCCATATTGTATCTCGTCCAAATTTTTCTCCCATAAAGCCTTGGAGTAATAGTTCACGGATAGGCTCGAGGGTTGCGTAGGGAATTAATACTTCAATGCGTCCTCCACGATCTTCCATATCAATTCTTAGTTTTATTAATATTGCAGCATTGGCAGGGCGTGAAATTGCAGCAAAACGTGGATTGGTTTCTAATCTTTCTAATTGAAGTTTTACAGGAGATAGAGGTTCAAATGCAGTCATCATATCTTCTGTAATTACTTCAATCATGCGACTTACTAGGTTCGTTTCTATTGTTGTATAAGGGCGACCTTCAATCCTTACCATTGGGGCTCCTCTACCTCCAAGAAGCACATCAACAATTGAATATATTAGGTGAGATTCTACTGTGATTAATCCATAACCATCCCATTCAACAGCGTTAAAAACAGAAATCATGGATGGAAGAGGAATTGAATTTAAATAATCACCAAACCTTAATGTAGAGATTGTATCCAGGCTTACTTCTACATTGTCGGAGGTAAAATTTCTTAAACTCGCGGTTAATAATCTTACCAATCTATCAAATACAATTTCCAGCATGGGTAATCGTTCATACGATACCAAAGCTGAATTAACGATTGCTCTTAGACCACTTGTGTCTGTTAAGGCTTGTTCATCTAAATCAAAACCTAAAAGATTATCAATCTCATCTTGATTTAGTACTCGCTCTGCGCCACTCTCAGGAACACCAAGACCATCATCTCCAGATGATGGTTCATCAATCATGGCGGCCCATTCGGCCGCTACATCCTCATCAAAACCGCTATTATCTTCATCCGACATATCTCCCCAGGCAGCGGCGAGTTCATCCTGATCAACATCTCCACCATGTACCATTTAATTTTAGCCTCGTTATTGGACAATTATCTCTTTAAACAGTACTCGGTTTACACGATTAGGGTGAATTGCAAGATTTATACGGCGCAGCAACTCTTCTTTTAACCTAAAAATTCCAGCTGACCCCTGCAGATCTGAACTTCTCAGTTCACGTAGATAAATCTGAAACATATCAAGGACACGCGGCATTACCGGCTGCAATGCATCTATTGCAGCTTGCTCCTGAGCCTCCAAAGCAATCTTTATTTTCAAATATTGTGCTCTTTTATCATTTGCACTTAAATTCACTACCATTTCAGGCAGATCAAAATAAACAGATGGTTCTTTAGAGATTTCCTGCTCTATTTCACCTTCTGCCGTAATTTCCTCTTCATTGCTCCCACCCATTAAGAAGAATGCGGCTCCACCACCAATAGCAAGCAACAAGACAACTCCTGCGATAATAAATATCAATTTTTTCTTGCTTTTCGGTGCACTTCCCTCATCTTCTTCACTTTGTGCTTTATCCGCCTCATCACCCTCTTGAGGCTCTTCACCATCAGCCATAATCTTAGAGTCCCATTTTAAATGTCACTAAATTATATTTCAGGGTAAAGCTTTACTGATAACAAATAATGAATATCAGTTAATCAAACCTTTCGAATAAACGTACCAGGAAAATATTTCCTAGCAAATTTCTTCCCACACAGAACATACTACCCATAGAAAATACAGAAAATACTTGATTCGTATACACTTTCATTATGGCACACTGTATGCATCAACAATTAATAGTTGGAAAATATTTCCGAATACTTGATGCAATGAATGTCAATATACATTCTCATTTTTAAGCTGAGGCTGAGATGATTGAAAATTCGATACTTATTGGTTTGTCTAAGCAGATGGCTTTACAGCGTAAAATTGATGTTCTTGCCAACAACATGGCAAATGTTAATACGGTTGGATATAAAAGTGACTCCGTTTTATTCGAAGAATATCTCATGCCAGTTGCTCGTATGACAGAAATGACAGGTAAAGATAAAATACTGTCCTATGTCAACGATACTACTATGTACCGTAATTATTCTGAAGGACCTATCAAACAAACTAACGAAGAATTGGATGTTGCTATTAAAGGTGATGGTTGGTTTGTTGTGCAAACGCCTGATGGTAATAAATATACACGTAATGGCCACCTTAAACTTAATAATGAAGGCCGCTTAGTAACTACCGATGGCCAAATGGTTTTAGGCGAAGGAGGCCCCATTACTGTTGGACCAGATGAACATAGTATTGTTATTTCTGGTGATGGAACACTATCCACAAATCAGGGACCTAAAGATCAACTGCGTATTGTCGTATTTGAAAATAATGGAAAATTGGAGAAAGAAGGAGATTCTCTCTTTTCTACTGAGCAAGTTCCTACTCCAGCGAGAGATTTCCAGATTATGCAGGGAATGATTGAAAACTCAAATGTACAGCCAGTGTTGCAACTCACCCAACTTATTCAAGCAACACGAGAATATGTATCTATGGCACAAACCTTACAACAATCACAAGAGCTTAGGCAATCAGCCATACAACAATTAGGTCGACCACCTCAATAATAAAGAAATCTTTTACATGAAATTTGTAATGAAGGGCAAATAATGAAATCTCTACAGACCGCAGCAACGGGTATGCAAGCCCAACAACTGAATGTTGAAGTTATATCGCATAACATTGCGAACATGAGAACTACTGGATATAAAAAAATCAGAACTGAATTTCAGGACCTACTATATCAAGATATTCGTAGAGTCGGAGCGACATCCTCTAATGCTGGAACGCAACTGCCGACAGGATTACAAGTTGGCTTTGGTGTTAAAACCGGTGCGACCTCTCGGGTCATGAATCAGGGGGGCCTCACACGTACAGAAAAAGATCTTGATGTTGCTATTCAAGGTGAAGGATTTTTTGTCATTAGCCTTCCCAATGGTCAAACAGCATATTCGCGCGATGGCTCTTTTGAACGTGATTCAAATGGCAATCTGGTTACTCTTGATGGTTATCAAGTCTCGCCTAATATCACAATTCCAAATGATGCTAAAGATGTTACAATTAATCGAGAAGGACAAGTACAAGCTAATCTAGGTACTGCTGCAACACCAACAATTTTAGGTCAACTACAACTTGCCAGATTTACAAACAAGTCTGGACTTAAAACTATTGGTAACAACCTATACTTAGAGACTGCCTCAAGCGGAACTGCAACTCTAGGAAATCCAGATAGTACTGGATTTGGTTCTGTTTCACAAAAATTTCTTGAAACCTCAAATGTGAATGCTGTTTCAGAACTTTCAGATCTCATTGCCGCCCAAAGAGCTTATGAAATGAATGCAAAAGTCATTTCTGCGTCTGATGAAATGTTATCTGCCACTTCAAATATTATCAGGTAAATATAATGATCCGCTTTGATCCCTTTAATATATCAATTTACGTTTTTGCATCCATCATTTATTTTGTTATTGGACTATCACTGGCTGTTGCTGACGATATACCCGTCCTAAAAGAACAGATCAGTGTTAACTCAGATATTTTAACTTTAGGGGATTTATTTGAAAATGCGGGGCCGTATAAAAATGTCCCCGTTTTTCAATCCCCTGATGTTGGTAAGGATGGCATTATATCTAGTGAGCGCATTCAAGCAGCTGCACGAAGCAATGGGTTAGAATGGGCAAACCCAGGGAAAATTGAAAAAATTCTTATTCGCCGCCCAAGTCGGATGCTTTCACTTAATGATATCAAAAGCATGCTAAAGAAGCCCTTGGGAGAGAAAATTGGGGTAGTTGACCTTAAGAATCTTACAATCGATTTTTTTCCTGATAATAAAGATCTTCATATTGAGGAAACAAATACTTCTCCTTTCGTCATTATTGATATCCAGCATAATCCGCAAGGAGGTGTTTTTCTTGCAAAGATCGGTACAGATGAACCAGATGGAAAAGTTATACGTAGCATCGTTCGTGGTCGGGCGCTTGAAACTTTAGAGGTTGTTGTTCCTATTCGCCCCCTCGAAATAGGTAAAGCGATAAAAGCTGAAACTTTAAAACAAGTCAGAGTTCCCATCGCACGCCTGAGAACTGGTGCAATAAAATCAAAAAATGAAGCCATTGGAAAAGTGCCTAAATATCGTTTGGCAGCTAACCAAATTTTACGAAAACAAGATATTGAAGTGCCGAAGATCATACATCCAAATGATCTTGTAGAAATCAAATTGGAAAGCCCAGGGTTATCCCTAAAAGCTATAGGGCGTTCACTTGGGAAAGGTGCGTTAGGAGATACGATTTCTGTTTTAAATACACGTTCAAAGCGGAAAATCCAAGCTATTGTTATTGCTCCGGGAATAGTTTCACCAACAGGTAACTCCTCTGTAATTGATAAAAAACAGTTCGTGCAAACTTATCGTTAAAATTAGAAGGGCTGGATGCATAATGAATTCGAAGCTTTTTATATCGTTTTTTATTATAAGCTCTCTTAGTGGTTGTGCTTACTTAGATCGTTTAAATAGTGTTGGGAATTCACCAAAACTCACAGCTATCAAAAACCCTACTCATAAACCAGGATATAAACCTGTCAGCCTTCCGATGCCACAAATAAAGAAACCTACTTATAATTCTAATTCTTTATGGAGAAAAGGGGCGCGTGCATTTTTTAAAGATCAACGCGCTTCTAACGTCGGAGATATCCTAACAATAATGATAGAGATTTCTGATAAGGCTGAATTTGATAATGAAACAAGCCGTTCTCGTTCGGGAACGGAGAATGTGAGTGTTCCTGGTCTTGCTGGCCTTGAGCAACAACTCGCGAAGATCTTACCTTCCGGGGTTGACCTTTCAACACTCGTCAATACAAACAGTTCAAGTACTAGTGAGGGGTCTGGCTCTGTTGATCGAGAAGAGTCGTTGACGACAAAGATGGCCGCAGTTGTAACACAAAAACTGCCGAATGGGAATCTTGTTGTGGAAGGGCGTCAAGAAATTCGTGTTAACTTTGAGGTTAGAGAAATTGTTGTCGCTGGAATTATTCGCCCAGAAGATATTAGTTCTGAAAATACTATCCCAATATCAAAAATAGCTGAAGCACGTGTTGCTTATGGTGGACGAGGACAGATTTCAGATGTGCAGCAACCTCGTTATGGACAACAAGTTATGGATATATTATTGCCATTTTAGAGTATTACAGGACAAACACCTAACTAAAATCAGTTAATGATGTTTACGCGAAACTTTCTTGTTTTAAGAGGTGTATCGTCTTTTATACCTCTTCTTTTAAATTCAAATGTTAAATAACTCATCCCCGGGGCCTGGGCTTCGATAGAGAAACGAGCTGTTCTAGATTTTCCAAAAAGGCCTGTCTTACTCGACTTTTCACCTTTGGGATAGGTCCAACCAATATGATCAACTTTTAAATGATTTAAACCTTTACTTTTTGTTTTATTTAATTGCCAACGGTATTCTACGCTTACTTTTCCGGGCATCTTAATAACAAAAGATTGTCCTGCTCTTGTTGTGTATTCCTTAACTTTCTCACCTGAGCCAAAAAAGACCAAGTATACAACGAGTGATAAGATTATCGCAGAAAACCCGCCGGCAATAATCCCGATTTGCATCATTTTCTGATTGTTAAAACTTTCGGACATACTGATACTTAACTTTTCTCTTAAAAACTAAACCAGTATACCCAAATAATGTTATTAATTGATTTACAATCTGAAATGAAATGCAATTAAAGCTTTAAGAGTAAGTTAATTTTTTCTGATAAGACTCATACATGCTTTGGTGCTAATTCACCCTCTTGGCGTGATTTGTGAACTTGATTTTTAACTGCTTCCTTATCATTCAAATCAGCTAATTCAAGGACGGAAGGGTCTATATGAACTTCTTTTGTATTTGGAGAAAACTCAGGCCCTAATACATCAACTATTGTCGGGTTCTCACTTTTTGGATTTGGAGATTTAACCCACCCCTCAACAATCATACCTTGTTCTGCGTACTTTTCATCTTGTAGCATAAAATCATGTAATGATTTTAGTTTATAATGGGGAACTGATGCATATAAATGATGAGGCAAATGGTAATCCATACCAAAAGGAAACACTGCGTACCTCAATAATGGATTTACTATGAATATCCTAGAGTTGGTATAGCGCCCACGATCGGCATTTCCGTGCTGTACCCATTCACGTAAAATCATAAATAAAGGAAATGTTGTAAACAAAGGCACTATCCAAAGCAAACCAAAGTACATCCAGGCAGGAGCACCTGTCATGTATTCAATAATTGTTAATGCACCATATATAATTGCTAAGAATGAGAAACGACCAATTGCAGTTACGCGATGAGAAATGACAGGATTGATTACACTATGAGGATAATGATCTATAGGGATAAAACAATAATATAAGGTCGTAAAAGCCCATAATGAAAAAAGTACTATGCCAGCTAATTCCCACTGTCCTGTAGCGCCAATAGAAACTGTTAGTATGGGAGCAAAAGCCGCAAACATAATTCCAACACGGATTGCCCATCTTGAACCAGGCTTGTCTTTATCAGCATAGGGGTTTGTGTCAACACCAATCGCACTATATTTTGCTCTTGCAAAAATATAACTTACAAGGTTAGGAACCCATAAAAGCTTCAAAGTCCCCCAAAGTAATTCCATATGTGTCAGTGGGAAGTCCAACCAGTGACCACTATCTTTTGCTTGATTGAAATTTGGGTCGCGTTCAGGATCATTTACAAACTGATGATGAGCTAAATGGTGCAAACGAAAGGCATATGTTGATGTATAAATTGGAAAGGCTCCAAACCAATCTGATAGAAGTTCACTCATCTTCCGGTTGGAAAAAAGGATATAGTGTGTTCCCTCATGAATAATTCCACCAAGTTGATGTTGTGATGCTCCTAAAATAATGACTGCAAGAACAGTCATGGGTGTATTCCACCACCATCCTAGACCTTGTTCAGCAACCCAATTATAGCTTAGAACAGTCACTAAAACTGTGAGCGTGATGACACTATATACAAATGCAATATAGAAAAAATTTGTGTAATTATCACGCTCCTTTAGAGCTCGAATAACTTCCTTTTTATTTTCCTGACCTGCTTTAGTATCGGCTTGTTTTGTCACCGTATCACTCACGCTTTTGACTCCTCGTCATCATTCTTGTTTTTTCAAATAGCTTTTAGATCATGTGAATATGAATAATTTTTATAGATTATAGACCCAGGCTATTTGAAAAATATTTAAACTAAATTACAAAATTTTGTGATCGATAATTACAATGTGACATAGTATTCTATAGAAGTATTTATAATAAGAATAGATTTTTACTGCTCTAAATCTAGGGTTCAAATTTAATACTATCTTTTAAAAACTTAAGTTACCTGTCCTATATGTTTTAGTTCAAATACAACAATATCATAGCCACTATAATTTCATGTTTTTAATATAATGTGTGATTATTATGATACATAATATGCTATCATTGGTTAATTTTACTAAGCTAGGTAACTCATGCGTATTTTCTGATGCAAAAAATTAACATATGAGCGTTGTATAAAATTTCCCAAGAAAAACCTAATTGCTCTCGTCTAATAATAATAACCAAATGGCATATTGAAGTTGTGATTACAGAAAATAAAACTGAACAACACCTTATTGGCCTTGCGATAGACGGGGATCAAACTGCTTTTGAAGAGCTCATTCGTCGTTACTATCATATCATATATCGTATTGCCTATAAATGGTGTGGTAATCAAGTTGATGCAGAGGATGTTACGCAAGATGTTTGTATTAGAATTGGACAGGCTTTAAAAGGTTTTAAAAATGATGCCTCTTTTTCCACCTGGCTTTATCGCATCACATTAAATCGTGTTCGAGATCTGCAACGCTCTTATCATTCTGAACAAAAAAAAGTGGAAGCTATGTCACTAATATCTGAACCTCATTTTGAGCCAGATTGCGAGACTGAAATGACCCAAAATCAGTTATGGGAAGAAGTGAAAAAATTACCTGATAAACAACGTGATGCTGTTCTACTTGTTCATTCTGAAGGTTTAAATCATAAAGAAGCCGCCATGATTATGGAATGTTCTGAAAGCACTGTGTCCTGGCATATTCATGAAGCAAAAAAGAGATTAAAATCTCTTTTTGTTGAAACTTAATTGGGTGACACTATGGATGATAAAGACCTCAACACCCTGAAAAATATTAAAGTTCCTGAACCTAACAAGGTTATGAAAGAAGCTGCTGTTCTGGCGGCATTAGATGCTTTTTCAGAAGCTGAGAAAAAAAGTGAAAAAAAATCCCAAGGAGTTTGGCAACCGCTGCGTCTTATATTCAGTTTCATAACTAATTTATGGGAATGGATAATGAACAGACGTGTTATTATTGGAGCAGTCGCAACAATCGTTATTGTTGCACCACTCTCTTTTGGACTTTATCAATTTTATAATCAGGATAGATATTCATCCGATCTGCAGGAGCTGTTTCCCACAAGTTCTGATAAGTCAATCAGTGCAAAATCTAAAAAAGAGGTCGAGGTTTCAATACTCTCAAAAGATAATGAAAGTAAACTTGCTAAACCGATCGATTCTAGGAGTTCTAGTCAAGCACAACAGAAATCTGTGATTACTAGAGTTGAAAAGAAAAACGCTCCTGGGCAAACAGAAATATATAATAGCAGACCTATCCAAGAAGAGGCTCGTAAGGTACGCCCAAAAAGAAAGGAGGTACACGCCGATGGAAGAAGAAAGGCTATGCTAAGAAAAAGGCCTGCTTCTGAAAAACAACGAATGAGGGTTTCTATTATCCCAAGACGAACCGCTCCACGGTCAGACCGTAATATTGTTGGTCTTTACTCAGGTGGTCAAATTTCCTACAACCGCCCTAATGACCAGCTCTTGGTTCGACCAGTTCCCGTTGAACAAAACAGAGACCGCTTTTCAAGTTTTGAATCAAACTCATTAAAACTTGTAACTGAACACCCTGTTTCTACATTTTCTATTGATGTGGATACATCTTCTTATGCCTTTGTTCGAAGACAACTTAATCTAGGACGCTTGCCTCGTAAAAATGCTGTGCGTGTTGAAGAATTGATTAATTACTTTTCATATAACTATGAAAAACCTGCTACTAATGAAGTCCCATTTAAAACAAACGTCGCCGTATTTCCTACACCTTGGAATAAGAATACCAAGTTACTTCATATCGGGATTAAAGGGTATGATGTTATCCCAGACACAAAGCCACGTTCTAATCTAGTGTTCCTTATAGATATTTCGGGGTCTATGCAAAGTAAGGATAAACTTCCTTTATTGAAAAATGCATTTAGACTTCTTGTGAATCAACTTGAACCAGAAGATCGTGTTGCCATTGTAACTTATGCTGGAAAGGCTGGGACTGTCCTGAACTCAACCAAGGTCTCACAAAAAGCAAAAATCCTAAATGCTCTGGAACGCTTACAAGCTGGTGGATCAACAGCAGGGGCCCAAGGTATCCGTCAAGCTTATAACCTTGCTAAAGAAAACTTTGATAAAGAAGGCATTAATAGGGTTATCTTAGCTACCGATGGTGATTTTAATGTTGGTATAACTGATCGTAAGGAATTAAAAAACTATATCGAAAAGAAAAGAAATAGTGGGATTTTCCTATCTGTCCTTGGGTTTGGACAAGGAAATTATAATGATGCTTTGATGCAGACCCTTGCACAAAATGGGAATGGGACAGCTGCTTATATTGATACATTGCGAGAAGCCCAGAAGGCTCTTGTAGAAGAAGCAAGCTCTACCTTATTTCCAATTGCAAAGGATGTGAAAATTCAGATTGAGTTTAATCCTGATCAAATTTCAGAATATCGTTTGATTGGTTATGAAACGCGTAAATTAAAACGAGAAGATTTTAATAATGATAGGGTGGATGCTGGTGATATTGGCTCTGGTCATACCATAACAGCAATCTATGAGATTACTCCTAAGGGTAGCCCATCCCAAAAGGTGGATGACTTAAGGTATCGTAAATCTAAACCTTCTGAGACTATAAATAGTAACGAGAAGTCTGATGAGTATGCTTTTGTTAAACTTCGCTATAAACTTCCTAAAGAAGACAAGAGCAAGTTGCTTTCAGTTGCTGTCACCAAGGAGTTTGAAACGCCACTTGCAGATTTACCTGAAGATACGAGGTTTTCTACAAGTGTTGCAGCTTTTGGGCAGAAGCTGAGAAGTAATAAATATTTAGAGAGATTTAGTTATGATGATGTTCATAAACTCGCTTCCAAATCACGCGGTAAAGATCTCTTTGGTTATAGAGCTGAGTTCTTAAGCCTGGTGCGTTTGGCTAAATCTCTTGATGAAGCCAAACAGTAACCCCCTTAAGGCCATTTTACCTCAGGTGGCATAGAAGACAGGATAGAGTCTACATTGCCACCTGTTTTGAGGCCAAAAGTTGTCCCCCTATCATATAATAAATTGAACTCTACGTAACGCCCTCGTCGAATTAATTGCTCTTCTCTATCTTCTTGTGTCCATTGAGTATTCATATTTTTTGTAACCAGTTTGGGATAGATATCAAGGAACGCTCGCCCAACATCCTGGGTGAAGGCAAAATCTTTTTCCCAATTTCCTGAATTCAGTTGATCATAAAATATGCCACCTATTCCTCGCATCTCATTTCTATGCGGTAAGAAGAAGTATTTATCACACCACTCTTTGTAGTGATTATAATCAGCAACTTCATGATTATCACATGCCCATTTCATGGCATTATGAAAGTCCTTAGTATCGGGGTCCTCCTGAGTCCGTCTACGATTTAGGACAGGTGTTAGATCAGCCCCTCCCCCAAACCATGTTTTACTGGTTACAATAAAGCGTGTGTTCATATGAACCGCAGGAACATGTGGGTTTTGCATATGAGCAATCAGAGAAATTCCACTTGCCCAAAATTCAGGTGTTTCTTCTGCACCTGGAATTTGTTTACGGAACTCTGGAGAAAACTCTCCATACACAGACGATGTATGTACACCAACTTTTTCAAACACTCGTCCATGCATCATTGACATAACACCGCCGCCACCTTCAGCTCCTGTATGATCTTTACGATCCCAGGGGGTTTTAACGAATCGCCCAGGCGGGTTATCTGACATAGGTCCTGTAAGTTCTTGTTCCAGATTTTCAAATGCTGTACAGATCTGGTCTCTTAAACTTTCAAACCATTTTTTTGCTGTCCCTTTTTGTGCTACTAAATTATTACTATTCTTTGATGTTTGAAATTCGTTCATAAGTTGGTCTCGAATGTAAAGCCTTGTGATAATTTAATTTTCTATTTCAGTTTGTCGTAATGGGCAACAACGAAAATTTCTTTGACCTAAATCAAACGCAATTTTGTTAGCCTGCTTACTTAAGTGCTACTATATTTTTTTATATATTTTCCGTTGACTTTTCTAAGGTTTTGGCTCATGTAACTTGTCCCGATAACGGTGATAGGAGAACACTTGTATGCATATTTCTAGAGAAATAGTCTTTAGAGCATGCAGCCAAGCGAAGTAAGATAGGTTATATAAAAACCGCTTCGCCAGCTGCACGTCTCATTATTTTTAATCCCAAATAATTTTTAAGTGTGAGGAGCGAAGCCATGTTTTCCTGGTTCGAACAACTTATAAACCCATTTACACATACTGATGATAAACAACCACCAAATAGGTTGTTGCCCTTTTTCTGGTATTACATTCGCCAGGTTTGGCCATATTTTGGCTGGATTATGGTTGTTGGCCTTTTTGCAGCAATTATTGAGATTTCACTTTTTGCCTTTCTAGGGCAATTGGTGGACTTGATGAGAGAAGCTAAAAGCCCTGAAACATTTATAAATGACAATCTATATTTGCTGTTATGGATGGCCTTTATTGCTTTGGTCTTGAGACCTATTGCTTTTGGCCTGCACACTGTCCTAGCTAATCAGACTGTTATTGCAAATGTTACGACTTTGGTGAGATGGCAGACACATAGATATGTTTTACGTCAAAGTCTTTCCTATTTTCAGAATGATTTTGCTGGGCGTATCTCAAATAAAATTATGCAAACTGGTGGAGCCTTACGTGAAACAGCCATTCAGCTGGTTGATGCTCTGTGGTTTGTGATGATTTATACAGTCGGTGCTTTGATTTTATTCTTCCAGAATGATCCGCTATTGATGATTCCTTTGGGTATATGGATTGTTACATATGCCATAATTCTGTGGGTTTATGTCCCTCAGATTAAGGAGCTTTCAAAAGAGTCTTCTGAAGCTCGGTCAATGTTAACAGGACGTATTGTTGATAGTTATACTAATATTCTTACTGTTAAACTATTTGCTCATACAGCTCGTGAAGATGACTATGCGAAAGAGGCTATGTCTGAACAACTTAAGACATTCCATGATGTATTGAGACCAATTTCTCAACTCGAGATCTGGATTTCAATTATCAATGGTATGATGATCGTAAGTACCGCAGGACTGGCAATCTGGCTTTGGGGGTCTGGACTGATCACTATTGGAGCGATTGCATTGGCGGTCGGCTTGGTCATTCGTATCAATAACATGTCTCAGTGGATTATGTGGGTTGTTACAAGTATCTTTGAGAATATTGGTACTGTTCAAGAAGGCATGGAAACAATCTCTAAGCCCTTGGAAGTTACTGACACCAACAATGCTAAAGACATAAAAGTTGATAAAGGTGGCATTCATTTTGATAATATCAGATTCCATTATGGCAAGGATAATGGTGTTATTGACAACCTTAATCTGAATATCAAGCCAGGTGAAAAAGTTGGTTTGGTTGGACGATCAGGTGCTGGCAAGTCAACTTTGGTGAATGTCCTTTTGAGGTTCTATGACCTTGAAGGTGGACGTATACTGATTGATGGTCAGGACATTTCTGAAGTTACTCAGGATAGTCTGCGTTCAAATATTGGTATGGTCACTCAGGATACTTCACTGCTTCATAGGTCTATAACGGATAATATTCGTTATGGTCGACCTGATGCAAGTGAACAAGAGGTGATAGAGGCAGCAAAGCAAGCACAATCGCATGACTTTATCCAAGGTCTTGTGGACCTTAAGAAAAGAGAAGGTTATGCGGCACATGTGGGTGAACGTGGTGTGAAACTGTCTGGAGGACAACGCCAGCGTATTGCAATTGCCCGTGTGTTGTTGAAGGATGCTCCTATCCTTATTTTGGATGAAGCAACATCAGCGCTTGATTCAGAAGTTGAAAATGCCATCCAAGAACAGCTTTACCACTTGATGGAAGGTAAAACTGTGATCGCAATTGCTCATAGATTATCTACAATTGCGGCGATGGATCGATTGATCATAATGGATCAAGGACAAATTATAGAGGATGGGACACATGATGAGCTTATCCAAAATAATGGTCTTTATGCTCAATTATGGTCGAGACAGTCTGGTGGTTTTCTGCTAAAGGAAACAGCTGCATAAATTGCAAAAAGGACGAGCTCTGCTTCCAGGGCTCGTTCTTATTTTTATTAAAATTAGGAATGTCCAATGCTGATTTCAGAATTAAAACAACTACAATTGAGATCGGAAACGATTACAATCGAGAGGGATTGTAGTGATGACTGCTTATTGGGGTTAATTTCACAGGTTGGTGGTGACTTTACAGCAATGCACCTATTTACTGACGAAGGTCTTTATAATGGGTTTTCTTTATTTGAAATAGATCAGATTACACAAGTTTACTGGGGTAATCGTGAACACTCTGCTATTGCGCACCAGATTTCGAAAGCTGAACCTGTTACCACACCTAAAATTTACAGCCAAACATTTCAAGATGCAGTTATTGAACTTGATAAAGCCTTTGATAGCACATGCTTTTTCGAAGATGGAGAAAATGGATTTGATGTTGGGAAGATTGAGAAATATGATGATGAATGGATTAAAATTCAAACCTTTTCAAATAAGAAAAGCCTATCACCCCTAAAAATGCTTATCTTGCGTGAAGAAATTACCCAGGTTGTCGTAAATTCTCCCTACCAAAATCAATTGGTAGAGTTGCATAAAATGGGTTTGTAGCTATAGGTTTAGATTTTCGTAAACACACCAAAAATTACACCTGATAGGATCGCACTGGTTATTCCCAGAACAATATATGCTGCAAAAACTTCACGCTTTACCAGTGACCACACAGCTGCCATTGCTGGAATTGAGCTTATACCACCAGCAATCATGAAGGCCATAGCTGAGCCCGAGCTCATTCCTTGTTCCATTAGACCTGCCACCAATGGCGGGGCTGCATAGCCGTTCAGATAGGCTGGCGCACCAACAAGGGCTCCTACGATAATTGGCCATAGACCATCTCCACCTACCACGCTCGCAATAAGTTTTGCTGGCACATAAGTTACAAGAAGGGCCTCCAGAATGTAGGCTAAAGCAAGCCATTTGACTAAGAAAAGAGCATTCGATGAGCCTTCTTTGATGAAGGTCATTTGGCGTTCTTTCTCTTGCCAGAATTTCCAGAGAGGTGTTCCTGAGAAAGGTTGCTGTGCACAAGAAGATTTACAGCATCCCTCGTTTTCTTTTGGACGCAAGGGATTAGAGAAGGCTCCTCCTGCAAGCATCATTTTCATTGTAAATCCACCAAATAGGCCAACTGAGACGGCAAATATTGCTTTGGCGATTGCGAATTCCCAGCCTAAAGCACCTGCGGTAATAAATAAAGCCGGTGGATCCATCAGAGGAGATGATAACCAAAAGGCCATGACTGCTGAGAGTGGCGCACCAACAGCCAGTAAGCCTGCAATAAATGGAATGACTTCGCATGAACAAAAAGGTGCAAGCCCACCAAATAGTGCAGCCAGAATAATCATTCGCGTTTCACGCCCTTTAAAAGCATTTGCTATAATTTTTTCAGCGCCTGTGGCTTTAAGGTAGGCAATCATCAAACAAGCAATGACTATATACGGAAGTGTGTGTAAGAAAGCTTTTGCTGCAAAGGATAAAATTGCATTCAACTGAGCGGGATCTAGTACGGCAATCAGAACGGGAATTAATATAATCAAAGCCCATACAGATGTGAGTGGATTTATAAGATTTTTTAAGTTCTGAAGTAAGTGGTTGAAACCTTTTTCGGCTAACTCTGTCATAGTCTTACACTCCAATGTTTACTTTTCGTCAGCGCAACATTCAGATAACAAATATTCTGCTAAGGAATTAATATGCTCAAAAGCAGCTCGGTTGATTATGGTCCTCCCCTGCTTTTCTTGAACTATTAAATTCCCAGCCGCTAAAAACCTTAAGTGATGTGATAGTGTCGAGGCTGGCATATCTAAACGTTCTTGTATCTCTCCTACACTTAGACCTTTCGTGCCTGCTCTTACTAAAACAAGGAGAACATCTAGTCTGGGCTCAGATCCAGCAGCTGCAAATCCTTGAGCTGCTTCTTCACGTGTTATCATTTCACATTCCTTCTATATAACTAGATATATAGATATATTGTCATTGTCAATATAAAATATATATATTTATGAGATGTTGAATAGACTTCTAAATGCAAATCAGTTACTTTATATAAATCAAAGCATTGAAGCTTTTTGATTATATATTGAGCAATAATAGCGTAATAATTAATCGAATAAGTTCTGCCTTCTGTATATGATCTTGATTTATTTAATATAATCTATTTGGCAAGTTTTTTGCTTTTTTTTAATCTAAAG
This sequence comes from Methyloligellaceae bacterium, assembly GCA_965263345.1. Taxonomy (GTDB): domain Bacteria; phylum Pseudomonadota; class Alphaproteobacteria; order Rhizobiales; family CBDHHC01; genus CBDHHC01. The sequence goes on from CBDHHC010000004.1 coordinate 257,323, forward strand.
TAATTCCTGTAATTTACAGAGTGTCGCACTCGGAAAGATCAAATTAGATTCAGTGAAACAGTCTTTTGACGAAATGAGAGATGATGACGGTTCCATCAGGCCACCTTATCAGTCTTTTAATAAATGGCTTGAGACACAAGACCTCGGGGAATTAAAACATAAAAGTCGCGAGGTAGAACTTCTCTTTCGGAAGATTGGAATCACTTTTGCCGTTTATGGACAAGAAGAGGCGGATGAACGCCTTATTCCATTTGATATCATACCACGCATAATGAGTGCCCCAGAGTGGCGCCGTCTTTCAGCAGGTCTAGAACAAAGGGTTCGTGCACTTAATGCGTTTATGCACGATATATATCATCGTCAGGAAATTATCAAAGCTGGTCGGATACCAGCAGAACTGATCATCAATAATGAAGCCTTTATTCCTGAGATGATTGGCGTTAACCCACCAAGGCAAATTTATTCTCATATTATCGGTGTCGATATTGTCCGTACTGGGGAAAATGATTTTTTTGTTCTAGAAGATAATACACGTACACCATCTGGCGTTTCCTATATGCTCGAAAACAGGGAAACTATGATGCATATATTCCCTGATATTTTTCAAAAAAACCGCGTTGCTCCTGTCGATACTTATCCTGATAGTTTACTTCAAACCCTTATGGGAGTTGCTCCTATTGGGTTAGATGCAGACCCCAGTATTGTTGTGTTAACGCCTGGCCAATATAACAGTGCCTATTTTGAGCATAGTTTTTTGGCTGATCAGATGGGGGTCGAACTTGTTGAGGGGCAAGATTTAATTGTTGTTGATGGAACTTTACATAAAAAGACAACATGCGGCCTTCAACGCGTAGATGTTGTTTACCGGCGGATAGATGATGATTTCCTTGATCCGCTTGTTTTTCGGCCTGATTCCATTTTAGGTGTTCCTGGCCTGTTTGATGTTTATAGAGCCGGTAAAGTAAGTATTGTAAATGCTCCTGGTGGCGGTATTGCTGATGATAAAGCTATTTACAGTTATTTACCTGAAATTATCCAATTTTATACTGGCAGCCCTCCTCTTTTAAAGAATGTTAAAACATATAATTGCCGCAAGGCTGATGAGTTAACTTATGTTTTAGAAAACCTTGAAGATCTTGTGGTTAAAGAAGTGCATGGGTCCGGTGGGTATGGAATGCTTATAGGACCAACATCTTCGAAAAAAGAAATTGAATCATTCCGAGAAAAACTTAAGGCCAATCCTGCAAACTATATTGCCCAACCGACTCTCTCGCTTTCGACCTGTCCTACAATGGTGGAAGCAGGTATTGCGCCAAGGCATGTAGATTTGCGACCTTTTGTTTTGATTGGAGATCGTATTCGGATTACACCGGGGGGCTTAACAAGGGTTGCTCTCAATGAAGGTTCGCTCGTTGTTAACTCCAGTCAAGGTGGAGGCACGAAAGATACTTGGGTACTCCGTGACTGATTAATTATTGATAGTGATATATTCTCATGCTTGGACGAACTGCAAATGATTTATTCTGGCTTTCACGCTATATGGAACGCGCCGAAAGCATGGCTCGCATGATTGAGGTTGGCTACTGGCTCTCTTTGCTTCCAAGAGAAAGTGAAGGTTATCATCAGGAATGGGAGTCGACCTTAATCAGTGCTGGGTGTGAAGAGAAATTTAAAGAAAAGTATGAAACTATAAATGCTCAGAATGCAGTGAATTTTATTCTATTCGACAAGAATAACCCTTCAAGTGTGCGCAACTGTTTTAATACTGCCCGTCAAAATGCTCGTGCGCAACGCACTGCAATCACAACTGAAATCTGGGAGTGTCTGAACCAATCTTATATGGAGTTTCAGGAAATTACACCAGAAAATACAACTATCAATCAACTGCCAAAATTACTTACCTGGATCAAGCAATGCTCTGCTCTTTATCGTGGAACCCTCTTAAATACGATTCTTAGAAATGACACTTTCTTTTTTAGCCAGTTAGGGACTTTTATTGAGCGTGCAAATAATACGTCACGTATTCTTGATGTTAAATATTATGTTTTATTACCGCAAAGTGAAATTATAGGGGGTGGTATAGATAATTATCAATGGGCCGCAATATTAAGATCTGTTTCTGCGCATAGAAGTTATCGATGGGTTTATCGTCAAAGCTACAAACCATGGAATATTGCTGAGTATCTTATATTGAATAAACATATGCCTCGTTCATTGCGTTCATGTTATGACTTCATTTATACTAATCTGGATGAACTGAATAAACTTTATCAGAAAGAAACAAAGAGCTGTCAACTTGCATCGGATAGGCTGAATGGCCTGCGAAAAACAAAAATTACGGAATTGTTTCAAAACGGCTTACACGAATTTTTATCTGATTTTTCAGTGCAAAATAATCAATTGAGCAATCAAATTTCAGAAGATTTTCATTTTATTGTCTAGGAGCTAGATAATGCACCTTAGTATCACACATCAAACACAATATATTTATGAAGACGATGTGAATTATACAATTCAATCCTTGCGCCTTACCCCTCAAAGTTTTTCTGCACAAAATGTTATCTCCTGGGACCTGACTGTTCCTAATAAAGAAACAGCTACCATGTTTACAGATTGCTTTGGTAATCGTGCATTGACTTTAACTATTACGGAACCTCATAAGGATGTGAATATTAAAGTTGAGGGCATGGTGGAGACGAAGGATTGTAATGGTGTTGTCTCAGGTTTGGCGGAAATCGCTCCTCTTTCTGTTTATCTTCGAAAAACGGAACTGACAAATGCTGATGAAAATATTATTGAGCTTGCGCATCAAGCAAAATGTGATGACATACTTGATACACTTCATACTTTAAATGGATTGACTCTCGAACACGTCTCCTATGAACGTGGTGCCACAAACTCTGAAACGACAGCCAGTGAAGCCTTTAAACTTGGTAAAGGTGTCTGCCAAGATCACACACATATATTTATTACTGCGGCACGTTCCCTAAACATACCAGCTCGTTATGTGACGGGTTATGTTCTGGTTGAGAAGGACGAAGATAATGCACACCATGCCTGGGCCGAGGCTTATATTCCAGGTCTTGGTTGGGTTGGCTTCGATGTTTCTAATCAACTTTGCCCAACCGAACATTATGTGCGTCTTGCATGTGGTTTAGATGCTGGTTATACCGCCCCTATTCGTGGTGCAAGTCAAAGTGGTCAAAAGGGTGCTTTAAGTGTTTCTGTTGACGTGCAACAGAAACAGGTTAGTCAGTAAAGCTTGTATTTCACTTATGAATTGTTATTGCTTAAAACCATTTCGCGATGATTAAGTGTGGAAGACGCTACCTGCCAAGCGAACTGAAAAGAATGCAAAGATGTTTCTTCAATTCTATCATTGTCCATATCATCAAGGAACTTTTCAAAAATTATAAACATTTCAGTTCTTAACTGGTTGGCTTCCTGCAACGTTTTGATAACCTCAGCACGGTTGACAATTTCCACCAATTCTAAATTATAGTGATCAGCTCTGTTTTTTCTGGCCCCGGACAACCAGGTCTGTGCCTGCCATGCGGCGGAGCCTAATAATAATATCACTGATAAAATGAAGGCCATAGGCTCGGCATATTCTACAATAAATGGTGGATCGTCTTTACGATAGAAACTGTCTGCACCTTTATGTATATCAAATGAAAGTTTATGTAATGCTGTTGGTTCATCAATAAATGCGCCTTGAGGTATTTTACGCAATATGTCCTGACGCTTCTCAAATAAAAGGCGTGTCAGTTCTTTTACAATTTCATTATCTAATTTTTCACTTACAGCAAACAAACTATCTGTACTAATAACTTGGATAGGTTCTGATGGCTCTGGTTTTTCCCCACTATATGCTCCAACAGGGATCGTATTAGCGCTTAATGCAGGATCAAATAATGAAATCGCATTTGCCTGATCAATAGAGATTAACGTTACATCTTGGTTTTTAATAACAGATTTTACTTTTTCATTGCCCATTCCCATGACTATAAAAAGGGCATCCGCCTCGTCTTTTTTTAAATATTCTATATTTTCATTCAAGGTTCCATTAAGAACAGTAATTTCACTTGATGGAATTTCATAATGCTTCATCAATCGGAAAAATAGAGTATTACTCCCAGCACCTTGAGGAGGGAGGGCAATACGTTTTCCTCGAATATCAGAAACATTTTTAATACCTGATTTGACATTTGCTATGAGGTGAAAAACTTCAGGAAATAGTTTGGCGGCTATTTTTATTTTATCTGACACGATTGTATCGCTCTGGATAAAGCCAATATCAGATTTTCCTGATGAAATCTTTTTGACATTGTCATTCGCACCAGATGATTCCTGCACCTTTATTTTTATTTTTTTACTGTTGGCATTAACAACCTCTGCCAAGGCAGTTGCAAATGTGTTATATGTTCCTCCCTGTCCCCCAGACGTTAGCCTTAATATTTTTTCTTGAGATGGCTTTAATAGCCATAGAGCTAGAGTTACAACAAGGCATATGGTTATTAACCCAGTTATCGCTGCAATTATATTGTATCTATTTATTTGTATCATTTTACTCTTTTCATAAAATATGTCATTTCAAAATTGCTCATCACGTAATCTAACATCATTACACAAGTGTGTTAGGTCGTCTTCTTTTTTATTCTTGTCCAAGTATATACTAGTCACAGATTAAGTATTTGGAGCACTAAAAGGAGACTGAAAATGAAATTACTTTTTACATACGCGTCTATGTTAGTTGTATTCGTGTTTATAAGCCAGACTGGGAATGCTATAGCCGCCACAAAAACTGGTAAATTTATAGGACAATCAAATCATAAAACTTCAGGGAATGTTACTCTAAAAAAGACAAGTAAAGGTTGGCAAATCCGTTTATCCTCAAATTTTAATCATGATGGGGCACCTGATCCATGGCTTGGTTTTGGTAAAGGTGGCAAATATGATAAATCAACAACATTTACCAAACTCAAATCAAACAATGGTGCTCAAATTTATTTGATCCCTAGTAAAATTAAATTGTCTAAATATAATGAATTATATGTTTGGTGCAAAAAGTTTGGTGTAAAGCTTGGTGTTGCAAAACTTGCTAGCTTAAACAAAAAATCTTCTGTTAAGAAGAGAACTGTTGTGAAAAAGAAGAGAGTTATTAAAAAGAAATCTAAACCTGTGAAACGATCAACTCCAAGACCTTCAAGATCTAATGAATATCGAGGATCAGGAAGTTTTTAAGATCCATTCCATTTTATTCCCACAACTTTCCTTGGGCCGAACTCTTCGGCCTATTTTGTATTATTTTTTTCATATCTTTTTTATTCCGCTAACCATACTATGAGTCCCTAAATGCAAGGACTAGTTAAAACAAAAGAGGATATGCAGATGGGACTAACCAAAGACTTCGATTTAGATAACCCCATTTTTCCAGATGCTTTAAAAGCCGGGGCCCTTTCCAGTGGTGGATATCCATACCAAGAAAAAATGAAACGCAAGCTTTATGAAGATGAACTTAGAGCTTTACAGATTGAACTTCTTAAGTTGCAATCCTGGGTGAGAGAGACTGGTACTCGTATTGTCATCGTCTTTGAGGGCCGTGATGCTGCAGGTAAAGGCGGGACCATAAAACGTTTTATGCAACATCTCAATCCACGTCATGCCCGTACTGTTGCACTTTCTAAACCTACGGAAACAGAAAGAGGTCAATGGTATTTTCAACGTTATATAACCCATCTTCCAACACAAGGAGATATCGTACTCTTTGATCGATCCTGGTATAATCGTTCTGGTGTTGAACGTGTTATGAATTTTTGTACAAACGAACAACTTGAACTTTTTTTTCAAGAAGTCCCGCATTTTGAATCTTCTCTTGTCCGAGATGGAATTCATCTTTTTAAATATTGGCTGACTGTCGGAAGAGAGATGCAATTGAAACGTTTTCATGACAGACGGCATGATCCTTTAAAACAATGGAAATTGAGTGATATTGATATTGCTTCTTTGTCAAAGTGGGAAGACTATACGGATGCTAGGGATGATATGTTCAAATATACACATACAGATATCACACCTTGGGCTGTCCTAAAATCTAATGATAAAAGACGTGCCCGGATAGAGGCGATTAGAAATGTCTTACTTGCCTTTGAGTATAAAGGAAAAGATCATAAGGCTGTTGGGGACATTGATAAAAACATTATTGGTTCAAATGAAGGTTTCTTTCAGTCTGCATGATTGGACGTAAGGAACTCTTAAAAGAAGGTGGGTAACTCATTGCTCATTATTAGTTTCCCACATTCTGCTCGTGTAATATCTTTATTTAATCTGAGGCTCTATTCTTTTTTTGGCTTTCTTCTTTTGGTGAAAAGAAATGGAACAAAAATAAAGAAACCAAGAACGCCCAGAATACCCATTGTTAATTTATCCGCTCCTGAGCCAGCAATTCTTACAGCATAATCCACGATTTCTTCATATTTAAGAATTGCTATCGCACTACCAATCACACCAGCAATTTTACCAACAGCTTCGATATCTTTTTCTAAACTTCTGAAGAAGAAAAATAAGAGTGCTAAAGCCCAAGCGCCGAAGAGAAAACTTAAAAGCGGGGCGATTGTGGCGTATATTCCATCTTGATAAGCTCCATATAATACATCTTGGGACTGTAAATAAGCATGATTAGCAATAGGCCAAATTAACATAGATACGGCCCCAACCATCAGACCTCTTTCTACATAGAAAATATAATCACTATAGTATTTATCTACATTCTTACGCCATGTTGCTAGCATAATCCCGATAACAAGAATTACTAGCAGAAAGAAGATTTTTAGAGGTAATAGTATTATGTGGACTTCTTCGGTAAATGACCTGTTTTCTCCAGATTTATACATTTTTGCAAGAGCATCAGTAAAACCCTTTTGAGCAATACAACAGGACTTAGCATCCGTGAGAGTTTTCGTAACAAAGCAATAACGTTTTTCAATCAAATCTTTTTGCGTTTCAATTAAAGGGTCAGGGTTACAATCTCTCGCAAATTTAGATAAGCCTACGCGTTGCTGGCTTTTTTCTCTCACATCTAAAAGAGCTTGTAGAACAGGTACCCTACGGCACGTTTGCAGTGAACTATCGCACCCTTCGCCTTTATCAGCTTTTAAAATATGTGGAGCTGGTCCCCATAGAGTTGGGATATCTCCCTTAAGTATCTGGGTCGATATAAAATAGGATCCTAGAGCTAGTACTATCATACCTATAAAAAATCTTATTTTACCAAATCGTACAATTTTCCAGTACATATCAACAAGAACGCAAGCTGGGATATAAAATGCGATTAGAGCAATTATTCCAAATGTCGGGAAAAAAATGAAAAGGTGGCTGTAAAATACAGCATATGTGGACCACTCAGTATCTTTGAAATCATTGTAAAGAACAACGGTCGTAGCAATGAATGAGACACCTAGGATAATGAAAATAAAAGCAACAAAAATACGCGCACTAATGGACATGTGTCCCCCCTAATCTTATATTATATCCTCTGTTATTTTCACGTTTAATTACTCTCTTGAGTTCTCTTGTTCTAGAAATAATATTATTTGTGAACTTACATGTAGGTACAGTTTTTTTTGTTATATCTCAATGTTTTTCATACACAGCAAGCTATATTTCTTAGTTGCTATCATTTATATTTTTAATTATGAAGCTGTAAGAGCATTCTGTTGGTTTTTTAACTCAGTGTTTTTATCATTCTCTTCTTTTTCCTGGTCCTCTATATCTCTTTCAAATAATTCCTCAAGTTGTTTTGCTGCTGTCTTTGCACGTGCCTGTAGTTTTTCTATATCTGTATAGTCTTTGTAATCTTCATACAAATGCTGTCGATCTGCGTCCCGAAATGTATTAATATCTCTTATTGCATCGCTAGGTCTTTCTCCTAAGCCTATTAAAACATCCTTTGTTAGATCTAATGCTGACAAAAAAGTTTCCCGACTTATTTTTTCAACTCCAAGATGTAAAAGCTGGTATACATGACGACGATTTCGAGCCCGAACATATAGGTTTAGATCCGGGTAGTTTTGTTGAATCATTTGTACTATCTGAAGACTTCCCTCTACGTCATCAATTGCGATGACTAATGCAGAGGCTTTTTCTATTTGAGCTGCTCGTAAAACTTCTAAACGCGTCACATCACCATAATAGATTTTATTTCCAAAACGTTTCACAAAATCCACGTGTTCTGGAGATTTATCCAGTGCTGTAAAAGGTATTTTTTTTGCTTGCAAAATTCTTGCTATAATTTGTCCAAAACGACCAAAACCAGCTATGATTACATGGCCTTTTGCCTCGGGGGGCTGATCATATCGTCTATCATCTTTCGTTTCTTTCTGTTGAAAGAAATCGTCTAATAATAGTAAGAATGGTGTCGCAATCATTGAAAGAGTAACGGCAAGTGTTAATAATTGTGCCGTGTCCTTGGCAATCACCCCACCCATATCAGCTGTTGTGAAAATGACAAATGCAAACTCACCACCTTGACATAAAACAAAGGCCATTCGTCTTGATGATGCGCTTGAGAGCCCCCAGGCCAAGCCTAAAATATATAGTACTAGTGCTTTGACAAAAACGATAATTGCTACCATAGCAAGAATCATCCACGGATCTTCTAATAACAATGATATATCTAGTGACATGCCTATTGCTGTAAAAAACAAACCAAGAAGCAATCCTTCAAAAGGTTTAATATCAGCTTGAATTTGATGCCTATAAGAAGATTCTGCCAAGAGTGCACCTGCAATAAATGCCCCAAGGGCAGCTGATAAGCCTGCCCATTTCATCAGTAAAGCGACACTTACCACTGTTAGAAGTGCACTTGCTGTCATCGCCTCAGTCACCCCTGTTGCGGCAATTAAGCGGTACATATGTTCAAGAATATATTTTCCAATAATAATAACAAATGCAACTGTGGCTATACCCTTAGCAACAGTAAATAGATCTACTCCTTGCGCTAAACTTGCATTCGCCGCTAAAAGCGGTGTTATCGCAATTAGTGGAATAGCAAATAAATCCTGGAATAATAACACTGAAAATGACATACGTCCGTGGCGCTTAGATAATTCGCCTTTCTCATCTAATACTTGAATTACAAAAGCTGTTGAGGACAGTGATAAAGCAAAACCAATCAAAAATGCTGCGGTTGGTGTAAAGCCGGCAGCTAAAGCAATAGCAAATAACAATAATCCAGTTATAAAAACCTGTGCACTCCCAAGACCAAATATAGCTGAGCGCATTTTTAAAAGCCGCTGAGGTCTTAATTCAAGTCCAATGACAAAAAGTAATAATACGACTCCAAACTCAGCAACATGTAGTATATTCTCGACTTCATATACCGAATATAAAATTCCAATCCCACTTGGTCCGATTAAAATACCCGCTGCTAGATACCCCAATACCGAACCAATTTTAAGTCGCTTTGCCAGAGGTGCTGCTATTGCAGCTGCTGCTAAAAAAACTGCAAGTTGAATAAGAGTGGTCTTTTCCATTAACGTACCTAAATGATTGAATTTTTATGCAGTTCATCATAGATCTGACCAAGGACAGGTGATACAGATCATTTGAACAGGACTGAAAATGCCTAAAGTTTAGGACTTCCCCGACACCATATTCTTGTCTTTATAATATTAAAATGTATAGATTAAACGAAGACCCACAGGGTATTTTCTATTTAAATATATAAACTTTGATCAAAAAATCCACAGAACAATATCTAATAAAGTATTTTTGACTATGAATTTGCTAATTTATGACACATTAAGTAGCATATATTTATAAGTGTGTGTGGCCGTTTTATAAGTTTAGTGTGGTATTCCCATGTCTCATTCAAGTAGATTTTTTCTTATCTTTCTCGGACTAATAATTTTCAGTTCAACTTATGTCTATGCTAATTCTAATTGTTATTCCCATAATGATATGATTACTGGCGAACTCCAGGAAGTTATTACGCGAGATATTAACCGTAAAACAATCAAAAAGTTTCATTTGGTCTTACCCCAAAAGATTTGTATGAAAGTGGCCACTAAGAACAAGAAAGAATATAACCTCCCCCATGTTAAGCACATTGAAATTGATGTCATTAATTCTAATCAGGACGAATTGATGGAATATGTCGGTGTGAAATTATCTGTTCGTGGCACACATAAAACCGCTAAGTATAGTGGAGCGGACGCAAGACTTGAACAAACTCGGGTTTTAGGAGCATTTGACCCAAGAAATGGTAGTTTCCATAAATGGAAAAAACTTAAGAAGCGCCTTGCGAAAATTAAGTCAAGAAATAACACTTCTGATGATTCTTTATCTTTTTCTGATGAATTTGAATTTTCAAGAAGAAACGAACAGCCCCGTTATTCTTTGCGAGATAAGAAAAGTATCGATGATCTTATAGAAAGAGAAAACGAAAACTCTCGATCTCACACATTAGATAGTTATTCTGTCGAACGATATGATGATGAAGAAAAGAAAGAAGAGTGGCCAAGCCATTTAAGAAAAAAGACAAAGCCAGAGGTCGAGGATCATTTTTTCTCTAATCGTTCGAGACGCAATGAAATTCTGACCTTTGTAGCTGATGAGTATTTACAATTTCATCAGATGCATCCAGCGGATGTTTCTTTATTCTACGCACCTGTCATTGAATATAATGGAGACAGGAATATTTCCAGCGAAATAGCTATTCGTCGTAAGTTTAGAACATCCCACAGACGACCATACCAAACATTAAGATTAATCGAAAATTCCTTGAAAATTAAGAAACATAGTGCACAGCCAGACGTCTTTCATGTTTCCTTTGATTATGTTGTGAAAGATAACTATCGTTCGCATGCCAGAGGGGATAAAAAACATGTCAAACTGACAATAGATTTAGACCATGACATTCTTATTAAGAAAGAATTCATAACGCCTAGAGATAAGCAAGTTTATTTTTATTAGGCGGCTGCACTTTTTCTTTGTTCGATATAATGCTTTGCAGCATCTACGATACCTTTGACAATCATCGCTTTTGTTGCAGATTTGCGCCCTGCTGGACCTGTTAGTCTCAGGCCCGAATATTTTGCAACAGTTTTTAGGTTGTCTTTTGTTAAATCATATAACCGGCCTTCAAGAACACCAACATCATAGCGCCGCAATATATTAACAGCATGATATTTGCTCACATCAAAAAGCTGTTCTTTTTTCGGTCGTCCTTTTGCTTTCGCCTTGACCACCATTTCTGGTGGTAAGGCTTGCAGCATTTTATCGGCAAAAATAGGATTGTTTTTTGCCTCTTTTACCACAACATCAAATACTCTTTTCAATATTTCATGTGCTGGTTGTTCGCTCATGCAACTTGTCCTACAGCTGAAGGTTCATAAATCCACTCTAGTGAAGCATTATATAAGCCCTTTACGGAACTAATACTTGTACCAAACTTTTGGTTTATTGTCTGCGTATTTTCTTCATATTCCAAAGCATTGGATAAAGCTGACTGCATTGGAATCACAAGCCCTAAAGACGGAAATTCCTGGCTTATTGAAGCAGCAACACCTTGCATCATTGGAGATTTCACCTGATATCTGTTGGCAAGAACACGTTGTTCCTGTTTTGGGTTATTCTTTTTTAATCTGGATAACAACCAAGAAATATTATCTTCAGCAGTTCTATCAGGGATGTAAGGCAAAATTGCATAATCTGATGCACGCAAAGCCCCCCATGAAACATTTGACAGTCCTGGAGGACAATCAAAAATAACTATATCATGTTGACCTTCTAATGATCTAAAAATCTCGGCAATGCGTTCACGTATCGCTGAATACATTTTGGGTAGAACCGTAAATTGACGTGCGTATTGATAAACAAATTCCAGTTCTCTTTCATCAAGTGTAAAAGAAGCAGGAATTGCCTGTATTTTTGGTCTTATTTGCCCAGGGTTGACGTGAACATCACCAACGACATCAGAGACATAAGGTGTCATATCTACAGGTCCTGACCCATATACCTCTAGGACCAGGTCACCGACAGTACGGTTTTTCTTCCTAGCTTCATTCCAGAGTTCTGGTCCCATTAATACGGTTGATGTACTCGCTTGGGCGTCAAGATCTACAACCAAAACTGATTTTCTAGCATATACCGCCATTCCGTATGCTAACATTAATGTTGTTGTTGTTTTTCCTACACCGCCACGTCTATTAGTAACTGCAATAAACTTAGTCATTTTTCCCCGCATGTACTTTTTATTGTTAAGCCACATAAACAGGATTCTAACAATTTCTGAAGCAAAATATCAATCTTATGGTTACAGAAAGCTCAAATTATACTCAGAAAAAGTGTTACAACTGACAGTTATAAAAAAAAATGCTACCATCGTAGTTTATAAGAAAAGAAGATTACATGTTTTCACCTTCAAAAAACAGAACGTTTACCACCGTATATTTCCAACCACGCGTTTTGTTGATGATTCTGCTAGGATTTTCCTCAGGTCTACCGTTAGCCTTATCAGGGTCGACCCTTACAATCTGGATGAAAACTGTTGATGTTGACCTTGCAACAATTGGACTTTTTTCTTTGGTTGGATTGCCTTATTCGTTAAAATTTTTCTGGGCACCTTTTGTAGATGCATTTTCAATCCCAATTCTTACAAAGACTTTAGGCCGCCGTAGATCATGGCTTGTTTTTTCTCAAATTTTATTAATTTTATCAATCATTTATCTTGGGTCTCTTGACCCAATCACGACACCATGGCTTGTGGCTTTTGGCGCTTTAATTGTTGCCAGTATTTCCGCAACGCAAGATATTGTGATTGATGCCTACAGGGTAGAAGCTCTTCCAGACAATGAACAAGCCGCAGGGGTTGCGTATTATGTATCAGCTTATCGTATCGCTATGCTTGTTTCGGGTGCAGGTGTCATCGCAATTGTTGTATATTTAAAACAAATTGGGGTGTCTGTTGGTCTTGCTTGGTTTTACGGCTATTGTACCGCAGCTATACTTGTGCTTTTGGGTATTCTAGGTTCTGTAATTGCTTCAGAACCTCAATCAAAACAAGAAAACAAACCCAGCAATTCTTCAGAACATTCTGCGTTTAAGAAGTTTTATCTTACTGCTTTACAAGCCTTTTATGATTTTTTGAGAAAATCTCATGTTATCAAAATTCTTAGTTTTGTGATTCTCTTTAAATTTTGCGATGCCCTTGCTGGTGTTATGACAGGGCCTTTTGTGCTCGATATAGGGTTTAGTGAAATAGATTATGCAACCGTTGTTAAAGGTGTGGGCTTAGCTGCAACTTTGATTGGTACTTTTCTCGCAGGATTTGTTGCGTATAATTTAAATTTTTATAATAGCCTCTGGATTGCTGCTCTTCTACAGATGTTATCAAACCTTGTATTTGTTTGGCTTGCCTGGATTGGTGTTCAATATTGGGCTTTGGTTGTTGCTATTATCATTGAGAACTTTACTGGTGCCATAGGAACCATAATATTTATTGCCTATTTATCTGCAGTTTGTGGAAATACACTTCATACAGCGACACAATATGCCCTGCTGACAGCTTTGGCTTCTGTGGGACGAACAACTTTATCGGCCTCGTCAGGATTTATTGCAGAAGAAAGTGGATGGATTTTGTTTTTTATCCTTACAACGTTATCTGCTATTCCAGCTCTCATACTTCTGTGGTTATTGAATAAAGGTTCACATTTTGAGACTTTGAAAATAGAAACCAAAGAGGTTTAGGTCATAATAATTTTCTTGATTGAAATGCCGCAGTAAGCGTTCCTTCATCGAGATAGTCAAGCTCCCCACCTACAGGAACGCCATGTGCGAGTTTTGAGACCTTTATGCCAGTATTTTCCAACTGATCCGTAATATAATGAGCTGTAGATTGGCCCTCAACAGTTGCATTTAAGGCTAAGAGAATTTCTTCAATATCTTCATTCTGAGCTCGTTCAATTAGCTTTGCAATATTTAAGTCTTCAGGTCCCCGCCCATCTAAAGGAGACAATGTCCCGCCTAAAACATGATATTTTGATTTTATAACCGAAGCGCGCTCTAGTGCCCACAAGTCTCCGATTTCTTCAACGACACAAAGCAATGAAGAATCGCGCTTTGGATCAGAACAGATTGTACATGGATCTGATGTATCTGCATTTCCACATATTGAGCAGATAACAACTTTTTCAGCGACTTCAGCCATTGCTGCTGCTAATGGAACTAATAAGTCCTGTTTTCTTTTTACCAATTGCAATGCAGCACGGCGAGCAGATCTAGGCCCAAGGCCTGGTATACGCCCCAGCAGCTTTATCATTGATTCAATTTCAGGGCCGGTGACTTTACGACTCATGGAAGTTTATACTTTGTTTTATTATTTAAAAATTCATTCCTGGCGGTAATTGCAAACCACCTGTTAGTTCAGCCATTTTCTCTTGCATAGCCGCTTCGGATTTTTCTTTTGCATCTTTATGTGCTGCTTGTATCAAGTCTTCAAGAATTTCACTCTCATCAGGTTTGATTAAACTGGGGTCAATCTTTATTGCTTTCATCTCACCCTTTCCTGTGAGAGTGATCGTCACCAGTCCGGCACCAGATGTCCCATCAACTGTCATTTGATCTAATTCAGTTTGCAATTCGCCCATACGTTTTTGCATCTCTTGGGCTTGTTTCATCATACCCATAATATTTTTCATATTTATTCATCCTCTATATCTTCTGGATCAATTACATCTGGGTCTTTTAAACCTTCAATGTCTATCGGTGTAATATCCTTAATTTCAGCATCTGGGAAATGGGACAAAAAATCCTGAATAGCCGGGTGAGCTTTTACTTGTTCCATTTCAGCAGCTTCTTTTTCATCCCTCTGCTCGGCAATTGTTTTGCCACCCTTTTCTTTGGATAATACAACAATCCAGCGCTCATTTGTCCATTCATTTAACTTGTTATTCAAATCATTGGCTAAATGCCGGGGTGCATCAGGCCCTAGCTGTATTTCAATATGCCCATGTTTAAACTTCACTGGGCGCGCATGTTTTTCTAGATTGATTTTTAATTTAAGGTCGCGTTTTTGAGCTACGAAAGCTACAATTTGTTCAAAGTTCTCAAACGTCGGGTCACTTTCTTGATCAGCAATACCATGTGGATTTAGGGCTGGACTATTACTCATAACGACATTGTTTGTGCCACTCATTACCGATTGCATTTTAGGTCTATCATTTGTACTCTTAGAGGATGTAGGCTGCATGCCACTTCCTTGTGTCGTGCTACCATGTTCCAAGCTTCGAATGATTTCATCTGGTGGTGGAAGGTCTGCAACATAAACCATACGAATGAGAATCATTTCCAGTGCAGCAATTGGCTGGGGAGCATTATCCACTTCTTTGAAGCCTTTTAGAAGCATTTGCCATGCTCGGCCCAGGAGGGGTAAAGATAATTTTTCTGATAGTTCCAAAACTTTTTGCTGTTCGGTTTCGCTCATCATTTGATCAGAGTTTTTTATTCCAACAACTTTCGCTTTGGTAATTAAATGAACAGCTTCTGCTATATCACTCAATAGTTGTCCTGGCTCAGTACCATTTTGATGAAGTGTTTTTACCACCTCCAAGGTCTTAAGAACTTCTCCACTAAAAATGGTTTCTAATAGTTCAAAGATCCGAATTCTATCTGTTAGTCCAAGCATGGATTGAACGACATTCATCGTCACTTTACCAGATCCCATTGCTATTGCTTGATCTAGGATTGATAATCCATCTCGGCAGGACCCTTCGGCAGCTCGGGCTATTATTCCCAATGCGTCCTCATCTGCTTGAGCTGCTTCTGCATTAGAAATTTTTTGAAATTGTTTTACCAAAAGTTCAATGCTAATTCTTTGCAAATTAAAGCGCTGACACCTTGATAATACTGTCACAGGCACTTTACGTATCTCAGTGGTTGCAAAAATGAATTTTACATGTTCTGGCGGTTCTTCGAGAGTTTTTAAAAGGGCATTGAAAGCGCCTTTGGACAACATATGTACTTCATCTATAATATAAACTTTATATCGGGCAATAACAGGCTTATATCTTGCGCTTTCTATTAGCTCTCGTATGTTCTCGACACCTGTATGCGATGCTGCATCCATCTCAAGGACATCTACATGACTTGAGGCCATTATTGCTTCGCAATGCTCGCCCATCTCACTCATATCAATTGTAGGGCTGCTTACTTTGTCTGGAATAGAATAGTTCAAGGCACGTGCTAATATTCTAGCTGTTGTCGTTTTCCCCACCCCTCTGACACCAGTGAGCATGTAAGCTTGTGCAATACGTCCTGAAGTAAATGCATTACGTAAAGTCTGAACCATGGCATCCTGACCAATAAGGTCTTCAAAGCCACTCGGTCGATATTTACGTGCTAACACAGTGTAATGTTTGGTATCAGCCATAATGACCTTTATCGAGAGAATGAGATTTTTTAGACTAATCTATTTCAGGATTTTGCCATATTAAAATAAGGAATGCAGAGCTTCATCAATAATACTTATAAGCAAAATTGTCTTTATCTCAGTATGTTATTGGTGGGAGGTTAAACGCAACCCGAATCTAACTCGTTAGGGCTGCTTCCTTCCGGACCTGACCCGGTTGGCGAGGGACTCGTCCGCGCCAACCTCCCGCGGTATATATCAGATGTATTTTATAGAAACGCAACCCCATATGAGCATGTTTTCCAAATTACATGATATTCTTTTTATAATTTCCTATGGTCATATAGTAAGAAATTCAATTTTTCAGTTTACTAGATTCCTATTGTCATGCTCCTAAAGTATAACTTGAAGCATTGACACAAAAAATTATTACAGTTAGCCTATTTCGCATGTGCGAGATTAGTTTTTGGCTAAATACCGTAAATTGTTGGGCTTGATCAGTCGCATATTTATGGGCTTTTTAACATAACTTTTTTAGATCATAGATCTGCTTATTATTGATTAACCAAGAATCAAAGATTTCATAATCAGCAGGTGAATAAATATCTATAGTCAAGCATACTGATTCATTCTGCCATTTTTTGTCAATGAAGGCGTTCTAACTGGGGAAAACTACTAGAATATCAACAAGATGCATTGAAAAACAGGCTGACAATAAGATTATGGCATGTAATCATGATTATGAAATATTATATCTTTTAAGTGATTAACATTATGGCTGATATCGAAAAAATAGGCATTATTGGAGCAGGACAAATGGGCAATGGTATCGCTCATGTTGCTGCCTTAGCTGGTTATCAGGTTCGTTTACACGATGTTTCACCAGACCGCATCACTGCCGCACTTGCCACAATTGATGGTAATTTATCACGTCAATTATCCTCAGATAAAATTACTGAAGAACAAAGACACAATGCTATAAGTTGCATTTCAGCTGCAGAAACATATGAAAGTTTTGCAGATGTCGACCTTGTGATTGAAGCTGCTCTTGAAGATGAAGACATTAAAAGATCAATATTTCGCGATGTCACAGCTTTTTTGAAAAAAGAAGCTATAATCGCGACTAATACTTCTTCAATCTCGGTCACGCGATTAGCTTCATCAACAGATCGTTCTGAACAATTTATCGGATTACATTTTATGAATCCTGTTCCTGTCATGGAACTTGTTGAGATTATTAGAGGCATTGCAACGTCTGAAGACACTTTTCTAACCTCTAAGAAATTCATTCAAAGTCTCAATAAAACTATTGCTGTTTCTGAAGACTTTCCTGCCTTTATGGTGAACAGAATTCTGCTTCCTATGATAAATGAAGCAATTTACACCCTTTATGAAGGTGTGGGGTCTGTGGAAGCTATTGATACATCTATGAAACTTGGTGCGCGGCACCCAATGGGACCTCTTCAATTAGCAGACTTTATTGGATTGGATACTTGTTTATCAATCATGCAAGTTTTGTATGAAGGCCTTGCTGACTCAAAATATCGTCCCTGCCCATTGCTTGTTAAATATGTAGAGGCTGGATGGCTTGGTCGTAAAACGCAACGTGGGTTCTATGATTATCGTGGAGACACACCAATCCCCACGAGATAATACAATGCTATTTATTGATCGCCGCTTTCAGCAGTGTTAAGGCATCACTAGAATCCCATTCTGCAGGCCCAACAAGGCGTCCAATTTCTTTACCTTCCTTGTTGATTAATAATGTTGTTGGCATACCAAAAGCGTTTAATTTTGCATTCAAACGGGCCGTTTTATCATGATAAAGCTCTAAGTGTTTGATTTTTATTTCCTTAAAGAACTTTTGAGGTTTTTCTATACCACCCCGGTCAATACTTATAGTTACAAGATCAAAGTTTTCTTTATCCAATTGATGCTTTAGGTTATCAAATGCTGGCATTTCTTTCCTGCATGGTGCGCACCATGTCGCCCATAAATTCAATAAGACAACTTTTCCCTTCCAATCAGCTAGTGTTTTTTTAGTCCCTGAAATGTCCTGGAACTCAAATTCTGGTATATCTCTTGGTTTTTGTCTTATGACAAATGTTGTCATATGGCCTTTATTCAGGCCTTTTAAACTGTTGCTTGTAAGTGATGGAGCTTTGAATTTATTTTCTTTTACTTTGTCAACATCATCTGGTTTTTTGGCTGTTTTTATTGGCTTTTCTTGCGTTTTTTTTGTTGGCACTTCTTTTTGGACCGATCGATCTTCTATATTCCAAGATACAACCATAAACCCAGCAAGTGTTGCAAGTATTGCTGCCATGATGTAAATGACTGGCTTCATTATTGTTTTACCTTATGTTATTTCATAATAAATTCATCGTCAGGTAACTATTAAACATGACCAATAAAATGTGGGGCGGACGTTTTGATTCAGGCCCAGCCGACATAATGGAAGAGATTAATGCGTCCATCTCTTATGACAAAAGACTATATGCCCAAGATATTGCAGGTTCAAAAGCACATTGCAAGATGCTCAGTCATGTCGGTATTATATCAGAAGATGATGCAGATAAAATTCTTCAAGGTCTAGACACGATTTTGTTAGAAATTGAACGTGATGAGTTTAAATTTCAAAGAAGTCTTGAAGATATTCATATGAATATTGAAAATCGCTTGAGAGAACTTATTGGGCCAACTGCGGGGAAGCTGCACACCGCTAGATCTAGAAATGACCAGGTTGCCACGGATTTCAAACTCTATGTGCGTGATATTATTGACCATTTTGACGCATTATTAAGAGACTTACAAATTACTCTTGCTAAAAAAGCTGAGTCATATGCTGATTGCGTCATGCCAGGATTTACTCATTTACAGACGGCTCAACCTGTGACTTTTGGTCATCATTGTTTGGCTTATGTCGAAATGATTTCCAGAGATAGAGCCCGCTTCAAAGACGCACAAGCCAGATTGAATGAATGCCCACTTGGATCTGCAGCTCTTGCAGGAACATCATTTCCGATTAATCGGGATATGACAGCCGCAGACCTTGGCTTTACTCGTCCTACAGCTAATTCGCTAGACTCTGTTTCAGATAGAGATTTTGCACTTGAAACTCTGTCAGCCTGCAGTATTTGTGCGATGCATATGTCAAGATTTGCTGAAGAAATTGTTATGTGGTGTTCTTCTGAATTTGGTTTTCTGCGTCTTTCGGATAATTTTTCTACAGGCTCATCAATTATGCCACAAAAACGTAACCCAGATGCTGCAGAGCTTGTGCGAGCGAAAGTTGGCCGGATTACTGGCAGTTTCCAAGGGCTTTTGATGGTTATGAAGGGTTTGCCACTTGCCTATTCAAAAGATATGCAGGAAGATAAAGAGCAAGCTTTTGACGCTTTTGACAATCTTTCACTCGTTCTAGTTGCGATGAATGGCATGTTAAAAGACCTTAAGGTTAATGAAGACAGAATGCAGGTAGGAGCTGGACGGGCTTATTCAACAGCGACAGATCTTGCTGATTGGCTGGTTCGGGTACTTGGACTTCCGTTTCGTGATGCTCATCATGTTACTGGACAAATTGTTTCACTTGCTGAAATCTCTGGGAAAACGCTTGATGAAATCAGTTTAGATGAGATGCAGATGATAGAACCTAAAATCACGAACGATGTGTTTTCTGTCCTTAGTGTGGAGAATTCTGTAAAAAGTCGCACAAGTTATGGTGGAACTGCGCCACTTAACGTTCGGAAAATGGCCCAAGACTGGATAAATCGTTTGGAAAATTAGATATATATAGGTATATTAACTTCGAACCACACATAGTGCACTCTGTGCGCTTGAGAGGATAAAAAAATTAAATATAGGCATCAAGGGCTATGACAATGCGTAAGGTTATTAAACTCACAATATTTTTTAGCTTGCTAGGGTCTCTTGGACTCGCTAGCTGTGGTGTCCGTGGCCCTTTAGAAGCTCCTCCTTCATCAAAAAAATCTGAAATTGGTGCTGGTACTCCTGAAGCCAAAAGTGAATCCAAAGAACATGAGGGATTTGTCCTCGATAGATTATTACGCTAAAATTCAATTATGCATCATTTCAAATATAATGATGGGGTTCTTTGTGCAGAAGATGTGAGCATATTAGAAATTGCCAAAGAAGTGGGAACCCCATTTTACTGTTATTCTACAGCTACTTTAAATAGACATTATAATGTCTTTGCAGATGCTTTTTCTCATAGTGATGCGCTTATCTGTTATGCAGTGAAGGCCAATTCTAACTTGGCTGTTGTTAAAACCCTTGGCGATTTAGGGGCAGGGATGGATGTCGTCTCGGAAGGCGAGATCAGACGTGCCCGTGCTGCTGGCGTTTCGGCTGAGAAAATTGTTTTTGCTGGTGTTGGCAAGAGCCGTGATGAAATGGCTTATGCTCTTAAAGAAGGCATTTATTCATTCAATATTGAATCTGAGCCTGAATTATACACTCTTAATGAAGTCGCGGAGAGTTTAGGGACAAAGGCACGTGTTGCAATCCGAATAAACCCGGATGTTGACCCTAAAACGCATGAAAAAATTTCGACAGGAAAAGCTGAGAATAAATTTGGTATCCCTTGGGAACAGGCCAATGATATTTATCAAAAAGCGTCGCAACTGTCTCATATAGATGCCTCTGGTATTCATATGCATATTGGTAGTCAGATCATTGATTTGCAGCCTTTTGAAGATGCTTTCACGTTGCTTCGAGAACTCGTTCAAATGCTTCGATCAAATGGTATCAATATTAACCATCTTGATTTGGGTGGTGGGCTTGGGGTTCCTTATGACGCAGAAAAAGAAGTTCCACCAGCTCCTGATAAATATGCCAATATTGTTCAACGTACGTTGGGCGACTTAGGGTGCAAGCTGGTTTTTGAACCTGGTCGCATGATTGCGGCAAACGCCGGTATCCTTGTTTCTAAAGTTCTTTACAATAAACAAGGCGTCGATAAATCTTTCACGATTGTTGATGGCGCGATGAATGATCTTATTCGTCCAACATTATATTCAGCCCATCATGATATTATCCCTGTTGATGAGACACTCCTTAAAGGCCAATATGAAACAACGGATATTGTTGGGCCTGTTTGTGAGACCGGAGATTTTTTTGCTCAGAACCGCAAACTTCCTATATTTAAAGAAAATGACCTGTTAGCCGTTATGACAGCTGGTGCTTATGGCGCTGTTCAATCCGATACGTATAATAGCCGCCTGCTTGTACCGGAAGTTCTTGTCAATAAAAATCAATATAGTGTTATCCGCCCACGCCAAACTTATGAACAGCTTTTGGGGCTGGATCACTTTGCTGCTTGGCAGTGAGTGTTTTTATCGCGCACACGAAAATTTCGTTTAATTGTGCGTTCAGGCGCCACGCAGGCTGCACGCCTCAATGGCGCTAGTCCTCATAGCCATGTCTTCGCATGGCTAATCGTCCAGTTCTTTTTTATCGCCACGCCCATTTTTGCTTAATGGAAAAATGACTCCGCCGGGGCGAGCGAAAAGCTCGGGGTTCGCTTTTTTTATTTTACGTTCAGACAGTACTAAGCCTTTTCGCGCTAAGCGCGGCGCGCAGTCGCGCTTGCCATAGTTTATTATGAAGACTTCATAATAATCTGGTGAGGAGGTTCCTTGAAGGATACGTTTTATCAAAGGATCTACCTAACTTCATCATCTCCAAATTTTTCCAGACCAGATATTTTGCGTGGCCGACATGCTATCTGTGCAAAATATTGGGCCCCCCCAGCCGAACTGGTCATTTTGACCAGTACGATTGTTCTTGCATTTTCTTGATTTGATGTACGAGATTATATTTTTGCATCAACAGTTTGGTCGCATCAGTATGATACGGCTTGCTGTAGTGTCGTACCAATCTCTCGATATTTTACAGTGTTGAGATTATAGAATGAACTTTTGGATCAGGAAAACACTCCCTGATCCGTGTTGTTTTTATATTATTCTCATAATGAAATAAGATATCTGCGGTTAAAGTGGTTATGGGTTCCTTTTTTCGAAGGAATGACGCTTGAGGGTGGGGCTTTGCTTACAACGGGCAAAGGTTATACGTGGCTGTAATGCTTTATCAACCATACTTCGCAATGAAAAAATACCTAGGCAAAAAATCCTTGACACCGTAACGGTAGTATGCTAGTGTTATGGCATAATTGGAAGAAATATAAGAAAAGTTGTTATATTTTCTACAATTTTATTGTTGTTCCCCAAAATTCAATATGTAAACTAAATTTGTCTGTTATGCTGGCTAAGATCTTTTTTTATTAATCAACTCAATTGTCTAAGATTGACTTTAAATGCTTGTGGTCTGACAGAACATAATCACGCCATATATATAATAACCATATCGTGACAATATATTAGAGAATATGAAACTGCTTTCAGCTTTGAAATATGCTATAGTCTGCTCATGAAAAGATATGACTTTAAAGATTCTGCAACAGATCAGCACAGTGACTATGATAAGGAGCGGCAATACCAAGAAAAGCTTTTGGAGAGAAAAATCTCTGAAATGCGTTTTGTTATGGTTATTGAGCAGATCTGGCCTAAACTCTGGGGAACACTGAGTGTTATAGGTATTTTTTTACTTATCACATTGAGTGGGCTCTGGTCTGTCTTACCCCATTGGGCACACAAGTTATTTCTGGCGCTTTTTGCTTTAGGCTTTCTTGTTTCTTTTATTCCAATCATTCTATTTCGCAAACCTAAGCGTGAGGCTATTCTTAAGAGATTAGAACAAGACTCCAATTTTAAACATTCTATTTTAAGAACTTATGAGGATAAAATCAGTTATCAAAGGCCTTCCCATATCACGCAAAATATCTGGCAGGCTCATCAAAAAAAGATCGCTGAACAATTTGCAAATTTAAAAGTTCTGTTACCAAAACCACGTGTCTCTCAATATGACCCTTATGCTTTAAGAACTTTACTCATTTTGTTACTGATTGTTGGGTTCATTGCAGCAGGGGATTTATTTTCCGAGAGATTTAAATCCGTTTTTAATTTACAAGCACTAGATGCAAAATCTAATTACAGGATTGATGCATGGGTTACGCCTCCGGCTTATACAGGAAAAGCTCCCATAATGCTCCTTGATGGATCAAAAGTTCGCAGTACTGATAAGGAAGAAAATGACTTTATTGAAGTTCCTGAAAATAGTGAACTTATCGTTCGCATTAGTGGGGATGATGTTGATGCTTTTCATGTTAAACGTTCGATAGAAACATACAGAAATTATACTACTCCTAATTATCGTTTATTAGAGAAAGCTCCTCAAAAGCAAGATATTTCAAAGATTTCACAATATAAATATAAACTGAAAGATGCTCTAGATATCATCATTCAAAATGGTGCGTTGACCATTCATGAATGGCGCTTCAACATCTTACAAGACGCTCCTCCTAATATTAGACTCACAAAGCCTCTAAAAATCACTGCGAGAAAAGCCGTACACTTGACATATCATTTATCAGATGACTATGGGGTCGTATCTGCTAAGGCAAAATTCTCGAGATTAAACCTATCTGGAAAAAATGGGGAAAAAGCTCAAAGAAAAAATGAGGTTTCCTATGGCATTCCTCCTGAATTTCCACTTGTTTTTCCTCCTTCCTCAGATAAAACCGCACAGGCTCGGACTTATAAAAATCTAACCTCACATCCCTGGGCTGGGCTTCCTGTAGAAGTTGTTTTAAGCGCTAAAGATGATGCGGGGCAGGTGAGCAAAACTCAACCCGTTATGATGGTTTTGCCTCAACGTGTTTTTAAGAACCCTCTAGCAAAAGCTATCATTGAGCAACGCCGCATTCTGGTGGATAAACCGAAATCAAATTATCTTAGAGTTGCACAATCGCTGCATGCGCTCAGTCTTTCTCCTGAAAATTTCATCAAGGATATTAAGGTCTATCTTGGACTCAGATCTGTCTATTGGCGGATGCAATATAATCCTCATGATTCTATCAAGAGTGTTGTTGATCAACTCTGGAATATCGCTGTTTATATTGAAGATGGAGACCTGTCTGATGCAGAACGCCAAATGAAATTGGCTCAAGATCGTCTGGAAAAAGCTTTACGTGAAGGTGCATCTGGAAGTGAAATAAAAAAATTACTTGATGATTTGCGCACAGCCGTTTCGCGTTTTATCCAGTCAATGGCTGAAAAAATGCAATCACAAGCTCCTCAAAACATCCCACAAAATCCAAATGGACAAGGACAGCAGATCAGCGCGAAAGAGCTTGATCAAATGCTTCGAAATATTGAGGAGTTCGCAAAATCGGGAGCTCGCAATATGGCTTCCCAAATGCTTAATCAGCTAAGAGACTTGCTCGAGAATTTACAAGCCAACCAAGGGCAACCCAATGCCTCTAATCGAAATGCCATGTCTACATTAGAGGATTTGGGGAATTTGATCAGACAGCAACAAAAACTGCTTGATCAAACATATCAACAAAACCAACGCACACGACAACGCCAATCGGGACGATCTTTGAAAGGAGAGCAATCTCAAAGATTATCAGATCAGCAAAGAGCTTTACAGGATCTACTTGGGCAAATTACTAAGAGTATGCAAGGTGCAGGGATGAAACCTGGAAAATCTCTTGGACAGGCTGGAAAAGCTATGGGTGAAGCTCAGCAATCCTTAGGTGATCAAAATTTGGGGCGTGCAGCCCAACAACAAACTCATGCTCTTGATCAATTAAGGAAAGGGGCACAAAACGCAGCAAATCAATTTTTGCAGCAATTTAGGCAACAGGCTCGTCGGCAAGGCGGGCAAAGAGATCCATTTGGACGTCCATTGCCACAAAGAAGCGGGCCTGACTTTGGGGGCGACCGTGTGAAAATTCCAGAAAACTTTGATGTTCAGAAAGCCCGTGAAATTTTAGATGAACTTCGAAAAAGATTTAGTGATACGAAGCGCCCTCCGCTAGAATTAGATTATCTTGAGCGCCTGTTAAAACTCTTTTGATAGTTAATCTTGTTTTTTATTTGATAAATTCCTATAACATTCATAAACTTAATATAATCAACGTTTTGAGAATAAACGCAAAACTTCCAAAAACAACACTTGTTTAATAACTTTCATATATTATTTACCTTGCCTCAATAGTTCTATTGAGTAATAAAGTCATACTTTGATAAAGATGTATTATGATATTGGATGTGGGGAATAGACTTTAAAATCTGGAGCAGCTGAGCTCTGCAAATGAACAGTGTTGAGTAAAAAACGGGCAGAGATATGAATGCAAGTAGTGTTACAATAATAGAACAAGATACGCATATTGATGGCATCATCAAAGATTGTAAGAACATCGAGATTCGTGGATATATCAAAGGAGAACTAACAGCTGACACTGTTATTATTCACCCTAATGGTAAATTCTACGGTAAACTCAAAACTTCTAGCTTAGAAGTGCATGGAGACATTCAAGGCAATGTCACAGTTAAAAACCTTATTGACATTAAAAGCACAGGTAAGGTCAGTGGTAATATACGCTATGGACAGCTAATGGTTGCAACCGGCGGTGATCTAAGTGCGGAACTAAGAAATATTCCACCTGAACTTGGTGGTGATTTGGATCTTACTGTTTCTCGTGGTAAATCGACACGAGTGACAACTATGGATCTAACAGCTCTTGATCCTGATGATGATCCAAAAGATTTGAGATATACAATCTCTAATGCGAAGAATGGATATCTGTCTCTTAACAATGCTCCCAAAAGTCCTGTAACAAATTTCACACAGGTTGATATTGAGAATGGCAAGGTGAGTTTTGTCCATGATGGCAATGGTAATGCAGCTAGCTTTGATGTGGTTGTGGCAGATGCCAAAGGCGGAACTTCTGGAAAACCACAGACAGTGAAAGTTGCTGTAAGGAATTAGAGCTCTCAAATTTCTGAAGCCGCAGGGCATCATAAATTTTGATGCCCTTTTTTAATTATAGTACTTCTCTTTTTAAAACCCATTTTTGACACATCCTCCTTTTATTACCCTTTTTCAGATTTACTTTCTGGTTTTTTGGGGCATAAAATGTTTGTGGGTCTGTTACGCGAAAAATTTTCCTTTGTTTTTAAATATTACTCGCTTGTCTTTCGAGCAGCTTTTCAACCCTATATTGTTGCTAAAGAGATTGCCTTAGGTGACCCACAAGATTTTAAATATCGCATGGAGTATTTTTTAACGACTTCTGCGACATTGCTAGCAGTCCAATCAATTCTTGCATGGTGGATTGGCATAGCTGTTCTTTCAAGTGACATTGATACATTCTGGCAGTATCTTCATCCGTTTTCCGTGATGCTTTACCTGATCTTACTTTATATTCCTTTGCGGCTCTTTAAGTGGACTAAACTGCCTTTTTCTCATTATTTTCAAGCAGCAGCGACAGCAAATGGAGTGATTTTAATTTCACTTCCGTTATCCGTAGCATTGATTGTAATAGCCTATCAGTCCTATGGAATTTTAGAATTTGCAGATCCGCGCATTTCAACCCTGTTTGATGAATTCGGGACAAAGCTTGCTCAATTTCAGTGTTCTCCCAAATTTGATTCTCTTAGCTGTTTGGGATATGTTGCGAACAATGCTCCAGAGACATTTTGGTTGCGTTGGGTCCAGTTTTTTCTTGCGTGTTTTTTGACTATATCAATGAGCCGCATTATGCGTAATGCAACAGGAATTGCTTATTGGAAAATATTTGCAGGAACATGTATTAGCTTGGTGCTCATATCCCTGCCAATATTCTTTTATATTCATAACTTATAATTTGACCTATATCTTTAAGGCCTTAGCAATCATTGTTCTTGTTGCTTCCACACCATAAAGCTCAATAAATGATCCAAAGCGAGGGCCCTGGGATTGTCCCAACAGAACTTCATAAATCGCCTTGAACCAATTCCGTAACGGTTCAAATTCATATTCCTTACCTATTGAATAGATCACACTTTGGATTTCTTCACCCGTTGCGACTTCAGAAATGTCAGCTAATTTGTTATAAAGATCTTCCAAAGCAGTTTTTTCCTGCTCTGTTGGTTCACGAAACTTTTTCGTTGGTTTTACAAAATCATTAAAGTATGAGATTGCGTATCCAACCAGTTTATCTAAGACTGGATGCGTTTCAGGCGTGGCATCAGGTGCATAACGTTTTATAAATCCCCAAAGGACTGATTTATCTTCAGCATTGGATGCTGAAACTAAGTTTAATAGAAGATTGAAAGATATGGGCAATTGTGCTTCAGGCGGTTCTCCTGTGTGTATATGCCAAACAGGATTGGTAATCTTATCTTTCATTTCTGCATCAGAGTATTTGCTTAAGAATGTTAAATACTCATCGACATTTTTAGGAATTACATCAAAAAACAGCTTTTTTGCTGTTTTTGGCTTTTGATACATAAAAAGAGATAAACTCTCGGGACTTGCATATTTCAGCCATTCTTCGATTGTGATGCCATTTCCTTTGGATTTGGAGATTTTTTCACCTTTATCATCCAAAAATAGCTCATAAGAAATACCAACAGGCGGAGTGCCACCAAGAGCCTTACATATTCGACTGGATAGCTTTACAGATTCTATCAGGTCTTTGCCAGCCATCTCGTAATCAACCCCAAGAGCTGCCCAGCGCATCGCCCAATCTGCTTTCCACTGGCATTTGACATGGCCACCCGTTACTGGCGTAATCACTTTTTCGCCTGTTTCGGGGTCTTCATAAGTTACTGTACCGGCCTCAATATCACGTTCGATCATTGGAACTTGTAAAACTTTTCCTGTTCTTGGGCATACAGGCAAGAAAGGAGAATAGGTTTTTTGGCGCTCTTCTCCTAATGTTGGAAGTATAATTTTCATGACATCATCATAAACTTCCAACATTTTCAGCAAAGTTGTGTCCATGCGTCCAGATTTATAGCATTCTGTTGCAGAGAAAAATTCATATTCAAACCCAAAATCATCAAGAAAGCTCTGGAGACGGGCGTTATTATGTTCGCCAAAACTGTTGTGTGTCTCAAATGGGTCAGGAACAGATGTGAGAGGTTTTTCCAGATATTCTGCTAACATATCTTGATTTGGCAGATTTTTGGGTACTTTTCGAAAGCCATCCATGTCATCGGAAAAGCATATTAACCTGGTTTTGACACTATTATTGGTCAAAACGTGAAAGGCGTGACGTACCATGCTTGTGCGGGCAACTTCACCAAATGTTCCGATATGTGGTAATCCCGATGGACCGTACCCTGTTTCGAAAATCACTTCCGAGGGCTGATTTTTCAACTTTTCAAGCCGCTTAATCAGGTTACGGGCTTCTTCAAAGGGCCAAGCCTTGCTATCGTGTGCCTCAGAAATCAAGGCGTTATCATACTGAACCGTCATCGCATGCTCTTTATTGTTGTCAATTTCTTGATTTTTTTCTTAGGGAAAACTCAATTTTAAGTAGTCATACTATGAAAATAAGGTTTATCAAGGGACTTTACACATATTCCTGCCTTTGTCCGCGCTGATAAAGCTTTATCCAGATCACAAAATCTAATAATTTGCACGAAATATATTATATCCTAATGTCAAAAAACTTTTAAGAACTCTAATTAAGTATTCATTAATGAAAAGGAAAAAAGCTTAATGTCTGATAGTATCACTCATCACGAAGCACTTATTTATGTCATGGTTACGATGTCAGCTGTCGACAGCAGTATGTCTGATACAGAAATTAGCCGTATTGGAAATATTGTAAATCAACTTCCTATTTTCAGAGATTTTGACAGTGAACAACTTATTTCAACAGCAGAAACCTGTAGTAAGGTTCTTGCTCGCGAGACAGGCCTGCAAGATCTATTGAATGTTGTTGCTTTAGCTTTACCTGAAAAACTTTATCCAACTGCATATGCTCTTGCCGTTGAAGTTGCAGCAGCTGATTTAAGTATTGAACAGGAAGAATTGCGTTTTTTACAACTGTTACGCGATAAATTGAACCTGGATAAGCTTACAATTGCTGCTATTGAACGCGGAGCACGTGCACGACATGAGGTTTTATAAATCCTTTAAGGCAATAAACACGTAATATAATTACTAAAATTAGAATTATTCTAAACTATAATTACGTGTTTAAAATTAAACTTAGTGAGGCAGTTCGTGAGACGATTTTCTGATTTAACGGAACAAGAAATTCTTGCATTGGCAATATCATTGGGAGAAGAACACACTCGTGTTTTCAGTGATTATGCAGATATTCTTAAAGACAGTTACCCTGCCTCAACTAAAGTTTTCATTGAGATGTCTGAGGAAGAAAATAAACATCGTCGTTTGTTGCTTGATCTGTATATCCAAAAGTTTGGAGATCAAATACCTTCAATTCGTTCTCACGATATTAAAGGGTTTTCTAAATATCAACCTAATCAAGATGTTAGTCTATTTAACCTGGAAGCTATTCGAAAACAAGCCGAAGTAATTAAGTATGAAACCCGCGTTTTCTACGAGAAAGCTCTTGAGCATTCGACAGATGCCTCAATTCGTAAACTCCTGGGTGATCTTGCCCTTAAAGAACGTAAGTATGAGTCTCTTGCGGTTCAGCTTGGTGAAGAATATTTAACGGCCGAAGCGAAAGATGATGAAGAAGAAACTCGGAAACGTAAATTTGTTCTTCAAGTGGTGCAGCCCGGTCTCGCTGGCTTAATGGATGGATCGGTGTCAACTCTGGCACCCTTATTTGCAGCAGCTTTTGCGACCCAAAACACATGGGAAACCTTTCTTGTTGGTATGGCAGCCTCAGTTGGAGCAGGTATTTCTATGGGATTTGCCGAAGCCCTTTCAGATGATGGCTCTTTAACTGGCCGAGGACGCCCTTGGTTACGCGGTTGGATAACAGGTATAATGACTGCAGTTGGGGGCATTGGCCATACGCTTCCTTACCTTATCCCAAATTTTGAAGTTGCGACTGCATTAGCGATTATTATAGTCCTTATTGAGTTATGGGCGATTGCTTGGATCCGCGCAAGGTATATGGATACTAACTTTCTCAAAGCAGCTTTTGAAGTTGTTGTTGGCGGATTCATTGTATTTGGGGCTGGTGTTGGCATCGGAATGCTTGGTGTTAGTCACTAAACCTCGTACTTCAGGTCATAAACTTTTTAGTTTATGACCTGCGAGATATATTTATTTAAAACAATATTTTCCAGATTATTGGCAATAGTAATGCTGTAGCCAAGGCGTTTAGTCCCATAGCTAATCCAGAAAAAGCTCCTGCTGTCTCATTTATTTGAAGTGCTCTTGCTGTTCCGATACCGTGTGCAGCTGTACCGATTGCAAGGCCTCTTGCTGCCCAGTTTTTAATTCTAAATATATTTAAAACATAAGGACCTATCACTCCTCCTAATATGCCTGTCAGAATTACTAGCACTGCTGTTAGAGATGGCAAACCTCCTAATTGTTCTGAGATTCCCATTGCTATTGGTGCGGTTACTGATTTTGGAGCAATTGAGATATATGTTTGTTCTGTTCCTCCAAGTAAAATGACAAGACCTACCGCGCTCATCGCAGCTGTGATGGAGCCACAGGTTAAACTTATGATCAATGCAAAGGCAGATTGTTTTACTTTTTCAAACTGCCTATAAAGCGGAATGGCTAGCGCAACGGTTGCTGGTCCCAATAAGAAGTGGACGAACTGAGCCCCTTGAAAATATGTCTGATAATCTGTCTTTGTTGACAGCAGTAGTGCAACAATTATTACAATGGCAATTAATACTGGATTGAGCAGAGGGTTTAAATTGAACTTTTTATATATCCATGTGCCTACCTGATATGCTGCCAATGTGCAGGTTAAATGCAGTAGTGGATTTGTTGCCAGGTATGCCCAGATATCCTGAACACCATTCATTTTTGCCCTCCATCATTTTCTTCTTTCACATTAGATGTTTTGTTTAAGAAACTCATTACACCGCCTGTCACACCAATTGTGAGAATTGTACTTGCGACGAGCCCTACTGAGATCGGAAGCCAGTCATTGGCAATTTTAGGTGCATGAATCATAATTCCCACACCAGCTGGAATAAACAAAAGTGTCAGATTATTCAGAAATGCATCACCAACTTTAGCTAATTCATCAGGTATTTTCCCATTGATAAATAAGCCAATCAATAAAAGGAGCATGCCGCAAACTGGCCCTGGGACGTTTAATTCTGTATATGCTACAAAGAATTCTCCTGCCAGCTGGCAGAGAAAAAGTATTAAGATAAAGAAAACCATAATAAAAACCCGGAAGTTATGATAAGAATTGTTATCTCAGGAAGATATTCATACAATGTACTTTTAGCATATTATGAATATCTTGACATATAGGCTAAAACACATCTGGTATTCGTAAAATACATAGATAAGATCACATATTAGATGTTTTTTATTAAAGAATGGGGGCAATAAAAACTATGTCAGAGAGTAAATCTAAAAAACGTCCTGCTCGCAAAAAAGATATTATTCCAAAATCCACTTATAAGAAAAAAACTATTGCTCTTGTTTATGACTTTGATGGGACCTTAAGCCCTAAACCTATGCAAGAGTATACGTTTCTTCCTCAGATTGGGGAGCCTCCTAAAAAATTCTGGAATGAAGTCAACAGATTAACAAAGAAACATGAGGCGGAAGGACTGATCACGTATATGCACCTCATGTATAAAAAAGCCAAAGCAAAAGGTGTCGAAATAAACCGCCAAGATCTCGTAGACTTAGGCAAGAATGTTGCCCTTTTTCCTGGCGTTGAAACTTGGTTTGAGACCATTAATGCCTATGTGAAAGAAAAGAGTAATAATAGTGTAAAAGTCAGGCATTATCTTGTTTCATCTGGACTTAAAGAAATTGTTGAAGGCACGTCAATTTATCCGGAGTTTCATAATGTATTTGCTTCTGAATATTTGTTTGAAGCCTACGATCTGCCTTATCCCAAGAGAGTTATCACTGACACTTCTAAAACCCAATATTTGTTTAGAATTAATAAAGGCGTAGAGAACCTTAACCAATCTATCAACAGCCATATGCCAGAAGATTTACGGCCTATCCCTTTTGAAAATATGGTATATTTTGGTGATGGCGAAACAGATGTGCCTTCAATGGCTGTGATGCGCAAAAATGGTGGACATGCTGTCGCTGTTTACCCACCACGAGGTAAGAGAGATACATGTATTGAACTGTTTAAGGCACAACGCGTTGATTTTTTTGCTGCCGCTGATTATCGCAACACATCCGATCTATTTAGTCGAACAACTCTCCTTATTGATAAAATCTTAGCAGGAATTTATGTCTCTGAAGAAATGTGGAAACTAGATAAATCAATAAAATAACAATATATTATGAAAATTATAATATGAAAGATTTTTAATTTGGCTTCAGGCGAAATAATCTCCATTTTAATATTATAGAAATTTATCTCTATAATTCATAGGCTAAACCTGCTGATCACGAAGTATAACCAAAGGTTAGGATTTAAATGCGTTATCATAATTTAATCTCATTAAGTAGCTTACTTTTGTTGTTTTCTTTTAATTTCATGATAACAAACGGTGCTCTGGCGGAACCCGAGAAGCTTCATGCTTTATCACTTATAGGGGCCCCCAAGTACAAATCTGATTTTACGCATTTTGATCATGTTAATCCAAATGCCCCTAAAGGTGGGAAAGTTCGTATTTCAGATCTTGGGACTTTTGAGACATTACATCAATTTGCCCGTGTTCAAGGTGCTCCAGCCGCTGGCCTTCGATTGCTTCATGACACGTTATTTCAGGATAGTTTAGAAGAATCCTCAACTGGTTATGGGCTGATAGCAGAATGGGTGTCTTATCCAGAGGATATTTCCTCAGCCACTTTTAAGATCAGAAAAGAGGCTAAATGGCATGATGGGAAGCCAATTACTGTAGAAGATGTCGTTTATAGTCTGCAAACTCTTAAAGCGATCGACCCACGACGGGCACAGTATTATAAGAATGTTACTGACGTTAAAAAAACAGGTGATGGAGAAGTTACTTTTTATTTTAATGTAAAAGGTAATCGTGAATTACCTACTATTATCGCTCAACTTGAAATACTCCCTAAGCATTATTGGACTGGGAAAGATAAGAATGGAAAAACCCGTGATCCAAGTAAATCTACATTAGAACCACCACTCGGGTCTGGTCCTTATAAAATTGGTAAAGTTGAAAACGGTCGTACAATTACTTATGAGCGCGTAAAGGATTATTGGGCGCAAAATTTGCCTGTCAACAAAGGCAAATATAATTTTGATCAAATTCAATTTATTTATTTTAGAGACTCTAATGTTGCCTTTGAAGCATTTAAATCTGGCAAGATTGATTTTTACGCTGTTTCAAGTTCGAAACGTTGGGCTTCTGAATTTGATTTTAAAGCCATAAAGAATGGAAAAGCTGTTCAGAGAATTGTCCCAGAAAAATCTGTGAGGTATATGCAAGCTTTTGTGCCTAATATCAGACGTGAGAAATTTTCTGACCCTCGTGTGAGGCGAGCTCTTAATTTGGTGTTTGATTTTGAGTGGTCCAATAAGAATTTATTTTATGGTCAGTATAAACGTCTTTCTAGTTTTTTTGATGATACCGAACTTGCCGCAAAAGGATTGCCTCAAGGTAAGGAACTGGAAATTTTAAACGAATTTAAAGGAAAAGTCCCAGAAGAAGTCTTTACAGCTGAGTATGTCTCTCCAGTTAATGGGGATAGAAAAAACTTTAGAATAAATCTTCGAAACGCTCTTAAACTCTTAAAGCAAGCTGGGTGGAATGTAAAAAATAATACACTCACAAACTCAAAAACAGGTAAGGCTTTTGAGATTGAGTTTCTACTTGTTTCTCCAACTTTTGAGCGTGTCGTCCTGCCTTACATTAACAATTTAAAACGCCTTGGAATAAAAGCATCTGCTCGGACAGTTGATGTCTCCCAATATAAGCGGCGCTTGGATAGTTCTGACTATGATATGATTGTTTATTCATTTCCCCAGTCTTTCTCACCGGGGAATGAGCAACGTTATTTCTGGGGATCAAAATCTGCTGATGAACCTGGCTCACGAAATCGTATTGGAATTAAAAGCCCTATTATTGATAAGCTAATTGATAAAATTATTTTCAGTAAAGACCGTCCTGAACTTGTTGCCTCAACAAAAGCTCTTGATCGCGTTCTTTTGTGGAATCATTATGTTATTCCACAATGGTATCTTCCTTATAACAGGATTAGTTATTGGAAAGGTTTTGAGCACCCAACTTCTCTTAATGTGCTTAAGGTTGATTGCGATGACGCATGCCAGCAGAAAGCTATTGCTCAAACTGGGAAAGTTCTCACCCTTGCACCCGCTTTTATACAAACTTGGTGGAAGAGCTCAAACAAGTAAATAACTCTTAGACAATACGTTACAACACCTTTTTATTGGCCAAGGCACATTGGAGAAAAAATGATAAATAAAGCATCCATGTTTTCTAAGTTCTTCTTTCTAATTTTATCATTATTTCTTTCGATACATTATGTCTATGCTGCTGAGAAACGACATGGCTTGTCAGCATTTGGTGATCTGAAATATCCGCCCGACTTTAAACATTTTGAGTATGTGAACCCTCAAGCTCCCAAAGGTGGACGAATTACAATGATTGGTCCTGCCGGGACATATACTTTTGATAGCTTTAATGGCTACATTACAAAAGGTCTCCCTGCTCAAGGTTTAGGGTATCTAGGGAGCTCATTGACGCTTTTTGACCAGCTTATGGTTCGGGCCTGGGATGAGCCTGATGCTGTTTATGGGCTTGTGGCGCACTCTGCAGAATTAGCAGATGATAAGAAATCTGTTACGTTTTATTTGCGCAAAGAAGCCAAGTTTTCTGATGGATCGAGCCTTACAGCGGATGATGTTGTTTTTAGCTTTAATGCCTTAAAAGAAAAAGGACGACCAAATTATTCTATTGCTCTTAGAGATGTTGTAAAAGCAGAAGCCCTTGACCCTTATACTGTTAGGTATGAATTTCAAGGGGAGAATGTTAGAGATTTACCACTTGTTGTCGCTGTCCTGCCTATTTTTTCAAAATCCTACTATACGACCAAAGAATTTGATCAAACGACTCTCGAACCCCCATTAGGATCTGGCCCTTACAAGATCCTGAACTTTAAACAAGGAACATTTGTTACATTTAAAAGGCGAGATGATTACTGGGCTAAAGACTTACCCGTTAATGTAGGGCGTTTTAATTTTGATGAATTGCGTTATCAATATTATCGTGAGCGAACTGTCGAGTTCGAGGCATTGAAAGCTGGGAAAATTGAATTAAGAGAAGAGTTTGTCTCGAAATTTTGGGCAACACAATATAATTTTGATGCTGTTAAAAAAGGTCGTGTCATTCGTCTTAAATCACCAGATGAGCGTCCATCCGGTGCACAAGGCTTCTTTCTTAATACAAGGCGTGGGCCATTAAAAGATCCAAACGTTCGTAAAGCACTTGGTTTAGCTTTTGATTTTGAATGGACGAACAAAAACCTTTTTTACAATCTTTATACAAGAACACACAGCTATTTTGAAAACTCAGACCTTAAGGCTGAGGGACTACCTTCTGAAGAAGAATTAAAAATTTTAGAACCCTTTAAAGATCAACTTCCAGCATCACTATTTACAACACCTGTTTATTCTCCACCTGTTAGCAATGGATCAGGGCAAGATCGGGTATTATTGCGCAAAGCTTCAAAGATTTTGAAAGATGCGGGATGGAGTGTTAAAGATACAATTCGGGTCAATGCAAAAGGCGAACCTTTAAAAATTACATTTCTAGTAAGTGATGTCTTTATCGAACGGATCATATCGCCTTATCTTAAAAACCTTATAAAACTTGGTATTAAAGCTGATATTCGACGTGTTGATCCTGCACAATTTGAAGAGCGTATCAAATCCTTTGATTTTGATATTATTGTCAAGCGTTATAGTATGTCTCTAACACCAGGGATTGGATTGCGTAACTTTTTTAGTTCTAAGACCGCTGATGCTATTGGCAGTAATAACTTAGCTGGCATAAAAAACCCAGTTATCGATGCTCTGATTGATAAAATCATCCAGTCAAAGAGTCGAGATGAACTTAGGATTGTAACGCGTGCCTTGGACCGTGTTCTTCGTAGTGGCCACTATTGGGTTCCTCACTGGTATAAGGCATCACATACTATTGCTTTTTGGAATAAGTTCTCTAAACCTAAAATTAAGCCTAAATTTGATCGTGGTGTTATTGAAACATGGTGGTATGATCAGACAAAAGCTACTGAAATAAAAAACTAAATCAACGGAGCTTCACTTAAATGGCGGCATACATTCTCAGACGGCTTTTGCTCATTATCCCAACTATGTTTGGAATTATGCTAATTAGTTTTGTGATTATACAATTTGCGCCAGGTGGTCCTATTGAGCGCATTGCTGCTCAAATTTCAGGTGATGGTGGTTCTGCGACAGATCGTGTTGGAGGGGCTCAACGGGATTTTAATACTGATCAGGGCGGGGATTCCACCTATCGTGGTGCACGCGGTCTGCCCCCTGAATTTATTGCACAACTAGAAAAACAATTTGGGTTTGATAAACCACCCCATGAACGTTTTTTATTAATGATGAAGAATTATCTTCTTTTTGATTTTGGGAACAGTTATTTCAGGGATATTAGTGTTATAGAACTTATTAAAGAGAAACTTCCCGTCTCTATTTCTTTAGGTCTCTGGCTTACACTCTTAACATATATGATTTCCATCCCCCTTGGGATCAAAAAAGCTGTGCAAGATGGGATGCGATTTGACATTTGGACAAGCGGGATACTGGTTATTGGATATGCTATTCCAAACTTTGTGCTGGGTGTGTTGCTTATTGTCTTTCTTGCCGGAGGAGATTTCTGGAATCTCTTTCCTTTAGGTGGCCTATCTACAACTGACTGGGCTAATCTTCCTGGTATTATCAAGAGCTTTTATCCCGAAGATCAAGTCGATGTGAATGCTAATCCTTGGACTTATTTACCGTGGTATTGGAAAGTCTTTGATTATTTCTGGCACCTTTCGTTACCTTTACTTGCAATGGGTGTTAGTACTTTTACAACAATGACATTTCTAACCAAGAACTCTTTTCTTGATGAAATCAAAAAACAATATGTCATTACAGCTAGAGCTAAAGGCCTTACAGAAAATCGTGTTCTATATGGTCATATCTTTAGAAATGCAATGTTGATTGTTATTGCCGGCTTTCCTGGCGCTTTTTTAAGTGCCTTTTTTGCAAGTACCTTACTGATTGAAACCATTTTCAATCTAGATGGTCTTGGTCTTCTTTCTTTCGAATCAATTATTAATCGAGATTATCCCGTTGTGTTTGCCAACCTTTATATATTTGCGTTGCTTGGGATTATCGTTCATCTCATCTCGGACATTACCTATACGCTAGTGGACCCACGAATTGATTTTGAGTCACGCGAGGTTTAAACATATGAATATTGAAGTGAATAAAGATACAATCGCGTTAGACTCAAACCAAATCGCACTTGGTAAGGAGCAAACGAAAAGGTCCAGGTATACCTTAACTCCAATAAATCAAAGGCGCTGGCAAAATTTTAAAGCCAACAAACGTGGATATTGGAGCCTTTGGCTCTTTTTGTTTTTGTTTATTATCAGTCTTTTTGCTGAACTCATTGCGAATGACCGGCCAATAATGATAAAGCATGATGGAGCTTTTTACTTTCCTGTCGTCAAGACCTATACAGAAACCCAATTTGGCGGAGAGTTTGAAACTGAGGCAGATTATCGAGACCCTTATCTTCATGAACTTATTGCTGATAAAAATGGTTGGATTCTCTGGCCTTTAATCTCTTATGATTATAGAACGGTCAATAAGAACCCACCCAGCCCATTCCCATCTCCGCCTACTACAGAAAATTGGCTTGGCACTGATGATCAAGGAAGAGATGTTTTAGCCCGAACTATTTATGGTTTTCGCCTCTCAGCTTTGTTTGGTCTGATCTTAACGTTTTTTTCTACTATCATTGGCGTCACCGCAGGCGCGATACAAGGATATTTTGGTGGACGGGTAGATCTTTATTTTCAACGTTTTATTGAATTATGGACCTCGCTTCCTCAATTGTTTATATTGTTAATTATCGCCTCAATATTTGCTCAAGGGTTCTGGATCCTCCTTGGTATATTGCTCTTATTTAGCTGGACCTCACTGGTAGGTGTGGTTCGCGCTGAGTTTTTAAGAGGACGAAATTTCGATTATATAAAAGCGGCTCGTGCGTTAGGTCTTTCTGATACAAAAATAATGTTTAAGCATCTTTTACCTAATGCAATGGTTGCAACGATAACTATGCTCCCTTTTATCTTATCAGGTTCACTTGTTACACTCACTGCTTTAGATTTTCTAGGCTTAGGCCTACCTGCAGGCTCCCCTTCACTCGGGGAACTCTTGTCGCAAGGTAAATCAAATCTGCATGCTCCCTGGTTGGTTGCGACTGCTTTTACGGTGATATCAGTGATGCTTAGTCTTCTGGTCTTTATTGGAGAAGGTGTACGTGATGCACTTGATCCTAGAAAAACATATCAATAGGAGACAAAGATTATGTCAGTTCGTACTATTGTTCAGGTAAAAAAACTTTCCATTGATTTTCATGTGAATGGCGTTGTAACGAATGCGGTCAAGAATGTTTCTTTTGATGTTAAGGCGGGTGAAACTGTAGCTCTCGTTGGCGAGTCAGGGTCTGGAAAAACAATTTCAGCCTTATCTATAATGCGCCTTTTACCGTATCCAGCCGCCTCACATCCATCAGGAGAAATCTGGTTTAAGCATAGGAATGTTTTAGACCTTAAAGAACAACAGATAAGGGAGATTAGAGGCAATCAGATCTCTATGATCTTCCAAGAACCTATGACCTCTCTTAATCCATTGCATACAATCCAAAAGCAAGTTGGAGAGATTCTACTCTTACACAAAGGACTTGTGGGCGAAGCAGCACAAGAACGTACCATTGAACTTTTAAATAAAGTTGGGATTCGCGATCCAGAAAAGCGTCTTGCAGACTACCCCCACCAACTTTCAGGAGGTCAACGTCAACGTGTTATGATTGCTATGGCCCTTGCTAATGAACCAGATCTTCTAATCGCTGATGAGCCAACGACAGCTTTGGATGTTACGATTCAAGCTCAAATCCTTGAGTTACTTAAAGAACTACAATCTGAACTTGGCATGGCTATGCTCCTGATTACACATGATTTAGGCGTTGTTCGTAAAATGGCAGAACGTGTTAATGTGATGTGTAAGGGTGAAATCGTTGAAGAAGGCCTTACGAAAGATATTTTTGATGACCCTCAGCATAGTTATACCAAACACTTGCTTGATGCTGAACCTAAAGGGGAACCTCAACCTGAGGATACAACTGCCCCAATTGTTGTTGAAACAAAAGACCTTAAAGTCTGGTTCCCCGTTAAACGTGGGCTATTACGCAGAACTGTAGATCATGTGAAAGCTGTGAATGGCATATCTTTGAAGTTACGTGAAGGCCAGACATTGGGAATCGTTGGTGAGTCTGGTTCTGGTAAAACAACGCTTGGCCTAGCTATTCTTCGCCTTATTTCCAGTAATGGTCGTATTGCCTATATTGGACAGGACATTGATACTTATAATTCAAAAAAAATGCGGCCTTTGCGTAAAGATATGCAAATTGTTTTTCAAGACCCTTTTGGATCTCTTAGTCCACGTTTGTCTGTTGGACAAATTATTGAAGAAGGTTTGTTGATTCAGTATTCGGATTTAACTTATGAAGACAGACGACAGCGTGTTTCACAAGCTCTTGTTGAAGTTGGACTGGATCCATCTGTTCAAGATCGGTATCCACATGAATTTTCGGGCGGGCAGAGACAACGCATTGCCATTGCACGTGCAATGATTTTGAAGCCAAAGTTTGTTATGCTTGATGAACCTACGAGCGCTCTTGATATGTCTGTGCAGGCCCAAATTGTTGATCTTCTGAAAGATTTACAGAAAAAGAATAATCTTGCTTATCTCTTTATCAGCCATGACCTAAAAGTC
Source organism: Methyloligellaceae bacterium (assembly GCA_965263345.1). Classification (GTDB taxonomy): domain Bacteria; phylum Pseudomonadota; class Alphaproteobacteria; order Rhizobiales; family CBDHHC01; genus CBDHHC01. Next base: position 297,807 of record CBDHHC010000004.1, read on the forward strand.
GTAAAAGCTCTAAGTAATCATGTGATGGTCATGCGCAATGGCGTTGTCGTCGAGGAAGGTTCATCCCAGGAAATTTTTGCTAATCCAAAAACTGAATATACCAAAGCTCTCTGGGATGCGGCATTTAACCTCAAAGTTTCTTATAGAAATGTCATAAGCGCATAATCGTTCTGAAGTAGCGTAGCCTCATATTATTCGCGATTCTGAAGGAACATATGATGAAAATCTATTTCGTTCGCCATGGTCAGACTGACTGGAATGTAGAGACGCGTTTACAAGGTCAAATTGATATTCCCATAAATAGTAATGGCCGCAATCAAGCTCGCAGAAATGGTGGTGTTTTGGCTGAGTTGATTGATGATCCTCAAGATTGGCACTTTGTATCCAGCCCTCTTTGTCGAACCAGAGAAACTATGGAAATCATTCGTGAGACCATGGGTTTAAATATTGATGGTTATGACACTGATGATCGTCTTAAAGAGGTTCATTTTGGAAACTTTCAAAGCCATAAATGGTCTGAAGTCAAGGTTGATATGCCTGAAGCTTATGAGGCCAGAGAAAAAGATAAGTGGGGCTATATTGCTCCTGGACCTGGCGGCGAAAGTTATGAGATGCTCTTTCTACGTACCAGAGCTTGGATTGAAAGTATCACGCAAAATACAATTTGTGTTTCTCATGGCGGTGTGAATAGGTGTTTAAGGAAATATGTTGAGAATTTAACACCTGAAGAGACAACGTTACTTGCCACTCCTCAAGATAAAATCATGGCTATCGAAAATCAAAAAATTGAATGGATTTAGATATATTTTAGATTAAGGAGGACGCTGAAGCTAAATAAATAAAATTTATTTACTTCCTTGGGCAAGACTCATCAATGGGTGCTCTGCCTCGAGAGAGTCTTCAAAAACTAACCCTGCAGCTTCTCCCATAGCCCATGCAACTGTGGCTTTTAATTTCTCGCCTTTTTTCCATTCAACTTCAATTGTTTGGCCCTTTTGAAGTTCAAGTCCCCAAATTCCAGTTCCAGAGTCTGATACATTAACTATTTTTACAGGGTTCTTTTCGCCATCAATATGAATTGTAGCAAGTTTTACAAAATCAAGACGTTCAGCTTTCCGATTATTTTCTGTCACTTTTGTTTCACCAACCATTAGATGTAAGCCTTCAAACATGTTACAAAATTTCAATACAAACCATGGTGCCGACAACTCTATGTTAATTACATAACGTTATTTTGAAATAATGATACATGAATTATCTTTTAAAACTGTTTATAAATTTACAAAATTTTATGAAGATTTACCTAAAAAATTACTCAAACGTTTTTCTAAAAATGGGGCAGTCGTTCATTCATTGTAAATTTTATATTAGACGTTTTATCGCAACGATAAGGCCAAATAAGTTTGCAATACGCTTTACAGCTTCTGAAATAGGCTCAATCATTGTTTTCATATGAAAGCCGTTGGCATGAATTATATTGTTATTATCTATCATAATTCCCACGTGCCCTTTCCAGAAAATAAGATCACCTCGTTTTAATATATCAAGGTTAAATTCATCAGATATTTTTGTCCCTAAAAATTCTTGTTGCATGTCACTATCACGAGGTACATTTTTGCCAACTGCACTAAAAGCTGTCTGCACTAAACCAGAACAGTCAATCCCCATGCATGAACTTCCTCCCCATAAATAAGGGGTTTCAATAAATTTCTTTGCTATATCGACAAAATCAGTCGTATAGCTCTTAAGAGTCGTTATATGCTTAGAATGGAGGTAATGACCTGTGGAGGTTAATATAAAATCCCCATGACTATCTATTGCTGATATAGTGGAGTTCATGCTCAACCAACCTAAAGTCGGTGCCTTGATGTCAGGTCTGATATAAATTAGCGTTCTTGGTACTGAAACACGATGCGTGACCTGCTTTATATCTTTTGTTATCGCTGCTGCTGGAATATACCCTACATAATCATCTTTTACTGATTGAACCCAATGCCATTCATTGGTTTCTTCAAATATTTTAACTTGTTCACCCATTAGTATTTGAGTGTCTATAGGCGAACCTTTTTGTGGTTTTTTATGTAGTGAAACAACAGGTTGTATAACTTGCCCTAAGTTTGGTTTTACAAATTTTTTCGCAGCTACTTTACCTTCAAGAGCTTCATCAGCAAGATCTTCACGGAAGGCATTAATACGACGATCAATCATCTTTTCTAATTTTTAATCAATGACTTTTCTAAGACATCCAAAACGGCTCTAGCCCCTTGAGGCTCGCCTCCGTAAGTCTTTCCAATGGTTTCTTTTGGCACCCAGCCGTAGATATCTAAATGTGTGTATTGTTTTGCTTTCTTCGCAAAACGTTTTAAAAATAAAGCAGCCGTGATCGAACCAGCGAAGCCACTATCAGAAATATGTGAAATATCTGCTATTTTACTTTTTAATTGGGCGTCATAGGGGGCCCAGAATGGCATTCTCCACAAGGGGTCATTAACCTGCATTGATGCTGTTTGAAGCCTTGAAGCAAAATCATCATCTGTTGTATAAAAAGGAGGGAGGTCACTGCCAAGAGCGACACGCGCAGCTCCTGTTAAAGTCGCGAACGTCATCAGGTGATCTGTTGCTTCTTCTGTTGCATAGGTCATAGCATCTGCTAATACCAAACGGCCTTCTGCATCGGTATTTCCAATTTCAACGCTCATACCATTGCGGCTTGGTAAAACATCACCCGGACGAAATGCATTGCCAGAGATGCTATTTTCTGCTGTGGGGATCAATATGCGCAAGTTAATTTCTAACCCTAGGGACATAATCATATTGCCCAGGGCCAGTACGGTTGCAGCTCCTCCCATATCCTTTTTCATTAGACGCATTGAATTGCCTGGTTTAATATTCAAACCACCTGTATCAAAACATATGCCTTTACCAATTAATGTCAGACCTGGAGCGTTGTTTTTTCTCCATCGTATATCGATCAAACGCGGAGCTCTGGGGCTTGCTCTTCCTACTGCATGGATTAGAGGGAAGTTTTGTTTTATTAAACTTTCTCCAGTTATAACCTCTATTTCTGCATTATGCTGTGATGATATTTGCCTTGCAGCTTGCTCTATTTCCTCAGGTCCTAAGTCATTCGCTGGGGTATTTATAAGATTACGTCCGATGCAGACACTCTCACTAATTTTTAAAACACGGTCTTTATTTACATTTTTTGGTATTTTAATTGATACCTGTTTTGGTTTCACATCAGATTTATAGTTATCATAGTTATAACTATCTAAAACCCAACCAATCAGATGTTTTTCTATGTCCTCCAATTCTGATTCGAGATGATAGTTTCCTGTTGGCAGTTTTTTGGGTAAATTTCCTAATTTAAATTGTGCTTCATTCGCAGACTCACAGACATATATTACACCTGAGAGCGTTCCTTCATGATCAGGTAGTATCGCATAATTTCCAGTAGATGCTTTCCATCCAGTATTCTTCAGCCACTCTTTCTGCATTGATGATAGTTTCGACAAATCTGAAATATCAGTCCCAGATTTTATCAACCATATCGGGCATGTATTTTTTTCACTTTTTGTATCAATTAGAGTGTCCGCTAAATACTCATTCTTTATCATTATACTAAATTCTTTCATCACAAATTTGCTATTCTTAGCTTTAATATAGTTATTAACCCTCAAGAATTAAATTGCAATGCATCATGAGAATTTAATAATATTTATTCACTTATGTCAGTAATAGATTTGCTCTATATCAGGCGAAGACTATTGAAACTTACTATATGAAAGAATAGCATATATATAATGTATGTTGTTAGTATCTCCTCATCTGCTTATTGACCAAATAAAGCTTAATCTTTATTCATTTTACATAACTATTTTCCGGGGTATTGCTAAATGAATATTGAATTAATAAATAAACTGACTTTAAGTGCTTTTTTTGTATTAAGTCTGGCTGGCTGTTCTCATGTAGCAATATCTCCAAAGTTATCTAAAATCAGTTTAGGTAATGATCCCATTATCAGTGCTCAAAAGCAAGATGAGGGGCTTAAAAAAGCCGTTGAATATTGGGGCAAAGAGTATAAAAGAGCACCAACCAATGCGACCTATGCGTATAATTATGCAAATAATCTCATTGTTTCGAAACGCTCACAAGATGCATTTCGTGTTTTGGAACAAGCTCTCAGTCATAATCCCAATGATAAAAAACTTAATTCTGCATATGGTCGCCTGGCACTGCAACTTAATAAAGTTCAACTTGCAGAAAAAGTTCTAAAAAGAACTGACAATATAGACCATCAAGACTGGAGAGTGTTATCTGCAAAAGGTACTCTTTTTGCCCGAAAAGGTGAATATGTTCAGGCACAAGATTTTTTTAGTCAAGCTCTTAAAATCTCACCTAATGAACCTTCGGTCATTAATAACCTAGCACTTAGTCATGCTTTAAGCGGTGCTCCACATAAGGCTGAGACTTTACTAAGAAAAGTGGTTGATCGTGGTCAATCTGATAACAAGATAAAACATAATTTAGCTTTGGTGCTTAGTTTGCAGGGAAAATTTGATGAGGCTAAGAAAATTTCAAAGACAGCAATGTCGCCCAAACAAGCTGAAGCAAATATTAAATATCTTCGCCAGATCGTTCAAAACCCAATACGAGAAAATAAGATTATTAAACCTGTGACCATAAAGGCATCCGCCTCGGCTGATGCGCTTCCACTTCCAATAAAAGGTACCCAAAAAATAAAAATAAATAAAAAAACTTCCAGTCATTCAAAAAAACAAAAATCGCCTAGTTTATAAAAATTATTACACGTTTATTGAATTTCCATAACTTTTATTGCTGCTGGTCCCAAAATCACGATAAACAAAACAGGTAGGAAAAATAGAATCATAGGGACCGTTAATTTTGGTGGCAAAGCTGCTGCTTTTTTTTCTGCTTCAGCCATTCTTGTATCTCGGTTTTCCTGCGCCATTACTCTTAATGCTTGGCCTAAAGGTGTTCCATATTGTTCAGCTTGGACCAGACTCGTGACAACTGCTTTTACACCTGGTAATCCAGTGCGTAGGCCTAAGTTTTCGTAAGCCTGCCTTCGGCTTTGCAAATAAGATAATTCTGCCGTAGTGATACTAAGTTCTTCAGCAAGTTCAATAGATTGCACCCCTATTTCTTGTGCAACTTTTGCAAAAGCAGCTTCTGATGACATTCCAGATTGTACGCATATTAGAAGCAAGTCCAAAGCATCTGGGAAGGCTTGTTGTACTGACTTCTGACGTCTTTGTATAAGATTGGATAAGAAAATATTTGGTAAGAAAAAACCTAAATATGCAGCTCCCAGGCTGATTAAAAAACGAATTGTTTGTGAATGTCCATGATCACGAACAAAAAACAAATAGACAAGCGCGCCGGAGAACAAGAGTAAAGGGAGCGCAATACGGAAAAATAAAAATGCCGTTACTGGACCTTGTCCTCGAAAGCCAGCCATTCGCATTTTATCTTTGAGATCCTTGCTTTCCAAGGCTTTTCGTAATTGCAGACTGTCAACAACCTTTTGCATATATCCTTTTGGTTTATTGCCTCGCAACCCTTTTTTAGATTGGCCTACACCTAGTTCGGCAAGTCGTTGGTCTCTCATCTTTGCACGTTCATTTGCAACATATTTCATGCGGGATTTAAATTTATCACCCTCTAAATAAGGCATCAAAACTGTTATGATTGTTGCAAATGCTGCTAAGCCAGTGAGAATTGAGATGGTTATCTTCGGGTCATAAATAAAATCAATCATCTCATGTCTCCTATTACATTATGTATTTACAGTGTGCAAAGCTTTCAGACTTCACAAAACAGGTTAAATTAATAATCAAAGTTGATCATTTTACGCATAACCAATACTCCAATTGTCATCCATATGGCACTTCCTATGAGCATCACATGGCCTGTTTCATGTGTCCATAAAAGAGAGATATAGTCTGGTGTCGTGACATAGACGATAATCATCACAGCAATGGGTAAGGCAGCGATGATAGCAGCGGATGATTTAGCTTCAGCACTAAAGGCTTGTATTTTTCCCCTTAGCTTTTTACGATCTCTCAATACATTACTTAAATTACTTAAAGCTTCGGCCAGGTTGCCGCCTGACTGTTGTTGTATTGTAATTACGATTGCGAAAAAATTTACTTCTTCAAGAGGAATACGCTCATATAGTTTTTCCAAGGCTTGTGGAATCGTTACCCCGAGCCTTTGCTGTTCAACTATTTCAAAAAATTCACTTTTTACTGGTTCTTGGGTTTCTGCTGCAATAATTTTCAGACAATCATTTAGCGGTAACCCGGCCTTTACACCTCTAACAATAATATCAACAGCATTTGCGAATTCTTCTGTAAATTTCTTTTGCCTACTTTTTGCAAGGTATGACAATAGCCATCTCGGGAAGCCTATACCAGCAGCTAATGCAGCTGCAGGTACGGCAAGAAGCGGAGCACCAGATAAGAGAACTGCGACAGCTGCGCATAAAGCAAGTAATGCTGATAATAAATAAAAATTTTGAATGCTTATTGATACCCCAGCCCGTTCAATTGCCATACGCAATGTCACTTTTGCTTTTGCTTTTTGTTTTTGCTCTAACTCATTTAGAGTATCTTGCACCTGTTTACGACGGGCTTGTGTATTATCAAATGATCTTGAAGATGAAATACTCTCCAAGCGCCCTCTGGCTGTTACAGATTTTAAGCGTTTTTCTGTTTTTTTCTCACCTGTTATGTATGGCAGGAACAGGACATATACTACCCCCCCTACAGCCAATGCACACATTACTGCTATTGCAATTTGAGACATAAGAGGATTAAGCAAAAGAACCTCCTTGTGCCATAGCTTCGTCTCCATTTCTTTCGGAGCGGGCAAGAGCCTCTGCTAGGCGTTTTTCTTCTCCATAATATCTTGCCCGATCCCAGAAATTTGGCCGCGCAATACCTGTTGACTGATGAGCGCCAATCAGTTTTCCATTCACGTCCTCGCCTACGATATCATAAACAAAGATGTCTTGTAGAGTGACGACGTCACCTTCCATTCCTAAAACTTCGGTGACATGTGTTATTTTACGAGACCCATCTCTAAGACGAGCCGCTTGAATTATTACATCAACTGAGCCAACAATCATTTCACGTATTGTTTTTGATGGCAGAGCAAACCCTCCCATCATGATCATACTTTCTACACGACTAATTGCTTCACGAGGGCTGTTCGCGTGTAATGTACCCATTGAACCATCATGGCCAGTGTTCATTGCCTGCAGTAAATCAAAAGCTTCCGGTCCACGAACCTCACCAACGATTATTCTTTCAGGTCTCATTCTCAAACAGTTTTTTACCAACTCCCGCATCGTAATTTCCCCTTCCCCTTCCAAGTTTGGGGGGCGAGTTTCTAATCGCACAACATGGGGTTGTTGCAGTTGAAGTTCGGCGGAGTCTTCGCAGGTAATAACCCTTTCATCCTTTTCGATATATCCTGTCATACAATTCAATAGGGTGGTTTTACCTGAGCCGGTTCCTCCAGATATAAGAATATTACAACGACACCGGCCTATAATGCTTAATATTTCCTGGCCCTCAGGAGTTATTGAACCAAATTTTACGAGTTGGTCTAAAGTTAGTTTGTCTTTTTTAAATTTTCGAATCGTTAGTGCAGGACCATCGATTGCTAAAGGTGGGGCAATGACGTTAACTCGACTTCCATCTGGAAGGCGGGCGTCACATATTGGGCTCGATTCATCAACACGTCTTCCTACCTGGCTTACTATACGCTGACAGATATTCATCAGTTGACTATTATCCGAAAAGTTTACAGCTGTCTTTTCGACCTTACCTGAGACTTCTATAAATGTTGTATGTGCCCCATTCACCATGATATCAGCAATATCATCACGTGCGAGTAAAGGTTCTAGAGGACCATAACCAAGAACATCATTACATATATCTTCGAGCAGTTCTTCCTGCTCAGAAATTGACATCACTACGCTTTTGATTGTGATGATTTCACTTACGATATCACGAATTTCTTCTCTCGCTGCTTCGGTATCAAGTGTCGCCAGCTGAGTTAAATCAATTGTGTCTATCAGAGCATTAAAAACAGACGTTTTTACATCAAAATAATCTTCTGATCTTTTTGAATTTGTTGAAGGTTGTTCTGAAGCGGCTTCAGGTAAAACTTCTTTTGTTTCGTCAGATGGCGCTGTCTTTTCAACAACATCTGTCGTTTTTGGTTTATCACCTTTTGAAGTTTCATTTGAGGGTCTTTTCCCAAACATTATTAATTACCTTATCCACCTGCTTTGCTCAAATTTAATTTTGTCAGCAATGGTCCAAGTAAAGAATTCTTGTTTTCTTTTTTCTGCTCAGCTTTATTCGTTAGGAGAAAAGCTAGAGAACGAAACTGCTCGGTTGCTTTTGATTTTCCGGATATTTCTTGTATCATTTGACCATTATTAGCCGCTCTGCCAAAAAGTTCTGCATCAAAATCAATGATAATTGAGGGTTCTATCTCAACTGCTTGAGCAAAGTCTTTAATTGAAATTTCTGGCCTTTTCGGCACATTTACTTGGTTAATAGCAAGCCATGGCAGACGATCATTGTTCCGTGTATTTTTTAAAATATCGACAAGATTCTTAGTGTTTCTCAGGCTCGCTAAATCTGGTGTAGAGGTAATCACAATTTCATCGGCCTGCACAAGTATATGTTTTGTCCAACTGGTCCACATATGAGGCACATCAACCATAACGTAGGGAACATTTTGTCGAACCACATCCATTACAAGACTGTAAGAGTTAACATCAATATCATATTCTTTTTCGAGTGTACCTGGAGCCGAAAATAAACTTAAATGCTCGGAACATTTTGACAATAATCTGTCCAATAGAACTTCATCCAGACGCTCTGGTGCCGCTAAAGCATCAAATACTCCTTGCAATGGGTCTTGATTAAAATCTAAACCAGCGGTTCCAAAGGGTAAGTCCATATCAGCAATTATAACATCTGCTTTTAATTCTTCAGTAATCATCCATGCTGTGTTGTGACAGATAGAGCTGGAACCCGCCCCACCTTTTGCACCAATGAATGCAATGATATGTCCAACTGGATCAGCTTCTGGGTCATTGTAGAAATTAGAAATGGATTCCATTACCTGGATTGGTGTAATTGGATTCACCAGGTACTCGCTGACACCAAGCCTAAGTAACTCACGATATAATACGATATCATTTATTTTACCGATGATGATTACTTTCGTTCCCAAGTCACAAACATCAGCCAGCTTATCAAGTTGCTTTAATAAACTTGAACGTTCTTCCAAAGTTTCTATGATAATCAAATTAGGTGTTGGCGCATTCTCATAAAATGCCAAAGCGGCCTTTAAACCACCCAATTGAACATTCATATGTGCTTTTGATAATCTTCTATCATCAGCTACATTCTGCAATATATTTGCAGTTTCCTGCTCATCGCAAAAAGCCTGAATAGAGATTCTTGGTATTGGCCGAGCACGCAATTTTTGTTCGTCAGAAGACATTTCAGCCTTTGACCCATTTTCTTCACCCAAATCGGCATCGGTTATATTTTCACTATCGTTCTTCGTAAGAATGTTATTCATCATTCCTTAGCCACATCGCTAACTGTTCCTTTTTCTTGACTATCACGATCAGAAACAGTGGTTTCACCTTTAACATATTTATCCCATACAACATCTCTTCGTTCGCTTGAACGCGGTGTAGTACGTCTTGGTCCCAGAAGGTCTCCAGGATTCTCAATCATTGCTGCAAGATTTTGTTGTTGCGCACATCCAAAATTTGGATAATTTAAATTCTGTGGGTTATTACTTAGGTTTTCAGACCAATCACCACACTTAGCCGTATGAGCAGTATATCTTCCATAAGCTATTTTTATTGAAGGTAATGTATTGTCAGATGCTCGGTATGATTTGAAAGCTACATATCCTGGAGCAATATTGTATTTCTCAAATTGCCTTTTAATGTCTCCTATTACATTAAAGACAGATGTCTCATTTACCCCCTCTCTCGGGCTTGAAACATGCAACTTACTGTTACCTTGTTTTAAATAATGTTTTAGAAAATGGCGCAGATTATTTTTTTGTGCATTTGTTAAACCATTTGCACCCTGGTGCACGTCTAACTCTATATCAATAACATTTTTTCTAATATGTATAGGATGCCGATCCTCATTACTTATAGGGATCCATTTAACATCTTTTTCATGATGCTGATAACAACCAGAAACCATAGTTACTAGAAAAAGTAATGTGCTGAATATGCCTATGTTTCGAGCCACTCGATATTTATCCTGTGATTTTATAGTTCCATTGACCATTTTTTGCCTCTACCCATTTTTATTTTACAATAAAACCATAATCGCCTTTGTAATCCCCAATAGGGACTGCATCTTCTTCTCTTCCATATACTTTATTCAACTGACCAAAGAAGTTTGCATGCCCATCATCGGCTGGTGCAAAACCACCATCCGGCCTTGCCAATTCCTGACGAGATGTGGGTTTCACTATGTACGGAGTAACAATGATAACGAGTTCACTTTCTTTCTTCTGATAATCCCTGCTTCGGAAAAGAGTCCCTAAAACTGGAACCTGTTTTAAGCCAGGTACACCATCAATATTTTGCTTGGTTTCATCTGATAAAAGTCCTGCAATTACAAATGCTCCACCGCTTGGCAACTCGACTGTTGTTTCCGCTCGCCTGACTTTGAGTGCAGGAATTGAAAATGAGGATAGTTGTACAGCGCCTTCTGAACTTAATTCACTTACTTCTGTTGAAACCTTTAAACTGATACGGCCTTGAGAAATCACTAGAGGTGTAAAAGATAAGCCAACACCGAATGGTTTAAATTCGACAGAAATTTTTCCATCTTCTTCTGAAATTGGTACCGGAAACTCACCGCCTGCTAGAAATTTTGATGCTTCTCCAGATATCGCTGTTAAGTTTGGTTCTGCCAATGTCCTTAATAGATTTTTTCGCTCCAAGGCTTCTAAGGTCAAAGCTAGACAATTTAAAGCAGCTCCAGATGCAATAGAGGGTACCAGTGTGGCACTTGACCCAGGCAAGGTACAAGACCCAGGATTAGGACCTATAATTCCTGATAAAAATGAATTTGTTCCTGTCTGACTTGTTAAAGGAAAAACATTATTACTGGCATAATTTATACTTCGGTTCCCTGCCGCTCCACCATTCCAGTTTACACCTAACCTTTTGATAGTCTCACGGTTGATCTCTGCAACAGTTACTTTAAGCATCACCTGCTCTTTTGAGGTCACTGATAGCATGTTCAGAACTTTGTCTTTGTCTGTTACAAAGCGAGCGGCAATATCTGTTGCTCTTGATGCGTCCGAGGGGTTCGCAACATTTCCAGTTAGAATGATATTTTCATTTATCATCTCAGCTTGAATTTTTGAGCCTGGAATAATGCGGTGTAACATTCCTAAAAGACTGGTCAGGTCTTTTTCAACGCTAATATCAACCGTCAATATTTGATTGCCATCTTTATCAAAAATAAAAGCATTTGCCTGACCTACTTTTAATCCAATTATATAAGCCCTGCGTGATGTATGCATAACAGCATCAAGAACTTTTGGGCTAGACACTAGAACATCACGAACATCTCTTGGCAGTTCAATCATAACAGATTTATTTAGGCCTATCACAATTGACTTTTGTATTGGAAAAGTTTCTTGCTCTGATATTTTAATCAAAGATTTATTTAATATTCGCTTATTATTTGGTAGTTTGTCGGCAAAACATTGACCTAATGGGGCCAGTGCAATGAGTGTTGCAAGCCAAACTATATTGTGCAAACTTTTTAGAATATTTCGCATACTGTGCCCTTAATTACTTTTTTTCTTAGCATTCATATGTTGAGGTCTCATATTAATTCACCCCATATGCCCTAGAGGGTGTTCCATATTTCAGCATTTTAATTGAGCCTGAATTTTGCTCTCCAAAAGCGCTTTTGTTTGTTTCAGGACCATTTCTTTTATTGGGTCTTAAATCAGCCAGGCTTCTTAAAGATAATGAAATATCTCCCATGGAATCTGCCATTGATAACATTTCAGCTTGAGATGGTGACAGCTCGAGTGTTGCTGTCCGACCTGAAGCAACATTTTTTCCCTGCTTGGTTTCGATTGTTTGTCCAATCGCTAAAACCCTTACATTTTTTAAGATTGTATCACTTATGTGGTTTTCGCTATTTCTTGCGCGCGTTCGATATGTTACGAGAACATCCACGCGGTCATTGGGCAGGATAAAGCCACCAGCTACAGTCTTCTCTTTTATTTCAACTGAAATGGCACGCATGCCTGCACTTAAAATTGCAGCCATTACTCCGCCTTCATTTGCTTTAATGAGCTTTTCTTTTTTTATTGGCTCACCTGATAGAAAGGGTGCTCGTGCAATTGCGCCGGAAAATTTCTTAACAGCTTTGGGTTGTCTATCAATACTTATGAAACCTCTAGCGACCATTCCTTTTGGCCACTCCTGCCATTTAAAATCTTTTCTTGTTACAATATCGCCTAGTCTGATCTCACGATTAGCAACCAGGACTTTTGTGACATCCACACGCTTTTCAACGTGTACAACTTTATTGGGCTGAGGAAGCAGACCTCGTGACAGAAATGCAGCACCGCCCGCAGCAAGAAAGGCAATCAGAAGAACAATTAATCGCGCACTTTTCATAAACGCCAAGCCTCTTAATAGAGTGGATAAATTTTAAGCCACCAAAAACTTAGACACGATTAGTCATGTGCCTTGACAGCTATAATCATTACAAATGAACGCTATAATGTACTGGAAACTCATACTGAATTCTGAACAAAAACAGTGTAATTACTATTTTTATACATATGATTTACTTAAGCATTAATTAATTCAGAAAAATACAACATAATAAAAAAATATAAAATGAAGTATATATCTATTATATACTACATATTTATATATGTCATCCATTCTGTATTTGGATACACAATCAGTGCTGCTGCCCCGAGGGCAACTCCATAAGGAATTCCACTATTTAAATTGTGCAATCTCAATGCCCAATTTTCTTTGGCTAAGAAAATAGGTAAGGGCATTTTTCTCAACATAAGTATTGCAATTGTAAGAATTCCTCCGAGAAATGAGGCAATAATTGCGAATGTCAGAAGGTGTTCAAACCCCAGCCAAAGTGCGGCTGCTGCAAAAATCTTTGCGTCACCTCCACCAATCCAGCCTTGTGAGAATAGTATCATGCCCAGAACAAGCATTAATAAGCCTGCACAAATATGTGCTGCTATGTCATAAATCTCAAATCCTATTAGTGGACTTAATACTAAAAACGCGATTACAAGGAAAAGGCTAATTCGATTCGGAATTGTCATGGTGAATAAATCCATGGAGGCTGCAAAACACATCGCAGCGGGAAAGCAAAACATCAAGGCAAATTCCAAAATCATAATTCAATAGTCCAAGAATTCTTGTCCTTCTGTATGAAGAGAGTATAAAAAAAGCCGTCCGTAAAAAACGGACGGTAATTGATCAGAGAGATTTGAAACCTATCAAACTCATGCTTTATGTCATGAACTTACTTGGCAAGCTCAGTTTTAATTGTTGTAAACTCTGTATTTAACTGCGTACCAACTTCACCAACAACAACAATGATAGCCACTGAAATTCCTGCAGCAATCAAACCATATTCAATTGCTGTTGCACCTGATTCATCATTAATAAAACGCTTTAGTAGATTTTTCATTTAACGCTCCCTTAGCATAAATACTTAAGCTCCTGGTTCTAATCTAGACTTATCCGCCTAAGCATTGGAACTCAGATATGATAAAAGGTACACTAGATATATTAAGATCAAATAAAAATATATTTCGAAAAAACAGTATGATATAAGCTTTTTGTTAACCAAAAACAAAGCAAATAATATTGCAATACTGATAAATACATAATCAATTCAATACATTTGTTTGGAAAATATTTACACATTACACCTAACCTCCCCAAGAGTTTGTTGTTTTTCTGAGGTTATAGTTATGATGTTGCATTATCATTTGAGTAAGTTATCTGCCCGTTCCTTCATGTTCTATGGAGTTCTTTTCAATTTATTTTTCCTAATTGGAGCCAATCACGCTTATTCTGAAGAGTTTCTTGTTCGCGTTGATCAGGTGCGCTTAATGGATCTCAAGAAATCCGGTTCACATGTTATTGTAGGAAATCCATCGATTGCGGATGTGAGCATTCAAAATAGTAAACTCCTCGTTATTACTGGAAAAAGCTTTGGCAGTACAAATGTTATTGTTCTAGGACCTGATAGAAAAATCATTACAAATACGACAATTGGTGTCGTTAATGATGACCGACGTGTTGTTTCACTCTATAAAGGTTCTGATAGAGAGTCCTATAATTGTTCGCCAAAGTGCCAATCTATCCTGGTGATTGGGGATCAAGGTGAATATTTCCAAAACAATCAAAAAGCAGCTAGTGGGAAATCAAGTTTGGCTAATAGCAACGCAGAAAATGGCGAAAACGCTCAGTAACTCTTTGCTAACTATGACTGATATGGATTTTCTTTATCAACAATATGTTAGTCATATCGTGTTTTACTGAAGTTTGTTTGCAGACTTTAGCTGAGAGTAAAAAGAATGAAAAGCAGAATATATACAGGTCTGATTCTATCTGTATCTTTTTTGACTTTTATCTTTAAGAAATTTAAACGCAATAGATCCGGTGCAACCGCTGTAGAGTTTGCAATTGTCGCTCTTCCTTTCTTATCTTTGCTTTTTGCAATAATCGAGGTTGCACTTGTCTTCTTTGGGTCATTAGCTCTTGATAATGCCGTAGATAAAACATCCCGTCTCATTCGCACCGGGCAGGCACAAGGCGCAAGCATGACTGAAGCGCAATTTAAGGATGATATCTGCCAGCAGATTATAAGCCTTTTTAATTGTACCAATAGTCTAAGAACTGAACTCGTTACATTCACTAATTTTCAGGCTGCTAGTGATTTTGTTGCAGACGCAAGCAATAATCCACTTGATGGCAATGGTGATCTACGTGATGACTTTACATATGATGATAGTAGTGAAGCTGAAGAAATTGTTTTAGTTCGCGTCTTCTTCGAATGGCAACTCATGCCTAATTTTCCCGGTATTGGTTTAGCAAATATGGGTAATGGGAATCGTCTCGTTTCTACAGTTGCCGTCTTCAAGAATGAGCCATTTAATTAAGAGACTGTAATGAAAGTACTCCTGGACAAAATATTCGTTTATGTTAAATCAAACCTCTCATTCCTTACCTATGTTCGTTTCTGGCAAAATAGAAAAGGGCTTGCTGCCTTAGAATTTGCTATGATTGTCCCTCTTATGATAGCAATGTATATGGGCGCGGTAGAGCTCGGTCAGGCTCTTACAGTTGATAGAAAACTCACATCGCTGGCAAGTGCTTCTGCAGATTTGGTTGCTCAATCTAAACAAGTCAGTCAAAGTGATATTGATGATATTTTTGAGATAACAGACACTATTTTATCCCCTTATGATACTGCTAGTTTGAAAATTATTATAAGTAGTGTGGTCTCAGATCAGAATAATGTCAAAACGGTGGATTGGTCTGTCAGTAACCAAACTGGGCAAGCCTATTCTCCTGGGGCAACAATTCCAGGGCTTCCGGCCAATATAACAGAACCGAACAGCAGTATTATTGTTACTGAGGTGGAATATAATTATAGCTCACCTGTGAATTACTATTTTACTGGCAGCATTACTTTATCTGATATGTTTTTCACACGCCCAAGACAAAGCCTTCAAGTTGAATTCACAAATTAGCATTAACAAGGCAGTTTGCGCTGGAATATAAGGTGTATATTCCAGCTTTTATTTTTCTTAGACTCAGTCATTATTTTCGCCAAAGATTGTTCTTGCACTTGCCACAATCAGTGGATCTGGAGTGATATCTACAGTCGTATCTTTTCCATCATAATCGATCAGGTTTAGTACGTGTCTAATTGCGTTCAGACGTGCTCTTGGCTGGTCTTCAGACTTCACAATTGTCCATGGTGCGTGATCTGTATGAGTTAATTTGAACGTTGCCTCTTTGGCTTCTGTATAATCATCCCAACGTTGTTGAGCTTCTTTATCAATGGGGCTTAGTTTCCATTGTTTGAGCGGGTTTGTTTCACGGTCATGAAATCGTCTTGCCTGCTCTGGTTTACTTACTGATAAATAAAACTTGATGAGTTTGATGCCACTTTGCACTAACATCTCTTCAAATTTTGGAGCTTGATGGACAAATTCCCAATATTCTTCTTCGCTACAAAATCCCATAACTCGCTCAACACCAGCACGGTTATACCATGATCTATCAAAAAATACGATCTCTCCGGATGATGGCATATGGATAACATACCTTTGGAAATACCACTGGTTGCGTTCCGTCTCAGTTGGCTTTTCCAGCGCTACAACACGAGCTCCGCGTGGATTAATATTCTCTGTGAAACGTTTGATGCTACTCCCTTTACCGGCAGCATCACGCCCTTCAAAAACAATTACAATTTTCTGGCCAGTATCCTTTGCCCAATTTTGTAGCTTTACCAGTTCAACCTGAAGAGGGTATTTTTGCAAATGATATTCTTTGGCCGACATTCTTTTATCGTAAGGAAATATTCCTTCCAAAAAATATTTACTTATTACTTCATCTGTAATTGGCACATCTGGATCGTGAGGTGTTGCGTTTTCAAGAGGCCCTTCTGTGTCGGGCAATTCCAGGGATCTTTCTATATAATCCGCCCATAGTTCAGGATTTGTTTGATCTATCATAGGTTTCTACCGCTAAAATGATGATTTACACATTACATGTCCCATTTTACTTATTCGTGGGAAACATATCAGCTGCATGTAATTTCTTTTTATTTTTGGACATAGGACTTATTCCTAAAATATTATGATCTCACATTATTGTGAAATCAATGTGAATTTGTGTATAGCTTAAAAACTGATACGTAACTCTATGTATACTTTGCTGTGATTAATTAAGGAATTCGCTGTGTCAAATGCTTTTTATGCAGAAATAAGAATAATTTGTGTTTTAATTATTGCTTTTGTTTATTTCTCGCCTCCTTTGTATGCAGCTAAGACGACTAAAACTGCAGAAAATTTAAGACTGGCAAACTCTGCATCGCCTTATCTTAGGTCTCACAGCAAAGATTTGGTTCAATGGTATCCTTGGGGAGAAGACGCATTTCATGTTGCCCGCAAAACTAACCGCCCTATTCTGGTTTCATTTGGCTATACAGCTTGCCACTGGTGTCACGTGATGCAGGAAAAGCATTTTAATGCACCGCATATTGCAAAGATCATAAATGACCAATTTGTTCCTGTTTTGGTAGATAGGGAGCGTCGAGCGAGCTTAGATGAGACTTATATGCTTGTTACTGAAAGCATGACACAACGTGGGGGATGGCCCAACACAGTCTTTTTAACTCCAGACCTCAAACCTTTTTACGGGACGGCATATGTTCCGCCAGAAGTCTTTTCACAGGTTCTTGAGTCAATGAACCGGACCTGGTTGACACAAAAGGCCAGCCTTATTGATCAAGCTAATAGGATGGCCAATGTCTTATCACGTTATGTGAATAGAAAAGAAAAAAGTGCTGTCTTAAATCAAGATGTTTTTGAGGGGACCGCGAAAGGTATTGCCTTTCGATTTGATCCTTTTAAGGGAGGGCTTGGAACTGCTCCAAAATTTTTTCGACCTTCCGTTTTAATGTTCCTTCTGCAGCAATATGAGAGAAGTGGAGAAGATGTTCTTCTTGATTCTGTTGAAACAACATTGAATTCTGGAATATCAGGTGGCATTCATGATCATCTTGAAGGTGGGTTTCACCGGTATACCGTTGATCCTGCATGGCGTGTTCCTCATTTCGAGAAAATGCTGAGTGATCAAGCTCTCATGGCAGAAATTCTTATTAATACCTATAGAATTACAGGTAAGAAAGAGTATGCTGATACTGCACGGAAAACATTAGATTACATTCTTGCTGATATGACATCACCTGAAGGTGCATTTTATACTGCTCGAGATGCAGATTCGGAAGGTGAAGAGGGAACTTATTATGTTTGGTCTCCGCAACAACTTGAGAAAGTTCTTGGAAAAAGTGATGCTGCATTGGCGATAAAAACTTTTGGTCTCCAAACAGAAGGAGATTTTACAGGTAAGATCATTTTAAATCTGGATCAAGTTGATAAAAATAACATAAAACAAATACATGGTTTCTTTGCTAATCTGAAAAAAGTTCGAGACAAACGACAAAAACCTATCCGCGATGAGAAAGTTCTGACTGCCTGGAATGGCATGACGATTGCCAGTTTGGCCTTAAATGCGAATATTTTAAATGAGCCCAAGTATCTCAATGCCGCGAAACGCGCCGGCCATTTTATATGGAATACTATGAGAGATAAAAATGGGCACCTCTTTCGAAGTTATTTTAAAGGAGCTCGTTCTGTAGAGGCACAACTTGATGATTATGCGCACCTTGCACGTGCTTATATTTTTTTGTTTGATACAACACGAGAGAAAGTATGGTTTGATAGAGCCCTTAAAATCATACAACTCTCCTATGATGGTTTTGAGGATAAGGAAACGGGTGATTTCTATGCGACCCGACAAGTTGAAGCTTTTGCTAGAATGAAACCAAGAACTGATAATGATATCCCATCGGCAAATGGTGTAATGCTGGACGTTCTTACACTTCTTTATCGTAGGTCTCTTGATGTTCAGTATAAAGGTAAAGTTGAGAAAGTTCTTGCTGCCCTTTCTGGTTTGGCTTTGAAAGATCCTACAGGTGGCGTTTCTATTCTGCATGCTGCAGATCAATTTCAACGAGGTGAAGTGGGACATATACAATATGCAGGAAGAGGGGTTGTGAGGATTGCGCAACTTAGATCAGATAAAGAAAATAAAAAAATTGTATTTCAACTTCAGATTGCAGATGGTTGGCATATTAATTCTAATAAACCCCTTGAAGAACATCTTATAGCTACCAGTTTAAAACTCTCTCATAGGGGAAAACCGGTTGATGTTAAGCTGACATTTCCTAAGCCAATCACTAAAAAACTGAGCTTTAATGATAAACCTGTGGCAATTTTTGAAAATTCAATTGAAGTGATTGCACATATTACAGAACCCAATGTCCAAAAAATACATG
Organism: Methyloligellaceae bacterium; assembly: GCA_965263345.1. Lineage (GTDB taxonomy): Bacteria > Pseudomonadota > Alphaproteobacteria > Rhizobiales > CBDHHC01 > CBDHHC01. The sequence goes on from CBDHHC010000004.1 coordinate 317,048, forward strand.
CTGAACTTGAAGTTCAGACATGTTCCGATACAATTTGCCTGCTCCCTGAAAAGATAGTTATGAAAGTTATAAATTAGTATATTCATGTCTCAGACTAAAACAAATATTCTTAAGCACATTTAAATACCCGATTTTTCACCTTTTTCAAACCAACTAAGGTATAAAAAGTTTTAAACTACTCACCTAAATTTATTTAGCTCACTTTTTCTCATGTTAAGTTTTTTAGAGTAAAATGATCTCTTCAATCAATGTGTTTATCTTCGCTGATATCTTTTTAGGGGTTCAGTTTTTTTAAAGCATATTCATTATTGGAGAGCATCTTATGGCGCTGAATGTACTATTTGTTGATGACGAGCCCATGGTCCTCAATGGTCTTCGGCGGATGCTGAGAGGCTATCGTAAAGAATGGGATATGAGTTTTGCTAACTCGGGTCAAGAAGCTCTAGAGTTATTAGAACAAAAAAAATATAACGCAATCGTCTCAGATATGCGCATGCCAGAGATGACAGGAAATGTGTTACTTGGAAAAGTTTCAGAAACCCACCCCCATTGTGCTCGATTAATTTTATCCGGTCATGCAGAACTCTCGGCGATCTTAGATGCTGTAAAGCCAGCCCATCAATTTCATTCAAAGCCCTGTGATGTAAATTCATTAAGTCAAGCCTTGTCTGGTATACATGAACTTAACCTTTTAGGCATAGATGAGCAGACACAAGCACATATGGTTTCTGTTACAAGACTGAGATCTACCCAAGAAGCATGCTCAAAGCTAAAACACTATTTAAATGGTCCTTCAAAAGATTTTGAAGACCTTTATCAAATTATAAAATCTGATATTGCATTAACTTCTCAAGTCTTAAGGCTTGTCAATTCCTCGTTCTTTGGTAAAGCCGTTATTACTCTAGATCTTAGGAAAGCTCTTCAAACTCTTGGTGGAGATTTACTCATTCGTTTGAATGAAGAAATTGAGTTTTTTACATCCTCAGAGACGCAAGATGAGGAAGACTATGTCTGTAAAATCAATCAATGTGCACTCCAATTTCGTGAACAACTTGTTGAAGCAGCTCTAAAAAAAGGCTTATCTGATAGTCACTTAGATGAAGTGAATTCTCTAGCTGCACTTTCATTTGTTGGTCCTCTTATTTGTTACGGTCTGGATATGCCTCAAGATGCTGAGAGTAAAATTAATCAATCAAAAACTATGCTAACACTATGGGGGTTTGCGCCTGAATATGTTCAAATCATTTCTCGAGGTGAAGCTGTTTCCGATCCAAATTTACAAGTAATCCATGAACTCTTGACAGAGACGCATTCAAATTTTTGTCAAACACTTATCCATTAAGGAGGCCGCGTATGAATGTGAGTGTTTTTAAGAAACATTTTCTGATGAAAGTGACCACTATTGTTGTCTCTTCATTTTTCTTGTTTCTAGCCTTTTTTTCAACATCTCAAGCCAACGAAGTGCAGAAGCAACCAGAGTTGGTCTTTGGAATTGTACCGCAACAATCTGCCACTCGGCTTGCGAAAATTTGGGTACCATTCTTAAAACATCTTAGTGCAGAGACTAATGTAAGAATTAAGTTTGCAACAGCTAAAGATATTCCAACATTTGAAGCATGTCTTTCACAAGGGGCATATGATATTGCTTACATGAACCCATATCATTTTACGACGTATCATGCTCTTAAAGGTTATCGTGCTTTTGCTAGGCAAGAAAAAAAGAGATTGCGGGGGTTGATTGTTGTTAAGAAGGGAAGTTCTTTTGGAGACTTAAAGGATCTGGACAATAAAGACATTGCCTTTCCATCACCAGCAGCTTTTGGGGCTAGTGTTATTCCAAGAGCTGAAATGAAGCGGAACAAAATGTCTATCACTCCTAAGTATGTGAAATCACATGACTCGGTCTATCGCTCTGTTGCAGCGGGTTTATTTCCTGCTGGCGGAGGTGTCCTGAGGACATATCGTAGTATCCCTGAAGGTTTAAGATCTCAGCTCAGGGTGCTTTACAAAACAGACGCCTATACACCACATGCTTTTGCAGCACATCCACGTATCAAGCAAGATCTTATCCAACAAATTTCTGATGTTATGGTTGGACTGAAAGATAAACAAAGTAACCTACTCAAGCCTCTTGGGATGAAAGGTTTCGAGTCAGCTATTGATAAAGACTGGGATGATGTTCGTGCCTTAAACCTTACAGACTCACATACAAAAATTATTAAGGATAGCAACCTTCGATGTCGTTCCGGCTAAAAACCATATTAGGAATTGCTCTGATTGAGGCCATTCTCCTTACAATTCTTGTTGTGAGTGGCCTTAATTATTTGAGTAGTTCAAATGAACAACAACTCTTAAAGCGTGCACAGAGTACCGCAAAGCTTGTTTCGACAATGACTGCGGACTCTGTTGTATCTGTTGACCTGGCAACGCTTGATGCACTTGTTGAGCAAGTTTTGAAGAACCGTGATATTTTATATTTACGAATCCGAAATGCAGATGGTCAGACTTTAAGTGAGGGTGGACAAGCTGATAGTTTAAAAGCTGCGTTTAAAGAAGATCTTTCTGTAGACGAAACTCTTTCAGACCAAAGGCTTGATGTCTCGTCTCAGATAAAAATTGAAGACAATGTTTTTGGGCATATAGAACTTGGGCTCTCCACGGCTAAATTGCAAAAGACTTATAATGATGCCTTTAACTGGATGGTTATTATTGCTCTGACTGAAATGTTCCTTGTTGCAATTATGGGGCTTTTGCTTGGAACTTATCTAACGCAACAACTTCATAAATTAAGAGTTGGCGCGAAACGTGTGGCCAGTGGTGATTTTGGACATAACATTCCTGTTAAGGGTAAGGATGAGCTAGCTGATACTGCTCTTAGTTTTAATAAGATGTCCGATGCTTTGAGGGACTATGCTGCAATTGCAGAAGAGGCCAGGTTAAAAGCAGAAGCTGGGCGAGAGTTTGCAGAAAGCACTTTGAAAGATGCTCTTGATAGTTTACGGGATGGTGTCCTCATTCTTGACTCTGATCAAGACATTGTTTTGATGAATCACACCTACCAAAATACTTATCAGCTTAATCGTGATCAGCATAATACGATAGAAAAAATTATTGAACATCAAAGCCTGTTCTTTGAAGATGAAAAGAACAGTTTTGTAGATACACGGGAAGAACAACTCGCAAATTATTCTGATTATCCGCGTTGGGAAGCCAGGTTGAAAGATGGTCGCTATCTATTAATTGCGCAACACCCGATGTCACAAGGTGGGCTTGTTATTACAGAAACTGATGTTTCTGAACTTTATGAAGCTTTAGAAGAAAATAGACAGTTACAGTTTGAACTTATGCAGAAGCATAAAACGGAGGCTTTGGGGACTCTTGCGGGTGGGATGGCCCATGAGATCAATACACCGGTGCAAATTATTTCTGATAATATGACGTTCCTTGCTGATAGCGTTGGATATATTTTTGAGATAATCGAAGGGTTTAAAGAAACTACAGAAAAGAGACTTATTGAAGATAAGCTTGAAGAGATTGACTGGGAGTTTATCAAAGAAGAAGTTCCTGGGGCATTGGATGAAATGCAAAAAGGAACGGAACGGGTTCGCGACCTCATTTCAACCTTTAAACAGTTTACAGCTCCTTCTTCTGGGGAGAATGAATTAACAGACCTTGGGACTTTAATTCAATCTATTGTTGATGTTCATAAATCTGAGTGGGGAAGTGACGCCAATATTATCATAAATGTTTCTGATGGTATGCCACTCGTTCCTTGTAAAGCTGCTCAAATTAATCAGGCTTTACAGGGGCTCATATCTAATGCTGTACATGCCATTCAAGATGGATCAGAAGAACAGCAAGGTGAAGTGAATATTCGTATTCATAGTGATGATGACTTTGCCTGTATTGAGATTGAAGATAATGGTTGTGGCATTTCTGACGAAAATAAAGATAAAATATTTGATGCTTTGTTTACAACTAAAGAGCCTGGCAGAGGCACGGGAAATGGTCTGGCTTTATGCCAAACCATTATTAGTCGCAATCACAATGGGCGCATCCTCTTTGACTCGCAACTTGGGAAAGGCACCCAGTTTAAAATCTTTTTACCGCTAAACCAAGAGGAAAAGACCTCTGTGTTGGCCCAAGCGTCATAAAACCCTTTTTTATTCTGGAAGTGGTATAAATTCTTTATCATCACCAGGCACTGTTGGAAACTTTCCTTCTTTCCAATCCAGTTTTGCTTGTTCCATACGATCTTTGTCAGATGAGACAAAGTTCCACCAGATATAGCGAGGTCCATCCAATGCGGCTCCTCCTAGGAGCATCATACGGACGTCATCAAGGGCTTTGACAGTTACATCTTGTCCTGGGCAGAGAACAAGCATTTGTTCTGGGTCATAAACAGTTCCGCCCACTTCGATGCGTCCTTTGATTGCATAGAGTGCGCGTTCTTCTGTTATTTTAGGGATTTCGCATTTAGAACCTGCGGTTAAATTCAGATCGACATAGAGTGTTTCCCATTGTGTGCTGACTGGTGAGGCAACGCCTTGGTAGATTCCTAAGATTACGCGGCCCTTTACACCCGTTTCATCAAAGAGGGGAAGTTCCGTATCTGCTGCATGGGCAAAGTCTGGATTGCCGTTTTCATGGCTTTTGGGTTGTGCGAGCCAGCTTTGAATACCGAAAAGTCTTGATGGTTCTTTACGGATGTCCAGCCCTGTGCGCTCTGAGTGAACAATACCTGAGCCAGCTGTCATCAGGTTTAGTTCGCCTGGTTTGATGCGCATATCATTGCCGAGTGAATCTTTATGATCCATTGTCCCATCAAAGAGATAGGTAACTGTTGACAAGCCAATGTGCGGATGGGGGCGGACGTCTACGCCTTGGTCTGTCAGGAATTCTCCTGGTCCCATCTGATCCCAGAAAATGAATGGGCCGACTGTGCGTTTGTCTCTGAAGGGGAGAACTCTGCGGACTTCGAAATTTCCGATATCTCCGGTTCTTGGGATAATGGCCATTTCAATGGCTTCTGGGCAGTTTAAATCTAAATCGGCATCCGCACCTGGCATCCAACTCATGAGAGCATCCTTTCATTTTTCATGATGTTGTTATTCTGTCATAGACTGAAATGGGATACAACACATGGGAGGATTACGGATTAAGCAACGAGAGAGAAAATGTTTTGACTTTGAGCCGCTGCCGAGAAAATATTTTCAGCGGTTTGATAGGCCGCAATGGCATCTTGTTCTTTAGAATTTTCTTGTTGTGAGGTGACTGATTGTAAGGCTTTGTTTTCTGGTTCGGATTTGCCTGACTGTTCTTCCTGGCGTTTTTTAAGTAGTTCGGACTGAGCTTGTGCTCTTGTGGCTTGAGCTTGCTTGGCAACTTGTAGATCCTGTGATGAGGGTTCTGCTGGTGCGAGGGCGGCTCTTATCACAATATCCATTTTACGGATTGTTGCTTCGGGGTTGTCTCTAACAGGTGAGGCATCAATTTGAACTTCTCCTGAAGTGGCATAGCGTTTGCCATCAGGGCCGACCGTATATTCATAGGATGGTGCACTTGCATAGGAGCCACCGACTGTGGCGTGGGCTTGTTCATGCGCTTTGACTTCGGCATCTCTTTTTTTGAGTTCACGGACTTGTTTTTCTTCTGATTCGGTGAGCTCTTCGCCGTCTGCTCCGCGGGCTTTGCTGGAATTTCCAGATTCTTCAACGGGACGTGCAGAGGCAGACTCCTTAAGACTGTCTTGTCTTTGGAGGGCTGCATTGCCAGAAATCTGTTTGTTTTCGCCAGCTTGAAGATTATCGGCACCGGGAAATGCCCGGAGAGATGTGCTGACGAAGGCCGAACCGCCTGCACCTATACTCGTAGCCATACCTGCAGATTAGCGTGAATGTGTTGATGGAGCGTTAAGGTTAGAATTTTTTCTTGAATAAAATCTTCTTTAAAGACTTAATTGTTTTTTCATGATCAATATGAGGATGTTCATTCATTATTTTTTATTCTCTATTAAACAATGTATTTCCACCTGTCGAGAAGTCTTTTTCATATCCTAATTCATCAAGTTTCCCAAGTAAGTCATAGGTCCAGTTATCCGTGTGAATATGTTCTAATAGAATATATCTGGGTAGTTTTTCTGTGCTGAGATTATTTAAATATGGATAAAGCACCTTATCTTCCACACCTTCGACATCAATTTTTATTAAATCTATCTTTGCTGTTTCTGGTACTATGTCATGTAAAGGGACGACTTCAATTTCAATGCTTTTTTTGTACTGTTTCTTGCCTGGTATTAAACTGGCTTCCCCGCTATTGAAGAAGCTGAGCGGAAGCCAACGGCTTGGGAAATGCAGATGGAGTTTTTCTTTCTTTTCTCCCACGGCGTATGGGAAAACCTCGACATTGTTGATATTATTCAGTTGCAAATTCTTCTTGAGGCGTTCACGCATGGCTTCATTGGGTTCAAAAGAGAGAATTTTTGAATCCGGGCTAATTACAGACCCAAGAAATGTCGTATAAAGGCCGATGTTTGCTCCTACATCAACCACAAAAATTTTATTTCCTGAAAAAAAGCTTTGCAAGATAATCAAGTTCTTTATCCTCGCCGCTATTACCTTGTAGCCAAATATTATAGTCCGTGTGATTATCAGACTGGGGCTAATTTCCAAATTGATGTCTTTATATGTAACACGCCGCTTACCCATGAACCGGCGGATCTGGCTTTTTACTTCCCCCCCACATGCTCGAATGAGGAATTTTAGCATTTCATCAAATTTTGAGGTCTTGTTCTTGTGCATGGCAATGCCCGTAAATTATATAATTATTATCTATTGGGGATATGATAAATTTCAGTATTTAATGTATTCAAAAATATAAAAATTTAAGATGTTCTTTTGGATTTGAAAAAATAGCTCAGTTTCTTTACCCTTTAACCAAAACCTAACTTTAATATGTTCTTAGGATATTTTTCCTTAATTCTGGATTATGGCTTTGTTATGGTGTATATTATAATTAGACATGATAGATATTGATTTGCGAATGCTGCATGGTTCGTACATTTTTTTTCTGACAATTTGTGTTGGCTGGCGATAATTTCAGGCTTCCTTTGTGAAGACTGATTTGTGGTTAACATTCTCCGATAAGCAACGCTGGTGTTTACTGGGTTCAGGATAAAATGTCAGATTGGCTTTACCGATCTTTTGTACTCTCCGGGTTTACATTTTCTGGTATGACAAAAGAGGCGTTTTGTGCCTTATCTGATGTTTCGTTGTTTGTTGATGGGTTCGCCTGAATGTTGGGATCAGGGCAGGATGCCCAGAACCGCGATGAGCTGCGAACCACGGACTGCGAAAAGGTATTGAGTTATATCAAGATGGCTAAATATGGCGTTTGAAATCCATGTTATTGCGTAATATTCTCAGGACCAAGATGCCGTCACCTTCTTTTTCGTAGAAAAAATCATGGTAGCGGCCTTGATAGTGTAAACATTGTTCCTGGCGTCCTTTATAAGGTCGGCCCAAGTCCGGGAACTGTGCAGCAAGCTCTAAGACTTTGTATAAATATTCCAAGTAATGATCTGTTTGAATTTCGCCGTGGGTTTCAAGACCGTATATAACAATGCCGTGCAAATCTTCCACAGCTTTGTTTGACAATCTATAATTTGGCATTTTTGAAGTGTTGTTTTGCCGTTTTCACAACATCATGAAAGGTGAGGTCACTTGGTTTACTATTGCGCCCGTCTTTGATCAGGGCCTCAAGCTCTTCCTCTGATGTATAAGAGGTGGGCCAGTCCTGTTGTTCGGCAATTGGCTTTTTTTGATTTTTTGTCAAATCCTGTGTCATGGTTTTAATATAATGGAGAATGATTAAAAAAACCAGTTATACCGCTATCTTATCCCTGGTTTAACGAAAAAGTAACCATAATAGGAATATACTCCTTGACAAGTGTTTTGCCTTTTGTTATGTTGTCCTTATCATTTGATGTGACGCATTACCCGTGTGTTCGTTTTTTCTGACAGTTAGTTTTGGTTGGACTCAAAGCTAAGGCTGTGACTGCAAGTTACAACCTTAAATAGTGCAATCTTAATCCAACGTGGCTTTGACACCTGGTATGACACCTTTGCGCATCGGGTTTTCCTGGAAACATTCTTTTAGGGCTGATCCAAGTTTTATAATGATTTGCTGCCACATGTCTGCTGGATCTGTGAGTTCGCGGATGTGGACCATGAGTGAGCCGGAGAGGCCTAAGGCCAAGCCATCTACAAAGTCGTCGATGTCTTCACTACGGATTGTTTCAAGAACATTGTGGCCAAGAAGGAGTTGTTTACGAACGTCGTTGTGTTCATTCGTGAAGCAGGTGTATTTGATGAATTTGCGGCCTTCGACACTGATAGCGGCCTGGATGTCTTTGTTGTTATAGTCATCTTTGGTGTGAATTGAACTGCCAGCACCATTTACGCCAAGACTCATCATGCGGACATAGAGCAAGGCGGCCAAAGCGCGGCCCATGATGATGCCGGTGTCTTCCAGAACGACATGGCTAGATGAGAGTTCTGTGGCGATGAATTTGAGTTTTAGGCTAATGCCTGAGGCTTGACAGAATTGTTCTAAGAGTTTTGGAAAATCAGAGACATCAATTGTGTTTGAGACTTTGAATTCACATTCGCATGTGGGATTATCTTCGAAGTTTATGGTGACTTCGGTAATCGTTTCTGCGGTGTTGCGCTCTCCAGAGACGGTGTCTAGTGAGAGGTCTGTAATTTTGATGCCAGGAATTTGTGGCGCTGGCATGACTGAGTCTGGATGTCCATCGTCTGGTCTTGGGGCATAGATTTTACCCAGCGCAATTCCGACAGCGCGGTAGATACCTTCCCAAGTGTGGTGTGGATCTTCGAAGGCGCAGATACGGATATTTATTTCAGCGTTGAGACCTTCTGTGAGGCCTTCTAACATATCGACCAATGGTTGGCCTGATTTGAGTTGTTCGCAACGGATTGAAGTAAAGAGATCTTTATCGGTTGTTGGGATCGCTTCGATGGTGCATTTTGGAGATTGTTCAAGATCAATTGAAACTTCTGCACTGCCATCGTCGATCATACCAAGGCAAGCTGATGATTGCAGGATTGGATGAAAGTTTGAAATCTCTTTGCCGACATATTGGCCTAAGGATCGCCAATCAGAATTTTGCCATTTGATATTAATGGATGTTCCTAAACGCCACGCAATGTGTTCGATCATGTGGCTGATGAATTCATTAGGTGTGTCGAGTTTTTTGTTCCTCACATCACCGAAAGCAAGTTTTAAAGATGGAGGTGTTAGGTCCAGCATTGCAAGATCAACACGGTCATCATGTTCGAGGATATCGAAATCAGTTGCTCCAGTTGCGAGACCAACGACAAAGGCGCCAGCGCTTCTGCCAGCCTGGGTGCCGACGAGAGAGTCTTCGACTACGATGCAGTTTTTGATATCGACTTCGAGTTGTTCTGCAGCATAAAGATAGGTGTCTGGAGCTGGTTTCTTTTTTCGGGTTCCATGATCATTGCCGACAATGGTTTTGAAGTATTGGACCATATCGATTTTTTGTAAGATTGAAACGATATCAGCTTGCTTGTTATTTGATACAACAGCGCAGGGGATATTGCGTTCTTTTAAGACCTTAAGAACCTCAATAACGCCGGGAAGGGTTTTGAAAGTTTCATCCAAGCGGCATTGATTGAAATGTGTAACCAAGTTTTTTGTTTGTTCTGGTGTGAGTTCAACATTCACAGCTTCAGCTAAGGCTGGCCAGAAGTCTTCTGAAGCAAGAGCGAAGTTGGCTCTTACAACAGAATTTGGAATATCAGGCGCATCAGGAATTTGTGTGCGCATCAGACGGTTGGCGACACGATAATCGAGTTCGAGTGAATCAATGAGAACGCCATCCATGTCCCATAGAACAGCCTCGGTTGACTCTGAGATGAGTGAGAGAAAATCTGAACGCACTGTGATGCCTCTTTAAAAAATGTTTTATGAGTCTTTCGATAGACGATAGCTTAATGCATTGGCATGTGCTGGAAAGCCTTCATAATCAGCTAATGCTTTTGCGACAGGACCTAGTGAGTCAAAGCCTTGTTTTGAAATCAGGCCAATAGAGCTACGTTTCATGAAATCATGAACCGTTAAACAGCCTGCGGTTTTGGCATTACCACCTGTTGGCAGAATTGCATTTACGCCTAAACAGAAATTACCGATGGTGATGACAGAATTTTCGCCAAGCAAGATTTCACCAGCGTTATGAATTTTGCCTAATGTTGTCATATAGTCTGCACATAAGATTTCTAAATGCTCCGGCGCATAAAGATTTGTGAATTCGCAAGAGCGATCGAGAGAGTCTGTTACGACAATACCGCCGTAGTTAGAAAAGACATTCGTGCAGAATTCATTACGTGGTGCTGGAAGAGCATTAATAAGATCTGGCAGTAGTGCTTTGACTTTATCTGCGACTTGTTGTGAGTGCGTTACTAGAACAGCTGATGAGTCTGGGCCATGTTCTGCTTCGATCATCAAGTCACGTGCTGCAATTTCTGGATCTGCTGTTTCATCGCAGAGTATAATTGACTCGCTTGGGCCAGCTGGTATGCCTACGTCAAATACATTTGATAATCTGCGTTTTGCTGCTGTTACGAATGAGTTTCCTGGTCCTAAAACTTTTAAGACAGTTGGAACAGTTTCTGTTCCCAGCGCTAGAGCTGCAATTGCTTGAGCTCCTCCCATACGATAAATTTCGTTGTGCCCAGCAACTCTTGCAGCATAGACAGTAGCAGCATCAACCCCGCCTTCTGGTGTTGGCGGGGTACAGATCACCACGTTTGGAACACCAGCGACTTTTGCAGGAACGCCTAACATAAGCATTACCGATGGGAAGGCCCCTTTTCCTCTTGGCACATAAAGGCCTAGAGAGTCGATAGGCGTGACTTTTTCGCCGGCTAATACACCTGGTTCAATTTCTTCAAACCAGACTGATTCTGGCATTTGAGCTTCGTGGAACTTTTTGATGTTTACGGCACAACGGTCAATCACCTGCTTAATATCATCATCAAGCTGATTGATAAGTTGTTCCTGCTCTTCCTCGGAAACACGGAAGCCTTTTGAACTTAAATCTACTTTATCAAATTTCTGGGTGTATTCATGAAGAGATTTATCTCCATGAGCTTTAATATCATCAATGACTTGGTCTATTACTGGGAAAATATCAGATATATCAATTTCTGAACGACGTAAAACTGGCTTAAGTTCTTCAGTTACTTCACCCTGATAGCTGTATGTTTTGATATCCAAGTCAATCACCCTATTGTAGAAATTTCGTATTTTATGTTGATTTGCTCGAAATCTATACAATTTCAAAGGGGCGAAACCAAGGAAAAAGTTATCGGAAGAGCGCGACTTTATTGCTAAACAGGGGTTAGATAATGGCTAAATGTTTATTTTAAGCGGCTTCTGAGGATTTAGGATCCTGACTATTGATTCTTGCACGGCTTTCACTGGTGCGGGCTTCATCGTAAGCCCGCTGGGCCTCAAAGCGCCTTGCAATTGCTTCTTCGTAGACTCTGCGAGCTTCTAAACGTTGGTCAATTTGCTGATTGCGCTCAATGGCGGTTTCTTCTCGTTTAAAGGAGATATCACGCTCTCGATCAAGCTCCGATTGCAACTCTGTTGGTAGGGGACGTGTTTTTTGAGATTCAGAAACGGGCTCAACAGACCTTTCAAACTCAGGAGTCCCTGAATTTTGGGTTTGTGCAATTCCTACGCCTTGGCGTAATTTTTCACTATCATTGGCTTCAGAGCCACCACCAGGTCTAACTGCAACATTAGGTTTGGCTGGGGTGGATGAGCCGCTCTCTAAGACTGCAAACATATTCATGATGGTGGATGAAGAGAGTTACAATCTCGTTAATTTCAGGGTTTACCTAGCCAGTCTTTAAGCTTTTATCAGATATAATTATACCTATGATTTCTGCTATTTAAAAATTTCCCTTAAAGTTTAATTACAATTTTAATTAACTCATTTCTTAACATCTTTAAACTTTGATAAAATGGTAGGCAATGCATGGCTGATCCAGGTAGTAGGTAGCATCTTTTTGTGTTACAACTTTTACGAATATTTCTTCCATTTTATCTCTGACTAAAGGAAGTTTCGCAGATCTTTCGGTATTGTTTCTTACAATTTTATCAAGGAATGTTTCAAAATCAGGATATTCACGAGTCAGTGTATATTCTTTTTTATTTTTTAATTCGAACATGCCTTCATTTGTTAAGTTATGCATTCGTTTATGAGATTGGGTGCGTACAAAAGTTTCATCTTCAACAAGCTTTACGACATCAAACATTGATCCTTCCGGCAAAGGTTCTACGATGTGTAGTCGCCCCTTTTCATTTAAAACTCTATGTGCTTCGATTAACGCCTTATCATGGACATTGATTGGGACATGATGGAAGGAGAAGAAGAAACACAACAGATCTTGGCCAACAGATTCTAATGGTAAGTTTTCTGCTGTTCCTAAAAGGAAATTTATCTGGTTATTGGTTTTAGATTTCACATGCTCAACTTTATACTTATCGATTTCTATGGCTGTTACTTTGGCTCCAAGCTCATGCATATGCATAGAAAACTGCCCATCTCCAGCACCAACATCAGCCACATGTTTTTCGTACAATTTATAAATCTGATTGAGATAATCTATGTGTTGCACTGGTTTCACTTTCTTAAAATAAGATAAATTTTACATCAGTCATCAGAAAGAATGATTTGGTAGGGTAGTTTATCTCTGCGATATTCATCTACACTTAACCTTCCTCCCGTTGATGGCGGAACAGCTCTCCAGGAACATTCCTGACGCCAACACAAACGGCAAGTTGGGCCTATGGGTGTTGCTTTTTCTTTATCTAAATCAATGTAATCTGAATATATCATCTGCTTCGCTTGCTCATAAGGGCAACCGATAGCTATTACATAGGATTTAGCAGGTGTGTTAATACCTGGGCTGTGTTTTACTATATGATGTGCAACCGTGACAAAATGTTGCCCCTCTGGCGTTTCTATTAGTTTTATTGCTGGAGCAGGTGATTTTTCAAACGCGCTCTGTATATCCCATCTGGGACATAATGCATTTTCACGTGGGAAATGCATGTCCATGCCAGGCATTGTGATCTGCTTGGAAATATTTCCAGCTTTGTCAATACGAATAAAAAAGAAGGGTATACCTGTGTCCTCTGATTTACGTAAAGTCGTTAATCTATGCAAAATTTGTTCTTGGGTTACGAGAAAACGTGACGTTAAAACATCCAAATTATAGCGTGTTTCTTTTGCAGCTCTAAGTAATTCTTTGTAAGGTAATAAGACAGCACCCGCAAAATAATTTGCCAACCCAAGCCTTAATACTTTCTTAGTGACTTCTTTAAAATCACCGTTCTTCTTAATAATATTTTCTAGATTATTTCTATATGCAACAAATGCAAGTTGAACTGCAGCCTGATAACATCTTGAAGCTGGACAGAGCATCTCATTAAGTAATAAACGTCTACCATGATAATCAAAACGCCTAACCAGATCCCCCATAACTTCAAGAGGAAGAACTTGCACATCAATATGGTGTTTGCTTTTCAAATATTTTGATAATCCAGAAAATAAATGATCCTGTTCTATTTTTGCTTCTTTTCTGGTCTGTTCTGCTAGTTTTTCAATGTCCTCAATGTAATTATGTTTTGAACGAAAGAATTGCATTGTCTCATAGATTGGATCCGATGATTTTTCCTCAACGCTATTTCCAGTGCTGCCATCTTTGATAAAGGTTTTTATATCTTTATAAGCATGAAAGAGCTTTTCAATTGCTTCACAAGCTTCTGGAGAGAGTGCTGCAAGGTCCCTGTAATCTTGTTGAGACAGATGAATATCTCCAAACAGATTATCATTAAACATTTCTGAGAAACGCATTTTTGTTTCGGCTTCATCGTCCGACGCAAAACTTTTGATATCTATATCGTAGGATTGTGCAATCTTGAGTAGAACTGTAGCCGTCACTGGTCGCTGATTACGTTCAATAAGATTAAGATAAGAGGCACTCACCCCTATATCATCTGCCATTTGCGCCTGCGTTAAACGATTTAATTGGCGTAAACGTCTGACTTTGTGGCCGATAAAGAGTTTCTGTTCTTTTGTCATGGACCTATACAATCACACAATTTGTTTTTTGTAAATATTTACAAAGTTGCATTGCAACACCTATTTCCTGGATTTATATGCACTGCACATATACGCTTTAGAAAAGATCGTGAAATATTCGTTTGTTTCACAAAAAGTATTAAGCCTATTTCCAGAAATAAAAGGTGATGAATTATGTATGAAAATGAGATAATTGAGAATAGACAAAGCATCAATAGTAATAATTCAAAATCTGATGCTGTAACTATATTTGCAAACACACCAAGTAAAATTTTCAGCCAATTCTATAAATCTGGATTAGCTTCAAAAGGATATTATATTATAGGTAAAATAATACCTCATAAAGCTCAATTTATCGGTGATGACGGAAATGATGTCGAGCTCTTTACTAATGATCAAAAATTATATGCGGCAACATTTGTAAGAAATATTTAAATGGGACATAAAATGATGCAAAAAACAAAAGCTACACAAATTCAGGAACTTGAGGCAGATTGGAGAGAAAATCCACGTTGGAAAGGCGTTGAACGACGTTATAGCGCAGCGGATGTCGTCAATCTTCGTGGTTCAGTTACTCCTGAACATACATATGCGAGAAGAGGTGCTGAGAAACTTTTTTCGATGCTTCAAACAGAGGATTATATTGCATGTTTGGGAGCCTTAACTGGAGGACAAGCTGTTCAGCAGGTTAAAGCTGGTATTAAAGCAATTTATTTGTCGGGCTGGCAAGTCGCAGCAGATGCTAATACATCTTGTACTATGTATCCAGATCAATCTCTTTATCCGGTTGATTCTGTTCCTGCTGTGATAGAACGTATTAACTCAGCCTTTAAACGCGCTGATGAAATACAGTGGACACAAGATAAGGATCCAGAAGAGCAGATTGATTTTTTCGCTCCAATCGTGGCTGACGCTGAAGCCGGCTTTGGTGGCGTTCTTAATGCATTTGAATTGACTAAAGCTATGATTCAAGCTGGTGCTTCTGGTGTGCATTTTGAAGACCAACTGGCTTCAGCAAAAAAATGTGGCCACATGGGCGGCAAAGTCCTTGTTCCAACTAAAGATGCTGTTGAAAAACTAATTGCTGCGCGCTTTGCCTCAGATGTCATGGGTGTTCCAACAATTCTTTGTGCTCGTACGGATGCTAATGCCGCGACGCTAATGACTTCAGATATTGACCCATATGATGCTCCATTTGTAACTGGAAAACGCACGCAAGAAGGTTTTTATGTTGTTCAAGCAGGTATAGAACAAGCTATTTCAAGAGGTTTAGCGTATGCTCCTTATGCGGATCTTGTTTGGTGTGAAACTGCTAAACCAGATTTAGAAGAGGCAAGAGTTTTTGCTGAAGCCGTTAAAGCAAGATATCCAGACCAAATGTTGGCATACAATTGTTCGCCTTCATTTAATTGGAAACGCAATCTTGATGACGCAACTATCGCGAAATTCCAACGCGAACTTGGAGCCATGGGATATAAATATCAGTTCATAACACTTGCTGGTATTCACGCTATGTGGCACTCCATGTTTGACCTTGCTCAAGATTATGCAAAAACGGGCATGTCAGCATATGTTAAATTACAAGAGCGTGAATTTGCAGATTTAGACAAAGGATACACATTCTCTAGTCATCAGCAAGAAGTTGGTGCAGGGTATTTTGATAAAGTGACTACTTGTATTCAAGGTGGCGCTTCTTCAGTTACAGCCCTCACAGGTTCAACTGAAGAGGAACAGTTTTAAGTTTTGATCACTTAGACTTAACCACTGAAGTTATACCCAAATCTACTAGTATACTTATGTCCCATATGCAGTTCTGTTGCATATGGGATTCTGTATATATAGGATGCTTCTGGATTGAGTTACTTCAAACTATTCATTAGAGAAATTGTACATGGCAGAACGAATAGAAATATCAAACCTAAAAATTGCAAAACCTTTATTTGATTTCCTAGAAGATGAAGTTCTTACCGGGCTTAGCTTATCTTCTGAACAGTTTTGGCAAGGCTTATCAGAGATAATTTATAGTTTAACCCCCAAAAACAAATCCCTTCTTGAGAGACGCCAAAACCTACAAGATAAAATTGATACTTGGGAGAAATCTCAAAAAGGTACTTTGCGTAACTATGATGAATATTTGAGTTTTTTAAAAGAGATTGGATATCTTGAAACAGACCAGGGGCCATGCGCAATTAATACGGCCAATGTTGACCCTGAAATTGCTCAAGTTGCTGGGGCACAGCTGGTTGTTCCTGTTATGAATGCTCGTTACGCACTAAATGCTGCAAATGCTAGATGGGGAAGCCTTTATGATGCATTATATGGCACAGATGCTATTCCTCAAGACACACCGCTCGCTTCAGGGTTTGATGAAGCACGTGGTGCAAAAGTTGTTGCTTGGGCTAAATCTTTCCTTGATGATGTTGCACCACTTTCAAATGGTTCATATGCGGATGTCAATGATTATAAAGTATCGAACGACGTCTTAACATTTGTGATAAATGGTGAAGAGGTAGGGCTAAAGACTCCTGGACAATTTGCTGGATATATGATTGGAGATAATTCAACATCATCCCTGTTGCTCATTAATAATGGTCTTCATATTGAAATTGCCTTTGACCCAGAACACCCTGTCGGCAAGAGTGATCCCGCCTCAATTTGCGATATACGTTTAGAATCTGCCATGTCTACGATTATGGATTGCGAAGACAGTGTTGCAGCAGTTGATGCTGAAGATAAAGTTGTTGCTTATCGCAATTGGCTTGGCCTTATGAAAGGGGACCTCAAGACTCAATTTGAGAAGGCTGGAAAACTCTTGGAGAGGTCTTTAAATGAAGATCTAGTTTTCACAAAGCCTGACGGAAATACTACTCTTCGACTGCATGGACGTAGCCTTTTACTTGTTCGTAATGTTGGTCATCTTATGACGACGCCAGCTGTACTCAATAGTGAAGGACATGAGGTTCCTGAAGGTCTTCTTGATGCTGTTGTGACATCGCTGATAGCCCTTTATGATCTTAATAAATCAGATGAGACACTCGTTCGAAATTCGCGGGAAGGTTCTATTTATATTGTAAAGCCGAAAATGCATGGATCTGATGAAGTCGCCTTTGCTTGCAAGACGTTTGATCAAGTTGAAGCAATGTTAGGATTACCTGCCAATACGATCAAAATTGGTATTATGGATGAAGAGCGCAGGACTTCAGTTAATCTGAAAGAATGTATTCGTGCGGCAAAAGATCGTGTCTTTTTCATCAATACAGGCTTTTTAGATCGCACTGGGGATGAGATGCATACTTCTATGCATGCAGGTCCAATGATCCGCAAAGCAGAAATGAAAAATTCAGCTTGGATTTCTTCTTATGAAAACCGTAATGTTGATATAGGGCTTGCTTGCGGGTTTCAGGGTAAGGCACAGATTGGCAAAGGTATGTGGGCGATGCCAGATTTGATGTCCGCTATGTTAGAACAGAAAATTGGACATCCTAAAGCTGGTGCTAATACTGCATGGGTTCCTTCACCAACTGCTGCTACTTTGCATGCAACACATTATCATTATGTTAAG
Organism: Methyloligellaceae bacterium; assembly: GCA_965263345.1. Taxonomy (GTDB): domain Bacteria; phylum Pseudomonadota; class Alphaproteobacteria; order Rhizobiales; family CBDHHC01; genus CBDHHC01. The sequence goes on from CBDHHC010000004.1 coordinate 334,810, forward strand.
GTGTCAGATGTTCAGAATGAACTTAAGTCTCGCGAGACTGGTTCGCTTGATGATCTCCTAACAATCCCCCTTGCAACGAACACAAACTGGCCGCCAGAAGATATTCAACAAGAACTTGATAATAATGCCCAAGGTATATTGGGTTATGTTGTTCGCTGGGTTGATCAAGGTGTTGGATGTTCCAAGGTTCCTGATATTCATAATGTGGGACTTATGGAAGATCGTGCGACCTTGCGGATTTCAAGCCAGCATATGGCGAACTGGCTTTGCCATCAGATCGTAAACAAGGAGCAAGTTATGGAAGCTTTCAAGCGTATGGCGAAAGTGGTGGATGAGCAAAATTCAGGCGACCCGCTGTATGAGCCTATGGCCCCTGGTTTTGATGGTGTTGCTTTCCAAGCTGCTTGTGATCTTGTGTTTGAAGGCGTTCATCAACCTTCTGGATATACTGAGCCGATACTTCACCGTATGCGCCAGAAGAAGAAGGGTGAAATGGTTTAAATTTATATCTCTTTTCAAGAAGGCAAAGTTAGAAATAACCTTGCCTTCTCTTATTTTATTTTTCTCTATATTCATTCACTCCAATAATCAGAGGCACGAGTAGCAGGCACATACAAAGGGCTATCATGCTATTCCAGCCGCCATATTCATATGCTAAGCCGCTTATACTAATGCCAACCCAGCCCCCCACATAATAGAACAGAACATAAAGTGCATTAGCGCGACCTTGGCCACTTGATAGTCTACGGTTGAGATTTCCGACTGCTGCTGCATGGCTAGTAAAAAACCCTGCGCATAGTAGAAACAGGCCTATACATATTGCAAGCAATGATGGCAGTAGAGTTAGAAGCATTGCTAATCCCATGAACAGGCACCCCGTGATGAGTGTTATGCCTCCTCCAAATTTATTGACCAAACGTCCAGACACTGGCCCCATGAAAATTCCAATAATATAGACCAGATAAATACTTGTGATGATATCTGTTCCTAGAGAGAATGGCTCTGCACTTAAACGAAATGGAAGATAATTGAACATTGATGAGAAGATAAAGAAGCCTCCAAAGGCTGTGATAAAGCTTCGCCATAAAGGCCAACGGCCTAGAATATCTCTAGTGCTTGTTTTTATCTTCTTAGATGTATCTTCAAGTTTTTTTGCGACCGATGGCATCGTGTAAATGGCGATAATAACTGCGCTTAACATCAATATTGCCGCGGAAAGTAAGGCATATCTCCAGTGTAATGGGTTATGAATCCATCCTCCTAATAAACGCCCTCCGAGCCCTCCACAAACTGTTGCTGCAACGTATGAGCCCATGACAACTGATAGTCTTTCTGTTGGCAGGCTTTTGGCAAGATAAGCAGCCAAGCTTGAAGTGAGGGCTGGAATGAATAGGCCTTGGATAAAGCGCAAAAGTATGAGAATATTTAAGTCCTGAACATAGTGCCCAATTGCTCCACACATTGCTATGACTATTCCACCTGTGAGGATGATTGGGCGAATGGGGTATTTATCGACCAGAACACCGAATGGTAAGGTGCTTAATGCCATTCCAAGGATTGTCGCCGATACGGTGAAGGAGACATAAAGTAGTTCCGTTGCGAATTCTTGTTGTAGAATGGGGAGCACAGGTTGCGTGATATATACATTTGTAAAGGCTGTTGCGACGAGTATGAATACGGCTATTTGTAGTCTTAGGGTGCTTATTGTTTTTTGAGTTTCATCACGCATATGAGGTGGAGGTCCGTTTTATCTTAGAGCTGATTTGTTGTAGCGGATACTGCGCTTATTGGTTAGAGAATGCAATGAGACAGAGTGCGCTTCATGTTAATGTCAATATTTAGCAGTTTCGTTCAGGCGCCACGAAGGCTGCGCGCCTCAATGGCGCTAGTCCGCAAAAGAATGCTCTTCGCATTCTTTATTGTCCATCTTTTCGCTCACGCGAATTGACTTTCAGTCAATCGCTCCGCGGGGGCGGCGCGAACGAGCGCCGAGGTCCGCAAAAGAATGCACTTCGCATTCTTTATTGTCCTTCTTTCCGAAAACCGGTCCCCATCTTTTCGGGAAGGACTTATGGCTCGGGGTCCGCAAACGAATGCTCTTCGCATTCTTTATTGTACGTTTTTTCGCTCACGCGAATTGACTTTCAGTCAATCGCTCCGCGGGGGCGAGCTAAAGGCTCGAGGTCCGCAAACGAACATTTTATGTTCGTTATTGTCCAATACTTTTTTCTAACTATTTTAGGAAACTCTGGACGATAAAAAGTGCGAAGGCACTTTTTTGAGGACTAGCGCCATTGAGGCGTGCAGCCTTCGTGGCGCATGAACGACAACTAATAAAGAAGCACCGATATCCCGGCAGCCAAAAGCATACCAGGTTGTAAAGTCTCAAACGCTGTTTTTTAATTATCAGCTATGGTCTCAGCTGCCTTCCAAGATTTCCCTGGGCTGCGTTGCGCGTTCGTTTATGTAGGTTTACTACACTGCACTCTCGCGCGCCTTGCCCAAAAAAATTTGGCGATAGCTGGTCGCGTGGGCTTTTCGCCGCTGAAAACTTTGCATAGGCAACCTGCTGATTAAAGTGTTTTGGAATTCAAAGACTCCTCGACAGGTATCCTATGCCTTGTGGGTGACCAGGGGTGAAAAACCCATGCTCGTGGCCTGTCGTTTTTACGGGACATAAAACTGCCTCGGAGGTCTAGCATGTCCTTACCTAGTATGACCGCGTAAAAGCTTAAGAGACTTGGAAGATTTTTAATTTTAAGTGCACAAAACCTTCTGTCTCAAACAGACGCTTACCATTATATGGGAGGTTTTTTGGGTGAGGATAACTTTTTTGATGTTTTTTATTGCAATATATTCAATGGGTTGACAATTTTTCATAGTTGAAATTGTGTTAATGTTTCATCTACAGATTTATTTGTTCTGTAAACCTCATGCCATACGGCCAAGCTTGCTCCTAATTCTCTTATACATGAGCAAGCCTGGGCTTCACAATGGCACTTTGGCAGGCCTTTTGCCGAGACGATTGTTACATAAACCACAAGCAAGGATATTGCGATGATGGTCATTGTGGCCAAGTATCTGAATGAGCTGGACATCGAACTTCTCCTCTTTCTTGTTCCTATTGATGGGTCGCTTCAATAGACAAAAAGGTTCGACAGAGGGGATAATATTTGAGGGATGGAATTTGAACTCTTATTCAACTACACTTTGGAATGCGTTTATAAAAATTGAGACTTACAGAAATTAAGGTTAAAAAACAATCTATAAAATGGATTGATTACATGAGTTCAAATCCTGAAGATATTATCTGTCATGCCGAAGCTTATGACCAAAGGACTACTGAAGCCTCTGCTTCTTTATTATGTGATGGTTATAAACTTACTGGGAACTTTACTCTTGCAGAAATTGCTCATTTTATTCGCGCTAAAAGAGATGCACATGCGGGTCATACACTGTTTGCTACTCTCGACAATATCTGGCAGGCCGCATATACAAGTATGCATACTACCATTACGCATGACCTTGATGATACAGATGGCCATGACCTTACTAGGCTTCCTCCTGACGCCTTTGAAGAGCATCAAGGACGCTTAGAGCATAAGGGATACCTCACTCTAAAAGACGAATTTCCCATTCGCTATAAAAATTTTATGGCAAAAGCCAAAAAAGAATCCTCAGACTATTTGAAAGGACAACTGCTGTGGAATGAAGACAGTGAACATTGTGAAGGTTCAATTATAACCACTATGGACCTAAAATCTCGCCCAAGAGAAGAGACTTGTTTTGTTCAAATTGTTCCTGTCACATCTACTCCTGAAGCATTAGCCGCTTATCCAAATGGTTATTTTCATGGCGACTACACACCTTTCCAGAATTATGTGCTGGCTCAAATTTTATTGAGTGACTTTGGTTGTACTCTGTTTGGTATTGGGGCAAGTTATCTTGGTTTTATGTGTGATGATATGTTGGATGAGGCAATGGCCAAAAAACTTGGAATTTATCTTGCCTCACTTTATCGAGACTATACCAGTGAAGTGCCTTTGGAGAAGAAGATCGCTTTGAAGCTAGCAGGGGAGAAGGAATTTTATATTGCTTATGGGGATAGATAGGTGATTAAGATGTGTGGTTTTAAAGGGAAGGCTAGTACATATAAGGTATCGGTTAGTCTATCAAGACTAACCGATAAAGAGGAATGAAAATATACATTTCTTAATAATCAGAACTTCTGGGCTCTAGAGTTTGCCACTTTTTTTACGAGCGTCTCTTACTCTTTTGCGATAGGATTTCCAGAGTGCTCTGCCATCTTTCATATTAACGGTGCCCTGCTTCTTAATAATCTCTTGTCCTTTGGCTGTTTTAATAAAAGTCACAAAGCTTCTGATTTCTTTTGTACTGTCTTTAGGAACTACTAAGTAGAGTGGACGATGGAGAGGGTATGTCCCTTTTGCAACATTAGTGTAACTCGGTTCGATTGTGTCTAGAGCTAAGATATTCACGTTTCTTTTACGAGCGCTACTAATACCTGTGACTGCTAATGCCAATGGTTCATTCTCAACAAATTTCTCCAGTGGTCCCGATGATTTAAATTGTTCGGCTTTCTCAGTAAAGTCTAAATTGGGATCTTGAAACAATAATTGACGAGTCATAAGCCCAACACCTGAAATCTTTCCTTTGCGAATTCCAAGCTTAAGAGGTGCATTAGGCCCACCCAATTCACCCCAATCCGTTATATTGCCAGTGAGTACGCGTTTTAGTTGATCACTGGTCAAATTTTTGACTGGGTTTGACTTATGGGTAATCATGACTATTGAGTCCCAACCTACTGGTATCAAACGTGAATTAGTCTCTTCATGTGCCATAATTTTATGCCGGCAACTTCCACCCATGTGTGCCTTTCCTGAAGCCACATGCCTAATACCTTTAGTTGCTCCACCGCCACCTATTTTAATCAATGTTCCTGTTTTCTGTTGATAGGCTTTAGCAAGCGCATTCATGAAGGCTTTTTTTGAAATACCACACCCGACCCATTTTAACTCTGCAGCGTGTGATGAAACTGAAAACATTATTAAACTTGCGGTAAGGATAAGAAATCTCTTAAACATTCAATGGCCTATATAGCTTTGAGTTGAAAAATTCTAATTTAGTGACTAATTATAGATTATTTATCCTAAAAAAAAGCTAATAACAGTTGTTAATTTTATATTTTGAGACATTCTAAGCTGGTGGGAAAAGATTATTTAAGTGCTGAATCATTGGTAGTCATAGTGTTTTGAATGGTGCGGGTGGGGAGAATCGAACTCCCACTCCCGAAGGAACGGGATTTTGAATCCCGCGCGTCTACCAATTCCGCCACACCCGCACTTTGGTATGAAAATCGGCCTCTTATTAAGGATTGAGACGATTGTCGGTAGATGTGAAACGTGATCATAAGCATAGAATATGCTGCGTCAATATATAAGTTCGTGTTTTTCAATTTGACTGTTATTTTCTTTACTTTAAAAGACAGTATAACATTATTTTTCTTAGGATATTTGTTAGATATCTCCCACACTTTCATCTTTTCTTTGTGGCAATTAATAAGAGCGGTTGAACAATGACCACACAAGCACAAATTCGCAGCATGACTGACCTTTTGGGCGACCTACAGGAAAGTGTTACTCAAGAGTCCATTAGTTTTGGGGAAATTCTTGAGGCTTTCCATGAGCGAGGCTTTGGGTTCTTTCTGTTTATTTTCGCGTTACCCATGGCGCTTCCTTTGCCCGTTCCTCCTGGGATCAATGTGTTGCTCGCAAGCCCGCTTTTGCTTTTAACGGCCCAACAGGCACTTGGACGCCATACAATCTGGATGCCGCAGGCGATAAAGAAGAGGTCTTTGTCAAAAGACAAGCTTGATAAGATTATCGATACCTCTTCCCCCTGGCTGAGAAGAATTCAGTCTTTGGTGTTCCCAAGACTTGGCTTTATTACCCACGGTATTTTCAGCAATATTATTGGACTTCTTGGTTTCATTATGGCCTTGTCAGTCTGTGTGCCTATTCCACTGACAAATACTGTTCCAAGCCTTGGTATTGCTTTGATGGCGATTGGGGTTTTGATGAGGGATGGTCTTGCTGTGCTGGCTGGTGCCATTATCGGGTCTGCCTGGGTGGCGATGCTCGTGGCTGTGACAGTTATTTTTGGGATGGAAGGTGTTGAAATCGCGAAGTCCTTTATTAAGTCTCTGTTTTAAGCTAATGGTTATGAATAATCTTTTTTAAAATTAAGAGCTTGATATGTTCGCTGACCTGCAAAAAGCCCCGCCATTGTATATGTCCCTCGTGACACTCATTACTGCAAGTCTGGTGATTTTGGCTTCTGCCTGGGGGTTTGAGATCTTTGGCGGATATGCCCCCTGCCCGCTTTGCTTGAAGCAAAGATGGGCTTATTATTTTGCTATTGCTAGCCTTGTTCCTGCTCTTTTGCTTTATCGACATGATTATAAGATTGCTGTCTATATTATATTAGCTGCCGTGGTGCTTGCATTTATAGCGAACAGCATTTTTGGGGTTTATCATTCTGGCATTGAATGGAAATGGTGGGATGGACCAGCTTCTTGTGCTGGCGGAGGCGATGTCGGTGGTGGTGCTTCAGGCATTCTGGAAAAACTTAAAACGACACGTTTTATAAGATGTGATGAAGCGCCCTGGCGTTTTCTAGGGATTTCTTTTGCTGGCTATAATGCTATATTTTCTGCTTTGCTTGCTGGTATTGGCGCTTATGGTTTATTCGGTCGCAAAGATTAATTTATTTTTTAAGGTGGAATTATGAGTATTTTGCGTATTTATGAATTTCAAGCCTCAGAAGGTCATTCCGATGGTCTTCATGTTTTCCTTAAAGATTTAATGGCTCATATGAGCCAGGTTGATGGGTGTCTTGATACTCAAATCTATAGAGGTGCTAAAAACTCAGAGAAATTCGTTGTTATTGAGAGTTGGGCTTCTCAAGAACATCACGAAAAATCTTTTGAGCATTTCCCTAAAGAGAAGATGCAGGCTGCCAAACATTTGTTTGGAGGGCCTCCTCAAGGTGATTATTTCATAGATGCTTCTTGAGCCGATCTCTTGCTTTGAAAATCGTATAGTCAGTTTTGTCCTCTTACATGAAGGTTGATGGCAGCCTCATTTTTGTCATAAATCGACATGGTTGCGAAAAATTATCAAATTTTTAAAAGATTATTTTTCGCAAAAAAAGAATCATTTTTTTACTCGCCAAATTCTATTGATAAACTGGTTTAGCTTACCAATATAATCCTTTCATCAAGAAGCTTTTTTTCAGTTAATAAAATTCTTAATAAATCGTTAAAACGAATCAAAATGCTTGCCATGTGTTTCAAATGACACATATTTTATGTCTGGTTTTTAGAGAATCTGCGAAAGTTTTCCTCTGCCAGAGGACTAAAAAAGTTATGGTTAACAAAGGGTTAACAATTGTCAAAATTGGGACAGATACCGTTCACATTGTAAACATAATCTTGAGTAGAAATAAAACTCAACAAGGCGATAAAAAAACGCCAGGCACTTGAAAGAACCAAAAGAGAACATATATAGGATTTATTATAAAACAAAAGTTAACAGAGAGTGAAATCCATGAGTAAAGGGTCTACTTTTACACCAGTTGGAGCGGAAACAAATAAGATTATCTCTAGAATACTTGAGAAAAGATCTGGAAATAATTTTAATACTTTAAATAGGAAAGAAATACTTGAAGTGAGAGGAAATGATAATACCCCCAATATCAATTCTTCTGCGTCTCTTCAGCTTAATCTTTTCGAACATGCTGTAGGCAGTTGAACATATAAGAACTGAGACAGGAGTTAATGAAGTTAGGCAAATACATTCAAAAGAACAGAACCACCGATGGCTTCGTATGGCATAGTCCCGCGTTTCGTCGCCACCCTCTTGAATGTATTTGCCGCCAAATTTGAGAGTAACAGGGAAAATTATCTGCCCCACTCTGTTACCCTCAATTTAAACATGAGCGTATTTGCTATTTCTTGCTCTAGCCCCCTCATGGAAATAGCAAAATCATGTTGCAAGCGGAGTGTATCGAGTTTGCTTGTATTTAAGTAGTGTATGAGTTGCGTAAGTGTAGTAGAGTTAAGCGTTTTATTAAGTTTGCGTATTGTTGCGTTAAGAGTACATGGTTTTAATTGGTTTTGCGTATCCAGTAAGTTGCGTTGTGTAGCAAGACGTGAGTGTTTTAAAACGTCTTAGTATTCATGATGGTATGCGTTTTTTACCTGTGTTCATGAGTCTGTCTTATTCGTTGTGTAGAGTATCATGAGTAATGCGTACTTGTAGTGTTTGAGTATTTGTATCAGTTGAGTTGCGTATACGTATGAGTTATTGCGTAGTTGTATTGCGTAAGCGTAAAAAGTATTGAGTATCTGAGTAAGTTAGTATTGTTGCGTAAATTTAGTAGCGTATTGAGTAAAGCAGTATTTTCATGCCCCCAAATACATGACTATGCTGTCAGTAAGTGTAAAGCGTATTGAGTATTAAACTATAAATAGCGTACCCCGTTATAGGAATTATGCGGAAAACTCCGAACTCAGACTTATCTTACCCCTCAAGTCTGAGTTCGGTATTTCTATCTCTTCTGAAATCCTCTTAAACAACTACTGCTGATAATAATATCCAAATTGTACATAACCATTTTATTGGGTTAGCGCCAATGCGGGTTACTGTTAGACGAGCGATATATCCCCCGATTATTGCCCCTGGTGCTACCATTAAAGCAATATCTAATCTTAACGCGGGATTATCCCAGATAAAGAATGCGCAACATAAAACTGTTACAGATGTTGTCACAACAGCAAGTCCGATTGCATCAACAGCGTCATATCTTCGTAAAATTAGATATACTGCTAAGAGCTCACCAACACCTATAGAAATCCACGAGACCAATACCCCTCCAGCAATGCCAACGATTATCAAAGGAATGATCTCAAAATTTAAATTGTTTTCAGGGTTTCTTTCTGTTTTATTTCCAAACAATAAAGAAAAGAGCATGAAGCATCCAAGAATTAATGAGAGATATTTAAATAATACAATTATATCATTAGACGCTTTTATATTGTAATGCAGACACAAAGCGGCGGAAATGCTTGAAAAGACACTCACCAATATTGCAATGAAGTAAAAATTTGATGTGCTAAGACGACCCTTTTGGGGATTGGCTAGCCTATGGGATTGATAAGCCATTGATCCCATTGTCATACCAAAACACTGAATTAAAATGCTCGATGTAAGTATCGAAGCATTTGACAGACCTAAATAATAAAAGGCAGGGACAAATATGATTCCTCCACCAACACCAGTTGCATTGGCAAAAAAAGCTCCAAAAACTCCTAATAGGATGAGCCAAATATTCTGAAAAATAATGTCAGAGCTTAATAATGTTACGATTAAGCTCACACATATGATTGGGTTAATAATTTTTATAAACCAAATAACTCTCAGACCGAGCCGGGTATATTCTTCGTTTGTTTTTGAAATATTATATTTTTGTAAAAGCATATTAAGTATCACCATAACTCAATTCATAGGCGCTGAATTAAAGCACAATGGAACAAAATATGTCAAAAGTAGAATAAACTGTTTGTTATATTAAGCCTAATACAATTTTGTTTTACAGTTCAGTTCCAAAGAACATTGAGGCTACACCTAGGCCTACTGCCATAACACATGCTAATGCAGTTTTTGCAGAACTCTTCGTTAAGAATATTCCAGAACACTTATTCTCAATTTTTTCAGCTAGAGGTGTGTTCAAAATTTCAGAATTTACCATTGAAATCGTATTCATCATAATATCTCCCGTTTCCTTTAATGATGTCTTGATGTTGAAATCATATTGTCATAGAGGCTCAGGGGAAGATGTGATATTCATCACAGTTTTTAAAATTGTTCTATTCTGGAAATTTCAAATGTTATTAGAAATATGAGTTAAGTTATTGTTACTTATAACTATTTGTTTTTTTAAATACTATATTCACATCCAGAGCACATATTTGTGAACATATATGCGCTCTGAAAAGAATATTCGTTTTAGCAATTCATTATCCAAAATCAAACAGGAGTTGGTTTTTACGCTTTCGTTTTGTTGGATGTCTTGCGGTATCTGCCGCAAGATCTTCAATGCGATCAAACGGAACTTGATCTGCCTGAACCAATGATCTTTCTGCCTTAATTGATTTAATTGCTCCTTCCTGAATCAGGTGGAACTCACCAACTTTTTGGTTTGGTAATACAGCTGCAGGATCAATACCCGTTTCGCTTGTAAATGCAGCTTTTAGTTTCCTTAAAGCTGTATCTTCCCTAACCTTACCAATAAACCATGATGTTATCTGGTCTCTTGATTTATAGTCTAAGTCACCAGGACTTTGCGTTGCCAACATCAAGCCGATTCCTGCCGAGCGTGCTCGTTTAAGCAAACTTTCAAGAGGCTCTTTTGTTGCAGGTTTTGAATTTGCAGGGATGTATAAGTCAGCTTCATCAAACATGATAACTGCTTGAAGATCTTCATTTGGGTTTCTTTGACAAAAACGTAGAGCTTCTGCAAGGAACTGGGCGACCCAAAAGAGGATATTTTCATTGTCACCCAAGAAACCGGTATAAATTACAGAAAGACGTGTTTTATCTGAGCGTGCATATTTACCCAATCCCAAAAGAGAGTCCATTGTTAGAGGTTCCCCGCCTCCTTCAAACAAGGCCCAATTTCTATGACGTAATGAATCAAGCTGTGCAACAAGATCTCTTCTTAGTTTACCAGAAGGGTCCATACGATATGTTTCATCGACAACTTCGCTATGGTCATCCTCAAGAAGACCTATCAGGTCAGCAAGTGTGACTTCTCTTGCACTGATTGCCCCTAATAAGCGAAGTGCAACAGTCAGAATTCCACCCTGTCTTTGATGCGTCGCTGAATTACCTAGGTGTAACATATCACTTAAGGCAGCAGCTGATACATTTGCCAATTGTTGCTGTTCATGAGCGGGAAGATCTGCAACACCATTTGGCATCAATGTGATGGATATTGGACGTCCTGAAATGCGACCAGGCGTGTAAACTGCTACATCTAAATTTTCTTTTAGTTTTTCACGAATTTCGCGCCGCTCATCACTTAAACTTAAGTCATCTTCCCAAACTTCTGGGTTTGCATAGCTACATAAATCACCCTTGCGGTCGATGAGGATGACAGGGATCTCTCTATCCAAAAGCTGTTCGATGATGTTCAGAGCAAGTGTTGTTTTACCACTACCTGAGCCACCTAATACTGCAGCATGACGTTTTAAGGTATTTACAGGGAAAATGACTTGTTCTTTTTTATTTTCAATTACCCGACCGACATTAATTTTATCTGGATCAGAAACCAGTTCTTCTATTTCATTTTCTAATACAAGTTCTTCAGTTTGTTGTTCAGACTGTTCGCCATTTTGCTCTTCTGCTACCAAGTCATTATTTTCCATATCAATTGACTTGTTGGCAAAATCAACATGATGGATGTTACTTTCAGCATTTTGCATCTGCCCATTAGCAGACGTTCCATTGATGTGATGAACTTGTTGAATTGTTTGATCTGCGGTATTTTCCACCATTTTGATTGGTTGAGCAGACTTTGGTTGCGTTGTCTCTGTTAAATCCAATCTTAGTAGATAACGAATACCTGGCAGATCTTTTAAGATGCGCGAAACTTTCATCCAATCTGAAAAACCTGTCTGGCTTTTATTCGCATCCCTAAATTCCTGAAGTGTGATTATACGTTCCCACTCATAGATCGGAATGACAAGAGTATGACCACCATCCTGATTAAACTGTCTTAATAAATCACTTGTTGCACTTTTCTTGCTTGGTGGAAAATCACTTGTTCTTAAAATAATTGAGTCTTTATTTTCCGTGCTGCATAGAACTTTTTCCAATTGTCTCTTTAATCCGCCCCCCTGGCTCCCTTTATTACAAACAAAAAGTCTATATTCGACTGTCGGCATGTCTGTATATTCGAGCGTTAAATCAATCGCAGAAACACCTTCAATCCAAGATGGCTCAACTGATACGCGCGTATCAGCCATTCCTTCTTCGCGGCTCAATAGCAGGGCAGAGGTAAGGATATTAATTAACTCATCTTCATCAGATGGGATATCGGCCTCATGAGCAGAGGCAAAATGCTCCCATTTCTGCTGGATCATACTGACTTCATTTTCTTTTTGTTGATCCGGCATGAGTGTTGGAGAGACTTTTTGAATTTTGTCTTCTTCAGCTATCTCTTCACCACATATTTCACGACGTTTTATTTCAGCAGCTTCTAGAAGACGTCTGGTTGAGAGGCCCGCCATTTCGTTGACAAAGGTATCGCCAAATACCTGTTCGACCTCAGCTTCAGTTGTATCTTCTGACTTTGACACAATGTGCTTCAGTCGGCGCTTAAGGATAAGCCGTGCTTCTTCTTCCGTGCGAGATTCTCGCAAGATAACCGGGCCAGCTTTCTCAATTCTATCTACAAATGATTGGGGTAAAAATTCTCTCATTTGAAAATAAAAATCATCTAAGCAGGAAATAAGTATTATTGCGGATGGCACTCGGTTCGCAATTTGTATTAAGTCTCTTATTGCTTTTTGGAACCGCTCTTCAGCATCATCATAAAACCTTAAGTCTTCAACCTGATCAATACAAAAAACCATTGCCGCTTTTTCAGTCGTCCACATTAAACGGCCTATTGACTCAATAATCTCAAACGAACGATCTTCTCCATCATTTGGGTCTAATGCAGCAACGGACTCACTGCTTAACTCATTCAAATGACGACCATAAAGATACTGCCTGATACGTTGATCAATTTTTGGATCATTACGCTGAAGATAAAGCAGTGCCCTTACAATATTGATATCTAATTCTTGATCTATGAATTTATCAGATGAGACGATACCATCTGCAATATTCATGATTAAACGTGCCAAGTCTATGTTTGACAAATCCTCATCACGTAGTTTGCTCAGATCCTCTTCTGGGATGAGTTCTGCGTCAGAAACCAATGCATTGGTCAGTCTGGACAAACTGTTTGCAGATGCCTGTATCGGACTATATGGTTTTTCTAAGGAATTTATTAGCCTGCGCAAATAGTAGTCTGCGTAGTTTTTAATGTCCGGTGTCATTTGCGCATAGCCAAAATAACCTTTATCAGCGCAATGGGAATAGGACCTTAATGCCCTAATGAGATGTGTTTTCCCTGCCCCTGATTGCCCTTGGAACATTAAGATACGAGATTGTACCTGAGTATTTCCCTCAGTAATTGCAAACAATAAATCTAAATATTTTTTACGCGCGGTACGATGCACCTGCTCTACATCAAAATAGTCCGCTTTCCATACATCGTCTTCCCAGGTGATATTATGATCAAAGACCCAAGAAGCTTGTTCGGAACACATTAAATTCTGAACGCTGTCCATTCATTACCTCTAATCTTCTACGCGGATAAAGTGCCACTCTGTGTTTTTATAACGCGTAACTGAATTCTGAATATCTGTAATATTTTCTTTGTCTCGCAAATCAGCAATTGCGAGCGTGAGATGCCCTGCTCTATGGGCATCTGTCAGCATGGATTTAAACGCATGCTCATCTAGTTTTAAATCTGTTTTTTCATTCTTTATGCAATCCCAAACATGGGAAATATATGCGCGTTTGTTTCCTGACCAACCTTTAGCCCGTGTTTTAGCAAGTTTATGAACGATTCCTGAAAACTTCACTAAATCCATAGATGTTTTCGGAAGATCATATGATTTTAATAGCAGGCTTTCATCTTTATTGACCTTCGTTTTTTCAGACCTATTTACTAATTTACGAATTAATGCAAGTCGCAAAGCACTCGGATCTGCCTGTAATGAGCCGACAGCCTCTGCGGCAAGAAGTGTTAAAAGTTGGCTTGAAGTTTCCACCTCTCGTGGTCTGTGTAACTTTCGACTGGCCAGAAATAGTGCCAACTTTTCCGGGACTCTAGAGTTTCCTGAAAACTTACTTTCTTTAGGTGCTTCAAAAGCTTCTCCGATCGTATGTAAAGCTAGCGCATTTCTTATTTGTACTGCCCCAGGTATTTCTGCTTTCAAAGGTAAGTTAAAATATTTTTTTACTATTGCAGCTCGAATTCCTTCAGCCATTTTTAAAGGCTTGAGGGTTTTTGAGGACCTTGACTTTAGCTCTAACGCTTTTGCTATCAGATAAACAGCTTTGAACTCTTTCCAATCCTTCGTCGGTAAAGTTTTTAAATTTAGAAAATCCAATACAGACTTCAGCCCATCATTTTGAGCTACAAACCGGTCTTTATTGAGAGTTCCGATTAAATTTTGTTCTAACAAATTATCCAATACATCTTTAAGAGTTTGGCGCCATTCGCCTGGACTTAGTCGATGCGATACAAATGGTTGAATCTCATTTTTAAGATCAGAAAAGGTACACCCTGTATCCCCAGCACACAAAATACGCAGAACAATTATTCGGGCTAGGCTGGATTGATCAAGCATTCCTTCGCTCATGGTTTGCTTCCACTTCCCAGCTGATTATTCTGTTGTCATATCTTCAATGCTAAACATCTATACATCACTAGATGTCTGCTAATTCGCCCTATCGATCACAACTATATATATTTTCCTTATAATTTACATCATGCATTTATTATGCATATCTGTAAAATCCTAAGCGCTTATTAACGAGCTTTGAAGAGATTAGATTTATTCATCAATGTGGTTATATATGTTGTATTTATGCAATTAATTCTTATAGCTGATTTGACAATAAAATCATATACGCAGGGCTTGATTGATACACAAAAAAATGCGTTTTTTTCTTCATTTACAATATACTGAAGACAATTATTAACATTTTTAAAGAATTATTTTGTAGATAACCAACTACAAAACATAATTGGTTATCATGACAAATATCATTGTGTCATTTGCTTAGTTTGGTAAGATATTCTTAATATTTGATGGCCCCATTTGCTCAGCTTCCTCAGCAACTTCAAGAGCTAAACGACGCATCTCTCTTAATTGTTTTGAAACAAATTTCAGAAATGGAGCAAATTGCTCAGTTATTTTATCTTTTGAAAGTTCATCTTCTATTTGATCTAAAAGATAAATAACTTCTGGTACAGTTAGGGGGGTAGTTTTAGATAAACGTATTTCCTTATAATAGTCTGGAAACATAAGACGCCTCGTTTTCATTGTTACGCATTACTTTACAAATTTACTAGAGGGCCGCAGATAATCGTCTTACTACTTTGATAAATTTCAGAGGATTACTTTGCAATTTTTGTCACAAAGCATAATAGTTTCCTAGATTTATCACAGTCAATAATTACAAACGGATAATCTACCTTCCTTTAGATGCCGCATTAAAGACTTTATCAATGGAATTATTGTTTGCATACTGTAGTGTTCTTTAGGTCACACAGATAAAGTTAAAATTTTAATCTTATTTCAGAGATTTTCCTATTAATCCCAATATACATGCCTTTGCTACCGCTTGTGTTCTGTTTTGCACGCCAAGCTTATGTATCGCATTTGATATATGAAATTGAACAGTTTGCTCTGTTCTTTCCAAGAAGTTTGCAATTGACTTTGTTGATTCAAAGCTTAAACACAATTCAAGGCACTCAATTTCTCTTGGTGTCAGCATAGCATCAACAACGTTATCATATTTAACACCATGAATATTATCAAACTTATTCATGTTCAGCCAGAATTGCATACATTTTGCGTTTATGTATGGAAGATCATCTTTGCAAACATCCGAATTATTATCACCAGTTAAGAAGATTATTGACTGTTCTTTTTCTGTGGAGGGCAAAGGAATTGCTATGCCAGTGGTCGCACCAACTTTTTCAAAACTTTCAACGATTTTTCTGTGATTATTGTCCAGACTTTCTTGGTTAGGTATATTATTCCAAAATAAAGGACGCGGAGTTTGTTTCAAATATTCGAAAACAATATTTGTTTTCAAATAAAATTCAGCGATTTCTTCATCCATGTGTGCGACGGGTATGGCCACTAATCGACCCTCTTTGGTTCTAAACAATACAAGGTTATTAAACCCATATCCTTGCATGCTTTTAGTAAATAGTTGAACCAAAGACGAAAATGTACTTGCACACTCTGTAATTTTAACAAAGTCTTCAAATACTTCTACTGACATTTTATGTCCTCAAACTATTTCGTTCGGTACTAAAAATTACAAGCAGACAATTTTCCCACACAAACCTGCTTAAGTTGTATTCAATTCTTAATATTCACTTATATAGTGTTTTTATCAATAAAAAAATGATGTTTTTACTTTTTTCTAATTCATACTCTTTTTTCATTCCCCCTCTATGACTTCATTAAGTAATGTCAAATAATATTAACGTACGTTATTTTAATATTAACTATAAAAAACTATAAACCAAATATATTTTTGGAGATAAAAATTGTGAAATATGTTTTATACTTTACTACATTAAACTTAATCTATTTTATTCTCCCTGCATGCAGCTTGCACGTTTCTCCAAAAAATCTAAAATATACTCAATCATCGAACGATAATAACACCAATAAATCAGAAGGTTATAAGAACTATTCCAAGTATACCTCTATTGAACATCCTGAGAATAAAGCCCAAAAGATCCTTCCTCACAAAAATAATAGCAAAGTAAAGACTTTATCTAAGAGTATTGAAATACCAGTATTCAATAAAAAAATTGCTTTGGATAAAATTAATACTTACAGAAAAAAAATGGGTCTTAATTCATTAAAGTTGGACAAAAATCTTGTAACAGCTGCCCTTAATCATTCGAACGACATGGCGAATTCAGATTTGGTTTCACATTTGGGGTCAGATGGTTCAGATCCTTGGAAACGCGTTTTAAGAACAGGTTACCCTGCTGAAATAGCTGCAGAAAACATAGGTGCAGGGCAATATAATTTTGAAAACCTTCTAGATGCATGGAAGAAAAGTCCTGGTCATAACAAGAATCTTTTGCTTACAGAGGCTGAGGATATTGGGTTGGCACTTGTCCATAATAAATATTCCAGAATGAAAACATACTGGACACTTATACTTGCAAAAAAGAGACAATAATTCCAAATTAAGCAGATTAAACAGCTGTTAATTTCCTGTGGAATAAATTGTAAAGCAAATAATTTTCTAGAACATTTGTGTTTATCAGTCTTCACCCCTTTGGTTTATGTCTAAACAAATACAAATCATTCTAAACAAAATACATATTAATTAGGTATTTACTCTAGAGAATCTCTTTTGTTTGTGGCAAATCCTAAAGACGAACAAGATGGTAAGACAGATATTCCTGCAGGAGCCCCTTATATGAATGATATCTCCATAGACGATTCATTTAAACCTAATTTAAATCATATCCCCAGAGGTCACCCTCATGTCCCCATTGGCCGCGTTGGTGTTCTTCTTATTAATCTTGGCACTCCAGATGCTACTGACTATTGGTCCATGAGAAGATATTTGAAGGAGTTTTTATCCGATAGACGGGTTATAGAAGTCAATCCAATCGTGTGGTGGTTTATATTAAATGGTATCATTCTAACTAAAAGACCGTTTTCTTCTGGCGAAGCATATCGTTCAATCTGGAATAATGAACTTGACGAATCTCCGCTGAGAACAATCACCCGAGCGCAATCCGAAAAAGTTTCTGAGGCTTTTAATAATTATGACAATATCATTGTTGATTGGGCCATGCGCTATGGTACTCCTTCAATTGCACATGGTATTGAAAGTCTTAAAGATAAGGGTTGTGATCGAATATTGTTATTTCCACTCTATCCGCAATATGCAGCCCCAACAACCGCTACGGTTTATGATAAAGCTTTTGATGTTCTGAAAAAAATGCGCTGGCAACCTACAATTAGAGGTGTGCCTACTTATCATGATGACCCAGATTATATTCGAGCTCTGGCAATTTCATTGAGACTTTCCTTATCTCAACTTTCCTTTAAACCTGACATTATTCTTGCATCTTTTCACGGTCTGCCAAAGGAATATTTTGATAAGGGCGACCCTTATCATTGTTACTGTGCCAAGACAGCACGTCTTTTAAGAGAAGCACTTGGTATGGATGAAAATCAATTGCGCTTAACTTTCCAATCTCGATTTGGAAAAGCAGAATGGTTACAACCATATACTGACAAAACAGTTGAAGCTCTTGCTAAAGAAGGTGTTAAAAACCTCGCGATTATTACGCCCGGCTTTGCTTCTGATTGTGTTGAGACATTAGAAGAAATTGCTGAAGAAAATGGAGATATCTTTAAAGAGAATGGTGGCGAGAATTTTGCAGCAATACCTTGTCTAAATGATACCGAAGCTGGAATCCGAGTTCTTGTTAATATTATCAAGCGAGAGTTAGGTGGTTGGATTTGATCTCCCTATCCTGGTCCTATTTTAAGTCCTCTTTCTGTCTTAATGGTATATCTTGAATTTTCCATGCCTTATTAATTACCAAATCATTAATCATGGTTTGGTAATCTACTTTCGATTTATAAAAATTTATATCTTTCATATGTTTTTACAGATAAATTAACCTTTAACTTGCTAATTACTCTTATATTTCTCGTTACATTTCCTACATCTAACTTAATGAAATAATTACTGGTGGATTAACATGTTTGAATTTAATATTCTTGTTTTTGTTCTTATCGCTTTTGTTGTGGTTCTGGTTTTTTCCGCAGTTAAATTTGTTCCCCAAGGTTATAACTACACAGTCGAGAGGTTTGGAAAATATACTGTCACTCTTGAGCCTGGCCTTGGCATCATCATTCCATTTATGGACCGTATTGGCAAACAAATGAACATGATGGAACAAGTCTTAGATGTTCCAAGTCAGGAAATTATTACAAAAGATAATGCCATGGTTCAGGTTGATGGCGTCGTCTTTTTCCAAGTTCTGAATGCTGCAAAAGCCTCTTATGAAGTTAATCAATTACAACGTGCAATATTAAATCTCACAATGACCAATATTCGTACCGTCATGGGATCAATGGATCTTGATGAATTGCTCTCTCAACGTGACGAAATTAATGCGCGTCTACTTACAGTCGTTGATGATGCAACTGAATCCTGGGGTGTAAAAGTTACGCGAATTGAAATTAAAGATATCGCTCCACCACGAGATCTGGTTGATGCAATGGCACGGCAAATGAAGGCGGAACGCGAAAAACGAGCTAATATTTTAGAAGCTGAAGGAGAGCGTCAATCTGAGATCCTTAAAGCAGAAGGCGAGAAACAAGCACAAATTCTTGCCGCTGAAGGCCGAAGAGAGGCAGCATTCAGAGATGCAGAAGCCCGCGAACGAGAAGCACAAGCAGAAGCAAAAGCTACTCAGATGGTCAGTGAAGCTATTTCTAAAGGTGATGTTCAGGCGATTAATTACTTTGTTGCCAATAATTATGTTGATGCTCTTAAAAGCCTTGCCTCAGCAAGAAATCAGAAAGTTTTAATGCTACCTCTTGAAGCTTCATCTGTTATTGGATCTATTGCTGGCCTCGCTGAAATCTCTAAGGAGGCTTTCAATAAAAATGATAAAGGTTCAGGTGGTTCCGTTCCATCCGTATAATATTGAATTATCAGATTTTGATTGATGTTCATTTCGTTCGTCACTAAGGAGAGTACTTTGTCACTATCGCTTCTTACTGAATACCTAAACCAATTTGGGGCCTGGACATGGTTCATATTAGCGGGGCTTCTATTTATTTTTGAGTTCCTGTTGCCGGGGTTCTATTTATTGTTTTTTGGCTTATCCGCGCTTATTACAGGTCTTATCACATATTTCGTTGATATTAACTGGCAGTTACAAGCGATTATATTTTCGGCAATATCTGTCATAAATATCTATGTCGCACGGATATTCTGGAATCCAGATGTTGAGAGCGATGAACCACTCTTGAATAAACGCGGCCAACAATATATTGGGCGGAGCTTTACGCTCGCTACACCTCTTACAAATGGACGTGGGAAAGTTAAAGTAGGAGATAGTTTTTGGCCTGTCAGTGGGCCAGACTTACCTGAGGGTGCGACCGTTAAAGTTGTTAACTTAGATGGCTCCACATTGGTGGTCGTAGAAAATTAATATTTCTTGTATATGTCCCATAACCCAATCTGGAGTTATGGGACATATGATATTTGAATAAAGTCGTTCTTTATCTTTTCTTCAACCAAACATCAGCAAGTTCTACTTTTTGGCCATTCACTAATGTTACTGATGCGCCAACGCGTGTCTGGATATCATTTCCAAACTGATCTTGTGTGAAAGAGTCTGTTCCCTGTTGGCCGAAATCAACTTCCTGGATGACATCAGTCAGACTTAACAACTTACCATTCTCGCCTATGCCAGTTGTAAACTGAATACCAGCCTGCTCCAATTTTAACAGATCAGCATGATCCAGGATATTGTCATTTCCACCAATTAAGTTGAGGTCTCTGGCGAGAGCTTCTAAAGCTACAAAACCGTCTTTGTGACCATCAACAATACCATCTCCATTTAGATCTGTCTTATCTCCAAACAACTCAGTGTTGTCATCAACTTTACCATTGTTGTTATTGTCAATTGCAAAATAGAATCCTTGAAGATTATTGACTGTATCCGCAACACCATCAGCGTCTACATCAAATTGAACAAGTTCACTACTGGTTAGATTCCCATATGGATTAAAGCCTAATGGAGAACCATCGCCATCATCTCCACCATCACCGTCATCACCTCCTTGATCTTCAGGCTCTGGCGGGCTCTCTGGCTCTGGTTCTGAAATTGATTCTTCGATTTGCTCAGGCATTGGCTGTTCTGGCTCATGACAACAGCATGGAGGAGGTGGAGGGGGCGGACAACAACAGCTATGAGGTAATGTATCTGAAACGCTTGTTTGACTGTTCATACCACCTGACATTCCACCGATTTTACCGTCTTTGTTTATGTCAAGCTTTAATACATTCTCGAAAAGGTCAATTATCTTGTTTGCTAGCTCCATGTGGGAACCATTTAGTTGTCCAACCATATTCACACCTTGTTGTTATGACTATTTTTATCAACTCTGTTGCAAATACTAATACCTTTGTGAAGAAAGATATATTGTGGTTGACTACTTACTCATCTAGGTAATTACGTAGTGGCTTAAGGTAATTCACTCTGATTTTTTTGTTATGGAAAATAAGGTTCCACCTGCTCCTGCGATAAAGATTTTATTGTTATTAAATACTGGCTTTGTGAGAAGTCGCTCGGATACTTTTATCCGCGAGCAAATTTCAAGTGTCTCATTTGCTATTCCGTTTAATGTTCCATCATTCCCACCAAACCAAATGACACCATTATGAGATGCTGGAGTACCGTATAATCTACCATTAGTTTTGTGTGTCTTCACGAGACAACCATTAGAGCTCTTCAATATATGGATATGTTTATCTAATGAGGGACAAAATATGTGATCCTGGTATTTGTGAGGTGTTGTATAGATCGGGGCTTGTGTTTGGTAACTCCAGTTTTTTTTACCATTATGTATATTTAGTGCGTAAATACATCCATCAAAGGACCCAAAAATTATCTGGTCATTTTCTTCATCAAAAATCAAAGATGCTTTTACTTCACCACCTGCATCGAAAGACCATAGTTTCTCGCCTGTTTGAGCGTTACAGTAAATTACCGTTCGATCATTGGTTCCAACAGCTACGGTTTTATATTTAGGAATGTATATTGGACTTCCATGTAAAAATTGCTTTAATGGTTGCCACCAGATTTGTTTTCCTGTTTCTAAAGATAAAGCAATTAATGCTCCTTTTTGATTTGGGACAGCATATTCCGCCCCGATAAACACAAGCCCTAAATCTTCAGCAATCGCCGGTGAAGATCCAATGAAGTCTGAATCAAAATTTTCCCATAACAATGATCCGTCATCCATATTAACAGCGTAAACAGATCCTGTATAAGCACCAAAGATGATTTTATCCTGAACTTTGGCTGGACTTGAAAGAATACCTTTTGGGAGTCTTGGGGTTGTAAATTTCCAGATAAGTTTTTTGGTTTCCTGCTCTAAACAATAAAAGCATGAGTCGCTTGATCCAAAATATATTCGGTCTTTATAAAGTAATGGATTAGACCTGGGAACATTAAATGTATAATTAGGTTTCTCAGGAACAAAAACCCAGTTCATAGAAAGATCATTTTTTATTTCAGGTAGAGTGGGAGCTAAAGAAATAGTCTCAAAATCATCTAAGGAAAAAAGATGTCTCATGTGGATTGACTTAAAATCTTCCTCAACACATCTGCCGAAATTCACTATAGAAAATAGTTTATCGATCTTTCGTCCATAAGAGGCCAGAACCGCATATACTTTTTTTATTGTTGTCCCACTATTTAATATATCATCAACAATAATGATTGGCTCATCTGTGAGATTTCCTTCATATAGCCGACATCTGCCTGTGTCCTTACGTTCTTTGCGGACTATGAAACCATTAATTTTATGACCACGCTTTAAAGCTTCTAACTGTATTGCGCTGACCATAGGTGTGGCAGAGAATTCTATGCCCCCGACCTGAAATGGCAACTCCCCTTCATAAATCTCCCAAAAGATATTTGCGAAAATTTGTAATCCAACTGGGTTGAGCAAAACCTGTCTAATATCAAACAACCACTTTGCTTCCCTCCCGTTTCTTTTGACTATTAATTCATTTGACGTTTCTGCAATCAAAAGAGCTTGTTCGGAAATCATTTTATGTAAGGTTGCTTTCCAATCATGGGCAGCATTTGATGTTTTTCTGAGTTCTTGAATGGCCATTTTTAATTGTTACTTATTTGACTTTTATTTTTAAGAAACCTTGATATGGGGGTGTCTTATTATAAAAAAATGACCCAATAATGTAACCTTCAGATTTTTAAGGCGATGCGAAATAAAAAAGGAGACCTGATATTACAGATCCCCTTGAGAACATTATTATTATTTTATTTTTGTTATTATGAATGCTTAGAAGTGTACAGAGAAGCCTGTACGAATTGTTGTGATATCTGTATCAATATCAACATTAAAAGGAGCTGTACCTAGTACATCTTCATTCTCAAATCTGTAATGAAGCAATTCACCTTTCAGGCTATATCTTGCTCCAAACTTTAATTCTGCACCTGCACCAATAACATATCCTGTATCATCAAGATCAAGATTGATTATTGTATCAGTATCTTTCCAGGCCACACCAGCTGTTGCAAATAGAAGAAGATCGTTAATTGCGTAACCCAGACGACCACGGACACTGCCAAGACTATCAATGCTTGCTACTTCAACATTTAAAACATCATAATCTGTGCCTATCCAAGTAAAGTCACCTTCGATACCATATACGATGTTATTTCTTTGCCAATTGTATCCAACATGAATACCAGCAGCAAAAGAATCATCATCAAGCGATACCAAATCTATGCCAACTAGTGATACTTCTGACTCAGCAATTGATAACCCAAAATGGCCCCCAACATAGAAACCTTGCCAAATTTTAGGCTTATAAGCTTCTTCAAAGCTGCCGCCAGCATTTGCTGAAAGTGATGAAAAGATCAATGTTGAAGATAATACAACGATTGAGAATATTCTTACGAAAGTTGCTCTCATTTTACCACACACCCTAATTAATATTTCACTTTAATTCTGGGTAGGAACCTACGAGAAACTATGACATTCTTTCCCCACGCTATGAATCTAGGGTTATGTTATTCGCCTCATTTTGGTCAATTTTTTTATTGTTAATTCATTATGTTAAATAAATTTGCTAATTTTTTAGTTTAATCTTAAATAGTATATACAATTCAATAGATTACAAGATCTCCCCATTGCAAAATTCACTAAATGTGACTGATGCAATATTGCAACAAGGCGCAATATTTTATGGTATATTTATCACTTAAAGTGATTTACCAGTATAAAACAGGATAAGATCTTTTGTTATGGGTGGGGCTTGCTAAAAGGAAGATTGATTGAATAAGCGATGCTTTAAGTGATCCAATTCGAAAAAGATATAAGGGTCAAAATGCTCGGCTCTGTGTTCAAATCCTTTGTAGCCTCTGCAATTTGTAAAAAGTTGGCATGTCCCAACATTGAAGCTTTTTTTCTGATGGGTATGGCCAAACACCCAATGTGTGATATTTTGATTTGCTTTAATCAAAGTTGATAGATCTGAAGCGTATGCCCCTTCTCTGCCATTATTACTTGCAAATGGCGAGAGACCTTCAAAACTTGGCGCATGATGTGTTAGTATAATGATTGGATATTGGCGATATTGTTCAGCCGTATATTTCAATGCCTCAACAGCTAAATTATGATCTTGTAAAACTAGTTCTGGTGTTAAAAACCTCGAACCAACCCTCACATATTTATATTCAGGCATTTTTGCAGATGCATTTTGGACCTGGCTAGGATTCTCAGACACAAAATTTGACCACAAGGTAGCGCCAAAAAAGATTATATCGTTTATCTTGATATGCTGCTTCTCAAGTAAATGTACATTTTTAGGCAAAAGATTTTTTAGAAAGTCTTCTGTATGGAAAAAATCAAAGTCAATGTGCTCGTGATTTCCCATGCAATATATAACATGATCAAAACGTTCTGAAACATGATCGAAAAACCATAAGATACGATCACGTGCCTTACATTTTTCGCTATCCCCCTCCCATTGTACAAGCTCAGAGGCAACGCAAATATCGCCTGCTAATAATAGTATATCCCCATGCGGCATATCACACTCAAGTTCTGACTTTTCTAAATGTAAATCTGAGCAATAATAAATACGCATAGCAATATATTTTCCGATAAGTGATGGTTTTAATATCCTTAATTTTACATAAAATTGGTAATATTTACTAAATAAGAAATATTAATTTCACCATATTTTTGCGCATGAATGATTATTATAGAAAATTTCAAAACTAAAACTTATAAACAGAATAAAACACATGACAGACATACAAAACAGTATACAGATATATGATCCTGAATGCCGTCATGCAATCGAGCTCATCGATTCAGGATCTGTTAAAGAACTGATAGAATACCTTAAGCAAAAACCTCATCTTCTGTCACAAAAGATTGAAACTTCTTATGGTGATGGTTATTTTCAGTCACCTCATTTACTTTGGTTTACAGCTGAAAACCCCATACGCAATGCTTCATTACCAGACAATATTGTTGATGTGATTGAGGCTATAATTGTTTTAGGTAAATATTATAATGTCGAAGGTTTTGATGAACATATAAATTATACACTTGGTCTTGTTTCTTCTGGATGTATAGCCCGTGAAGACGGTCACCAAAGTGCTATGATTAAATCATTTGTTGATCATGGTGCTGACCCAAATCAATCCATCAGGACATGTTTAGCACATAGAGAGATCCAAGCTGCCAAGACCTTACTTGACTGTGGTGCTCGTTTAACATTGTTGTTAGCTTCTGGGTTAGGGTATGATAAAGATGTTGCTCACTTGATTGATCATGCATCAAAAATTGAAAAGCAGGATGCTCTTGCTGCGGCAGCGATTAATTGCCACCCAAAATGTATTGATATTTTATTGAAGAATGGTGCCAACCCTAACCTTTTTCATCCAGAAGGCCTTCATAAACACACAACACCTTTACACCAAGCAATCTTTTATGGGTGCCTTGATAGTGTGCGCCTTCTTGTGGCTGCTGGTGCTGATATCCATATTAAAGATACGCTGTTTGATGGAAATGCTATAGGTTGGGCCAATCATGCCCAGCATGAGCATGTTATAAAATTTTTATCTGAGCAAAACTAATCAGGCTTCTTCTGACATTTTTCCATCGATTTTTTCTTCACGTATATCCTGCAAAGCCCTGTAGGGAAGTCCAGTGCTTACTTGTCCTGATTTTTCATTTTCAGTACGCTTTTTAAACTGAACGGTTCTTATAAACTCTCTAATACGTGGCTGAATTTCAGTTCTCCAGCGAGTACCATTAAAAACACCATAGTGCCCAACACCTGGTTGAACATAATGATATTTATCCTGGGCGGGAATATTTGAACAAAGATGTTGAGCCGCTTTTGTTTGCCCTAACCCACAAATATCATCTTTTTCACCTTCAATTGTCATAAGGGCTGTATTTTCAATCAGAGAACAATCTACAAGCTCTCCTTTGTGGGTCATTGTTCCTTCAGGAAGAGCATAATCTTGAAATACAGTTTTGACAGTCTGTAAATAAAATTCTGCGGTTAGATCCATTACTGCAAGATATTCTTCATAAAAATCTTTATGTTTTTGGACTGAGTCACAATCCCCTTCTACCAAGTGATCGAATAATTTCCGATGTGCTGTCATGTGACGATTAAGGTTCATTGTCATAAACCCGCTCAATTGCACAAAACCAGGATATACACGACGCATAAATCCAGGGTTTGGAAATGCAACATTAAAGATTACCTGACGCTCGAACCATTCTATTGGATGTTTTTCTGCAAGTTTATTGACTTCCGTTGGGTTCTGTCTTGTATCAACAGGTCCACCCATAAGGGTTAAAGATGCGGGTTGGCATGCGCTTTTATTTGCTGCCATTACAGCTGTTGCGGCTAAAGCAGGGACTGTTGGTTGACAAACCGCAATAACATGGGTATTTGGCCCTAAATACTCTATAAATTCGATGATATAATCAATAAAATCATCAAGGTCGAATTTTCCCATGTATGTTGGAACAGTCCTCGCGTCAACCCAATCAGTGATATATAAATTATGTTCCGGTAGCATTGCCTCAACAGTCCCACGCAAAAGAGTTGCGTAGTGACCAGACATAGGAGCTATCATTAAGACTTTAGGATCGTAACGTTTACCTGCGATTTGTTCATCTCGATCAAAGTGTACCAGATTGCAAAATGTCTTTTTGAAAACTATTTCTTCTGTAACAGGAACTGTTTGACCAAATATTTTTGTATTTTTTATTCCCCAGTCTGGTTTGCCATAACGGCGTGTCAAGCCCTCGAAGACCTCACAGGCTGCCTTAATTTGTTTACCTGCTTCACTTTGAGCAAATGGGTTAAAGGGAACTTCCAGCTGTGATTTTAGGAGCTTAGCTCCAAATCTGAATGGACTTAAAGCTGTATGGGCTAATTCATAAGCATAATAGTTCATATGCTCTCCTAATCACAGTGTTTTATGTTATTTAAGGTCAAATCTTACTGCGCTGCAGCAAATTATGCCCAAACCATAAATAAAAAGCAAGTATCACTTCGTATACAAGCTTAATTCTTGATTGAAATGATGCTTGTGATAGCACTGAATTTTATTCGTTATTTATCAAACCATCAGAGCCTACATAGGCGATACGCAACATATTTGTTGCCCCTGGCGTTCCCAATGGGACCCCTGCTGAAATGATTACACGATCACCAGAATTTGCAAATTTCTCTTTAAATGCAAGTTTACATGCTTTTGTAACCATATCATCTAAATCTTCTGGTTCTCCAGTTGTTACCACACAATGTATTCCCCAGACTATTGCTAAACGACGTGCCGTTTTGACGACAGGTGTAACAGCCAGAATTGGTTGATTTGGCCTCTCTCTAGAGGCCCTTAATCCGGTTGATCCCGAAGATGTGTAACAAATAAAAGCAGAAAGATTTAATGTTTCAGCTATTGTCCGTGCTGCAGCACTAATTGCGTCCGCACTTGTTGGTTGAGGTTTGTTTCTTTGAGCATGCAAAATATCATTATAATATTCAGCTTTCTCAGTTTCAATTGCGATCTGATTCATTGTCGTAACAGCTTCTACAGGAAACTGACCAGCAGCGGACTCTGCAGAAAGCATAACTGCATCTGCCCCTTCAAATACTGCTGTGGCAACATCAGAAACTTCTGCGCGTGTCGGGACAGGGGCTGATATCATAGATTCCAGCATTTGTGTTGCAACAACAACAGGTTTCCCTGCCTTGCGGCATGCCCTGGTCATACGCTTTTGTAGTGATGGTACTTGTTCTAATGGCATTTCAACGCCCAAATCACCACGTGCGACCATAAGGCCATCAGCAATTTCCAGAATCTCATCTAGATGCTCAATGGCAGATGGTTTTTCCATCTTTGCCATAATTGCAGCTCGACCTGCTGCAACTTTTTTGGCTTCTGCAACATCATCAGGTCTCTGAACAAATGAGAGAGCAATCCAATCTACACCAAGACTAAGAACATAATCTAAATCTTTGCGATCTTTCTCTGTCATCGCACTAAAGCCGAGTAATGTGTCAGGAAGGCTTATTCCCTTGCGACTTGACAATGTTCCATTGACCATAACTTCAGCTGTAATTTTATCAGGCTCGGCTGAAATTACCTGCATGCGTTGTTTACCATCATCCAGAAGAAGCATATGACCTGGTTTTACAGACTCAAAAATTTCTTTGTGAGATAGGAAAACACGTTTTTCATCGCCAGGCGTTTCGTCTTTATCAAAGATAAATGACTGCCCTTTTGTTAAGTTAACTTTTTCATTTGCAAATTTGCCAACTCTCAATTTTGGTCCCTGCAAATCTGCTAATATGCCTATTGGACGTCCAACAATTTCCTCTGTCCGGCGTATTGTTGCATGGAGTTCTTTTGCAACTTCATGAGCCGCATGGCTCATATTAATGCGAAAGACATCTACACCTGCTTCGAAAAGCTGTTGAATTTTTTCGGGTGTATTTGAAGAAGGTCCCAGCGTTGCCAGAATTTTAACTTTTCTATCACGTTTCATGTGTTTATCTGCTCTTATCTGCTTCTTCACTCGGATCTCTTAGCCTTACGGTCCAGTCTTTTTCTTCTCCCGTATCAACCTCAAAAAACCCAGTGCGCTTATATCCTCTAGTTGTGCATTCTGAAACACCACGAATTGTAAACTCTTTATCTATCAAACACATGAAAGAGTTGCCGCCCCATTCTCCACCGCGATCATAATCAACAGCATGGATGTAATAAAAGCGTGCGTTTAAATTGCCTTTCAGGAGAGTTTCACAGGTGTTTGAAGGTATATTCCACCAGCCTTCAGAGGCCCAACCCTTTGAATCTTTGTAGCCTATTGCTATTCCAACCCGGCTTTTGGTTGTATTGCATAACTTTAAATCTGCTTTTGCGGCATTATGTGGCAAACAAAACAGGAATAAGATTGTGCAATATTTTAAAATTCTCATATAAATCATCATGTCTCTTTTAACATTCTCAATCATTATGAACCCAAGTTCCAATCATCAAGCACTCTATTTCGTTATTGTTAAACTCATAACATGTGATGAATTTCCATTTATATATAGGAAGAGTCACATTAGACCATAGTCTAATTCGTTATTTTTAACATTAAAAATAATTTACTGCGTTCTTTCGTCCATAACTTATGGATTAATTAGAATTACACGGAAGTCATTGACATTTGTCTGTGTTGGCCCAAGAGTCACTAAATCCCCCAAATTTTCAAAAAAACCGCCAGAGTCATTGTTAGATAAATAGGATGCCGGGTCCATATGTTTTTCTTTTGCTTTAGTCAGAGTTTCTGGTGTTGTAATTGCACCAGCAGGATCTGCAGCAGCTCCACTTCCGCCATCTGTGCCATCTGTATCACCTGCGAGGGCATATATCCCATCTTTTCCTTCCAACTCAATAGCTAGAGCTAAAGCATATTCCTGATTTGGTCCGCCTTTTCCTGATCCATTAATTTTGACCGTTAATTCGCCTCCACTTAACAAAGCAACCCGCTTATCCTGTTGTTTTGCCTGCAAAGCTAATTTTGCGTGATTTTTCGCAACTAATTTTGCTTCTCCTTCAATGGAATCTCCAAGTATATTAACTTGATATCCTTTATTTATTAACTCTTTACTCACTTCATTTATTGAAATTTTTGGTGTTGCAATAAGATGATATTCGGAATTTCTAATTGTCTTATCATCTGGAAACAAACTCTCATTTGTCTGTTTTAAAAATATTTCTCGTAGCTTATCTGAAACCTCAATATTGTACGTATTCAATATAGTTTCTGCCTCTATACAAGTTGTTGGATCTCCAACTGTAGGACCAGAACCAATGCAGGCGATGTCATCATGTGGAACATCTGAGATCGCATAAGTTACCATTTTGGCTGGATAGGCCTGTGCTGCTAAGCGTCCGCCTTTGATTTCAGAGAGGTGTTTACGTACACAATTTATTTCTTCAATAGTTGCCCCACTTCGTAATAGATTTTTTGTAATTTCCTGTTTTTCACCTATTGTAATACCAGGGATGGGGGCTGACCAAAGAGCTGATGCACCTCCAGAGAGCAGAACTATAATTAAATCTTCCTTACCAGCATTTTGAGCTATTTTAATTGCCTGCCGGGCTGCGATGATACTGTTTTCGTCAGGTATTGGATGTCCTGCTTCAATTATTGGAATGTATTTGGTTGGTAATTTGTAACCGTGCCTTGTAACACCCATCCCACTTAACAGGTTTTGTATTCCTAAATCTTCATAATGCTTCTCTAAGGCCTGTATCATTGCTGAGCACGCTTTACCTGCTCCTAAGATAATTGTATTTTGGTTATAGTTTTGTTGAGATAAATGTTTAGGAAGACAGTAGCTTGGATGAGCTGCTTGAATTGCAATCTTAAAAAAATTTATTAATTCTTCTTTTTTAACATCAGACATAACTTTTGTATTTTAACACTTTTAATTTGATTTTGAAATTCTTAATTTATTTTTAACCATACCTATATGGTGACTATTCCATTGAATTGTAACTATATTTCATCACTTTGAAAAGATTTGTGAAAAATTAATTTTTCTCTACAAGTATTCTATAGAATTAAAAAATATATCTGATTATAGTCGCTAATATGGAAAATAATAAATCTAGTGGATGTGTATATTATGAAACATCCAATGAAAATCATTCGCAATCTTTTGAAGTCTTAGAAGGTCAATATGATACTGGACTCATTGTTTTGTGTGACCATGCTTCAAATATGATTGAAACTCATTACAATAATTTGGGCATTAAGTCAGAAGATCTTGAGCGACACATTGCATATGATATTGGCGTTGCAGGTGTTGCAAGATATCTGAATCGGCAGCTAAATTTTCCAACATTAATGACAAAGTTTTCAAGGCTTGTCATTGACCCCAATCGGGGGCTTGATGATCCTACATTAATCATGAAACTCTCTGATGGTGCAATTATTCCTGGTAATGCTTATATTACTGCCGAAGAAGCTACAAAACGCGTAAATAAATATTATCTCCCATATCATCAAGAAATTGACAAACATATTGATCAATCGATTGCTTCTGGACATATCCCTGCGCTTTTCTCAATTCACAGTTTTACAGAAAACTGGAAAGGTGTTCCGAGACCATGGCACATCTCTGTTTTATGGGATAAGGATCCAAGATTTGTAAAGCCGTTGTTAGATGCCCTTAGGCTAGAGACAGATATTGTTGTTGGAGAAAATGTACCATATTCAGGTGAAATGGAGGGCGATACAATGTATCAACATGCCAGTAATCGTGGCTTAGCTCATGCACTTATCGAGATTCGTCAAGATCTCATATCAACAGAAGCTGGCCAGAAAGAATGGGCTGATCGTCTTGCGCGAATTCTTAGTAAACTTATGGCAGATCAAAGTTTAATAGAGTCATTTCAAAAGATAGACTTCTCTGAGCAAGCCGCTTAATCTCATTATCAAACACTCTCATTTTAGTTAAGGAGACATGAGATGCCCGAGATGGATATTGATGCAGATACAAGAGTTCAAATAGAAGCTGCTGTTTTTCGCAGGTTGGTTAAGCATTTACAAGAGAATACAGAGGTTCAAAATATTGATCTTATGAACCTTTCCGGCTTTTGTAGAAATTGTTTATCAAAATGGTACCAAGAAGCTGCCGAACCACATGGTCTGTCTTATGATAAAGCCTCTTCCAGGGAACTGATTTATGGAATGCCTTATGAAGACTGGAAAGAAAAATATCAAAAATAGGTATTAACTCATACTGTTACAGAGAAATTCCAGTATGAGTTATATTTTTCCACTTCACCTTCAAGAAATTTTGGTATTCTCGAAGATGTATTGTGCAACCCTCTCCCAAGCTCTGGCGTGAGAAACACTATTCATTGATTTATGGTCTTGCATAAATTGTCTTGCTAATGCATAGGCTTGAGCGCCATGACGCTCCATTAATATTTTCCCCATCATATCGATTTCTTTTTGAGGAATACCATTGGTACAATCTTTTACTTTTGTTTTAGCCTTAACGTCACGTAAAGAATGAACAATCATGTGGAACTCTCTTTAATAACTCAATCTGACTTAACGCCTAATTTTCCTAAAATAGATCATTTGGCGATACAAATTCATGTGTTATGTAAAGAAAGCAACTTCTGGGCCAAAAATAAGTTTTGGTTATGGTAACATATATAATGTCTAATTTTTCTTTTTAACTTTTCTTGGTTTTGCTTTATTTTTTCTTTTTTTTATTGCCGCTTTTTTATTTTTTTTCTTAATCTTCTTTTTATATACCCGTCTTCTCCCTGCACATGAGGTCGATGTCAGGCGATAGCGCATGTTTTTTGGGCCTCTTAAATCCGTTTTATCTTCTTTAATATTCCCAATTGCACTTTGCTTATAGAGGGCTTTCCAGTCATAGATTTTGAACCCATAATTCAGTAACTTTGTTGCCCGTACACGCCTTAAAGCAGTTGTTTTAGACCCCAATACTACTGCTACTAATCTACGGTTATTTCTTGTTGCACTGGTCACGACATTGAATCCTGATGCACACACAAAACCTGTTTTCATGCCATCTGCACCAGCATATTTTCTCAACATATCATTATGGGAGCGTAATTTCCGTTTACCAATTTTCACATAGATTTGCTTGAAAAACGCTTTGTGTTCTGGAAAGTTTTTAATGAGCGCTTGAGCTAATAACCCCATATCTCTTGCAGTTGTGACCTGACGTCCATCGGGCAACCCATTGGGATTATAAAATTTGGTCCTTGTCATCCCAAGTTTTTTTGAAGTTTCATTCATGCGTGCTGCAAAAGCATGAACATTTCCGCTAATTTTCTCAGCTATCATAACAGCTACGTCATTCGCTGATTTTACAATAAGAGCCTGTAAGCCAAGATTTAAGGAAATTTGTCTTCCTACTGGCAAACCAATTTTGCTTGGAGGTTGTTTATTCGCATATACACTGGAGGTGAGTTGATCATTAAAAGACAATCTTCCTGCTTTTATTTCTTCGAACGCAATATATGCAGTCATTAACTTTGTTAGGGAAGCAGGGTACCAGAGATCATGTTCATCTTCTGCGTATAAAATATTTCCGTTCTTGGCATCAAATAATAATGCTGGGCCAGCATGCACATATGATGTAAACAAAAAAAGTATAGAAAATACCTTCCAAAAGGCAATTACTCTTTGCACTTTCACGCTCAATCTCCCCCGAGACTATTTTTTTCATATTTTATAGCGGCATGATCTAGGTGTTACAAGACCAGATCAATCTTTATATTGATGCCATATCTTGGAGCAAGCTGTAAAAAGCCTCAGTTCGTTAATTTTTTATGCCCAGTGTTTTTGTCACTATTTCATATGTATCTCTGGATAGCTTATTATGTGATGCAATATCCATCAGCAGTTTTTTTGCTTTTCTTTGACGTTTTGTCTCCAACATTCTCCAACTTTTAAATGCACCACATAGTCTTGCAGCAACCTGAGGGTTAAATTGATCAATTTCTAAAATTGTATCTCCTACAAGTTCGTAACCTGATCCATCCTCAGCATTAAAGTGAATTGGATTAGATTGTGCAAATACTGCGATTAATGAACGAACTCTATTTGGGTTCTTTAAAGAGAATTTGGGGTGAGATTTTAAATTTAAAACACGTTCATGAGTATCTGGACATGATGATAAGGCCTGTAATGAAAACCACTTATCTAATACCAAATGATCATCTTGAAACTCTTGATAAAAGTGTTCGAAAATTGCCTCGCGTTCTTCAGACATTGTATTGGCTAATATCGTTAGGGCTGCCATCTTGTCTGTCATATTTTTGGCTTTCCAATAGTGATTAGCTACAAGCTGAATCTCCTCTGGTTTCTTAGCTGAAGATAGCAAAAATAGTAAAGCATTGCGAAAAGCTCTTTTACCAATATTTTTTGCGGATGGCGTGTATTTTCCCCTTAGGGCACAATTTTCATATGTCTCAAGAAGTAAAGGATGCAAATCTTTAGAGATGTTATTTATTAGCATATTGCGCGCTTTATGAATGTGAAACGGGTTTACATTTTTACCTATCTCACGCGCAATATCTGTTTCTCCAGGGAATGTGATAAATTCTGCGCGATATGCTTCTTCCAAGTTTTCATCAGTAATTGTTGCGCTAATTACGTTTGAAAGCCGTGCACCTTTTTTTGATCTTTTTCCTGAAGCTACCAATTTGACCAATTCTACCATTAATCTTGAGGCATACGTCTGAGTTGATTGCCACCTGTTAAATAAGTCTGTGTCATGCAAACTTAAAAACTCCAGATCACGTTCTGTTTGGCTCATGTTGAGATGAATTGGTGCTGAGAATTCTCTGAATAATGATACTATCGGTTTTGATGATATATCAGTAAATTTGATTGACTGCTCACGTTTGGTTAAATGCAATATCCCTTCTTTGAATGCTTGCTCATTGTCTGTATGCAACTCAAAGTCCTGGCCATCTGGAGCTAGTAGCCCTAATTTTATCGGAATGTGCTGCGGTTTTTTTGAACTTTTATCTGGGGTACTGGGGCATATTTGTTGAAACTTTAATGTCGCTTCCTTTAGCCTTTTATTATATTCCAGTTTTGCCATAACCTGAGGCGTACCTGCCTGTGAATACCAGAGCATAAACTGATCAAGACAGACTTTATTTGCCTCTGCCATTGATGAAATGAAATCTTCAACTGTCGCAGCTTCTCCATCATGGCGTTCAAAATAGAGATCCATTCCTTTCCGAAACCCATCTTTACCAACCATAGTCATAATCATACGACACAGTTCTGCGCCTTTTTCATAAACAGTCGCTGTATAAAAATTATTGATTTCGATATACGCACTTGGCCTAACAGGATGTGCCAGTGGTCCTCCATCTTCAGGAAACTGATGACGTCTCAACTGCCTCACATTCTGGATTCTTGATACAGTTTTCGAATGATGATCTGCGGTAAATTCCTGGTCACGAAAAACTGTTAAACCTTCTTTAAGACAGAGTTGGAACCAGTCCCTACATGTAATTCTATTGCCCGTCCAATTATGGAAATATTCATGAGCGATCACAGCTTCTATTGCCATATAATTACTGTCCGTCGCTGTTTCAGGACTTGCGATAATCAGTTTATCGTTAAATATATTCAGCCCCTTGTTTTCCATCGCTCCCATGTTAAAGTCACTGACCGCAACAATATTGAAAACATCAAGATCATATTCTAAGCCGAAGCGTTTTTCATCCCAGCGCATTGATCGCTTTAAGCTTTCCATTGCCCAATCACAGCGGTCTTCTTTGCCATGCTCTACGAATATATTTAACTCAACATCTTTTTTTGACTTCGTTTTAAAACTGCTGGAAACCTTTGCTAAATCTCCCCCAACCAAGGCAAATAAATAAGCGGGCTTTGGATGTGGATCATGCCATACTGCATAATGCCAGTCTTTTTTGCGCAGTTTTCCTGTCTCGATCAAATTTCCATTTGAAAGCAAGATAGGCGCTTCTTTCTTATCTGCCTCTATGCGAGTGGTAAATACAGCTAGAACGTCTGGACGGTCCAAATAATAAGTAATACTTCGAAAGCCTTCTGCTTCACATTGGGTGCAATATGTATTATTTGATCGGTATAGCCCAGAAAGTGCTTTGTTTCGGTCTGGATTGCATGTTGTTGTAATTTCTAAGGTAAATTTCTTTTTTGGAGGCTCTAATATTGTTAATTCTTTTTTATCAATTCTATAAGCCTGCTTTTCGAGTTGCCTATTATTTAGCTTGATTCTTAATAGTTTTAAATTTTCGCCGTTTAATTTTAACGCTCTAAAAATTTTTACTTCAGGGTTAGGCCTTACATGTAACTTCGATTTAACCACAGTTTCTGTAGGATTCAGAGAGATATCCAATTTTACCTTATCTATCAGATATTCCGATGGCTGATAATTTTTAAGTTCTATCGTTTTTGGCTTATCAGTTTTCATTTTTTAAGAAAAGCTCCCTTAACAACCATCTTTTATTGATATTAAATGGGTCAATATTCACTATACATTTATCATTTTTCTTTTCCTAAAGAGATACCCTTAAGAAAGTATGCAACTTTTTGGATTTTCTTAAAATTTATTATATTAACTTTCTGAGATGTTTTTTTATTGCAAACTTATTGAAAGTAAATATTAATTTAAAGTTTATATAATTTAGGAACTTAAAGTCTAAATGCTTTCACTTTTATTATTTTTGATTCTTATCATTTCGTGCTTTTTTTCTCTAACAATTGGACCGGCTGATATCAGCTTCTGGGATATTCTTAAGGGCTTTCAAGCTGGGAAACATGATACTATTCCAATTATCATATGGGAAATCCGTTTGCCAAGAACATTATTGGCTCTTTCCATAGGTGCTACACTTGGAAT
The DNA here is from genome assembly GCA_965263345.1 of Methyloligellaceae bacterium. Lineage (GTDB taxonomy): Bacteria > Pseudomonadota > Alphaproteobacteria > Rhizobiales > CBDHHC01 > CBDHHC01. The sequence goes on from CBDHHC010000004.1 coordinate 371,502, forward strand.
TTCTGGTGCAGCTTTGCAAGGCCTTGTACGCAACCCCCTTGCGTCTCCTTCATTATTAGGAGCTTCCAATTTTGCGGCTTTAGGAGCAGTTCTGGCGATCTACTTTGCTTCGGGTGCCCAATACCCTATTGTTATCTTTGTCTGTGCAATTGGGGCATCAATCATATCGGTTTTTATATTAATGGTAATATCTGGACAAGACTCTCGGATACTTACACTTATCCTTTCTGGATTGGCTTTATCCTCCCTCGCAAGTGCTTTGACAGCCTTGGTTCTCAATCTTGCTCCAAATCCTTTTGCTATCGTTGAAATTACATTTTGGCTGTTGGGATCCTTATCAGATAGAACCTTTCAACAATTCTGGCTTGCACTCCCTTTTATGATGATTTGCTGGGTTCTGTTGTTTATGGATAAGAAGGTTCTTCTTGGCTTGACACTTGGTGAGGACACAGCAAAGACTTTGGGCTTTTCAATTTCTTATGCGAAATGGCGTATTGCAATTGCCGTTGCTTTTGGGGTTGGAGCTGCAGTGGCTGTAAGTGGGGTTATTGGCTTTATTGGCCTTGTTGTTCCGCATCTGTTGAGACCATTTGTAAATTACAACCCAGCCAAACTTTTGTTGCCTTCTGCTCTGGCTGGTGCTCTATTTTTAATTATCGCAGATTGTATAGTTCGACTGGTTCCAACTACCAGTGAATTAAAACTTGGTGTTGTTACATCCTTAATAGGTGTACCATTTTTTCTTATGCTGGTCTATCGTGAACGACAGGGCCGTCCTGCATTCCTATGAGCTATTTTGAAGTAAAAATTATTGAAAGGGCCCTATAGATAATGGCATTTATTGAATTTAAAGATGTCACGGTTCGAATCAGCAATCATACAATTCTTGATAAAATTTCTTTTATATTACAAGAAGGTTTTTTTGTTAGCCTTTTAGGACCTAATGGCGCTGGCAAAACAACGCTTGTGAAAGCTCTTGCGGGGTTGCTCCCATATGAAGGATCTATTAAGATTAATGGTCTTGAAGTCCGAGACATGCCTTCAAAAGAACTTGGACAAAATTTAGCTTATATCCCTCAAGGACATGAGGTTAACTGGCCAATGCGCGTGAGGGATCTTGTTGGACTTGGACGATTGCCCCATCAATCCATACTTCGTCCTAATGGTTCAGATGATGAAATAGCTATTGACTCAGCATTAAAAATCACAAATTTATCAGACTTTACTGAACGGCGTTTTGATCAATTATCAGGCGGTGAAAAAAGCCGTGTTATGATTGCAAGATCATTGGCCAGCCAACCTCTTCTTCTTCTTGCTGATGAACCAACAGTAGCTCTTGATCCTTATCATCAATTACAAATTTTGAGCGTTTTACATCAAAATACTCAACAGGGACTAAATTTAATTGCAATATTACATGATATTTCACAAGCTGCCCAATTTTCTGACCAAATTTTATTGTTAGATAAAGGTAAATTAATCCATCAAGGAAAACCAGACGAAGTATTAACGAATGAGTATTTAAAAAAAATTTATAATATTTCTTTTGCGCAACACATTGAATTAACTAAAGGTATTTGGAAAATTGACTGATATTAAATTCCAAGTTTAGTATTTAAAATTTTAAATCATGTATTTTGATAGATTTAATTATGTAATTTTTAATAAGATAAGAGAAATTTTCTTGATTTTCATTGTGTAGATGTTTATATGACGCAATGGGATATTTTTCTTATATTGTATAGGTCTAGTAGTTGGTTTTTTCCGTATATTATAGTCTAATGATAAATTAAACTATATTTATTGTTAGTAGTTACATAAAACATAGTAGATTAATATCAATTATTTGTGCCGGAAAATAATATTAAATGAGATTAATGTTCTTTAACTTAAATTTAAAAAAATTATTACCTCCATTCCTAAATTTAATAACGGATTTCTGGAGGGGGAGATCCGATGGCTCGTCGTTCTAGTATTGGTCGTGATGAACTCAAAAGACGCATGATTTCTGCCGTCAGGGACATTGTTACTGAAGGTGGATTAACGGCTGTGTCCGCTAGGGCATTAGCAAAACGCGTTGATTATTCAACAGGAACTATATATAGCATTTTTTCAAATCTTGATGAGATTATATTTCATGTTGAGATAGAATTGCTTGAAAGTTTAGAGGATACACTTTTATCAGTACATAAAGACAAAGATCCTTTACAGAATCTTTTGGAATTTACAAAAGTCTACATTAATTTCATATGTGAAAATTTTAATTTGTGGCACCTTATCGTTGAGCATAGGCTCTCTGATAATAAAAAGCTGCCCGATTTATATCCTGAAAAACTGAAAAGAATACAAAGCTTATTTGAAGAGAAACTAAAACCGTTTGTTGAGAAGGATATATTGAACTCAATAGAGAATCCTTCTTTCGTGTTCCTCTCTGGTCTTGATGGCCTTATAATTTTCTCAAATACAAATAAACTTGATACCTTAGATATGGATGTGCTTCATAAACGCAGAGAAATGTGGGTTAAAGCTTTCGTTTCTGGTCTCAATGCTTATGATCGTAAAGCCAGCTAAATTCTGACTTAATTATATCTAAGAGATTACTTTATTGTAGATGTTTCAAGGGATTCAATTTTTGAGGACTCAACTGTCCCTACAGGTGGTTGATCGGGTAATGATGAATTTGTATTCTCAACCGTAAAATTAAAATATGTAGCGATCTGTTTGACTTTTTCTTCTATCCCAAAAAGACTTCCCTCTGGTAAAAGCTTTTGCCCTACGAATTGCCAAACATCCTGGGATGTCACAACACTTGTTATTGTTTCATAGGATGGGGTGAAATAGTATACTCCAATAGCCGCCATTAACATTGCAATTGAAGCGCCTGTACTTTTATATTCATATAGTTTAAGCGCTGATCCAAATGACCTTTTTATTCGCGTGTTATCAAAATCGACACTATAAATTTCATCTAAGAGCAGATGAACGATATACCCAAATAAAACAAAAATTCCAGCTAACCATGCCATGGTCGCACTTGTTTCAAATATCCTATAAAAAATTGCAGATGTGGCAAACATGAAAAAGACGCCCGCCAACAATGAATGGAATACACCTCTATGAACAGCAAAACGATGGAAGATACCTTGTCCGAAATATCTAATTCCTAAGAATACTGCAACCCATATTAACCACATTTCGATTATGGAATATTTCCACCCATATGCAAAAAGCACACAGAATGACAAAAATAGAGCTAATGTGAAAAAGATTGCTCTAGAAGAGCGGGACCTTTGTAAGTCTACATCAGGTAAAACACTTCCAAGCGCACCAGCGAGGGCTAATGTTATGACTTCATTTGGAGTTACGACTGATGCAGCCAACGTAATGGTTGCCAACAAACCTGTTGAAATTGTTCCAACGGCTATATGGGTTCTAAAATTTGCCATTCTGGCCTCCAAATATCGCAAACACTAAGAGTTTTTATTCGTCGTTCTTTTTATTGTGTAATGTATACAGATCCGATTCGTTGTATTCCGAACAGAGGTATTGCAATCGAATCTGTGGATATGAGGCTGGTTGTTTGTAACCCTAATGATTATATAGCCTACTGCCTTATTTAAGAAGACTAAGATCTATGCATTATGAGAAAAAAATGGTTGAGCCTAAGATTAAATGCCCAAATTGTTTTACTGAAATAAAACTAACTGAATCCCTTGCGGCACCTCTGATACAAGAAACTCGTGAGAAGTATGAAGCCCAAATTGCTCAGACGCAAAGTGATATTTCCAGGCGTGAGGCTGCCTTAAATATACAAAAACAAGAGCTTGAGACTGCCCAAAAATCCTTGGAAGAAAAGCTACAAATAAGAGTGGCTGAAGCCAGAAAACAGATTGCTTTAGAAGAAGAAAAGAAAGCAAAAGCAGCTATTTCAGAAGATCTTGATGGAAAAACAAAACAGCTAAAAGAAATGCAAGACTTATTAAACTTGAAGGAAGAGAAGCTCTCTCAAGCTCAGAAAGCTCAGGCTGAGATTATGAGAAAAGAGCGAGACTTGGAAGATAAGAAACGTGAGTTAGATTTAACGATAGAAAAACGAGTTAATGCCTCTCTTTCAGGTGTACATAAAAAAGCGCGTCAAGAAGCTGAGGATGCATTGAAACTTAAAGTCTCAGAGAAAGAAGAACAAATTTCTTCGATGCAAAGACAGATCGATGATCTAAAACGTAAAGCGGAGCAGGGTTCTCAACAATTGCAAGGAGAAGTTTTAGAACTTAGCCTAGAGGAAGATTTGCGTACTAAATTTCCCTTCGATGTGATTGAGCCAGTTAAGAAGGGGGAGTTTGGTGGAGATATTTTGCATACCGTTGTTAATCCATCAGGTCAAAAGTGCGGGGCTATTTTGTGGGAAACGAAGCGCACCAAAAATTGGAGTGATGGTTGGCTTGTCAAACTTCGTGAAGACCAACGCACTTCAGGAGCAGATATATCTCTACTGATGACACATGCTCTGCCTAAAGGTGTTGAAACATTTGATCTTATTGATAATGTTTGGGTTGTACAAACTCGCTATGCCTTGCCACTTGTCAGTGCATTACGCCAGTCATTGATTGGTGTCTATTCAACACGTCAAGCCCAAAGTGGTCAGAATACAAAAATGGAAATGGTTTATAATTATCTTACCAGCACTAAATTTCGACACAGAGTTGAAGCAATTGTCGAAAAAATTTCAGATATGCAGCAAGATCTTGATAAAGAACGAAAAATGATGACTCGTTCTTGGGCGAAACGTGATGCACAAATTCAAAGTGTCATCACAGCTACAGTAGGTATGTATGGCGACTTACAAGGTATTGCAGGACAAGCAATTCAAGAGATTGAGGGACTTGATATTCCATTACTTGAGGATGAAACGTCCTAAAGTGCGAGATTAAATCTCACACTTTATTTCATAACTTATTTTTTCAATTTTTTAGGTTAAAGATCTCTTTTCCAAAATAGAGTCTATAAAGAATTTTGTGGCCCAGTTAGGATATTGTAAGGGTGCATAACGTCCATATATTGGATGGGACCCTGCGATTCCACCATAGTATGGCGCTTGGTTATCTTTTATATTTTGTGTAATGCAAACATCTTGGACTAGTTTTACTGCTGCATCATAATATTTCTGCTGATTATTGTCTTTATAAAGCTTAAACAAAATGATCGCCGTTTGGACATACCCAGTTAAACATACATAATTGTATAAATATTCCCAATTCTCGCCTAACTCTCCAGCGATATATTTTTTCTCAGCATATAGTTCGATCAATTTATCTGCAGCCAATACCACTGAATTTAGGTATTTTGTGTCACCGGATTGCTTATAAATTTCCAGCAAACCTCTCATTACATATGCTGTGCCATGTAAATTTGCATTACCATTTGGTTTAAAATTATTTTTACGATAATACCCATTTGGTAATTGTTGGCTCACTGCCCAATCTGCATTAGCCAATGCGGCTTTTTTATATTTATCTTCCGATAATAAACCCGATAGTGACATAAGAGCCCATGCTGCTCGCACGTTATAAGTATGAACAATATCATTACTTAAATTACGTACAAAACAACCTTCTTCATCCATGGAGGATACCATAAAATCTGCAGCCCGTTTCGCAGGTTCTATAAACTTTTGCTCATTTAAATCCCGAATTAGAGCAACAAACCCATGTAGTATCATGCCCGTGTCAAAGATGATCGGTTTATCTAAAGCGCCAACTTCACGGCCTACAAACCCTCCCTCATCTGTCTGACGACTTACAAGCCAGTCCCCTACTTTAAGTGCTTTTTCTTTATAAGTTTCATCTTCGTAATATTTCGATAAAGCAAGTAATGTAGGTATGATGTAACCGCTAGTTTCAGGGTAAGGGGTCATCCATCCATCCATGAAACGATAAGCTTTCGCAGAAGCTTCCCCATTACCTTCCTTAATTGATGTCATTAACCAATCAACTGCAGCATCAAAGTGCTCTTGCTCATTAATTTGTGTTCTGTCAATTCCATTTGCCGGTAGTTTGCGATTGGCGAAATCATATAATGATTTAGAGATGAAATGCGTGAACATAATTCTGCCCCCATTATTCTTTTATGCAATGTATTTAGAGTTCTATATCTGCTTAAAAATTAAGTCTATTATGGCTATACAAGTTTAAGCATTCATACTTAAAGTGTGTTCGTGTTTAAATTACATACATATTTATAAGTTAAAGATAGTGTGAATATGACATTTGAACACATATGAATTTATTCGATTTGTATTTATACCTTGCATAAATTTATCTCATTGGAGATTAAATTTATTGCATATGCAAATAACACAAAATTTATTTTATAACCTGGTGTGTATTATGTTCTCTGAAAACTATAGTGATTTTATAAATGAAAAATCTCGTCGTCATAAATTCTTGGGTGCGAATATCGATCTGTATAAGATGGAAGAGACGCTAGATCTTATTGGTGAAGTCATCCGAAACAGGGATAAGGTTCTACAATCTGATATAAATGTAGCAAAATTTGTCTCCATGAGGTCTGACGCTGTTCTGAATGAAGCTGTTCAGAAAAGCGACCTGATAAATATTGATGGTATGGGGATTTATATAGGCTGTAAGCTTCTTGGGGTTCCTGTCGAAGAAAAAGTTTCGGGTGTTGACTTGATGATGAATCTTTTGAAACGTTGTCAAGATGAAGGATTTCGACCATATTTTTTCGGTGCTAAGCAAGAAGTCGTTGAACAGACTGTTCGTAAGGTACAAGAACAATTTCCAAAAATAAACGTTGCTGGTTTTAGAAATGGTTACTTTTCCGATGCGGATGAACCAGATATTATTGATCAAATCAATGCCGCACAAGCGGACTGTTTATTTGTTGGTATATCTACTCCTAAAAAAGAAGTCTTTCTTTATAAATACAGAGAACGACTTAATGTTCCATATCTAATGGGTGTTGGTGGAGCTTTTGATGTTGTTGCCGGAAAAGTAAAACGCGCGCCATTATGGATGCAAAACTCTGGACTTGAGTGGTTTTATCGATTTTTACAAGAGCCTGGGCGCATGTGGAAAAGATACCTCTCTACTAATTCTGAATTTGGTCTAATTTTATTGCGAGCACTGTTTGCAAGAAATATTCTTCGTCGAAATGTTCATACATCATAAAAAAAAATATTAAATGGAAAAGAAAATGAGAGTTCTTGTTGTATTTGGCACACGCCCAGAAGCGATAAAATGTTTTCCCGTTGTGAAAGAATTACAAAAGAGGCCTGATGTTGATGTGAGAGTTTGCATCACAGCTCAACACCGTCAAATCTTGGATCAAATGCTACAACTCGTTGAGCTTGTTCCAGATTACGACTTAAATATCATGAGAGAAAAACCCACTCTTACAGATATTACTTCTGATGTTCTTATTAAAGTTGGCGAAATTTTAGATCAGTACCAGCCTGATCGGGTGATTGTACAAGGCGATACGACTACGACTTTTGCGACTGCCCTGGCAGCATTTTATCGTAAAATTCCTGTCGGTCATATTGAAGCAGGATTACGTAGTTGGGATTTATATTCGCCTTGGCCTGAAGAAGCAAACCGTAGATTTGTTAGTGTAGTTGGTGACCTGCATTTTGCCCCGACACAAAAATCTCGAGCGAACCTTCTATCTGAAAATATCAGTGAAAAAAATATATTTGTCACAGGTAATACTGTTGTTGATGCCCTAAATTATATTAGACGCCGTATGTCAGATGACAACAGCATGTTTTCTAATTTGGACCAATATTTACCTGATGAAAACGGTACTAGAAAACTCGTTCTGGTTACGACGCATAGACGTGAGAATTGGGAGAATGGTCTTCAAAATATTCTAGAAGCTATTATCACCTTATCCCAAAGGCCTGATGTTCATATTGTTTTACCAGTTCACCCGAACCCGAATGTTAAAATACCCGTCTATGAAGCTCTTGATCAAAAGGCTAATATTAACCTTATTGAGCCTCAAGATTATCTACCTTTTGTCTATCTTATGAAAAGAAGTCATATCATTCTGACTGACTCTGGTGGTGTTCAAGAAGAAGCACCAGCACTTGGTAAACCAGTTCTTGTCTTAAGAAATACAACTGAGCGTCCTGAGGGAATTGAGTCTGGTAATGCGCTCCTTGTGGGGACTGATAGAGACAAAATTATAACTGAAGCTGAACGTTTGTTAGATGACCCTTCTGCTTACAGCAGCATGAGTCATGCTAGTAATCCATATGGTGATGGGACTGCTTCCGTGCAGATCGTAAATCATATTCTAAGCAGACATAGAATATAAATTTTACACATTCTTGCAGAGAATATTATAAAAGAACTCTGCAAGATCAACTGTGTATCGTCTCCCGAGCCTTGATGGTTCAGATATCAGGCGATGTAACCATTCAATTTTTGCTCGTTGCATCCAAGCTGGGCACCGCTTCTTCACACCTGATGTAAAATCGAAAAGTGCTCCAACACCAAAAACAACTGGAATATTTAGAGCATCCCGGTTTTTTGCCATCCATAGCTCTTGTTTAGGATTTCCAAAAGCAACTAATAATACATCTGCTTCGGATGCATTGATTTTAGCAATTAGTTCATCAGTAGATATTTCCCAGCAAGAATACCCATCCGTATAACCTGCTATTTGTACATTACAGTTTTTAGTAAATTTTTCGGCAGCTCCTTTTACAGATTCTGGCGTGCTTCCTAACAAGTATATGCTATTCACATATGTAGATTCTTTTATATAGTATGGCGTAAAATCTGTGCCGTTAAGATTTTCTGGAAATTTTTTCCCTGTCAGTAAAAAGCTGGCAATATCTAATCCAATTCCATCATTTAACATTAAGAAACTTTGCAAGCTATCACGAATTTGATTATCCCGATAAGCAAAATTAATTAGATTTGTATTTGCATACCCTACTAAAGCCTTATTATGTGAAGTAAAGTTTTCATCAATTATTGCAAGTGCATCATTTCTATGCACGGCAAGTACACTCAGTGGGCCAATTTGTCTTCGATCAGCACCTGTTGGTAATTCTACAGCTGAATTTAACATAGTTCACTCCACTTTATGGTCTTATCCATAGACTTTACTCAAGTTCATTACTCAAGAATTATGCCAAATTATTATAATAATCCAGTTAAAGTGAACGGTGTTATTGTGACATTTTGTATTGCATTTATTATATGTTAGACAGCAGGTTAATTTTCTAAATTTAAATATTGTTACCCTAAACATACATAGGTTTAACAACTTATCTAACGAGTTACTCTATGAAATCCTTGGTTCCTGATTATATTCAAAGTTACATAAATTCAGTTACTGACAAGCAAAATGATATACAGAAATTGCTTCAAAAAGAAACTGAAGAACTTATCGGCTTTCCAATGCAGACACCTCATGACCAGGCCGTATTTCTCAGCTTCATGATCAAACTTATCAATGCTAAAAATGTTATAGAAGTTGGTGTTTTTACAGGTTACAGCGCATTATCTATGGCTGTTGCTTTGCCTTCTGATGGTCGACTTATAGCTTGTGATAATAATATTCCTTGGACACAGATGGCTCAAAAATACTGGGAGAAGGCCGATGTTCGGCATAAAATTGATTTACGCATTGGCCAAGCCGTAGATACATTAAATTCAATAATTTCTGATGGCCAAATTAACGCATTTGATATGGCGTATATCGATGCAGATAAGAATAATTATGAGAATTATTATGAAGCTTGCCTGCAACTCATACGACCAGGGGGATTATTATGCATAGATAATATGCTATGGGGTGGGAGAGTCGCAAAGGAAGATCCTGTAGAAAATATTGCACAGGCTGATGCTTATACCCAATCCCTACGAGACCTTGCTCGCTTTATTTATAATGATAAACGCGTTGATGCTAGTCTTGTTCCTATCGGAGATGGCTTACTGCTCGTAAGGAAAATTTAATGAAGGTGTTTTTTGCACCTTCTAAGATATTGCGTCTATATTCTCGTCTTTTAAACCGTGGGTCGAAAATCCGATAATCCATAAAAAAGTTACAGGGAGAATAAATAGAATAGCTGTATTTATATTTATATCCATAACAATGCAGCCTAGAATAACTAATAAGCATATATTGCTAATGAACATTGCAATATTGCTTGAGTTATCGTAAATATCATCATTTTCTTTCATGTTTTACTCCTTTTACTATTACCATATTTATTATTAAAACATTCAATATTAATAAATTGTTACTGTGCTTTGCTCTACACAAAGTTTAAAGCTTTATATATATAAAACAGTGAGGTGCTAAAAGAATAATTGAGGGTGAATTAGGTCTGATTTTATAAAGAAAAAATGCAGTATCGTGGAGCGTTTTAACTAATTTTACTTCAACTTACCAGGCTTATTTTTATGCCTGTGTGTTTTTTGTTATACTATTTCGTTCCATCTCCTTTTATGGGTCTCTCTCATTCGACTATGGTTTATTCTATCAAGCATACTATGTCATCATACAGCGTAATGCTTTTTTGCAAAATTTATAAGAAAACTGATTTTTTTTTCAGATCGCAGAAGAAAATGACTCATCTGAAATTCTAGGCAAAGCTCTATTTTACCGTAACCATTCAGGGAGATGATGTAAAACCTAGGATAAAGATAAATAAAATACTCATTTCTTAAGTTATCAAATCAATTTGATACCATTAATTTAAATTCGGGTTTATACTGATTCAGTATTCTTAATCAATAGTTTGAGGCAAGTATTATACATAATAAAAACGGGGTTCTTTTTATGATTTTCAGATTAGGCATCCTCATTGTCTTTTTTCTTGCGCATATGAATATATCTGCATTTGCGAAAACCAAACCAGACTCACCTATATATTATTTTCCATTTATGCACGCTATTCCTGGTGGAAAAGGATATGAAGGTCTCGGTGGTGATCGTATATTTTTTAGTTATATCCATGTGGCTCTTGAAATTCTCAAAGCTCCGCAAAAATATGAAATCTATTCTGAAGGCTTTAGTATCGATCTTTACCGTGGTGGTCGATATTATATTGGGCCTAAAATTACTCGAAAAATTAGATCACGATTTCCAAACGGGTTTCCGCAACATGTTCGTGAATGGACGCAGCCTCAAAAAGACGTCTTTGTCGAATATGGTCCTGTAACTGTTTTATACGCCCTTAATAAAATTAAAAGGATCAGAGCTGCTGATCGGGAAAAATCTCTTGCCCGGGCGAAGCGTCTTTTATCAAAATGCGAGACGACCAGATATTTTAAGGCCTGGACGACAACTCTTTTTCGAAAAATCTACAAAAATTGGGATGAGTTTTACACTCAACTTCGAAAAGATCGTGGCCAAGGTGTATCTAAATCCTGTAAAAGTATTTATCAAACACGAGAAAAATATGCCGTTAAACGTTTAAAAAAACATCGCACAATTATTCGTAAGCCTTTGCTGATTATCTATGGAGCCTCACATGATTTTGGAAAATATTTTGGTGATAAGCTTCATTATCTAGGCAATCCTATTTTAAGCCATGCAGCTGCGTGTTATCATCATAGAAACAGTTTCAGAATAAGTTATGATTTTAAAATCTGTTCTAAACTTTTTCTATCCTGGCTAGAAACTCTTGGTCATAAGAGCTATTTTTCTGGTTCACTCCCAAAGTCTTTTGCTCCAAATACTGTGGCTTATGCGCGCCGTCTTGCGCCTGATAATAGCCGGGGCTCGTCTCAAGCTGAACACGAAAAACTTTTTAGAGCCTGTTCGAATGAGACCCTTAAAGCAAAATCACGCATTACGGCCTGCAATCGGTTTATCCATATTCTTTCTACCAAAACATCTTACGATAAAGCTGACCTTTATTACTTCCGAGCACAGGCCTTTTTTGATAATTTACAATATCAGCAGGCCATTGAAGATCTTAAGACATACATAGGATCTTACCCAAACTCAAATAAGGCCTATAATCTTCTTGGTTGGGCTTATTTTAAAAAGAAAGATTATGTCTCTGCTCTTTCTCATCTTAATAAAGCCATTGAAATTAGTCCAAACCATACGAATAGTTATAATCGTCGTGGTCTTACGCATATGGCTGTTCGTAATTACACAGAGGCGATTAAAAACTTTAAAAAAGCTATTCGCCTCGATCCGCAATATATTCATGCCTATAATAATATTGGCTGGGCTTATTTCAGCCATAAGAAATATAAATCTGCGATACGTTATTATAAAGATGCGTTGAAGCTTAACCCTCAGTTTCAGAAGGTTCTTAATAATCTTGGTCTGACTTATATTAAAACCAAAGATTATCGCTTGGCCTTTAAATATCTTAAAAAAGCTATCGATGTTAACCCGAATGATGCGCAGGCTTATAATAATCTTGCCTGGGCCTATTTTAAAGCTGGACGTCCAAAGTCTGGTTTAAAATATGTTCAAGACTCTATAAAACTTCTTCCTAAAAATCCCCTTGCTTATGATACGAGGGCGCATATTTATGAGGCTTTGGGGGACTATAAAAAAGCCCTTTCTGATTATAAAAAAGCGTTAGAACTTAATCCTCGGTTAAATGTTAGTCTGGCTGGGTTAGAGCGGTTAAAGAAGAAAGTTAATTGAGTTCACGTTTGTTTTTTTTTGCATTCAAGCGGCATATCGCCTTTTTCGAGCAAAGCTCGGCTCGCAGTCGCACTTGCTAATGAAGATTATGGGGAACTCATAATCTTCATTGGGATAATTTTTTCCTATTCTTATTTGAAGGCTTAACAATTTTCACTATAGCCTAAACCCGTTTTCGTTTTGATGATATCTAATATAATGCAGGTTGAGAGTATGAGGATAACTTTTTTTGTGTTTTTTATTTCAATAGATTCAATGAGTTAATATTTTTTATGGTTAGGATTGAGTTAAGATGGGGACCTCTCTATGTGAGTGACTATGTATAGTTAGATCAACATTGCAAAGACCATCAGACGTTTGGTTACAAAACAAATGCAGATAGAAAATTAGTGAATTTGTGGTAACTGACAAGATGAACGGTTCCGGGCATGCTGAAAGCATGGCCCAGCTGGGGAAAGCACTGCCAGAGTATTTAAGCTCTGATCCCTATCATAAACATTCTATCCAGAATGTTTTATAGGTATCGGCCCCATTATCTGAAAGCATGATAATGGATATTGCATATTTTCCTGCTTTTTCTGGTGTTGTCACATAGACCCAACATGGAACAGGTTCTTGACCATAAATCAGATGTATTCCCTTCAGACGCATGGTTTTCGTTCCTCCGCTCCCAGTTTTCAGTTCATCATAAACATATTGTTCTTCTGTTCCTGATGTTACTTTGGTTAACTCGAAACTAGGATCCAGATCAAAATGAACAGCTATCGACATCGCAGCCGGCTTTGCATACCAGTGGCCTTCGTTAAAAAGTTCAAAGTTAATTTTTGTTGTTTCACCGCACTTAAATTGTTCTTTTGTTTTGATACGTGCGTTAATTTTTGGTTTTGCTGTGTGACGCAAAGCAATCAATGACAAATATAGTGCACAAAAAGCGGTGATTGCTGAGAATATTAAATTTAAAATTGATATCTGGTTTTCCATGCCTGATGTCCCCCGGTTTTTATTTATTCAAGATAATAGAGGTTTTGGGCTGATTTAAGGTTTCAGGGGACCTTAATAGAAGGTGTGTTATGATAGGTTTTGCTGTTCGCACCTATGTTTGTTGATATTTTTTTTCATGAACTTTAAGGTCGCGACTGCAAGTCACGACCTTAAATGGATTTCGCATATCCACCCCTCAAACGCTCTCTGCCATGCGCTTGATGTCGTCTTTGATTGGGTCCCAGTTGAATTCGGCGCGGACGAGGCCGTGATCGCTGGCGCCTGTTGCTTGGATGATTCGTTTTTTGGCTGTGCGGCCTTCGTCGGCGATGTTTAAGTGATCGTTGATCATTTCCATTTCTTCGAAAGACCAGTGGCGTTTTTTGGAATGATCGTAGAATTCCTCTGATACCAAAATATGATCTAAGGTATCGAGTTTGTTTTTGTAAATATGAGTGTAATAGACATGACGCTGAGAGCGGTATTGCTGAAGACTTTCAACGGAATAGAGGCCTTTATCAGATTTACCACCCGCCCTGCTTGCTGCAAAGAGACGGTAAGTTGGTTGACCTGAGATAAGTTCGGTTGTAACGCTTGCCGTGGCGTCGTTCAGATCTCCTAAGACCACTGTGGGGGAGAACTCTTTGTCATCGGTTTCTTTCATATCCGCATCAAGCATCGCCCGTAAAGCCCCTGCTTCCATAACCCTTCGGATGTGAGAAACGGCGGAAAGTGTTATCCCGCTATGATTTTCTAATACAGGGTTATCACGGGAGCCTCTTAATCTTGCCGGGCCTTTTGATTTTAAATGGGCGACATAGACTTTGATTGGGGGCGGAGTTGGGCCATTTGCTTCAATCTGAATATCAACAGCAAGAACAGGGCGAGAGAAGTTGTTGATGGTGACAGAAATTTCTTCCTGGGCGCCATCCATTTCTTTTAAATCATTAAAGACAAAAGTCTCGGGGAAATTTTCTTTCCACAGGCTATCATCAATAGATGCGTTTTTCACCCAGCCTTTACGGACGGCCATTGCAACTTGTGGGCGGCCTATGCCTGGGGCATCTCTGGCGATCAAATCATATTCACTGGAAAGCTCAGCTTTATTAAAAGCGTCTTGTAAGGCTTTTGCGCTCCAGAGTTCCTGAAAGCCAATCACGTCAGCGTCCAATGCGATGATTTTATCTGCTGTCCATTGGAGCTTTTGTTCGTAAATTTCACGGCCTTCCGCACTGTCTTCAAAGGCAGGCTTTTTCGAGCTGTAGGTATGTTTTCCTGGTTCTTGGAGGTTTAGAAGGTTGAAAGTAGCGAAACTGATATCTCTTTTGTTGGCACCCATAGTATCTCTCTTTAAGAATGAATTAAAAAATGAAAACATGAGAGATAAAATACAGGTAATTTTAGGGAGCAACAATCATCTGTTTAAAGCTATTGACAGTTTTTTATTTGGTTTGAGAAATTTTCTATTCACCTTCAAGAGGGCTTATATCTGCGCTATAATACTCTCTGATCACCAAAATATCTATTGAGGTTCTTTCAAAATACCTTAAGGCTTCTTTAGATGAAGGGGAGAGGGGTTTAGATTTAGGATATATGAAAATTACTCATTCCCACCTTCATGCAAACTCCCCCATAAATCATACTCATCTGTAAACTCTACACGAACTTTCACAATATCTCCTGGAGCCAGAGATGTTTCTCCATTTAAAAAGACATTGCCATCGATTTCAGGTGCATCCCAGATGGAGCGTCCAATGGCTCCCTCTTCGTCAACCTCATCAATAATCGTATCAATAATTTTATCTTTTCGAGTTGCTAAAATTTCACGACTGATTTCTTGTTGTGCTTGCATAAAGCGCTCAAAACGCTCCTGTTTCACCTCTTCATCAACATGGCCGTCTAGATCATTTGACAAAGCGCCTTCAACATTTTCATATTTGAAGCATCCGGCACGGTTGATTTT
The DNA here is from genome assembly GCA_965263345.1 of Methyloligellaceae bacterium. GTDB lineage: Bacteria > Pseudomonadota > Alphaproteobacteria > Rhizobiales > CBDHHC01 > CBDHHC01. The sequence continues at coordinate 387,100 of CBDHHC010000004.1, forward strand.
CGCTTCTTTCATCCAGTCTAAAAGCATTTGAAAGTCTTCTTCGGTTTCACCCGGGAACCCGACAATGAAGGTTGAACGTACACCGAGATCTGGGCAAATTTCCCGCCATTTTTTAATTCGCTCAAGAGTTTTTTCCTGATGAGCTGGACGACGCATCGCTTTTAGTACAGTTGGGCTTGCGTGCTGGAAGGGAATATCAAGATATGGCAATATATAGCCCTCTGCCATCAGCGGAATGATGTCATCTACATGAGGATAAGGGTAGACATAATGCAAACGAACCCATGCTCCCAAGCTGCCCAATGCTTTGCTTAGATCATAAAATCTTGCTGCAATGTTTTGTTGTTTCCAGGTGCTTTCTTGATATTTCAGGTCTGTACCGTAAGCACTTGTATCCTGACTTATTACAAGTAATTCTTTTACACCAGCCATTACTAATTTTTCAGCTTCTGCCATCACATGGTTTGCTGGACGGCTGTTTAGCTTTCCACGCATAGATGGGATAATGCAGAACGAACAAGAATGGTTGCAACCTTCTGAAATTTTAACATAGGCATAATGGCGAGGTGTAAGTTTTATACCTTCTGGTGGCACAAGGTCTGTGTATGGGTTGTGCTTTGGTGGTGCAACTTTATGTATTTCATTTACCACTGTTTCATATTGTTGTGGCCCTGTTACTGCTAAAACATCAGGGTAGTTGTCTCTGATTTTATCTTCTTCTACGCCTAAGCAGCCTGTAACAATGACCTTACCATTTTCCGCCATTGCTTCGCCAATAGCCTCTAAGGATTCTTGCTTGGCCGTATCAAGGAAACCGCAAGTGTTGACCAAAACAACATTAGCTTCACTATATTCGTTTGAAATCTCATAGCCTTCAGACCTTAATTTCGTAATGATGCGCTCTGAGTCAACAAGAGCTTTAGGGCATCCTAAGCTTACGATACCTACTTTTGGACTATTCTGCTCTGAATCATTGGACGTGTGAGACGGCGTATCGGGCATAGTTTTGTGCTTTCAACCAATATGTTTGGTAAAGGGATCTTAGAATTTTAATTGTAACTGGGGCTCTTCATTAGAAGAGCTCTCCCCATCACTCCCTAGCACACCTTGTATAAGACTTTCAAAATCTATTTTTTTCTTTTTCTTCTTTTGTTTCTTGATGTTATTTACGACATCATTAATCCCTTGCAAGATTGATTCTGGGTTTTTTGCTATTTCGCCCAAATCAAGAGATACTTTTGGAGATTCTAAGGGGCCTTGCAAGCGGATCGGAATTGGTAGTCCTTTTGCATTCTTTCTTCGTGTTCCCTGGCCCTCTATATTGCCGACTAATTTGGGCTGAAGGCGATAATCAATCCATTGTTTTGTTAGGTCAATTGATCCTTCACCTTTGGCACGAATGAGTGGTGCCACGAAAATGAGATCTTTGTTATCAGCGATCCCTTTTTCAATTGTAAATGTGCCGTTTAGTTCACTAAAGTCTGTTTTTTCTGATGGTTTTCTAGACCAGTTTTGAAATTCTCCTTTTTGGAGGTTTCTTATGAGTTTTGCAATGTTTACACCTTCAATTGCACCATCAACAAAGGCAATACTTCCTTTTCCATTCAAGCTTGATAAGATCTGTTCTTTTGAATGCCCTTTGCCATTGATATCAAGTTTTATATTGGTTTTTCCGGAGATCCAATCAAAATTGTTTGAGTCTCTTAGGAATGGTAATGCTTCGACATTTGATATTGTGACCTGACTGTTAAATTCAGGGACAGCTCCTTTTGCGGTTAGCACAAGTTTTGCGATTGCTGTTCCTGTATACAGGCTAATATTTGGAATAACCGCTGTCATGACTCCTTTGCGGATCTTCATATCCAAAACGGTATTACCTATTTTCATTTTCTCATAGATGATATTCTCAGATGATAAATTTACATCTGCATCAAAATGTTCAAAATTTGAGGCAATTGAATTGATAGGTCGAGCTGAAATCTGGCCTTGACCGTTTTCATTAATTCCGCCTGTGAAGAATGATGCTTCAGCCTTATTACCTTGTTGGTTAACATTTTTTACAAAATTGTCACTAGAGGCTTGTTCAGAGAATTTGAAATCAAAATTTCTCAATTGTGATTCTTTTAGTGACGCTTCTTTCAAATATGTGTTGAGGTCAATTTTATCTGCATTTAACTTTGCTTTTAAATAAGGAACCTTGCGACCAAGGAAAATAGTTGCTTCGCCTGTTGCGTTGGTTGAGTCCAATTCAACTGTCGCTTCAGTAAAGCTTATTTTATGTGACTGTGCCTCAAGTTTACCTCGAATTGCAAATTCCTGAAGTCCACCTACAGGTGCAATATTTAATTTTAACCAATCAGAAACTGCTCTTAAAGATGGAATTTGAAGTTCTGTTTCGCCTGTAATGTATGGTCCGTCTGCCCAAGATAATTCCCCATCCAGGAAATGTCGAAAATGCGTCGATTTTACATTCAAATTGATCGGAAGTTTTTCACCTGTCAGTAAGCGCATTGGTGACTGAAGGTTTATATCAAATGAAATTTCTCTTGATTTCCAGTTTGTTGTACCTACTGCAGTCAACCATGACGCTAAATTTGATAGCGAAATATTAACGTTTAAATTTCCTATACGCTCAGCGAAATTTGATTTCTCATCATTATATGACACACTGCCATTGATAACTTTCACTTCACCTAGCTTTAAGTCATTTAAATTTGTGACATACTGGCCCTGACTGAAAACGGGACCATACATCAACTTTTCAAAAAAACTTATAAACCCACTGCCTTGAGATGGCGCTTTAATATTTTGGGCTTCCGCGCTTCTGCTGTTTTTGAAAATTTGATATTTTTCGGCAAATGACCAGTTATTTCTACCTTGCCCATCTAAACGTAATGCTATTTCAGGCTCTTCAAGGATAAAACGCTTTATTTCAATTTTTCTTTCTAAAAGCGGCCAGAATTTCAGCTGTATATCCAGTGAAGACATCTTAATAAGAGGCGGCCCTACAACTCCAGGAGGGTTTGATAACGAAACCTGGTGCATTTTCACACCAATATTTGGTATCAAAGAGAATTTACTATTTCCTCTCACAGTGAGAGTTCGACCCGTTTTTTCTTTTACCTGGCGCGCAATTTGTTCGCGAATAAAGTCAGCAGGTATAATTGCAGGTAATGCCACCAGGCATATTCCTAACAAAACCGACATGATTATTAGAAAAGAGGCAACTCGTCTCAGAAGGCTTTTTTTGTTCTTAACAGGTTTCTTTTGAGCGTTATCAGGCGTTTTATCGGATATTGGTATAAAATCTTCAGAGGCTTTGAACTCTGCTCTTTCTCTGAACTCTGGCCTTTCTTTAAACTCTGGCCTTTCAAATACTGGTTCTGCCTTTAGTTCAGTGTCAAATACAGGTTCTGGCTTTGGTTCAATTTTTTCTTCTTTTTTCTTAGGCTTTTGGAACTGTTCTGGATCTGGAATTGTCTCTAATGGTGGCTCTGTATTTGTTTCAGGTACAGAAACTGGTTCAGGATCTAAAAAGCCAGGTATTGATCCAGCCTCAACCCATTCGGTAAACCCCTGACGCCAAACTAAATCTTCTGGCTTTACATGGTTGGAAGCTATAAGTTTTTGCAACTCATCTTCAGAAATAGGCCCGTATCTCTGACCATCTCTTGCTAAATACCAAGTCTTTTCTTGCGAAGAACTTTCCATATTCCTGGCCACAGGCTCTCAAACACTTAAGTAAATTCTATTTTTTATATCTTATTTTGCTTCATGAGCCACTTAATTATTTAAACCACAATAGTGCAACAGTTTTTTTAAAAATTTCGCCCAAAATGCATAATTCATTATGCATAGCATTTTCGATTACATATTCACATATAAAACTAAATAAAAACTTCAATTTTCCCCCCTAAGGAAGCGGTAACGCTTCGTGGTCTATGATTGTCTTGCCTGTATCTGTATCAACCTCAGATAAAGTCACACGATAGCCCCATAATTGAGCTACATGCCTTAAGGTATGGTCACATTCTTTTTTGTCTAGAAGTGTACCATTTTTAACATAGTGTGTCATTGCCAATCTTCTTGCACCACTTACGTCTGCATCGGTTACACAAATGTCTGGATCTTGGGTAGAAACATCGTATTGTTTTGAAAGATTTTTTCGTATCTGGCGGTACCCCACTTCATCATGAATCTGGGTAATTTCAGCAACAGGCTCCTCCGCATTGTCATAGAGTGAAAACAAGCGAAAATCTCTTATAACTTTGGGGCTTAAATATTGATGTATGAAACTTTCATCTCTGAAATCTGCCCATGACTGTTTCAGTACATCTAAATCATTGCCATGGCCTGCAATCTGAGGGAACCATTCCTCATCTTCTTTCGTGGGTTCATTACAAATTCTTTGAATATCCTGCATCATGGCAAAGCCTAATGCATAAGGATTTATTCCCGAGAATCGCGGGTCTGAGAAACCTGGCTGCAATATTACAGCTGAATGCATGTGGAAAAATTCTAACATTGTGCCTTCTGTTAGTAATCCTTTTTCGAACATACGATTCATAATGTGATAATGCACAAATGTTGCGCACCCCTCATTCATCATTTTGGTTTGACGTTGAGGATAAAAATATTGGGCAATAATACGTACAATACGTAATATTTCACGCTGCCAATCCGTCAACCTGGGAGCATATTTTTCCAAGAAATATAGAAGGTTTTCTTCTGGCAGACCTAGATCCTGGCCTTCAGACGAAATATCTCCTTCATTTTGAATATTATCATCGTCTATAGGATTTTTGGGAATTGTCCTCCAAAGATCGCTGAAAACAGCTTCTGCATATTCTCTACGTGTCCTTGCACGTTCCAATTCCTGTTTTGGATTTAAGGGCCGCAGACGTTTTGGATTGCGGCTAATTCCCTGACGCATTAAGGCATGCGCTGAGTCCAATATTGTTTCAACAGCATCATATCCATATCTTTCTTCGCATTTTGCAATATAATCTTTAGCAAAGGAGAGATAATCTATAATCGCATCCGCATTGGTCCATTGTTGGAATAAATAATTGTTTTTGAAAAAGTGATTATGTCCCATAGCGGCATGAGCCATTACCAAAGTCTGCATCATTGCAGAATTTTCTTCCATCAGATAGTTGATGCAAGGATTTGAATTAATTACGAGTTCGTATGCTAGGGAACTCATACCACGCTGGTAACTGCTGGCTTCGCGCACAAATTGCTTTCCAAAAGACCAATGGCGGTACATCAACGGCATCCCAACAGATGCATAAGCATCAAGCATTTGTTCAGACGTGATGAGTTCAATTTGGTTGGGATATATATCTAACCCCATTTCTTCAAGACCAATGATTTCTATTTCGTCATAGACCTTTTTTAAGAGGTCAAAGTCCCATTCTGCCCCTTCAAATAGAGGTTTGAGTGATTTGTTATTTTTGGTCTTATTTTGCATCTTACCCAATCATTTGTAATTGTTGTTAGAGAATAAGTCGTGAAAGACTGGATAAATATCATCTGGTGATGCGACACAACGCATTGCCAGATTCTGATGTTGCCCTAGAAGCGTCGTATAATTAGACCAGACTAAACTTTCAAAATCATTATCTTCTTGGTCAGTTCCAACTTCAATATACGCAAAGTACTGGCATATGGGCAGAATATCTTCTTTTAACAGCTCAAGACACCTTATCATATCACTAGGATAATTTTCACCATCAGATGCTTGGGCTGCATAGATATTCCAATCGTCAACGGGATAGCGATCCGAGACAATTTTTAACATCTCTTCAAAAGCTGTTGAGATCACGGTTCCACCAGTTTCTCTGCTGTGAAAAAATGTTTCCTCATCTACTTCACTGGCAACACTCGTATGGCGGATAAAGACGATATCTAATTCCCGATAATGCCTTGACAAGAAAATATGCAAAAGCATGTAAAATCTTTTTGCCAAATCTTTTAAGTACTCGGACATTGATGCTGATGTATCCATCAAGCAAAACATGACGGCTTGTGATGTTGGTTTTGGTAGATGTTCAAAACGATTATATTTTAAATCGATTGGATCAATGTATGATATTGCCCTGCGGAGATTTTCAAGCTTTTTGAGTTTTGCTTTTAATTCTATGATTTTTTGTTCGTTGCGAGGATCTTCGGCTTCAGCTTCTTCAATTTCCTTTTCCAACTCGCGCATTTGTTCAGATTTGGGGCGCTTTAAGGCAATGCGGCGTGCTAAACTGTTTCGCATTGTTTTTTCATGATTTAACTTTGCCGGAGGACCATCAGAGACATAACCAGCTCTGTAGGGTTTCATAGCATCAATGTTTTTTAATTTTGTCTTGATGAAATTTGGTAAATTTAAATCTTCAAAGAAAAGATCCAGAAACTCATCTTTTGTTAGAGTGAAAACGAATTCATCTTCTCCAAAACCATCAGGACTTCCACCTGATCCGCCTCCACCAGCCTCTTCTGTTGGTTTGGGAATTTCATCGCCAACAACATATTCTTGATTGCCAGGTAAAATAAAGTCTCGTTTGCCTTTATCTCTTCCTAGAGAAAAAGATGGTTCTCTTAAACTCTTGGAATTTATACGCATCTCCTCGCCGCTATCAGCTTCAGAAATTTTGCGCTTCTTCAGTGCCCTGCTTACAGACTTTCGTATCTCATTTTTTGCACGTCTGATAAATCTTTGTCTGTTACCTAAACTTTTAGATTTTGGATTTAACCGTCGATCAATAATATGCATCGTGCTGTATGGCTCTCCGTAGCTGCTATTCCTGCTGGATAACGGCTATACTTTCATAAAGGGCTTCATTGTTTTGTTGCCTGAAAGAAATGCGTTCACTGTATTTCTTTCAGGGTTCTTTATTAGTCGCTAGATTTGAATGCTTTATGATCTGTAAAAGCTAGCTTGATTTTTTAACTCTCATATACCATTCAACCAGACGACGTACCTGACGCGTTGTGTACCCTCTATTCGTCATTCGCTCTACAAACTCATTATGTTTTTTCTCAGCTTCGCTATCTTTTTTAGCACCAAAACTAATTACTGGCAAAAGATCTTCAACCTGACTGAACATACGTTTTTCAATGACTTCTCGGATTTTCTCATAAGACGTCCAATTAGGATTTTGTCCGCCATTCCGTGCTCTTGCTCTCAATGAGAATTTCACGACTTCATAACGAAAATCTTTTGGATTCGCGATGCGTGCTGGTTTTTCGATTTTTGATAGCTCCTGATCTAACAAAGTCCGGTCCATCAATTGGCCTGTATCAGGATCTTTGAAGTCATGATCCTCAATCCAAGCATCTGCATACGCCACATAACGATCAAAGAGGTTTTGACCAAAGTCATGATATGATTCAAGGTAAGCTTTTTGAATTTCATTCCCGATGAATTCAGCATATCTTGGCGATAAATCTTCTTTAATAAATTCGATAAAGCGGCTCTCAATATCTTCTGGATATTGTTCTCGTTGTACAGAACGTTCTAGAACGTACATCAAATGAACTGGATCTGCGGCGATTTCCTCATTATCAAAGTTAAAGACTTCAGATAACACTTTATAAGCAAAACGCGTTGATGAACCTTCCATACCTTCTGTAAGGCCGGCAGTATCGCGATATTCCTGGATTGTTTTTGCTTGTGGATCTGTATCTTTTAAGCTTTCACCATCATAAATTCTCATTTTAGAGTATAATGTAGAATTCTCATGATCTTTTAGACGTGACAATACAGAGAACTGCGCTAACATCTCTAAGGTTCCAGGAGCACATGGAGCGCTTGATAATTCACTCGATGCCAGAAGTTTTTCGTAAATCATTTTTTCTTCTGTGACACGCAGACAGTAAGGTACCTGAATTACGCATATTCTGTCCAAAAATGCTTCGTTATTCCTGTTTGATTTGAATTTTTGCCATTCAGATTCATTGGAGTGTGCAACAATTATTCCTTGATAAGGCATTGCACCAACATTCTCTGTACCGACGTAGTTACCTTCCTGGGTTGCTGTCAGAAGAGGATGTAGCATTTTGATTGGCGCTTTGAACATCTCCACGAATTCCAGAACACCTTGTGTGGTTAAGTTTAGGCCGCCACTATAGGAATATGCATCGGCATCATTCTGGCCAAAAAATTCAAGCTTACGAATGTCTAATTTACCAACAAGGGCAGAGATATCCTGGTTGTTTTCATCACTTGGTTCTGTTTTAGCGATTGCTATTTGGCGCAATTTTGAGGGATAAAGTTTGACAACTGAGAACTTAGAAATATCGCCACTAAATTCATCTAATCGTTTTACTGCCCATGGAGACATGTGATTGGTTAATCGGCGCCTTGGGATACCATATTTTTCTTCTACCACAGCGCCCATTGTTTCAGGATTAAACAGGCCTAGTGGGCTTTCGTATAGTGGGCTTATTTCTTTTCCGGCTTTAAGAACATAGATTGGGCATTTTTCCATCAACTCTTTTAGGCGTTCTGCTAGAGAGGACTTTCCTCCCCCAACTGGCCCAAGGAGATATAGTATTTGTTTACGTTCTTCTAATCCTTGTGCAGCATGTCTGAAGAAACTTACAATCCGCTCAATTGTTTCTTCCAAGCCATAAAAGTCTTTAAAAGCAGGGTAGACTTTCATGGTCCTATTCATAAAAATTTTGCCTAATCGAGTATCTTTGGATGTATCGATAAGTTCAGGCTCTCCTATTGCTGCGATCATACGTTCTGCAGCACTTGCATACATTAATGGATCTGTTTTACAAGCCTCGAAATATTCCTTGAGTTCGAATTCTGTATGGCTCTGCTTTTTGTACGTTTCAGAGTAAATTTCATTAATGTCGTTCGATGTTGTCATTCCTGGCCTCAATCTTTCCTACTCAACTATTATATATGGGCATCTCCTGTGATCATTGTATAGGTGTCTTTATAAAAAATCTTTTTTTATTGTATAACATATCGACATCTAAGCATAGGTTTTTCAACACTGATTACTGAATGATCTGTTCTTTATGAATTTGCATAAATATTGTTCTGTTTTCATAATTCCCTGGATTATTTACTAATATTTTTAATAAATTCTTTTTATATTAGCAGGCTATCGGATATTCGTCTTTTCGACATTCTTCTAAAGTATTTCATATATAGTACATGGTAATTTTTTTTTAAATCAATACAATAACAACACCCCTTTAAGCATAATATTATTTTCATACCGATCTTATTTTACATAATATTTCTTGAGAACAAAAAATGTATATTTGTTCTCACAATTATTATACCGCTAAATATATCAATTTATTATGCATCTACTCTGATGTTCTCATTTAAAAATTGGTTGATGATTTTTTTTGATTGTATCCCTTCACGCCTTAGATCTCTTAAGGATTTGCTTTTTAAACTTTTTGAGAGTTTTTTTCCTTCATCATCTGTAAGCAACCTATGGTGATGATATATTGGTGGGTCTATATTTAAAACACTTTGCAAAAGCCTATGCAGGTCTGTTGAGAACTCAAGATCCTCTCCTCTAACAACATGCGTTATGTTTTGTTGTGCATCATCAACAATTACAGATAAGTGATAGCTGGTTGGCGTGTCTTTGCGAATTATTACTGCGTCCCCCCATATTTCAGGTTGAGCATAACGAAATAGCACTTTGTTAACATTGTTTATGCTTGTGATTATTAATGGATTTTGTCTTACTTTTATTCTTTCTAAAGCGAGAGTCATATTTATTCTGTAGGCGTAAGGTTCACCATTTTTTATCCGACCTGAAATCTCTTCGTTGGTTAAACTTTTGTGAAGTCCTGGATAAATAGGTGCTCCATCTGGATCTAATTCAGGTTTGATTTTTAAATCTTCGATTGCTTTTTTTATCTCTTTTCTTGTTGCAAAACAGGGATAAATAATTTTTTGTTCAAGTAACTTATTGAATGCAGCTTGATATAGTTCAAATCGCTGAGATTGCTTTATTACAGGCTCTTCCCATTCGATACCAAGCCAGCTTAAGTCTTCATAAATTGCATCGATATATTCCTGGCGCGATCTTTCCTTATCGATATCTTCTATTCGTAATAAGAACCGACCATTCATTTTTTTGGCCATTTGATATGATTTTATAGCTGAGAAGGCATGACCCAGGTGTAAATAACCATTTGGGCTGGGAGCAAAACGAAAAATTGGTTGTTTGTTCATGCCCAATATAACTTATGGTATGATGTCATTTTTATTTTCATAGATCTAAGATAGCAAAATGCCTCTGATTATTTCAACACCAGAAGATATAAAAAAAACGACAAAAAAACTTATTAGACAATGTCCTTACATGAAAAAAATCTACCAGGACGTGGGCTATCCTCCTACGCGTCGCTTTGAGAATGGTTTTCCTGGACTTGCTCGCATTGTTATTGGTCAACAGCTTTCTGTTGCAAGCGCAAGTGCAATCTGGACCCGTTTTGAGAATTTACTGCACGATGTTTCGGTGAGAGCCATGGACAAACAGTCTGATATAGATATCAAATCCTGTGGTGTTTCATCAGCAAAAATTAAAACACTTAGAGCCCTTTGTGAGCATATCACTTCCAGTCAAATTAATTTTGAAGACTTTGTTAAACAAAATGTAGAGGATACAAAAAAACAGCTGACAAATATACACGGTATTGGCCCATGGACTGCTGATCTATATCTTATGTTTTGTTTGGGGCATCCTGATGCCTGGGCTTCAGGAGATCTTGCTTTACAATATGCTGTTCAAAATATTTTATCTCTTCAAGAAAGACCCACTGCAAAAGAGTTAGAAATACTCTCTAACCAATGGCAACCTTGGCGAGGGGTTGCAGCGCGATTATTATGGTCTTATTACTCTCATATAAAACAACAAAAATCAGCTTTACCATTGTAAGATCAGCTTACACAATCTTATACTAGCGAGAAATATATACATGACTTATCCCACCTTAGATGGACCGCGTAAATCACCAGCTTCAGGAAATCCCGCCAAACAATTGGTCATTCTTGTTCATGGATATGGTGCCGATGGCAATGACCTGATTGGATTAGCTGATTACTGGCAGACTTTGTTACCTGAAGCGGAATTTGTTTCTCCTCATGCCCATCAACCTTGTGCAATGAACCCATTTGGGGGGCGACAATGGTTTGAACTTACACTTCGTGACCCCAATGAGTATTGGCGAGGCGTCACTGAGGCTGGACCTATTTTTAATCATTTCATTGATAGTGAGCTTGAACGTCTTGGGCTTGAAAACACGTCACTTGGACTTGTTGGTTTTAGCCAAGGCACAATGATGTCTCTTCATTGTGGTTTACGAAGAGATATAGCCCCTGCTTGCATCGTTGGATATTCAGGGCTTTTGGCTGGCCCAGAAGACTTGAACAAAACTATTACGTCAAAACCTCCTGTTTTACTGGTTCATGGAAGTGCAGATGAGGTTATTCCGGTTCAGGCACTTGATATTGCCAAAGATGCCCTAACGCAGAATGATGTTAGTGTAGAAACTCATATCTCAAATGGAGTTGGTCACGGCATTGACCAGAAAGGACTAGAATTAGGGGGAGCCTTTTTGCAAAAAGCTTTTGGTTTATGAATCCCTAACATATTCTCCTTAGATTATATATATTTATCATAAAGTAACACTCATATGCTTAAATGATACATCTGTTGCTGCGTTACAGGGCTAAAAGTATTTTTAACCTTAGCCTTTTGTTCTGAGACACCAGAATATGTGTCAATGTTAAGGTGTATTAATGTCTTCTTCTGAAAAAGATATGTTCTTATTTGCTCCAGAAGACTTATTGGACTGCCTTGGACGTATCACCGAAACTAAAATTATCTATAAATGGCATGGTGACAAGAAGATCAGCTTTGAAATTTTTTCAGCTGAGAAGAAAATTGAATATTTTGTTAAAGTAGCTAACGTTATTCGGAACTATATCTCTGATCAAAGAGGGATCGAGTGCCAGTTTTCTTTTTCACAACTCAAAGATCTCCAGGATTCATCCGAAGAGGATGCTCCACCTCTCAATAATAATCCTAATTTTATGCCAAATAAATCTATCAATCGCCTTATTCTCATCTTTCAATCCCCTGAAGATGATTTTCGTTTGTTGAGGTTTGCGGCAGGAGAAGGTATTTTAAAAGGGCATCGTTATTTCGATCCTGATCCAAATATTGTTGAGATTGAATGTAACTCATTACAAAAATCATTTCAGATCTGCTCTAAAACTAAAAATGCTGAGCAGATATCAAATATCTTTGAAATTAATGCGAATTGTATAGGGATCCCTCAATATTATAGTAAATACCAGACTATTTTTGATCGTCTGCCTAATATCATAAAGCAAAATGCTATTATTTCCCTCGTTCGCTTAAACCCAAAACAAAAAAAAGAAGATTTATGTGTGCTTATTCAGTCAATTAAAAACATGATTGGGCGTGTTTATCTCTCTTTGTCTGTTGATAGCTTTGTTGAAAAGAAGAGTCATTTTCTTTCCTTGAATTGTGATGGTTTTATCTTAACTGTTGGGGCAAAAGAAATGAACAAGAAGGATAAAGCTCATAAAATTCAACAAATTAAGGAAGATAGCGAAATAACATCAGAAGTTTTATTTTTATTTTATGGATCTTACCAGAAAACCCCAAGTCTTGTTGGCGGTGCGAAAGAACTGCTCTATTTACGCAAATTTGAAACATAGTTCTGACTGTATCTGAACGTTTGTAATATTCATGCAACTGATATTATATGTTATTAAATTATCCCAATGCTTTAAAAGTTTCCTAAAATGATTATATGAAAGCTTCACAGAAGTGACATGGAGATGTAGTATCCGTGCGGTATGTTAAGGCGTATTTTGATTCACCTATGGCTGAAACAAAGTAAATGAGGAGACGTCGTGATAGCAAATGCAGGATCACCCGATGCTTATCCGGCCTTGGTTTTAAATGCTGACTATAGGCCTCTTAGCTATTATCCTCTGTCACTTTGGAGCTGGCAGGAAACAGTAAAGGCTGTGTTCCTTAACAGGGTTAACATCGTCTCAGAATATGAAAGATGTGTTAACAGCCCTAGTTTCCAGATGAAGTTGCCTAGTGTTGTTTGTCTTAAAAACTATGTTCGCCCGGCACTTTACCCAGCTTTTACACGCTTTAACGTGTTCTTACGTGACAGATTTACATGCCAATATTGCGGTTCTATGGAAGACCTTACATTTGACCATCTTATTCCACGCTCAAAAGGTGGACTAACAACATGGGACAATGTGGTTACTGCCTGTGCACCTTGTAATTTGGCTAAAGGTGGAGACATGCCCGAGGATGTTGGCATGATTCCAGATCAAATGCCTTACAGGCCAACAGTTCATGAACTCCATCGTAATGGTCGGTTATTCCCACCTAATTACCTTCATGACAGTTGGATGGACTTCCTGTATTGGGATACAGAACTTGAACCTTAGATTTTAGGGCCTATAAAGACAAAATAAAAATGACTGAGGCAGAAATTTTACAACTCACATTTGATGTTAATGAAGCTATGTCCAGCTTATTTTCCATCTTTTTTGGTATTATTTCTGCCTATATTGCTGGACTTTATTTCTTTTTATACAAATCTCCCCTTACTTTGAAAGCCATGGCTTTTCTGCTTCTCACTTTTGGATTTTTATTTTTAGGTCAATCCATGTCAGGTGTTGAAGCAAGATTACTTGGAATAATCGAAGCCTGGAATAGTGTCGCGGTCAAAACAACGGGTATTGAGGACTTTAAGCAATCTACAATTCCACTTCCAATCAGAGATGTATTGAACTGGCTAGGCCTTAAGCCCTTTTCATATGATGGTGAAAGAGTCGTCATATATACTGGCTGGATCACTTCCATTTTTGTTTATTTTACTCTCTTTTATGCGACATTTATTTATAAATGGCCTGAGAGATAAATAGGTAGCTCATAGTTGGCGAGTTTCCTTAAGTTGTTTTGTTCCCAAACTAACCTTATCATTCTGATATATCTAACTTTCCTAAGTTTTACTTAGATCTTACTAAAATTTACGTAAGTAGAGCCTTAAGGCTACCTAAGTAGTCAATACGGATGCATGTAGGTTGCTTTTTTTATTATAAGTTTAGAGAAAAAGATAAAATTTGCGTTCACATCGCACTCTTACGGAGGCCTCTTCAGACATGACTGGTGTAAATACAACTGCAGATACTACAAGCAATGGTATTTCAGCTAATCAGGCTGATGACTTTGGAAAACATATCCCTGATAACAATAAACCCGAGGCTGAAAAAACATCTGATAAGCCCAATGACGAAGGTAATATCGTTTCGGGTGCTGTCGAGACAGGGGCTAAGGTTGTCAATCATATAGACCAACATCTTGTAGACCCTGCAACAAAGGCAATTATAGATCCTGGCGCTTTGATTGCTGATTTAAAACCAAAGGATCAGTTACAGCTTCAGGTTACGCTTGAGGGTAAGGTGCAAGCACCGATCCCAACGCCCATTGGTCCTGTTGGTATTGGTAATAAAAGTCAATATGGATATCATATCACAGTTGAGCGCCTTGAAGCGACTCCTGGTGAGACAGGGCAGTATGAAGTTACGTTCAATAAACATCTGCAAACAGGTGTTACTCTAGAACCTCCTGTTCCTGGATTTGACCCTGCTGCTGAATATAGTATTCGAACTGCCAATTCTGTTACTATGCGGTTTGATACTCAAGCTGAGGCAACACGTGCCGTGCAAGCTTTACAACGCCTAGCTGTTTCCGAGACTTTAAAAGATGCTAAAGCAGCAGGATCATTGGCAACAGGTTCAGACCCATCACTCTCTAATCCAACGACTAATCCCGTTCTTGATCAGGGCTCTCAAAATTTCCCATTAGCGGACAGAGTTGCACCATCAGAACAAGATATGCAATTCTTACAGCAGAACATTACAAGCATTACACATCGTTTTGGTGATCAGACTCGTCTCAAAGCTGCCTTCAAAGGCTTTAATTTTGGATTCGAACCTCGTTTTGATAGGAACCGGGGCTTTACTCGTACCATTACTATGCCTCAGGGTGACAATCCAGGTCGAGTCACTTATGGCTTCTCAACTGAGCTTGATCCTTCTGTGAAGGAGAGTTTGGTTGTTATCGGTAAGCAGAAATTTGACCAACTGGAAGTTGGAGCTGTTTATCAGAACATAGCTGATGTTGGACAGCTGACAAATAATATTGAAGTGAGTTGGGATCTTCCTGCTTCATCTTTTGACAGTACAGCCAGTGGCACACCTGTGCCAGAATTAAGAGCTATAATTGATGGTGAGATGTTAAGAGCCCCTGATAATATTTCTGGCAGCTATACTCTTGAAGCTCCAACTTTAGCTTCTCTTGCCGATCCTGTGAGCCGAACCGACCTTAGACGTTTTGATATTAATTTTTCTCTGGACAATCCCGGTCAACATGCTGGGCCTGTGCTTAAAGAAATTTTTCAAGGAGATATTGAAGGCGTCTTTAGAGAAGTTGGTGAAGATGGGCAGGTTACGATTACAAACGAAACTATTCGTCGAGATGGTTTTCATATCCAACCCGAACTGAAGGCCGAATTTGCTGATGTTGCTGAAGGAAAAATAAGCACAATTATTCAAGTTGGCCATGATCGTATGCTAACGCATAATTCTAGAACATTTACCGCAAATGATTTTGCTGACAGAATTTGGGGACCTGAAGGTCCTCAGGATCCGACAGTTTCTGGTGATCAAGATACAAAACCTAGCAATACATATGTTGTTGTTCCGGAAGTTGGTCTCAATGTTCGAGAAACGCCCTCTCTTCAAGGGACAAATACTGGTGATCTACAGCATGGAAGCTTTGTAACTACTGGTGTTTCTGTGGTTGATGAACAAGGTCGACAGTGGGTACACATTCAAAGTCTTGATGAAAATGATAAACTAATCTCAGGGTGGGTTGCGAGTGAATATCTTCGACCTCATAATGAGCAAGGTGCTATGGATGACCACGGACGTATGAATCCTGAATTAAAAGAACAAGGTTATACTGAAGTTGAGGTTGAACATCGTGATAACCTTTGGGATTTGGCACAACAACATAGCGTTGACTTCCAACAAATGGTGGAGCTCAATCAAGATCATCTGATTAATCCGGGGCTGATTTTCCCTGGAGATAAAGTTTACATCCCAGGTACGGCTGCTCCTGTTCAACCTGTACAAGAAGAGACTATCAATGAAACTCAGGATTCTAGATCTGAGAGCGCTGCAGAAAGCACAGAGAGTTCTGAGGCTCAAAATGAAAGTGCTCAAAGCTCTGAGTCTCAAGGTGAAAGTACTGAAAGTTCTCAGTCCCAGAGTGAGACAACGGAAAGTTCAGAATCGCAAGGTGATAATTCCGCGAGCACATCAAACAACACTGAAAGTGATCAAAGTGCCAGTGGTCAAGATGTTAAAGAACCTGAAAAAACAGAAAGTCCTGCTGACGAGAATTATGATGATCCAAGCCTGAGTGGTGATCATCAAACGACAACACCAGAACAACCTAAAGATATTCCAGGAACTCTACCCGGGTTGCCATTAGATCAGAGACCTAACCTTGTAGATGTGGCGGCTACCTATCAAGTTACAGATGATATCATGGTGAACTGGGGACCAAATGGAGATCCGTTATCCTGGGCTATTCGTCAGTTTTCAGGTGAAAGACAAATGACCACCACTGAAGCTGATATGATGGACAATCTTAGCTTGCGTGGTCAAATGGCTATGTATGATATCAAAGAAACGGCTGCCAATACTGCTTTAGATACTTACCCAGCGCCACAAGAAAGACGTGCTGATTTTGCTCCTGGAGCACAAGGTGATCGACAGTTTAGTTCGTGGTCTCGAAATGATGGCCATCAGGATGCTTTCCGCCATGCTTACTGGAATGCACTCATGACACAGCGTTTTGGAGATGACTTTGCAACCCGATTTGCAACAGCTCATGAAATGGTTCCTGGTAACCCACAACTTCGCGAAACAATGGACCTTTTCAATAATGAAGTTGGCCGAAATATCGCCCTTGCTAACCCTGAAGCAAGTTCTGAAGAACTTGCTCAATTGATCCAAGAAGCAGGACAAAGAGGAGAGCTACTTGTTATTGATCAGAATGGTCAGCTGGCATGGAGCGACCAAATTGCTTATGGTCAACATGGTACGGCGCGTTAATTACAGTTAGATATGAACTAATTATTTAATCTCTCTGCAATGAAATGATTTATTATTGCAGAGATGCCCTGTTGAGTTCTGTGAAAAAGTGTGCCAACAGAGTTATAGGTTCAATTAAACTCAATATATGAGAAATATGTTATAAAACTTAGGGCTTGATTTTATGAAAATGGGATTGGCTTTTATTGGTGTCTTAGCCGTTATTTTTGCAGTTCTTATGGGTTCAGGATTAATTATGACAGACAATAATATATTTGTTTCAGATACTCAGACCTCTCATCAAGCTGTTCGGCAGGGTAAAAAATTTACAAAAGATATGATCGGAGATATTGAGAAGGTGTTGAAGCCTGGAATGACTAAAAAAGAGGTTGTTGAACTTCTAGGGACACCTGACTCAGAAAATACCCCGAATTATTTTCAATATGACCTTGGGACTACCCCGGTTGGACGAGAAGGCTATATTGTTCGATTTGATGATGCGGGAAAGGTTGTTAGTTTCCGTTTTGTTCGTGAAGATGCTTTTAATAATTAAGAAAAATTATCAGAGAAGTTCTTGATACATAATATATGCATCAACGAGGCCATGGTTATAGTGTTTAAAGGCTTTAGGTATACGACCGATAATATCAAAGCCTAAATCCTGCCAGAGCCGAACCGCCTTTGTGTTTGTGCTGACAACACAATTATATTGCATTGCAAGATAACCTATTCTTTTTGCTTCACTTATTGAATGAAGACACATTTGTTTTCCAACACCTTTTCCTCTTGCATGAGAGGACACCATATAACCCGCATTGCAGATATGACTCCCTAGTCCAGGTTGGTTTGGTTTTAAATAGTATGTACCAACTGCTTTTCCAGCTGATAAAGCGATATATGTGAAATGGGGGATCTGCATCCAAAACTTAAATGCATCAGATTTAGGGGTATTTGGAGAATATGGATATGTTTCCCCACCTTTCAAAACCTCATAAATAATTGGCCAGATAATTTCCCAATCTGCTTTAGTTGCTTGACGAATCACAATATCGTTTCTTGAGTAGTGCATATTTCTACTATGTCTTCTTAATCATTTGACATAACTTATTACAATATAAGATATTTCTCTAGCATTTTTTATCTTTAATTTTTGTTAGAGTAAAAAAGCTTATAGAAATTCCTAGGCGAGAGAATAGAAGGTGTTAACCTTATGGTTGATGAGAAAATTGAGAACAGCGCGCATATTTATATTCCTAACTCAGAAAATTCCTCTCTCAGGAAACGGCTTTTTGAAATCATTTTCGATAAAACATTTATCAATAATGTCCCTATCACTCTGACATCGGGAAAAATATCAAATTATTATTTTAATACAAAGCCTACAATGATGGATGCGGAAGGTGCCTATCTTATTGCTAGCCTTATCTTAGATATTTCAGAAGATATTGATGCTGACCTTATTGGAGGGCTGGAAATGGGAGCTGTACCTCTGGCTGCCTCTATTACTGCTGTCAGTCACCTGCAAAACAGACCGATCAATGCTTTTTTTGTTCGCAAACAAGCCAAAGAGCATGGCACACAAAATCTAATCGAAGGTTTAAAAAAAGATGATACTATTTCTGGCAAACGTATCATCATTGTTGAAGATGTAACAACCACTGGTGGTTCTGCCCTTAAAGCTGCACAAACTCTCAAAGAGGCAGGTGCTGAAGTCGCCCATATAATTACTGTGATAGATCGAGAAGAAGGAGCAGCTCATGCTTTTCATAATAATAGTCTCGAATTCACAGCATTATTTAGTGGAAATGAATTTAAGCAAGCTGGGGATCTCTAATTTTCACAATCATTATACCAGCCGTCAGGCACTACATGTTTTCCGTTTTGTATGTAGCTTAATTGCAATCAGCGGTGACTAAAATGTAACATTATGAGAAATTAACATATTCCCCTCTTACAATTAAGGTAGTATTATACTCAAATATATGACAAAAATGAGAATATAAACACTCTCTACACCCAAATTAAAGGAGTATTTTTTTTATAAAAGGTGTGGCTATATTTATATTGCGATATGGTTAATTCCATGCTCAATTCACAGAAAATTCTTCATGGATGAATACACATTCCAACTTATTAACAGCGTATTTGAGTTTGAGGTTGTCGTAAATGTTTGAGTTAGATGTCGCAAGCGCACCTGTTACATATGCTTTGCTTGTGCTTAACCTCTTGATCAGTGGATATGCTTTAATTGCCAATTATTCTATTCTGAATGATTATAGCCTAAATGTTCATAACACCCTGAAAAACAAAGAATATTATCGTGTTATTTCATGTGGCTTTTTCCATACTGACCCTTTCCATTTTGCTTTTAATATGATCACGCTTTACTCATTTGGAATCATCATGGAAAAGGTATTTTTAGGTTCATTTAATTTTCTACTTGTATACATGGGATCGATGATTATATCCCACCTCATTACTTTATTTGCCCATAGGTTTAATTCTGATTATACAGCGGTTGGCGCTTCAGGAGCTATTTCTGGAATTTTATTTTCGTTTTGTCTTTTTGCGCCATTTCACCCTTTGTATATCTTGTTTATCCCTATTGGTATTCCAGCAATAATTTTCGCATTAATTTACGTGGCATATTCGATGTATGCGATGGATAATATGAATGATCGTATTGCTCATGAGGCGCATTTGGGAGGTGCATTTGGTGGAGTTCTGCTGACAATTTTACTTAAGCCAATCGCATTATCGATATTCTACGGACAGATCACATAAACAGCACTATCAACATAAAACCAAGTAACTTTAGTAAATTGGTTACTTATCAAGAAAACAGGGGTTAATTATGAAAAAATATTTACTGGCGCTAACAATTATTTGTGCTTCTGCATTCTCAGCACAAGCTGAAGTGATAAAAAATAAAATGGCGCTCGGATGTGCGGAAAAAGAAGTGGCTAAAACTGCTGCAAGTGAAATGATTAAATATGTTGATGCGATTAATAATCAACAAAATGTTCCATTTTCTGAAGATTGTGAAATTTTCATGGAAGGCGATACTGTGGAAATCATTGAAAAGCCGGAGGGTGAGCAATTTGTAAAAGCTCAGCGTCCTGCACAGATTAAATCTTTTTGGATTCCACTGGATGCACTTGGCCAAGAAACTGCTGAAACAATAGAGAAAACGGAAAAAACGGAAAAATAAGTTTGCAATAAATTTATGTTTAGAACATAAGTTTATCAGCGAAATAAAGGATACTAGTTGGGCAACATTGGGTTGCCCTTTTCTTTTTTTGGACCATTTTTATTTATAATACTGCTTATAGATTTATTATATAGCTACTTGTTAACTGTGTTAACTTTAGATAATAGCTTGATTTTCACTTTATGTTGTATAAATCTTACATTGCCATAATTATTTCAATTTAGAAGCATACCTCACGGTGACAAAAATATAATATGTCTTAAAAGGCGGGAAGAATGCCAACTATTGCTCTTGTAGATGATGATCGTAATATTTTAGCCTCGCTAAGAATGGTTTTAGAAGCTGAAGGATATAAAATTCAAACATATAATGATGGAGTTTCTGCTCTTGACGGTTTGACGGCAGATCCACCAGATATGGCGATATTTGATATTAAGATGCCTAAAATGGATGGCATGGAACTTTTAAGACGTGTACGTCAGAACTCAGAAATCCCCGTCATTTTCCTTACTTCCAAAGATGAAGAAATTGATGAATTGTTTGGTCTTAAAATGGGGGCAGACGATTATATATCTAAACCATTCTCCCAAAGACTTATCGTTGAACGTGTTAAGGCTATTCTAAGACGTTCTCATCCTAAAGATGGTTTACCAACTCCAGAAACAAGTGCTAAGACTTTAGAACGTGGCAAATTGTTGATGGATCCAGAGAGACATACATGTCATTGGGATGGTAGGCCAGTTACTTTAACTGTAACTGAGTTTCTTATCCTTCAATCTCTCGCATTGAGACCGGGTGTGGTGAAAAGCAGGGATGCTCTTATGGATGCTGCTTATGATGACCAAGTTTATGTTGATGATCGAACGATAGATAGCCATATCAAGAGATTACGTAAAAAGTTTAAGAATGTTGATGATGATTTCGACGTTATTGAAACACTCTATGGGGTTGGATATAGGTTCAAAGAAGCCTAATGAGAAAAAAAATCTCATGAAAGCCAATATGGCTATTTCAACCTATAAATGGTGGCGCCTTTTTCGAAGTAAAGTTAAACCTCGTTATTGGTCAATTAAAATTGGCCAGTACATAACTATATTTCTAGATCGCTTTGGATTTCATACTTTTTTTAAAAGTCTCTGGCGACGCATTATTATCATTAATCTTCTCGGGCTGTTTTGTTTAATAGCTGGTATTTTATATTTAAATGGTTTTCGTGAAAGTCTTCTTGATGTTAAAGTCAATAGTCTAGAAACCCATGGTCAGATTATTTCTGCAGTGATTGCGGCTACAAATGTACCGGATGTTAATCGCACAGATCCTGATAATTTTAAGGATTTAGATACTCTTTTTCCTGATGAGAGTAATGAAAGTTTAAAAAATCAGAGCTTTTTTTTATACGATCAATCCCCCTTACATTTAGAAAAAATTGCCCCAATTTTACAGAAAGCTGTTGAACCTACGAATACACGTGCAAGGATTTATGAAGCTGATGGCAGAAATGTTTTAGATAGTATTGATTTTATTTCAAAAGGTAAGATTATCCTTACCACTCCTCCAGAAAAGCTTGAAAAAGATGTTAAACGTAAAGGTATCTTTTATGAGACCTATAAAAAAATTCTTGATTGGATAAATTATACGGATGTCCCTCTTTATATAGAAATTGGTAAAGCCAACGGTACGGCATACACTGAGGTTAAAACTGCTCTGAATGGACAGCAAACTAAAATTTCTCGTGTTAATAATAAAGGGCAAACAATTGTAAGTGTAGCAACACCAATAAAAAGAGGTCCAGCCGTTCTTGGGGTGCTTTTGTTGACAACAAGAGGCGTTGAAATTGATACGGCTGTGGCAGCAGCTCGACAAGAGATTTTTCGTGTTGCTCTTGTGGCTCTAATTGTTGTTATTATCTCATCCATTTATCTTGCTGGTACAATTGCAGGGCCCATGCGCAGCCTCTCTGAAGGTGCGAAAAGTGTTAAGAAAAGCATAAAAGAACGCCATCAAATACCAGATCTTACACATCGACCTGATGAAATTGGAGAGTTATCGAGTGCTTTACGCGAGATGACGCTTGCGCTCTACAGACGGATAGAGGCTATTGAAAGCTTTGCTGCAGATGTCTCGCATGAACTAAAAAATCCTCTTACGTCACTTAAAAGTGCCACTGAGACTCTACCTTTGGCGCGAACTGATGAAGATAAAAAACATCTGCATGATATTATATTGAATGATGTTGGGCGTCTGAATCGCTTGATTACTGATATATCCAGTGCTTCACGCTTAGATGCTGAGCTTGTTAGGGCTGAAAGAAAACCAATAGATCTTGTCTTTTTGATTAAGACCGTTGCTGACATCTCTAATGATATTCATCATGATAATAATGCCCAAGTGATTGTTGATATCGTACAATCGCGATCAATTGATCGGGAATTTGTTGTTCATGGACATGATGGAAGGCTTGGACAAGTTTTTCATAATCTTCTCGATAATGCTCTTTCTTTTTCACCTCCAGATGGCAAAGTGTGGATACGCGTCAAACGTGTTGTTAATGACATAGAGATCTGTGTTGAGGACCAAGGGCCAGGAATTCCAGAAGACAATCTTAATAAAGTGTTTGCGCGTTTTTATACTGACCGGCCAGGTGATACCGCTTTTAGTGAAAACTCAGGGCTTGGTCTAAATATTTCCCAACAAATAATACTTGCCCATAAAGGGGAGATCTGGGCCGAAAATCGATATTCACATGAAATGATATCAGATACGACTTCATGTGATCAAAAGTCTGCTGCACCTAAGAAACTCGGTGCAAAACTTATGGTTAAGTTACCAGCGGCTTTTGCGTATAAGGGACGAAAATAAGATTGTCTAATAATATTCAAGAAACCGTTCATGGGACTTGCATTGCGTTCGGAGATAGTGCTGCCCTTTTAAGAGGTTGTTCTGGGTCGGGTAAATCAGATCTTGCTTTTCGGTTTATTAATCTAGAAAATCAAATAAATTCATGTGACCATATGCAAAGCTTTCACATTGTTGCAGATGATCAGGTTATTATTTGCACAGATGGGAATGATATTCATGCTTCTGCGCCAAAAACTATTTTAGGAAAGATAGAAATCCGAGGAATAGGAATATTGAATGTGCCATACATTCCACAAGCAACATTGAGACTCGTCATCGACCTAACTCATTATGATGACGTGCCGAGGTTGCAGTTTCCTATAGAGAAAACTGATTATATTCAAATTTTGGACATTGATATTCCTAGGATTAAACTTTATCCATTTGAAGCATCTGCTGCTCTTAAAGTATTTGAGGCGATCAAACTTATTGAAGCAAAAAAAAACAATAAGCAGGAATGAATCTCCTACTTATTGTCTTTTTGAAATTCAGCTATATCAATTTATTACAGCTTCACATCACCAAAATATTTCTTGTAGAATTTTTGGTATGTCCCATCAGCTTTCATTGATGCTAATGACTTTTCAAAGCGTGCCTTAACACCTTCAGGAAGCTGTTTATTACCACCAATCCATGTTTGTGTCTTCTTAACTGATTTACCAACAATCAGTTTGTCTGCAGCAAAACCTTCTTTTAGCCAAATGTAAGCTGCACGATGACTGAGAGTAAACCAAGCATCTGAACGACCCGCTTCAACTTTTTTTGCGTTTAGCTCTACCTTATTTACAGATTTAAAGTTAGAGAATTTTTCAGCTTTCAACTTACGCTCACGTGGTGTTCCTGCAAGGACAGAAATATCGCCAAGTGATTTTGCCTCTTCGTATGAGTTCACTGGTTTTTTCGTTGATACAAATACATAATCTGGCTCAACAAGATTCACTAACCAGCTGTATTTAGGCTCACGCTTAGCTGTACGTGTCATACCAAAAACAAGAGAGTTTGGTGTCTCTTGACCTTTCTTTTGCGCGCGCTTCCAAGGCATATAACTGATTTTTAATTTAACATTCGCACGTTTTGCCATTTCAGAGACAACTTCATGCAAAAATCCGGGCTTCTCAGCCTTTGGATCAATTGTGAAGGGTGGAAGTTTTGCAGTAAAAGCTTCCAACTCAATTGTTTCTTCGGCATGTGACGAAGAAAGGCCCCCAAAAATAATTGCAAAACTAAATACTAAAATACGTAACATATACTCAACTCCTTACTTTTTGTACTGTCGCATTTATCTGTTAAAAATCTCGTTTATGCATTGGCAACTTCATCAAGAAATTCACTCACAACAACTTTTATCTGCCTTGTTTGATTGAGTATATTTTTTGAAGCGCCATCTACTTGTTCAGATGCATGTTTTGCTTCTGATGCGGCTTCCATAACATTTTTCGCATTATCGACAACCTCATTCGTGGATGCAGCTGCCTGGACTGCATTTTGTGAAATATCAGTTGTTGCTGCTCCTTGCTCTTCAACTGCAGTTGAAATTGCACAAGAATATTCCATGACATCTTTCATCATTCTTGTTACTTCACTGATTGCATCACTGGTTTGGGTTGTTGTCCCGCAAATATTGTCAACATGTTCCGTAATATTATCAGTTGCTTTTGATGTTTGATTGGCAAGATTTTTTACCTCAGAGGCAACAACAGAAAACCCTTTGCCATACTCTCCAGCTCTTGCTGCTTCAATGGTTGCGTTTAATGCTAAGAGGTTTGTTTGCTCAGCAATATCTTGAATAAGATTAATGACCTCACCGATTTCGTTGGCAGCACTAGATAAAATATTAATTTTAGAATTGCTCTCTTCGGCTTTATCATTGCTTGATGTTACTACAGTATTTGCCTGAGACAATTGTCCACCAATTTCATTTATTGAACTTGATAGCTCTTCTGCAGCTGCCGCAACTGTTTGCACATTTGATGAGGCATTACTCGCGGCTTCAGTTGCTAATGTCGCTCGTTCGGATGTTAAGTTTGAAAGAGAAATTAATTCACTTGATGCTTCCAACATCTGGTTGCTATCGTTGTTCACATTTTCAATCTGTGCCGAAATATCTTCTTTGAATTTTACAACTAATGCATCAACACGCTCTTGTCTTTTGATCCTTATCGCTTCATTTTCTTTTTGCTTTTGTTCCAGCTCATTTCTTTCAAGCATTGTTTGGCGGAAAAACTCTACAGAGCGTGCAACATCACCAATTTCGTCTTTGCGATTTGCTGATGGTACATCACAGGCAATGTCACCATTTGTGATAGATGAAATCGTCTTTGACAGAGCACGTATCGGATTTGTGATCCCTAATGTCACTAAATACAGAATTGATCCGATCAAAAGAAGGCATAGAATTACCATTATGATAATGCTGATAACTTTTATTTGTAAATTATTATCTGAACGTTGGTATGAATATGCTACAACAAGCTGTCCTATTGAGGTCTCTTTATCTTGCACAAATAAAGGAGACCTGACCACCATGATATTTGAAATCTCAGTAACATCTGTTGTGAACTTTTTCCCAAAACTCTTCGCAGGCAGGTTTAGTTTTTTATAAACTTCATTTGGTTTAACAGTTTTCTTAGCACTTTTACCTGAGAAAGCATTCGATTTATCATCTAACACCAAAGACCATACGACATCTGGATCCACACTTATGGCATCAAGTGCACGGTTTACAACACTCTTATCCAGGTCCCAAATCCCTTGAGCAATAGAAGGAGAAGTCGTTGTGGCAATGATAAGTGATTTTTCTTTAAGTACATTCTGACTTGTCTGTTTAGCATCCCAGAAAGCCATCATAGCTGCCAAGATACCCGTTGTAATAAGTACAGATAGTACAGGAAAAAGTAATTTGACAGAAATTGATCGTGAAAATAGACTTAACATAGTTTCCCCAGAATTTACCGAACGCCCCGCCACGTTTAAACCAAATATTATTCTATAACACTATTAACATTACAAAGTTTAAATTATATTAAAGGCATGATTTATACTGTCCTATTCAATGGAATATGCATTAAAAACCTTTTATTATATTCAAATAAAATTTCTCAATACTTGAGGCAATATCGTTGATAATATGCAACTTACTTTTAGAATTTTAATCTATTTGTTGGAAAAATTGTATTACCCGACAGGAAATTGATGATTATACTTGCATTCACTAAGACAAATATACAAAGATACGCTTAGTTGATTATTAGAGATAACTATAGAAAACGCGATAGATTACGAGCTTTTATATAATGATTGGTCTAGTGATAGTCACGCATGGCGACCTGGCAAAAGAGTTTCGTTCCGCATTAGAGCATGTGGTTGGCCCACAAGAACAAATTGAAACCATATCGATCGGTCCAGATGATGATATGGAAAAGAGGCGTGAAGATATTTTGAAGGCAATTCGTTCCGTTAATAGCGGAGAAGGTGCTGTACTTCTTACTGATATGTTTGGCGGAACTCCCTCTAACCTCGCAATTTCTGTCATGGAAAATTCTAAAATTGAAGTCATTGCAGGGATTAACCTGCCAATGTTGATAAAACTTGCCAGCGTCAGAAGCGAATGTTCATTATCAGATGCAATTGATCAAGCGCAAAACGCTGGCCGTAAGTATATTAGTGTAGCCAGTCATGTGCTTGCAGGAAAATAGCTTCATTTTTGATTTTTTGCTAAACTTTCACATAAACATAACAATATAGGTTCTTTATGACCTCCGTACCTCCTTCAAATTCAGATAATATTTCCAATCCAGATAATCTTCATAGTGCTGAGGTCATTATTTGCAACAATAAAGGATTGCATGCTAGAGCTGCGGCACAATTTGTTAAATGCGCCGGTAGCTTTAATGCGATTGTTCATGTCACCAGAAGCGGAGAAACTGTTGGAGGGACATCAATTATGGGGCTTATGATGTTAGCTGCAGCTAAAGGCAGCCAGATATTTATCCAAGCTCAAGGCGCCGATGCTCAACAGGCTCTTGAGGCACTTGTTGCACTTGTCGAAGCTAAATTTCATGAAACTGAATAAGATTTACTTCATTCTTAGCATAATAGGATAAAAAGATATAAAAATTTCTTTATATGTTTATTGCGTAATATTCTCATTGGTTTTATAAAACTTCAAAAATCAAAATAAATATGGATTATGAACCAAACGCATACCCTCAATTTTATAAAGGAATTCAATATGTCTGATTTTACAGATTATGTCGTTGCCGATATTTCTCTTGCAGAATTTGGCCGCAAAGAGATTGAAATGGCAGAGATCGAAATGCCTGGACTTATGGCTGTTCGTGAAGAGTATGGCACTCAACTCCCATTAAAAGGCGCTAGAATTGCTGGATCGCTTCATATGACGATACAAACAGCTGTTCTTATTGAAAGTTTACAAGCTTTAGGAGCTGAAGTTCGTTGGGCATCATGTAATATATTCTCGACTCAAGACCACGCTGCTGCTGCAATTGCTGCGAAAGGAACGCCCGTTTTTGCTTTTAAAGGAGAATCTCTCCAGGAATATTGGGATCTGGCTGACAAAATCTTTGATTGGGGCAATGGAGAAACTGCAAACCTCATTCTTGATGATGGTGGCGATGCCACTCTTCTTATCCTTTTAGGTGCAGAAGCTGAAACCAACCCTTCTGTTTTGGATAATCCAAGTAATGAAGAAGAAGAAGCTCTTTTTGCAACAATTAAGAGACGTCTTGAGGCAAACCCAGGATGGTATTCTAAAGTTAAAGCAAATATTAAAGGTGTTTCTGAAGAGACGACGACTGGTGTTTTAAGGCTATATCAACGCCAAAAAGCTGGTGAACTTCCTTTCCCTGCGATTAATGTGAATGACTCGGTTACTAAGTCAAAATTTGACAATAAATATGGATGTCGTGAGTCGCTTGTTGATGCTATCCGCCGTGGAACTGACGTCATGATGGCAGGCAAGGTTGCACTTGTTGCTGGTTATGGTGATGTGGGTAAGGGTTCTGCTCAATCATTACAAGGTTCTGGTGCTCGTGTCCTTGTGACTGAGGTCGACCCAATCTGCGCTTTGCAGGCTGCAATGGATGGTTTTGAAGTTGTTACAATGGAAGATGCCCTTCCGCGTGCAGATGTTTTTGTTACAACAACCGGTAATAAAGATATCATCACAGTTGATCACATGCGTAACATGAAAAACATGGCAATAGTCTGCAATATCGGACATTTTGATAATGAAATCCAGGTTGATGGCCTTAAGAATTTCAAATGGACAAATGTCAAAGATCAGGTTGATCTGATTGAATTCCCAGCAGGAAATAAAATTGTTCTTCTGTCACAAGGTCGTCTTGTGAATCTTGGTAATGCGATGGGACATCCTAGTTTTGTGATGTCAGCCTCTTTTACAAACCAAGTGCTTGCTCAAATTGAGTTATGGAACCATACATCTAAATATAACAATGAAGTTTATGTTTTACCTAAACATCTGGATGAAAAAGTTGCCGCTTTGCATTTGGCAAAAGTTGGCGCTAAGCTTTCAGAACTCTCTCAAGAACAGGCAGATTATATCGGTGTGCCAAAAGAAGGGCCATTTAAGCCAGAACATTACAGATATTAAAATCCACTAGCATATAATAAGACAGGAGAAAGTTTTTCAGTTTCTCCTGTCTATAAATTATAAAAATCCATGTTTATAAATAAAAGTTAAGCATAGGATTTTAAAGACTTTCCCTATATCTTCTTCTAAACGAATCAGAATAAAATAATTCATGTTTTATTTCAGATTGAACTCATAAACTTCTGATGTTCTTAAAACATTTATAAGTTTGGCGTTCACTAGCATATTTTCTAAGAGTTTTTCTTGGATTATGGATATTGTTGTATTTTGCGTTCTCGATTAGAAATGTCTTACCCTAACCTGATGAGGTGTATGGAGAAAGCGTAATGTTATTGTTGAGGGGGCATAATAATGACAAAAGCTTGGCAATTCTGACTATATGCCTAATTTCACTTAGTCTACTTTGTGTTGCTTTTCTTTCTTTTGTTATCATCGGTACGCCTGTTACAACAACATTTGGTATTAAAATTACCGTTCGTACACTTCTTATTATTGGTGTTTTAGGTGGGATTGTTGCGGCTGCAATTTTTGCAACTTCAATGTTCCTTCGTGCTGCTCATCGGGCTAAAAAGGCTGAGCAGCTAGCTTCCAGGGATTCTCTCAATCTTAAAAAACGTCTTCATTCTATTGAGACAATTATTCAGGCTGAGCCACAACTTCTTGTGTTTTGGGAACAAACGGGTGAACCGAACGTTATTATTAATAATTTAGAGCGTTCTTTAGGAACTCCAGAAGACCCAAGACAAGTGTTACGTTTTCGCAGTTGGTTAGAGCCTGATTCCGCATCTGAGCTGGAAGCAGCCCTCAAAACAATGTTTCAGGATGGCTCTCCCTTCAATCTTATGCTGAAAACTCTTGTAGGCGCCGATCTTGAAGCCGATGGTCGAGCTGCAGGTGGACGTTTAATTCTAAAGTTCCGTGATGTTGCTGGACGTCGTGTCGAACTTGCAGATCTTTATGATCAACAAAGACGTTTAGAAGCCGATATAGCCGCTTCAAGAGCCTTGTTAGATGCTGTACCTATGCCAATCTGGTTTCGCAACTCCCAAGGTAAAATTGACTGGGTTAACAGGTCTTATGTTCATGCCGTTGAAACTGAAAATTATAAAGCCGTTTGTGATAATCAAATTGAACTCCTGGAGACACGACAACGTTCTGAAATTTTAAAGACGCTTGCTAAAGGTAAAACATATCGCCAAAGGCACCATACAATTGTTTCAGGTGAACGCCGTGCATTTGATACAATCGCCCTTCCGCTTGGAAAGGAGAGCGCTGGTATAGCCATTGATGTTGCCGCTTTAGAGAGCGCTAAGGGAGAACTTGATCAGCTTAATGCAGCACATACAAGAACTTTAGATAAGGTTTTAACGGCAGTCGCAATATTTGGTCCAGATCAAAAACTTAATTTTTTCAACCAAGCTTATGTTGATCTTTGGGGTTTTGAGACTAAATGGCTTGAGACAAAAGTTTCGGATGGCGAAATTCTTGATAAACTAAGATCTTTGCGCATTTTACCCGAACAAGCTGATTATCGTGCCTGGAAACAAAAGCAATTAGAAACCTATCAAAGTGACGAGGTCCGCGAGGATTGGTGGTATCTTCCTGATGGTCGGGCTATTAATGTTCGCAGTGAACAAAGACCCGATGGCGGCGTGACTTATCTATATGATGATGCAACAGAACAAATCGCGCTTGAGAGCCGTTATAATGCTCTGTTCGATGTTCAAAAAGAAACTTTAGAAAATTTAAGAGAAGGCGTTGCTGTTTTTGGCACAAATGGGCGCTTGCAGCTCTTTAACAAATCATTTGCAAGTATTTGGAAGCTAAACCATGAGCAATTAGGTAAAGGGCCACATATAGAAGATCTTATTCATTTGTGCCAAACATTGCATAATGATCCACAAAGCTGGAACCGTGTCAATCGTGCCGTAACATCTGTTTATGAAGAGCGCCAGCCTCTATTTGGTCAATTAGACCGAGTGGATGGGAGCATTATTGAATATGCCTGTGAGCCTCTACCTGACGGAGCAACATTACTCACATATGTTGATGTCACGGATACTAAAAAAGCTGAAAAAATGCTTATTGAGCGTAACGAGGCGCTGGAAGCTGCTGACCGCTTGAAAAACGATTTCATTCAGAATGTATCTTATGAATTACGTACTCCTTTGACAAATATTATTGGTTTTTCTGACCTTCTAGCTAATCCAAATATTGGACCTTTATCTGATCGCCAAAAAGATTACCTTGGAGATATTCGGGCCTCAAGTACTACCCTGTTGTCTATTATTAATGATATTCTGGACCTTGCCACTATTGATGCTGGCGCTCTTGAGCTTCAGCCCAAGAAGGTTAAAGTTGCAGGTCTTATTAAATCTGCAGCACTTGGTGTCAGAGAAAGACTTGTCCGTGCACAGCTTGGTTTGGATATACGTGTAGAACCTGGCATTGATGAATTTATCTGTGATGAGCAGCGCGTGAAGCAGATACTATTTAACCTTCTGTCAAATGCGATTGGTTTCTCTCCTGAAGGCAGCCGTATTCGTTTGCTTTGTATGCGAGATGAGGGAAAAATTGCTTTTACTGTCTTAGATCAGGGATGTGGTATCCCAGAGAAAGACCAACAGGCCGTTTTTGATCGATTTGAAAGCCGTTCCCAGGGCTCTAAACATCGTGGTACTGGCCTTGGATTATCTATCGTAAAAAGTCTTGTAGAGCTTCATGGAGGGGATATTCTTTTAAAGTCTAAAGAAGGTAAAGGGACAATTGTTATTGTTCGTTTTCCAGAAAATGGCATTAATTTAGAAGATGGTCTTGATAAAAGTTCTGAGTTGTTGGATATAAGCACTAAAAAAGACACAAAAAAACGCGTAAAGAAAAGAAAAAAACAAGTTGCGTCTCTATGAAGACGTTGTAACACAAACAAAACGTAAAGGTTTTTGCAGTGACCTCCTTAGATTCTGGTTTAGAAAACGCTGATTTTCTTAGCTATGATTTAAATTTATCAGGCATGGAAACGCTTGCACAAAATCTTGCCATAATCCTCAAAAAAGGGGATGTTTTGTGTCTTAAGGGCGATTTGGGAGTTGGGAAAACGACTTTTGCAAGGGCACTTATAAAATCTCTGCTCACAAATCCTGATAAAGAGGATATCCCAAGTCCTAGTTTTGCTCTGGTGCAAACATATGAAACGCCTCGTTTTAACATTTCACATTATGATTTTTATAGAATAATTGATGCCAGCGAGGTCTTAGAGCTTGGATTAGATGATGCTGCAGATGGTCTAACGGTTATTGAATGGCCAGAAAAAGCCAGTGAATATCTTCCGCAAGAGCGTCTCGTGATTTCTTTTGGCGAAGATGAATTTAATCATGACCAAAGACATATTACGTTTTCAGGTTCAGATGAGTGGAAATCACGTTTAAAGCGTTTTTCGCTAATTAATTCTTTTTTGGAACATGCTGAATGGTCAGATGCTACTCGTAATTTCTTACAGGGTGATGCTTCTTCACGCACTTATACAAGGCTTTTTCAGGGGGCTGATAAGGCTATTTTAATGGATGCACCCAAGCAACCAGATGGTCCTCCTATAAAAAATGGACAAGCCTATAGTGAAATTGCACATCTGGCTGAAGATGTTGTTCCCTTTATTGCTATTGCCCATGAGTTGCGAAAAAGCGGTATATATGCACCAGAAATTCTTGCACATGATGTTGAGAATGGATTGGTCTTGCTTGAGGATTTAGGAGATGATGTCTTTGGCACTAAAATTTCTCAAGGCACAGAACTTCTTTCTCTTTATCGTAATGCAACTGATGTTTTGCTTAAATTACACCATTTAACACCACCTGAGCAGATTCTTCTTGATGATGATGTTTCGTATCAACTTCCTGTTTATGATCAAGGCGTTCTTAACATTGAGATTGAATTACTGTTAGACTGGTATTGGCCTGCCTTAAAAGGAGGAACTGCTCCTGATAATGAGAAACATTCATTTTTTGAGCATTGGCAGAGCTATTTTAAAACCCTTGAAGGTACTACAAATAGTTGGGTCCTTAGAGATTTTCACTCTCCCAATTTGATCTTGCTAGATGCCAACAAAGCTAATGGGACGAATGTTGGTGTTATTGATTTTCAAGATGCTCAGCGCGGACATGCTGCTTACGACCTCGTTTCCCTCTTGCAGGATGCAAGATTGAATGTTGATGCTGATATTGAAACAGAGCTCCTTAATTATTACTGCGAGAAACGTCATCAAATAGCAAATGGCCTCGCTTTTGATGAAGCTGTCTTTCGTAAGCATTATGCGATACTTGGCGCGCAAAGAAATACAAAAATTCTAGGTATATTTGCACGTCTGGCGATGCGTGATGGGAAACGCACCTATCTTGCTCATATTCCAAGGATTTGGGATTATATGGAACGAAATCTCGCTCATCCTGAGCTGGTGAATTTACAGGATTGGTATAATAAATATTTTCCTTCTGATCAAAGACGTCAGATTTTAGATATATGAAGTGATTTTAATAAAGAGTGATGAATAAATGCGATATCCCAAAAAAGCAATGGTTATGGGGGCGGGCCTTGGCAAACGTATGCTCCCTCTAACAAGGGATATTCCAAAACCTCTTGTCATATTTAATTCCAAACCTCTTATAGATCATGTTCTCGATGGATTGGGTGATGCTGGTATTCAAACGGCTGTAGTCAATACACATTATCATGCCGATAAAATGCACTCTCACCTATCTCATAGAATGGCGCCTGAGATTATAATTTCTCATGAAGATGATGAATTATTGGAGACCGGGGGCGGGGCTAAAAAAGCTTTGCATCATTTTGAGAATGACCCTTTTGTTATTCATAATTCAGATTCTATCTGGGCAGAAGGTACAAAGTCTAATATTCAAGATCTTATAAGCCATTGGGATTCTGAAAAGATGGACTGTTTGTTGATGCTTGCACTCATCTCTAGAAGTATTGGCTATCAGGGACGTGGGGATTTTTATATAGAACCAGATGGCAAATTACGCAGACGGGCGCCCGAAGAAACTCTTCCTTTTGTTTTTGCAGGTGTTTCAATTATTCATCCAAAGCTTTTTCAAAATAGTCCCGATGGGGCCTTTTCTCTTAATGTTCTTTGGGATCGTGCTATAGAAAATGGACGCCTTTATGGTGTTTGTCATGAAGGCACATGGCTACATCTTGGAGACCCCAAGGCTCTTGAAGACGCTGAAGAGTTTGTGCGTATCTCTTGATATGTATCACCTGAGGAGAATGAATTGCATTTTTTTTTCAATGACATTTCACAAAATGATTCTGAACCGAAATCCAAATCAAATGTTTATACTATCCCCCAAACTGTTTCTTTTCTCCATCATCTAGCTAGTCTTATTTTACACAATTCTGATGAAAATCAGATTGAGCTGACACAGCTTACTCTACTTCTTCCCACTCGCCGGGCTTGTCGGTCTATGCGTTCAGCGTTTTTGGATGTCGCTGGTGGTCAAGCGACTTTATTACCGAAGATCCAACCCATCGGTGAAATTGATGAGGATGTTAATCTACTCTTATCAGGACATGGTTCGGATGATTTTTCGTCACTTGAAGTTCCTCCTGCGATACAGGATATCGAACGCCGTCTGGTCTTATCCCAGCTTGTTCTAAAGTGGTCAGATGTGAAACGTCAGCAGGCCCTGCAAGCTACAGATAATTTTGGTATTGCTATACCTAAAACAACCGCTGGACAGGCAAATCTAATGGCTCGAGAACTTTGTAGCTTAATGGATGAATTTGATACAGAGCAAGTTGATGTTTCTCTATTAAAAGACATTGTACCAAGTCATTTTTCTGAACATTGGGATGATACATTACAGTTCCTAAAAATTGTAACTGAGATGTGGCCTTATCATTTGAAAGAGCGTCATTTAACAGCTCCAATGCAGCGTCGTAATCAACTTATTGAACTTGAAATTGAACGCCTTAAAGCATTTCCTCCCAAAAAACCTATTATCGCTGCCGGTATCACGGGAAGCATTCCTGCGGCAGCTGAATTGTTGAAAGTTATCGCTTCACTTCCTCGAGGTTGGGTCGTATTGCCGGGATTAGATATGGAGCTTGATGATGAAAGCTGGGAAGCTATTGTGCCTCATCATCCCGAGCATCCTCAATATGGTATGAAAAAACTTCTGGATCGTATTGGTGTTGTACGTTCAGATGTTTCGTATTTGCCTGGATTAGACATGAAAGGTGCTGATCAAGCACGCCTTGAGTTGATCAGTGAAACGATGCGGCCTTCTGAAACGACCCAGTATTGGAAAAATTTTATTACAACATCTGATATTAAATCGCGGATTGAAAGCGCTCTAGATGAACACGCTTTGATAACGGCTCCAACGTCGCAAGATGAAGCTGAAGTTGTCTCCCTGATACTCCGTCATGCAGCTGAAACACCGGGACTAAAAGCGGCTTTGGTGACACCAGACCGTTTGCTTGGAAGGCGTGTTTCAACACGTTTGTTAAAATGGGGATTAATGGTGGATGACTCTGCCGGGCGTCCTTTGAATAAGACAGTGCCTGGTAATTTTATGGATTTGATCATCCTTGTCTCTTCTAAGCAGTTCGGTGCGTCTGAGCTTATGTCTTTGCTCAAACATCCCTTGTGCCGGCTTGGTATGGAAGCTGGAAAAATCAGAGCTGCAGCCCGATCTCTAGAGATCATTGCCCTGCGTCAACCCCTTGCCGGCCAGGGCTTTGCAGCCATGCGTAAAACAATCCAACGTTCTTTTTCAGATTTTGAAGCTGGGTTCCCCCGTTATGGTGTGATGAAACGTATGGGGGAACGGGACTGGCAACGAGCCTTAGACTTGCTAGACAAACTGGAAGACGCTTTTGAGCCTTTTCTAAAACTTACTGCAGATAATTTTAGTGGCCCTATAAAGATATGTGCTGAAGCCCATGTTAAGGTTGCAGAGAAGCTGGCACTTAATCATGAAAATAGCCATGATACGTTATGGGCTGGCGAAGCGGGTGAATCTTTATCTTTATTCTTTACTCAGTTGTTTGATGAAAATATTGATGGCCCAGATCTTTCGCTTTCTGATTACCCTGAATTTTATCGTGGTTTGATGTCTGGACAAGCGATGCGTCCACAAACACCTGTGCATCCTCGTTTATTTATATGGGGGCCTTTAGAAGCTCGTTTGCAGCAACCAGATATTATTATCCTGGGCGGCTTAAACGAAGGGACCTGGCCACAAGCAACAGAAGCCGATGCCTGGCTCTCCAGGCCTATGAGGCAATCTTTAGGACTTCCTGCGCCAGAGCAAAGAACGGGTTTATTTGCTCATGATTTTTCTCAATTGCTTGGCGCGAAGAAAATTTATATGACCCGGGCAGAAAAAGTTGATGGCGTGCCAACTGTTCCTTCCAGGTGGTTGTTGCGATTACAGACTCTGCTTAATGGTGTGGGTTTAAGAAATGTGCTTGAAACCAAACCTGATGAACCCTGGCTTTCCTGGGCGAGATATCGGGATAAGATAGAGGTGAGAACACCTGTTTCGGCTCCAAACCCTTGCCCGCCAGTCGAGAAACGCCCAAGACAGTTGAGTGTCACTCAGATTGAAGACTGGATTAAAAATCCTTATGTTATTTTTGCCCGGAATATTTTACGTCTTGATCCTTTACCAAAACTTGGATGTGTTCCTGATGCTTCTTTAAGGGGACAAGTTATTCACCAGGCTTTACATTATTTTACTCAAGCTTATGGGATGAGATGGCCAAAGGAAGCTGACCAAAAGCTTGTAGAATGCGCGACACAAATTCTTGCAGATTATTATTCGGATACCCGTGTTGCTGCTTTCTGGCAACCCCGGTTTGTACGTTTTGCGGAATGGTTTGTAAAAACAGAACCCAAAAGAAGGCAATCAATTCAAAAGATCCTTACTGAGAAAAGAGGAGAACTATCTTTCGACGCACCTGGTGGTGAGTTTGTATTAACTGCTCGTGCTGACAGATTAGATTTAACAAAAGAGCACTCTCTTATTATTTATGATTATAAAACAGGAACTTTTCCTAAAGATAAAGATGTTCTCAGTTTAAAATCTCCTCAGCTCCCTTTAGAAGCTACGATTGCTCTTCAAGGTGGATTTGGAGCGTTAAACTTTAATAGCCTCTCTTCACTTGGGTATATCGCGGCAAGTGGAGGTGAGCCTCCTGGTCTTGAGCATATCGTGAAAACGGATGATCTTCGTGAGCTTGCTGAAAATGCTCTTTTAAAATTGAAAGATCTCGTTTTCCAGTTTGATAAACCAACGACCACTTACCCTGCCTTAAGGCGATCTCAATTTGACTATCGTTATGATGACTATGAACATCTTGCTCGCGTGAAAGAATGGAGCCAAGGCGAGGATGGAGATGCTGTAGAATGACATTAGAGCAAATCAAGAAAAATACAGATCGCTATCAAAGCTTAGCATCACAATCTGATATATCTGCCTGGGTTGCTGCAAATGCTGGAACAGGAAAAACCTATGTTCTCGTCCAAAGAATTTTGAGGTTACTTTTATCTGGTGTAAAACCTGAACGTATCTTATGTGTTACATTTACCAAAGCTGCAGCTTCAGAAATGGAAAACCGGCTTTTTGATAAACTCGGCAATTGGGCAACACTAAGTGATGATGAGCTTACTAAAGTACTTCACGGATTGCTCAATCATCACCCTTCTGATGATCACTTACTGGAAGCCCGGCGCCTTTTTGCCAGAGCTTTAGAAACCCCTGGTGGGTTAAAGGTTCATACGATACATGCTTTTTGTGAACGTTTGCTCAAACGATTTCCGCTTGAAGCAGGTATTACCCCTCATTTTAAGATATTAGACGATGAGGCAAAAAAGGAACTTACTTCTTCAGCAATTGATCAAGTTTTACAAATTGCTACGCAAGATGAAGATAGTGAACTCGGGCAAGCTCTTATCTCTGTCATTGGCTATGCGGGGGAAGATCGATTTTATACTTTATTGAATAGTATTTTGCATCGTCCTCAATCTCTAAGTGATTCTCTTGATCGCGCTCGTTTGATTAACCCTGACAATATTTATAAGTCTTTGATTCAAGATCTTAGCAAGGCATTTGAGGTTGCTTCAGATGCTTCTATTGATGCCCTACTAGCGAGTTCTCGAGACCTTTTGAGCCCCAATGAAATTGAGATGTCAATCTCAGCTTTGCTAGATGGTAAAAAGACAGATCAGGACATTGCGAATGGTTTGCTTAAAGCTAAAGGGGAAACTGATGATGTTTCCTACTACACTCTTCTTTGTAAAATCTTTCTGACAACTGCCGGTGAACCACGCAGTGACAAGCGTTTTATTACAAAACAAATCCGCGAAGATCATCCCAATATTGTCAGCTTTTTAACAAAAGCCAGAGATCAAGTTCATGACCTCAACTTGATGATTGAAAAGGTAAAAATTGTACAAGCCAGTGCGGCTTTGATTGTTCTGGCTGATGCAATTATGGATATCTATGTCACTGCTAAGAATAATAGATCAGCCCTTGATTTTGATGACTTGATTATAAAATCCTCTCATCTGTTAAGTCGTTCTGATGCGGCTTCATGGGTTCTATACAAACTTGATGGGGGTATTGATCATATTCTTGTGGATGAAGCACAGGATACCAGTCCTGATGCCTGGTCTGTTATTGATTATCTTTCTAATGAGTTTTTTGCAGGTCTTGGAGCTCAAGAGACAGTACGAACTGTTTTTGCTGTGGGGGATGAAAAACAATCTATATATGGATTCCAAGGCGCGGAACCTAAAAAATTTGCTGAGATGGGCAAACTCTTTGAAGAAAAAGCTCGCATCGCAAATTTAGAATGGCACCGAATTCCTCTGACACTTTCATTTCGCTCTACAGGACCAGTTCTTAATGCTGTTGACTATGTTTTTTCTAAAGATCAGGCTTTAAAGGGACTTACAGCTGAGAACAATGAGATTCAACACCATGTATTTCGAGATGGGCAAGCAGGGCGCATTGAAATTTGGGAGCCAGAAGTTCCTGCCGAACAGACGCTTTTAGACCCTTGGGATGTTCAGACTGAGAAACAGACTGATACACCTATTGTCCGACTTGCTAATCGTATTGCAAACCAAATTAAGTCTTGGCTAGACTCTGGTGAAATTTTAGAGTCTCGGGGCACTCCTATACAACCTGGAGATATTATTATTCTGGTTCGAAAGCGTCATCCATTTGTGACCCCCATGATCCATGCTCTAAAGTCACGTAATATTCCGGCGGCTGGTGCTGATAGGATTAAGATTACTGAGCAACTGGCTGTTATGGATCTTGTTGCCCTTGGTGACTTTTTGCTTATGCCTGAGGACGATCTTTCTCTTGCTATTGTTTTGAAAAGTCCATTTTTTGATTTTAATGATGATGATTTATTTGCCATTGGACATGATAGGAGAGCTTCTCTTTGGGAAGCTCTGACAAAGCGAACTGATCTTGATCCTCGTTATGAAGAGGCTGTTGTGACGATTAAACAATGGCTTGCTCGTGCTGATCTAGTTCCTCCTTATGAATTCTTTGCGGGTGTTCTTCTTACTCAAGAGAGGCGAGCTCGTATACTAAGTCGTTTAGGACCAGAAGCCGGAGATGCAGTAGATGAGTTTCTGAATATGGCTATTCAGTTTGATGATATGCATCCTCCTTCCTTACAAGGCTTTCTTTCCTGGGTTCGAGACTCTGAAATTGAGATTAAACGAGACATGGAGCAAGGTCGTAATGAAGTTCGTATTATGACAGTTCATGGTGCAAAAGGGCTTGAGGCTGAAATTGTCTTTATGCCAGATACATGTTCAAACAGTCGGGCTATGGACGGACAGAGCATTATTGAAATTGAACATGCAAATAAACACTCGCAGTTGATATGGGCTTTGCCTGGAGCAAAACAACATGAGGTCATTCATCAAACACGACAAGAGAGTAAAATTGCGGATCGAGAAGAGTATAACCGTTTGCTTTATGTCGCGATGACGCGTGCTCGAGATCGTCTTTATGTTGCTGGGTTTGAAAATAAAAAGGGGCGAGATCAAGGATGTTGGTATGATTTGATATATCAAGGCTTAGAAGGTCATCTAACTGAAAACCATGATTATGATGGTCGTCCAATCTGGAGGTTGGAAACCAACCAGTCAACTCACCCTGACCGTTCTGATGATTATACAATTCGACAGGAAGACGCTTTAGCTACGCCAGAATGGACTGCACGTCGCGCCCCAAATGAACCTGTTAAATCCATACCAATCTCCCCTTCTTCGATTGTTCCATTGCACGTTGAGGAGCATCAAGAGGTTGATATGGGAGATCAAATCGCGATTTCTCCCTTACAACTAAGCCAAGGTAATCGTTTTTTACGTGGTCAGCTCACACATGCTTTGCTTGAGCATCTGCCAGAAATTGAGGAAAAATATTGGGAAGATGCAGCTAGAAAACTTGTTCAAACACGTGGTATGGATGCCTCCCAGGCTTTGAAAGAAAGTATTATCCAGGAAACTATAGAAATACTTCGACATTCAGAGTTTGCACCTCTTTTTGGTCCCCAAAGCCAAGCTGAAGTTTCACTTGTCGCAAAAATACCTCCTTCAGAAACCGGAGGACACCCTCTTATGATTACAGGGCAAATTGACAGGTTGGTTGTTTTGGAACATGAAGTTTTAATTGTGGATTATAAAACAAATCGTCCTCCACCAAAAACTCCTGAAGATGTTGCAGAAACATACGTCATACAGCTTGTTGCTTATCGCAAAGCCGTTGGAGATATTATTCCTGGAAAACCAATAAGATGTGCTCTTTTATGGACTGATGGTCCTGATTTAATGGAAATTTCATCACAAATGCTTGATTTAAAAGAAAGAGAACTTGTGAGCATTGGATGGCAGCAGACTTGACGAATGCTTGAAGTGTTCTTACCTTCTCGTTAAAGTTTTAGCTGTGCTTTGAATAAAAAGCAATAAATATAAAGAAAGAGAGGTTCCTTATGGCAACTTCAAAAGTTGAAGATGCAACGTTTGAGGAAGAAGTTCTTAAATCTTCTGAGCCTGTAGTTGTTGATTTTTGGGCAGAATGGTGTGGCCCATGTAAACAGATTGCTCCTGCTTTAGATGAAATCGCAACAGAAATGAGCGGAAAAGTTAAGATTGTTAAAATGAATGTTGAGGAAAATGAAGAGATCCCGATGAAATTTGGAATTCAAGCTCTTCCAACATTGTTACTTTTTAAAGATGGTCAAGTTGTAGAAACTATGAGAGGTTCTGCACCTAAAACAAATATCCAGAAATGGATTGAAGAAACTATTGCATAATTTTGACGATCTTTAAAATTTGATCTTGATTAAGGCCTGAGCAATATACTCAGGCCTTTTCGTTTTTATGAGCCTGTAGTGTGTATGATGCTATATCTGTAGATCCACAAATTAAAATACGTACAAAACCGCCTGCAACAGAGCGACAAGTCTGTAAGGCTTCAGATAAACCTGCCTGTGGAGCCGAATTTAACCCAACTTCCCTGGCAATCGAAGCTAACACTCCAGAAGAATATCCATAGTCATTTTCGGGGGTCTCAATAGTAGCAACAAACTCTACCAACCCATTAAAAGGCGCTAGAAACTCGGTAGCATCATCTTTTTGATCCATAGCGACTACCAAATGTAAGGGGCTTTGGAAGCGCTCTTCAAAGTCTGCCATTGTCTGTGCTAGAACCATAGCGTCATCTGGACATGTTCCACTGTCTAACCATATCTCAGATCCGTGGTCGAGATATTCAAATAGCCTGCCATCCCCTAATTTTTGTAATTGAGCTGTGATATCCGCTTTTTGAATACCCGTTGCAAGTTCATGTTCTGACAATTCAATGTTTTCTAATTGTCTTGATATTGCGATTGCAATTCCCGCGTAGTTTATTTGATGGGGGCCATATAGGCTTGGTAGGGGTAAATCCATTAAAGTTTCATTATCTTGATAGATAAGGCGCCCCTGTTGTTCGTGCACAATCCAGTCTTTGCCAGCTTCATATATTGGAGCTTTGAGTTCTGCTGCATAATTTTCGATAAGAACTGACACTTCGGAAGATTGATGTCCTAAAATACAAGGAACATTGGGGCTAATAATTCCACAATATTCCAGGGTGATTTCCGAAATTGAACCACTTAATTTGGTGGTTGGAGACAGGGAAACAGGTGTAATTACTGTCGCAGCTTTGTCATTAAGAATGTTAGTCGGGTCTAAAGCCCCACCAGCTCCAGCTGTTAATAATAAAAAATCAGCTGGATATTTAGAAAAAGCTAAAATGGCAGCTGCTGTGGTGAGTTCAAAAAACGTTGCAGGCGCATTATCATTTACCTCAATCACATGGGTTAAGCACTCAACAAGTTTTTCTTCTGAAATATTCTCTGACCTTTGCTGATCAGTAATATTGATCCGCTCATGAAAAGATCCGATATGCCTTGTTTTGTAGGTATGTACTGATTTTCCTGCACATTGTAATATTTCCTGCAAAAAGCTCAGGACATTCACTTTTCCATTCGTGCCAGAAAGATGGATAATTTGAGGGAGGTGTTCATGAGGATTATTAAGGGCCTCCATTAAATCCCACATTCGATGTAATGAAGGCTCTATTTTTTGAGTGTGAGTATCTTTCAATTGCGCCAGTAATGTTGAGCTATCAGCCATTTAAGCGCCTTTCAGTCAGAGACCACATCTGATGTAAATGAAAAATATATAAACCTATTAAGATTTATTCAGCTGCAATATCTCTTGGCTGCTGATTATTATCCTGTTTCATAATATTTTTTTCATTTGATTTTTTCGAAGACTTCTTCTGTTTTTTCTTCACTGCTGTAA
Source organism: Methyloligellaceae bacterium (assembly GCA_965263345.1). GTDB lineage: Bacteria > Pseudomonadota > Alphaproteobacteria > Rhizobiales > CBDHHC01 > CBDHHC01. The sequence goes on from CBDHHC010000004.1 coordinate 429,941, forward strand.
TATTGTCGATTGTTTCTTTATCGGCTTCTATTGAAACAGGAAGAGATGTTCCGTCTTGATTTTGCCCTGAAGACTGATCGTTTTGTATGAGTTTTTCTCTCTTGATGATTGGTTCATGCATTAAGAGTTTACAAACTCTAATCAGGGTATCACGCATCTCATGGCGGTGTACCACCATATCTACCATACCGTGCTCAAGGAGATATTCTGCGCGTTGGAAACCTTCAGGTAACTTTTCTCTAATTGTTTGCTCAATAACTCTTGGCCCAGCAAAACCAATTAATGCACCTGGTTCTGCAATGTGGATGTCCCCTAACATTGCATAAGAGGCTGTTACACCGCCTGTTGTTGGATGTGTTAAAACAACAATATAAGGTAAAGCAGCTTCACGTAAACGTTGTACAGCAACTGTTGTACGAGGCATTTGCATTAAGGATAAAATACCTTCCTGCATACGAGCTCCACCAGAAGCTGCAAACATTATAAAGGGTGAGCGAAGATCTAGTGCTGTTGTCATGCCCTTGATGATTGCTTCTCCAGCTGCCATTCCCAGTGATCCGCCCATAAAACTGAAATCTTGAACTGCAGCAACGACAGGCATGCCATCTAAGTTGCCAGATCCAACTAGTACAGCATCCTCTAGGTCTGTTTTGCTACGCGCATCTTTCAAACGGTCATTATACCGGCGCTCATCACGGAATTTTAATGGATCGTGCGGAACTTCTGGCAGTTCTATTTTTTCATATGCCCCATCATCAAAGAAGGCTGAGAACCTTGCTTGAGCATTCATTCGCATATGATAGCCAGATCCTGGCACGACAAACTGATTGGCCTCCAAATCCTTATGGAATACCATTTGCCCTGTTTCAGGACATTTTACCCATAGATTATCAGGCATTTCGCGTTTGCGTAGCATGCCTTGAATTTTGGGACGTACTAAATTGTTAATCCAGTTCAATCTAAAATACTCTTATATTTAATTGGTGGTCATACAATGTTCATTCATACTCTAATTTATGCTTTTTATACTAGTCTAAAATTAATATATTTATCAATCTTAGACTTTATTTAAGCCCTCAGAGAGTTTTTTAACTAAATTGGTTACTGCCAAAACAGTTTTATCTGTTGCCTTTTGATCTTCATCAAGGCTTTCAGCCAATGCTGTTACTAATGCTGACCCTACAACTACTCCATCTGCACCATCTGATAGATTTCGGGCCTGTTCAGGCGTCTTAACCCCAAATCCAACTGCAACGGGTAAATCTGTATGTCTCTTAATTTCAGTGACATGCTTTTTTACAGCTTCTGGGTCTGGTGCTTTTGTACCTGTTATACCAGCAATTGATACATAATAAACAAATCCAGTTGTATTTGATAGTACTTTTGGTAAACGTTGTGAATTTGTAGTTGGCGTAGCTAATCTTATGAAACTAATACCTTTTTTAACAGCAGGAAGGCATAATTCACTATCTGTTTCGGGGGGAAGATCAACAATAATTAATCCATCAACACCTGCTTCATGAGCGTCTTCTACAAACTTCTCAACTGTATATTTGTATATAGGATTATAATAGCCCATTAGAACTATTGGTGTTTTTTGGTTATGTTCACGGAATTTTCTTACCATTTCTAGTGTTTTTGGTAAATTTTGTCCTGCTTTCAAGGCTCTTTGACTGGAAAGCTGTATGGCAGGTCCATCAGCCATAGGATCTGAAAAAGGCATACCTAACTCAATGATATCACTACCAGATTCAGACAACTGTTTTAGAATATCATAGGATGTTTGATAGTCCGGGTCTCCAGCTGTAATAAATGTAATTAAAGCCGATTTGTTGTTCGCTTTTAAATCATCAAAACATTTTTCGATGCGATTTTGGGAAATTTCAGTTGTCATTGTTATTAAATTTCCATTTCTAAATGTTCTGCTACAGCAAATATGTCTTTGTCGCCCCGACCACATAAATTCATCACCATTATATGATCCTCTGGCAACGTTGGCGCTAGTTTTTTTACATAAGCCAAAGCATGGCTTGGTTCTAAGGCAGGAATTATGCCTTCAACCTGGGTGCACATTTTGAAAGCATCTAACGCTTCCTGATCAGTTGCAGATACATAATTAACACGGCCAATATCCTTTAGCCACGAGTGTTCTGGGCCTATTCCTGGATAGTCTAATCCGGCTGAGATCGAGTGTCCTTCCACTATCTGGCCATCCGCATCTTGCAGTAAATATGTTCTGTTACCGTGCAGAACACCAGGTTCACCTCCATTTAAAGATGCTGCATGCTCCTCGGTCTCAAGCCCTCTGCCAGCGGCTTCAACACCATATATTTTAACTGTTTCGTCATCAAGAAATGGATGGAATAATCCAATAGCATTGGATCCTCCTCCAATACAGGCTACGAGCGAGTCTGGTAAGCGCCCTTCTTTTTCCTGCATTTGTTCACGAACTTCACTCCCAATTACTGATTGAAAGTCTCGTACCATTTCGGGATAAGGATGAGGCCCAGCTGCTGTCCCGATAATGTAAAAGGTTTCATCAACATTTGCGACCCAATCTCGCAAAGCTTCATTCATTGCATCTTTGAGGGTTCCAGCTCCAGATGTTACTGGCTTTATTTCAGCGCCTAAGAGTTTCATGCGAAAGACATTTGGTTTTTGTCTTTCGATGTCTGTTGCTCCCATGTAGACAACACATGGTAATCCAAAACGAGCCGCTACAGTCGCAACAGCAACACCATGTTGCCCAGCGCCTGTCTCGGCAATTATGCGTTTTTTCCCCATACGTTGCGCCAACTGGATCTGCCCTAAGCAATTATTCACTTTATGTGAGCCTGTATGGTTAAGTTCATCGCGTTTGAAGTAAATTTTAGCACCACCAAGATATTCAGTCAGCCGTTCTGCATAGTAAAGTGGGCTCGGGCGTCCAGCATAGTTTGTGAGAAGATTTGTTAACTCTGTTTGAAAACCAGGATCATTTTTTGCGTCTTTATAAGCTTGTTCAAGCTCTAAAATTAAGGGCATCAATGTTTCAGCAACGAAACGTCCTCCAAAAATCCCAAAGTGACCATGTTCATCTGGCCCTGATCTTAGACTATTGGGCTTATAATGCCCTTGTTCAGCTCCATAAGTCTCAGACATGTTTTATCTAAAATCCCTTTTTTATTACATTTTCTTGATTTAAGAAAATGTATTACAGATTCAATGAGTTGATGGATGAAATGAATTTTTGGATCAATTCAGGATCTTTGATACCTGGACTTTTTTCAACTCCAGAAGAGACATCAACTGCACTTGCCCCTGTTTGTTCTATCGCTTCTTGCACATTATCAGCATCCAAACCACCTGATAACATGAAATTCATTTGTTGTTTTACAGCCTTAAGATATGTCCAGTCAAATGATAAACCATTCCCGCCTGGTAATGCATCTTTCATAGCAACCGGTTTGGCATCAAATAGAATGATATCAGCCAGACACTTATAGTCTACTGCAGTCATAGCATCATTCTCTGATGCAACCCCAATAGCTTTAATGATTGGTAGATCTGAGAGTTTCTTGATCTCTTTTACACGTGATGGGGTTTCTTTACCATGCAACTGTATCCAATCTGGATTTACTATAGATATAATTTTCTGAATCTGTTCATCCGTTGGATTCACGCATAATGCTACAGATTGTATTTTCTGACTTGAATGTTCTATAAGTCTCGCAGCTTTTTCCAGTTCAATATTTCTTGGACTTTTTGGGAAAAAAACAAGACCATAAAAATCAGCGCCAGCTTTTATGGCAACATCAATATTCTGGATATCTGTTAAACCACATATCTTTGTTTTAACCTTCATGGGTAAATTAACTTACTTTTTTCATGGAAAGTGCTGGTACAGTGTTCTGTTCTTCGGATTGAAGTTGTTTATTTAGTTTTTCAGCTCTTAGACGCCATTGATGCGCTTCAAGAGCTCTTTCTCTAGCAGTTTTACGCCAACGCCCTTGGTTTAACCAAGTTCCAAAACCACCAAGAAATACTCCCAAGATCATAGAAGAAATAATGAATATGAAAAAAGGCATACTCACAACAATCGCAGGGTCTTTTGAATAAAAAGGGTCAAGAATTAAATTCACTTCATGTCGATTAGCGACAGCAAGAGCAGTAAGTACGGTGACAAAAGGCACTATTATAAAAAGCCAAATCAGTTTTTTCATAACCGAACCCCTTTGATTCCATAATATCCACGAGACGACAATAAAGGCTATGCTCTTTTTTGCCGTCGTTTATGTTTTTAATAATGGTATAAAGTGTATTTATCCATCATTTTAATACTGAATAGGATATATGGTTAAGTAAAACTTAGTGACGATTGTCTTAATTTGCGTTCAGACGTTCGCGCATTTCTTTACCAGATTTGAAAAATGGTACGAACTTCTCAGGAACAGATACTTTCTCGCCTGTTCTTGGGTTGCGCCCTAAACGTGCAGCTCTATGTTTTACTGTAAATGCACCAAACCCACGCAATTCGACACGATCTCCGCGGGCCAAAGCTGCAATGATTTCATCAAATATGACATTCACAATACGTTCCACGTCTCTTTGATAAAGATGTGGATTTGCCGAAGTGATTTTTTGGACAAGTTCCGACTTAATCATTGATGTTAAACACCTTTAATAAGTAATAAAGATTAAATTAATACTTAGCGAGGGTGCCAAACTGAAACAAGTCCGTCAAGTCGTAGAAGCTCTAACCCAACGTTTTTATTAAATATATTTGTTGGAACACCTAATTTTTCTGCTAATTTCATACCAAAGTAGCTAAAAAGCCCATAAGTTTCTATTTCCTGGACTTTCCAGTCTTTAATTTCCAGTGTTGATGAAACTTTATGTTTGCTACGCAACCAAACCAAAGCTTCTGTTTCTCCGCCAACTTTATCAATTAATTTGTGTGTTAAAGCTTGTCTTCCTGAATAAATTCTTCCATCTACAAGTCCAGGAACAGAACTTGGTTCTAATTTTCTCCTATCTTTAACAAGTTTTAAAAACCATTGATGAGATTCTGAAACCATTTCCTGTGCTAATTGCCTACCAGCTTCATCTGCTGGTTTAAATGGAGATGGGCTTGCTTTTAAGGGGCCACTCTTAATCTCTTCCATTTTTATACCAACATTTTCCAAGAGTTTCGAAACTTCTGCCCATTGAAATATAACACCAACAGAACCTGTAATTGTATTTCCACGTGCTACTATATAGTCCGTTCCTAAGCCCGCAATATATGCTGCGGATGTTGCAATCGTCCCAAAAACCGCCACAACTGGTTTATTTTTCGCAACTTTACGTATCTGCTCAAATAGAGCCTCTCCGCCTGTTGTTGTTCCTCCAGGACTATTAATATGTAATAAAACAGCTTTAACATCTTTTGATTTTGCAATTTTTTCCAACAGTTTTTGTTGATCACGGTTATCTGTAATCACTCCATCAATTTGCACTCGAGCAATATGCTGTTTTTTTAGTATTGGGGAATTATTACTTAAAGATGCTGCGGATATGATTGCAATCAGAATTGCCAGGATAGTTGTGAAACGCCAAAAACTTAAACGTCGCGATAGGCGCCGTCTATCAACCAAAGCTTCTGCTTCAAGAGACATTATTTAAAAATACCTTGTCTATTGTAATTACTAGATAAATTCTTTGTTTAGTTGCTTTCATCTTCGTCAAATAGAATAATCAATCCATTTTGTATCTATTGTTACTCATATAAGACTTTGATTTGGCTAAAAACAGTATTCGTTAGAAAATAATAGGAAAATGATTTATTTACAACGGTTTGGTTGTAAGAAAACAACCAAACCGTCATTATCATGGGAATAATCTGTGTATCAGATTATTTTGAGAGTTTTTTATTCGCCCTCAGGCTTCTCTTCAACATCGTCATCTTTAGCTTTATTCAATGCAGCGCCTAAGATATCTCCTAGAGATGCTCCACTATCAGATGATCCATATTGTGCAACGGCTTCTTTTTCTTCAGCAATTTCAAGTGTTTTGATAGATACTGAAATGCGTCTACCTGATTTATCAACCTGAGTTACAGCTGCATCAACTTTATCTCCCACAGCAAAACGTTCTGGACGCTGTTCGCCACGTTCTCTTGAAAGATCAGCACGTCTGATGAATGTGATAATATCCGTATCAGATATTTTCACATCGATACCGCCTTCTTTCACTTCAAGAACCTCACAGGTTACCTGATCACCCTTCTTAAGACCAGATACTGACTCAAATGGGTCATTTGCAAGCTGTTTGATGCCCAAACTAATACGTTCTTTCTCAGGATCAACTTCTAATATAACGGCTTTAACTTCGTCACCTTTGTTGAAATTCTTGATAGCTTCTTCACCAGGAAGGTTCCAATCAAGGTCTGACATATGAACCATTCCATCAACACCACCTTCAAGGCCTACAAACAGACCAAATTCAGTAATATTTCTGATCGTTCCTTCAACATTTGTGCCTTTTGGATAGTTGTCAGCAAATGCTTGCCATGGATTCTCCTGGCATTGTTTAAGACCAAGAGAAATTCTTCGTTTATTGGAGTCCACTTCAAGAACTTGGACTTCAACTTCCTGACTTGTTGAAACGATTTTACCTGGGTGAACGTTCTTCTTCGTCCAACTCATTTCAGAGACGTGGATCAAACCTTCTACACCTGGCTCAAGCTCTACGAAAGCACCATAATCAGCAATATTTGTAACGACACCATTGAATTTGGCTTCGAGAGGATATTTCGTATCAATGTTCTCCCATGGGTCAACTTCTAGCTGCTTCATACCAAGGCTGATACGCTGCGTATCTGGATTGATACGAATGATTTGGATTTTGATTGTATCACCTACGCTCAAGATCTCATTTGGATGATTTACACGACGCCATGCCATATCTGTTACGTGTAGTAGACCATCAATACCGCCAAGATCGATAAATGCACCGTAATCAGTGATATTTTTAGCGACTCCTTCAAGAACTTGACCTTCTTCAAGTTTTGAAACAATCTCGTTTCGTTGTTCTGCACGTGTTTCTTCAAGTACAGATCTTCTTGAAACAACGATATTACCTCTACGTCTGTCCATTTTTAGAATCTGGAAAGGCTGAGGTACATTCATTAGAGGGCCAATGTCTCTTACTGGGCGGATATCAACCTGACTGCCTGGTAGAAATGCAACCGCACCATCTAAATCAACTGTAAAGCCACCTTTTACTTTATTGAAAATAATGCCTTCAACTTTTTCATTTGCGTTGAATTTTTCTTCAAGACGTGTCCAGCTTTCCTCACGGCGTGCTTTTTCTCTACTTAGAACGGCTTCACCAAGGGCGTTTTCTACACGTTCTAGGTATACTTCAACATCATCACCAATATTTACAGCATCAGGTTTTCCTGCAGGGCTAAATTCCTTAAGAGGTATTCTTCCTTCTGTTTTAAGCCCAACATCAATAACTGCGAGATCTTTTTCTATCGCAATTACTCTACCCTTAATTACCGACCCTTCAATTACATCAGATGATTCAAAAGATTCTTGTAAAAGTGCAGCAAAATCCTCAGTCGTTGGATTTAAATCACTTTCTTGTGTTACGTTCATTAGAACTCCTGTTAAAAGATATTTAGTGCACCAAAAAGATTAATTTTCGCTATAACTCTTTGATACAAATTCAGTTTAGGAGTTCTATGATCTGTTAAAATACAGAAATGAACTCCGGATGTTTTGCAAAAGCTTCCATCGGGACCTCACGTTATTAAATTAGCCAGCCAATAGGATGCTCAATCGTGTTTCCTGCCCAAAGCGATCTTATTTTGATGTAACAAACACAAAATGGGCACGCCCAACTAAGCGCACCCTGCTTGCCGCATCTTTAGGTCAATCACCTTAATAGCAGCTTTGAATGTAGCTTCTATATCTAAATTTGTCGTATCTAGCAAGTGGGAGTCTTCAGCAGGGCACATAGGAGCTACTTTTCTTGACATATCTCTTGCATCTCTAGACTTTATATCATTCAAAACTTCAGATTCTAATACGTTTAACCCTTTAATCTTATATTCATTATAACGTCGTTTTGCACGTTCTTCAGGAGTTGCGGTTATAAAAAGCTTAACATCAGCATCAGGGCATACAACTGTGCCAATATCTCGCCCATCGAGAACAGACCCCCGCTCATTTGTTGCAAAGTTGCGTTGATATTCTAATAATGCTTCCCTCACAGGCTGATGTTTTGCTACTACGGAGGCAGCTTTGCCAACACCTTTTGACCGTATTCGTTCATCATCTAATAAGTTTAATGATATATTTTTTGCATATTCTGCAGAAATTGCAGGATCATTAATGTCTGCGTTAACTAATTTCATACTAAAAGCTACAGCTCTATATAGAGCGCCCGTATCCAAATAGGGTAATGCATAATGGACAGCAACTCTGCGAGCTAAAGTTCCTTTGCCTGAAGCAGCAGGTCCATCTACAGCTATAATCATTCCAATATCCAATTATCAATCATATTTATTTAATAAAAATATGGATTAACCTTCAAATTTAGCTCCAATTTCCATCATAATATCAAGGAATTGAGGGAAGCTAGTGTTTACCACACTCACATCATCAACACTTATAGCGGTTTCGCTTGCTAATCCCAGCACCAAGAATGACATAGCTATGCGATGATCTAACTCTGTTTCAATCATTACACCGCCTGGCACTTTATCATTACCTTTAACTATTAAATTATCTCCTTCGATCTCACAATCCACACCACATTTTTTAAGGCCTGCAGCTGTTACTGACAATCGATCACATTCTTTTACTCTGAGTTCTTTTAAGCCCAGCATTTTTGTTTCACCAGATGCGAATGACGCTAAACATGCCAAACATGGATATTCGTCAATCATACTCGGAGCTCTATCTTCAGGAACCGTTACACCCCGTAGATTACTGGATTTTACGATGATATCTGCAACAGGTTCGCCTCCTTGTAGGCGTTCATTGATTTGTTTTATATCAGCACCCATTTCAATGAGAGTTTGATAAAAACCAAATCGTGTTGGGTTTGTTAGTATTCCCTTTATCGTGATTTCAGAACCCGGGCATAGTATTGCAGCTGCTGTTAAAAATGCTGCAGAGCTTGGATCTCCTGGAACAACAATGTCATTTCCTTTTAATTCGGCATGTCCGTCTACAGTGATTAATTTGCCATTGTCGTGCTCATTAATAGTTATTTTTGCCCCAAAATACGCTAACATACGCTCTGTGTGATCTCTGGTTGCGATGTTTTCAATAACACTTGTTTTGCCAGGGGCATGAAGACCTGCGATTAAGACAACAGATTTTACCTGAGCGGATGGGACGGGCAAGGTATACTCTATCGGTATAAGTTGGGATGTTCCTTTTAGTCTTAATGGTAACCTATCCTTTGTCGGATCTTCTAAGTTTAGGCCCATTTCCATCAAAGGCTTTAAAACTCTACCCATTGGACGACTGCTTAAAGATTTGTCACCAGTAATGTCAGCTTCGATATCATTGCCTGCCATTGCCCCCATCATCAGACGTGAACCCGTGCCCGAATTGCCAAAGTCTATTGGGTGATCTGGACTTGCGAAGCCACCAACACCATTTCCTCTGATAACCCATGTTTGTTCTTGTTTTTCAACAAAGACGCCTAAGGCTTTTAAAGCATTTGCAGTTCCCAGGATATCTTCTGCCTCTAATAATCCTTCAATTCTGGTCTCTCCGATCGCAAGACCGCCAAAGATAAGTGCTCTATGGGAAATAGATTTATCTCCAGGAACGTGGATTTCCCCTTTTAAAGCTTCTGATTTTATTGCGGCAAGTGAGTTTGGCATTAGAGCACCATATTTCTTTTTATTCATTATTGCTATTTAAAAGGTATTGGATCTTGCAGGATCCATTATCCAATACACATTGGTTAGGTTTTTGAATTGTTTGACCTGTGAATATAGGCTGTGTCAATGCTCAAAACATACTTTTCTATGAAAATGTGTAATTTACCTTTGACATATAGGTTTGCACATGGCAATTGTGATGGCTATTTCCATACAATGTTGAGGTAGGTCCATGTCGATAAAAGCGGCACGCGGGACAAAACGCTTATGTGGGGAATGCGAGAATAAGTTTTATGACTTAAACCGTGATCCAATCATTTGTCCGATTTGTGGTTCTGTTTTTGAAATTGAAGGCGCAGTCAGCAAAATCGATCATATCGCTGAGAGTGATGATGACGATGATGTTATCCTAGATGCTCCTGAGGGAACAGAGTTTGTCAGCCTAGATGAAGTTGAGCCCAAAGAAGAAACAGAAGTTCCAGCCATTGAAGATGAGGAAAATCTAGCAGATATCGAGGATGATGCTGATATTCCAGATGCTCAGGATGAAGATGCCTTCTTAGAACAAGATGATGAAGGCGACCCTGATGTTTCTGGTATTATTGGAAACCCTATCGCTTCAAATGATGAAGGCTAAGATAGAGACATCCTCTTCATGAGTACTTAGGTGCAATACCGTTTTAGATTTTGGGGCCATAGCTCAGTTGGGAGAGCGCGTGAATGGCATTCACGAGGTCGGCGGTTCGATCCCGCCTGGCTCCACCAGAAAGATATAGAAATTAAAAATCTAAAATCACAAATTGTGAGATTTGATACTTCCCAGAGCGTTAAATCTCTTGTTTCTTAAAGCATAATATTTTCTCTTTTCAAAAAATATTATGCTATAATTTTCTCACTTTTATTGTCGCTGCAAGTGTATGTGTCTGGCCAGGCTCTAGTTCGATACAATCATCCGCAGTGTTCGCCGTTTCTATACACAACATGTTACGAAAACTATCTTCTGGGCCCATATCCCCCATACGTTGAGCTTTTTCATGCCAAGGGTTCCAAACGACTACAGAGGTTCCACCTTGATTAGAAATGCATATTTCACGGTTTAAACTCTTATCCGTCAGGAGAATATTGTTTTCTACGCCCAGATAGATACGATCCACCTCTTGGTCTATATAAACCGGGCCTTTTTGCTCAAACTGTTGATCTTTTTTCTCACCTACAGTATCGATATATTTTTTATTCTCCAGTCCTTCGACCTGCACCTTGGACACATCGCCGACATTAAAATAGGTATGCAGAGCTTGTGTGTAACAGAATGGGCTATCGCTTTCGTTTTGTGTTGTCAGCTCTATTTTTAATTCCTGTCCAATCGATAATTTTAGATATACTGAACTAACATATGGAAAGCATTCAAAGTCTTTATTTGTATATTTAAACTCATAACAGCTCATATCATTGATATCTTCGTTTGATATGTATTGCCATTTTTGATTTCGAGCAAAGCCATGTCTGGGAAAGCATGAAGCTGGATGTAAGCCAAACCAAGGCCAGCATATCGGTACTCCACCTCTAATTGCTCTTTTCTGATCAAGATCTGCAGCTGGCGAGACCCAAAGAACTGGCTCATGCCCCACAGGAGTCCATTCAAGAAGTTGGGCTCCCAATTGTGATACTAACGCTTCAGCGTGTTTGTTTTTAACTTTAAACTGTTTCATTTTCACTTACCCAAGAATATGAAAACATTATGATTTTTACAATCCATCGTCGTTTTTTGATATTCATGCAGGTTTACAAAAAACTACGTGTTTCTCATGAGACTTTTTGTTTAAATCTGCGATCAGAGCCCCTTTTACATTCACTAAGGATTTTCAGGTTGTTACCCCACTTCTGATACACAAGTTCTAAATTCAAGAACTCCAAATCATGTTGTTTGTTTTTGTCTTAATGGTTTGTGAATAGTTTTAACAAAGAGACGTTTTTTATTATAATTATAGCTGCTTCCTAAAACAAAGAAATACAACCATTTAGTGTATCCTCATTTGTTAGCATTCATAATTGATGATTTTATTTGAAATTTTTATACCATCAGCTCACATCCCAATTATTATTGTATATGATTGAATTACGTCATTTTTGTAACATATCTTTCTAATTTCTTACATTGCAATCATTAGTTGTATAGAGGCATGGTATGTCACTTAAAAAGATCTAGAGTCTTATTTATATTTTTAATTCTGTTGCTTTATTTTTTTTCTAAACGGATTTGCTTTATATGTACCAAGTATGCGTATTTCATCAGAGAAAAAAGAGAGTTCTTCCATAGCTAGTTTTACTAACCGGTCTTCAGGATGCCCCATAATATCAGCATAAAACATAGTTGCCTCGAAAGAGCCTTCCAGTTGATATGACTCAAGCTTTGTCATGTTTACGCCATTTGTTGCAAATCCTCCCAAAGCTTTGTAAAGAGCTGCTGGTACGTTTCTTACCCGAAATATGAAAGTGGTCATTACAGGCTCTGCTCCAAATTCAGCATTTTGAGCTTTTTTCGACAGAATTAAAAAACGTGTTGTATTGTGCTCAGCATCTTCAATATCAGCTTTTAGAATTTCCAAGTCGTGTACATCTGCTGCCAAAGAGGAGGCAATTGCACACATTGTTGGATCACCTTGTTGTCTGATTAAACGTGCAGCTCCTGCTGTATCTGCCTGTATTACTGGAAGCACCCCCAGTTGGCGAATAATATTTCGACACTGCCCTAAAGCCATTGTATGACTGTGAATGGTTTTCAGGTCTTCTAATTTTGATCCTTTTAAACCCAATAATTGATGTCGAATACGTTCAAATTGTTCTTCAATAATATAAAGTCCGGATTCTGGAAGTAAATGATGAACATCTGCTACTCGACCTGCAACAGAGTTTTCAATCGGGATCATAGCTAACTCTGCTGTCCCATTTTCTACAGCTGAGAGTGCCTCTTCAAATGTTGCACATGCTAGAGGTTCCATTTCAGGATAATGGTCAATACATGCCAAATGTGAATTTGCACCAGGTTCCCCTTGGTATACAATTAAATTAGTTGATGATTTTTTCATGCTTCTTATTTAAACAAGTTTCAATTTAGAAGAAATAGAGATTTAAGATAACTTTCTATAAAAAAGTCTCCTTGATAGTGATTTACTCTATGACTCCTCATTATTTCCTTCTAAATTTTAATAAAAACTAGAATTTTATTTTATTATTAATAAATTAGAGAATTATATGAGATGTTTGATTTGGTACTTAATCGCGGCGAATTGTCCAAACTTGATGAACACTACCATCTCACTATTGCGTCAAAACGATTGACAGCCTATTAAGATGCTTAATTCATGCAAGCTTCATTGGTGAAATACCATAGTCAAATCCATAAAAGAAACTGGAGCGGCCTTCAATGGATTCATTTGAACTAAATAAAATCGCAGGTGCTGTTATTGCAGCCCTTCTCGTCTGGTTTGGAACAAAAATGGTAGCAGAGAGTGTCTTCACGCATCATGCTCCTAAAAAGCCAGGATATATCGTTGCTGTTGCAAACATCGCTGAGTCTAATGAGAAGTCTCAAGGTGCAAAAATTGAAGCAAAGGAAGCTCCAATTGCGGAGTTACTTGTTACTGCTGATGCAGGCCTTGGTAAAAAAGAAATAAAAAAATGCGTTGCTTGTCATAGTTTTGACCAGGGCGGAAAAAATAAAGTTGGCCCAAAACTTTGGGGTATCTATGACCGTCAAGTCGCCGCAGTTGATGGCTTTTCATATTCAAAAGCGCTTAAAGGCTTAGATGGCAAATGGGATGCAGAGCAACTGAATTGTTTTCTTAAAAACCCGAAAAAATGTGTTAAAGGAACAAAAATGGTCTTTAAAGGATATAAAAGTCCTGAAAAAAGAGCTAATCTTATAAAATATCTAGAGACGCTTAAATAATTAAAAAGAATAACATTTTAAAGCCATCATAATCATGATGGCTTTTATTTTGCCCTTAATTCTTCACGTAATGCGTAAATTGCAATCACGGTCGTTGCATCGAAGATTTTTCCATGATCAATCAGTTCAAAAAGTTCTTGGAAAGAAAATTCAGCAAGCTCAATGTCTTCACCTTCTTCATCAACTCCGACTGACTGACTGACTTGAGAGGTTTCAGAGTAATCAGCCAGAAAGATATCTACTTTTTCGGTTACCAGACCTGGGCTGGCAAATGGACTACAAATAAACCTAAGGTTTGATACTTGATAGCCAGTTTCTTCCAATGCTTCTCGTTTGGCGCACTCTATTGGGGTTTCCCCTGGATCAATCAGGCCTGCCGGAGCTTCCCATATACGTTCTTTGTGACCATTTAAATATGCTGGTATGCGCCACTGACCTACCATCAGAGCTTTTTTTCGTGTTTTGTCGACAGGCAAAACGGCTACTGCATTTCCATGGTCATGTATTTCTCTTGTAATTTCAATAGTTTGATCATTATGAACACTTGGAATTTTTGCGGTTACTTTATGCATTTTTACAAAACCATCCCATACCAATTTCTTTTCAATAATTTGAACTTGAGGTTTTGTCTCGCCTGTCTTACTCATGTGAGCTTGCCTAGTGTTAAGTTAACCGATTGATGCCGCTTTACATCATATTTGATGTTTAGTATGTGATTTCAAATAAATAATTATAAAATTTTGCCTAATTATTCTTTTATAGAATGCGTCATATTATACTTCGCACAATAAAGAAAGTACGAAGTCACGTGTATTGGGGGGAGTTAAGTTGTGAAAATTCTTGGAATTATTTTATCTACAATTCTTTTTATGTTCGCTCACACATCTGTTGTTCAGTCAAATAATATCCCAGCTAAAAAGCTGTTTGGTAAAGTTAAAAAGCCCTTCAAGGCTCAACCAAATGCCTATGGCAGTTATGCTAAGGGATGTTTGGCCGGAGGGGAAATGCTTCCCAAAAATGGTCCTGCCTGGCAGGCCATGCGTCTTCATAGAAATAGAAATTGGGGGCATCCAAAGCTTGTTGCAACAGTGATTAAGCTTGCAAGGGACTCACAAGAAATAGATGGTTGGCCAGGGCTTCTGGTTGGTGATTTAGCTCAACCGAGAGGTGGCCCAATGTTAACTGGACATGCTAGCCACCAAATTGGCCTAGATGCAGATATCTGGCTTAAACCTATGCCCAAGAAAAGATACACTGCCAAAGAACAGTATGGTGCCAATATCTCAGCTGTCTCAATGATCACACGAGATAAAGACAGGAAATGGGTTATTAATAAGAGAGTCTGGAAACCTGGACATGTAACACTTATAAAAAGAGCTGCCACATCTGCTGGTGTTGCTCGTATTTTTATTCATCCTGCAATTAAGAAAGCTTTATGTGATGCAGCTGGAGAAGATAAAAGCTGGCTCAGTCGCGTGCGTCCATGGTGGGGCCATCATTACCATTTTCATATCCGTATGGACTGTCCTGAAGGAAGTGTTGGGTGTAAAAATCAACCAGCTCCACCACCAGACCATGGCTGTGGCAAGCCACTTGAATATTGGCTCAAGCTTGTGAACCCACGCAAACGAGTGAAAAAGAAGATTGTCAAAAAGAAGCCAGCGGTTAAAAAGAAAGTGACCGTAAAAAAGAAGAAACGGCGTTATAAAATTTTAGCAGACCTTCCTCATTATTGTAGAGCTGTTCTTGGGGAAGAGAATATTCCCAAAAAGTATCGAATTCCGTTACCTGTAAAAAGGTCTTTATTTCAACCAGCACAAACTGGATAAATAGTAATGGATATTATTAAGGCCTATCATATAAAATGATAGGCCTTAGAGTTTTTACTTCCTTAGGAAATTTTATTATCACCAACTGCTACAGAAAGCTGTTTTGCTCTGCTTGTCTGAATCGTATATTCTGGTGATAGGATATTATCTATGAATACCCATTCAGCATCAGTTTTTTCAGGTGTGAATGTTATAACCATATAACCACGGTCGCCAACATTATTATATTGTAGATCATCAATTAATAACTGAAGAGCTTGCTCTGTTGCAGGCCAAGCCAGCTGCGGTAATTGTAAGAAATCTTCCAAACCTGGTGATGTCACAGAGGATGTTGCAAACTCAACCCCAACAGGTTTTCCTGAAAGATCATTCAGGTTATTGGCCCATGCATTATGGGTATCACCAGCTAATACAACCAAGTTCTTAGCAAGCGCAGAAGCTGTCCCTAATACCGTTTCTCGTTCTACGAAATAACCATCCCATGCATCCAAGTTATAAGGAAGCTGAGTTTCAATACGTGCTCTTTCTTGTGGTGTAACTGTTGGGTCACCAGCTAGCGTACGGGCTTTGATTGTTGCTAATTCTGAGATTATTCCAGTTAAATCAATCCCTGGATTTCCTAGTCCCAATAGCAATTCAGCTGGCAAATTCATACGTCCGATAAGAACCTGCTGACCTAATACCTGCCAAGTTGCACTTGATGTGGCTAGAGCATTTTGAAGCCAAGCTAATTGATCGGTTCCTAAAAGTGTCCGTGTTGGGTTAGTTAAATCAGAGGTAAATTGTGTCGCATTAAAGCTTCCATCTGCATTAATATAATTTGCATAATCTAGTTGTTCATCACGTCCAACAATACGTGTATCTAGCATCATCAAATTAACAAGTTGACCAAACTCAAACTGTCTGTAGACAATCTCGTTATTATTTTTGACAACTGGACGAATTGGCATCCATTCGAAATAGGCTTTTAACGCACGTGCTTTTCTTCTAAAGAAATTACCTTCACCTTCGTTATGGTTTTCGGCGCCCTCTTTCCAAGTATCGTTTGTTACTTCATGGTCATCCCACACGCAAATCCACGGAACAGATGCATGAAGTGCCTGAAGGCCTGCGTCTGTGCGATATTGTGCATAGCGGCGACGATAATCTCTTAGTTTAAGGATTTCTGTATTGTTGTTTGGTAAGAAATCTCGGCCAATTTCTGCTGCTCGTTCAGTCGCATAGCCCCCTGCACCATATTCATAAATATAGTCACCCAAATGCACAACAGCATCTAAATCATCACGCTTGGCTGCATCTGTGTAAACATTGAAATATCCAGCTGGGTAATTTGAACAAGACATAATCGCCAGCTTTACATTTGTCACATCAAGTTTTGGTAACGTCTTTGTTGTTCCAACTGGGGATTTATCACCACGAGTTCTGAAACGATAGTAATAAGTTTTGCCAGGCTTCAAACCTTTAACATCGACTTTTAATGTGTAGTCTGTCTTTTTAGAAACGAATGTTCTGTCACGACGAATTACATTATCAAACTCAGGATCTGTAGCAACTTCCCATCCTACCAAAATTTTGTAGTGTCTTGAGTAACGAACAAATCTTGGAGAATGTTTTGGAGTTACTCTTGTCCAGATGATCACAGAATCTGTTAATGGATCACCACTGGCAACACCATGTTTGAACATTTGTTTTTTGTTACGAAACTTCTTATCGTCTTCGTCAAAAAAATATGCATTTGCATAGTCAGCTGATATTACTGCAGGCGCAAATGTAACACCTAAAGCAGCAGCATGAAGAAAATCTCTTCTTGTAAACTTACTCATTTTATTGAGCCCCAACTTTGTATTAATTCTCACAAACAAAATAGAACTTAATCAGGACAGATGACAGTGCTGTGAAGTTTTGATGACAGTTCGTTGGAAATTTTACATAACTGAGATTAAGCTATAATTACTGAATTTTTTAGTTGTAATGTATTATAAAGTTCAATTTATTAGATATTCTTACTCATAATCTTTTTGGTCGATTATAAATTTCTGCCATAGGTCAGGACGACGTTCCATGGTTAACCTTTTTGCATGTTCCAAACGCCATTCGGCTATACGACCATGATCACCTGACTTTAAGATCTCAGGAATTTTAGCATCTTCCCATATCTGAGGACGAGTGTAATGGGGGTATTCTAACAAGCCCTGCTCAAAACTTTCTTCTGACAAAGAGGAATGGTCTCCAATAACACCAGGCAATAGACGGATTATTGCATCTAACATTGCCATTGCTGCGATTTCTCCTCCTGTAAGGATAAAATCACCTATTGATATTTCTTGTATATTTCTCTTTTCAATGACTCTTTGATCTATTCCTTCAAAACGACCACATAGGAGAATTACACCACTTTTTTTTGTAAATTCATGGGCTTTTTTTTGAGTAAATGGGGTCCCTTTAGGAGATAAATAGATGATTGGCAGATCGGGATTTTTATGGGATACCGCGTCGATTGCAGAGGCTAATATATCAGCACGCATGACCATGCCTGGCCCTCCACCTGCGGGCGTATCATCAATATTGTTATGCTTCCCTTCCCCAAAGTCTCTCAAGTTTGTTGTTGTTAAAGACCATATATTTGATTTTAAAGCATTTCCTATTATGCTCACTCCTAATGGTCCAGGAAACATGTCTGGGAATAATGTTATAATGTTTGCATTCCAGGAACGCTTATTGTTCATGTTTTATTATTCTTTGTCTCTACAATTTGTTTTAGCAATACACGATCTCTGGTTGAAACTCCTAAGAGATCTGCGACGCGCCGAACCATATTTTCTTCATAGATATCTATTTTATCGTCCGCTAAAACAACTTCCCATAGGTGGGAAATTATGTTTTTTCTTCCCTCCTGATCTAAATGTTTGGTTAAGATACTTGTAAAGGAATATAGATCAACGGCATCTTTTTCTCTCTGACTTGCCAGATTTATCAATTCATCTATTTCCTGGCTTTGCAGATCATATTTATTAGATAAAATATTTCTAATTTCTTCCATTTCCGAAGAGGCCACTGATCCATCAATAGATGCAGCATGAACCAGTAAAGCTGTTGAAGCTATTTTTAATTCATCTCTACCAAGTTCTTCATTATTTTCATTTTGAATTTTTGAAAATAATGTCATTACCTTTTCAAGCATCTTAATCTCGTATTTCAATCGGTTTATGAAGGTTGAGGTACAATTCGCAAATATGGTTTTGGAGCTTCCCATCCATCAGGATATTTTTGTTTGGCTTCTTCGTCAGAAACTGCTGGAACAATGATTACATCCTCACCCTCTTTCCAATTCACTGGTGTTGCGACCTTGTGTTTTGCAGTTAGTTGTAAAGAATCCAGAACACGTAGAATTTCATCAAAATTCCTTCCTGTACTCATTGGATAGCTGATACTCAATTTTATTGATTTATCTGGTGCTATAATAAATACAGTTCTTACAGTCTGATTATCAACTGCGGTTCGCCCTTCAGAACTCTCTCCTGCACCTGCCGGTAACATACCGTACAATTTTGCAATTGAAAGATCGCCATCTCCAATCATTGGGTAATTTACCGCGTAACCTTGAGTTTCCTCAATATCTTTTGCCCATTCGGAGTGGTTTTCGACAGGATCTACACTTAACCCAATTATTTTACAATTACGTTTGTCGAATTCAGGTTTTAATCGCGCCATATAGCCTAATTCTGTTGTACATACTGGCGTAAAATCCTTAGGGTGAGAGAATATAATTGCCCAAGCCCCTTCAATCCATTCATGAAATTGAAGTTCCCCCATAGTTGTTTTTGCAGTAAAGTCTGGGGCAATATCGCCAATTTTTAAAGACATGATCTTCCTCCTCACAATTTTGACATTAAAGTCAACCCAAATAGAAATATAATAATTTAATTCTCAAAGACTAATGTATGTCGTTTTTTTCACACTTGCACCAATAGATATATCTATTTTGTATTACAAAAAAGTATTTCATAACATAAGCATATCTCTTCTTGATAATATGTAATATATTTTTTATGGACCTAAGGTTTCTTTTAGGTTTCAATTCAATAAAATTATGCTATAGTCCCATCAATTTCAGGCTAAGAGAAAAGTAAGGCTCATCTTCTACTACAACGTTATTTTACGAATATATAAATTATATCAATATAAATAAGCATTTACGCAATTAATTCTGAGGGGGATAAGGCAAATATTTGCCAGTTATCATTGCGTCACTAAGGAGTTCATTGTGTTATCTATGCAAACACACCATAATACCGAGTTTTCTACTAAAAATATCAATGCTGCTTATTCTCCTATCATGATTTGTGGGGGAGTTTTTGGTAATCTAGAAGCCTTCCAGGCTTTTTTCCAAGTGGCTGATCGTCTTTCGATAAAACCAGAAAATATCATTCATACTGGAGATGTTTTTGCTTATTGCGGCGATCCCGTTGCGAATATTGAACTCATTGCTGGCAGTAATATCAATGCTATTCAAGGTAATGTAGAAAATAGTTTGCTGAAACATGCAAATGATTTTGACTGCAGATTTGCTGTGAATCGTAAATATACAAAATCATCTAAGGAATGTTTTGATTTTATTGATAATAAAGTTAGCTTTCAATATCGGCGTTATTTATCAAAGCTTCCACATCATATCACTTTTCAGTTATATAATAAGACCATACATGTTGTTCATGGCTCCGTAGATTCCATTAATAAACGTGTTTATGCTTCATACTGTGATGATTTTTTTTCTTCTCAATTCAACTCCTGTGGGGCAGATATAATTATATCTGGACGTGGGGGGATACCATTTACCCGGAAAGTTGGGAATAATATCTGGCATAACCCAGGAAATCTAGGCATGCCTGCTAATGATGGTACCTCTCGCGTGTGGTATAGTATTGCTTATCCTGATGAAAGGAATGGTCTTCGTTTTGAACATCATTCGTTAGATTATAATTTCGAAAAAACAATAAACAAAATGGCATTGCATAATCTACCTATTGATTATTTTACAAGCTTGAGAACTGGGTTGTGGCCTAGCTTAGACGTTCTCCCAAGTTTAGAACGAGAACAAACTGGAGTTGCACTTATCGCAGACCAACTCCAGACGGATACGCCTCAGGTTTATAATCGTCATCAACATGAAGTTGAGTCTCTATCATTCTAACTCTTTTTTGGAAACATTGTTTCCAAAAATCATCATAAGCCTTTGGAAAACTTGATTAAGTGAGCTTGAAACATATTTCCTACAGATTTAATGTGATTTTTTAAATTGGCTTTAAATCTAAAGGTGAGAATGTCTAACGCAGAAGCAAGTACACGCAATCAATTAAAGGCTTTTATTGAGCGTATTGAGCGTTTGGAAGAAGAGAAGGCTGCCCTGGCAGCTGATATTAAAGAAATTTACGCAGAAGCTAAAAGCTCCGGTTTTGATATTAAGGCCTTGAGGTCAATTGTGCGTATTCGCAAGCAAGATGATCATGAAAGAAAAGAACAAGAGGCTATATTAGAGACATATTTAGCGGCGCTTGGTATGATCTAAACTTTAATTTCTTGCGATAAATTTTTGCTTTTTTCTTTTTTGAAGGGCCTCTAAGTGATGGTTTGGGTATTTGGGTTGGCCAGATATTATGTTAATTACTGCCTTTCCTTTAAAATCTGTTGCCCAAAGCATTTCTGCAAATTGTAAGCCCTGTCTGAAACGCAATGGAATCATTTGTGTTGGTTCACCGTAAAGGTAAAGAAATTTATCATGTTCGGGAGCTGACAAGCTGACAAGTTCATTGTCATAACTAATTGACTTATCTTTCATTAATGGCAAAACAGGGAATGGTGTATAGCTCAACTCATCAGGATGTTCTTCATCATAAGCAGGTGCTGAAACCCAGCGCCCTGATAGTTTTGGGATTGACTCATCTGTTAATGTGTTAGCGGGTAAGCCAGGCGTTTTTTCAGGCTGAATAGATGCCAATCTTAATAGCTTCTTCTTATCAAATTTCTGATTAGGTTTTTTATCTTTATCTTTGTACCAACCGGGTTTTTCAGTAACTTTACGCCCTTTTTTGGTCAGACCCAGGGGGGCAACCAATGAAGCAATTTGTGTTCCAGATTGGCGTTTTTTCTTTTTTGACTGGGCTAATAAGAATCTACGTCTTTGTTTTTTTGTTAACCTGGCAATTGCAACTCTATAATCTTTTTTGGTGATAGGCTTGCCATCACGAGGAATATGTTTTGAGCGGCCATTGGGGAAAAGTGCAGCAAGTTCATATCTCTTCATTCTAGGCCAGTGCCTGACACGTCCTGTGTCCAAGTGTACAAATGGTAAGGCTGACGTTGGATAATATCCAACACCCCCCCGTTGGCGGACTAGCGCAGAATTACGTAATTGACGTATGGGAATATCTGGGAAATGAACATCTGCAGCTTTTCCAAGGATGTGTCTGGAGCGTCTTGCCTGTCCACCCCTCGTTTTTCGTAATAGATTATTCGTTTTTTGTGATCTGTAGCCAGAAATTAGATAAATTGGTTTTTTAGACCCTAGCTCGTTATGTAATTCCCACATTAAATCAATTAGTTTTGGATCAATTTTGGTGGTTTCTTTACGTCTCCAATCCCCCATGATGTAATTAATTTTCTTTAGGGCACTTTGGATATATTTGCCTTTTTTCTTGTAGGCTATTGTTAATGTTTCTTTGGTGTGAATGTTATATATTGAGATAACACGCTTGTTTTTTAAATTACTTTTTGTTGGGTATGATGACAATAGTATAAGGGCAAAAATACTAATCATGCAGGTTATAATAACCTTAATGTTTCTGCTGCGCCTGCCAATACTTATGTTCATACTATACCTAAATAATTCAAATCAATAAATTGATACTGAATTATAATTCTTTATTTATTCTTTAGATTAAACAAATATAAATATAGCTTATCTTGTCTTGCAATCTATTGAGATTTTTTTAACTGGTGAATGCGAAGAAAAAAAGGCATCATTATTTCTGAAAACCTCAGGTTCCTTCGCTTAATGTCAGTGTTATTAATCGTCACCAAAAATGCTAAACAGGCCTCTGCCACGTCTATTGCCATGCCTAAATCGTGGTCTTCTTGTGATTAGCCCATCATTTATATTTCTTTCCTGTTCTCTTGCTCTTGCTGCAACAGGGTCTACAGGGTCTGGCAATATTGCTAGGCCATTTAAAGCTGCATAAATTCTTTTGTCGTGCTTGTAAATGTCGTCAAAATACTGGATTGATCCATCAGGATTTGCCCACGCAGTGAAATAGGTGATATGGACAGGAAATTTGTTTTTGAGTGAATAGTGCTGATTTTCTCTCACATCAATTTGATTATTCACGCGTCCAGAGCTCCAACCTTCATTCCCCATGATGATTTCTGCCAATCTACGAGGATTACGAATTCTCATACAACCGTGGCTGTACGCTCTTACAGATGTGTTAAAAAGATGTTTCGTTGGCGTATCATGAAGGTATACAGCATGCTTATTTGGAAATAAGAATTTTACTTCACCAAGAGCATTGCTGGCACCAGGGGGTTGACGGAAGCTGAAATCTCTTGGTCCTGCAGAATACCAATCTACGCTTTCTGGATCAATAGGGTGACCACTGGTGTTTGTTACTTCAAAGCCATTCTTAGCTATGAAGCGACCGCTTTTTCTGGCACCTGGTAAAATCTCATTACGGATAATGTTATATGTTGGATACCAATAAGGGTTAAATACTACCGTCTCCATTTGATCGCTAAACACAGGTGTTTGATTTGTATATTTTCCAACAATTGTACGTTCAGTATGGATTGCTACATTATTTCTAACTACTCGGAATTTAAACTCTGGAATATTTACACGAATGTGGAAATTACCCAAATTCCGTGGCATCCAACGCCAACGCTCTAAATTGACTAATAAGGTTTTCGTTCTGTCTCCAGGTTTACGATTCAATATCCTTCTTGTAGAAGGTCCCAGAATCCCATCATCCTCAAGTCCTTTAGCCTTTTGAAATTTCTTTAGAGCTGTTTGTAGTTCAATATCAAAAGTTTCTGCATTTGCGTGGTTATCGTAACTCACTTCAGGTTCAGGTGCATTCAAACGCTTTCTTAATAACGGGATATTTTCATGACTATCCCCCAGTCGTAATGTTGGACCTTCAGGAATTTCAATATGCCTCACAGGTTTTAACTTTTGCGTTCTTGCTTGTCTTAGTGCTGTTAGAAGCAGTTTAAACTGAGGGTGAGAAGGGTGTAAATTTCTCAGATTTTTGCCCGGATCCTCACTTTTTGATAATTCAGACATTAATTTAAATGGATCCGAGAACTGAGGATGACGATCAATATACTTGCTCAAGTTGCCTGGTGATATACGCCCGCCACCCGCATGACGTGCATAGGCCAGAGCCGCGTAACTAATCTGGAGCTCTGTTTTTGCTAGCCAATCAGATGCTTTTTTCATGTCTTTCGAGAAATTCTTTACATTTGGCAAGACATAATCATTTGGATTTAATTCATATTCAGCCGCATTCTTTATCTCATTCATCAGAAGTAAAGCTTTATTATTAATTCCTTTTTCCGAGATCCACACAGGTTTGTTATCACGTTCAGCATAGAATTGAACTAGTGTACCCTGGTCTTTTTTCTTTGTTGTGCGCCTTTTTTTAAATCTTTCAGCTAGCTTGTTATGAATTTTGATTGCAATTGCATCAATACGAGAAATCAGTTTTTCAGGAGCCTCAGGCTCTACGGCAAATGTCATATTTGTAGTCACACATGATAACACAAATAAAATCGTCGTTATTTTTATAATACGCAACATGACGCCCCTTCCTATTTTCCCATATTGGCTCGAAACTGACATAATATAGCTTATCTTGTATATCCGCAATTCCCGTATAAAACCTTATATATTCATTAAGAGTGTTTATGAAGAATTATCAAGAGTGAAATGATGTAAAAATTTTCACTATTTTTTTAATTTGCTTTTGGTTCTAGCCCAAATTCTCTCATTTTTCTGTATAATGTGGATCTGCCGATACCCAAACGCTTTGCAATCTCAGTCATATGACCTCTATAACGGCTCATTGCTAAACGAATCATGTCAGCCTCAACCGCTTCAAGAGGACGAACCTCGCCATTGTCTGTCAGAGCAGGTATGCCCAGAGTATGGTGTATATCCTGTAATTGTTCTGGAACAGCTTCTGGAGTTGTCGTGACGGGCAAATCTGCCCCAATCATTGCAGGTCCCTGGTGACGCTCCTGAGATGGTAAAACTGAAGGTTCTTCAGGGATTTCAGCTTCAAAACCTTCTACATGAGATGCAATCTGAGGAAACTCATTAACTGTTAAAATGCGGCTATCACATAAAACGACTGCCCGAAATGCAACATTTTCCAGTTGCCTTACATTGCCTGGCCATGCATAGCTTTGCACAAGCGCGTAAGCACTTTCGTCAATTTTTTCAATATTCTTTCCTTCTTCTACTGCAAACCTCGTTACAAAATGTTCCAGCAATATTGGAATATCTTCTTTTCTCTCACGTAATGGAGGGATCATAACTGGGAAAACATTCATGCGATAATATAAGTCTTCGCGGAATTTTCCTTGTTTTACATGATCTATCATATCTCTGTTGGTTGCTGATATCAGACGAAAATCAACTTTTATTGATTTATTTGCCCCAACAGGGTCAATTTCATTTTCTTGTAGTGCTCTTAGCAGCTTGACCTGAGCTTCAAGTGGCAATTCCCCTATCTCGTCAAGAAATAATGTTCCACCATTTGCCTCTTCAAATTTACCTTTTCTTTTGTCCGTAGCCCCAGTGAAAGCTCCCTTTTCATGGCCAAAAAGTATACTTTCAACGAGATTTTCTGGGATTGCACCACAATTTACAGTTACGAAGGGTTTTCCTGAGCGATCACTCTCACCTTGTATTGCCCTTGCAATTACTTCTTTACCAACCCCACTTTCACCCTCTATTAATACAGGAATGTTTGAAGCGGCAGCCCTCTTACCAAGCGCAATAACGCGGCTCATTACTGGGCTTTTTGTAATGAGGTTTTCAAATGTCAGGTTACCATCTGATTTTCGTTTAATTCTTTTTATCTCGCCTTCTAATACATTGATTTTCAATGCATTTCTCATTGAAACTTCAAGTCTTTCAGGACTTACAGGCTTTATCACAAAATCACATGCACCAGCACGCATAGCATTGATTGCAGCATCAATGCTTCCATGAGCTGTCTGCACAATGACAGGAATATTCATTTGGTTTGGATTTAGCTGTTCCAACATTTGTATGCCATCCATGTCAGGCATAACTAAATCCAGAAGTATTATGGAAATATTTGACTTTTCATCAGATAAGAGGGATAGCGCTTGTGCCCCACTTGATACTGTTTTTGTATCATAACCAAATTTCTTGATGACTTCTTCTAAAAGTCGGCATTGCACTGGATCATCATCAACAATCAGGACACTTTTTGACATTACGCTTACTCTTAATACTAGGATACTCAAAAATAATACACACAAATTCTCTGGAAAAATTTATTCATTTCCATAAAAAATGGAGAATTTGATCATAATTGAATTGCATCATGAACAATAAGGGTAAACATGTTCTTTACAAACCGTTTCAAATAGAGAGATTTATATAAGTTTCTATATTTTTTTATGATTTATAATAATTCTTTTGGTGGATTTTTCTCTTGTTTGTGATTTTGTATTTTTATTAATAAATACTATATCTTATTATATTTATTAGATTTACAGGAATTACATAATGACCGTAGAATATATTTCAAATTTATTTCTTTCTCCATTGAATCAAAATATTGAACAGGACAAAACTAATTCCTCTGATATTAATGTGAATGATTTAGGCCACCTACCTGAGTGGGATTTAACTGATCTGTATCCAGGAACGCAGTCTAAAGCACTCAATGATGATATTGAATATGCTTCTTCACTTGCACAGGATTTTCAGAAAAAATATCAAAATAACCTTTTAGAATTGGCTAAAAGACCCCAATCTTCTGATTTTGCAGATACCATTCTACTGTATGAAAAGCTGCAGGACATTCTCGGCCGCGTTGCTTCTTATGCTTATCTTGTTTATGCGAGTGATATCTCTCATGCTGATAACATCAAATTTTTTGGAGATATTCAGGAAACTCTTACATCTGTCAGTTCCAAACTCTTATTTTTTTCCCTGGAAATTAATCAAATTCCAGACGACCTGATACAAAAGTGTTTGGAAAATCCAAATCTGGCAAAATACAAACCCTGGTTTGATGACCTTAGAAAAGAAAAACCCTTCCAGCTAGAAGCCAATATTGAAAAATTGTTTAATGATAAAACTGTGACTGGGCGTATGGCCTGGAGCCGTTTGTTTAATGATACTATTGCTTCTTTCAAATTTGATATTGACGGACAAAAATTCACTTTAGAGCCTACTCTTAATCTGCTGCTTGATAATCAAGAAGAAAAGCGCAAAACAGCCTCAAATGCTCTTTCAAAAGTGTTTTCCGAGAATATCCAGACCTTTACATTGATCACCAATACACTGGCCAAAGATAAAGAAATTTCAGATCGCTGGCGCGGCTTTGAAGATGTTGCTGATGCACGGCATTTGAGTAACCGTGTTGAGAGGGATGTTGTAGACGCTCTCGTTGCCTCTGTTCGAAGCAAGTACCCAGATATTTCTCATAGATATTACACTTTAAAGGCAAAATGGATGGGTAAAGATAAACTTGCCCATTGGGATCGCAACGCCCCATTTATGAAAACGCCGACTCAAACTATTCAATGGGATAAAGCCCAATCTATTGTTTTAGGTGCTTATGAAGCTTTCTCACCTGCTCTTTCTGAAATTGTTGCGAAATTTTTTCAAGGCAACTGGATTGATGTACCTGTTCGGGATGGTAAGGCGCCAGGAGCATTTGCTCACCCAACCGTTCCAAGTGCTCATCCCTATATCCTGTTAAATTATCTAGGGAAACCAAGGGATGTTATGACACTTGCTCATGAACTTGGTCATGGTGTCCATCAATATCTTGCAAATGCCCAAGGTCCCTTGATGGCCCCAACTCCATTAACTCTCGCGGAAACGGCAAGCGTTTTTGGCGAAATGTTGACCTTTAAAGCTCTTCTTAGCGAAGAAAATGATTTTGAGAAACGCAAAGCTCTTATTGCCTCTAAAGTTGAGGATATGATCAACACTGTTATTCGACAGATTGCTTTTTATAGTTTTGAAAGAGATATCCATACAGCCCGCCTGGAAGGTGAGCTGACGAGTGAACAAATTAGTAAAATCTGGATGAATGTCCAAAGAGAAAGCCTTGGCCCATCTGTTGAGCTTGATGAAGGTTACAGCACTTTTTGGTGTTATATTCCTCATTTTATACATTCACCATTTTATGTTTATGCTTATGCCTTTGGTGAATGTCTGGTGAATTCTCTTTATGCTGTTTACGAAAACTCAAATGAAGGGTTCGCTGAGAAATATATAGAGATGTTGAGGGCTGGGGGCTCTAAGCATCATAAAGACTTACTTGCACCTTTCCAACTTGATGCGAGTGATCCCAAATTCTGGTCGATGGGTCTTGAAGTCATTGAGAGGCTTATTGATAATCTTGAAGAAATGTCTGATTAAAACACAAATTAAGGTCCTTTCCATTGTCTGATAAATTAGATGATAAGACTGATGAACAAAATCGTCTGAGCAAACGCCTTGGACGATATGCTCAAGTGGGCGCAAATGTTGGTGGTATAGCTGCCAAATTTGCCGGTCAGCGTATTTTTGGCTACGCTTTAAATGATAGCAAAAATGCTTCTGATTTGGCAAAAGCTCTTGGAGGGCTTAAAGGACCTATCATGAAGGTTGCACAATTGCTTTCAACCATTCCTGATGCTGTACCTCCTGAGTATGCTGAAGAGCTTTCTAAATTGCAGAACCAAGCTCCCGCAATGGGATGGGTTTTTGTGAAACGACGTATGGCTGCGGAGCTTGGATCGGATTGGATGCAAAAGTTCGGCTCATTTGAGAGAGAGGCAGCGGCTTCAGCTTCTCTTGGGCAGGTCCATAAGGCCATACATTTGGATGGACAAGATCTGGCATGCAAACTTCAATACCCAGAGATGGACTCGGCCGTTGAAGCTGACCTTAATCAATTGAAAATTTTATTATCTGTCTATAATCGTCTTGATAAAGCTCTTGATACATCGCAAATTTTGCCAGAAATTTCTGAAAGACTGCGTGAAGAGCTGGATTATTTTCGCGAAGCGAAACATGCTGAAATGTATCACAAGATTTTTGAACATGAAGATCGTATTCGTGTTCCGCAAATATATTCAGATTTATCAAGTAAACGTCTTTTGACTATGCAATGGCTGTATGGAAAATCGCTTTTTGAATATTCTGATGCTTCTCAAGAGAACCGGAATAAGATCGCCGCAGCAATGTTTAAAGCCTGGTGGCACCCTTTTAGTCATTATGGGGTGATACATGGAGATCCGCATCCTGGCAATTATACGGTTTTTGAAGATGAAATGAGCGGAGACCCGCTGGGAATTAATCTGATTGACTATGGTTGTATCCGTATTTTTCCACCAAAATTTGTACAGGGTGTGATTGATCTTTATCGGGGTTTGCAGACTGACAATCGAGATTTAACCGTTCATGCTTATGAAACCTGGGGTTTTCATAATCTTTCTGATGAATTGATCGAAATATTGAATATATGGGCTCATTTTATTTACGGTCCGTTGCTGGATGACCGGGTCAGAACAATTGCAGAAGATATTAAGCCTTCTGAATATGGCCGTAGAGAAGCCTTTGCCGTTCATCAGGGTTTGAAAGACAAAGGTCCTGTGAAAATTCCACGGGAATTTATTTTTATGGACCGTGCTGCTATTGGATTAGGTAGTGTCTTTATTCGCCTTAAAGCGAAAATGAACTTTTATCAGCTTTTTAATGAAACAATTGAAGGTTTTGATTTAGATAAGGTTTCTAAAATACAAGATGATATTCTTAAGGCTTGTGATATTCCGAGAAACTAATTTATAGGCTTTTGATGAAATTTTAATCATTTGGTGAGCATCGATGTCTTATTGACAACTTCGCTTGTCTTCGTAATTAATCATTTTATGATAGGTTTATATGGCTTTGCCCTAATAAATTTTCGCAAACTTGCCAAATAATGAGGAAATACAACATGAGCGTTGATATGTCAGGTAGCCATCCAGCAATGGATGTTGATGAGCACAAGTCTACTTATGAAGGTTTTATTCGTGGTTGCATCGTTGTAACAGTTGTTACGATCGTTACTTTGATTGGCCTGGCTTACTTTTTGCTTTAAAGCGATGTGCTATTTTTCATAAACTACCAATAGGGGTATCTCAATGATGGGATATACCCTAATTTAGTTCCAATGTTGGATTTCAATAGTTAGTCAAATCAGCTTTAGTATTAAAGTCTAAGTGGCTCAAGAAATTAGAGATTGGAGCATAATATATGACTGTTATAGCGGTCTTGGCTGAAGACGAGGCGGAACCACGTGTTGCCTTGTCTCCTGAAACAGCTAAAAAATTTATCAAACTTGGGTGTAGCGTTAAAATTCTATCTGGTGCTGGCGAGAGATCGCGGTTTTCAGATGCTAATTATCAGGACGCCGGCGCGTCAGTCGTTCAAACCCAACCAGATCTTATCACAGATGCTGATATTGTCTTAAAGGTTCGCCGCCCTCTTCCTCACGAAATTTCTGGTCTTAAACAAGGCGCGCTTGTTGCGGCTATTATGGACCCTTATGGAGACCTTGAAGGCATTCAGGCTTTCGCACAAGCAGGTGTTTCCAGTTTTTCCATGGAATTTATGCCTCGGATTACGAGGGCACAATCTATGGATGTGCTTTCTTCTCAGTCTAACCTTGCTGGATATAAAGCAGTTGTTGATGCGGCGGCGACATTTGATATGGCTGTTCCTATGATGATGACGGCTGCTGGTACTGTTCCTGCAGCCCGAATATTTGTGATGGGTGTTGGGGTTGCCGGGTTGCAGGCGATTGCGACAGCCAGACGATTGGGCGCGATTGTAACAGCAACGGATGTTCGACCAGCCACAAAAGAGCAGGTTGAATCGCTTGGTGCTAAATTTGTTGCCGTTGAAGATGAAGAGTTTAAACAAGCTGAGACATCTGGCGGTTACGCCAAGGAAATGTCTGATGAATATAAGGCGAAACAGGCCGCTCTTGTTGCAGATCATGTGACATCCCAGGATGCCGTTATCACGACTGCTCTTATTCCTGGTCGTCCTGCTCCTAAGCTTATTTCAACTGAGATGGTTGAAAGTATGAAGCCTGGGGCGGTTATTGTGGACCTTGCTGCAGAACGTGGTGGTAATTGTGAACTGACCGTTCCTGGTGAAACTGTTGAGCATAATGGCGTTAAGATCTTGGGTCAGTTGAATTTGGCTGGTGATCTGGCGACCAATGCTTCGAGTTTATATGCACGTAATCTTTATGCTTTTCTTGAGACGATGATTGATAAAGAGACCGGCGATATTTCGATTGATTGGGATGATGAAATTGTGACGGGCACTTTGTTGACACGCGATGGTGCTATTGTTCATCCAAGACTGATAGAAGGAGCATAAGACATGACATTTTTTAATAAGGTACATAAGTTTCTGCTTCTCTTGGTTGCTGGCGGCTTGTTTATCCTATCCAGCCAGTCTGCTTTTGCAGGGTCTGGGGCAGATAAGGTTGATCCGTTTTTCTTTGAGTTGGCGATTTTCGTGTTGGCGATTTTTGTTGGATATTATGTGGTCTGGAGTGTTACTCCGGCATTACATACACCATTGATGTCAGTTACGAATGCGATTTCATCTGTGATTGTGGTTGGAGCTTTGTTGGCGATTGGTGTTACGGCCATTGACTCAGGTTCCGTGATTGCACAATTCTTTGGGTTCCTTGCGTTGATTATGGCAGCTGTCAATATTTTTGGCGGCTTTCTTGTTACCCAGCGCATGTTAGCCATGTACAAGAAAAAAGAAAAATAAACAGCACTTAGACTCAAGGAATTTCCGTTATGGATGCAAATATTATCTTACTTATTTATCTCGTTTCCGGAGTGCTGTTTATTCAGGCGCTTCGTGGACTGTCTTCTCCTGAAACTTCACGACAAGGTAACTATCTTGGTATGGCTGGGATGACCCTTGCCGTTGTGACCACAATTTTGGTGGCACAACCTTCAGGCTTTATCCCATGGCTTTTGATTATCGCCGGTTTTGCAATTGGTGGTGGCATTGGTGCTTATACGGCGCGCCAAATCCCGATGACTGCTATGCCGCAACTTGTGGCGGCTTTTCACAGTCTGGTTGGCTTGGCTGCGGTTTGTGTGGCTGCAGCTGCGATTAATGCGCCTGGGGCTTTTGGTATTCTGGTTGATGCTGGAGACCCATCAAAGGGTATTAAGACAGCCAGTCTGATTGAGATGGCCCTTGGTGTTGCGATCGGTGCCATTACTTTTACAGGGTCTATCATTGCATTTTTGAAGTTGGATGGCCGGATGTCTGGTGCTCCTATTCTTCTTCCTGCACGACATCTTATTAATATCGGTCTTGCCGTTGCTCTGATCATCTTGATTTATTTGTTCTGTGTTGAGCAGTCTCAGATTTATTTCTGGTTGATTACGCTTGTTGCTTTGGCGCTTGGTGTGTTGATTATTATCCCGATTGGTGGGGCGGATATGCCTGTGGTGGTTTCGATGCTGAACTCTTATTCAGGATGGGCGGCTGCCGGTATTGGTTTCACGTTGAGTAATATCGCTTTGATTATTACAGGTGCGCTTGTGGGATCTTCTGGCGCAATTCTGTCTTACATTATGTGTAAGGGTATGAACCGTTCGTTTATCTCGGTAATCCTTGGTGGCTTTGGCGGCGAGACCGCTGCCGGTGGTGCTGATGATGGTATTCAACGGACTGTCAAGCGTGGTGCTCCTGATGATGCCGCTTATATCTTAAAGAATTCGAGCAAGGTGATTATTGTTCCTGGTTATGGTATGGCCGTTGCTCAAGCGCAGCATGCCCTTCGTGAGATGGGGGATGCGCTGAAAGCTGAAGGTGTTGATGTAGCTTATGCCATTCACCCGGTTGCGGGGCGGATGCCTGGACATATGAATGTTCTGTTGGCTGAAGCGAATGTTCCTTATGATGAAGTGTTTGAGCTTGAAGACATTAATAACGACTTTGCCCAAGCTGATGTGGTTTATGTGATTGGTGCCAATGATGTGACCAACCCTGCGGCTGAGGAAGATCCATCGTCTCCGATTTACGGCATGCCTGTGTTGCAGGTCTGGAAGGCTGGCACTGTGATGTTTAACAAGCGTTCGCTTGCGTCTGGTTATGCTGGTATCGATAATCCTTTATTCTATCGTGATAATACGATGATGATTTTGGGTGATGCCAAGAAGATGACTGAAGAGATTGCGAAGGCTCTTTAGTTGTCGTTCAAGCGCCACGGGGGCTGCGCGCCTCAATGGCGCTAGTCCTCATAGTCATGCTCTCGCATGACTAATCGTCCGGTTTTTGCAAAGCTTATATGTTGTTAATGGACATGACAAACGGGTATATACCCGTTTCTGCGGAGGTATACCTGCTAGTGTCAAGATTGAATATTTCATTGAATTTATCTAGACAAAAAGTTTACCTAGAAAGAAGCCAGCAGAAAATAGAGCACCTAACCCAAATAGAATTTGTATAAATACTTCAATTGTTAAGTTTGATATTAAGCCACCTACAGTTTTAATTGACTTACTACCTTGAACCTTTACTTCTTGATTTGGAAAGCGTTTATAGTCTCCTGCAATATATTGATTAACTTGGTTATCAAATTCATCGAGCATACTATCAAAATTTTCGCCTTTTAAAAACTCCTCATTAAATAAGACTCTCTGCACTCTCCAATCATATGAGTGCTCTAAAAAACCTTCGATTTTTAATTGCTCATCGCAGAAAATTATAATTGGAAGTCCTCTGTCATATGCAAACGCTGCTTCAATATGGTTCCAAGGAGTTGTAATAGGTGTATCAAATATAGTATTTCCTTTTTCAAAGCCTTCTTTTACTAGTAGTCTTGGATAAGCAACAACAATCATCCCCACACATTCATCCAGTGTGTCTCTGACATTGATTAGAGGCGCTTTACCAGAAACTTGAGGTTGAACAGGAGATAGGCCTTTTGTTTTTATCTTTTCCGAAATTTGATCAAATATTTTATGTTGCTTTTCATTTGTTGGGGTGCCAATACTAAAAAAAATTTTCCGTGCCATCCAATTCCCTAACATATTATTATTCAAATTATGTTTTTTTATTATTTCTTAGAAATAATTAGTAATCCATACAATAGCCCTTCCAAAATATCAAATATGAAAAAATGACTTTTTCCAATTAATTTATCCATATTAAACAGAAACTATAATCCCATTCCACCAGCACCGATAGCCCGGCAGCTTGAAGCATACCAGGTTGTAAAGTCTCAAACGCCGTTTTTTAATTATCGACTATGGCTACATCAGCTGGTCGGCCCTTTTGGGGGACATTTGATCAGCTGGCACATGGGCTTTTCGCCGCTGTGAATATGCATAGGCAACCTGCTGGTTAAAGTGTTTTCGAGGTTCTTAAACCTCGTGGCAGGTATCCTATGCCTTGTATGATCAGGGGCGAGAAGCCCATGCTCGTGGCCTGTTGCTGTACCGGGACATAAAACTGCCTCGGGGTGCATGCCCTGCCTTACCTAGTATGACCGCGGAACAGCTTAAGAGACTTGGAGGTTTCTCAATCGATTTTAAGTATACAAAACCTCTGCCTCAAACAGACGAGACCTATTATATGGGAGGTTTTTGGGGCGAGGATAACTTTTTTATCTTATTAAAATCAATGCGTTGATCATTTTATTATGGTTCGTTTTTGGTTAAGGGGGTGGCACAGTCTTTTTCTTCCTCCGCTTGCGGGGGAAGTCCGCCCGCGAAGCGGGTGGGAAGGGGGAGCAGCTTATCTTCAAATACTGTGTTTGCTGTATTTAACCCCCATCCCCTTTGCTTGCGCAAAGGTACTTCCCCCAATTGCAATTTAGGGAAGAAAGAGGGGGGCTGTTTTGCAAATGCTATATGCCTGCACAGGTTAAATAGTTCGTTATATGTAAAGGAATGGCACGATCTCTTTCTTCCTCCGCTTACGGGGGAAGTCCGCCCGCGAAGCGGGTGGGAAGGGGGAGTAGCTTATCTTCAAATACTGTGTTTGCTGTATTTAACCCCCATCCCCTTTGCTTGCGCAAAGGTACTTCCCCCAATTACAATTGAGGGAAGAAAGAGGTTGGGTCACTTTGTTTACTCGGGCTATTTAGCGTATTGGCTGTCTCGTTATTTGTATTTTAAAGGGATTACCAAGATATTCGTCAGCAACGGCAAGACCTGTTCCGGCATGTTGCAAGCATGGCCCGGCAAAATTCAATGTCTTATTATTTTTGTTATGGTTTAAATTTTGTTAAGTAGGGTTGAACGGCAGACCAAAGAGATTAACATCTTCTTTTATCCCCCTACCCCTTTGTTTCACAAGGGAACTTACCCGTTTTCAATCGGGGGAAGACAGAGAGCGTGCCTTATCCTTTTTGCTCATCCTTTTACTTCCTTCAATTGACATGCATCAAATTAAGAGAGGCTACGAAGATATATCCTGATGAGACATAGTTTGTGTTTTTTTATTTCATAAAGGATCATATCATGTTTGAGTCTCCATCTTTAATGTATCGTATTGCAATTGGTAAAACGATTGGTCTTATTGTTGGGGCTGGTGGTTTTATTTTTTTAACCTATTTCTCCCCTGAACTTGACTGGATGCTGCGTTGGGGTGTTTTGTTCTGGTATATCACTTTAGGCGCAATTATTGGTGTTTATGGGGTTTTCACACGACACCCTGTTTTGCAGTTGCCAATGCCCTGGTGGTTCCGCGCGCCTGTTATCGGAGCCTGGATGAATTTTGTGCTTGTGCTTTTTGCTTATGACAAATTTGAAACCTTAATTCTTCAGACCTTAGGGCAAGACACTTTCTTTTCATCTCCTTTCTGGTTTGTTTTAGAAGGGGCTATTGTGGCTTTTGTCATGGGATTTTTTGCAACAACTCTAGCTGGCGAGGGGAAGGATACACTTCGCGAAATGGAAAATGTTGGGTGAGTTGGATATTTTTTAGTTGGAACAGAATAGCAAAGCTGGGTCGCAGTTATAAGCTATGACCCTCGACAGATGTTACGCGGCTCTTACTTCAGCCATAAATGTATCGACCTCTGTTTTTAGACGTTCTGATTGCTGTGACAATTCTTTGGAAGCACTTAACACTTGATGCGCGGCTGCTCCAACTGACTCTGATGCTGTTTTGACACCATATATGTTTGATGAAACTTCGTTTGTTCCTGTTGCTGCTTCTTGAACGTTGCGTGCAATCTCTTGTGAGGTAGCGCCTTGTTCTTCCATTGCGGCTGCGATAGAACTGGAGACTTCGCTAAGTTGAGAAATCGTTGTGCTGATTTCTTCAATCGATGCTGCTGAGGTACCAGTAGCCTGTTCTATATCCTGGAGTTGTTTTGAAATTTCTTCAGTCGCTTTACTGACTTGATTTGCAAGAGCTTTCACCTCACTTGCAACGACGGCAAATCCTTTTCCTGAATCTCCTGCACGTGCTGCTTCAATTGTTGCGTTTAATGCAAGAAGGTTCGTTTGATCTGCAATATCAGAAATGAGGGAGAGCACCTCTACGACTTTCTTTGCTGAAGATGAGAGAAGTCGCATTTTTTGTGTTGTTTCTGAAGTGTGTGACACAGCTCTCTGAGATATTTGAGATGCCTGATGGATCTGGTTATTAATTTCACTAATTGAACTTGACATTTCCTCTGTCGCAGCAGCAACTGTACTCACATTTGCATTTGTCTGTTCTGATGCACTTGCAACACTTGTTGCCTGTGAGCTTGTTTCTTCAGAAATGCCGGCCATGGATTGAGCTGCTGCACTTAGTTCTGCGGAAGCAGATGCAACTGTACTTATTATGTCGCCAACAGATTCATCAAACTTTTCAGCCATCTGACGCATAATCTTTTTACGCTCTTCTTCTGCCTTTTGTTTCTGAATTTCTTGTTGTTCTTTAAGTTCTTTTGCTTTTTGAAGTGTTTCTTTAAAAACACGATAAGCCTTTGCGACAGATCCTATTTCGTCATGACTGTAAACTTTCACATCCACAGACATATCATCCTCTGCAAGAGCATTCAGGCCATTGATAACTTCTGACAGAGGTGTGATGATCGTTTTTCTTACAAGAAACCATGATAAAATTATTCCTGCACCAGTCGCAACAAGCGACAAAATAACTAAAACCTTCAGGGCAAACTTTTCATGTTCTTCGGCTATTTTTGCAGCATGTTCTGTAAACCCTTCCACTTTAAAGAGCATTTCTTCCAAAGCCTTTGTTAAATACTCTTCTTCTTTCATAAGTGTTGGTAGATTTGCAGACGCTGCCGAAATGTTACCTTCTTTTGTATATTGGAAAATTTCAAAGGCATGCTTATCAAAGGATTTGTGAAATTTCCTAACTTTTTTCAGTTCTTTTGCAACTTCTTTGAAAAGCTTGTTAGTCTTGGGATCATTCGTCGTATTTAATGCAGTTTTTGCAATTGTCTCGGCTTGTACGATCTCTTTCTCTACTATCAAAGCAAGCTCTTTAAATTTTTTAAAGGATTTTTCATAAAGTGCTTTTGATCTATTTTGCGACTCGATTGTGCCACTCAAACGCAATGCCCTTTCCAGTTGAATTGCCTGTTCGAGCTGATGTGTGGTCACTTTCATAAGTGCCCCATTTAATGGAAGATCACGTTCTGCAATTCCTTCAATCTCCCTTCCAATATTGGACATTTGGTAGACACTATAAACAGCTATCGATATGAGAAAAACAAGAACAAGCCCTACGATTGCATAAACTTTTAGTCCAACTCCATAACTGATTGGTTGCTTATATTGACTAGGTTTCTTTTTATTCTTCATGAAATTATCTCTTTTTAAATCTCTAATGTAGCAATATCCTGAAAAATAAAAAAAAGCTCCAACCTAATACATCTTAACACTTTTTCAGGGCACAATTATATTTTGAAATAAAATACCATTTGATCTGCTTAAAATATAAATAAATAATAAAAAACCTGTTAATTTAAAAAAAATATATTGAATCACTTATTGAAATTGAGAGGATTAAGGTATTGTCAGTTAAACCAGAAGAACACTCTAACGTCTGGATCAATCAGATACTACCTGATGTTATGCTGATGAAGGCTGCTTATAAAACATTTTCATTTGAAAAGCATTGGCATGATGAACTTGCTATTGGATTTACTGTAGATGGGATTGAGGGGATAGAGTGTAATGGGCAAAATGCTTTGGTGGGCCCAGGGCAAATTTGTGCTGTGAATGCCGGGGATGTGCATACGGGTTTTGCCAAGGATAAAGAGACCTGGGCTTATCGCGAGTTTTATATCCCACCTCAACTTCTCGAAGATTTCATGGATACGCTTTGGGAGGATAAACGGCCGACAGCTTATATCCGTTCTCTTGTGATTGATGATCCAGCTCTTTTGAACATTATGATTGAGTTACATCGTGTTTTGGAGACAAAAGAATTTGCTTTGACAGCCCAAACATATTTTCATTTTATGATTACTCAGCTTATTGACAAGTATATTGACTGCAAACCTTTTTTACAAAACACGCCTCTAGACAGTTCTAAAACTAAACTTATCAAAGACTATATCCATGATCATTGGGACCAGGATATTGGGCTTGATCATTTGTCTAATATGAGTGGGCTGAATAAATTTCAATTGTTGCGCCAGTTTAAAAGGGCCTTTGGGATTACCCCGCATAAATATGCGCTGCAGCTTAAACTTAATAAGGCGCGCGAGTTTATCCAAGATGGTTATGCGCTTGCAGATGTGGCGTGCCTAGCTGGATTTTTTGACCAAAGCCATATGCACCGGAATTTTAAGCGCGTGTTTGGGGTGCGGCCTGGGCAGCTAGCCATAATATAAGACTGCAATTTTGTACAATCCTTCAATACTCATTTTGTGACATGTTTTTGCAAAACTCAAAACATGGAGAAACTAATGTTGGAATTTGTTATTGCCTGGCTTGTGCTTATGGTGCCAATTATTGTCAGCCCTGGCCCGACCAATGTGATATTGGCGGTAATTGGAGCCAGACACGGCTTTTTTGGATCTTTAAGATTTATTTTTGGGGTGAATGCGATCCTTTTGGTTATTGCACTGGTCGTTGGGGCTGGATTTGGGCAAGTGTTATCTGACAGGCCTGAGATTTTGAGATGGATGCAAATATTGGGGGCCGTTTATGTGTTGTATCTTTCTTATAAGTTTTTAAAAGATGCTTTAAAGCCGGATGCTCTAAAATTTGAAGCTGATGATACACGTGCTACGATTTTAGTGGTGCTGTTATTCAGGCGCTCAATCCTAAGGTTTGGACAATGGTTGTGTTGATGTTTTCACTTTTTGCCAATCAGGTGTCTTCTTTTGGCGGGTTTATGATTGTTCTGGCTGTGATGCTGGTTGTGCTGAATACGCTCAGCAATTTTCTCTGGGTTGGTGCAAGCAGTTGGTTGGCAGCGCATCTTGAGTCTCCTTCTGTTGTTCGCATGCAAAATTATGTGTTTGGAATTGCTCTTGGCTTCGTTGCGGTTTGGCTGCTGGTTTCTTGATGATAATTGAGTGATTGTTCAGATTTGTCGCCATTTACACTTCATAAACCAATTCCTCTAAAATTTTACATAAATTGGAATCATTATGGTAGTGTAAAGTGTGTTCATGTAACGAAGGAAATGTTCTTTTGTCTGATCAGCAGAATAGCAGAGTTGACCTCAGAAGGCGTGTTATTAAAAAAGCGACTATTGCTTATAATAACAGGCATATAACAATCAATTGCCAAGTTCGCGACTTAACCGAAGATGGTGCCCGGCTTCGTCCGCAACCTGGATTAGCAATCCCGGATCATTTTGAATTGCTTATTGACCTTGATGCACTCTCAGTGCCATGCAAAGTGGTTTGGCGGGATAAAAATGATATTGGTGTGAAATTTACTGAAGAGCCCATCAAGACCAAACCTAAGCGTTTGCAAGTTGTTTCAGAATCTACATCTAAACGTAAATTATATTTGCGAAAAGAGACCGTGAGTTGAAAAAATGACATTTAAACTCGCACTTCTATATGTTTCTTATACTCTCCCTCACCTCCATCAAGGCAAAGCCTAGAAGGTTTTCCCCTTTCCATTGATCTGGCTTTTGTGCGTTCGGGTTATCTGCTGTTAAGCCTATGCCCCATATTTTATCGACTGGGCTGGCTTCCACGATTACTCTCTCGCCCGTATTTAGGAGAAATGTTTTTAGCTGTTTATTCTGCGAGAATTTTAAGACGTTGGCCTGGACGACAATATCAAACCTGTTTTTTTCCCAAATCTCATTATCAAAGTCTTTAACAAGGCGACCGAATTTTTTGGCCTCACCCGGGTGTGATGCGTTTTCGATTTTAGCGGCCATCTCTTCATCGCCGAATAATTTTGCTTTTTGCATCATCATATAATGTTCGGCTGTGGGATAAGAGATGTCCTTATCTTTGAAGGGTGCCTCGTACCATTGGCTGAAACAGGTTTTGGAGATGCCTGTTTTTGGTTTTTGATGCCCCCAGAAGAAAAGGTATTTTACTATGTTGCCCTTGTTGATATGATCAATCAGGTTTTGTCTGGTTCGTATTTGGTTCATACATATCTCTTATGACTTAAAAGAAAAAATAATATTCTTATTCATTTTGAAGGTTTTTCAAATGTTACATACAAACCCCGAACTCTGGAATAGAATAAAAGATTTTAAATTTGAAGAAATTAAGATTGAACTCCCCTTTTCAAAACGTCTTGCCTTGGAAAATAACTGGTCTGATGACTATTCTGAGAGGGTAATAGATGAATATAAGAAGTTTTGTTACTTGGCCTGTATTTCAGACCGTCCAGTTACACCTTCTGATGAAGTTGATCAGGCCTGGCATTTGCATCTGATTTATTCTGAAAATTATTGGGAAGAGTATTGCGCCAATATTTTACAACAAAAACTTCATCATGGGCCAACCAAAGGTGGGCAACACGAAGATGCTAAATATGAAGACTGGTATGCCTATACAAAAGAGCTTTATAAACGAGAATTTGGTTATACTCCACCCGCTGATTTATGGCCTTCTTCTGAGATAAGATTTTCTCAGCCTCGGTATATGCGCCGGGTTGATGCTTCGAAATATTTTATGTTTCCGAAGGAGAATTCTTATGCTTCTTCAAAAGTTATCGTCCCCTCATTTGTTGCCCTAGCTTTTCTTACTGGCTGTGCAAGTTTAGGGTTTGATTTAAATATATTTACTCCTTTATTTGTAATCATTGGTGTGCTCGCAGTCTTATTCCTCCTGGGGAAAATGACATCGCCTAGAAAAAAAAACAAACACAATGGAGGTGGTGATGGTAGTCGATCTGGTTGTGGTGGTGGATGTGGGAGCAACAATAGTGGGTGTGGCTCTGGTTGCGGAGGCGGTGGATGCGGTGGTTGAGTTATCATGACACTTCGATTTATTCTTATTTGTCTTGCTTATATTATCTTACTCACAAGTCACTCGCTTATCCTTGCTTTTCCATTTATCCACTCGAATTTAAAGATTGCCCAGCCTTATGTTACTGCCTTGGTCTTTCTGGGGCCTTTCTTGTTTCTGGTGTTGCACACTAGCTCTCAAGGAAAACCCCTTACGAAATATATTGTGCCTTTGTGTGCCTGGAGTGTTGTGGGAATAATGTTTTATGTCTTGATTTATGCGCCCTTCACTTTAGGGCGAGAGCCCTTTGATTTTCATCGCACAATTACGGCCTATGGACGAAATCCTGTGTTAGATATATTATCTGGGATCATGTTCTTGCTGTTTTGTCTGCCTCTTATTTTCCCTTTACGCTCATTTTCATTGTTATGGTATACTATTTCAGGGTTACCATTTGTGCTTTTTGCTTTGCAGATGGTTTATTTTATGTCACTGAAGACGCCTCGCTTTGTGGGATAGGCGGACACTTATCCACCTTCTCAACATCGATAATTACTGAATGTTAAAGGTCCAATGATTCTTTTCACCTTCTAAAGTGACTTTTTCCAAATTCGGATTACGGTCATGGGGTGGACGTCGGCCTGCCTCAAGAAGTTTCCTTAAATCATTGCTCGCATTTTTATTCGTCAGGAAAATGCTGTGGTTCAGGCAGAAGGTACATATTTTCCCTAAATTGCTCATGTCAATGGTATCCATTCCTGGAAAGATAAAAGGTTTTTCGTTTTTGCTGCTATCATATGTTCCAAGACGCCTATTATTATTAAACCAAGAAGAACTTGATAAATTCAACGCTCGGTCATTTTCTGCAACCAAGTTAGTAAGGCCATATCTGCGGTCACCATATTGTTTGCTGTCCAATATATTTTTGATAGCAGGCATATCCTGCTTAAAGAGGATTTCGTCAACGTCTGCTGAAGCCATAATGATTTCGGCAAAACCGCCACTGTTTTTGTAGTTATCAAGAAATGTCTGGATGGCAAGCGATTTTACTAAAACATAGTTTCCCATTCTATGAGCAATCAAGTGCTTGTGGGGCAGTTCAACTTTGCTGAGATATTTTTGATAAAATCTGCAAATGGTTTTGCACTGATTTCGGCATTGTTTCGGTCAACGAAATAATCTTCGATATCTCCTTGGGATGGCCAGGAGAACAAAATTGGGCAGCCATCGAATGGCAAGGCCGATAAGAATAGACCAAATGTCTGGGCTGCCTGGTTAAAGTCTGTGTTGTATCCATGGATAAACAAAAGCGCATGTTTTTTAAAAGAGACAGTATCTTGATTGCATGTTTTGAGTTCTTCAAAAAACTTTTGCTCTGAGTCCATTAAGGAAAATTCAAACTCACGCTCATTAGGATTGCTGAAGGTTACAACTGAGACCAGACTATCCCAAAAGCTTTGCAACCAGCCCTTTTCATTTTCTATTATGACTTGAAGCACACCATATTGTAATTTTTCTCCATGTTCATCCAGAAATTTGGGTTTCCCGTTTTCTGTTGTTAATTTTCTATTGGTTGAAAAATAAACCTGGCGGACCTTATCATAGACCAAATCAGATAAGATATCCGCACTTTGATTGTCTGCTTGAAAAGATCTGGTTCTCTGTCTATCCGGTACTTCAAAATTTATTGGACTTCGCCCGTCAAATCGTTGGTTTAGACTGCGTGCTTTATTAAAGTCCTGTCTAGATTTATCTTTTTCGCCTTTTCTTGCATATGCAACACTTCGATTATAAATCGCCGCGGCAAAATCAGGTTTAATTTTCAGAACTTCCGTATAATCGGCGATGGCCTGATCCCATTTTTTCAAACGGAAATTTGCATTGGCACGATTATAAAATGCAATCAGCTTTTCTTGATTTGAAAGATTTGTCTGTGTAAGCAGATTGTTGCAATCTGCAATCACTTTTTGTGGGTCTAAACCACTACAAGTCTTTGTTTGTGAATAAGAATTTGTTATTGCAATAAGAATGAATGCAAGACTCATAACTAAGCCTTTAAGAAAAGTACGAGACATGTTCCACCCCTCCATGATTAATATAAATTGGTAATTTGGAAAACGAGAATAATCTAACAGAATAATATGGTATTTTCTTGTTGGCGATACTCATTTTAAACCCATAATTTGTTCATGAATAAGGAAGACATGTATATGGGTGATTTCATGGGCAGATACATTTTAATTTTAATTTGATATGTTAAGGTATCTGATAAAATCGCATATAAGGGGTTTACAAAAGGAGCTTGTGAAAGCGTCTAACCATAATGATAATTAATAAAATGAGCTTACAAGGCTTTGTGAATTCACGAGGTTATGGCTATCTCCTTGCTGCTTTGGGGGCATGCTTTTTTACTATGAAGGCGGTTTTTGTTAAACTTGCTTCTGGACCGGAGAATGTTGCAACACCTGATATTGATGCCATTACGCTACTTACTCTTCGTATGCTTTTTGCTTTACCTGTTTATATTTTCATAGGCCTGTGGGCCTGGTGGGGGCGTTTAAATGATGGAAGGGCTTTACCAACACTTCATCAGTTTCTTATCATCGCATTTATTGCAGCGATTGGATATTATCTGGCCAGCTACCTTGATTTCCTATGCCTTGTTTATATTACTGCGCAGTTTGAGCGCATTATCCTTTATACTTATCCCTTCTTTGTATTTCTGTTAGGTGTGGTATTTTTTGGAGCATCTTTCAGACCCTGGATGATTGTTGCCCTTGTTATCTCTTACTCAGGAATTGCCCTTATTTTCTTAGAAGGAGCGACGGCTAAAGGCGATTATACTTTTCTTGGGGCATCACTTGTTCTTGGAGCAGCCCTGGCTTTTGCTCTTTATCAACTTTTGGCCAAATCAATTGTTTCAACGGTGCTTCCTTCTTTTTTACTTAATGCAGCAATAGGTTATGTTGGCCCCCAAGCTGTTGCTATGATTGCTACAATCAGTCCTGTTATGACGATTGTTATGGCTATTGTGTTGCTTGGTGAGCCCTTTGGTTATATGGATGCGATTGGAACACTTATCGTTATTTTAGGCGTTGGTTTATTTACATATTATGATAAACAAGGCCCTTCTTAATCATAAGACTGGCATTAGACTGGAACACCACTATTATGAAAAATGATGCGCCTGATAAACTCTTAGATGCAGCAAAAACTCTTATTCACGAACTTGGCAGCGGGACAGAAAGCAATGTTGCTATTCGCTTGTGGAATAGTGACTTGATCCCATTAGGTAAAGTCACAGAAAATCCATATGTGATTTCACTCTCCGGCCCTGGCGTCATTTCCTCCATTTTAAGGCGACCTACGCTTGACCGAATTATTCGGCATTATGCTCATGGTCAGATTGATATTGAAGGAGGAACGCTGATTGATATTGGAGAGGCACTTTCCGATAAAAATTCCAGGCCTAATCTGAAAAAAGTTAGCAAATTAAAAATCTTTAAAACGCTTTGGCCGTTTTTATTTCAGAAAGCTGATAAGCCTCAACGCTCTCGAGATTTT
Source organism: Methyloligellaceae bacterium (assembly GCA_965263345.1). Classification (GTDB taxonomy): domain Bacteria; phylum Pseudomonadota; class Alphaproteobacteria; order Rhizobiales; family CBDHHC01; genus CBDHHC01. Next base: position 474,842 of record CBDHHC010000004.1, read on the forward strand.
AGCGGTGATGAAATTGGTGATGAACGCGAACAGGAACAGAATAAAGATTTTATTCAATTTCATTATGATGTCGGGAATGATTTTTATAAACTTTTCCTAGATGAAAGCATGCAGTATTCATGCGCTTATTTTCATGATGAAACCAACAGTCTTGCACAAGCTCAGCAGAATAAGCTGGAGATGATCTGCCGGAAGCTTAGATTAAAGCCTGGAGAAACTTTGCTTGATATTGGTTGTGGCTGGGGTGGTTTGATATTTTATGCCACCAAACATTATGGTGTGAAAGCTTATGGTGTTACTCTTTCACAGGAACAGCATGATTATTGCCAAGAGTATATTAAGGCGCATGGTTTAGAGGGCCAGGTGAGTGTTGAGATGAAAGATTACGCAAACCTTAGAGGGGAATTTGATAAGATTGCCTCTGTGGGGATGTATGAGCACATCGGCGTTAAAAATATTCCTAAATATTTAAAAACCATTCGTAAGCTTTTAAAAAAGGATGGTCTGTTTCTCAATCATGCCATATCACGACGTGCCAAAAAGAAGAAAATAAAATTTTCGAAACGTCCTGAACAACGGGCTTTATTGAAATATATTTTCCCTGGTGGTGAGTTAGATGATATCGGCCATACAGTGCAGTCATTTGAGCAACATGGATATGAGGTCCATGATGTCGAGGCTTGGCGAATTCATTATGCTTATACGACCAAATTATGGTGTGAAAGACTTACTGAAAATAAGGAACAAGCGATTGCTCTTGTTGGAGAGGAAACCTATCGGATCTGGGTTGCTTATCTGGCTGGGGTTTCTCTTGCTTTTACACGTGGATCTGCGAAAATTTATCAAACACTTGTGAGCCGACAGACTAAAGGGCGCCCTCATCTTCCTTTGACGCGATCTGATTTATATCAGTGATGTCATCGTTGACCTGTTGAAGTAAGACATGAATTGTGGGACTAGAATGGTTAGCTATATTTATAGTGATTTTATTGTCAGAGATAATTTGGTAAGGTAAGTACATTATGAGCAAGATGAGCGATCAACCTTGGGGTTTCTGGGTGATTTTGAGAAATAAAGCGGATGCTCTCTGGGCTTTAAAGATGTCAGGTCTATTGTTTTTTCTGATGGGTGGGTCATGCTTATTACTTTTTGCCAGGTTCGTTGCACAAGGTCAGGCTGACACAATAACCCTTATCATTTTAGCGATTCTAGCGACTTTTTTAATTTGGTCTGGAATTCGTATCCGTAATAAAAAATTTGATACGTTTATTCTCTCTACAGTTCTTTATTTAGGCGCACAAATTATACATTTTCTAACTGCACCCATCGGACTCATTCTTTTTGCTGTACTGCACTGTATTTTAATGTTGAGTGCTCTTCGGGCTTGGTTTTTTTTGCGAAAGGCACCTTTCAAGGAACAGCAAACATGATTTTATAAGGTTCAATTATATATTTAGACTATATTTGGTTGACTAACTCATTCTGATTTAAAATATCCCCCTATCTTGTTGAAGTATGGTAATGGATCTAGATTACGGATTTAATATGTACATCTCTTTCTTTGATACGTGATGATTTATTTCGGTGGTGATATAATTATGTGCCTATCAGACATAAAAAGCTTTCAAGAGAGTGGTATCGCTTTATTTCCAAAGTTTTGCTCTCAAAATGAAATAGAGGTTTTTTCGAAGTCCTTCGATGTATCTCACTTGATGAGTCCTGGATTACGCCAAAATAATCTTGCTCCGGACTTGGTTGAATTTCTTTATTCTCATACAGCTCTCAATATATGTGCTCAGTCCCTTATTGGAAAAGCTGCCCGTCTTGTGCGTGTGCTCATGTTTGATAAAACCCCAGATGTGAACTGGAGTGTGCCCTGGCATCAAGATCGTACTATTGCTGTCAAAAAGCGTTATGATATGGAAGGTTTTGGCCCATGGAGTGTAAAAGATGGTATTACCCATGTGGAACCACCCGTTTCTTTTTTAGAGACGATGGTCGTGCTTCGTCTTCATATTGATCCTTGCCTGGAAGATAATGGACCTCTTGAGGTTATTCCCGGGTCCTATAAGTTTGGAAGATTATCTCATGAAGATGTTCTGAAAAAAACCACTGACGCCTCTACTCTGAGCTGTTTGGCGAATGTTGGGGATTTGTTGGCTATGAAAGGGCTCACGATTCACCGGTCTTTGAAAGCCCATAAACCTCAAAACCGACGCGTCTTACACCTTGAGTTTTGTTCTAAACCTCTTCCAACCCCTCTTGCATGGTTCCACTGATTGTTACTGTTATGAAAATTTTTCTTATTTCTCTTGTTCTTATTATCTGTTGTTTCGTTGCTTTGCTTTATCTATTTCAACGTAAACTGGTTTATTTTCCAGAATCTTTTCGAACTCCTCCGCAAGAGGCCGGGCTGTTCAATGTTGAGGAGCTCAAACTGAAAACTTCTGATGGGGAAACACTTATTTCGTGGTACCTTAAAGCCAAACCTGGAAAGCCTACCCTTATTTATTTTCATGGTAATGGTGGGGCTCTTAGATATCGCGCGGAACGTTTTTTACTTCACGAGCAAAATGGCACAGGCCTTTTGATGATGAGTTATCGTGGGTATGGTGGCAGTACGGGGTCTCCTAGTGAAAAAAACAATATTTCAGATGCTTTGATTGTTTATGACTGGCTAAAGACACAAGGCATTCCTAGTTCTCATATTATTTTATATGGAGAATCTCTTGGAACTGGTGTTGCTACACAAGTTGCAGCACAAAGAGACGCTGCCGGAGTGATTTTAGAGGCCCCTTATACGTCTCTGACAGAAATTGGAGAATATGCTTATCCTTTTTTACCGGTCAGGCTTCTTATGATCGATCGTTATGAGACTAAGAATTATATCTCCAAGATTGATGCCCCCTTGCTTATTCTTCACGGACAACACGATTTTGTTATTCCTATTAAGTTTGGCCGTGACCTTTTTCATCAGGCCAAAGAGCCGAAAAATATCATCGTCTTTCCTGAAGGGATGCACTCAGATCTATATTTACATGGAGCTTGGAAAAATATTGTAAATTTTATTAGAAAACTCCCTAATTCTTAGCCTATTCTTTGGGCGCCTTAATATTAAACATGAACAAATCAACTATAAGTGAATAATATTTGTATAAAATGTGAATATCACTGTATCTGAAGCTGATGAATATTGACGCAGTCTACGTAAGGTATTGACAATTATATTCATTACATGCATGTTCTGCTGCTATTGTGGAGATAAATCTCCCAAATAATTTCATTTAGAAAAATGGGGCTAAATCGCAACAGTTAAATCAGTATTATGATCTTGCCATAATTTTTTCACTTCTTCATCTAACAGGTTATGATTTATCTTAACAGTCCTGTCTGTGAAAATGCTGGCTGAATATTACGTATTTTAAAATATGTAATGATTTAATGTTGTGTTTCAAAATTGGTTTTTGGGTAGGGTCCCTGAATGAAGTGTTTTACTCACTCTTGTAGAAACCTACGGAGGTTTCATTTGGAGTTCAAATTGCTGGTTACCTATTCTAGGTCTTAGTCCTTAATAGACGAGCAAGTTGCAAAAGGCAACAAGTAAACTCTGGGTAGAGTGATATGAGTTAATTAGCTTTTGTCACAATAGATAGGAAGATTGACGAAACTTACTTATTTGTAACTTAATTTGTTTCTCTCGGTTGAGAACAGAAGAATTACTAGAATTACTGAAGTAAGCTTGCGACAAGAGCTATAAATAAAGGCGTTGTATATATGTTATTAGCAATTGAGATTATTCTTGGTATTGCTCTTGTTTATGCGGTACTGGCCATTGCAGTTTATATCCTGCAGCCACATTTAATCTACAGACCCGATTCAGAGCGTGTTGATCCACAAGATATCGGATTAAATCAAGCTGAGGAAATTGTTCTTGATACACCTGATGGCAAGAAGGTTGTTGCCTGGTATGTCCCTGCTGAGCCAGGTTACCCGACAATACTTTACTTCCACGGAACGGCTGGTTCGCTTGCAAACAGGCGAGATCGCATACACCGTATTACCCGCAGAGGGTATGGTGTGTTTATGCCAAGTTATAGAGGATATTCTGGAAGTACAGGGAAGCCTAGCCAGGGATGGCTCACTTGCGATGGAATGAATGCTTATGATCATCTTCAATCTTTAGGTGTTTCAGCTGATAAGATCGTTGTATATGGTGAGTCCCTGGGGACTGGCATTGCAACACCTGTTGCTGTTGCTCGAAAATGTGCCGCTTTGGTTTTAGAAGCTCCTTTTACATCTGTTGTAGATGTGGCTCAGAAACGTTTCCCATTTTTACCTGTTCGACCATTCCTTCTAGACAGATTTGAATCCCTTTCAGTTATAGATCGTGTTAAAGCACCCGTCTTAATTGTGCATGGTGGTAAAGATAAGGTTATTCCTATTGAGTTTGGACGTAAATTGTTTGAAGCTGCAAAAGCACCAAAGGATATGATCGTCTTTGAAAATGCCGGACATACAGGTATGTTTATGATGGGGGCGTTCACGAAAATACGTGAGTTTCTTGAATGTCATATCTCAATACCAGACTCTGCGGTTACGCCCTTCAAAAAGTCTGCTGCTGAGTAACTAAATTTACGATTGGCCGTTATTGCTTGAGCAAAACACCAATCGTATATTAACGTTTGTATTTTTCTATTAGGCTTTCATGATTTGTTATCTTAAATATTGGCATTATATGTCTGATATTTAAGATAATCAGAGATTGACATGAATACTATTTCGCACCTGTCAAAAACACTTAATAACAATAGTCTAGAGGCAACTGCCTTTGGTTGGTATCAGGCTGTTTTTCCTTATATTCTCAATCTGATTACAGCCATCCTTCTGCTTATTGCAGGTTTTGTTTTTGCACGGATGGCCAGTCGGTTTGTACGATCATATCTTGAGAGAGTTGATCATATAGATAAAACCCTTATCCCGGTTCTTGCACAGCTTGCGCATTATACTCTTCTGATTTTTACACTTATTCTCGTTCTGGCTGAATTTGGTATTCAGACAACCAGTATTATTGCTGTTCTTGGGGCTGCAGGTTTAGCTATTGGCTTGGCGTTGCAAGGTACATTACAAAATGTTGCAGCGGGTATCATGTTGCTTGTTATACGTCCTTTTCAAGTTAAAGATTATATAGAAGCCGCTGGTGTTGGTGGAACGGTTGATGAAATCGGGTTATTTATGACTCGTATGCATACACCACAGGGAATTTTTATTGCTGTCCCAAATAGTAAAATCTGGTCTGATACGATTACAAATTATACCAAACGTGCTGTAAGACGCTTAGACTTACTTGTTGGTATTTCTTATGACGATGATATTGATAAAGCTGTCGGCATCATGAAAAAGCTCGTTGATGACGATAGCCGTATTTTAAAGCGTCCAGATCCTCTTGTTATTGTTAAAGCTCTTGGTGAGAGTTCTGTAGATCTAGAAATCCGCGCATGGACACGGACCAGCGATTTCTGGGAGCTTAAATTCGATATGACACGTGCTGTTAAATATGCGTTTGATAAGCAAGGAATTTCTATTCCATATCCTCATCGTCAAATTATTACGACGCAAGTTGCTCAACCTCAAAAACCTAAATCAAGGCCGCGCAAAAAAGCCCCTCGAAAAGAGGATACTAATACCTGAGTGTCACATAGGTTTTGTTAGGACAGATTTTTATCAACCCGGCTTAGACCATCTTTTGCAGGTGCATATGAAGGATTAATACTGAGGGCGCGTCTATATGCTCTCGCTGCTTCTATGTAAGAGCTTTTCTTTTCTGCTGCTAGACCGCGATAAGCCCAAGCTTTATAATGACCTTTCCGACTTCTGCCAGCAATATAGAAATCATCATATGCTTCAGTATATTCTTGCAGTGCCAATCTGCTCAAACCACGCGCGTAATATGGCCCTCCTGATGATTTAGGTCTTAAATTAATCGCCGTTGTAAAATCATGGATGGCATTTTGATGCTGCCCCGTCTTCTGGTATATTAATCCTCTTTGATAATAGGCAACTGGATGTTCACCATATAGATCGATTGCATGGCTGAAGTCAGCAAGTGCTAAGGCTGTTCTGTTCAGCTTTTTATGTAACTTACCACGACCAATATATGCAGTATGATATTTGGGTGCTAATCTTATGGCTTCATTATAATCAGCCATCGCCAATTTTAACTTATTCGTTTTCTGATAGATCAGCGCTCTATTGCTGTAAGCTTGGTAGTAATTCGGGTTTAAAGAAATAGATCTATTAAAATCTTTTAGAGCCAGTTTGTATCTTTTAGATTGCGCATAAGCTGTACCGCGCAGATTTAAGGCATTGTGATCGCTCGGATTTGTTTTAATCACTTGCGTGAGTGATGCTATATTGCCTTTGGTTTTTAGTTGCTTACTTTCAGACAAGAGTTTCGGGTTGGCAGACTGACAGCCAATAACTATTAAACTCATTAGAGCCGTAATGAGTATATTTTGTACTTTTATCCCAAACAATTTCTTACACCGATTATTAGATTTTTTCTAAAGTCTATTCTACCATATTTACTTATTGGAGAATATGTATTGCTTAGACTTATTTGCTACCTTATTGCCACTGTCTAAATACACACTGTTAAAATGTGCCATAAAATTAAGGCCCAATTAGGTTAAATTATAAATAAGATCTTGCGATGTTCCAAGAAATTTCTGACCCTGTGTGATATTTTTGATATAATATTTTCGCTTACTTATGCTTTCTTTTGAAATAGTTTTGTTACATGCCCCATCTTACGGCCAGGTAATGTTTCTCTTTTCCCGTAAATATGAACAGCATTGTTTTTCTCTGATGCATATTTTTCCCATTCATCGATATCATGGCCTATCAAATTAATCATTTCGACATCAAAATGTCTTTCTGTCGTATTTATCGGCCATCCTGCAATTGCACGAATATGGTTTTCAAATTGAGAGTCTTTACAAGCGTCTATCGTCCAATGTCCAGAGTTATGCACCCTAGGGGCTATTTCATTGACAATTAAAGGAATATCACTAGACGGACAGAAGAAAAACTCAATCGCAAAAACTCCGATATAGTCTGTTGCTTCAGCAAATTTTTTGGCGATTTCAAATGCTTGTTCCCTGATATCATCAGGGATGGCAGCAGGTATGAGAGTTTTGCTTAAAATCTGGTTCTGGTGAATATTCTCACATATGTCATACGAGATAATAGAGTTGTCTGCTCCTCTTACCGCAATAATTGATACTTCTTTTGAGAATGAAATAAATTTTTCTAAAAGAGCTGGTGCTCCTAAAAGTTGTTTATAGGCCTGCTCTATTTCCTCGTGGGCATTGAGCTTAACCTGCCCTTTACCATCATAACCAAAACATCTGGTTTTTAAAATTGAAGGGACCCCAATTTGCTGAACCGCATTTTGTAGATCTTGAACTTTATCTATTTTAGAAAATTCAGCTACTGGAATGCCCAAACTTTGCAAAAACTCTTTTTCATGGAGCCGGTCTTGTGTCACCTGGAGTGCTTTAATCGAAGGAGCAATTGACTTTTGTGCTGCGATGACTTCAAGGGCTGTTGCTGGAACATTCTCAAATTCATATGTTGCAATATCGATATTGTTTGCAAAATTACGCAGTGCGTCCTCATCATCATAGTTTGCGATAATGTGGTTATTTGCTACTTGTGATGCAGGACATTTTCTATCAGGGCAATAAATATGAATTTTAAGCCCCAATTTACACGCAGCAACTGCCAACATCCGGCCCAATTGCCCTCCGCCTAATATCCCTATCACAGAACCTGGGGGTAAGGGTCTATCAGTGCTCATCTGTTGGGTGCTCCATAACGGCATCTGTTCTTTGTTGACGCCAGAGTTCTATGCGCTTTGCAATTTCCTCATTACTAACTGATAAAATTTGTGCGGCGAATAAACCTGCATTCGTTGCGCCAGGTACACCTATAGCTAAGGTTCCAACAGCAACACCTGCCGGCATTTGTACAATAGATAATAGGCTATCTTGGCCGGATAAGGCTTTACTTTGAACAGGGACACCTAATACAGGTAGTGGTGTCATTGCGGCTATCATTCCAGGTAAATGAGCAGCTCCTCCTGCCCCTGCAACAATTACTTTGATGCCATTGTTTTTTGCTGATTTTGCATAGTTGTACAGACGGTCTGGGGTGCGATGTGCTGATACAATGCGGGTCTCGTAAGGAATCTTTAACTGATCCAAAACATCCGAAGCATTTTTCATTGTTGGCCAATCAGATTGGCTGCCCATAACAATACTAACTAATGGTTGAACAGCGTCCATATTTTAAACCTGTGTTAATTGTTTTGAAGTTTTTCTTAAGATTAGTTTCGCGATTATAGGGAGGATCTGCTCTTTGACAAGCAAAACGGCCAAGAAAACGAGGAAAAATACTACATTTATATACTTTTCACCATACAACTCGGTTAGGTTATGGAAATTGTTAATCATATTCTGAGATATTATAAATTCCATTTAACTTAAGTTTATAGATTAATGAACCAATCGGGTCGAGGGATATATGGATACGCCTCTGGGACAGATAGTTAATGAAGATTCACCCCAAAATCAGCTTTCTGAGCAGAAAGTTGGAGGTATTCGACGGATTAGAAAATATTCTCGGTCATTCTCTGAGATTCCTTCTAATGAAATAACTCCAAAAGTTGAGTCTGCAATGACCTACCTTATGGGAGAGCTTGATCGTTTAAAAGATGAGTTAAAAGTTGCTAAAGAACGTGTTGTTCTTTTAGAAAATATTGCTGATGAAGACTCCCTTGTCGATGTTCTTAATCGTAGAGGTTTTGTACGGGAACTCGATCGTATTATTTCCTATGCCTCTCGATATAAGATCAATGTTTGTGTCCTTTATATTGATCTTGATGGATTCAAGAAAATAAATGATACATATGGCCATAAGGTCGGTGATCTTGCTTTGCGCCATATTGGCGATTTTCTAACAGATAATGTGCGTAATTCTGATGTAGTTGCCCGTATAGGAGGCGATGAATTTGCCATTATTTTACAACAAGCCAACTTAGAGACAGCTTTCGCTAAAGTTCAACAGTTTGAAGAGAAAATAAAAGCTGACCCCGTCGTGTTTGATGGCGGAGAAATCACGATGTCTTTATCTGTTGGATGTGCCCAACTGAAGAGGGGTGAGACCAGCGCAGAGATTATGGATCGTGCTGATCAAGAAATGTACTCTTTACGCGCAAAGAGACGTTCATAAAAAGTATAATAAATCTGCGTCTTATATTTATGCGATGATGTCTGGGAATAAGACATCTTCAATTTTTGATATGTCATCACGTAATATGAGTTTTTTCTTTTTTAATCTTATAATTTGTAGTTGGTCCGCATTTCCCGTCTGCTCTAGTGCATTAATTGCACTATCTAAATCTCTGTGTTCCTGCTTTAAACGCAACAGTTTTTCACGAAGTTGCTCTTCTTCTTCAAGTTTCATTTAGTATCTCTAATTTGTATTTTGTGAAAGCACAGATATGCCGGAAAGAAGCAAAAGTTTCCTCTCATAATTCCTGTATAATTATAACACAATAAAACTTATTTTTGGCAAATAGTTGTTACTTATTCAGACTTCATGCCTGTACTCTAAAATGCGTTTATTTCATGTCAAACTATTACAGTTTTATTATATTTACATAGTCCAACAGATTTAAATCTTAATAAAAAACATTTACTTATTAAAAATATATTATTGGGTTAGACTTTTTGTAAAAATTCTGTCACACTACGTCATGTAGTAGTAATAAATACGGAGGTTATGAACGTGCTAGTCGCTCATATTGAAGAACTTTCGGATAAACATCGCTCTTTAGAACGAAAAATTCAAGAAGAGTTATCCCGCCCAAATGCTGATAATCTCAAAATATCAGAAATGAAACGTAGAAAACTCAAGCTCAAAGATAAAATCACTCGATTAGAACAAAAATCAACCCATTAAAAGCTCTCATGATTTATGAGGGCTTTTTTTGTGTTTTAATCTTGTTGATGTCATCTTTGACATTGTTTTACATCTAAAATCTCCTAGATCTTCGTAGGTTCACTTTTAAGTGGCCTATGAAGAGGGGTTTTGTATGATCCCGTTGCACTATGTTTTCTGAAGTGTTTCAACTTTCCACAAAGTGTGTCCGCTCTGAAGGTATTTTCGCTCAAAAGCCGTTATACTGTTTTCTGGGCTATAAGGTTCCTGCTTCGATACTACTTTTACTTGTTTCAATGCCGTATAAAATTCCTCAGCGTAGATTTGCCAGTTTGTGCGTAATTCAAGATGTTTACTCATGGCTATAAGGCTGGGAAAGGCTGGGTGGCCATGCCAGCGCCGTTGCAAATGTTCAGTTTTTGGATAAGGGTTGGGATAGAGTAGATAGTGCCGGTCAAACTGCCACTTTGCCTGATCTGCCAAGCGCCAAAAATCTGTACAATCACATCGTAGCAATATCAGATTTTCAGGTACATTTTTATTGTCACTTTTATTTAAACGATGCTCTGATTGATCTATACCAATACAGAGTTTATCTGGATTATTTTTGGCAAAATGTCTAGAGCTTTCAGCCGTTCCACATGCGCTGTCTAAAATGAGTTGAGGTTTGCCTGCGGATTGCCAATCGGAATATGCCACATCAAAAGCTTTCCTGGTGTAATCGTTCACAGGCTTCTGGAACTTAGTTTCCAAGTGCCGGCAAACTGTTTTTTCCAGGTTGTGATGCGGTCCAGTTTGAGATGATATGACTGGTTTTGCCGGCGTGAAAACCATAAGAGAGAATTGCTCCTTATTTTGTAACTGTTTTTGTTATTCGGTTTTATTGATAAATTCCACATATTTCAAATCTTGCCCTACATTTTTGTTTTGTGGGGGAAAAACGTTAGCAATTTGACACTTGTGAAACTGTCATTAGAAAGAAGGCGAAGATGCGAAAGAGAATTATTTATTGTTTTAGGTAGATTGATTTCATATGATTTTGGGGAGATTTATAATATTCATTTTTGCAAGAAATTTGTTCAGAAACATACAAATGGTGGGTCGTACTAGATTCGAACTAGTGACCTCTGCCATGTCAAGGCAACGCTCTAACCAACTGAGCTAACGACCCAATAATATTTAAAGATAGATTAATTCTCAATGGCGTCAATAGAAGACTCGATGAGACCTCTATTATTTTGTTTATAAGATTCAGGATTTATCTTTTGAGTTCAACAATCGCTCAACCTCCAAAACCAAATCTTTTAAGTGGAATGGCTTTGACAATACTTTTGCTTCTTTTGCTGTTTTATCTTCTGAGTTCAGGGCTACGGCTGCAAATCCTGTAATAAACATGATTTTTAGCTCAGGATCTAATTCGGCGGCACGGCGAGCCAACTCAATTCCGTCCATTTCCGGCATCACGATATCTGTTAAAAGAAGAGTGAAGGGTTCTTTTTTAAGTCTTTGATAAGCTTCAGATCCATTACCAAATGACACAACTTCATAGCCAGCGCGTTCCAAAGCCTTAACCAAGAAACGGCGCATAGATTCATCATCTTCAGCCAATAGAATGCGATGTATTTTTCCTTGAGAAATATCGTTTACAGCCATCTTAGATATCTTTTCTCTTTTTCATTAATGATGTTCATTCACTTATCAAAACTGATTTTAGTAAACGAGCTATAAAGTTTTTAAACTTAGTACTTTTGTTTGTGAAGTTAAAGGATATAATATCACCAATTTTAAAAGAGGTTAATATTTCTTCATCAAATAAATTCTGTTTGTCCATACAATCATTATATGTAAAATTTTATTTTTTCCTAACACTGAGAATAAGCTTGAAGAATAGCCCAACTTTATACTTATAGTCCTATCGCAAAATCCCCATATATATTAAACGATCTTATTGCAAGCTGTTGCAAGTTGAAGGCCGAACCAATATGATGAGGTGTTTCGGAGGTTCATGTTCTGTTTTTGGTACAATTATATAAATGATTAGAAACTTATTACAAAATACCGGCTTTATAAAAAGAATGCGGAAAGATGCTTCTCCAGAATTTATTTCAGAGTTTTCACCTGCTTTTACAATCGGCAGACCGAAACAACTGACGCAACCCTTTGTTTTTAACTCCCCTCATAGTGGCCGTTTATATCCAAAATCCTTTATTGATTCGTCGCAACTTGACGCCATTTCATTGAGAAAGTCTGAAGATGCATATGTCGAAGAATTGTTTGGCTCGGTTATAACTTATGGCTCACCTATTCTTCATGCGCATTTCCCAAGAGCGTATCTTGATGTGAACAGAGAGCCTTATGAGCTTGACCCTGAATTGTTTGATGAGGCATTGCCGAAATATGCAAATACGAGGTCAATGCGTGTTGTTGGTGGACTTGGCACAATTGCTCGTATTGTTACGGAATCTGAAGAAATTTACAAACACCCTTTGAGCGTTGAAGAAGCTCTCAACCGTATCCACACGCTTTATATGCCATATCATAAAGCTCTGGGTCATTTGATTCAAGAAAGCCTTGATTATTTTAACTACTGTATTTTGATTGATTGCCATTCGATGCCCTCTGTTCCCAATAGTTACCCTCGAGATTTACGTCCAGATTTTGTTTTGGGGGACAGGTATGGGACTTCTTGTAGTTCTTTTTTGACAAATTTTGTTGAGCAAAAACTGATAGATATGGGGTTTCAAGTCAGTATAAATAAACCTTATGCTGGTGGATATATCACTGAGCATTATGGTAAACCTGCCTTGAACGTTCATGCCTTGCAAATCGAGGTTAATCGTTCATTGTATATGGATGAAAGCAGCTTTCAAAAAACTGACTGTTTTTATGATGTCAGAAGTGCAATTACTAAACTTATTCAACATCTTTCGTCTGAAGATCTTTTCCAACTTGGCAATTTTCCTGTTGCTGCTGAATGAATATCATCAACATTCACAAAAGTAGTCTTTGAAAGAAAAAAGGGCCATTTAAAAAACGGCCCAAGTCTAGGGAGGAAATGCCCATTTTGGACAAACGGTACTGCAAATAACTCATACCGCACTGCAATATAATACACCGCAACGCACAAAAATCAAGCCTGTAATCCCAATTTTACTATTACGGTACATTATGTAGCAGTTGTTTAACATTTATTTGCCCAAAAAGTAACCCAACAATACGAATGCCTATTTTGTAACCATACCATTAAATGATGGGAGTGTCTAGACGTTGATGAGCATGTGTGACGTATTGGACCATGCTGCATAGCTGTTCCATAAAATTTTCGTTCGTTGATCTGAAAATTCTTAATTACCAGGGATATAGGCGTCGAATGCCGCCCAGAATTGCAAACGCAATTCATCGACTTCCTGTAAAATTTCATGACGTGCCTTGGGTATAAATAGATGTGATCCCACTTTTAAACGTACAGACATATCTTCTGTTGCTCTCGTCGATACGATCTCATCATTACCAGCTCCTACAATCAGAACTGGAACTTCTACCTGTCCAGGGAACTGGGGATCGTTTAGCTTTGACATAGATCTAGATGCTGCTTTCATCCACCCCCATGTTGGTGAGCCTAACCCTAATTCGGGGGCTGTTTTAAGAATAGATTGACTGCGCTCATATCGAGATCTGTCTGAGGTCAGTTTATTATTTTCAAAAGGTTCATCTTCCCAAGATTTATCTTGACCTCCTGGCACATAAAAGTCTCGAAGCCCAATATAAGATCCAATTTCACTAAGGGATCGAACAATTGGGAAAGAGAATGGTAAAACCTCATCTGCAAACTCAAACATAGGAGCAACAAGAACCATACGATTAAACCAAAATGTTCTGTATGTTGCCATTCGCAGCATGATGTGTCCGCCCATGGAATGGGCTAAAGCAAAGAATGGTGGCCGGCAATCTGGGAGAACAATTTCTCTCATGAAGATGCGAACATCTTTTTCATAATCGGAGAACCTTCGGATATGGCCCTTCCTCGGGTTTTTGAGAAGTCTTACTGACCCGCCTTGGCCACGCCAATCCATTATGGCCACATCAAATCCTCGTCTTCGCAGGTCTGCTATTACTTCGAAATATTTTTCAATAAACTCTGTTCTGCCAGAGAATATACACACAGTTCCTTTGCGATTTTCACTTGTAGATTTCCATTGTGCAAAACGTATTGGATTTCCATCATATCCTTTGAAATGACCTGATTTTGCATCTGTTGGAATTGGGTTTCGGGCAATACTGACAAGGACCATAGAAGAAACTTTTCGAATTTAAGGGTTTATCGTTATAATTCATTTCATACAAAAGCTGTTAAATATTGTTAACCCTAGATTCTTATAATTCTCAAGCTAAAAGCCCCTCTTGAAATCATTTTTTCTCCTCCTATATGGGAATTGTACGCCACTTATCGGGTACATCTTATAACCAATATCTGGCCTATTGGCAGATATTTATCCATATCGCTTCAAAGGAGGATGTGTGATGGCACATTTTGATTTAACACCCCTATACCGTTCAACTGTCGGTTTCGACCATATTGCTTCACTGCTTGACAGTTTTTCTAATTTGAGCAATGAACAGTCTGGATTTCCCCCATATAATATTACGCTTGAAGGCGAGAATGTGTATCGTATTTCAATTGCGCTTGCTGGTTTTTCAGAAAAAGACCTTGATATTGAGGTTAAGGAAAATACTCTAACGATTAAAGGTGAGCAAGTTGCCGAGAAGGACGATAATTCCACACAAACCCTACATCGTGGTATTGCTGCCAGAAATTTTGTGAGACGTTTCCAGCTCGCAGATCATGTTGAGGTCAAAGATGCCAAGCTTGTTAATGGTTTGCTTCATATTGATCTAGTCCGAGAGATTCCTGAAGCCATGAAGCCTCGTAAAATTGAAATTGGCGCTGCCAATAATGACAAACTTATTGAAGGTCAAGCTTCATAAGATTTAATACTTCCCCACTCCCCCTGGAATTAAGCCCAGCTTTTTTAAGCTGGGCTTTTTTGTATTAAAGGTCTATGGAACCGCCAATTGGTAAGTCTCTTACGCGTTTTCCAACAGCATTGAAGATTGCGTTGCCAATTGCTGGTGGAATTGGTGGCAGACCTGGTTCACCCACACCTGAGGCATGAACAGAGAAGGGGTGTTCGACTATATGTGTGTGAACTTTCTCGGGGAAGTTATTTGCGGTCACCATCTGGTAGGTATCAAAGTTGCTTTCTTGTACGGTTCCACTTTCATAAGTCAGTCCACTATACAATGCTGTTGTCATACCCATGACCGCTGCACCTTCTATCTGACTCCGTATCCGCTCAGGATTAGCAGCAAATCCGCAATCAATGGCCGTATGTACTTCAGGAACCCTGATCGTGCCGTCTTTATCGACCCTAACCCGAACAGCGCACGCGACATAGGTTACGAAAGAGCGATGAACCGCAAGGCCAATTCCTTCGTGCTTGGACAGTTTTTGCCCCCACCCTGCTTTTTCAGCGGCAATGTTCAAGACATTTTTCAATCGCTTTGTATCTATGGGATATTCCTCATACACTTCACCATAGTTCCAAAAATCTTTTGGAAAACCACTTGTTGACGGGTTCATAGTTCGATCTGAGCCTATAAGCTCAAGCAATACCTCCTTGTGATCACGGCCCAGTTCATGAGCGAGCTCCGCCACAAAAGTCTGAACGGCCCATGCTCTTGGAATATTTGAGACTGCACGGAACCAACCAATACGGGTATGAGCTAATGCTTTTCCGTTTTCGATACTGATATTTGGGATATCAAAGGGTAAATCAATATGCCCCATACCGCCTTCGAGAGCAGACTGATACCCACTATCTGGAGCAAAGGTTGAGAAAATGGAAGGTGCAACTGAATTATACCTCAAACCATCAATTTTACCTTTTTCGTCAATTGCAACCTCAAGACGTTCAACGGATGTTGTGTGATTAAATGAATGCCTTACATCATCTTCTCGTGTCCATTGTACCTTGATGGGTTGTTTGGTTTTCTGGCTTAGAAGAGCTGCTTCAATGACAAAATCACCTTTTGACTTTCTGCCAAAACCACCCCCTAGCAAAGTTACATTCACTTTAACTTTGGACTCATCCATTTTGAGTGCTTTAGCCAAATCCTGACGCGTGCCATAAGGGCTTTGTACGGGTGCCCAAATCTCGGCACCATCAGAAGTGACATTCGCCACAGCGGCTGGTGGTTCCATTGGGGTATGGATCATATGAGCCTGAGCATACTCGCGAGAAAATAGTTTTTTGGCATTCTTTTTGGATTTTGACCAATCACCAACCTTACGAAGTTGTTTTCCAGATTTCGATGCGGTTTCGCGCATTTCCTTCGTGAAATTTTCAGTGTTATATTGGGAATGGGGACCTTTGATCCATTCTATTTCAAGGGCGTCTCGCCCCTTTATAGCTGAGGCTGTATTGGAAGCAATTACAGCAACACCTCCTAGGGGGGCGAATTTTGCTGGCATAATTGAGATTGGTAACATCTCAATTGCTTCAACACCTGGTACAGCACGCGCAGCTTTATCATTAACTGACTTAATTTTTTCACCTACAGCGGGAGGTCTGGAAATAACTGCGACTTTCATTCCAGGCAACATAATATCTGCACCATAAATTGCCTTACCTGTTGTGATATCGTGCAAATCAACAATAGAAACCTTGCCTTTGCCTATGTAGCGGAATTCCTTTTCATCTTTGAACTTTAGATCTTCAAATTTTGGAACAGGTAATGACATCGCTTCCTTTGCTAATTCACCAAAACCTGCTTTATTTATTCCGCTTGTGACTTCATGTATGCCAACATTGACATCTTTAAGCGAGACACCCCATTTTTTTGCTGCCGCTTTAGCCAACATGTGTCTTACTGAGGCGCCCATCTGACGCATAGACTGAATGTGATGGCGCAATGAACGTGAGCCATCTGTATTCTGATTGCCATATTTATTGTGATCGCCTTCCGCTTGTACGATTTTTACACGTTCCCAATCTGCACTCATTTCATCGGCTAAGACCATGGGCACAGATGTTTTTGATCCTTGCCCCATTTCAGATCTATGCGCGATAATCGTTACGGTTCCATCGTCATCAATTGAAACGAAAATGGTGGGATCATATTTTAAGCCACCAGGCATTCCATCTCCACCAGTTTTATAACGCTCAAAGGCTTCGGCAACACCTCCAGGAATTGCCATTAAAGCGAAACCGGCTATTCCTAGTTTGAGCACATCACGGCGCGATGCATTGACAATTTTAAAGGGGGGTTCTTTCGACTTTTTAGCTTCCAACTCTTTTAAAATATCTAACATAGCTTAACTCCCTGTTGATGCCAAACGCACTGCTGCTACAATACGTTCATAACATCCACAACGGCAGATATTACCCTGCATGGCTTCTAAAATCTCATCGTCCGAAGGGTTCTTTTTTTTCTTTAACAGATCTGCAGCCTGCATGATCTGACCCGCCTGGCAAAAGCCACATTGAGGGACATTAAGGTCTCTCCATGCAACCTGCACAGGATGATTACCATCCTTTGACAAACCTTCGATTGTTGTGATTTCTTTTCCCTCAACATCTTTTATAATAGTCAAACAAGAACGCGTTGCTTCACCATCAACATGAACTGTGCAAGCCCCACAAAGTCCTATGCCACATCCGTATTTTGTTCCTGTTAATTGGGCTAAGTCTCTTATTGCCCATAACAATGGTGTATCATCTGGTAAATCGACTGTTTTCGACTCCCCATTTATTTTCAAGTTAGCCATTAATACTCTCTCCTTAAGCATTTTCTCACAAATGCATCACTTTCAAGCTTCATAAACCTGAAATAAAATTCTAAGGAAGTTTTATTTTGTAAAAATGCTAAAATAATGTCTCTAAAGCTTTGCTAAGGTCACATTTACTTGATTAGTGGTGCAACTTAACTGGAACTATAGTCTAATTGATTATGTTTTATTTATGTATTTTCGACCTTTATATTTGATTATCGATTTTAATGAGTTTTTACATCATCTCTATTTCGGCATGACCACTCATGTCACGTAAATCCAAATTCAACAGTTTGGCATAAAAGATATATTCGTAATTCAGCACATTCTTTATCGTTTCTGCTTTTCTGAAACCATGTCCTTCTTCTTCAAATTCCATGGCATAGACGGGTGTGTTTTGTGTTTTTAAGGCTGCAACCATTGTTCTGGTTTGAGCGGGGGGTACGATTTTATCTTCTAGGCCTTGAAAGAAAATTACTGGTTTGTTTATGTTGTGAGCTTTTGTCACCGGGGACCTTTCCACGAAAGCTGTTTTATTCATTTCTTCACCGGGCTTTGGAGGCTCTACTCCTAATAAACGATAAAGATAACCTCCCTCAAACTTGTGTGTGCATGCCTGAAGGTGCAGCAGATCCGCGACGCCGTAGTGACAGGCTCCACCAGCGAAGATATCCAATTCTGCTAGAGCTAATAATACAGTGTAGCCCCCAGCGCTTCCGCCTGTGATGAGTAAGGCTTCAGGATCAGCCAATCCTTGGCTTACTAAATATTTTGCTGCCGTCTCAACATCTTCCACATCACGCACGCCCCATTTGCCATCAAGTCGTTCCTTGTATGCGCGCCCATAACCGGTGCTGCCGGAGTAATCTAGATCAAAGACCGCAAAGCCACGACTTGTCCAATATTGGATTTTTAGTTTTAAGCCTCTGTCAGCTGAACCTGTGGGGCCACCATGAGCCATCATGAGTAGCGGAGGCTTGGCTGCATCCAGGCCTTCAAATTGTGAATTGGTAGGCGGGTAGTAGAGACCGTAAATTGTTTCGTTTTCTTTTGATGGTATGGAGTGAATTTTTCCAACAGAAATATCTTCCTGATTAAGGTTCATCTCAGTTGAAGAGCGAATGAGCGAATGCTCTCCGCTTTCATTTAGACACACAATTGCAGGAGGAGCATAGTCCGTTGTGCAAATACCATAAATATTGTCACCTGACGTGACTATGTTTTCAAATGTGCGCAAGGATGTTGGGATTAAATTTGATAGGCCAGACGCAGGATTAATTGATTTTATTTCCAATTCGCCTTGGTGGTAGCAAGACGCTATAATTCTTCCACTTGGTTTTATTGTGTAAGATTTTGTACCAAGAGACCATAGAGGCCGCCCGAATTCACTGGGTTCTTCTAAAACAGGTTTTGAAGTTTCATTTTCATGAACATAGATATTGCCCCAGCCCGTTTCATCAGAGATATAATAAAGTTTATTATCTGGGCTCCATTGAGGCTGCATGACAGATATATTTTTTCCACCAGCTATCTTTTTTGTATTGTATATGCCTTTTTGAGCTTTAATGTCTGCACTATAAAGATATGTACTATCCCAAGGCATATCTGGCAGATCCCATGCAATCCAAGCTATTTTTTTTCCATCAGGGCTTATTCTTGGGTATGCATAGAAATCATGATCAGCATGAATTGTGTGTATCTGGTTATTGTTGTTATTTAGAGAGATGCTTACTAGGTAATTTTCTGGATGATGAGATGAAGATTTTGGATTGTGATATTCTGCTACTGAAAACAAAAACTCGGCACCGTCAGTGGTCATATCTGAAAAACGGGTATCAGCTTGAGATGTTATACGATTTGGGGGCTGACCAGGCTTTTGGTGATAAATATCCTGATCTTTTGCATTAACGAAGAAAATATTCTGGTTGTGTACAAGAAACTCTGCACCTCCATATTCATGGACTTGTGACCTTGCTGAAAAAGGGGCAGGAAGAAGCTCTTTGCCTTCCTCACCTGGCTTGCAAGACATGATTACACATCGTCCAGCCTCGTTTGGGCGACATTCAGTCCAGTATATTTTGTC
>CBDHHC010000005.1:0-219642 GCA_965263345.1 Methyloligellaceae bacterium
ATTGATGACTCCGAGTTTGAGAGATTAGTTGAAGTCTCACAAGAATTACAACAATTACCTCTTTATATTGATCAAACCGGTGGTATTTCCATTGCACAGCTTGCCGCTCGAGCGAGAAAGCTGAAACGTCAAAATGGTTTAGGACTTATTATTGTTGACTATCTACAATTGTTGACGGGATCTTCAAAACGTGCTTCAGAAGGTCGTGTACAAGAGATTACGGAAATTACAACAGGGTTGAAAGCTTTGGCGAAGGAACTTGCCGTTCCAATCATAGCACTGTCTCAGCTCTCTCGTCAGGTGGAGGCTCGTGATGATAAGCGCCCTCAACTTGCTGACCTTCGTGAATCAGGATCTATTGAGCAGGACGCCGATGTTGTTATGTTTGTATTCCGCGAAGAATATTATGTACAAAAAAATATGCCACGTGAGAATACACCTGAATTTGATCAATGGCAGCAGGAAATGGACCGGGTACATGGTATGGCTGAGGCAATTATTGCTAAGCAACGCCATGGCCCAACTGGCACAGTGAAACTTAAGTTTGATGCAAATGTAACTCGCTTTTCGAACTATATTGCCGATACTCATTTGCCTGAACATATGGAGTAGTATATGCAAAAACCGCCCAGTCACTCAAATTCTGAGGCGGCTTGCTCATGTTCGGCTCAAGCTCCAGCGATATTGAAAATTGATCTTACAGCATTAGCTAACAACTATTTAAAGCTTAAAAGCTTAAGCAAAACCTCAGAGTGTGCAGCAGTTGTTAAAGCTAATGCTTATGGTCTTGGCATAGAATGCGTTGTGCCAAAGTTATTTGGACTGGGATGTAAAACTTTTTTTGTTGCTCATCTTGATGAAGCAATCAAGATACGCAATCTTAATACCTTAGCTGAGATTTTTGTTCTTAATGGTTTGTTCCCTGGAACTTCGAAAACATTTGTAGATTATAATATTTATCCTGTCTTAAATTCTGCTTCTGAAATTACTGAATGGGCAAGTTATTGTAAAGCGCACTCTCCTCGTTCAACAAAAGCTGCCATTCAAGTTGATACAGGTATGAACCGCCTTGGAATAAAGTTTGATTGCTTTAATGAACTCTTGGAAGAAAATTATTTTAATCATTTTGAACTAACCTTATTGATGAGTCATCTTGCTTGTGCGGATACTCCTCAACACCCTATGAATAGCCAACAATTATCAAGCTTTTTAAATTTTAAAAAACTACTGCCTGATGTTTTATGCAGCCTTAGTAACTCTGCCGGAATATTTTTAGGGCATGACTATCACTTTGATGTCGTTAGGCCAGGCATTGCTTTATATGGGGCAAATCCGCTAACCGGTGTAACAAATAGTATGCAATCTGTTGTGACACTAAATGCTAGAATTGTCCAAATTCATGATGTTTTTGGAGATGAATTTGTTGGTTATGGCGCGACGTATCATCTGAAAGAAACAAAAAGAATTGCCACGGTCTCTATAGGTTATGCCGACGGTTTATTTCGACATCTTGGCTCAAGTGAGCAAAAGCCAAAAGGTTGTCTTTTTGTCAATGGATATAAAACATCAATCATCGGTCGTATTTCAATGGACCTTATAACAATTGATATTTCTGAAATTCCCATATCTGAAGTTGCACGTGGGGATTTTGTTGAAATCATTGGCTCTCATATTAAAGTTGATGATCTTGCGGAGCAGGCAGGAACAATCGGATATGAAATTTTAACAAGCCTTAGTTCTCGCTATCAAAGACACTATATTGACTCTTAATCGAATAATAAGAAACCTTGGAAAAATATGGCAAAACCATCAAAAACTTTTATATGTCAAAACTGCGGTGCAGTCAGCTCTCGATGGGTTGGAAAATGCAATTCTTGTGGTGAATGGGATAGTTTTGTAGAGGAAATATCTACCTCAAGCGGCATTGCTTCAGGGCCAAAATCTGATCATTCTCAGGGAAATATTATTCAACTTGAAGACCTTAAGGGCACAGTGGAAGACGCTCCAAGGATTGCTTCTGGTCTTGAAGAATTTGACCGTGTTACAGGCGGAGGACTCGTGCCTGGTTCTGCTTTGCTTGTTGGTGGAGACCCTGGTATTGGTAAATCAACTCTTTTATTACAACTGGCTGCAAAACTTGCCGACTCCGGTCACGGGGTTATTTATTTCTCTGGCGAGGAAGCAACCGCGCAAGTCCGTTTGCGAGCAGAACGCTTAAAAGTTTCAAACTCAAATGTTAAACTTGCTGCTGAGACTAACCTTTCAAATATACTTTCAACTTTAGAAAACGGTCCTGCTCCTGACCTTATTATTATTGATTCTATACAGACACTCTGGACTGATTTACTGGAAGCTGCGCCTGGAACAGTTTCTCAAGTCCGATCGTGTGCTCAAGCCCTTATTAGAATCGCAAAAAAACATCAAACAACACTTATTATGATTGGTCATGTTACTAAGGATGGCAATATTGCTGGTCCTAAAGTCGTTGAGCATATGGTTGATGCCGTTTTATATTTTGAGGGGGATAAGGGATATAATTTTAGACTGATTCGATCTATGAAGAATAGATTTGGAGCGACTGATGAAATTGGTGTTTTTGAAATGGGTGATGAAGGCTTAGCCCAAGTCTCGAACCCTTCAGAACTTTTTTTAGGTGAACGTGAAGATAATACTGTTGGTTCTGTGGTGTTTGCTGGAATGGAAGGTACACGCCCTATTCTGGTTGAAATCCAGGCGCTTGTCGCTCCAACAAACCTTGGAACACCTAGACGTGCAGTTGTTGGTTGGGACAGTAACCGACTTGCAATGATTTTAGCTGTTCTTGACGCACATTGTAATATGAAATTCGGGTCTCATGATGTTTACCTTAATGTTGCTGGCGGCTTAAGAATTACAGACCCGGCAGCCGATTTAGCCGTAGCCTCTGCTTTAATTTCATCAATTGCAAATATTGCTATCGCTGCGAATGGTGTTTATTTCGGGGAAGTCAGCTTATCTGGAGCTTTAAGATCTGTTAGTCAAATGCCGGCCCGCCTCAAGGAGGCGAAAAAGCTTGGCTTCGTAAATGCCACTATACCATCTCAAGGAAAAATTGAGAAATTACCAAAGTCCTTATCTGTTGCCCGAGTTACACGCATCACAGATTTAACACGCATTATCTTAAACTAACCTCTAAACGCTAACTAATATGGATTTTAGAATAAAAAAGAAATATACTTAGAACTTAAAAATAAATCGCTTGGATGCTAAAAAGCACAAATATGTTCTTATTTTTGAAATATTCTGTGCTATTGCTCTACAACAATGGAGAAAATAGCCATATTAGGTAGTTTACTTTCAAATTTATATGATAGTTTCCTGGTCAAAAGGCTATATTTATCAGTATATCTTAATATTCAGATCGATTAAAAACGAAAAAGAACACGCGGATGTTTTCAATACTTGACATAGTTTTAGTACTTTTAATGTTTATTTCTGGCGTATTAGCAATGATACGTGGATTTACAAGAGAGTTTCTATCTATTGCCTCTTGGGGTGCTGCCTTTGCAGTTGTGCTTGCAATCTTAAATTTATTTCCTGAAAATAGTGCGTTATTGCAACCTTACATTGGTCATAAAGTGGCATCACAAGTTATACAGGGTGCTATTGTTTTCATAATAATTCTTATTGCTGTTCATCTCATTACAATATATATCTCAGATAAAATACTGAATAGCAGTATTGGCGCGCTAGACCATACTCTTGGCTTTATCTTTGGTTTGGCTAGAGGTCTTGTCGCTGTTGTGCTTTTATATTTGTTTTTCAGTTTTTTAGTTACAGACAAAGTACATAACAATTGGGTCAGCAATGCCCGATCATTGCCTCTTGTCAAAGGTACCGGTGAGATGATAATTTCTTTATTACCTCAAGACTTTGCTGATTGGGTCTCTAAAAAAGTTACTAAAAGTACCATAAATAGCTCTGAGCTTAATAGCCCTACGACTAAGTACAGAAAAGCTGGTAATTCTGACAAAAATCGTGGGTACCAGGCAAATGTTAGACGGCGTCTAAACCAGCTCGTAGAAAGTACCGGGTCCGTACAAAATGAGAGCAATTAATGCTCCGCACTAGGAGATGATGTGTGTCCGTTGAATTAATTCAAGGAAAGACAAACCCAGGGAATAGCTCAAACATGAGTTTTTCTAAACTAGAAGACGACCGCCTTAGAGAAGAATGCGGTGTTTTTGGTATATATAATCATAAGGATGCTGCTGTTTTCACCGCCCTTGGTTTACATGCCCTCCAACATAGAGGCCAAGAAGCTGCTGGTATTGTAAGCTATGATGGCGAGCATTTTAACAATGAACGCAAGATGGGCCTTGTTGGTGATCATTTCACGAAGCAAGGTGTTATAGATCGATTGCGTGGTAATATGGCTGTTGGACATGTTCGTTATTCAACAACAGGCGGAACGCTCCTACGAAATATTCAACCTCTTTATGCAGACTTAACATTTGGTGGATTTGCCTTAGGGCATAATGGTAATCTAACTAACGCACTCGGCCTACGAAAAGAGCTGATAGCAGATGGAGCAATATTTCAATCCACTTCGGATACCGAAGTTTTATTGCATTTGCTTTCCCGCAGTAAAAAAGTTCGTTTCATTGAACGGTTTATAGAAGCTCTATTAAAGATAGAAGGTGCTTATGCTTTTGTCGGCTTAACCAAGAAAAAACTCATAGGTGCAAGAGACCCGCTTGGCATACGTCCTCTGGTTTTAGGAATTCTTGATGATTCTTATGTTTTGGCCTCTGAGACTTGTGCATTAGATATTATTGGTGCTAAATTTGTTCGAGAAATAGAGAATGGTGAGATTGTTATAATTTCAGAGAACGGGCTGGAAAGCCATCGTCCATTTCCTATACGCCCTCCCCGACCATGTATTTTCGAATATATATATTTTGCGAGACCCGATTCGATTGTAGATGGACAATCTGTATATGAAATTCGCAAGAAGATGGGTGCCCAGCTTGCTAAAGAATCGCATGTAGATGCAGATGTTATTGTTCCTGTTCCTGATTCTGGGCTGCCTGCTGCCATAGGCTTTGCACAGCAATCACAAATACCTCTAGAACTTGGGATTATTAGAAATCATTATGTAGGCAGAACCTTTATTGAGCCTGAACAACGTATCCGACAACTTGGGGTAAAACTCAAACATAGCGCTAATCAGGAAACAGTTAAAGGCAAGCGTATTATACTCATTGATGATAGCGTGGTTAGAGGAACTACCTCGGTTAAAATTGTTTCAATGATGTATGAAGCTGGTGCAAAAGAAGTCCATATGCGTATTGCCTGCCCGCCTATTAAACATTCTGATTATTACGGAATTGATACTCCTAATAAAGAAAAACTACTTGCTGCCAATTATGATATTGAGGGTATGCGGAAGTTTATGGGGGCTTCATCATTGGCCTTTTTATCGGTTGAAGGCATTTATAAAGCTATGGGGCATGCTGCAAGAGATCCAGAAACCCCACAATTCACAGACCATTGTTTTACTGGAGATTATCCAACACGCCTTAAGGACCAAGAAGGGGAGCCTCAACAAAAACAACTTTCGCTTCTTGCTGAAGCAAGTTAGAGGCATTTTTGTCTTTCTATTTCTTATGAAAACTGTTTTTAACTTAAGTTTGCTGTCTTTATAATGAGTATTAACTCCCTATATAACAAGACTCATAACTATAGGGAGAGTTGCATGAAATTACCTAACCAATTGAAATATATAATTCTGGCATCTACTGTTCTTGCATCATCATATACACACGCTTGGGCAACTCAAATAAATACCGCCAGTGAAAATGGGGCATATTACCAAAAATTCTGCCCTCTCCTTAAATCAGAATTGGATAAGGCGAAATTCGATTATGAATGTGTTGAATCAGAAGGATCAATAAATAACCTAAACAATGTAGCGATAGCACCAAAGCAAATTGGTTTTTCTCAATTGGATATTTTTGCGATAGAAAATAAAATCTCTGGAGATACCCAAAAGTTTCATAAACTACGGACAGATGTTGTGCGAGAGTGCCTATTTATGGTCACTAAAAATAAAGAGCTACAAAGTTATGGCGATGTTGCTTTGAGTGCCAGGGGGTTGAATTTTATACTTCCCCCCAAAAATAGTGGACATGCCGGAACATTCGAATTCTTACAAAAAATTGACCCAGAAGGACTTGGGCAAGCTGTAAGTGTTGTACATGCAGAAAGTACAGATAAAGCCTTAGATGCAGTTTTGGACTCAAATGATGATAGTTTTATAACGCTTTTTGTTCAATTCCCAGATCCTGATAATACCCGCTTTAAATCCGTTACAGAAAAATCCGGTGCTTTTATTCCAGTTATTGATCGTCTTATTCTACGTGAAACGATTGAGGGAGAAAAAGTTTATTTTGCTGAGCAGACGCAAATTACGAATGCAAAATGGACCGAGAAAAGTAAAAATGTTGTTACAGCCTGTACACCCATGGTGATTTTTACTGGTCATGCGAAGCATATCAAAGGGGAAACCGAACGCAAAGATCATATAGATATGATTAGAACAGTTGAACAATTACCTGTTGAGAGTTTAAGACCAAAGCAAAGCTTTTTCGCTACAATATGGAACCAGACAAAATCACTTTCAGCTACAAGTGTTGAAAAATTAATGGAGGTTTCTGATAAAGCTCGAAATGCTACAATACCTGTAGTACAAAAAGCTAAAGAGTTGACATCTAAAACTATTGAAGCAAGTAAACCTTATCTTGATAAAGCGAAAGAATTAGGAGAGCAATCTCTTGAAAAAGCAAAAGAAAGCGCTAAAGAGATCTTAGATCCCAAGCAATAAGCTTTTTACAGTTCCAACCGAGCCGAAATTTAGTCACAAAATGTTATTTAAAGGTAACTTTTGGATAAGAGTGCAATATGACTGATTTAATATGGAAACCTGACGTCTGTCTTCATCATTTTCCTTGTGATGATGGTTTTGGTTCGGCGTGGAGTGTGTGGAAAAAGTGGGGTGATGATGTCGAGTATATTGGCATCAATCATGGGGCACCCCTCCCTGACTTAACAGATAAGCATGTTTTATTTGTTGATTATGCTCTACCAAAAAAACAAATGCAGGACCTACTCGACCAAGTAAAAACAATTGTTGTTTTAGATCACCATAAAACTGCTGAAGCTGAACTTTCTGCTTTTGCTTCTGATAAGGCTTTTGATCATACCAATATTTACCAATTTGCTCTGGAGAAATATGGAAGCGTTGATACCCCTTTCATTTTTTGTCTTTTTGACATGGATAAATCAGGGGCGCGGATGGCCTGGGAGTTTTGCTTTCCTGAAGAACAACCTCCAGAATTTATTTTATATATTGAAGATCAAGATTTGTGGCGAC
This sequence comes from Methyloligellaceae bacterium, assembly GCA_965263345.1. Lineage (GTDB taxonomy): Bacteria > Pseudomonadota > Alphaproteobacteria > Rhizobiales > CBDHHC01 > CBDHHC01. The sequence continues at coordinate 7,415 of CBDHHC010000005.1, forward strand.
TAAAGTATGAATATGGTCCATGTTTCAGTCTTGCATTAAGATCATATCCTTATGAATTTGAGCAATGGAATGTGCTTTCTGTACAAGTCAAACAGCTTATACAGGAAGGCAAAGTTATTAAACGCTTTTATGATAAGAAAGTTTCTGATATTTGCTCATTGGCTTCATCTCAAATGTTTGCAGGACATAATGTGCTGGTCGCAAATGCACCTGGCTTTATGGCTTCAGATGTTGCTCACGCACTTCTTGAGAAAGATAGTGATATAGCATTTGCTGTTTGTTGGTATGAAGCTGATGGTCAACGTTATTATTCGTTACGTTCTGATGATAGTCGTCAGGATGTCTCGGAGGTTGCCAAACAACTCGGCGGCGGGGGACACCGCAATGCTTCAGGCTTTCGCAGACCGGTTACATTTCCTGACCTCACATAAAACTAATACATTAAATAATTATAATAGCTGAACGATTCCATTGCATTTTCTGCATATTAATAATAAAAAGTGCCCTTTGCATATATGCACTTCAGTATTTTTACGGAATTAAGCTGTCTTGTGATATATGAAAGAGTTTTTCTGATAAACTTCTAGAAAGTTTCTGATAAAAGCTTTTTTTGCCTTAGCAATTTTAAATATAATAACAATAGTATGTGGTTGATATGAGAATTCTTGGACTCGCGACAGGTTCCCATGATTCGGGAATTGCCATAATAAACAATGGCGTACCTGAAATCATTATTGAAGAAGAGCGTCTAAATCGGGAAAAACGTACTGCAAAATTTCCCGCTCTTGCCATTGATCATGCTCTGAAAACTCTGGGCATTAAAATCACTGATATTGATGTTATTACAACTCCTTGGGACACAGCTGCTATGCGTTGGCAAACACGATGGCATTTGCTTCGCAGGTTTCCATTGAGTCTTAATCTTGCTCGACCTAAAGCGATCGCTACCCATGGTATTGGGTTATTGTTTTCAAGGCAGGTTATCAAACATAATTTGAAGAAGCTTTATCCTGGTATAGAGCTTCCTCGTATTGTTGGGGTTGGACATCATCATTCTCATGCCTCATTTTATCATGTTTCACCATTTGATGATGCCACAGTTCTGGTTATGGATGGATATGGTGATAATTGTTCTTCAAGCGTTTACATTGGTGAAGGTGACACCTTAAAACAAGTTTGGAAAAACCGTGTTATGGACTCTATGGGTATGGTCTACACGCTCATTTCAAATTATTTGGGTTTTGCTCAATTTGGTGACGAAGGGAAAGTGATGGGGCTTTCTGCTTATGGCAAAGATACCTATTTAGAGCAAATGCGCGATTTGGTAGAACTCCTTCCAGATGGTCAATATAGTGTGAATATGGCCTATTTCGATTACGATAAATATGGTTTCATCCGCCCTTTTAAACAAAAGTTCTTTGATATCTTTGGTCCAGCTAATCCTCCTAAGGCAGAACTTACTCAACGTCACATGGACATTGCCTATGCTCTCCAAGTCATGCTTGAAGAGGTGATGTTACATGTTGTGAATTCCCTATCCCTAAAGTATCCTTCTAAAAATCTAGTACTTTCTGGCGGTGTTGCGATGAACTGTGTTGCAACAGCCAGAATTATCAGGGAGACGTCCTATGAGCGTGTCTGGGTTCCTCCATGTGCATCGGATACTGGCGTTCCTCTTGGCAGTGCAATCTGGCACCATCATCACAATTTAGAACACCCCAGGACATTTGAAATTACTAAGGCCTATTACGGATTATCTTATTCTGATGAACAAATTGAGTGTGCTCTGAAAGAAGCAGGACTGACTTTCACAAAAATGGATTCAGCTGGTATTATTGATAAAGTTTCAGATGATCTTCAGGAGGGTCGAATTATTGCCTGGTTCCAAGGTGGATTTGAAATGGGACCGAGAGCTCTTGGCAATCGATCAATCCTTGCTGACCCGAGACGTGCTGAAATGAAAGATATTATTAATGCTCGTGTGAAACATCGTGAAGCCTTTCGCCCATTTGCTCCAGCCGTTCTTATTGAGCATGCCTCAGAGTATTTTGAGATAGATCAGCCAGATCCCTTTATGACAATTGCCCCTAGGGTTCGTCCTGAAAAAGCAAATGAAATTCCAGCAGTTGTGCATGTTGATAATACAGCACGTTTCCAAACTGTTGAGAAAGAAGCTAATCCGCCCTATTACAATTTAATTGAAGCGTTTGGTAAAAAAACAGGCGTACCTATTCTGCTGAACACAAGTTTTAACAAGCAGGAGCCCATTGTTGCACGACCTGAAGAAGCTATAAGCTGTTTCTTACGAACGGATATGGATGTACTCGTGCTCGGTCATTACTATATTACTGACCGAAATGAATTATCTATTAAGAAAGCCTACTCAAACTTCAAAAAACTAGAAGAAATCTTAAATAAATAACAAAACTATACATGTCAATAATTGACAAATAATAATAATTTAGTTCTGAAAGAACAAAATTTAAATAAACCAATTTCCATATACTTACATATACTTAATATATGCTTTTATTAGTGATAGATATACAAAAGCTCGCATTGCCTTCAATTTACTGCTAGAATCGACTTGAGTCGCTTATCGGCGGTTGGAGGGCATTTTCAAAATAAACAAAGAAAAATCCAGAAGATGTTTGGATCATTAGATTATGTATGCAGCTAAAATATCAGTTCCATTAAATCCAGATGAGAATAACCAATCACTAACACAAACATTTGAACTACTTTTAAGAGCTTGGCGTGAGAATGGCCAAATATTAGGACGTGAGAACCCACTTTTTCTTAATCATAATGAAATTGTTGCAACGACTCTGATCCCTGAAGAAGACTCGCTTGACCATAAATATAATACTGAGATCATAGATCAATGGTTCAGCAAAATTGGTGACGTCTCGAATAATAATCTTGATGTGAGAATAGTAGGCGTTTCTCCCCTATCAGGAGGAACATGTTCTGGCGAGACCTCAAGTTCATATATTTTATATACTAATCATCGGTCATTTTCCCCACCATTGCGTTGTGGTGATAGTTCGCTACCAATCCCAATTTATAAAATTGCGCCAGAAATCTCTGGATCACGTTCTTATATAACCAACTGGCAACTGAATTATCAGTCCTGTGATACCTTGCATTCAAATTCGGCTGTTGGCGAACAGTTTGGACAACGGCAAGTGCAGCAGTTTGATAGCCCTTTGTCAAAAGAAGGACGCTCAATCTGCGAGAAAATAGAAAAGCACACTGGCGTTCCAACTTACTATTATATTGCAAAGCCAAATGGTAAATCTTTAAGACAAGAAAAGAAGCGGACCTGCCCTTCATGCAACTCAAAATGGTTTTTAAAAGAGCCCTGGCACGATATTTTTGATTTTAAGTGTGATAATTGCCGTCTTATTTCTAATATTGCGTGGTCGGTTCGGAAAACAAAGAAAACATAAGAAACTACTTGAGTTGTTTATAAGAAAATTTTCTCCCAAACTTCAGCTCTGTTATCCCAGGTATAAAATGTCTGAGTGTTTACCGCTCCATGATGTAATTTTAACCAGGCGTCGTCATCTCTTAAGATTTCAATAATGGCTTGTCCCATTGCATTTTTATCTTTCGCAATAATTCCATTTTTCTCATGATCAACTCTTTCTGATAAAACACCAATTCCTAAAGTTACGATTGGTAAACCGCATGCAGTTGCTTCATGTGCTGCATTGCAGAATGTCTCTTCCAAATGACCTGGATATATTAAAAGCCTTGCTTGTGAATAAGCTTGAGCTAATTGTTCATGAGGAACACGACCAATTAATTTAATTTGATATTTAGCAGCTTCTTCAGGTGATATTTTTACTCTTTCAATATCTGTGAACAAATGAAGTTCAGCTTCAGGTATTATCGGATTAATTTGCTCTTTCCAACTTTCAATTACAATATCAAGATTCCTATGGGCAGCAGATGAAAAAATTGCAATGGGTTTCTCTGGAACAGAACGCTTCACTTTGCTATTGATAAAGAATTCATCAATGCCATGCTCAATAATATGTCTGCTTTTATATGGAATTATACCTGGTGTTGTTTCAAAATTATATTTTGATAAAAATACGGCCGATGGATTGTGCCTGAAAATGCCCCATACGCATTTCTTAAAACGTGACCATTTATTCATTGGATTATGTATCCAAAGAGCTGACTTTTTTGCCGTGACTAAACCTAATCCCTTTGGATAGAGATTTGCTATCGCTAAATCATAGTTTGTTTTATTAATTTTGTTGTCCCAGATCACGCCATTATATTCTTCTTTGTTCTCAACGGGACTAAAGCACTCAACATAATGTCCACGAGCAGCTAAGCTCTCGGCTAAGGATATTGTTGTATTGCCTACACCTCTGAGCTTACCTTTCATTTTTCCTGATATGGCATATCTTGGCGCTATAAATATAATTGAACTCATTTATTTTGCTTTTTAGTTTCTTTCTGTTTTTTTTCGTCATGCTATTTCACTTGAATAAAAAAGCAAGGAAAACCTGTTAAGTCAGATAAATAATTTAGTTTATAATTAAATATTGAGATAAGCTGTGCTTAGAGAATATATTATTACTTACCTACTTATCATATGTCATTAATAGCCCTTATCCTCATGTCGTGATATAAAGGCTCTTCTGTGGTATTTGATGAGGAATATAGAATGCTTACATTTCATATGATAGATAATGCCCCTCAACCTGTTGCTCCGTTTTCGCATGCTGTGGAAGTTGACGGCTGGGTTTTTGTAACTGGCCAAATGCCAACTTGGCCTGAAGATCCAAATAAAGCTCTTCCTGAAGGTATTGAACAACAAACAAAGCGTGTCATGGAAAACCTAAAGATTGTTCTTTCTGGAGTGAATACTAATTTAGAACAAGTTGTACAAATGCGTGTTTATCTGACAGATTTTGAACGGGATTATGCGGATATGAATATAGCTTATGCGTCTTATTTTGAACCAAATAAACTTCCAGCAAGAACATGTGTTGGTGTTTCTGGGCTGGCCGTCGGGGCTTTGGTTGAAATTGATTGTATTGCTAAATCCTTATGAAAGATGTTCGTATTCTCGTTACTGGCGGTACCATCGACCAAATTAGAGATCTTGAGACTAAGGATGAGTATTTTCTAGAAAATAATAACTCGCATATTCCAAAAATTTTAGAGTTAGGACGATGTTACCATCCAATTATCGAAGTTCTTATGCTTATTGATAGCCAATTTATGACATTAGGTGACCGTGAAAGACTTGCCAAAGCAATCCTAGATGCTCCTGAAGATTCTCTCGTGGTGACGCATGGTACCATCACTCTGGCTGAAACTGCACAATTTCTTCAGAGCTATATGTTAAAAAAAACTGTTGTTTTAACTGGTGCTATTGTTCCATTCTCTTCTGGCGGATCTGATAGTGAATTTAATCTTGGTGGTGCAATCATTGCTTCGCAAACTCTTAGTCCAGGCGTATATGGTGTTATGAATGGTAAGGTGTTTGAAGCTCAGGATATTCGCAAGAATACTGTTTTAGAAAGATTTGATGTTTAGGTGAATTTGTTCAGTGAATTGCTTTTAATTATTTCAATAAAATTATTCGCAGAGTGCTCTAATGATCCACTATTATCAATGATATAATCAGCTTGTGAAGCTGGCATATCAACTTGTCTTTCAAGGCGTGCCTTGATAGCATTGCTATCTTCTCGTCCTCTTGATATCAAACGTTCAAGTAGAATTTCTTTATCAACTTTAATGTTTACTACTATCGTATTTGGCCAATTCTCTTTGACTTGCCCTATGGTCCTTCGTGACAGGTTTAAGATGATGGTGGACCCCGCTTCCAAGCTCTCTTTTACATCCAGAGAAATTGCATAATGAAGGTTGTGGGCGTCCCAGCTGATAAAAAAAGCATTTTGAAGTTCAAGAGCTTTGAACTCTTCAATGCTTATTGGTATATGATCCTCACCTACTTGATCCTGTCGTGTAATAAGCCTTTTGGGAAATATAATTTTTTCATATTTTTTTAAATGCTCACGAGCTGCGTTAATTAAACTATCTTTTCCAGATCCACTTGGCCCCACGACAGCAACGAGCAACCCTGTTTGATTGTCTGTCTTTAAAGCTGCTTTATTTTCAGGCCGATCAGGCAATTTTTTCTCCTGCTTTCCAAACATCTAAAATTATTGGAGCACTCTCATAAGGGCGGAAACGAACTAAGTCTGCTCTTTTTCCGATTGCTATTACGCCTCGATCATTCAAACCAATACTTTCTGCGGGTGTCTTTGTGATCATGTTTATTGCTTGTGGCAGGCTTATGCCTTCAACTTTTTCACTTAATATCATCGCCGCAAATAAAAGCGATGAAGGAACATAATCACTAGAAATAATATCTAGAATTTCATGCCCTGCTAACTCGCGAGCTGAGATATTTCCTGAGTGTGATTTTCCTCGAACTATATTAGGGCCACCCATCATGACTGCGATATTTGCATCATGAGAGGCTTTTGCAGCTTCTAATGTTGTTGGGAACTCCGCTATTGAAATCTGTTCTTTTATTGCCTGCTCAACATGTTCGCTTGTTGCATCATCATGACTGGCTAATGTGATTTGATGTTGTTTTGCGCGTTCTACAACAGCATTGCGATTGTTATCGCTATATTTTTCCTGGTCAGCCCGTCGAGCTGACATAAACTCTTCAAGCTCTTTATCTGATAAACCAAACTTTCCCTGATAGTAGTTCGCATATAACTCAACATCAACAAACTGTCTCTGGCCCGGAGTGTGGTCCATAACGGATAATAATCGAACTCTCTCCAGAACAATCAGAGGATCAAGCAATTCAATCAGTCTCCCATAACTCACCTCGCATCTTAGGTGAATGTAATGGTCAGCTTTCAGTGTTTGTGCCTTTGTGTGTTTTATTACACCATGACATAAGTCATCTACCATCATCACTCGAACTGAGTTTGTATTTACATCACCAATACAAATGGCATTTAAAACTGTCGTGATCCCAACAGATGCTAATTCTCTGTCATGGTTTAATATGGCTGCGTCTGCAGGCCAATATGTTTTAGGCCTTGGCATAACGTGGCGCTCAAGATTATCTGTATGCAACTCTATAAGCCCAGGAATGATAAAGTCGCCGTTGCAATCTATTGCAGAGGCCAGCTCAGTATTTCCTTCATCTATTGAAGAAATTTTCCCATCTTCTATCACAAGAGAGCCACTAATGATCTCATCTGGTAAGACAATCTGGGCGTTTTTTAAAATTAATTCTGACATTAATGAGTAGACCTATAATTCATTACATTAAAAATTCGCGATGAGACTTCATCGCGCACAGCTTCGTCGTGAAAGATGCCAACGATTGCACTTCCAGATGTACGAGCTTTTTGAATTAATTCAATGACAATTTTTCTATTTCCAGCATCAAGTGATGCTGTTGGTTCATCCAGAAGCAGTAGCGGATAAGGAGCAATAAACCCACGCGCAATATTGACACGCTGCTGCTCTCCTCCTGAGAATGTTACAGGTGATAATTGCCATAAACTCTCAGGAATATTCAGAAGACTTAGAAGTTCCCTTGCTTTTTCTTTAGCTTCTTCTTCTGTTGCCCCTCTTTCTATGAGTGGTTCAGCAACAATTTGTAGTGTTGGCACACGAGGAATAACTCTTAGGAATTGTGATATATACCCAATCGTATCTCTTCGTAATTTTAGGATATCTCTTGCATCTGCCCCAGCTAAATTGACCCATTGATCATTATATTTTACAAGAATTTCACCTTCATTGCAAAGATAGTTCCCATATATCAAGCGCATCAGAGTACTTTTCCCGCTTCCTGATGGCCCCATCAGGGTTACGGATTCTTTTGCTTCAACCTCTAAGCTAATCTCTTGAATCACCGGAATTTTTATGCCGCCTTGAGAGTGGAGCGTAAAGTTTTTGCTGACATTATTTATCTTTAGTATTTCCATGTCATGCCTCTTATGGTGTCAGAACAGATGACACTAATAATTGCGTATATGAATCTTGAGGATCGTCCAGAACCTGATCGGTTAATCCCATTTCAACTACTTTACCCTTACGCATTACAATTAATCTGTGAGATAGAAGGCGTGCAACTGCCAGATCGTGGGTAACGATTATCACAGAGAGTTTCATATCTTGTACCAAACTTCTGATAAGGTCTAACAGTCTCGCTTGAACTGAAACATCCAACCCGCCTGTCGGTTCATCCATAAATATCAATCTTGGTACAGTTACCAGGTTTCGTGCTATCTGCAATCTTTGTTGCATTCCACCAGAAAAAGTTTGCGGTAGGTGGTCTATACGGCTTTCATCTATCTCAACTTTTTTCAACCAATCTATCGCTGTTTCGCGAATATTGCCATAATGTCTATTGCCTACGGCCATCAAACGTTCGCCAACATTGGCACCAGCACTAACAGGCATCCGCAAGCCATCTCGTGCATGTTGATGAACAAACCCCCAGTCTGTCCGCATCAACATACGTTGTTCTGGTTCCGACATCTGATATATATCTACAAAATCACCAAGTCTATTATGATAGAGAACTTGTCCTTGATCAGGTTTTAAATTTGTCGAAAGACATTTTAAAAGTGTGGTTTTGCCAGATCCTGACTCACCTACAATTCCAAGTACTTCTCCTGGCCAAAGATCAAATGAAATTGCCTCACATGCTGTCAGGTTCTCATAATATTTCCAAACATTTTCAGCACGTAAGATTGGTTGTTCTTCGGTCATTAACGTTTGCCTCTTAAAATTTGTTGTTTTTCACAAAAGTCAGTGTCTGAACAAACAAACATTCGACCACCTTTATCGTCTGTAATGACCTCATCTAAAAATGATCCTTTGTAACCACAAAGCGCACATGGTTGATTCCATTTTTGGATTTCAAAGGGATAATCATCAAAATCAATACTGACGACTTTTGTATATGGAGGAATAGCGTAAATACGTTTTTCCCGCCCTGCTCCGAATAATTGCAGAGCTGCCATCTTATGCATTTTCGGGTTATCAAATTTTGGAATTGGAGATGGGTCCATGACATATCTGTCATTAACTACCACAGGATAGGCATAAGTTGTTGCGATATGTCCCTGGTGGGCAATATCCTCATAGAGCTTAACATGCATAAGACCGTATTCACTTAGAGCATGCATCTTGCGTGTTTCTGTTTCTCTCGGTTCAAGAAAACGAAGTGGTTCAGGGATCGGAACCTGATAAATCAAGAATCTGATCATCATTTAGATTTTGCTCAGGTATACGATGTCTTGTTTGTACCAGCGTTGCTTCTTGTGTTTCAGTTGTTGTTTCAACACCCGTTGTACGTTCAAAAAATTTTCTGATGCTCACAGCATTTGTTGTATCATCTGCGCCTTGGTCGATTACTTTTAGCTTGTCCTCTTTTCCGATTACGGAGGCTGTCACCTGTACGCCTCCGGTTCCCCACCCGTAAGGCATTGGCATTTCTCTGCTTGCAAAGGGGACCTGGTAACCTGGGATTGCCACAGCCTTTAAGAGCGACCTGCGAATCATGCGCTTGGTCTGCTCATCTAAATACGCGAAGTTATAATTCTCTTCTTGGGTCATAATTCAAATATTCTATTCTGCAGCTTTTTCTTTAAGTGCTATCTCTTGCCGCATTTTGCGTAACAGCTCTAATTCAGACTGGAAGTCCACATAATGGGGTAGTTTCAAATGTTCTACAAAACCGGTTGCCTGCACATTATCCGAATGAGACAGAACAAATTCTTCATCTTGAGCAGGTCCACTAGTTGATTCATTTAATTCTTTTGCTCTTAAGGCTCGGTCTACCAAAGCCATAGACATTGCTTTACGTTCACAATGTCCGAATGTTAATCCATACCCTCTTGTAAATTGAGGCGGCACTTCAGAAGATCCTTTGAACTGATTGATCATCTCACATTCTGTTATTGTGATATCTGCTATTTCAATTTCAAAACCAAGCTCTTCAGGTGTGAATGCAACCCTTACTTCTCCAATTCGAATTTCGCCGGCGAATGGGTGATTGCGACCATAGCCACGTTGTGTTGAATAGCCGAGCGCCAATAAAAATCCCTCATCTCCTCTGACAAGATTTTGTAAGCGCAAATCTCTTGTTGCGGGAAAGGAAAGTGAGTCACGTGTTATATCTCCAACCTCTTTTTCAGATTGGTTTTCCGCACCAAACCCATTAGGATGTTCTATCAGCCCTTCATCATTTAGCAATTCAAGAACACGAGGCATATTTTCTTCAAGTCCTTGACTATCGCTTTCAGCACTTATGTCCGTTTTTCCTTCAGCTTCGAGCATAAAATCAATCAGACGATGGGTGTAATCAAATGTTGGGCCAAGAATCTGTCCGCCAGGTAAGTCTTTGTAGGCTGCAGAAATACGTCTGTGTAAATTCATATCAGATGTATCGACTGGCTCAGAATAACCAAATCGAGGTAATGTGGTTCGATACGCTCTCACCAGGAATATTGCCTCAATGAGATCGCCTCTTGATTGCTTAATTGCTATTGCTGCCAGGTGCGTGTCATAAAGAGACCCCTCTGTCATAACCCGATTGACAGCCAAAGTAAGTTGACTTTCAATCTGTTCTGTAGAGAGTTCTGCGATCTCTGTTGGCCCGCGACGTTTTTCAGCCAACAATTTATGGGCGTTTTCAATTGCTTTTTCGCCACCTTTAACAGCTACATACATAGGCCCTCACACAATAATTTTAGTACTACGGGGTAATGCTGCAATTTCCCCTTGTGTACTGCAAAAAATAAAATCAACTCCTAGTGGATATTGCTTATGGTTTTCCTGAGCTATCGACCAAAAGTCTTCTTGTAAGCCTTGTACTTGGAATTGACATGTTGTTTCTATACCTGGTCCAGAGAGTTGAACTTTTTTCCCTGTTTCAAAATTATTTGTATTTATGATTATCGACGCAGATTTATCTGGGTAATCTGGAGTTCCTAGACAAATTTGGTTCATAGCTGGTAGTTCTGGTATTTCACCTACAAATATGAAGGCCGCATCTTTACTATTTGTCACTTTTGAAGCACCTGTATGGAACGTGATGTAGGATGAAATTTCGTTATGATTTAAACTCTCAGATAACCAGTACGGTGTTTCATAATCCAATAATGTTAGGGCTGTTGCAGCCATTACTAGATTCAAGGGTAAATCATTTTGATTAAAGGTATCTACTTTCTGAAGTTCACCTGGACGTGACATCACATGTAATAAAGTGCGAAAAACATTTTGTGCTTCATGTACTGGATTTTTGAAACCAGGTTGCAATTTTTGCTCGTTGGCCATTTTTTAATCCTCGCCCCGTACAAGTGTGAAAAAATCAACTTTTGTTGCGGAGGCTTTTTTAGAGTCTTGATCGCGTTTGATTATCTCGGCCTGTTCTAAATGAGAAATGAGCTTTTGCTCAAGAAGTTGCTGGTAATTCTCGTCCTGCATCAAGGCGTCTACTATCGCAGCTTTTTCTGCATATTTGTTTTTTCGACCAGCGACATAACCATGACCGACCAGACCATTCTCCAAACGGATAGAACAGCGTGTTACAGTCATTTCACCAACATTGAATGGATCGCCGGAACCGCCTGCCCGCCCTCGAACCATAACCAGTCCTTGTTGAGATGGACGGATTATTACGAAGCTAGGGTTTATATCAATCTGGTTCCAAAGGTTATTAAATAGGGTTTCTTCTGCTCTCGCTAAAAGTCCCATCCAGCGCTGTCGGGCTGAAACATCCTCAGAGTGTCCCATAAATCATATTTTCCTTTAAGGGACTCTTTTGGTTGTGTGTATTCTTGTTCATCATTTTATTTTTAATACACTGAATTATGTTACATCAACATGACATATAAGTGTATTATTCTATATCTTTGGTCATTTTGAACCATTTTTTCATAATCAAATCTGTAAGCTTATAAAATAAGAACGTTTTATGCTCTCTCCTTTTAAACTAAACTGTGTCGTTTGCCATGACCCATGATAGCCGTATCATTTTTGGTATTTCTTTTGCCCTTATTCTTACACTTACAGTCTATGCAACCTACCCTGTTACGCTTCCAAGCCTCACAACGCAATGGAATATGAGTGCCACTGAGGCTGGCTGGATTGCCGGTTCATTTTTTCTGGGACATACAATTGCAGTTGCCAGTTTGCCTGCCCTTACGGATCGCTTAGCGGCAAAATATATTTTTTTGTTCAGTACGATCGTTACTGCCCTTGCAAGTGCCGGCTTTGCTCTCACAGCTTATGATGCTTGGTCAGCCTCATTGTGGAGACTACTACAAGGTTTTGGATTGGGCGGCGCGTATATTCCAGGCTTAAGAGCTCTTATCGATAGTGTTCATCCTTCCTCTAGAGACCGGGCAGCTGCATGGTATACGTCCCTTTATTATATAGGTGCCAGTGCTTCTTATTTTGGGTCCGGGTATCTTTTAAAGAATTATGGATGGGAATTTGTGTTTCTTGTGGCCTGCATTGGCCCTATATTAGGGTGTCTTATTGGCGTTTTGCTCTTAAAAACAATTTGGCCACAAGCCAGTCAAGCGCATATCAAAGACAACACACAGTCAATGAAATCTATTTTATTTCAACGACGTACATTAGGTCTCACACTTGGATATTCTGCCCATAATGCAGAGCTTTTAACGTTTCATAGTTGGTCGATTGCTTTTTTGGCTTTTGCTTTCTCGGTTTCAAATGATGCCTCCTCCACACCTCTTTCTCCTGGGGCTTTAATTGCCCTTATTACAATTGTTGCAGTACCGGCAAGTGTTTATACGAATTCACTTATTCCTAAAGTTCCCAGATCACGCATTCTGCTCTATGTTACTTCTCTATCCTTAGTTGTCGGTATTGCTTTTGGATGGTCAGCTTATCTGCCAGAATATGCTATTATCTTATTGACCCTGTTATTTATGATCACAATAGCTGCAGATTCTGCTGCTCTTACGAATGGATTAATATCTAGCACACCACCAGAACATTTAGGAAAAGTGCTTGCCTTTTATTCGGCGAGCTCTTATGGGGCCAGCACTATTGCTCCATTCTTTTTTGGCTTTTTATTAGATAGTTATGGCGGCTCTCAATCTCTTACGGCGTGGGGATGGAGCTTTGTATGTTTTCAAATCTGCGTCTATTTTCTCGCTCGTCTTGGCGCGTATCTCTATCGAAGTGAGGTTCAATAATTTAAACGGCCGCTTTTAATAATGCTAATCCTAAGATAAATAGAAAACCAAGTACGAGTTTTCTAAATATATCTACCGGTAACTTTTGACGTATGCTGCTGCCAGCCCAAACACCAAAATATACAAACAGCAACCCACACATTGAAACCATAATGGCTTGCGTTGTTATAATCCCTAATCTAGTGAGGCCAATAGACATAACTATTGTCGAGAGTGTGAATGAACAATTGATCGCTTGTACAAAGCGATTGGGATCAAGTTTTAACGCCAATAGGTAAGGCAATACAGGCATAACTTGAGAGCCTGTCATGCCATTAATCATTCCTGTGAAAAACCCTGTTGGTGTCATAAGGCTTTTTGATGTTGCAGCAGAAAGGGTCATTTCAGGTTGTGCAAATGCAAAGATTGTATAGACAATTAAAATTAATCCAAGACATGCGCCTAAAATACTGACATCTAAAGTATTTAAAATCCATAAACCAATGATAAGTCCTGGCACCGCAGAAATAAAAAGGGGCCAAAATTTACTAACTGTTTCCTTAAAATGACCTGCGGCTTTCATAGTAAAAAAGTTACTTGCTAAGGATGGGAGCAGTACTAGTGGCAGCGCTTCCTTTACACCCATTATCAAAGCAAGCAGTGACAGGCAGGTTGTTGAAAACCCAAGGCCTGTGACCCCTTTTACAAAAGCTGCAAAGATATAACAGCAGATAACGATGAGAAATAAAGTGATATCCATAAAAAATGGTTGCTTTTTACTATGAATGTTTTGAGATAAATTGTTCAATTGGTAAGTGTCGAAAATCTTCCAACGCCTCTCTTAACTTACCATGATCCCAATCCCACCAAGCAATTGCTTGTAATTGTTCGGCAATTTCTGGTGCAAACCTCTTTTTTAATTGTTTTGCTGGAATATTACCCACTATTGTATAAGGTGCAACATCTTTTGTGACGACAGCTCCAGCCGCAATCACTGCTCCATTTCCTATTGTGATACCTGGAAGAATAACAACGCCATGGCCTATCCAAACATCATGTCCGATTGAAACTGGGTGAGACTGTCGCCATTCGAATATACTCTCATCATCTTCCGCATCAGCCCAATATTTTGAAGCACGATATGTAAAATGAGACTGGCTTGCCCGCCACATGGGATGATTACCTGGGTTAATTCTTACATGTGCCGCAATTGAACAAAATTTTCCAATAGTGGTATCAATGACTTCTCCATCATTCACGATATAAGAATAGTCTCCTAGTATACTTTTGGTAAAAGAAGTTCTTGCACCAACTTCTGTATATCTTCCCAATTGAGACTCTTTGACTTCAGCAGTTGGATGAATAGCGGGTTGATTTCCTAGTCTAGGTGCTCCCGAGGATGCTTCCCAAGTTGTTGTTATATCATGTGAGTTGTTCGTCATAAAAATATATTCTGTCCTGAATTGAAGCTTAGACTATCGCATAAATAATCATTTATTCAACTTTTTAATCTATAAGCCCTGCTTATATAAGTGAAACTTATATCAGTATAACTTTCCCTCAGCAATTGTAACATTTCCTTCACAAAATTTATATTTATTTGTCATACAAGCATGCTAGGCGTTTTCAAACTTCGTCATGAGAATGCTATGATTAATGCTATCAAGATTACCAATGTCTATAAGTCATTCGGTTTTAAAAAAACTGTCCTAAAAAATATAAACTTATCAATTGATAAGGGCGAAATGGTCGCTTTGATTGGTGCCTCTGGTTCTGGAAAATCTACATTGATTCGTACAATTTCCGGCCTGATTACAATTGATAAAAGTTCTGATAATAAAGATAAATCAATCAGTATCTTAGGAACAGATATCCAGAAAAACGGACGCGTTCTAAAATCTGCTAATCATTTGCGTTCTCGTACTGGTGTCGTGTTTCAACAGTTTAATCTTGTTCCTAGATTGTCTGTTCTTGTAAATGTGCTGCTTGGCAATCTTGGTCAAATTCCTCGTTGGCGTGGCTCTTTGGGTTGGTTTACACACGAAGAAAAACAAAAAGCCATGCTTGCTCTTGAGCGTGTTGGAATTGCCCCACAGGCTTTACAACGCGGCTCCACGCTCTCTGGTGGCCAACAGCAACGTGCTGCTATTGCCCGCACTCTTGTGCAAGGTGCTGAAATTATCATAGCTGACGAGCCTATTGCTTCGCTTGACCCTAATTCCGCAAGACGTGTTATGGAAATCTTATCACGACTTAATCAGGAAGATGGCATTACTATTCTGGTGTCTTTGCACCAGGTGGAATATGCGATGCGATATTGTCCACGAACTGTCGCCTTGCGAGATGGTGAAGTTGTCTATGACGGACCATCTGAGAATTTAACTCCTGACTTTCTTAATGAGCTTTACGGCGCGGAAAGTAAGGAATTGTTTTTACCTGGTTTTAATAAAACATCACAACAAGACGTTGAGGCTTCTGACACTCAAGACACCCGTCTTAAGCAATCAGAATTACAACCTCTTGAAGTCCCGGCATAAGTTTTCCAGGACTTTAAACAGTTAGGCCGTTTTGGTGGCCTTTAAATGCTTCGTGAGGAAGCAACAAGTCATCTAGTAAATAAGATGATTATATTCAGGGAGACTATTATGTTTAAAAAAATCCTTAGTGTTGCAGCTCTTGCAACATCTCTATTTTCAGCAACTGCATTTGCTGAAGACAAAGTTGTAAACTTTGGAATTATTGCGACTGAAGCTTCTACAAGCTTGAAAAAAGTTTGGGAACCTTACCTGGCTGAAATGAGCAAAGCGACTGGCCTTAAAATCAAAGGTTTCTATGCTTCTGATTACGCTGGTGTTATCGAAGGCATGCGTTTTAATAAAGTTCAAGTTGCTTGGTTTGGTAACAAATCTGCAATGGAAGCTGTTGATCGTTCTAAAGGTGAAGTTTTCGCTCAGTCAGTAGACAGCGACGGCAACCCAGGTTACTGGTCACTTGTTCTAGCACACAAAGACAGCAAGTTCGAAAAGCTTGAAGATGTTCTTAAATGTGACAAATCTCTAAACTTCGGTATTGGTGACCCTAACTCAACATCTGGTTTCCTAGTCCCAACAACTTACATTTTTGCTGCAAAAAACATCAATCCAAAAGATTGTTTTAAAACTGTTCGTAATGCAAACCACCAGGCAAATGCTATGGCTGTTGCTAACAAACAAGTTGACGTTGCTGCAAACAATACTGAGAACATGCGTCGTCTAAAAGAAACTAACCCAGAAGCTTTCAATAAAATTAAAGTTATCTGGAAATCTCCATTGATCCCATCTGATCCATTGGTATGGCGTAAAGATCTTGACAAAGACGTTAAAGCGAAAATCTACAAATTCGTAATGTCTTATGGCCGTCTTGGGACACCTGAAGAAGTTGCTGCAGCACGTAAAGTACTTGGTGCACTTCAGTGGGCTCCATTCCGTCCATCTTCAAACGCACAGCTTTTCCCAATTCGCCAGCTTGCATTCAACAAGAAAATCTTGAAAATCAAGCAAGATACAAAGCTTAGCGACGAAGAGAAGAAAAAGAAAATTTCAGCACTAGAAGCAGAAGCTAAAAAAATTGCTGATCTAGCTGCTAAAGTTCCTAGTCTTTAAGTTTTAAGGCTTTCACATTGCGGCGCTGGTAAACCCCAGCGCCGTTTTGTTTTATTGTTTTTTTGAATTTAAGGCCATATCGTTATGACTGATACCACAGCTGCACCTCATAAATCTCATCTTGATATGATGGTTCCAAAACGTCCGTTATCTTCCAGGGCAATCAACTGGCTCATTACCCTTTTTGTTGTCGGTATTTTAGTCTGGAGTTGGGCTCCTGCTGAGATGAGTAATGGGATACGCATCTTTACAGACTGGCGTAATATGGCTGAATTCGGGTCAGCATTTTTACAACCTAATTTTCATGATTATGATATTTACTTAAAAGATATGGTTGTTACCATTCAGATTGCGGTTTGGGGGACGGCCCTTGCTGTTGTATTTGGTATTCCTTTCGCTATTTTATGTTCGTCTAACATTTGCCCTCAATGGATTGTCCAGCCGACGCGCAGAATTATGGATGCGTTCCGGGCGATTAATGAAATTGTTTTTGCCCTTTTCTTTGTTGTTGCCGTTGGCCTTGGCCCATTTGCCGGTGTGATGGCGCTGTTTATTCATAATACTGGCATTATTGCCAAACTGTTTTCTGAAGCTGTTGAAGCTATAGATCCACGCCCTGTTGAGGGTATTCGTGCAACTGGAGCTTCACGATTACAAGAAGTTATTTTTGGTGTTATTCCGCAAGTTATTCCGCTTTGGATTTCTTATGTCCTTTATCGTTTTGAGACCAATGTGCGTTCTGCGACAGTGCTTGGAATTATTGGTGCCGGCGGTATCGGCCAGGTGCTTTATGAAAGCATCCGCAGTTTCCAATATCCAGAAACAGCAGCGATTATTATTATTGTCGTGATCTCAGTTAGTTTGATTGATATTGTAAGTTCGCAGTTGCGCAAGGCCTTGGTTTAGGGATTTTTTAGCTCTGTTTTAGTTTCGTTCAAGCGCCACGAAGGCTGTTCGAGCAACGCTCGGCGCGCAGTCGCGCTTGCCATACAATATAATGACTTCATCATTATATTGTATGGAGGTCATGTTTCTTGTTAGGTTTGTATGGTTTATTTTTAGTTTCGTTCAGGCGCCACGAAGGCTGCGCGCCTCAATGGCGCTAGTCCTCATAGTCATGCTCCTCGCATGACTAATCGTCCGGGTGGTAAAAATAATTTTTAGTGGGTGTTTTTTATAAAATTGTGAGTTTTTCTTAGTTTTCTCTGGATTATGCCATAACACTAGCATAGTACCGTTACGCTGTCAAGGACTTTTTTCCTGGGATTTTTTTCTTTCTTATTTATGGTTAGGGAAGGGTTAAAGTCATTGCCTTTAATGAGAGAAGTCAGATTCATATTTTTAGTACGACATGTGTTTATAGATCACCTTGCGAGATTGCAATATGTGGCAGACTGACAAAGTTTTGGAAAGATTGTGAGGGATAGCCTAATGTCTGGAACAAAGTTGAATATCCTGTCCAGCAGGCAAAGATATTTCGCTTAACGGAAACTAAAGCGTTGAGATTGACACTCGTTATTTTGGATGAATTATTGTAGTCTTAAAGGCAATATAGGCAAAATGCCAATTTTTTTGACGCCAAAACTTATTTAATCTGTGTTTAAAAAATTTTGCAGCATTTAATGATTCTTAGTAAAATTTGTTTGCACTCTGCCTTAGTGACGATTTATTTAGAGTGGTATAGAATATATACATGTAAAATCGAACGATTGCCAAATTCGGTTTTAAAGTGGTAAATGATCATGTCTCTGCTTATGCTGGCGCTGAAAAGTTCTAGGATATGAAAAGAGGTATAAGGATGGAATGATTTCATCATAGCCTATTTACAAAAAGCTCTAGGTACTTAGAAAACCGATAATTCACTAGGACGGTTGCTATGCTTGAAGGATCGCGTTAACAAATCAACTCAAGTGTGCTACTGCAAGCGGCAGAGGCGGTTGAAGGCACACTTGCTATATACTATCTACCTCGTCTTGTTGACGCACTTCGGGATCATATGACGGCAAATATTGCATTCATCACATCGGCGGAGGACAAGCCAGTGACACGGGCACGCATGATCGTTGCCTCGCAGGATGGACAACCGCGAAAAGAGATCTCATATACTTTAGCTAACACACCATGTGCACTAGTTTACGATGGAGATACAGTTGCGATCCCATGCGATTTGGAAGAACAATTCCCCAGTAAGGTTGGCCGTGAGAGCTATGTGGGACTATCTCTACGTATAGACTCAAGCGGCGTTGACGGCCATCTTGCTGTATTCTCACCCGAGCCTATTTCAGAAATGGATATCGTGCTCAGTATCATGCGCATCTTCGGTCATAGGATCGATGCAGAACTACGACGACAGCGGTTTGACTAGCAGCGCGACGAGCTACTTGCAGCCTTAAAGGATACAAATGTCCGGCTTCGTCGTCGTTATCGCACACTTCATGACGCTAATCAGTTTAAAACGAGCCTTCTTGGCATGATCGCACATGATTTACGCAATACTCTTTTAGTCATAGTCGCACAAGCTGAGTCGATAGAAGCATATGATGCCGCAAAATCTGAGAAACAAATAGCAAAAGCGACTGGCAAGGTTCTATCCAATGCGAACCGAATGGCGAATATGATCTCAGCAACTCTTGAACGAGCACGTGCCGACATTACAACTCTTACTCTCGATACATCGCTAACTGATCTAACTGGCCTTGTGCGAACAGCAATGGAGGCGTGGTCAGAGTCGAAAGTGCAGGCAAAAACAAATGGGCGACATTTGAGATTAGCCTTCCTATTGGAAATGGCTTTGCCTGATGGAACTTTAAAATGTCTTACAGGCTTTTCTACTTTTTTCTCACACCCTCTGAGTCAGGAATGGCCTGTGAGTCAGGTGGTTTGTACAATATGTGGATTATGAGTATCAAAAAAGTTCGTGTATTCATCTAAGGATTTGAACCCACACTCAACCTTCAATAACCCCATCCTCAAAATGCAACATACCGTCTTCCGTGCCATAACCAAGCAAAGCCGCAGAGAAGATTTTATTGTTATCCAAATCAATTACGAGGGAGACAAGGTCCTTTATATCTTCTTCGTGCCAAATAACATGTATCAACCCTGCTCTTATTTCGCGGGACTGATAGGGAATGTTGGAATTTTCATTGCTGACATTACCACTGTCAACAAGGGCTTTATACGAAGCCAATCCATTTTCAAAGCTGACCTCAAAGGCTAAGCCTCCTGAATAAGTATAACGAATCGTTTTACCGTCCATAAGATGTTGTGGTGTTTCTGGCATGGTGGTCTCTTCGTTGTTTATTACCTTTTAAATCTAATGCCCCTGTCTTTCTCAAGAGATCATTATCAGACTTTTTCTCAACTTATCTAGATAGTCTTTAGTGAGTAATTTCCTGTACAAGCTAGGAAATGTATTAGTCGTGCTCCTTCAAACATAAGACAAATGAGACAGGCTTTGTGCACCTGCTTCATTTTGTTACTCTCTATATGATGACTTTGTTACCTTAAACTTTATCCGCGTTTTGCCGGCGTATATTTTAAGCACTCTTTTGAAGGTTTAAATTCTTCGTCCGTGTCTATCCCCTCAAGCTTGATTTTAGAGGCTTCATAGGCCTGTTTGCACTTCCGTTCCAGATTTAGTTCTTTATAACTCTTAGGGTAAGATGCTCTGATTTTTGCTGGTTTTCTTTTTTCTGCTGCTTCAGCTTTTTTTTCTCCATAAAGATAAAGGAAAACTTTTTTTGCCAAACCATCAGCAAGCTCTCTTTCTGTATCAATTGGATTTTTTGCGGCAGTTACAACTGCTCCTGCGGATCCCTGAAGCCCTATCTTGAAATAGGAGGCGCGGAATGTTGTTTCTTTTTTGCCAGATCTCTTATCTATCACATCGACATAAGTACGGACATAGTCCGCATCGCCAATGGCCCAGGCTTGTAAAGGGTTTTTGAGATTAAAGCTTGTAATGTTTACTTTAAGAACTTTCGGCTTGCCTTTTTTAGGAAAGCGGCTTGCCTGGCGAAGGAGCTTAACGCGTATGTCCTCAAGCAGGTTTACAGTTCCTTCTTTCTGCTTATCTATTGTAATTTTAACGCCTGATACATAACTCGATTTATTACCAAAAATAGGTTCATCGGCAAATGATGTTTGTGAGGTGACTATAAAAGAGAAAAGGGCGAGTAAAAGACGGTAAGGCATTTGAAATCCTCAATATTTTTAATAGGAGAAAATATATAATGAGCAAAATTTAGTATAAAAAGCAAATATTAACAAATAGATATGTGTTTGAAAGTTCAATTATATTTTATGTTATATGATTTACGTGGTTTAGAAGATACAGTCATTCTATAGACGGATGATATTGCGCCGCATAAATAGCTATGATGATATGATGAGTTCTTATCATAGTGTCGAATTGCATTTCTTATCGAAAACTCTTTAAATATTCTTTCAATTGTCTTTGGCGAAAGAAGAGGAATATGTTCACACGGCGTCAAATATGTATGGGCTCTGCTGCGCTGTTCACTACAAACCTAATGCCTCACACATCTAGTTTAGCAAAGAACACTCGCAATATTATAGAGTTAAAGGCTTTACCTGGAAAAGCACAACTTTTTGAACCAGGTGCTCCAATGACACCTATCTGGGGATATAATGGAATTGTGCCAGGTCCTGAAATTCGTACAAAACAGGGAGATATTTTTAAGGCCGATTTGATTAATGGCTTAGAGCAACCTACAACCATTCATTGGCATGGTATTCGGATTGACAACAAGATGGATGGCGTTGCTGGATTAACGCAACCTCCGGTAAAACCCAATGAACGTTTTGAATATCGATTTACCCCTCCAGATGCTGGGACATATTGGTACCACCCACATTATCGAACCTGGGAACAGCTTGCGCGTGGGCTGTCTGGCGCCTTTATCGTGGAGGAAGATTCACCGCCAAAAGTTGATCTTGATAAGGTGATGATTTTTGATGATTGGCGGTTGGAAAATAATGGGCTTATTCATGAGCGAAGTTTGGGTAGTCTTCATGAGAAGTCTCACGCTGGACGACTTGGGAATGTGATTACGTTGAATGGCAAAGACACTGAAGATGTTGTCGTGAAACATGGGCAACGTTTGCGGCTTAGGCTCATTAATGCTGCAACAGCTCGTATTATGGGGATCAGTTTTGAGCATCATGAGATAGAAGTGATTGCACTTGATGGGCAACCGACAAAACCTTTTAAACCTTCTCGGAAGAGGGTTACCCTAACCCCCGCACAGCGAGCTGATATTATTGTTGATTGCACACAAGATATTGGGATGAAGAGCCGTATCCTTGTTCATGCTGGCCGTGAGGCTCTTCGGCTTGGAGATTTGGTTTATGATAAATCACAGCGCCAACGTTCGAAGGTTTTGACAGATCCATATTTGCTCTCTCCAAATCCAATGCCAACGGATTTAAAGCTTGAGAAGGCTGTTGAGGTTACTCTTGAGATGACCGGTGGCGCGCGATCGAATATTCAATCAGCGATATATCAGGGAAAAAACACACCCATTCGCGAGCTTGCTCGCAAGCATGGTAAGGTCTGGGCCTTTAATGGGATATCTGGTAAGCCTGAAAAACCAATCGGTATTTTTGAACGTGGACAAACAGTTAAGTTTGTTATGAATAATCTGACACGTTGGCCTCATGCTATGCATTTTCATGGGCATCATGTGAAAGAAGTTGAACATTCAAAACGCGCGGCTTCCCCTCATTGGCGTGATACGATTTTTATGGCACCCCAAGATGTTATTACAGTGGCGTTTATTGCGCATAACCCTGGGCGTTGGATGTTGCATTGTCATATGCTTGAGCACCAAGCTGGAGGGATGGGGACCTGGTATGAGGTGGTGTGACACCCCCTTATTACACCTTCTTTCTTACTTATTTCTTTTTGAACAATTATAAATTCCTAATCCTGCTCCGTTCAGTGCAAGGAGAAGCGGCAAGCCTGTAAAGATTGACATCATTACGAGGCATAACGCAAGGTAACAGATATAGCGAAATATTTTCCAGAGAATATTCATTTAGAATACTAACTTTATATGTTATTTTTAGCTGCACTTAGCAGATGTTCAATAAGAAGTTGTATTCTTCTGGGTACCAAACGTTTATTTGCATAAAGCAAGTTTACTGCATGATCTGTCCGCCAATATGGCTTTAAAATTGGAATCAGCTTACCATTATTCAAACTCTTCCCATACCCTTTTTCAGACATATATGCGATGCCTAATCCAAGCTCGCAGGCTTTGGTAATTGCTACTCCTGAATTTGCACTAAACTTTCCTTTCACACGAAACTTTTTTATGCGCTGATTGACTTTGAAATACCAAATATTTCCAGATGACAGAATACAATTATGATGTTGAAGTTCCTTGGGGTGTTCAGGTGTTCCGTATTTATCAAGGTAGTCTTGACTGGCTGCAGCCACAACTGTTCTCATTGCAAGTGGTTTTAAAATAAGACTGCTATCTTCAAGGGGGCCGGAACGAATTGCAATATCATACCCCTCTCTGCGCAAATCAACAATTCGGGGACTAAAATCAATTTCTATCTCTATGTCTGGATGTGCTGCTGCAAAATCTGCAATGGCAGGGGCAATAACATGATCTGCAAAAGATCCAGACAATGAAGCAACCCTAATTCGCCCCTGAAGACTTCGATTTTGAATATGTACTGACTGAAGAATTTCCTCTAATTCCTCTCTCAATTGATGGCAGCGAACCTGGAACTCTTCACCCTGAATTGTCAGTTTTACGGTTCTTGTGCTGCGAACAAATAACTGGACACTCAGTTTTTCTTCTAGTGCTGCAACACGACGACTTACATGTGCTATGGACACTCCTAATGATCGAGAGGCCCCTGTAAACGATCCAGCGTCCGCGACTGCTAGAAACTCCGCTATCCCTTCGGTATCCATATTATTACTCCTGAGTAAAAATATTTTACAAATATCCTATCTATGCATCACTTTAGAAAAAAGCAATATTTAGGCAATCATGCTTAATTCTAGGAAAAAATCTCATGCTTCATATTTTTGTTTTTACTCATATCATTCTTCTAAGCCTTATATTTGGGGTGATCTCAATAAGTGCTCAGGATAGAAATTTAAACGCTCCGCTTAATTTTGAGGGCAAATATCTTATTTCAATTTCTGATGCAGATATGCTGGCTTCCGCTTATGTCGATGGAAAGCTTGGCCCTCGTGAAGGGCAAGATGTTTTAAGCTTTATTCCTTTAAAGGGGGATATTAGAAGCTGGTCAGCTATTGAAGTGAAGGCGTCGAATTCTGTTGCAGGGCCTCCAGCCGCAATTGATGTTACTCCCGATGGACGTTATGCCTTTGTGATTGAAACCTTCACGCAGCGCCCCTCAAATAATAAAGAACATACGTTCAAAGATCTGAAGCCAGGAAACATACTTTCCGTTTTTGATTTAAAAACCTCAAAAAAACCCAAACTAATCAAGACCATCAAAATTTTACAACGACCAGATAGCATCAGAGTTAATCATGATGGGACGCTTATTGCTGTAACCTTTCACCCTAGTGGTGGTGGCAAAAAATCTCCGCTTGCACTTATACCTTTTTACGAAGGCATAATAGGGGAACCGGTTTACCCTGAAGTTACTGGATGGATGTTAAACCATCGCATGATTGGTCTTGCCTGGCACCCAAACGAAAATGTATTGGCACTCATCAATGAAACTGGAGGAAATATTCGATTTGTCAATGTCACCAAAACATTAAAAATCAAAGTATTTGGAAATGTTGTGCCCATCGAACGCGCACCCTTTAGAGTGGATTTTACACCAGATGGACGTCATGTGGTGGTTAATGCCTTATATTGGGGACAAGACATCAAGGGACGTTGGATCGAAGCTCCTCGTGGTTCGCTTTTAACCGTGCGGATGAATGCGGAAAAACTACCGAACGGCTCTATGCGCCATGCTTTTATCAGTAGAATTAATACAGGTATTTCTCCTGAAGGTTTGGCTCTTAGCCCTGATGGTCAGTGGGTAGCTACAACAAATCTGGAGAGAAGTTATCTGCCTTATCAGGATAAAAGAATAACCTGGTATAGTTCTATTACGTTGGCAAAGCTTTCTCCAGAAACTGGCATCTTAACAAAAGTTGGTGATTATCCATATGATGGGATCTTACCAGAAGCGGCTGTTTTTGATAATTCCAGTCGCTTTCTTGCTGTTGCAAATTACGACCATTTTGATGACCGCAAGACAGGGGGCTCTATAGATTTCTGGCGCATAACAAAAGATCCTTTAGAACCTGACCGTGTTCAGTTTGTCAAAACACAACACTCAATTACTGTAACGCGCGGAGTGCATTCAATGAGTATTGTCAGATAGCTATAAAATCCTGCGTCTGAAAGACAGGGCATAATTAATTTGCCCTGTTTTTTTTTACAGAGGATATTTAACTTTTAAAATTTCAAGTTTGATTGTTTCGATGGTGCTTTGCAAGATTTTGTAGAATGGACTATCTTTATTTGTTAATTTCCTTGCACGAAAATAATTTACTTTTGAACTGTTAAAATACTTTATTGCTTCGTCTGCTTCTTTGTTTTCTCTTGCCTGACGAGCTTTCATGAGATAAACACGCCCCATATTCAAATAAACATTTTTTTCTTCACAGAGGATTTCATTGTTGCCACCAGCTAATCTTGATACAGCTTTTTCCAGGTCAATTCGTGACTCTTCTAATTGATTTTTGCTGACATAAAGCTCACTTCTTAAACACAGCGCGCCTAAGTGAACTTGATTTTTTTGCAAGACTTTATTTAATAGATCCAGAGCTTCATCTATCTTCTTTGATTTCATATAAACCGCTGCCTTCAAAACATATGCATCTATGTTCTCCGGATTAATTTTTATAGCTTTTTCAACATCAGCGAGTGCGCCTGTTAGTTTATCCTGACTGAGCCAGATACTCCCTCTAACAACATATGCTCCTGATTGTTTTTGTGAATTTCCATTGCTCTGTTCGATCACGAGACTGCAGGCTTCTATTAGTCTCTCGGGAGTTTCTATCTTTGCGCCTGTGTTGCTACAGTGTTTTCGGCTGTCTGCTAAAGATTGAGGAATAAGTGCAATGTGAAAAATACTTAGGATTAAGGCTAGAATAATTCTCATTTTTTTGCCTATTAAAATTGATACTAGGTTTTGTAAAATAACTGAATTGCCACATGTTTCATGCATGCCAATATTATTTTGCGAGATATCATTATAATGAATGCATTTTTTGGTGAAAAAATGGAGATTTACATATTGAGAGATAAATAAGTTCAAAAATTACCTGATTACATTGGTGATGCGTTTCTATCAAAAACGGGTTTTTATTGATATTAAATTTATATTGAAACTTATCTTGGTTCTGGACTGTTAACCATAATTCCTAATCGGCCTTCCTTTTAAATTACAATCCGTCCAAAATTCAAAAATATTGAATTTAAAAATAATAATAAAAATAATTTTTTCTCATTTTTTTTAGAGGAACGCCAATGCTTTCCAAGGAAATACTTGATAGTTTCATTCTGTTTTGTATCGGCTCTTTTCTGTTTGCAACACTCATTATTGGGTTGCGAGAAGTTCGCAAACCACCTCCGAAGAAAAAAGATGAGCTGGCTGATATCAAAGACCTGTTTCAAGATAAAGAGCTGTCATTTGATAAACATGTCAAACCAATTTTGAAGGATAAAAAGGAACTTCTTGCTGCTCTAAAAAAGAACAAGAAAGCAGATCTTTTAAATTATGAAAGCGCGAGAACGTACCAGAAGGATTTAACCAAAAAGATCAAGGAAAAGGGTTTTGAATGGGGCAAGCATGAACGAGCGATCCTTGAAGTCTGGGTTGCCCAAGAAATGAAGCCCTAAATTAAAATTCTACCAACGTGCTAATACAGCGCCCCAGGTAAAGCCTCCGCCCATTGCTTCCATGAGGACCAGATCGCCTTTGTTTAAGCGGTTGTCTTCATAGGCAACGTTCAAGGCCAGAGGTATGGATGCCGCTGATGTATTACCATGCTCACCAACCGTCATAACAACTTTATCACTGTTGATGCCCAGCTTTTTGGCTGCGCCATCTAGAATTCGTTTGTTTGCCTGATGTGGTACAAAAAGATCGATATCACTTGCTTTCATGTCCGCTATTTCTAACGTTTCTTCAATTACGCTCGCAATATTATTGACTGCATGTTTAAAGACATCACGACCGTGCATACGCAGATGTCCTACAGTCTGCGTTGAAGATGGTCCTCCATCTACATAGAGCTTGTCATTATAGCGCCCATCAGAACGAAGTCGAGACGCAATAATTCCATTATTCTCATCCGTTTCTTGGGCCTCGAGCACGACCGCCCCAGCGCCATCTCCGAACAGCACACATGTGGTTCGGTCTTCCCAATCCAAGATCCGTGAGAATGTCTCAGACCCAATCACTAATGCTTTTTTATGCTGGCCAGATTTCAGGAAATTATCAGCTGTTGCCAATGCATATACAAACCCTGAGCATACTGCCTGAACATCAAATGCTGCTCCATGAGTGATGCCAAGCCCAGCTTGTATTTTTGTTGCTGTTGCAGGAAATGTATTATCAGGGGTTGAGGTCGCAAGAATAATCAGATCAATTTCCTGAGCGTCCATATCAGCACGCACTAGGGCTTGTTGCGCTGCAGCTAATCCGAGATCGGATGTTAATTCACCTTTTTCTGCGATATGGCGCTGTCGAATGCCAGTGCGCTCTTGTATCCATTGATCACTTGTATCTATTTTTTTTGCCAAATCATCATTCGTTACGATTTGTTCTGGAAGGTAAGCTCCGCAACCGCGAATGATTGATCGAATAGACGTCACCTTGTTAAAACTCCAATTTTTAAATTATGAATTTGCTTCAAGTTTGAGATTTTCAGTCATGTTTTCATGAAATTTATCAATATCGTTCTTAAGACTTGAAACAATTCCGCTTTTAGCTATGTCATAGCCTAAATCAATAGCACTTGCAAAACCTGTTGCGTCTGTCCCGCCATGGCTCTTAATAACAATGCCATTTAATCCTAAAAATGTCCCACCATTCAGTTGTCTGGGGTCCATTTTTTCTTTTAATGCTCTAAATGCATCTTGAGCGAGAAACGCCCCAAGTTTTGCGAGAAGGGAGCGTTTCATAGCAGATTTTAAGTAAAATCCAATCTGCTTTGCCGTTCCTTCAGCAGTTTTTAGCGCAATGTTACCGCTAAACCCTTCCGTGACGATGACATCTGCAACACCATGGCCTAGGTCATTTCCTTCAACAAACCCTTGATAATCCAAAGGTAAATCTTGGTTCTTCAGCATCTGACCAGCAGCTCTGACTTCTTCTAAACCTTTTACTTCTTCTACGCCTATATTTAAGAGCCCTACTCTAGGTTTTTCAATGCCTGTAATTGCACGAGACATTGCAGCTCCCATAAGCGCAAAATCAAATAATTGTTGGGCTGTTGCTCCTACATTTGCGCCAACGTCTAAGACTATACACTCACTATGTATTGTTGGCCATATGGCTGCTATTGCTGGCCGCTCTATGCCAGGCAATGTTTTTAAACAGAATTTAGACATGGCCATTAAAGCACCGGTATTTCCGGCGGATATCATGGTCTTGGCCTGACCATCTTTAACAGATCTTAAAGCAAGCCACATACTTGAACCATGCCTGCCCTGACGCAAAGCCTGGCTGGGTTTTGCATCCATAGGAATTGCAACGTCCGTATGAATAACTTCAGTTTTCTCAGATAATCTGGGAAATTTTTCAAGCTCTTGCTCAATTTCTGACTTTTTCCCGAACATCAGAAAATTCAAATTCGGATTACGAATAAGAGAGATATCGGCTCCAGGTATCACCACCTTTGGCCCATGATCGCCCCCCATTGCGTCTAACGCTATGGTAAATGTTGCCATACTATTCATAAAAGAAACCGAAATATTGTTATTGCTCTTTAGTTTTTTATTGTTATTTTGAAATTTCGTAATTTTATATTTTCAATAAAATTCCAAAATAATTTACGCCAACATACATATTTAAGCGTTAGAAACAACAGCTTTCTTATTTATGGGCCTATTCTTTTAGTCTTCATTATCAGTCTGTCTCTTTTTGAGAACTTCCAAAGCAGCAAAAGGGTTGTCCGCTCGCGTCATATCTCCGTTTAAACCAGGCTCTTTGTCCTGCCAGTTTAATTCAACACCTGTTTTTCGTGGATATGGATCAATTGAGGTTGAAATTACTTCAAATATATACTGCCCAAGATTTATTTTCCCATCTTGAATTTTTTCAGGCTCTTCTTTATCTAAATCGCTTATTTCGATTTCGCCCAGAAAATTATCAGGTTTTTCATCTGACATGAGATGTTCTGGCCAAAATTCAACTTGGATGTCTTCGTTTATTTTGGACTTCAAAGGCTCTAATGTCACACTGCATTGCTGTGTAATCTCAGCTTGAATGTTACCAGTTAGATTTACCTTATCCTGGCTCTTAGGGGTTAAGAATAATTCGCATTTTGAAAGAGAAATATCTATTAAATCCAATTGCTTGCAGATTTCTTTGTTTTGTGTGTCATCAAGAGCATAAGTGACTTTCCTGCCCTCTTTGTGGATATCTTCCAGATCAATTTCTAATTCAATTCCCGCCCAAGGAAGGGCCTCTTTTTCGATATTCATGAAACTCTCACTTTTGAGCTACGCCAAACTCAAATGCCTTTTGTTTAATCAAAACCTACAATATTACTCGTTAAAATCTATATATCCGATGCAAATGGTATTTTACCAAGCTTCATCTCGTCATAATCGCCGCGTTTTATGCTGTTATGACTTTTCATAACATAATCTGTAAGACGTTTTAAATTTTGTTTCATTTGTTCAAGAGCCGGCTTTTCTTCCAGGTGGCTATATATATTTCGATCCAATGCATCCAACATCATATCAGCGTCTTTTTTACTGATTGCTTCTGAATAAGCATATAAGCGACCATAAAAAGAATCTGCCAATTTGCGCATTTTCTTAGGAACAGTAATATCACCAACTCCCATTTCTCTTAATGTTCCATCCAATTCAGAAAAGAAGTGTTCCATAAGTTCTTGACTGACTTGGCTTAGAATCTTGGTTTTTGCTGATTCATGTTGAAGTTCCAGGTTTTTTAAGTATTCTACGATCAGGAACATATGTAAGGTGATCATTTCAAATCGACCTTCTAAAGTATCTGGAATACCTAACTCGGCATAAAAAATCTTATTTCTTGCTTGTTTTACAATAGCATCAAAAATTTGTTGAATGTTTTCAGCATGGTCAGATTTCTTGAAAAGTTTCTCAAAAAACATATAAGTCCCTGGATTTACTCTAATAAACGATGGTTTCTACGATTATTGCCAAGCTTTAGATCAGATTGCTATTGATAATTTCGCCTGAAAACTTGCCATAACACTTGTCTCATAATACATATTTATGAGCATAAGACTCTATTATGATAACAACTTTTTGAGCATTGGGCATAAATTCGCATCGCTTTAAACAGAAAATTGCCAAAGTTTAAAGATTAATCTTCGGTTCAGGATCAATGGTCTTAATAGTGAAAAATAAGAATTAGGCCTAAAATTTAAAATATGAGACAAAGCCACAAGATGAAAAAATCAGGATTTTTAGAACGTTTTTCCCGTAATATCAGTGTCATTATTATAAGTGTTTTCGCTTGTTTTCTTGTTTCCTGTGCTCATCAGGTCAATCATCATGGCAATATCCTGACGGACGAAGAAATTAAGCAGGTCAGACCTGGGATGGGGAAAGACCAGGTGAAACTTGCACTTGGAACGCCAGCCACAACTTCAACTGTTGGTGGTGGTGCCTTTTATTACATCTCCAGTACACAGAAACATTATGCTTTTTTGAAGCCAAAAGTTGTCAACCGTCGTGTCGTTGTTGTCTATTTTAATAAGACTGAAGAGGTGCAACGCCTTGCCAATTATGGGCTAAAAGATGGCAAACTCTATGACTTTATTAGCCGTAAAACACCAACTCACCGCGGAGAAGATTCAATCCTTCAGTCTATATTTGCTGGTGTTGGTGCTGCGAGAAATGCTATTGGTGGCGGCCCTGGTTCTTCTTATTAGGCAACTGTCATAGTCAGCCATTTATAGTTTTGAATTCGAAGACAAGCTTTTGTAATTTGCTAAAATTTGCAAATGCACTCGTGCGTTTGAAAACGCATATTGTATTTTTTAACTCTCCTTGTTTTTTAGGTTTTGCCAGCTCAATAGGCTTACACACTCTAATATAATGTAGGTTTAGGGTGTGAGGATAACTTTTTTTGTGTTTTTTATTCCTTTGATTTCAATGTGTTGAGATTTTTCATGATTAGTTTTTTGTTAATGGGATATTTTTGTAAGGCGCGTTACGATCATGCACCCAGCTGAGTTTTTCATTTTCCATATGTGGGATTATGCGGATCATTGACTGTACCCGCAATATAGTAATGTCTCTATTTTTTTATGTGTTGCGCTTAAAATACATACATTTGCATGTAATTTAATATAATCACAATTATAGTAAATTACTTTTCTGGAATGAATATGAATAACCATTTTTTATCTGTTATTTTAAGTATTATTTTAATCACAATATTTATACCGCACGCTCATTCTAAAAGACTGGCTTTAGTTATAGGAAATAACGAATATAATGAAGTCAGCAAACTTCAAAAAGCTGTGAATGACTCTCAGGCTATAGCATCAGTTTTAAGAGAAATTGGATTTGAGGTAACACAATTAGATAACTTAAAAAGCAGAGACATGAACTTTGCAATCTATTCTGATTTTATTTCAAAAATTCAACCTGATGACGAAGTCTTTTTTTATTACGCTGGACATGGTGTTGAAATACGAAATCGTAATTATCTGCTTCCTATTGATATTCCAAAAGTTAAACCAGGAAATGAACGTTTTGTAACAAAAGAATCTTTTGCTATTGATGAAATAATATATGCCATAGATGAAAAAAAAAGTCGTATAAGTATTATTGTTATAGACGCGTGTAGAGATAATCCGTTTCCACGTCAAGGAACACGCTCACTGGGCTCTGCTAGAGGACTCACTCGGATAGAACCACCTCGCGGAACATTCGTAATGTTTTCTGCTGGTTTCCGCCAGACAGCACTGGATAGGTTAGGTGATAATGATCCTAATCCAAACTCAGTTTATACAAGGAAGATTTTACCCTTATTAAAAACACCTGGTTTGAAACTGACAGATCTCGCTAAACGTTTACGAGGACAGGTTGAAGAATTAGCACAAACTGTAAATCACAATCAGTATCCAGCATATTATGACCAAGTAAAAGGCGATTATTATTTTGTGCCATCAAGAGATAAGAGCAGATATAATCCCCAAAAAAGCGGGGCTATAGATAAATGTGATGTACTAGATAAACCGCTCTCATGTTTAGGAATTATAGAAGATTAGTAAAATCGTTTTTAGAAAGAGGATAATGATAGTGCGAATATTTATTTTATTATTATTTCTGATTGCCTCAAACACGGCAAATGCAAAAAGCTGTAACACAAATCTTAGGTAGCAATCCAAAAGTTAGTGATATTCAACGTGTCCTAGAATGTTTGAATAACAGAATTGATGAGATTGAAAGTAGAAACTCAAACCAAAATCCCTCGTTAAAACCAGCTTTTAAACCTAAAAACGCTGCTTCAACTTCTACATCAGGAATCTTTGAATTTAATATAGAGAAATGTAATAGAATTTCAGGAGTAGTGGAATGTATAGTCTTTATTACAGCGCAAGGAAAAGATGGTAAACTTGGTATTGGTGATCTTTCTTCATTGTTTGATGATCAAGGAGCACAAATAAGAATAGCAAACTTAAGATTTTCTGGAATCAATAAGAAATTAAACTCTTATCACGCTCTAATTCAAGGGGTACCAGTGCGTGCGAAATTAACATTCAGAGGTGTCTCAAGAAGTGCTCGCTATGCATCGGCTGTTAGAATAAATACTGGTGGGACAGACATTAGAGGATGGAAAATGATAACATTACGAAATATACCTATAAAATAATGTTCTTATAGCTTAAAAGTGGGTCTTTTCCTAAAAAGGTACATGATGTTCTGTAGAAAACTTCCATAATACCCAATCTATTATTCCCATATGTGAATATTATGCGAATCCGAATGTAACATCTCTAAATAGGGGTAACACAAAAGCCGCATTTAAACTCGCAGTTTGATAGCTTAATTTACTAACTTATGCTAGATATAAACCCCAAAATAAAATTTAATTAGGGAGCCTTGAGCATGTTAAATTGGTTATTGTGCAATCAAGTTATGGGAGTGGTTAAGAATACCTTTGTCGCTGGTATGTTAACAATTCTCTCTGGTATTACGGTCCTTGGAGTGTTTTCTGATAAAACCTCTGCTGAATCACCTCAAGCCATTGTTCTTAAGACTGATTCAACAAGCAGAGAGCAATCTTCCAAAGCCCTTAACCGCTCTATCGACACACAGGACCTTGTTTTGTATGTTAGTAGGAGCCCAAATATGAAAGCCTCCGGAAAGCAAATCGCCCAAAAATTCAAAGATTTTTTTAAGAAAAACTATGATATTGAGATCCCTACTTACTATGATAATATAGATAAAGGAGATGTCACGGCGATTACGTTTTATTCATGTGGAAGAAATCTTGGTCTATATACCATAAGGGGCGCGGCGGCCGCAGCTGAAAAAATGATTGAGAAGCACAATAAGTTTATAAAAGATGTTGATTGTTCTAAATACCAGAGATAGGCTGAGCTATAGTTATCTTTACTTCTTTACGTCTAGCGAAAGAAAAGTTTTATTTGGAGGTAATGGGACAAGTGGCGGGGTTGACAGAAGAACCGCCGAAATTGTCTAAAATAGGGTCGTCCTAAATATCCCAAAATCAAAGCCCAGAAACCTGGGCTTTTTTAATGCTTTGAACTGTCCATTTATGGGTGTAGGCTAAAATGACAATGATCAATTACACTTCACCTAAAAAACCAACCCAATATATTTCTCATAACACTCCAAGCCATATAAATATGTAAAATCTTTATTATTTATTTGCCTGTGGCAAAAAAAGTTCACAAATCACTTGAAACTAAAATTTATCTCACCATATGTAAATGGAACGAAACAGTAAATCTCTTAAGATCTATTCGTTATATCCCCCTTACTATCACCTGGCTTATCCCCCCTTGCCCCCTAAAAGGCCAGGTGATAATTTTTATTTCAGAATTTGTTTTAATTTTTTCATTGGTTTGAACATTTCATCTTCCTGAAAAGCGCAGAATCCAAGAAGCAAGCCTGACTGTTGGGATTGGGTGTAAAACTCTGATAAGGCTGGGCATTGAATGCCAAGTTTTTGTGCTTTTTTTGAAAGATCTATATCGTTGATGTTTTTATTCAAATTAATGGCGATTTGCATGCCAGCCCCATGGTCTTCAAAGTTAATAGAGTTCTTTAATTCTGTTTCTAACAGCTCAATAAAATGTTTTCTCCGACCTGCATAAATGCGCCGCATACGGCGGATGTGTTTATGGAACTCACCTGTTTTCATGAACTCTGCAAGGGCATATTGGGGCATCGTTGATGCTGATGTTCTGTAAAGATTTAGGGTTGTTCTGAAGGTTTCTATCAACTGGTTGGGAATGACCAGATAGCCTACTCTTAAACTGGTTGAGAAGATCTTTGCGAAACTTCCGACATAGAGAACCCGCCCTGTTTGATCCATGCTTGCAAGTGCTGGGATGGGGCGTCCTGAATAACGAAATTCACTATCAAAATCATCTTCTATCAGCCAGCTTTTTTCCTGTTCTGCATAATTTAGAAATTCTGCCCTTCGTGCTGTTGGCATCGTTCCGCCAAGAGGAAATTGATGAGAAGGTGTCAAGATAATCAGTTTTACGTGTTTTCGTTTTTTTAGAGATGATATTCTTGCTCCATGCTCATCGACACCCAACCAGACTGGCTTTGCTCCGATTTTTAGCACATAATTATTTATGACCCGGTATCCTGGATTTTCCAGAGCTATTAAATCGTCTGCCTTTGCGAGTGTGTTGGTAATTAAGTCCAAGGCTCCTGATGCACCAGATGTTATAATGATCTGTTCGGGGGTTGCTTTAATACCCCTCCATTCGCTTAAATGCTGGCATATTGCTTCTCTCAGATCTATGTTTCCAAAATTATCGTTAGAAATAACAAATTGTTCTGGGTATAATCTTGCAACACGCGATATGCAGCGCCCCCATTTTACATATGGAAAAAGCCTCATATCCGGCAACCCAGGTGCAAAGGGAACCGGATCTTTAACTTCAGATATGTCTTGCGGATTTCTTTTATTTGATCTGATGCTTTTTTCAGATACTTTTTGTGTAATGTTCAGGTCTGGCAAGTCACTGACATAAATCCCTGTCCGAGAACGCCCCTCTATATACCCTTCCGCACTTAATTGGTCATATGCTGCCAAGATACTAGACCGTGACACACCAAGTTCTGATGCAAAACTTCTAGACGAAGGCAAACGATACCCAGCCTCAAGCGCTCCGGATATCACACGGGCTTTCAGGGCGTCATAAATCTGTTGGAACAAGGGCGTGGCACTCTGCTTGTTCAATGTAAGTGTAATTAAGCTAGCATCTGACATGATCTGGTATGGTCATTTTGTTTATAACTGGATATTTATTACATACCAAAAAATGATTATTTTGTCGATATAGAGACCAATATATGAAACAACACACATAAAGCCTTGGTGAGGTGCATCATGACAGAAAATAGTTTTCCGGTAACCCAGCGCACACAAGCAAAAAGACGGTCTAAGAGAGTTACTCTAGACCGCACAACGATTTATGAAATTTTGGATGCCATGCCACTTTGTCATATAGGATATATAAGAGAGGGACATCCTGCGGTTATGCCGACCTTACAGTGGCGAAAAGGAGATCATGTTTATTGGCATGGTGCGCCTGCAAGTTACACCTTGAAAGCTTCTGATGAACAAGAGGTTTGTCTTTCTGTAACTTTGTTAGATGGATTTGTTATGGCCAGATCGGCTTTTCATCACTCTATGAATTTTAGATCTGCTATACTCTATGGCAAAGCTAAGACTATCGAAGATTATGATTTAAAGGCAGAAAAGCTAAAGGATATGATGGATGCTTTTTTCCCTGGGCGTTGGGATGAGCTCAGGCCTATTAAGGAAAAAGAAGTTAATGCAACTCGTGTTATGAGTATGCAGATTGACGAAGCATCTGCAAAGATCAGAACTGGTATGCCGGTTGATGATGAAGCAGATTATGATCTGCCAATCTGGGCTGGGGTCATTCCCTTGAAAACGATAACCCTGCAACCTCAGGACGACCCACGCAACCAGGATAACGTTACAATTCCTGGCCATTTAAAGGAATTTAACTTTGCTGTTTCAGATAAATCATAAGGTTAATGGTTATGACCTCATATTGGGGTCATAACATCTTCATCACAAAAATATCAGATCCATTGAAATTTTTACTCCCTCCCCTGATTTAAATAAAAGAACACACACTTTTTATAGATTAGGGAAATAAATCATGACTGAAACACAAGCTATAAATCCTGTCCGTGTCACACTCTATCGTTGGGCGGGTCAATGGGGACCATTTAAAGTTAAAATTCCTTGCGGAGAATGCGCTCTTACAAGAGATGTTATTGAAGATACTTTTGCTACTGAGCTTGCCGGAATTCCAGTTGAGCTGGATGTTCGAGAATGGCTCTCTGAATGGTGGAAACCTCTGCCAAAAGGTGGCTGGCATGCTCCAATCGTTTTGGTTGAAGGTAAAATAATCAGCCAAGGATATGCACTCAATAGAGGCATCCTTACTGAGGCGATTATCAAAGCTCATGTTGAACGTTCTGAGATTCAAGGAACACGTTTATTTGGTAAAGAAAAATGTCCTCATTGCCATCGTGCAAAAAGCTACTTACAAGATGCTGGGATTGATTATCAGTATCATGATGTTGTACGTGAGCCTTCTGCGCTTTATGAAATGATCGCACGTGTTAAACCAATCGTTGGCCCTAAAACGCCTATCACTGTTCCTCAGATCTGGATTGATGGTCAATATGTTGGTGGTGCTGACCAACTTGCTGAAAAGCTAGGTATTGCTAATACTCAAAATATTGAAACGGCACCTGAAAATAATCATACCTCAAATATCCAAACTGCTTTAGCTTAATGCATATGTATCATAAGGCAGAACTTCTTAACTATATCAGCCTAAGTTCCTGGAGTTCTGCCCTCATTTTAGGGTCTATATGAGATCTTAAAATATCGCCAGAGAGGTCCTTGGGCGCATCTTCATCAGTTAAATATCGCCATCCCTGAAAGGGCCTTCTTGGATAGTTCTGTGTTGCTACAAGAACGGCTTCAAGACATAGATTACATCTGTTGATGCCCTCACTGTCCTGAAATGTTCTAATATCAATAATTTTTTGGCGAGCGCTTATAACTCCTTTTATCACCCAATATAGTGAGCCTGTGGCAATTAGTTCCTCAGATTTCTTAGGGACCATACGGGTCGTATGTGTTGTATATGACTGCTCTCGTCCTGTATCCTTTGGTTTCATATACTTTTGGATACGTGCCTGCAGATCTTCGAAACTCTCAATACCAACACATAATTTCACAAGGTGAATAGGCATTACATAATAGACCAATAATTCTTCATTAATTTTATGAGCTTCACTATTGAGCTGGATGCAGATATAATATCAAGGCGGTTTTTAAAATTGTCCCCAGAACATTCATAAACAAATAGAACTTTTTGTTTTATTTTAACTTTTTTTTATCTAAGGTTATTTCTATTAGATGAAACAGAATATATAATTCATTGATTGAAAGTCATAACAGGGAAAAAATTGAATATAATAAACATTATGGCAGCTCATCTATTTACAATCGAGAGTCTGTTTTGGCTGGCATTTTTATTGTTAGTGACAGTTTTCATTATAGCGCTTATTCAGGAATTGGAATTCTATAAAAGCAACTCTGCGTCATCCCCAAAATCTCTATCCAGCTCTCATGCTCCTGACCTTCTATCAGAAGAAACTGATGGAATGATTTCTGATGCTGTCATTATGTGTCTTGATCTCAGAGGGTTTACGAAATGGAGTAAAAACAAACATCCCAAAGATATCATTATCATGTTAAATCTTTTCTTTGATACGGTTGGAAATGCTATTTATTCAGAGAAGGGTTGGATAGTCCAGTATGTGGGAGACAGTTTAATTGCGGTTTTTGGTATAAAAGACTCACCAAAAGAAGGCAGCAGGGCTGCTATATCTTCTGTGAAGAAAATCTATAAGAGAGTTGCGAGACTAAACAAAAGGCTTTCTAAAAAGCTCCCTGCTCCTCTGCGCGTCGGTATTGGGTTACATTATGGACCGATCGTTATTGGCCAGATTGGCCATAAGGAAAATGCGTCTCTCAGCATCATGGGCAAAGCTGTCAAAACTGCTATCCGATTAGAAGAGCTGACTACAGAAAAAAAAGCTCAAATTATTATGTCAGAAAATATGCTTAAACATCTGTCTATCAAACCTGAGAACTTCAAAACGGAGTTCGTCGTTTTAAGAGATGAAGATATTCCAATGGAAGTGATGTGTTTTGAGAGTGTCAGGGATCTTCCTTAATATCCATGCATTCTTGATCAGAGATATTTTACATAAAGCTAAGTAACCTAAATTTAACAAAAAATTGAACTATCCTAGCCTCGTTTTTAACTCAAAATTGTTTTAGCACATTAGCGATTCAAATTGTTAAAAGTGGTTGGCTGCTCTTAATTTCCCCAAGACATTCCGCCCTTTTTAACAAAACTTTTGACAGCTCTCAAAATGAGTATGAAACAATGTTTTTTAATTGGTTGAAATCTCTCTTTACATTTTTAGTAGACCTAAAGCTCATTAACAGGTCATGTCTTTTTTCATTCGCATTTTTTTATATACCTCTGTCTAACCCCGACCTATGGCACTCCTTTCCGATTGGCGATATTCCCAACCACTCTATTGCCTTTAGTGAAAATAAAATGATTGTAGATGTTAAAAAATCTAGTGGGCCAATCGTTTTACCTCTTTCACAAGTCTATAATATCCAAGCAGTAAAAATCCGAGGGCATTTGTTAGGCGGACCACTCAATTTAAAACACAGAAGACAAGGTTATGATAGAAAGGCTGATGATTTTGTTTTGCGTGTGGGGCTGGTCGTCCCTGGTGAACGCTCTATGAGTTTCCTAGAGCGGCAAGTGGCTCCTAACTGGGTTCTTAGATTGCTTGAATTAGCGCCTAAAGATTCTGGTATTGGTCATATTGTCTTTCTTAACGCTGTCCAACAAACAAGATTACTGGGGCATGAAAGGACACACCCTAAAAGCGATCTTATAAAAGAGAAATTTGTCTGGCTTTTGCAAGAAAATGGACCTTTTGAATTTGAATACACATTTCCCAAAAATGTGCCAACTGGCGCAATATGGATCGCGATTGATGGGGATGATACCTCTTCTGATTTTACTCTAGAAATTGAAGAAATTATCATTGGCGCTAAAACAACCTAAGACTATTCGATTACTACTTGTAATCTTGGCCACTTTAACAACCATTCCTTGTCCTTAATTCTTTGATGGAATACCCCCAGCTTATCACGAAAAGCGGGCGTTGGCCGCAGTATTAAGTTATATAGGTCTTCTAAGCCATGAGGAGCGTAGAGATTTAAATCACCAGTTGACTTTTCTATTCGCACAGCAATACATGTTGCCGTTTCAACCCATTCAGATAAGGCTTCTTGAGTTGATCTATATGGGACAGGTCGATTGTTTATGTGATGCATTCTCGCCTGGTTTTTGCTAGACCAATTTACATGACACTTTGATTGTAACACCGCGTCATATCTTTTTTCGGTTGTTTCTGAAAGGTCATCAGTGTCGAAATAAATTAAATCAATATCTGCTGTTGGGACCTTTTCATTTTCAAAACCATGCAAATGGTCCCAAACCTTATTTCGTATGAATCCTGCACCAATCATCCAATCAGGTAGATCAAGCTCGCTTGCAGTCTGCAAAACTTCTATCATCCAGTTATCTGATGTAATAAGTTTGAGTAGGTTTGAGCTATTAACCATGACTTGCTAAGCTACTTTATAACCTTATTCCAAAATCCCCTGCTTTCGGTTTCTTTTGGTGGCAAAGGCTTTGGACGCCCATCTTCATCAAGTGATACAAATGTGAAAATGCCATCTGTAACTTTAACTCGCTCTCCCAAACGTTGTCTTAAGACCCAAGCCTCAAGATGTATTGTCATGGATGTACGTCCTTCTTTTTCAATCCTGGAATAAACACACATTACATCACCAACATTGACGGGTTCAATAAAAGTCATCGCATTCACTGCAATTGTGACAGCACGTCCTTTACAGCGATCAACCGCACAAATACCTGCCGCAATGTCCATCTGCGATAAGACCCATCCACCGAAAATATCACCACTTGGGTTCGCATCAGCAGGCATTGCGAGGGTTCGTGTGGTGAGCACACCATTAGGCTGATTTTGTTTTACAGAATCTGGCATTTTTCAATCCACTTATAAAAATATACATACATACATTTAGATATAAGCCATCTACGGGTTTTTTGGTATAGATGCTACGCATACGTCCAATAGCTAGGTAAACGATAACTGCATAACACTGGACAATACTTCATATAAATCAATCGCCTATATAAAACTAATAATAAATCTGATTGCTGCAAATAGTAGGAAAACTCCGAAGGCGATTTCTAAATGACGTTTTGATAATGAATGCGAGGCTTTCACTCCATAAGGGGCCGCCCAAACACTCATTGGAATAAGAATTGCCGCGCCAATAAGACTGACATAACCAAATGAGCCAAACGGCAAAGTTTCTTGCCCCCATCCTGCCCAGATATACCCTAATGTCGCTGGTACTGCAATGATGACGCCAAAGCCTGATGAGGTTGCAATTGCCTGGTGGATAGCACGTCCGTATAATGTCATGACCGAAGAAATAAATATTCCTCCGCCTATTCCCATTAATGTTGAGGCTATTCCAAAAAATACACTTAATCCACTTGAATATGGCTGAGAGGGTAATTGAGACCCGAACTTCATATTCTCACTTGCAAAAATTAGTTTAAGGGCAATTAAGAATGCACAGAACGCATAAACTCCCCGTAAGACAGAACCATCAACTACAGATGTCAGAGCAATACCAAACAAAACACCGATAAAGACTCCAGCCCCCCAACTCCGCACCACAGACATATCGACCGCACCTTTTGCCTTATGAGCAGAAAAAGACCTAATTGAGGTTGGTATGATGACGGCTAAAGATGTTCCAACGGCAAGGTGTGTTCTGACAGACTCATCAATTCCTATTGCTGTAAAAAGCTCGTAGAGGATAGGAACCATTATTCCTCCCCCGCCAATACCAAACATTCCCGCAAGAAAACCAGTTAGAAGTCCACCTAGAAGTAAAGCAACTATAAGTGGTAATATTTCAGCTAAAGACAGGTCCAAATCTTGTATCACACTTCTTTATATTTTTTTATTCTACGACACGATCTAATTGTTTTGCTTCACCAGAGCATACAAATTCCAAGGCATCAGTTAAAACAGAAATATCTGAATCTACCTTAGGGGCATTCTCACTTAAATAACGTCTCCAAATTTTAGCTCTGGGAACGCTTTGGAAAAGCCCTAAAATATGCCTGGTCATTTGATGCAATCTTACACCTTTTTGTAACTGCTGCTTTACGTAAGGAATATATTGCAAAATAACATCTTGCCTGGAAAGAACTGGATTGTGTCCCCCATAAATTTTTTGGTCAACCTCACTCATCATATAGGGATTCTGATAAGCAGCCCTGCCTATCATAACGCCATCGACATGATTTAGATGAGTTAAGCTATCGTCTAGCGTTTCAATGCCTCCATTAATAACTATTGTCAAATCAGGGAAGGATTGTTTTAGTCGATAAACTCTATCATAATCTAATGGTGGAATATCTCTATTCTCCTTAGGACTAAGGCCTTTTAGCCAAGCTTTGCGGGCATGCACAATAAATATTTTACATCCGGCACTTCTGACCATAGAAACAAACCTTGTCAAATCTTGTTCGCTATCTTGATCATCAATGCCAATCCTATGCTTGACAGTAACGGGGATGTTTACTTCCTTTATCATAGAAGCGACACACTCTGCTACAAGTTCTGGTTCTGCCATCAAGCATGCACCGAATTTTCCAGACTGCACGCGATCTGAAGGACATCCTACATTTAGGTTAATTTCATCATAACCAAAGTCTTCCCCAATACGCGCCGCTCGTGCCAATTTATCAGGGTTGCTTCCACCAAGCTGCAAGGCAACTGGATGTTCCATTGGATCAAAACCAATCAACCTATCGCGTTCCCCATGCCAGACAGCATCGGCGGTAACCATTTCGGTATACAACAAAGCATGACGAGACAATTGACGGTGAAAGACGCGGCAGTGCCGGTCTGTCCAATCCATCATTGGGGCAACACAAAATTTGTGTAAATGATCCATATTAACTGTCATCTTGTTTGTGTTTTTTTAAACTACTGAAAATAAATATAAAAACCTAATATCCTATATCTGGGAGTTTTATTTATTCTCGAATTATATATAGAGGTATTAGATTTATTACCTAAAAATCATTTTGGCAACAATGGGAAAGTGATCGGAGCCCACAAATTGCTCTTTTAGGATTGTGTGAACGTTGAGCTTTGGAGATGTTAGGACATGATCGATTGGTAATCCGATTGTAAAATCTAGTGGTAATTTTCGGAAAGTTCTCCAGCGTTTTAGGTCAAGATGATAGGTTAACCTGAGCCCACCTACTACATTTGTATTTGTTGCTTTTGTAATTTTTCTTAATGCATCACTCCAGGGTGTTGCATTAAAATCTCCTGCTAATAGCACAGGCCTGGGAATTGCTCTAAGGTGTTTATCAAGAAATTTTATTTGAGATCTCTGGTTGTAAGGATAAGGCCAACGCAAATGAATGGACGCAACACTTACGAGTTTATTATTAACTCTAATTTGCATCCAGCCAAGACCTTTGCTTTTTATGCAGCCCTGACTGCGCTTTGATGCTTTTGGGAAACGAGATAAAATAGCTATACTGCGGACACCTGAAGAATGACATAACATTCTGTATGGATAAGATTTAGAGAGCTTATTGATAATTTTCCTGTTTCGAGGAGAGACTTCCTGAAAAGTAATGACATCAGGATTATGTTTTTGAATTAAATTTATAACAGCCTGTTTATTGGAATTTCTATGAAACAAATTAAGCTGTAATAGATTAATATCTGTTTTCTTGGCAGATACAATGAAACTATTCCAATTGTAGGAAAAAGGAATAATACTGAAAATACCTATTCCCAAGAAACTCAACGTCATCAATAAAAGAGAGTAGTTTCTGAGCATGAGGAAACATAGCGAAACAATTATCAAGCCTAGAATAATATATAATCGAAAATGGCTGATCGTCTCTGCAACTTCATAGTGAGGTGAGAAAAAACTAAATATTAAAACACTCCCTAAGGTTATAGCAGTAATCGCTAGAGAGAGAACACAAATACCCCCCAAAATATAGGATAGAATTTTCCATACATGTCTTTTCCTCAATATCTTAAAATTCATCAATCAAATATAATTCCTTACAAGTAATATGATTTTCATTTGGATAGCCAAATGCATTATTAATATATTCAATTCCATCAATGTGAATATTTCTGTT
Organism: Methyloligellaceae bacterium; assembly: GCA_965263345.1. Taxonomy (GTDB): domain Bacteria; phylum Pseudomonadota; class Alphaproteobacteria; order Rhizobiales; family CBDHHC01; genus CBDHHC01. The sequence continues at coordinate 51,184 of CBDHHC010000005.1, forward strand.
TACGTGGCTATGACCATATATATGAATTTGTGGTTTGAGTATCTTTAGTTGTTCACCTAATAAATTGCTGCCTAACACCGGATATATATAATGGAATTTTCCAGGGATTGTCCTTGGCATAACATCGATCGTTGGTAGAAAATGAGAAAAACTAATTATTTTTTCGTTCTGGGTGTCTAAGTATTTGGTGTTCTGCTCTACAAAAAATTTTGTAACATCAGTTAGATCAAACCCTTTTGGCCATTCACACGCATAAAAGTCATTCCAGGCCTTCTTTATTTTTTCTCCTGGCTCGCCAAATGAAAAATCATACCAACCTAATAAGGGAACTATTGATGTTCCGTTATAGTGATATATATCCCTTGATATGCCATTATCATCTGCGCATTTGCAGATATGATGATATTTCTCAATAGAATTTTCGATTTCACTGCGTGCGACCCAGAGTTCGTGATTCCCTGGAATGTATAAAACTTTATGGAATATTTTCGCAAGATACTGAAAAGACTTTTCCAGTAAATCAAGTTTATCTGTTATATCACCAGCAACGATCAGAATATCTTTCTTATAGTCATATTCTGAAAGACTAAATAACCATAATTTATTTTTCTCATAATCAATATGCAAATCTGATATTGCAAAAACTCTCATAAAAAGGCCTCGTCGCCTGAAACATATTTATTATTTCTAACTATCTGATAAGCCGCAATAAATTTTATGAAGACGTATGGATTTTCATAAACTGTCAGAGGGGTCAGATATAGCTATATATGTATCACTATATACATCTTCCATATGGCACATAAAAAAAACACCCATATTGAACAATGGGTGTTTTTAAAAGTTTTATAAAGGAAAGTTGGACAAATTTAAGACGATCTTATGCAGCCGCTTTACCATCCTTTTGTTTTTCCTCTTCTTTTTCTTTTGTTTCAGGATCACCACCTTCATATTCTTCCAGGAAGGTTAAGAGCTGTCCACGGTATTTGTAATAATCGGGATGACTTAACAGCGCTTTACGTGATCTTGGATGTGGCAAGTCAACTTCCATAACTTTACCAACTTTTGCTCGTGGGCCGTTTGACATCATCACAACCCTGTCCGCCAATAGAATGGCTTCGTCAACATCATGGGTTACACAGATTGCTGTTACTTGAGTCCGTGACCAAACTTCCATAAGGACTTCCTGCAGTTCCCACCTTGTTAACGAGTCAAGCATACCGAATGGCTCATCAAGGAGAAGAAGTTTTGGTGATAATGCAAAGGCTCTGGCAATACCCACACGCTGTTTCATACCGTTTGATAAATCAGCTGCCATTTTATCCATAGCCTCGGCTAGTCCTACTCGAGACAGGTAATATTCAATAATATCACGTCTCTCAGCATCTGACGCATGAGGATAAACACGCTCAACACCGAGAGCAACGTTCTGGCGTGCTGTGAGCCAAGGGAAAAGACTTGGTGCCTGGAATACAACACCCCGATCAGGACCTGCATTTGAGATTTCCCAACCGTCTAGGACGACACCACCGCTTGATATTTCATTCAGTCCTGCGCACATAGAAAGAACAGTTGACTTACCACATCCAGAGTGCCCTATGAGAGAGATAAATTCACCTTTACGGATTTTAAGGTCAAAGTTCTCAACAACTGTTAGAGGACCTTTTGGTGTTGGATAAACTTTTGTCAGGCTGACAAATTCAACAAAACGGCCGTGCTCAAAGTCTGCTGTAAGAGGCTTTGCTGCATCTATTGCTGCTTGTGGAAGCTCATCCACAACCTTTTCCGTTTTCTTCTTTTTCTTGTTTTGAGCAGTTATAGGAACGACTTTTGGTAGAATGATGCTATCATTTTGTGCTCCACGCTCAACACCGATCTTCATAAGATATTGCGTAATATCATTTCTTAAACGTATGAATTCCGGGTCATTGTTTAGTGATGTGCGCTCTCTTGGGCGAGAAATATTCACTTTAAACTCTGGACCTAGTGTTGCATTTGGTCCAGGAGTTAAAGGAATAATCCTGTCTGCCAAATAAATGGCCTCATCCACATCATTTGTGATCAAGATGACAGTTTTCTTTTCTTTACGCCAGATTTCCTCGATTTCGTCCTGAAGTTTAGAACGTGTTAGGGCATCTAGTGCGGAAAGTGGTTCGTCAAGAAGAAGTATCTCAGGGCTCATTGCCAAGGCGCGTGCCACAGATACGCGCTGTCTCATACCACCTGATAGTTCAGCTGGCCTACGATCAATCGCATGGCTTAGACCAACCATATCAATATATTTTAAAATATGTTCCTTACGCTTACTTTGAGACCACTTCTTAAAAACAGTATCAACCGACAAAGCAACATTATCATAGACAGTCATCCAAGGCATAAGGCTGTAACTTTGGAAAACGAGCCCTCTATCTGGCCCTGGTCCTTTTACAGGCTTATCTTTCAGTTTAACATCACCATTATCTGCTTTAATTAACCCTGCAATTGTAGAAATAAGTGTGGTTTTTCCTGATCCTGAAAAACCAACAATGGCAACAAATTCACCTTCTTCAATTTCAAGATTGATATCCTTTAAAACTTCGGTGCGGTTTCCTTCCACACCGTAGTATTTATCAACATTTTTAAGTTCAAGAAATGCCATTTATATCTCTCCCCTTAACGTGTTGAACTGAATGTAAACATGGATTGCAGTGTCATCATGACACGATCAAGCATGAAGCCGATAATACCAATTGTAAACACTGCAACCATGATTTTCGCCAGTGAGGAAGACGACCCGTTTTGGAATTCATCCCATACAAACTTGCCGAGACCTGGGTTCTGCGCCAACATTTCTGCTGCGATCAGAACCATCCAGCCTACACCAAGAGAAAGACGAAGACCTGTAAAGATTAATGGAAGTGATGATGGTAGGATAAGTTTGAAAACTTTAGTTTTCCAATCAAGTTGTAAAACGCGGCCAACGTTCATCAAATCCTTATCGATTGATGCAACACCAAGTGCTGTATTAATTATTGTCGGCCAGATTGAACACAACATCACTGTCAGAGCTGATGTGATAAAGGCCTTAGAGAAGCTCATATCAAGAAAATACACAGCAGCAGCCAGCCCCAGCGCAGTTAAGATAAACAAAATTATCCATGAAAGAACTGATTCAAGAATGTTAAATGAATTGAATATCGCTGTTAAAATTCCAAAGAGTGCAGCACCAATTGATGCGACTAACAAAACCTGGAAAAACGCTTCAAGACCACTATAGATCGAAGCCACACTCACAACCATTGTTACAATAGGCAACCATGCGAGCGGCGAAACTGGTTTAAAGATCTGAATAAGTGGATTAAAGGCCGCATTGATTTCTTTTGATAGACCACACCCAATACCAATTGGAATTGCGATGATTGTACCAATGAGAAAACCCATAAATACAGTTCTGAGACTTGTGAATATCTGATCAATATATGTCGGCTTACCTGTATATTTTCTGTGTCTTACTTTGTCAGGTTTTCCGTTTGCTATATGTTTTGCGTTCCGCTTGTCCTGGCGTTCATAAAATGCAGCAGCTTTCGCACGTTCTGCTTTGTGATCTTCCCAAAGAACTTTTGTTTGCTCTATGACTTGTGAAGGACCAGGAATTGCACCAAGACTTGTTTGTACTTGTGGTGCGAGGACCGACCATCCCCAGATAAATAATATAATGGCTATTAGGGGAATAAATAAACCCTGCCATAATTCTTTAAGCTGATACTTAATATTGTCACCAGCCATTATCTTCAAGATTGGCGTTAACCAACCGAGACCAATCATTTCTAGATAACTCGATATTTTATTAATACGAGAAAAGAGTTTTTCTTTGCTTGCTGCTTTTTTCGCTTTTGCGTCATCGGCTGCAACATTTGTGGCAGTGCTCATAATAAAAGCCTTTCAAATTCCCTGCTTAAACTAGTTCAGACCGCCATTGGCCTCATTATAAATCATTAGTTTGCAGAGGCTTTTGCAAAAGCCTCTGCTGTTTTTGGTTAAGTTATTCAGAAACTTTATTTCCAGTCACAACCTGTTTGCCTTTCAAACCAATCTTGAATTTCTTCAAGTAATCGTTTGGTTTGCGGCCATCAAACGTGACTTCATCAATGAATTCTGATTGAGGTTTACGGTAACCGTCTGTATCCCAAGGGAAGTCTTCTTTCTTAGCTTTTCCTTCATCAACAAGAAGCTTTGCAGCTTTTAGGTAGATATCTGGCTTGTAAACTTTCTTAGCTACTTCGTCATACCATTTATCTTCTTTACCTTCAGTGATCTGCCCCCAACGGCGCATTTGTGATAGGTACCAAACAGCATCTGAGTAGTAAGGGTAAGTTGCATAGTAACGGAAGAACACATTAAAGTCTGGAACATCACGCTTATCACCTTTTTCATACTCAAATGTCCCTGTCATTGAGTTTGCGATAACTTCCTCATCAGCGCCAACATATTCTGATTTAGAAAGCATTTTCACTGCTTCTTTACGGTTTGCGTTGTCGTTCTCATCCAGCCAGATTGCTGCACGGATCAGAGCTTTCACAAGCGCTAGAGTTGTGTTTGGGTATTTCTTAGCGAAATCAGCACGAATACCAAATACTTTCTCTGGGTTGTTTTTCCAGATTTCATAGTCAGTAATAACCGGAACACCAATGCCTTTAAAGACCGCTTGCTGGTTCCATGGCTCACCAACACAATATCCATAGATCGTTCCAGCTTCTAGAGTTGCAGGCATTTGTGGAGGAGGCGTTACTGAAAGCAATGCATCAGCTTGAATCTGACCTGTGATATCTGTTTTTGAGTAGTAACCAGGGTGAATACCACCAGCTGCTAGCCAATAACGAAGCTCATAGTTGTGTGTTGATACAGGGAAAACCATACCCATTTTAAATGGCTTACCCTCAGATTTGAACTTTTCAACTACAGGCTTTAAGTAATCTGCTTTAATTGGGTGTTGTGGTTTACCGTCCGCTTGTTTTGGGATATTTGGTTTCATCATAGCCCAAACTTCGTTAGACACTGTGATACCATTACCATTCAAGTCCATAGAAAATGGTGTGATAATGTGAGCTTTTGTACCAAAACCAATTGTCGCTGCAAGTGGCTGACCAGCAAGCATATGAGCACCATCAAGACGGCCATCAATAACGCCATCAAGTAGAACTTTCCAGTTTGCTTGAGCTTCCAGCGTTACGAAAAGACCCTCATCTTCAAAAAAGCCTTTTTCTTTAGCAACAGCCAATGGGGCCATATCTGTTAGTTTAATAAAGCCGAATTTCAACTCTTCTTTTTCCAGCTCAAGTTCAGCTTTTGCTGGGCTGGTATTTAGAAGTGCCGCGCCAGCAACACCGACTGCCATCGCGATTGCAAGCATTGCACGTCGCGTTATATTCTTAACAGACGTTGAAACTTTAGTCTCTTGCGCCTTTTCTGTCATGCTATCGTCCTTTGTTCTTCTCTTATTTTTCAGGTTGTCCAAGTTATTGTCCTCAAATAAAAAAACGCCGTAGATCAAAGATTAAGAATAACTGTTAAACAGTTATGCCAATTCTTGGTTCACTACAGCGTTGCATAGTTGAGGCCCTTCCTTGGGCCTTTAATCACCGTGCCATGCACGTTTGGGAGGGAAGGCATTGTGATCGAATATTATAAGAGCAAGAGCTATGCCAATTTAAGTATGGTTGAAATATACCATATTTATCAATCTATTAACTTTTAAAGGAAGACTGATAGCTTTTTTGCAGTGCAAATCAATTGCACAACAAAAAATATAGCCTGCACAAAAAATGAGCAGGCTATAAAATTAGCATTTCTTTTGATCTCTAACCAAATTCTATCTCATTGGGCGTGGTCCTTTATAAGCTCCAATACATCATATTTTTAGGTAATTTGGACGGATCCAAGGCTGACTTTATATCAATCACGATTCCATTTTCATGAAGATATCCGGGTAGTTGCGTATGAATATCCTTTAAATATGTCTGATGAGGAACTGCGAATATTACTGCATCCATATTATGAAATTGGCTTAGATCTGCGGTTTTTACCCCATATTCCTGGTTTGCCTGCTCTGGATCAACCATAGGATCATGTATAATTGGGTTTATCCCGTAATTCATTAGCTCATTTATGATGTCAGGGATGCGGCTATTTCTTAAATCCGGCACATTTTCCTTAAATGTTAATCCTAGAATACCAATTTTTGTATTACGTATCAGGTTATTGCTGCTTGTTGATAAAAATTTAATCAACCTTTGAGCAATAAAAGCCCCCATATTATCGTTTATACGTCTTCCTGCTAAAATAACTTCTGGATAATAGCCAACTGCTTCTGCTTTTGCCGTGAGATAATAAGGATCCACACCAATACAATGACCACCAACAAGGCCTGGGGTGAATGGAAGAAAATTCCATTTGGTGCCTGCTGCTTGAAGAACATCTCTACTACGAATATTCAGTTTATCGAATATCAATGCCAACTCATTCATTAAAGCAATATTCAAATCACGTTGGGTGTTTTCGATGACTTTTGCTGCCTCAGCAACCTTAATTGAATTTGCTTTATGTATCCCAGCTCTAACTACGGAACCATAAACTGAAGCTACGGCCTCTAATGTTTTTTTATCTGATCCTGAGACTACTTTTGTTATGGTATCAAATCTATGTTCTTTATCGCCTGGGTTAATCCGCTCTGGGGAATATCCAACTGAAAAATCTTTACCAAAACTCAAGCCACTTTCTGCCTCTAAAATTGGAACACATTCTTCTTCTGTTGCTCCTGGATATACGGTTGACTCATAAACAACGATGTCCCCTTTTTTTAAATTTCTTGCAACTGTTTTGCTTGCAGAAATAAGAGGAGATAAATCAGGTTGGCGGTTTTTTGTTATTGGCGTTGGCACCGTCACTATATGGAAATCTGCGTCATTGAGATCTTTGTCTTCATGAGTGAAATAAAGCTTATTTGATTTTAGATCTTCGTGATCCACTTCACCTGTACAATCAATTCTTTTGCGTAATTCATCTATACGTTTTTTATTAATATCAAATGCAATCACCTTACTAATCTTGGAGAAACTGACTGCAACCGGCAAGCCAACATAACCAAGACCAATTACAGAAATTTTGCGGTCAAGCTGCATTTCATGTTCTCCATGTGTTTCTTGAATTTTAGGGATTTATGTGACTTGATTTGAGATGGTTGGAACAGAGTGGTTCGAGATTAATTTTGCTCTTATCTCATTGCTACCGCATGCCAGGTGCTATTCAAGCATATGGTTAAACTTATAAACTAGATTGCTGAAAATAGAAATGCAATATACATATAGAAGAAAGGTGTGAATAATAAATATAATGACAGGTAATACTACATATATGTTCTGGCACCTGAGAATATATGTCCTTGATATATATGAATAGTACCGTAACTTTTATTTATTGTTAGAGCATTTTGGATTGTCTCGTCAAAAAATGAGGCTTCGAAGTTTACATTACCTGGTAAGAAATCAATTTTAACATCCTGGAATTCTATAATTTTTCTCACTTTTGGAAAGACGCTTTTATAAACCGCTTCTTTAGCACAGAAGATTTTACGCACCAGACTGCCTCTATCCCCCAAAGGAATATTTTCAATCGTCTTTAATTCGTCTTCTCTTAGAATAAAAGGCCATAATTCAGGTTCAATTGATTGTTCTGGCTCTACATCTACTCCAATGCCAAATAAATTCTCTTGCTTCGAAATTCCTGTAATTGCAACAACACAATACTCTTTACAATGAGCAATCGTACCAAGAATGTCACTTGGCCAGATAGGTACTCGATCGTTATCACTGAGTAAAGGAAAGTTATAAATGTTATGATAGCTTAAAAGATCTCTAGCGATTAGACGGCCAGCGGTATATTCACGAATCCGCTGTGGTATACACCCTTGAACATAATTCATTTCTGGTGGGAATAATTCACATACAGAACCGTGCAGTTGGGATACGGCAACACGAATCTCACTGTTTTCAAAAAGATTATCTAAAAATACATATTTATTCCGCTGCTTCATTTGCTGCTAAAACTTTATTTTCACTATTACCTAACTTACTTTCCATATTCTTATAGGCTTCATTCAAACACACTTTAAGTTTATTTGCCAGAACACGGACATGGGGTTCCAGGACCATTGAGTCATGATCTCCTGTCACCATATGCACATTTAGTTTGCCAGTAATGTACTGTCGCCAGTGATTGGCCTCATCGAGATATTCTCTAGACTCATTCAGTACTCGTCCTGGTCCCATCACATATCTTTCCTGGAATGGAGGTCGGAATAACTCAACCTGGCCAGGATATGGCTTATGCTCATAGACAGCACATGCTTCAAGGAAGGCTGCTTCAATTTCTTCAGATCTGAACTCTGCTGGGGTCATCTCTTCTTTATTTTTCCAGAGCTTCCTTGTTTCCCAGTTATAACGGTTGACTGCCCAGTTTATTGGAAACTTCAGCCCCTGCTCTCCCATATGGATCAACTGGATTTTAAGGCGGTCCATTTTTGTTGCTGTTGGAATTCTCGCAGGTATTGAATCCAGCATGACTAGAGTTCCAATTTCTTCACCTGCAGCTAAGAGTTGTTGTGCCATTTCGTAGGCGACGATTCCACCACCTGAAAAGCCTCCAATAAAATAAGGGCCTTCGGGTTGAACTTCACGAATAGCAGCCAGACTGTCTTTTGCCATATCTTCAAATCGATTATGGGGTTTATCATCTCCATATAAACCACGCGCCTGTATCGCATAAACAGTTTGTTCTTGGCCTAAGTGAGTTGCCAAGTGTCTTAGATTTAGCACATTACCAAACATACCAGCAACTAGATAAAATGGTGGTCTGCTTCCTTGGCCCACTTTGGTCATTGGAACTAGTAAGCTAAAGGATGGTTTATCCTTTTGAATATCGCCGGCTTGTTCTTCACCAAGACCTATTCCAAGTTCAGCACGAAGCATATCAGCGCCTGCTGCTATGGTTGGTGCTTGGAATAAAACAGAGATTGGATATTCTACACCCCATTTTTTCTTAATTTTTGCAAACAACCGTACTGCAATCAATGAGTGTCCGCCGAGTTCGAAGAATTCATCATTGATACCAATATTACTAACGCCAAGAAGATCTTCCCAATATTCAGCAAGAGTTGTTTCGATGCTATCACGTGGAGGCTCATACTCACTTTGTAAACTTGGCCGATCATATTTGATCCCGTCCGTATCTGGAGTATCATTTACTCTGCTCTCATGAGCCATTAGGTTTTGAAGATCAATTGATGAAACAAAAACAGGTTTATTTCTGCCAGCTTGGATAACACGTTCCAGAGCAGCAATTCCTTCTTCCGCAAGAATACCGTGTTCAATTGTATCCAGGAAGAATTGTTCTCCTGCTGAGAACTGATTAGATTGCTGTGTGCTATCTAGATCTGCTTGAGCAAAACTTCTGGCATTTGCAATTTTCTTCACCATAAAGTTTTTAACTTCAACCAGAACTGTTCCTTGCTCGTTTGTTATGACAACGTCGAAACCAACAACTTCGTCATTGGCCTGGTTGTCTTTGTTTAGTGTGACATAGCTGTATATTTCTTGTGTTAAGGGTGCATATATTTTTACTGAGCTATATGACAGAGGCACATATAAAACTTCGCCTCTTGCATAGCCATCAATCAAGGGCAAACCATATCCAGTCGCAATATCAAGGATGGCAGGGTGTAATTTGTAGAATTCTAAATCACCTAGATAATCGTCGTGCAGCTTCATTAGAGCGATGCCTTCAGATTCATTAAAATGAGCTTCTTGCACAACATGCCAGCGCGGGCCAAAGTCTAATAAACCTTTTTGCTGATCGGCTACACCATTATCAACAGGTCCACTACGATTAACAATTTCACTCAAGTTAATTTGTTTTGTTTCTGGTTCTAATAGTTGAAAGCTGCCTGTGGCGTTGGTAACCCATGAACTACTCAAGTTCGTTTTCGATTTACTTGTAAATTCAACCGAATAACGCGCCCCATCACGCTTCACAGAAACACGCATTTCTTTTTCCTCACCCTCATCAACATTTAAAGGTGCGAAAAATGAAACATCTTTGATCTCTACAGCAGTTTTATCCGTCAACTCTTCACAAACACCTCTTAGGATTTCTAAATATCCTGTTCCGGGTATTAGTGCTTGACCAGCGGCCGTTTTGTGCTCATTTAAAATCCATTGGCTCTCAACGTTAAGTTTTGTGGAGAACAGTGTTTCATCATATTCATTGAAAAGGATTTCATCTAGAAGTGGATGTTTAGCCAGCTGGTGTAAATAATTTCCATCAACATCTTCCCCGCGGATACGTAGAGCTATATTTCTACCTGCACCAACATCTTTCCAAACGCCCCAATCAACTGTGATATAATTAAGGTGATCGGCTGCCTCAGTCTGTGTTAGTGAGTTTAAGAAGCAATTTGCAGCAGTATAATCCACCTGACCTGCAGGGCCTAAAATTGAACTTGTTGAGCTGAACAATACAAAGAAATCAAGTTTATCATTTTTGAATAAATCAGCTAAAACAATTGTACCGTGAACTTTTGGTGTGAAGACCCGTTCCATCGACTCTAATGTTTTAGCTTGAAGGACCCCATCTTCCAGATAACCTGCAGCATGTATCACACCATCTATTTTACGAAACTTAGCTTTCGCTTTTGATAAGACCTTATGCATTTGATCTATGTTTGCAACATCACCAGATGCAGGAATAACAGAGGCACCAAGTTCTTCTAATTTCCTAACCTGTTTAATACGAAGGCTGATACGGTCATGTTCACTGTGTCTGCTTAACCATTCATCCCATTTATCTTCTGGAGGAATTTCACTATGGCTGAGCAATACTAAATTTGCTTTATAATTTACCGCAAGATATTCGGCAATTTTCAAGCCAATACCACCCAAACCTCCTGTGATGAAGTAAGTTCCATTTTCACGATATCCTATGCCATCATTTTGATTCAGCTCAAAAGGTTCGATCGTTTCCATGTAACGTATGCCATCACGATAGGCTACAACTTCATTTTCATGAGCAGCTACACATTCGTTCAAGACCATTGGTGATAAGCTTGCTATAACTTTGTCTTTCTCAGTAATATCTCCTAACTGGATATCAACTGAACGAATGGTCACATTCAAGAATTCTCTTGGTACAACACGGACAGTTCCTAATAAAGTTGTCTTTTCAGGATAAAGAATTTTCTCATCCTGAATGGCCTGCATACCATCAGAAATGATATCAATGTGAAGTTTTTCCTGATGATCAATCTCTCCCAGGGCCTGCATTAGGAAAACAATACTATAATACCCTCTTTCCTGAATGTGGTGGAAGAAATTTGATCCAGGTCTAAATGTTTTCTCAGCGGTGATCATCCAGAAATGAAGAATGCGGGATGGCATTTTTTCACGTTCAGACAAGTCCGCTAAAAGGCTATCATATCCAAAACGACCTTCTTCAGCAGCTATAGCATATTCATTATCATTAAATTTATAATAGCTATCGCCTTCACGAATAAAAATAACTTCTCGGCCATTGTTCTTTAGTTCTTTTGCAATATTTTCTGCAAGACCAAAACTGTCTCCAAAAATAAGGATTGGACCTTCTTCATTTTCAGCTTTTTCTGCAAGACCGCTTTGTTGCCAGTTAAGATCATAGAACCAATCATCTTTATTTTCTAATTTTTTGATTGGGGGTAATAAATCTTCAACCGTATTCGCTGAAGTATTCAAGGTTGGTTCGATCCAATATCTTTGACGATCGAATGGATAAGTTGGTAATGGAACGCGCAAGCGGCGCTCTTCATTACGAAGGCTCATCCAATCAACTTCCATTCCTGAGAGCCATAATCTCCCAATAGCTGTCTGGAAGTAATTTACATCAGAGAACTCTTCATTGGGATGCCTTAGGGAAGACAATAAGCCTTTAGGTTTTTGTTTTTGCTGGCGCACTAATGAACACATTGTTGTTCCAGGGCCAACTTCAATAAAGATCCGCTTTGTGTCTGATAACAGCTCACCTACGCCTTGGTGGAAATGTACTGGTTCACGGAAATGGCGAACCCAATATTCAGGCTGAACGACATCTTCCGGCTTCGCCCAAGTTCCGGTAACGTTACAAATAAACTTCTTTTGTGGTTCATGGAGCTGAACTGTCTTCATGCCTTCTAAAAACTCATCCAGGATAGGATCAAGAAGACGACAGTGGCTTGCTGTTGCAATGTGTAATTTTTTACAATCAATTTCTTTAGCTTCTAAACTCGAGACCAGTTGATCAATTTGATCTTCTGGGCCGGAAACAAGACAAAGCTCTGGTCCATTAATCGCAGAAAGATCAAGTTCACCAAAGAGTAATGGCGTCAATTCTTCATGTGACAATGAAACTGTCAGCATTTTTGCATGAGAGACCTTACCAAGAACCCTGCCGCGTAGAGCTACTATCTTAAGAGCATCTTCAAGTGAGAAGACACCAGCTAGACAAGCTGCAACATATTCACCTAAGCTATGACCTGTCATTGCTTCTGGTTCGAAGCCCTTGCTCATCCAGAGTTTTGCTGTTGCATAAGATGTTGTGAAAATACTACAAATAGAAGCTGTCACTTCTGTTAGCTGATTTCTTGTTTCTTCTTCGCGCCCGAGCTCTGGGTACATTAATGATTTTAGATCAAAATCGATGTACTTTGTCAGAAGGTTGAGGCATTCATCAATTGCCTGGCGATATACTGGTTCTGTTTCGTATAATCCTCGGCCCATATTTGGATATTGAGCACCGCCACCAGGGAACATAAAGACAAGCGAACTTGGAGACATCTCTGATTTCCCAGAGGCTATACGTTTTTTATCTTTTTCCCCAAGCACTTGAGCGGCATCGGAAGCATTTTGAACAGCAACGACACTTTTATGCTCAAATGCATCACGACCGGTTTGTAGTGTGTGTGCGACATCAGAAATATTTACATTAGGGTTTTTCTTGAAAAACTGAGCAAGATTTTCTGTCATCTTATCAAGAGATGCTGGGTTCTTTGCGGACAAAACTAATAGTTCGCAAGATCTTGCTGGATCTGAGGCCATTACAGCAGGCGCTTCTTCAAAAATGGCATGGGCATTTGTACCGCCTACTCCAAGTGAGCTTAATCCTGCTCTTCTTGGTTGGCCATTTGAAGTCTGCCAGTCCCTTAGTTTGTTATTTACGAAAAATGGGCTGTTTTCAAAATCTATTCTTGGATTTGGCGCTGTATAATGCAAACTCGGCGGGATCTGTTTTTGCTTTAGAGCTTCAACAATTTTAATCATTCCAGCTACGCCGGCAGCAGTATCTGTATGACCGATATTTGTTTTTACGGAACCAATTGGACAATATTGTTTTTTATCAGTTGTTCTGCGAAATGCTTCCGTTAATGCTGTAATTTCGATTGGATCGCCGACATTTGTCCCAGTACCGTGTGTTTCGAGATAAGAAATATCTTCAGCCTCAAGTCCTGCAAGTGAAAGCGCTTCAGAGACAACTTCTGCGTGACCATCCACACTTGGTGCAAGGTAACCAACCTTTCGTGAGCCATCATTATTGATTGCACTTGCTTTGATGACAGCATGTATATGGTCACCATCATTTATAGCATCTTCAAGGCGGCGTAATAGAACAGTACCTGCTCCTGATGTCAGAACTGTGCCTGCAGATTTTGCATCAAATGAACGACAGTGTCCATCTGGAGACAATATCTCACCATCATGATAGAGATAGCCCTCAACATGTGGGATATTAATCGTAATACCACCTGCAAGTGCCATATCAGACTCGCCAGATAACAGGCTTTGACAGGCCATATGCGTCGCAACTAAAGATGTTGAACAAGCCGTCTGAACAGCGACACTTGGACCTTGAAGATTGAGCTTATAAGAAATACCGGTTGGCATGAAATCTCTGTCATTACCAGTGTGTCGCAAAAGAAAGTACCCTACTGATCGCACAAGATCAGCATTGGTCATTACATTACGCATGAAATATAGATTTGGACCGCACCCCGCAAATACACCTACTGCCCCTTCAAAGGTGTTTGGCGTATACCCTGCGTTTTCAAAAGCTTCCCAGGAACATTCATAAAAATGCCTGTGCTGCGGGTCCATTATGCCTGCATCTTTTGGAGAAAATCCAAAAAAGCCTGCATCAAAATATTCCATCTGATTTAGAGGACCACCCGCCTTAACGTATTTTGGGTTCTCAATCTCAATTGGGTTAACGCCTGCTTCTATTAACTCCTCATCGGTATATCTTTTAAGGCATTCGATACCATCGCGCAGAGCTTCCCAATATTGCTCAACACTATCACATCCTGTGAAGCGTGCCGACATACCTATGATAGCAATATCATTTGGATTAATTTCATACTCACCAGTATTATCCATGACTATCGAGCCCCATTATAACTAATTATTTTCTGCGAGACATACGCATTTGGCGCCTTTGCATTATTTTATCACGCCTTGCCTGACCTCTATCTTCAGAACGGCTTAACGCATCACTCTGCGATCCTTCGCCTCCGATATGACTTGCTAGAGACTGGACCGTTGGAAAACGGAATAAATCAACAATTGAGACTTTTCCTGGGAATAACTCAGACAAACTCCGCTGAGCCTTGACCGCGAGCAAGGAGTGCCCTCCAAGATCAAAGAAATTATCTTCGATACCGACAATAGAAAGTCCAAGTACTTCTTTCCAGATATCAAGGACTTTACTTTCTATTTCATTTGTTGGTTCAGCGAGTTCTCCACCAGATTTTTCTATGCGTTTCTCTTCTGGTGCAGGCAAAGCTTTTCTGTCAATTTTATTGTTTGGCGTAAATGGGAATACATCCATCTGAACGTAATGCGCTGGAACCATAAAGTCTGGAAGCTTTTCTCGTAAAGCTGTTTTGAGCACATCGCCATTGATTGTCTCATTGGAATTAGGAATTATATATGCCACCAATCTGACGTCACCAGGATTATCTTCACGTGCTATTACAACAGCTTCTCGAACAGTTTGATGTTTTGAAAGCAAGCTTTCAATTTCACCAAGCTCAATACGATATCCGCGAATTTTGACCTGATGATCTGCACGCCCTAAGAAATCAATCCGACCATCTGACATCCAGCGCGCCATATCACCAGTTTTATATATACGTTCATTTGGGTCTTCTGAGAATGGATTTGTTATAAACCTCTCAGCGGTTAACTCTGGTCGATTATGGTATCCTCGTACAACCCCAGCGCCGCCAATATAAAGCTCGCCAGGAATTCCAATTGGTACTGGTGTAAGATTGTTGTTTAGGATGTATAGCTGTGTATTGGCAATGGGCAGACCAATCGAGATGCTTCTCTCATCCCCTACGACTTCCTGAGTTGATGACCAAATCGTCGTCTCAGTTGGCCCATACATATTTATGATTTTGGCAGGTGTTACACTTCTTAATTCTTGAGCAAGAGGAATTGGAAACGCTTCACCACCTATCATCATCACATTGACATGCTTTAATGCCTGTTTTGCATGTTCATCAAGCATCAACATCGAAGCCATAGATGGAGTGCATTGGAAATGTGTTACTTGATGATTAGGGATTAAATCTCCGATTGTTTCCTCAGTTTCAGACCCTTCGTCATCAGCATGAATTAATTCGCGTAATCTATTCAAATGGTCTAAGTGTTTTAGAGCCAGATCTGTTTCAACACCAAAGTCAATAAGGCATGCTATCTCATCAACACCAATTACGCTTAAACGGTGAACCATTTCAACGCATTCCTCTGGTGTTCCAAATAGCCCACTTGTTTCGAAATAACGATGGAATGAAAATTCTAATAGATCTTCTTTTTCTTCAGGGGTCATTGAGTTGGGATCAAAATCCCCTGCTCCCTGCATAGTTCCATCTTCACGACGCTTAAATGCTGCCCATGAACCTAGTACGTTTTTAACAAGGCCAAATGAACTATTTAAATAATTTTTCATTGGCTGGCGCACAACTTCCCGGACCTGCTCTTTGCTGTCTCCAACAAAAGTGTGCAGCATTAATGTGACTTTACCGGTATCGGGATCATAGCCGGCATTTGCTCTTTCTTCGCGATAAACTTTGACTTTTTGAGCAATGTCTTCTTCAGACTGACCTAGTAAGTGTGTTAGGATATTCGCACCACTTCTTGCAGCACTTTTCCATGTTTCTATGTTACCAGCGCTTGTGACCCAAAGCGGCAATTCTTTTTGAATAGGCCTTGGGTAAGTCATTATCTCATGCTCAGTGCCTTCTGCATCAGGATAAGCAACTTTTTCGCCTTTCCAGAGCTTTTTAACTTCCTCGATTCCTTCATGAAGAATTTTATGTCGTTCTTTATAAGCATGAGGACGAATAATAAAATCGACAGGTTGCCAGCCTGAAGCAAATGATAGGGCAACACGGCCTTTGGATAAATTGTCAACCAAAGCCCACTCTTCTGCAATGCGAGCTGGATGGTGCAGTGGCAACACAACACTACCCGAACGGATTTGTACGTTTTGAGTAATTGTAGCTATGCCTGCTGCTGCTACTGAAGGATTCGGGTATAAACCACCAAAGTCATGAAAATGTCGCTCAGGAACAGAGACAGAAATAAAACCGTTCTGGTCTGCAAATTTTGCACCTTCAATGAGTAATTTATAACGATTGTCAGGGTTTTCACCTTCATCGCTTGCGAAATAGAACAGTCCGAAGTCCATCTTCTTTGATGACTGTAATTTGGGTAATCTCGCTATATTTTTTGTTCTATCTGGCTCTTTATATATGACTACCTTGAAGCCACGCGTAAGGGTATAGAGCAACTCTAAAACAGAAATATCAAATGACATGCTAGTCACTGCCAACCATGTCGCCTGAGCTTCTCTTGGGATCCTATCATCCATCCCTAAGAAGAAATTGATTGCGTTATGATGCTCAACCATTACGCCTTTTGGTAATCCTGTGGAACCTGATGTATATATCAAGTAGGCTAGATCACTTCCGTGCCCTTCCACTGGAATAAAATTCATCGCCTGATGTTCGTCCAACGCGGAAATATCAAACACAAGATCCTGTGATAATCCAATTTTCTGCACATTTTTAGCGTTTGATATAATCAGCTTCGCCCCTGAATCCTCGATCATATATTTAATACGGTCTACCGGATATTCAGGATCTAATGGTAAGTAAGCTGCACCGGCTTTATGAATTGCCACCATTGATACGACAAGATCAACAGAACGTTCCAAGCATAGGCCAATAATATCACCACGTTGAATGCCTTGAGACTTCAATTGAGCAGCGAGAGCATTTGAGCGATGCGCCAGCTGTGAATATGTTAAGCTTTGTCCTGTGCATACAAGTGCAGTTTGCTCAGGCGTTTTGAGTACCTGGTCAGATATAAGGCTGTCGATACGTATTGTATTATCGTATGGCAGGTTCGTGTTATTTGTTTGGGTTAGAATGTGCTGATCATTTTCAGGCACGAAGATAAGGTCTTTAACAGGTATTTGAGGTGATTGAATAAATTGGGTCACAAATGCGATAAATTGTGAATTAATATTTTCAATCACCGAACTGTCAAATAATGCGTTATTTGCAAGTGCCTGAAAAGAGTTTGTTGCGGGGTTAAATCCAATAACAAGATCTTTTTGCCCCATATCCTCTAATGATATTTCGCCAATTGCAAAACCAACCCGCAGTGCCTGGTTCACAGTCTCAATAAGCTGGGTGTTTTTAGAGCAGACCAATAAGTCAGCAAAGATTGGAGCTGCTTCTATTGCTCTTTCAAGATTTGGCTTACATTGTTCTATAGCATTCTGAGCTGATAACGTTATATCCGTCTCAAGATTAATTATCTTTTCATTAGAATACCAAGGTGATGGTGCATTATTCCCAGATAAATCGCGAAACGCAAAAGAAACATTTTTTTGACCACTAATAACAGCAAGCCAATAACCGAAACTAGATAAAGCAGTTTCAATATCAAGGAACCCAGGTAGGTTTGTTGCTTGTGTTACATATGCGGAAGCTGTGTCTGATTGATGTGTTTGTTTTTTAGGGTATGGAGGCTCTATTGGATTGGCTTTATTGAATTCGGCCACCCAGAAATCTTGAGCTTTCGCGGACTTTTTAGAAACAGTATCAATGATTGATTGTTTGTCTGAGTCTATTTGCGGGAGCACCTGCCCAACGGCAATTTTTGCTTTAATCGGGTCAAATGCCACTCCATCTAACGACGTCAAACCAGATAGAGTGATCGCCCCTTGTGCTGTAGCAATCGAGATTGTTGCTTCGTCAACATTTAACACAGTCCCTGGTGACTGTATCATATCATCATTATCGAAAGTTGCCGAGCTTGTTAAAATAAGTTCAGAGCCAGTCCAA
The DNA here is from genome assembly GCA_965263345.1 of Methyloligellaceae bacterium. Taxonomy (GTDB): domain Bacteria; phylum Pseudomonadota; class Alphaproteobacteria; order Rhizobiales; family CBDHHC01; genus CBDHHC01. The sequence goes on from CBDHHC010000005.1 coordinate 69,632, forward strand.
ATTTTAGCTATCCCTAGAGGATGGTTGTATTGTCCATAATCTAGAGCCTGGACAATCAGCGATAGATCTTCAGCAGGTTGTGTAAAATCTAGTGTCGCAAGTGCCTGGGGTCGTTTTGTTTTGCCAACATAACTACGCTCACCAACTTGATGTTCGAGAGATAAGCTACCTAATGCCAAATCTTTCAGAATTTCCTGAAAACCCTCGGCTCCTGCTTGATAACATTTGGTGTTCAAATCAAATGCACTATCGCCTGGGGCTATAGGAAAAGTAATTTGTTTTAGAATTCTACCTGCATCTACTTGAGTGGTCATCTCATGCCAAGTAATACCATGCTCGACCTCTTTATTCATCAAAGCCCAAGAAGGAGCATTTAGACCTGCATATTTTGGCAGAAGCGCATCATGAAAGTTAACAGCCATAACTTTGGCACGAGATAGAATATCATCAGAAATAATCTCTAAATTAGTCACACTAAAGAGATAGTCAAACTCCAAATGGTTAAGACGAAGACTTTCTAATGGTCCTAAATGTGTAAGATTTGAAGAGTTAACCCATTCTGAAATTTGATTGTCTTGGGTGGACACCCCAACGATCTCGTAACCTTCACTGAGAAAAAGTTCCGCACAGTTCACAAGTAAACTGCCATCACCGATAAAAATTGCTTTTATTTTCTGCATACTGAATAACTATATTTTATATTTAATTTTTCATAAATTTACGGGATAACAATGTTCATGCTACACAATAAAGTTTAAGGCATCATTACAATTATTTCCCATAACACAACCGCAGTAACTTCAAAATAAAAGTTACCGGCCCCAATTAAAATATTAATATACTTTAAATTAATATATTGTCTGAACTTACGAATGAAAATTATTGTAAATTAAATACATTACAATAACTTGCACCCTCCCTTACAAATTGTGATAAAAACATGATTATGCCCAAAAGTAAACAAATTTGTTAACCAAATTTAATGCATATTTTCATCTGAATTATGTAAGTTTTTGCAATATCCACATATAGAATTTGTGACTTTTTTATTTCTTAAAGAAGTCAATGCTATGCAGCTGCATTAACCACTATATTTCTATTATCAGTTATCAGATTTTTGTGACACTTTAATAACCTTTGCAGGAATTCCAACAACTGTTTCATTGTCCCTGACATCAGAAAGCACTACTGAATTTGCACCTATATTGGCCCCATTACCAATGTGAACCGACCCTAAAAGTTTTGCGCCAGCTCCAACATTTACCCTGTTGCCTAGAACAGGGGTTTCAAGAGGCCTTTCTATGTATCTATTCCCCATAGTGACCCCTTGTCTAATGTAACAATCATCACCAATCTTACACTTACCATGAATGACTATGTCACCCTGGTGTTCGATTATTACTCTCCTGCCTAGTTTGACTGAATATGGCAATTCTATACCATAAACATTTCGTGCATGACGAAATAACGAGCGGTATACAATGCTGAAAGGGGCTCGCAATATTCTATTTTTTATTTTCATACGCCATTGACCGAAACGACATATGGCAACAGCTCTAAAACCTGGTCGCGTCCAGTCTTTACCATGCGCAACCCAATCTTCTTTGATCAGTTGTAATAAATTCATCCACACATTTAGAACTGTTTAGTTTCTATCAGTTCTAACCCAGTTTTTTTGACGTTTAGAGATAAAGCTTAGCAACAAAGGAAATTTTCTAAAAATATAGCCAAAGACAGCCAGTAAAGACCCAGGAGACAAAACATCTCTTCCATAAAAAAACCAACTCAATAAAATGCTAAAGACAAATAAAGAACCAATAAAAAAGACAAATATAATAGGTAAGAAACTCATTCCAAATAAAAGACCGACTAATGCAACAGCCCCCCAAAAACATAGGAAGTAAATTGCTAAAGACAAGGGCGGAATTGCAAGATCAAGGGCGAACAAAAGCGCTGATATATTAAAACGGCTTAAACTAAAAATTGCGAGCTTTGGAACTTCAGAAAAAATTGTTTGTAAGTGTCCATGAACCCAACGTTTTTTCTGTTCGTCCAAAGCGTCATTGCTTTCAGGGAATTTACTTGTCACTAGTGCTTCAGGACAGAAAACAGCAGGTTTTCCCTCTTTGACCAGATCTACCCCTAATTGCATATCCTCAACAATATTCCCGGTTGCCAGCTCTGCAGTACTAATCACATCCCATGGGAAGGCCATGCCTGTTCCAACCAAATGGCATGGTACCCCCATTCTCTTTAAACCTAACAAACGGACATGATTTTTTAAAATGAACGCAAAAGCAGAGACTTGTTGATTAAGACTTGGCTCCTCGTCAAGTTTCATCAAATATAGTGCTTGAGACGTTCTGTCTGTGTTTTTAACTGAAACAAGCAAATTCTCTATTGTTTGTTCATGGACAGCGCAATCTGCATCTACAATAATCACAACTTCTGGAGGGGAAGATTTTAAATATTCAACACCATAACTCAGTGCGAAGCCTTTACCACGCTCTTCTAAATTATGCCTTTCAATAACTTCAGCTCCTGATTGTCTCGCAAGATCTGCAGTATTATCAGTACAATTATCCGCAACTACCAGAATACGAACATCTTTAGGATTCGTTTCGATAATCTGTTGCACCGTGCCCTGTATTGTCACAGCTTCATTATGTGCCGGAATAAGTATTACATAACTGGGTAGATCATCAAAACTAAACCTTTTTGCACTATATTTTGGCAAAGCAAATAAAACTTGCAAACATAGAAAGAATATAGGCAATGAAAAAAAGAAAATGAGTAAAATAAAGATATTTTCTATATGAAGAAACATTTCAAAAGCCCAATGATTAGGATGGTTCATCCAGTTTTTAATTTATTCAATTGTTTCTAAGTCACATCTAAGCTTGAGTCGTTTCTAAGCTAAATAAATGAACTTTTTATAAACTTACATTTAGATACTTTAACCATAAAAGTTATGGAAAAGCAGTTAATTATTGACCTTAATATATCCGTGTAATTCTATATAAACCTTAGAATCTAATATAAATTAAATTTCAATGATTGTGTCAGGTTTTTACGCGGCATAATGCTACATAAGCATTGATGGATTAATCATTGTTTTTTATTGAACTCTGCGTAGAGTGCACGAATGGATGCATATGTTATTAATGAAATTATTGTAGATTATAATACACCATGGACACTCAATTTTCTCAGATAAAAGTTGGATTTGTTATTATTGGCAGAAATGAGGGCGAACGTCTTCAGATTGGTTTGAGAGCCATTCAAAGAGTTTGCCCCAATGCCCCTGTTGTTTATGTAGACTCAGGATCTGATGATGGAAGTATTGAGTTCGCAAAATCCTTAGGTATTCATACAGTCGACCTGGATCTTAGTATCCCCTTTACGGCTGCGCGCGCTCGCAATGCAGGTTTTGACCATCTTATTGAAAAACACAGTGACTTAGAATTTGTGCAATTCCTGGATGGAGATTGTGAATTATTAGATGGTTGGATAGAAACAGCGACCTCTAAATTGAGAGAAGCTGAAGATTTTGGAATTGTTAGTGGCCGACGTTATGAGAGATATCCTGATGCTTCCGTTTATAATAAGTTAATAGATATCGAATGGAATACAACGACTGGGGAGACTCTTGCTGTCCTTGGTGACATGTGTGTAAAAGTAGAAACATTTAAAAAAATTAACGGATTTGATGCATCAATTATCGCGGCGGAAGATGATGATTTTTGCTTAAGGGCCCGCCGAGCAGGATATCGTGTCTTTAGAATCAATAAACCTATGAGTAAACACGATGCCAATATCATGCATCTCTCACAATGGTATCGTCGTTCTAAAAGAGGCGGTCATGGTTATGCCAATATTTTCCATATCCATGGCAATGGACCAGATAAATATTTTAGAGGGCAACTTCGCAGTGTTATCTTCTGGGGTGGTTTAATTCCATTAACTTTTTTGGTTTGCCTTTGGTTTGCTCCACTTATCTCGGCCATGCTTCTCGTTGGATATTTACTATTTATCGCTAAGATCGTTGTTAGTCGTTTGAGGCAAGGTGATACCTTAAAAATCGCCTTAAGTTACGGTACACTAATTTTTACTGGCAAGATTTATGAATTCATGGGTGCCATTCAATATGTCATAAATTACGTCTTCTCCCGAAAACACAAATTAATAGAGTATAAATAAATCATGGCAGCTTCTAAACAAAGAGCCGGTATTGTTGGTGCCGGATATATTTCAGAATATCATGTTGATGCGATTAAGAGACAAGCAAATGTCGATTTGGTTGCAATCTGTGATCTTAACGTTCAAGCCGCAAAAAGACTGGCTGGTAATGCAAATGTTGAGATCTATGATGATATTGATCGTATGTTGCAAGTTGCAAATCTTGATGTTGTGCATGTTTTAACGCAACCTGACAGTCATTTCTTTCTTGCAAAAAAAGCTATTGAAGCAGGTAGTAATGTTATTTTAGAAAAACCGGTTACTACGAATTCTCAAGAAGCTATTCAAATGGCTGAATTGGCGAAAGCGAATAATGTCACTCTTGCAATAAATCACAATTTCGTTTTTTCACGCCCCTTTAATGAACTTAAACAAATTTTGGACCGAGGTGAATTAGGCCCCATAAAGTCCATCCGCGTTGTTTGGAAAAAAATGCTTGCTCAAATGACTTATGGCCCATGGAATTTATGGATGCTAAAGGCACCGGGCAATATTTTATTTGAAACAGGTTCTCATTCACTCTCCGAACTACTTGCTGTTTTAAATGAAGACCCTGTCATTAAAACAGTTGATGCAAGACTTCCAAAACAACTTCCCTCTGGAGCCATCTTTTATAAACGTTGGAATATTACTGGGATGGCTGGGAATACCAGCATACAAATTGATACTGCTTTTGACCAGGGCTATGAGCAGCATTTTATTGAAGTTGAGGGAATGTTCGGCGTTGCTAAAGCTGATATCGAGAACGATATTTTCACATCAGATCAACCTACTGGCCGTGCGTATGATACAGAACGACTTCATGTTAATATGAATGCAGGGTTGAAGCGAGCGAAACAGGCTGTCAGAACTTATGGTAGCTACGCAGCTTCCAAATTCATTAAGTCTTTTTCTGGTGCTCCTTATCAAACAAGTATGCTTAATGGTATTAAAAACTGTTATGATCATCTTGAGGGCAAATCTGATAGAAAGGAATCAAGTATTGAATATGCTATCAGCATTGCAAAAACAGCTGAGGCTATTCAAGAAAAACTCCCACCACTTGCTCCTGATCAGCATTTTGTTAATCCAACATTACCAATCGTTACTGAACCAAAGCTTGATGCGGAAGTGCTTATCCTTGGTGCAACAGGTTTTATTGGCAAAAAACTTCTTATGTCCTTGTTAGAAAAAGGAACTAAAGTTCGTGCCCTCGTCAGGAACCCATCTGCATTAGCAGGCTTAGATATTGATCCTTCATTGTGTGAAATCATGATTGGTGATTTTCATAATGAAGAAATCATCAACAAAGTTGTTCCTGGTATAGATGTTGTTTACCACCTTGCAACAGCACATGGTAAGAGCTTATCTGGTTATTTAAAAAGTAATCTTGATCCGACAAAAATGCTTGCACAAGTTTGTAAAGCAAATGATGTCAAACGCTTTATATTTACAGGTACGATTGACTCGCTCTATTTAGGACCCGATGCTGGGGCTGTCAAAGAAAGTGATGGCGTGGATGACAAGATCAAATACCGCAACAATTATGCTCACAGTAAAGCCATCACAGAAGATTATCTGAATGACCTTTACAGGAATGAAAAATTCCCAGTTGTCATCATTCGTCCTGCCATCGTTTTGGGTGTTGGCGGTCCTATCAATCATACGGGCGTTGCCAACTGGTTTGGTTTAGGACGCTGTGCATACTGGGGTAAAGGGGAAAACCCAATTCCAATCGTTTTAGTTGAAGATGTTGTCTCTGGCCTTATTAAGGCAAAAGATACCCCTGATATTGAAGGTAATACGTATAACCTTTCTGCAGATTCTAGCATTACGGCAAGAGAATATGTTGAGGAAGTTGAAAAAGTTATGGGCAGTAAAATTATGGCAGCCCCTTCTTCTGCCTATAAGGGATATGTTGGTGAAATGTTTAAATGGGGCATTAAAGTTCTTGCACGCCACCCGGATGGATCTCGTATTCCGTCAGTTCGTGACTGGAAATGTCGTGAGCAGCATGCAAGTTTTGATACCACAAAAGCTCAACAAGATTTAAATTGGTATCCGATTAATGACAAAGAGATCCTGATTGAACGTGGCATTAGAGAACCTGCACGTGTGTTCTTAGAAGGATGATTTTCAAATAATACGATAAAATTAGTTAGGTTAGGGTTATGAATACTCAGTCACATATCAATGATGTTATTGGCGTTATTATCGTCAACTATAGAACAGCCGATCTTGTTATTGCTGGCTTGGGGGCCTTAGCCTTGGAGCGCCAGACCTGCCCTAATTTAAATGTTGTTCTGGTTGATAACGATTCAGGTGATGGATCAGCTGATCGTTTTGAGCAGGTGATTGCCCAGAAAAGTTGGGGCAATTGGATTAATCTTGTCAGAGCAGAAAAAAATGGTGGCTTTGCCTATGGCAATAACGTGGGATTTGAGAACGCGAAATCCTGGTTGCCGCATATTGATTATTTCTGGTTGTTAAACCCTGATACCGAAGTTCGTCCTGGAGCTACCGCTGCTCTTGTTAATTTCGTAAAAGAGAATCCTCGCACGATTGCTGGTAGTTGTTTGGAAGACCGGGATGGGACAAAACAGGTCTGTACGTTTAATTTCCCGTCTGCCATTAGTGAGATGTGTTCAGGATTTGGTTTGGGGATATTGGATCGTATTTTTGCAAATAAAATCGTGCCGCGAAAAATTCCAGAAGTGATCGAAACCTCAGATTGGATGGCTGGAGCCTCTTTGTTGTTTAGCAATGACGTGCAGAGTGAACTTGGGGATATGGATGCGGATTATTTTCTTTATTATGAAGAAGTTGATTATCTGCTGAAAGCTCAAAAGCTTGGTGTTCATTGTTGGTATCTGCCAGAAAGTCGGATCATTCACGAGGTTGGGGCCTCTACCAATATTTCAGATACGCGAAAGAAACAACCCAGGAAACCGAAATACTGGTTTGACTCGCGCCGCCGATATTTCCTTAAAAATCATGGGCGTCTTTACCTCTTTACTGCAGACTTGCTGTGGATGGTTGGCTATTCCTTTTGGTGCCTCCGCAAAGCTGTGACGAACCGTGACGAGCTGAATATTCAACCACCCTATTTCCTTTATGATTTTTTCAGACAGAGCCAGGTTAACCCATTGAATTGGGGTATGAAGGTGTAAGTTTACTTCAACCTCAACATATTCTTGAGCCTTAAATTCTATGTAGAATCATAAATAGACTATAATAGTTATCTCAACTTCATCACCGCTGCGCAAAGCAGCGGACCATACAAACTGTCAGCAGAGAACTCACATAAAGGTATCCATCGTTAGTAAGATCTGTATACATTCCTGCTTTCGCTGGAAAGACGACTGGTGTTATGGTATATAAGAACCTCTCGCTGGGCAGTGTTTGCAGCACGCTTGGCCGCCTTCATGCCAATGCTGAAGTTTTTATGTTTGGAGAGGATCATCAGAATGATCTGCGTCGCAAAGGGGGCCTAACAATTCCGGCTCACCCAGCGCACGGGATACCCATTATCAATATGAATATGACTACATTTTCCGTAGTAAAGCCCAATGCCGCCTTTGTGGATTTTTTTTAACCAAGCAAAGACTTTTGCTTTGTTTTTCACTTTAAAATCCACTGCCCTGCAGGATGCATGTTTTGATGGACGGCCGGAGCTTTTCATGCGTGCGCCTTTGCGCAACGTGGAAATAATTTTAATCGGGCCAAATTTTTTTCTGATTTGTGCCAGTCTAACTTTCAAAGACTTTGGCAAGCATGATGTGGATGTACTGTACCCACGGGCATAGGCCTGATCTGAAGCCACCATAGCGCTCACTATCAAGATCATCATCATAATAATACGCATATGCTTTTTCTCCTTTATGAGCTTAAAGACTTTTTGACAAACCAGATGCTTATAAAGAGAAACTTAGGCAGAAGCTATTGATATTTATTAGAAATAATGTCGCAGATATGACCGTGTGGAAAATAATTAAAAAAGTTTCGCTAAAATCAAACTGAAAATATCCGAATAGTCATCTGTCCAAACAGTATCTATTGGCTCAGGTAATGGCTGCCAGACCTTATTTGTTTTAAAGTTTTGGATATTCTCTTTTTTGCGTGTCAGAACCGCGACCTTCGCCCCAGTTTTATAATCAGATGTAATTTTTTTCGTCTGCTTTAAATTGCCAAGCATCCCGATCAGATTCAATTTGTTGGCCAGAGCACTTACCACAGGAGCCAGATCCATATTCCGATTAGAAATATGCAGCAACAAAACTCCGTCCTCATTCAGTTTTTGCATAAACTCCTGGATTGCTTCAATCGTCAACAGGTGAACAGGAACCACATCAGATGAAAACGCATCTATAATTAAAAAATCATAATCACTATGAGGGTCTTGCTTTAATGTAATGCGTGCATCACCCGTTATAATCTCAGAGCGGGGTGCACAACTTGAAAGAAAGGTAAACTTGCTTGGATCTCTCGCAATTTTTACAACCAAAGGATCAATCTCAAAAAAAGTCCACTTCTCATGAGGTTGTTTATAACAGGCCAGGCTCCCAGCGCCTAAACCAACCACACCAACCCTGTTGAGTTTCTGACCTTCACGTAATAATCTTAAACTGTCTGCAAAAGGTCCTTGTCTTTGATAATATGTCAAAGGTTCAGGTGGGTTCTGTCCATCCAACCTTTGCGCCCCATGCAATGTCGTCCCATGAGTCAGCAAACGATGCTTTTTATCAGGCGTAACGGAAACATAGTTCACACCAAAGAACCCTCGATAGCTCTCTTTATCAGACGTTGCCAACATCTGACTACTCGCCAAAAATGTTGCAGCCACCATGCCCGCAAACCACACCGTATTCTTCCGCGTGATAATGACAGCAACAAGTAGAAATAAGCTGATCAATATATAAGCTTTTGGCACTTTGGTTAAATTAATATCATACAACTCACCAGGAAGACTGATCAGTGTAACCACCAACAAAACAAAACCAACAACAGGTATAATTTTATAATATCCCTCAATATTAAGTTTAGGCAAACGTCCAAGTGCCAACGTTGCTAACACAATCATCAAAGGATATTCTACATGTGAAGAAAAGATTTGAGGCGCTATCAGGCTCGCAAACACGCCACCTAACATTCCGCCAAAAGACATCCACAAATAAAACTCTGTCAATTGAGATGAAGCCGGCCTAAGCTGTACGAGACGACCATGACATACCATCGTCATGATAAAGAATGCAGAGAGATGAATAATCAAAAAAACAAGCCAATAAGAAGCAACAGGAAACAAAACCGTAAACAGCAACAAAACGACCGCAAACGGAAGAAGCCCAACCATCAATCCATGAGGCAAAACAGGCTGACGCTGAAAAGTTATAATATATGTCACCAAATAAAGTGAAAGCGGAATAATCCAGATAAACGGTCCTGCGGCAATATCTGTCGTAATATTATTCGTCACCGCAATTAATAAAGCAGATGGAACAAACGTCAAACCGATCCAATACAATCGATCTGCCCAACTGACAGACCCAACAACATTGTTTTGAACATCATTCACATTCAACGCTTGAGGCTGAGCCCTAGCACACCATAATAATACTGCAGATCCGATCACACTTCCAATCAAAACCAGATAACCAAATGACCAGAACACACCTTGCGAACTCAACGCAAAACTTGGTTCAATCAAAAACGGATAAGATAAAAGGGCCAACAAGCTACCAAAATTACTTGCCCCATAAAGGAAATACGGATCGCTAGCATGGGCATGATCAGTTTTTGAAAACCAGGCTTGTAAGAGAGGACCGTTACCAGAGAGTGCAAAAAATGGTAATCCAATAGATAAAACAAATAAACCAATAACCCAGAATTGCACTCCCTCTTCAGGCGGTATATCCCACCCCTGGACCACCTGAATCGGGAGCACAACACATGCCATAAACAATACGATACAGTGAACCAATATCCCCTGTTTTAGGCTAACCAGACGAATGAGACCATGAGCATAAGTGTAACCTGCAAGTAGCATCGCCTGAAAAAAACACATGGCAACTGACCAAACAGCTGGAGAGCCACCAAGTTTTGGTAAAACCATTTTAGCAAACATCGGTTGGATGGCAAAAAGCAGGAAAGCACTGATAAACAGTGAACTCATAAAGCTTATGAGCAATATAATGTCTTTCCCCTTGAGAGCTGACCCGGCTCTAGAGGTAAGATAATAGTCTGTCATGTCAGTACTCACCTAAGGATTTCTCAAGCCCCCAATCCTTGGAGATGAGATGTCATCCACCCGATAAAAAGCACGATAACACGCTATGCTTAAGATATTCCTTACGCGGTGATTTTTTTATGGAAAATAAGATTTAACTTGCTTAACTGTTAGAAAACCACTTATAAAACCCTGATTTTATCCCTTAGCAATTGGAGTTTATCGTGCCGGAATATTCGCACCGTCGCACTTTTGCAATTATTTCTCACCCTGATGCGGGCAAAACAACACTTACGGAAAAGCTGTTGCTTGCTGGTGGTGCCATTCATACGGCTGGTGAAGTGAAGGCAAGGGGTGATAATCGTCGTGCCAGATCTGACTGGATGAAGATTGAACAGGACCGTGGAATTTCTGTTACATCTTCTGTTATGACATTTGTTCATAATGATCTAACATTTAACCTTTTGGATACTCCTGGCCACGAAGACTTCTCAGAAGATACTTACCGCACCCTTACTGCAGTTGATTCAGCAATCATGGTCATTGATGTTGCTAAGGGCATTGAGAGCCAAACCTTGAAACTTTTTGAAGTTTGTCGCCTGCGCGATATTCCAATTATGACATTCATCAATAAAACAGATCGTGAAGGCCAAGAGATCTTTGACTTGATGGATGAGATCCAGGAAAAACTAGCTCTTGATATTGCTCCTCTTGTTTTACCAGTCGGTATGGGAACAGATTTTCATGGACTTTATGATATTTCTAAAAACCAGTTCCATACTACATCAGATCCAAGCTCAGGCATGTTTGATAAACTGATTGAGTGTGATGGTCTTGAAGATAAAAAACTTGACGACCTTGTACCTGATTTCGTTCTTGATACGGCACGTGAAAACATAGAACTCTCCCAAGCTGGCTATTGTGAGTTTGACCAAGAGGCTTATCGTGATGGCACTATGACCCCTGTCGTCTTTGGTAGTGCTTTAAAAAATTATGGAGTTAGCAAACTAGTAGAGCTGATTGCGGCCCATGCCCCTGAGCCACGACCAAGTACAGCTGATGCCAGAGACGTTACACCTGACGAAAAGAACGTTACTGGCTTTATTTTCAAAGTTCAGGCGAACATGGACAAAAATCACCGCGACCGCGTCGCCTTTATGCGCATGTGCTCTGGTAATTTTAAACGCGGCATGAAACTCAAACAAACACGCACAGGAAAAGATATCATGGTTCACAGCCCTATCTTTTTCCTTGCTCAGGATAGAGAGATTGCCGAAGAAGCAGGCCCTGGAGATATTATTGGCATCCCTAATCATGGTACGGTTCGGGTTGGTGATACTTTTACACAGGGGGAACAGATCCGCTTTACAGGTTTGCCAGCATTTGCTCCGGAAATTTTACGACGTGTGAGGCTCGGTGATACGTCGAAAATTAAACAACTTAGAAGCGCTTTAGAAGATTTGTCTGAAGAAGGGCTTATACAGGTCTTTAAGCCTTCAATTGGCTCTAATTGGATTGTTGGCGTTGTTGGGGTCCTACAATTAGATGTGCTAGCGTCCCGGGCCAAGCAGGAATATCGTATTGATATCAGTTTTGAGCCTGTTCCTTATGATACCGCGCGCTGGATCCGGGCAAAAGATGAAAAAGCACTTAAAACATTTCTTGAACAACATCGCTTAAATATTGTGATGGATCGTGATGATCAGCCCGTCTTTATGGCTAAAAATGCCTGGGAAATGAACTATGTGGTGGAAAAACACACTGATCTAGAGTTTTTAAAGACAAAAGAGTTGGAATAAAGTGACTAAAAAACAAAAACTTATAAAAAAATAGCAGATATTTGCGTTCAAATTGCAAACAGCTCTTGCCAATCAGTAATGAAATCATTATTTTGCCGTTCATTATCTCTTGTGCAGAGGCAATTCTTAGTCATTTTACCCATCAAATGACACATAATACGGAGAGGTGGCCGAGTGGTTGAAGGCACCGGTCTTGAAAACCGGCAGGCGTGCAAGCGTCTCGAGGGTTCGAATCCCTCTCTCTCCGCCATTAAATTTTTCACATCATTATATAGACTGAAATTAATCCATTATTCCACTCTGACTGAAATGCCTTTATAAGTCATTCTTTACTTTAGATTACTTTCTGGATCCCTTTTGTGTCACCAAAATTATCTACTTATCCCAGCGTATCCAGGTTGAAGTTGGCAATGAAGAAGAAATAATCAGAACCACCTGCAAACAAGGCCTGCCGGACTGTTAAAAATAAAAAATTTTATGTCATGAAAAATGTGATTTATGTGAGTTTTCTCTCGATTATGCCATAACACTAGCATAGTACCGTTGCGGTGTCAAGGACTTTTTTCCTGGGTATTTATTCTTTTTTTTATTATGGTTGATGAAGGGTTAAAGCCACCACAACTCGCCTCACCTGCAAACACACTCCCTTCAAAAGTAGGGTGCTTTAGACGAAGCTGAAACGCACCGTTGGCGGGGATGTGCTTGGTGTGTTACGCTTGCGCTAACGCACTCTTGTAAGTTTATTCTTAACCGAATCTGGAGATGTTCAGAACGCTATTTGAGAGACATGTTCCTCAAATAGCGGGAAGGAAAGTTCTTTGGTGCTCTTCGACAGCCCGCCAAGACGGACAGGATTGATGTCTGTATGCTTGCACTTATGGCAGAAGCAATCAGACCGATCCGTTTACCACCAAGATTCAAACTGAATTCCAGGAGATAGAAACTTTAGAAAAACAGAAACAAACTATTGAGCTGGTGAGAATATCCTTATTTCAGCTTAAGTTCTTGCTAAATGTGCCTCAACGAAATTCAACCTATCCTGGCCAAAATAAAGTTCACCTTCAATAATAAATGTAGGAGAGCCGAAGACGCCTTTTTCGATTGCACGTTTTGTATAATTTTCTTGCGTTTGTTCTATATCTGATGCTGAGGCATGGTCTAGGATTTCTGTGGCAGCGAGTCCTGCATCACTTAATAGTGTGTTAACATCATTAAGATCTGCAATGTTTTTATCCTTTGCCCATACACCACTCATTAATGCTTGTGCCACAACTGCCTGGCTCATTCCTAATTTACCAGCTGCTATAATACATTTTCCAGCCAGCAGATCCGGTGTTGGCCAGAATTTAGGTTTCAAATTGAGAGGAAGGTCCAAATGTTCCCCCCAACGTTTCATATCGGCCTGGCGATATGCTAATCGTGATGGAGATTGTTTTGCAGGTGCCACTGATTGATTGGCTTCGAACACACTTGCGATCTTAACAGGATAGAACGCCACTTTGGCTGAATAGTTTTCCGCCAGTTTGATGAACCTCTGATGTCCAAGATAGGCAAATCCCGATAGTGGTGTAAAAAAATATTCAATCTCTAATGACATCTGCAAACAACCTCTTTCTTAATTTTATGCGGCGTAAGGGTAACCAGCTTCGATAGGAAGCTCTGGATCACGAGACCATTCATTCCAGGAACCAAAATAGATTGATACATTTTCTATTCCAGCTTCTTTTAAGGCTACAAATGTATTTGATGCCCGGGCCCCTTTAAAGCAATATATTATGACATTCATGCCAGGTTTAATTCCAACGGAAGAACATTCTGCAAGTAATTCTTCTTTGGTTTTCATCATTGGTCCGCTTGTACCTGGTTTCATCATACGGTACCATTCAATCCAGACTGCACCAGGAATACGCCCTTTTCGAGGACAAAAGTCTTTGCCATAAGGAGATGAACTCTCTCCAATCCATTCATCGACATCTCTTACATCTAAAAGGACCGTATTAGGATCTTTAATTGCTTCTAACATTGTAGAAACATCAACCATAATAGATGCCGCTTCAGGTTTAACCGTAAATTCTTTTGCAGTGATTTCTGGAGCTGACTGGCTAATTTCGCCACCAGCTGCGGACCATGCTTGATATCCTCCATGAAGAATTGTTGCTTTTGGATATCCAAGATATTGAAGAAGATAATACCCACGGCATGATTGCCCAAATCCAGTATTCATTGACGCTTCATAAATAACTGCAGTTTCTTCACCAGACAGACCAGCCTTACCAAATTCTTCCGCAAATTTATCCGTTAACTCTTTGAAACCTTCAACCGTTGACGTTGCAAGATAAGTGAATATGTCGTGCATATTAACGGCACCTGGGATATGACCTGCTGCATAACTCTCCGGGTCTCTTGTATCAATAATCACGATCTTATCTGTTGACTGTAATGTTTTGAGTTCTTCAGGTGTAATCAATGCGCTGACCATTATATTCTCCTTTTCGATTGTAATCTACTAACTAATACTGCCGATGAAATATTTTTGATTTTTGATAGCTTTTTATTGCTGAATTGAGTTCATCTAACTCTGGACAGCCATATCTGCAAATCTCTTGAAGGCGTTTCTTTAAATTTTCAGTTTTTTTGATTTTTCCTATACGAAGATAAAGTTGACCAAGATAAGCATGAGCGCCACGATGTTTGGGGGCATATTGCAGAGCTTTTAAATATGCCTCTTCAGAGGCTTTAAACAAACTCAAATGACGCAAACTATAACCTAGATAGTTCCAGGCATCTGCAAAGTCTGGTTTATCTGAAACTATTTCTTTTAAGATCCGAATGGCTTTCTTATACTCTTTTTTACGAATAGCCCCTAAAGCCCCAAGCATGCGTGGCTCTGACATCCAGTTCGATGACGTGGTTCCATCTCCAATACCTCCGGCACAATATGCTTGAGAATGTATTAAGGTGAGTAAGGCCATCGCAAAGAGGATATTTATTGTGAGCAGCATTAATGAACCATCTCAGCAAGCATTTTTCTTAACTGTTTGGTTGCAGGTGTAACAATTGCTACAAAATAGGCTTCACGCAAACGTCTCTGGGCTGCTGCATTTTGGACATATCCACGAGCTCCACAATGCAGCATTGCGGCATGAGCTGCTTTAACGGAATCTTCCCCTGCCGCAAGGCGTGTTTGAAGGACTTTTCTCCAATATCCCATATCTGTTTCATATGGTGTCTTACTCAATGCCCAGGCTTTTTCTTTTAGTTCGGATAGACGTTCTTCAAATTCTTCTGGTTGTTCTTCCAGGTATTTATTGACATGGCCTAATGAACTACGCATTTGTTTCATGAGATCAATGGAAGATTGAATCACACCGAAACCCATACCCAATTGCAACATAACAAAACCTGCTCTGATTTTTGGCAGATAGTCGGATATCGGATCTGCGAGGATCATACTTTCAGGGATAAATAGATCCTTTATTTGAACGGCAAATGTTCGGGTCCCATCAAGTGCAGCAAATTGATTACCTTCTTTTAAGGCTACTGAAGCATTTGAACAATCAATTATAGCCATTACATAATGACCTGGATTATTTTTCAATTCAAAAATACCACCAAAATAATGACCTTTTCCTAGGTTGGAGACCCAAGGCAAAGAGCCATGAACTTTATAACCTCCAGAAACTTTTTCTCCACTTAAACGCAGTGTTTCTATACCATAGAAAGTTTTCATGGGGTTTGATAATCCAGTGCCTCCGAGTGTTTTCCCAGAAGCAATAGCTGGGCCAAGTTTTTTCTTAAGGTCTGTATTTTCAGAGTTATAAATATACCAAGCTAATGCGTCCTGACACCACATGCAAAATGCCGTTGATAGGCAATGTTCGCCAATCGTTGACATCGCTTCTATAGCTTTTTGTATAGAGGGAGTTTGTTTTGTGTAACCAGGCAGATGCTGTGAATATGCCCCAGCTTTGCCAAGTTCTCTTAAAACCTTTTCTGGATAAATTGCTTTTAAGTCAATGTCTGTAACCATTCTGGAGAGTTGTTTCTCTGCAATGATTTTAACCTGCTCTTGCATGTCTATATTTGATGCAGGAGTTGGGGTCGTAAATTGTTTAACAAGTTCTAGCATAGAGCAACTCTCCTTTTGGTAATTGAACGGTGAAATGATGGCAGTTACATAAGATCCAGTTCAAGGTTTACAGGGCGTGTATATGTATTTGCGACTGGAGACCAATTTTTCACATGATCTAATAGGGCAGCAACCTCTTCATCTGGAGCATCAGATTCCATATCAAGTTTGACGCGCACATCCGTAAAACCAACAGGTTTTTCTGAAACGTCGCCAGTTCCCCAAACCGCTGTAATGTTCAGGTCACCTTCAAGTTCGAGTTCAAGTTTTTTAATTTTAATGCCTCGTGCAATTGCATTTGCATGAATACCAACGGCAAGACATGATCCGAGAGCTGCTAAAGACGCTTCTGAAGGGTTTGGAGCTGTGTCATCACCAAGAAGCGCTGGCGGTTCATCCACAATATAAGGGGGAAGATCACGAATATAATTTAGATGTCTGAATTTTCCCTCAGCTACAGTTTTACATTTTAATGTTTTTATAGCCTGAGGGTTCTCTTTACCTTTCGTAATCAACGCATCAAGACCTGACTTATCAATCGGGGCTAAGCCGTCTTCATCTGGTGCGAGACATGGAGTCATTGCAGTTGCTTCGTTCATCGAACTCATTGATTTTCTCCTTTAGAGTTTACATTTTTATGAAAGTTAATAATTCCCATATTTATTCCTCCCGAACCCAACCAGTGACTTCGATTAATCTTTGCAGGCAAAAGTCGAGACCAAATCCTATTGCGCCGATAATGAGTACGGTTGCTGCAAGTCGATCATATTCCAGTGTGTCTCTAGCGTCGTTAATCGCATAACCGAGACCAGATGTGACCCCAAGGTATTCTGCTGGAACGAGAACAATCCAGGCCACTCCTAGTGCAAGGCGAATACCTGTTAAAATATCTTGAGAAATCGCTGGAAGAATAATGACAAACAACATATGCCATGCCCTTGCACCAAGATTACGTGCAACTTTGAACCATGAGGGGTCCACCTTACGAAGTCCACTTGCAGTGGAAAAAATGATTGGCCATATTGCTGCTATTGCTACCAGGAAAATAATAGCGTCATCCCAACTTGCAAATGCCAGAACTGATATTGGCATCCAAGCTAATGGAGAAATCATTCGAAGAAATTGAAAGGGAATATTCGTTGCGGTGCGTAACCAGCTATTTCGTCCTATAAGAATACCTACTGGAATTCCGATTGCGCAGGCCCACAATAATCCCATACCAACACGGTACAAACTTGGCAGAGCAGCATTTGTTGCCTCACCAGTGGAAATCATATCAATAAGACGTGCGAATGTTGGCCCTGGAGCGAAATCTGAAAAAGATGACGTGTCTGGATTATTGGCAACAAGCCAGCCCCCAAACCACCATAAAACATAAAGAATACTTATACCAACGACGATGGGAAGTAACGACTGTAGAACAGCCGTTACCTTTGTTAAGAGGTGTATCTTTTGAGTATTTTGAATAGTCGTTTCTACAACTCCATCTACACTCATATTGCGACAATCTCTTCTCTATTGAAAGGGTCGCTCGGGTTGACACTTGGATCTTTTGTCCATTCTGGATATTTATTAAGCGCGTTTCTCACATATTCATAATCAACAAGATCTTTGGCAACAAATTCTGGATCAAGACCTTTTAAGAAGGTTTTGTCACCGCCAACGACTGTTTCATTCATTGACTTAACTATCAATTTGGTTGCTGAAGGATATGGCCAAGGTTGGAAATCCACCCTACCGTTGCCCCACTCAGAATGTTTAATAGCTTCTGGATCTTTATATGTTTCTGTGTCATAGAGCGTCATGGCGCGTTCCACGACTTTCGCAGGCATTGGCAAATATTTCTTGCCATCTCTTGAGAGCATATGTGCTACTTCTTTTTTATTTTGCGACGCAAACACTTGAGCGCGGACAACTGCATTAATAACCTTTTGTGTCCATTCCTTCTTTTTCTTCGTGACATCTTCATGCATACAGACAACGCAGCATGGATGGTTCTTCCATATGTCCCCTGTAAAGCGCAGCATTTTTGCACCAGCTTTCAATTCGCCCATGGCATTGAATGGTTCGGCAACTATGAAGGCGTCAATTTTTTTAGCAGCCAAAGCTGGAGGCATGTCTGGTGGTGGCATAACCTGTAAGTTAACTTCATTCGGCGCAAGTTTTGCGTTTTGTGGCTTGATGACAGCTTTCAGCCCAGCACTGCGCAAGGCGATCTGAAGTACGATATTATGCATTGAATACCAGTAAGGCACGGCAATCTGTTTACCGCCAAGTTCTGCAAATGAACCAACACCAGTATGTTTTCCTACGACTAGGCCAGAGCCATTTGTATGTGCCCAACACATAATTTTAACAGGGAACTTGTTATTATATCTCATCCAAACCGGAATAGGTTTTAGAAAGTGAACAAGATTAAATTTACCCGCAGCAAATCCTTCAACAAGTGGTGACCAGCCACGAATAAGAGTGGGGCGTACGGCATCTAGGCCCTCATCCTTAAAGAATCCCATTCCATGTGCAACCAGTAATGCCGTTGCATCTGTGATGGGAAGATAACCAATACGAACAACATCATCATCTGCTGCGTTAGCAATCCCTCCCAGACCGGGCAGAATAGATGGCATTGCTGTCATCAAAGCGCCTGCTGCAAGCATATCTAATGTCTGACGACGAGAAAAATCTGAGTTAAAATACTCTTCATCCGGATCAGCAGAATCCGGCAAACTATTTTCTTTTACTTGGTCTTTTTCCGTCATATTTCTGATCTCCTATAAGGCAAAACCTCTCATACAGCGAGGGCTTCTTGTGATAAACTTTGCTTTGCGTTCTGCTTATTGTTAGAATTTTCTGGAGTATTGTATTTGTTTTGTCCGTGATTTGTTGACCTCAAGCTATGTCCTACACTCTCTTCAAATCGCTTATGCAAATCGGAACGCACTGCATTAAATTGTGTTGTTGGATTTTGTCTGTCAGTCTCATTTAGAGGTATTAAGACATCATCACAAATCCTGCCTGGATTAGCGGACATAACAAGGGCTCTATCTGCCATGATGACGGCTTCGGTAATGTCATGTGTGACAAGGACAAGAGTAATACCAAGTTCCTTTGTAATACGCCTGACATCACGTTGAAGGGCAGATCTTGTAAAGGTATCCAAAGCAGAGAATGGTTCATCAAGGAACAATATTTCAGGGTGAACAGCTAATGATCTGGCTAATGCAACGCGTTGTTGCTGACCTCCAGACAAATCTTGTACATTATGATCTGCATATTCGCTTAACTCAACTAAGTCTAAAAGTTTTGGAATACGTTTTTTGGCTTCTTTCATTCTCCCTGTAAACCGAAGGCCTAATGAGATATTTTGTTTTACCGTCATCCAGGGATACAAAGACGCTTGTTGAAACATCATGATCCTGCTTGGACAAGGGCCATCAACGTATTTTCCATCAATATAAACTTTGCCATTGGAAGGCTTTGTCAGACCTGACATGATATGAAGTAAAGTAGATTTTCCACATCCTGAACGTCCAATCAAAGCTGTTGCGGAACCAGGTTCCAAATCCACTGATATCTTTTCTACAGCACTTTTTTTGCTGTTACGGTACGTATGACTAATCTCAACAAGACTGATATGTGCACCGGGCATTATCGTCATTCTAAAACCTCCGTATATGTAGGTTTCTTTTTTAGGAAAATAGAATTTTCATAAAAAAGAAACAGAACGGTATGTTTTCTTTTGCAATGATGATGCCAGTTTGCTATATTTATTTAAGGCACTGTTTTATATCGACTTATTTATAATTCTTATAATGCAACTTAAATGAAAGAGATTAAATATCCCCCAATGCATAATATTCATGCGTAGAATTTGATCATGAAAGAGAAGAAAAATAGCGTCTGGAATTTGCTCATAACACCAGTTTGATATATTGATACACGGACAATAAGAGCACGTCTGAGAAATGATAAGACTATTCGGAAAAACGTTATGTTAGATGCGAAAAATGATCTACAAAATAAAAACCTTGGACGTCCCAAAGCAAATTTCAATGGTCCAACAGCTAAAGAACGCATTCTGATTGCAGCTTCAGAACTTTTTTGTAGATATGGCATCAATGCAATTGGAGTTGATGCCATTATTAATAAGGCCGGGACAGCAAAAACAACACTCTATAAAATATTTGGTTCGAAAGAGGTATTGGTAAAAGAGGTACTCATTCGTGAAGGACTACAATGGCGGCAAAGACTTTTTAATGCTCTTGATGCCTTAGAAAAACCAGCAGATTATAAATTACTGGCAATCTTTGACGAGCTTGAAAAATGGTTTTCTGAAGAGCAATATTATGGTTGTCCCTTCATTAATGCTGTTGGCGAACATGACAAACTTGATGATTTAATACGAACAATAACACTTGATCATAAAAAGCAGGTTTTGCAAAAAATTGAAACCCTCCTCAATGAGTCAGGAGTACAAGACGCTGAATCCGTTGGCCATGAGTTTGCTGTATTAATTGATGGCGCAATTGTAGCTTCACTTATAACTAAAGACCCCCAAGTCGCTCAAACAGCAAAACGTACCGCTCAGGCAATAATGTCCCGTGAATTGAACAAAAGAAAAACTAAATAGACCTTTTATACTGAATTTATATCATGTGCTAGAATGATATAAATTGGGTTATATTCTCTTTAAAAATCAACGCCTCTGTAAACCCTAAAATGATCAAATTAGAGGTTGACAACAAGATTTACGCTCTGGCAATTTGGATAGTCGGTAATTTAATATTATTCCTTAAATATAAAAAGACCCAACAGTAAACTGTTGGGTCTAGTTAGTTTTGAGGAAATATTATTTTTATTAGGACTTATGATCCAATAATACCACCATCTTTTTTCGTAATTACGATTGTACAGTCGCGAGGAATTGTTACACCATCAAACTCAGCTGGGAAGTTGGTGCTTGTTGGTGAACCATTACCTGGGTGCTGCATGTTGATGAACATTGTGCGACGGTCTGGTGTTACTGTGATACCAGTGATCTCATCACTGCTCACACCAACGAATAAACGACGCAGTTCACCAGTTTTTGTATCAGCAACAATCATTTGGTCTTGAAGGCCATCTGGCTGGCTACCATCAGTCTGAATAAACAGGCGCCCATCTGGATCAGCCCATAGGCCATCTGGATCTGTAAATACATCTTCAGTACCTTGAGTAGAAGATGCTACGATAAACAAATCCCACTTGAATGTTGTTCCAGTGTGTCTTTTGCTGTCACGCCATCTAATGATATGACCATCATTGTTAGGAGCTTCAGGATTTGACGCAGTCGCTTCTGTACGCTGAGAGTTGTTCGTCAATGTGCAATAAACGTCACCATTTGGAGCAACAGTAGCCCACTCAGGACGATCCATTGGTGTTGCACCGAGTAAGTCTCCTGCGATACGTGCATACGTTAGAAGCTCAGCCTGGTCTTTGAAACGAGCAGCAAGAACAGGATTGTCAATTGTTAACTCAAGCCACTCACCTGTGCCATCATCATTGAACTTAGCAACATAAAGCGTACCTTCATCTAAAGGACTCTTACCTTTTTTGATCATACGCTTCCAATTATCTGCAGATACGAATTTGTAGATATAGTCAAAGCGCTGGTCATCACCCATGTAACATACTGCACGTCCACCTTTACCAACAGTAACGGCAACACCTTCGTGCTTAACACGTCCTAGTGCAGTACGTTTTACAGGTTTCTTTTTACCATTCATTGGATCAATTTCTACAACCCAACCAAAACGGTTTCTCTCATTTGTATAAGCAGAGTTTGACAAATCAAAGCGTTCGTCAAAGTTTTCCCAACCATATCCAAAACCAGTCGTTGAGAAACCATAACGCTCATCTTCAGGTGTTGGTGTCCAGTCGCCAGTCGCACCAAAGTAACCGTTGAAGTTTTCTTCGCAAGTTAGATATGTGCCCCATGGAGTATACCCATTCGCACAGTTGTTTACAGTCCCTTGGAATGTATTGTCTGCACCATTCTCAAGAAGTGGATGATCTGCAACTGGACCAGAAAATTCAACTTCTGTATTCACATGAATACGACGGGCATTTTTACTTTTGACTTGCTGCCATTTTCCATCAATTTTTTTAATCTTGACGATTGATACACCATGAGCATGTTGAGATAAACGCACATCATCTAAACTTTCTGGTGCTGATTTTCCAAGTACGTGTGAATTTCTGCCAAATTCATGGTTTATCGCAAGCATGCCAACTTTATTGCGGCGTCTTAAGAACCTTCTGAATCTTCTGAAATAATTGTGCATATCGCCATGCTTACGATATGAGAATTCATTAGGGAAGAACCACATGCCGTCATGGCCAATACCGATCATCTCTTTTTGCTCTTCAGCAGTTGGACGACTGTTTGGGTCACCTTCGTAAAGCGGTCCACCTGGTTGTAGTGGCTCACCCCAAGGGATCAGAACTTGATATTCATAATCATCAGATATTATAGGAAGTTTACCTTCAGCAGCCACAGCTTGTTCGATTGTAACTGGTGAAAAATTCATCAAGTTCTTGCGTTTCCATGGCTTATACCATCCGCCGGCATGCGCAGGTTTATTTCCTTGATAGATTGTTAGAGCCGCTAAGCTGAGACCGCCAGCAACTAATGCTCTACGTGAAACACGCGCTGCTAAAATGTCTTCAAAAGGTCTATTACCAGATTTGTTACAAATCTCATCACAACTTGCTTCGATAACTTCGTCTAAAGCTTCGGATTGAGCTTTCACATCATTATCAAATGGCGCTTGAACATGTTTGTCCATTATTTTCCTCACAATTAAACATCTTCTCCCTTAATGCTGAAGGTGTGTTTTACCTCCTAGCAAAAGCCGCTGATAGTTTTGCGGAAGTACCAAATTATGAGGCTTTTCTTAAGCTGGTGCGACAGTTTGATGACATATTTATGAAGCAAATAAAAAGACAAATGTGCATTTTATTAAAACCTCTGCATTAACAGAGACTTAGTTTAATTGATAGATTTAAACATTTTATTGATAGAAAATTTCTATAAATTTCTGTAAGGCAATCAAAGATTGCGAGCCTGTTTTGCTAACTCAACCAGTCTCTGTCTCAGATCATTCAAAGTTTGTAATGGCTTATCAAACCAATAGCGTTGAACATAATCCCCATTTACCAAGTCCATGCCTTCAGGATCTATACTTGCGAGTTTCCATGTCCCATCAGCCTGATTCATAAGTTTGGTCGCATATAGATGAATTGCATCCAAATGATCTTCATTCATATGTTCCACTGCTCCAGCTTCGTATGCTTTAAGCTCATTATAATTTGACATATCAATCAGTAAATCTGATTTTGTAAGCTTACAAGTTTTACCAAATCCTCCATTTAGAGAGGCTCGTTCAACATCTAAATACCAAAAGGCAAAATCCCCAAAATCAGCATATAATGCAGCTTTGGGATGTTTATTCAAAAAACGTTTTTTTATTTGAGTTCGCCGTGCGTCCTGAGTTACTTTAATTGCTTTACCAATGACTGTAATACGCGGGTGAACAAGAGGATCTCCTTTACCTGGTTCTCCAAGTAGTATAGAGCATTTTTCATTGACTTCTAAAGCGGAAAAATGAGAGGCAAGACTAGATATAAGAAAAATTGGAGAGCCGTCCATATCGGTAGAACAACTGATACGGCTTGCAAGTGGAACTCCAGTGCCTGGCTCGATAGAGGCAAGTGCACCAAAACGTGTTGTCCGAAGGATTGTTTTTGCCAATCTTTTAAGGTCTTCATCAACAGGTTGTAAGATACCTTCTTTATTCATTTTGGTCTCTTTTATATCTAAAAGATCTGGAAAGATAATTCAGTATGAAGCAGAACATAAAAGGGCGGCATAAATATGCCGCCCTTCCGTAATTTATTATATGAGAATTTATGATCCTGAAGTATCAGTTCTTACAACTCGTGGATTTGCAGGAGGATCCTGCAGATTAACAGTTCCACCTAGAGATTGTGTGATGTAATCTTCCAGGATCTGCTGCTCGCCGATTGCTGTTGTTTGCAATGAGTTTGCTGCACTAAAGGCTGCGTATCCATCGCCACCTGTTGCCAGGAAACTATTTGTAGCTAGAACAAATGTTTGGCTTAAGATTGCAGGATCAGTTACAGCACCGTTTTGAATGAATGTAACAACTGTGCCATCAGCTCTTGTAATAACAAGGTCCTGAACGCGTGAAGGTGTTGTTAAGCTTGCTAAACCTTGAATACCTGGCTGACTTGCATCATAACGAAGTGTCATGCCAGCAATTTGTGGGAAACGGCCGTCAGCCGCAGGAACTCTTGAAACAGAGTTTTCCATAGCTGCAAGTAGCTGAGCACCAGTCATTTCAAGAATAGCTAATTGGTTATTAAATGCTAGAGCTGCTTGAATAGTCAAACGAATGATGTTTGGTCCTTGAATTGTATCACGGATACCACCACCGTTTTTCAGTGCAACATCAACATTTAATGTTGGGAATGACTGTTGAACAAACCATAGAGTTGAATCAGCTGCTAAGCGCCCTAAATTTGTTTCACGACCACGAACATCTGCACGCAAGCCATTTAGTGCCGTTGTTGTTGTTCCAACTTGTGTGAACGCATTTTGGATAGTTGGTGTTTGCTGTAAGCTCACAAGAACGTCTTTAACCCGCTCTTCTGCACTTTCTTGATAACCTATCACTTCACTAAGAAGATCAACAGCTTCTGTTGTTGTCGCAATAGGACCACTGCGTTCTGTATCAACACTTTTGATGATACCTTTCGGGGTGAACGTAACGATCAAATGGCCAACATAACGGTAAAGTTGCTCTGTATTCACAACAAGAACTGGGTTTCCTTCACTGTCTTCTTGGAATACTGGATAGTTTGGATCTGTTTCTGATCTTGTATCTTCTGGGCGCAAGAAATTGAAAGGTCCATTTGCAGTTTGGTTAGCAAAGAAACCCGTACTTCCAGCAGATGCAATAATATCGATACCTCTTAAAGATTGAGCCTGAAGTGGATCACCTGTGAAATCTTGGGCGTGATCTAGAAGAATGATACGCTTAATTCCTTTTTGCTCAAGCTTTTCAACTTGCTCAAGTACTTGACCTAAAGCTGAAACTAATGGTTGGTTTGTTTGAGGGTCACGTCCACCAACAAAGTCCAGACCTGGTATTGTTACTGTTGGGTTTTCAATGACATTAAAGAAATCAGCAGGAGCGCGGCCAATTAGACCAACTTTTGAACCACCAACTCTTAACCAACAACTTTTTACAACTTTACCTTTGTTGCGACCACATTTGCTTGCATCTTTACCAATACGAATTTTAGGTGTTCCATCAGCAAGCACAACCTTAGTGAAATCTAGGTTTGCCGCAAGAAATGGGTATTTTGCCGTATTCAACATGTGAGCGAATTCATCAATGCCGCCGTCAAACTCATGATTGCCCATACCATTTGCTTTAAGCTTCATCGCATTATACATTGCGATATCCCCAAGACCTGGCTGACCAAATTCTGCAACTTCTGAAGAGGCTTGATAGAATGGACCAGGAATTGTGTGGTCACCTGCTGTCACATGAAGTGAAGGAATACAGTCACGCTTCGCAATTGCTTGAAGGCCGTTTACAATTGCAGAATATCCAAGGATTTTTTCTTCAAGAGTATTTGGATCTTGGAATGAAGACTCATTATCTGAACTATGAATCAACTGCAGGCTTCTATTCCAGTTTCTTGCACAAGAAAGACGACGTTTCCATTTATTACGGAAGTGCCTTTTCCACTTGTAGTGAGTTGTTTTTTTATAATGTTTTTTGTGACCATGCTCTGCTTTAGCTTGAAACTGCATAGATGCAACAAACATAAAACAGATAGCCAGAATCCCAACGAGGATACGTGACATAATATTTCTCCCTATTATCTCAGCTTTGTTTTGTGAAGTCTGAGAAATACAAATGTCATATTTCAGTTTTGTGAAAGTAATTGCCTTTGAGGTAGTAACAAACAAAAATAACTAAAAAAAACACATAACTTTAATGCGTAAATTTCAATTATCCTATTGATAATATTTGCAAATAAATTGTTATGAGATAGAATGAACTGTCAGATTGTAAATCAAAAAATATAGTTACAAAACATTTCTAAGTTGATTATATCAAGTCAAAACTTACGATTTTCTCTTGTTTACAAGATCTCAACAATAGACACAAAATTAGGTAAAAAATCCATTCTTAAACATTTTATCTAGGTTGTTTATGAATATGCCCGTAGAGAAAAATTTCTGATGAGTGGTATTATTCAAGCGAATGTTGGGTTTGAAGAAAAACATCATCCGAAGCAATAAAAGATATTGTCAATCTGGAACTTGTCTCCAACAAAGAAACGGAAGAAGTCTGCAGCAATATTACTCTCGTCACACAAGCAACGGCCAAAACAGAAGACTCTGCTTCTGAAATGATGGCATCATCTGTTGAACTCTCCGATCAATCAAGTCTCCTAAATACTGAAGTTGGAAAATTCCTTAAGTCAGTACAGCAAATGTAACCTAAATACATAAGAGACTTCTATACTACAAACAGTGCTTCTTATATCAAAATAAATTTTAGAGTTACATATGCCTATAGCACATTTATTCTCCAATAATTGATCAATACAAATTCTGATTTGATCCTACTTCAAGATCTATGCCTTGCATCCATGAACTGATATATATAAAGTTATATGCAAAACAAAAAGATCAAACTCACCTACTTAAACAAAATAATCATTCCTGGACCTAAAAATGCTCTCAATTACGCTTTTGGCCCTATGCCCAGTAGCTCTATTAATCGGTTTTGGCCTTTACTTGCGCTCGACAAATTTTGTAGATGAAACTTTCTGGACCGGCGCAGAGAAAATGGCCTACTTTATCCTCTTACCCTCTTTATTTTTTGTGAGTTTGGCGACAGCTAATTTGGGTGAAATTTCAGTTGTTAATTTTGCACTTGCAATATTTTTAGCTACATGTACAGGCGCTGTAATTTTATGGATATTGAGGTATTTCTTTAACTTTGGTGGTGATGGTGCAACATTCACATCTCTGTTCCAAGGCGCTATTCGGTTTAATAATTATGTTGGTCTGACAGTCGCTGCTTCAATATTCGGAGATATAGGAATCGTTCTTGCTGCTGTAGCAAATGCTATATTGGTCCCAACAGTAAATATCTTATGTATCCTTGTCTTTGCACAATATGGAAAGATGAAACCAACCTTTTTAAGTATCCTGAGGCAGATCCTAATCAACCCTTTGGTTTTAGCGTGCGTGTTGGGTTCATTTGTTAAATTTATTGATTTTCAAGTTCCTGACATTTTAACTGCAACTTTATTTTCTCTCGGCAAAGCCGCCCTGCCCTTAGGCCTACTATGTGTAGGAGCAGCACTTAAATTAGATGCCATCAATGGTGAACTTAAACGTATCGTACTTGCCTCAATTGCAAAATTTATCATATTACCTTTCTCCTATATTGTTATCATGGTCTTACTGAATGTAACAGGTCCAGCCATTACTGTTGGATTACTTTTTATGACACTCCCAACGGCATCTTCGTCTTATATCCTTGCAAGACAATTAGGAGGCAACGCCCCACTTATGGCAGGTATAATCAGCTTGCAAACTGTTGCTGGAATGGCAATTGTTCCTCTGGTTTTGTCTTATGGAAGTAAATTAGCGAATGTTCAATAAGGCTTTGAAAATAATTGCGAAGAGGTTTCTGGTCCAATAACATAATCCTTTCCAGCGAGATTATGCCACCAAAACGACACTTTTTTTTATTACGTCTACAGCCCATACTAAGTAACAATAATAACGTTACATGTTGGACGAGACATAGCGGTTTTTGAATAATATTATGGTCAACATTGTTTTAGAGATTGTGGCACTAGAACTACGTCTCGGAAAAAAATATAGCTCGGCTTCTTTCTAAATATTTTGAGAAGGAATTATAATGATAATATTTAAAAAGTCTTTTCTTATAGCTAGTCTTGCACTCATGATGATTAACCATCCTCTCGTAAACGCACAAGACTCAAATGCTCTTTCTGATCAGGAACTTAAGCAAGCAATTGATATAGAAAAACAACATCTCCAAAATCAATTAGCCGCCCCTGCTACAACACGTAAGACAGGTATTACAGGCCTGGCGGCAACAGCAGCTGGACGCAAAGGCAAAACAGTCGTCACATCAATTGTCCCTGTTGGCTCTACCTCTACAATTGAACGTAGTAAAGTTATAGCCCCTGCCTCTTCAGTTGGAAAAAAGCGAGCTGTTGTAACACGCTATGATTATTCAACAGGTATCACGACACGAACAACTATTGATTTGGGTAGTGGTAAGGTACTGGCTGTTCGCAGTAAATTAAATTATCCGACAGCTCTAGCTGCAGAAGAACTTGAAGAAGCAAAAACTCTCTTAATTAAAGAGGAGCCAGCAATTGACAAAATTGTGAAAGAATATGGTTCAGACAAGGTTAAATTTTTTCATCTGACTTTGAACTCAAAAAATCCTTCAGACAAACGATACGGACACCGTCTGTTATGGCTCTGGATTGCCAAACCAGTTCAAACAAACAAATATCTGGTAGACTTAAGCACAAACGAAATTGAGAAGATCAAATAATTTACTCTGATAAGATAATATATCAGTAGCGCATATCAAACACATATATTTTAATAAACTAATTACGATAAACTTTCAAAATTTATAACATATGTTGGAGGGTAGTATGTCAAAAGGCTCTATGAAATTCCTGAGGTATGTTTGTGTTTTTATAACTTTCTTCATGATCCCAATTATCACAAGTCATCATTCGATTGCAGCAGAATTAACACAATATTTTCCAGCCGTGCCTGAAGGACAAACATCCCCAGCGAAAGAGAGCGGCTGGCGCATTAAATGGCAAGTTCTTGAACCTGGCACACACGATTATGGAGGCTCTGCGATTCTTGAATTTCAAAGCATTGAATTTATGAAAGGTCTCAAGGAGGACGGGACTGAAGACTGGGTTAAAATTTTAAATAACCTAGCCTTAGCGGAAATGTATGTTCCCTATAACAGTGGCACAGCTTTTCTAGATGTAAGCCAGTTTAATTTTAGCCTTTTGCCTGCCAAAGAATCTTATTTGCCAAAACACGGTGTTGTCAGTGCTAAAATTGAAGATCGTTACGTTATCAGTGAAGTCATTGATGATGGTGTTAGGTGGCTTGACAATAATGATGATTTTAAAGTCCAACGAGGGCAGGCCATTCGCCTTTGGACCACATTACATGCTGCAAACTACACTTATACTATTGTTTATACGTTTGCAGATGACGGACGGATAAGTGTACGTGTTGGTGGTACCGCACAAAATTTACGGGACCTAGTAAATGAAGATAGTCTGAATAATGCAACCCATGTTCATATGGGAGCCTGGCGCATGGAGTTTGACTTAGGAGATGCAAACGCTAATAAAGTAGAAGTTGCAGAACGTGTTCTTGACCCAAATACAAATCGATACCGCGTCCAATTTCGTCCCTTTAATGGTGGTAATGAAGGGGGTGAAGATTGGAACCCAGAAAAATATACTGTGATTAAAGTAACAAATAATGTCACGATGAACCGTCATAATCCGCCCCGCAATATCTCTTATGTCTTAAAAACCAAAAAAACAGGAAAACTCAAAGACAGAGAAGATATTACCTCACATGATTATTGGGTCAGCAGGTTGGTCCCTGAAAACGAGGAACGTCGTGCTCAATCTCCGGAGCTTCGTTACATTGATTTACCAGATAATGTTTCCCAACCAGAAACACTAGATAATCAGGCTGTCGTGCTATGGCATAATGCCGGCTTACAGCATATTCCAAGGGGCGAAGATTTTGGGGCAAATGGTTTTTTTGCGGCAGATGGAGCGGCCATTAACTCATATGCTGGATTTGATCTTGTGCCAGTTAACCTCTGGCATCAAACACCTTTCTTAAAACGCCCGTCTACTCGCGTGAATAGAAATTAGCCTGCGTTATAAAAAACTATCATTGACCTAAATATAAAGGACGTTAATCATGAAATTGTATCAACCATCTGAAGTAACTTTATGGTTTACAAAAATAAGCGTCCTTTCTTTCTTCACCATAAGCCTGCTTTCTATAGACATATCTGGCTCTTTTTTAGATAAACGGGTAATTTCTTCTCAAGGCCTGCCTTTTTTATCATTAATTACCATCGCACCTGTTCATGCTCAACAAACGACTCGTGACAAACTTGTTCAAAAAAATAAGAAACTAAAGGCTTTTTTGAGGAAGATTACTAAGACGGACGATATCATTAAAAAATTTGGACGCGCTAGAATTGTTGTTAAATATAAAGATAAAACTCCTAAAATTACACCTCCTGGAATCGGGACACGGGCTTGGTATCAAACTTGGAAATTTGTAGGGTTTCCAGCTGCTGCGCCTAGTAAACTATTAGGTAAATCAAAGTTTGTCAGAAAAGATGTAACGCAATCTGAGTTGGACGCTTTACGGAAGAATCCAGAGATTGATTTAATCATAACTGATATCCCACTTCCCCCAGCCTTGTTTCAGAGTGGTCCGTTTGTTCGACCTAAGCTTAAGCAATTTCCGTTAGCTAACCGTCCGAAGCGCCAGAGTCATGCTGCTATAGTCCTTGATACAGGTATAGAATCTGACCATCCCTTTTTATCTGATGCTCTTTTAAATGATTTTGCAGCCTGTTTCTCAACGGAGCAACTAACTCCCCCCTTTACTGCAGAAACGTTATGTCCAAATGGTGAACTGGTTGCAAAAGGTATTGGAGCAGCTGAGCCTTGTGATCCCAAAATTGTTTCTTGCGACCATGGTACACATGTGGCTGGAATTATATCTGGATGGAATGGGAATTTTGATAATAAGGTCTTCCATGGCATAGCACCAGAAGTCCCACTTATTCCCGTGCAGATCTATTCAAAAATTACAGCAAAAGATGTTTGCGAAGCTTATGGTTTTGAGTCACCTTGTATCCTCTCATTTATCTCTGATCAACTCGAGGCTTTGGCCTATGCTCAAGAATTAAATGATAAGGGCGTTCCAATTGGTTCTGTTAATTTAAGTCTTTCTTTTGGTGCTCTTGTTGGTGCATGCGATGAG
The DNA here is from genome assembly GCA_965263345.1 of Methyloligellaceae bacterium. Lineage (GTDB taxonomy): Bacteria > Pseudomonadota > Alphaproteobacteria > Rhizobiales > CBDHHC01 > CBDHHC01. The sequence goes on from CBDHHC010000005.1 coordinate 101,200, forward strand.
GATGAAACTGCAAAACCTCTTGCTCAGGCAATACAAAGGCTATCTACACAAAATATTCCAGTTGTTGTCGCTGCAGGCAATGAAGCTGATTTAACCGGTGTGGGTATTCCAGGATGTGTAGATGCAGCTGTCACAGTTGCTGCATCTGATAATGATGGCAAACTGGCACTTATTTTTCCTGGTACAGATGGCGGCTCAAACTTTTCAGATATGGCTGACCTAGGAGCGCCCGGTTTAGAAATTATTTCTTCAGTCCCAGGCAAGGGGTTTCAAAAGAAAAGCGGAACTTCCATGTCTGCTCCTCATGTTGCAGCATTATTAGCAAAAGCTCGATCTTTAAAGCCTGAGATTACCGTCAAACAACTTATAGGGATTATATCAAACCTTTCAGAAAAAAATATTGAACACCCTCTATCGCAACTTAAAAGGCCTGTCGTTAAATTTGACGGAGAAAAGTTTTTAGCAGCTTTATCTCCAACGGGAGCTAATCTTTTGGCAGGGCCCGCTTCGGCAGGAAAGACAAGAAAGTTTTTGCAAACTTTTAAGAAAAAAAGCAACCGATTGATAATTGATTATGGAGATGATAACCCAGAGGAGTTACAACAGAAGATTTTCAAACTTCTTGAAAAAATGGGTATCAAGGTCGTTAAGACAGAAAATAAAACAAGTAAACTCAGTGTTATTGTAACGGAAAAACCTATTAATCCTGAAGAGCTAGAATCGTTAAAAGAAGAAAGCAAAATAAAAGGCCTTTATCAGGACGTACCTTTTCCTCTGCCTTAAATCGCTTCTTTGTTATTTCTTTTTAATCAACCTGAAGATATTCAGTAAAAAATGTCGTGACTGCGCGTACAACTGGTGGGGCGTAAAGAATTGCCCGGTGACCTAAGTTGTTAAATGGTATTAATTTTGCCTGCGGCACTTCTGAAACTATATTTTCAGCACAACTAAATGGGATTTCACTATCATCTTGTGAGTGAACTAATAAAGCAGGACGTCCTGTGTTTGTTAGTAGGTTTGCTCCGGTGAAATCATTAATTGATCTACCAGCCAGAACTTCAAGTTGTGCTTCAAAAACTTTCTGAGCTTGAGAATCAAGGCCATGATCCTCTCCAAATTCACGAGTTATATCTACAAATTGGTTTGGCATTGAAATTAAAGTGTAGGCTTCAAATGGGTATGTTCTTGATAAGGGATAATGTCCTTCACCAGCTGTCAGCACAGCTAAAGCCCCTATTGAATGCCCCAATGCAAATTGGATAGGTCCCAATTTCTCAGCAACTTCTAATACAGAAATAGCACAATCAAAAAGACTTACCATTCCTCCTTCGCTCTTACCGTGTGCAGGCAAATCCATCAAAATTGCCCTATACCCTCTTCGCTTTAAAAAATCTCCAAAGGTACTCATAAAAGCAGATTCTGCTGTCCAACCATGTATCACTAGAACATTTGCAATTGGTGTCTTTTCAGGCTGAAAAATATATGCCTGTACTTCACCTACACTTGTAGGAATACGTATTTCTTCTGATTGCCTTAAATGGTATCGGGCACGTTTAACGAGCTCTGCATGGTCATCTGTTCTTCGTGCGGAGAGTTCAGGTGTACAAAATTGCTCAAATGCACGAACTCCTGCAATCTCAGCTGTGGTATTACTGGTCTCGCACAGGGTTTTTGAATATTTTTGTTTAATATTTTTTTGGTGAGAGGTCATAATGTGTATATAATGCAATCAATTATAAATGAAAAAATCCATTTGATTAGGTGTGATATCCACCTAATCTAATGAGATATTAAGTGCTTAGTAAGTCAGAATCATGACACGTTAGTCTCTTATATTTAGATGAGAAATTGATATTTCTTAGAAGAAATATAGCGTCTTATTGTCGTTTAATCATGAAATATATGTGGAATGAATTAATATGAAAACTTTAATAGCCTGCAGCTTGCTTATTATTTCTATGGCGATTTCCTTGCCAACTTTTTCTCATCAAGGCGCTACCGGTGTGGTCAAGGAACGAATGGATGCCATGAAAGCTCTCGCAAATTCAATGAAACGACTCAAATCATTTCTTTTTCATTTAGATACTTATGATCCCAAAAAAGTGAAAGAAGTTGCCAAATTAATTAAAATGCATGCAGACAAAATGCCTAGCCTATTTCCACGAAATAGTAATAAGCACCCCAGTGAAGCAACAGATAATATTTGGCAAGATTGGGATACTTTCATGAAACAGGCAAAGGAACTATCTTCTTATACAAATAAGTTAATAGATTTAGAGCAAATAGATAAAAATGATTTGAATATCACTTTTAATAAAATGGCTCAAACTTGCCAGGATTGCCACCAAATTTTCAGACAAAAAAGATAAGGATAAATCAGGTAATTTTTACTGACAGCACCGATCATTTTATCGTTATGGCAGGAATAATGTATCGCTTACCTTTATAAATTTTATCTCTCTGAAAATGCCACATCAATTGATCTATATATTGGCTTTAATAAGTACTTTAATACTGACTTTGACCCTGTGATAATCCGTGCATCAACCTGCATTCCAGGGAGTAAATGTAATGAAGATATTTTATTAGAATTCGTATTATCCCGGTCTATGGCAATATACCCTCTAAAATATGATTTCCCATCATCATCCTTAAAACTTGATGCTGATATATCTGTTAACTTACCTAACAGTTTTCCATATACATTAAAATCGTATGTTGTAATGACGAGCTCTGCCGTATCACCTAATTTAACATGTCCGATATCTTTTGTTTGAATCCTTACCTCTGCAACCAATTCTTGGGTTGTTGGCACAACCTCAATAATATCTTTACCTGGTGCTATAACAGCTCCTGTATTTTTAGGTACAACTTCTTTTATTAAACCATCAATAGGAGATCTAATACTCAATCGGTTAAACTGATCTTTAAAGCTACGCAATCTATGTTGTAGACTTATTTTTTCTTCAACGACCTTTGCTAATTCCTGGATTGTGGACTTTTTCACTTCAGATTGCTTCTGATGTAATCTTCTTGTTGCATCCGAGAGTTTCTCTTTAGCTTGCTCTAGCCTAACAATTGCAGAGAAAACTGCTGTTTGAGCTTTTTGATAAGACGCTTTTCGATCTAGTAAATCTATACGTGATGTGTATCCCTGATCGCTCAGTTTATTTTGTATGTTGAATACTTCAGTCTTAATAGCAAGTTCTTTTTTAAATTCACTTACTTCTTTTTCATGAGCTTTAATTTCAAGCTTTGTATGCTCTATTTGATCTTCGATTGCAGCTATAATTTTATTTTGATCATTCACATTCGCTTCATATGTTGCTTGCTGTAATAGAATAAGGCTTTTATTGGTTTGCTTCAATTTCGAAAAATCAGGGCGTTCCCCTGATATCTCTGCACGCAATCGAATTTCTTCCAGCTTCAACCAATTTAGACGAGACTTAACACGATTCAATTCACTAGAAACTTGTATTCCACTTAAGGTCGCTAAAGTTTGCCCAACCTTTACTTGGTCCCCTGGCCTGACAAGAATTTTTTCAATAATCCCACCTTCAAGATGCGAGATTGTTTTTATTTTACCTTGAGGAGTCAGCTCACCTTTAGTTGAGGCAACTTCTTTAATTTCTGAAAAACTTGCCCATACAAATAATAGTGATACACACGCAAATACAATATATAAAATGACAGATAGCATTCTTGGAGGATGACCATCTTCTAATTCTATTGGTCTGCTAATAAATTGACCGAAATTTCTTGAAAATAAACTCATTATTCAAACTCTTTAAAAATTATCTGATCTTTGTTATGCAGCGCTCGATAATCTATTGAGCATATCTTCTGGGTTTCCATCAAAAACTATTTGTCCTGTTTTTAAATATAGTGCTCTATCTGCCATCTCTATCAGAGATTCATTTTGTGTAACCATAATAATCGTTGTGTTATCCTTTTGTGAGAGTAATATTTTTTTGAGCAACTCTAGCCCTTCTGGGTTTAACTTCTGATCAGGGTTGTCATAGAAGAATATTTTTGATGGTTTCACTAAGGTTCTTGCTAATAGTATTCTTTGTTTCAAATCATTTGGCATTTCTGCTATGCGTTTACTTGTTAGACGTGTGTCTAACCCTTCTGGTAGAAACTCTCCATATTCTCCAACAGTGAGCCCTAATTCCTCAGAAATTGTAGCAAGGTCTATTTCTGAAACTGTTGGGTTCGCAAGTTTTAGGTTTTGTTGTACGGTTCCATAGAAGAGATCTAAATTCTTTGGCACATAACTTATTGCGTGTCTCCATTCACCTGGATCTAATTGCCTAATGTCAATATCATCTGCCAATACAGCTCCACCACGAATGGGGTATAGACCAAGAAGGACTTTTAGTATTGTTGATTTTCCAGAACCACTGTTGCCAGTAATAGCAACAAACTGTCCTGGTTTTACTGAAAAGCTTAAACCTCGTAAAACAAAATCGTTTGTTGAAGGATAACCAAAAACAAGTTTTTTAGCTTCTATTTTTCCATTAAAACTACGATATATTGAAGGCAGTTTATTAGGTGTTTTTTCTAGAGTAATCCTCATTAACTTATTAACTTGATCTAGACTCTGCAATGTATTTCCGAGTTGGGTTAAATTCACAAATGCTTGATGTAATGGATTTAATACTCTCCACAATAATGCCATAACTGCGATTAACGCTCCTGCAGTTAGTACACCTTCCATGGCGAATAATGCTCCTAATCCAAGAGTAGCAATTCCAGCAATTTGTATGGCAGCTTGTGAAATTGTTTGTAGATTAAAGTTTAGAGCTTTGACATTAATATTTTTTATTTCATGAAAGTTTGAAAGATTCTGGAAACGTTTTATCCATAGCCCTTCAGCTGAAACACCTCTAATCGCATTATGGTTGTCCAACGCTTCTATAATGAGATTCTGTACGTCTGCCTTGCTTGTACTCGCATCACTTGAGTATTTCTTTATCATAGGAATACATAACATAAGAGTAACTATATATAGACCTACAAGAGTTATAGGAATTGCTACAATAGAACCACCAATAGCAAAAATTGCTATTAAGAAAATAAAGATAAATGGAATATCTACAATAGCATTCACTAGCGGCCCAGTGAAAGCTTCACGGACACTTTCAAGAAGTCTCAATCTTGTAATTTGACTTCCAATAGATGCTGTTTCAGTTAAACCAATAGGCATATGTAGTAGGTGTGAAAAAGCCTGTGTACTTATCAATTCTTCTAGTCTGGCCCCTAAATAGGCTTGTGCTTTCCCACGGACAGTTCTTATGAGTATATCAGTACAAACAATAATGCTTATGCCTACCATGAACGATAGAAGCACATAATTAGAACCAGCACCAATGGCTTTATCATAAACATTCATAACAAAAATTGGTAGAGCTAATGCAAACATATTACTAAGTAACCCAAGGCCTAAAATAATATACATCAAGCTCTTGAATTTCTTAAAAAGATCCCCTAGCCAATTGTGAGTTTTAACTTTTTCAGGACTCTCTCTATGAATAGGAGACATTATATAGGCGACGCCTTTAAGCTCTTTATTGACATCAATATCTATAAACTCTTGTGTCTCACCATTAAAAATACTAAGTGTGTCTTCACCCTCAAAACCTAATAAAACGTATGTTTTGTTTTTTGTCTCAAAGATACAAGGTAACTCTTCTTGTGTTAGTTTCGTGACGCATGTTCTTTTTGGCTTGGTCATGTAATTTAACCGGACAAGAACAGACCTCAAGTCCTCAACCGTTTCAATTTTATCAAAATGCGGCAAAGACTCAAAAAGGTGCCTTTCTATTCCGTTCCATCCCATAGCCATAAGCAGAGGATCTAAGCAATGTTGTGCAGCTGGTATTTTTTGTAGTTCTTCATTGTGTTCTGAGTTTGCTAGTTGATTTTCTAAAAGTTCTAAACTTTCGTGAACAGAATTTGATTTCTCAGGTCTGATCGTAATTTTCTCATCTATTTTCTGCAATGCGCCAGTATCTTTTGAATCATCAAAAAAATCAATTTCTTGGTTAGCGCTTGCTGCAATGCCTTCATCTAGAAGTTGCCCGCCCCAAATTTCAAACCTCTGCTCTGCAATATTTAGAATATTATTATCCTGGCTGATTATTATAATCACCATGTTCTTTTTTAATTCATTAAGTGCGCTCTTAAGCATCTCAAAAGCGGAAGCATCTAAAATATTAGAAATATCATCAAGTATTAGTATTTTTGGGGAAAGAGAAATTGCTCTTGCAATTGAAATCATTTGTAGAAATGATTTTGGAAGGTCTTCATTGATACCATCACCAAGCTGAGTATCGTAACCGTTAGGAAGCAAGTGGATATCATTTTCTAATCCCAGCAAAGCCGCTATACGCCTTGCCGCATGTGTATCCGAGGTTTCTCCAAACATTGTAAGGTTACTGATAATACTACCCTTAAATGACGATGGCTTACTACTGACATACGCTATGGATTTTTGCAGATATTTATTTTCATCGTCGGTAGCATATTCTGTCCCTATTTTAATAGTTCCTTGCGATGGTGCTTGATACAAACAGAGCAAATCAATGAATGTTGACCGCTCAACAGCATCACTAATTTTAAACCCTGTTATTTTGCCTTTATCACAAGAAAATGAAACAGATTCGATAATTGTTCTTTCTAATTGCTTATTGTGATATGTAAGGTCTGTGACTTCCAACTTAGCTTCTATCTTAGAGTCCTTAGAGTTCGTTTTTTCTGCACATGGTAGATCAAAAACTTTAACCCCCTCCTCATAGTTATGTTGCACATTTGCAAATTCTATCCAAAGGTTTAATCCCCTTATTAAAGGCTGTATAAGTTGTCCGGATAGAAGTGTCGAGGCTGCCACAATACCAATTGATATTTCTCCTGCAATCACAAGTATTGCCCCAGTGCTAACAATAAATATTGTAGAGAGGTTTGCATATAAAACTGCACTATTTTGCGAAGCATTTGACATTATAATAGATTGAAAACAAAGCTGCGCAACCTTCTTTTGCAATCTTTCGAAACGTCTTAGCATTAAAGACTCCATAGCCATGGATTTTATGCTGTGGATGCCTTGCAAAGCTTCTATTACAAAGTCATATTTTTTGTTATTTTGATCACTTCTCTGAAGCACGATATCTCTAAGTTTTCTATTTTGACGATATGTAATTCCTAAAAATAAAAGTAGTAAAATAATTGGTACGAGAATTATCTTTCCACCTATAAGAAACATGACTGCTAAATATATAAATGCTGACGGGATATCAATGATAAGAAGTCGTGAAGGTCCTCCATAGTACTCACCTAAAGAATTGAGCATGTTCAACCTATTTATATTTATACTCAGTGAGATATCAGCAATCTTTTTTGGAGCGGCGTACATAAGCCGTGTGAATGCCTCGGTCGAAATTTTCTGAATAAAAGAAGCCATTATCCAGAATAATAATTTTGATCTAATAATCTTGATTATTGTGTCCAATATAATTACGCCTACAAGACCTAAAATCAGAAAAGATAAGGTCGAATGAGCCTGATTTGGTAGGATACGATCATAAACTTGCAAGATACAGAGAGGCAAAGCCAGCCCTAAAATATTAAGCAATAGTGAAGATATAATAATTGATTTTGGTAATTTTGGTTTGTTTATAAACTTATTGCTTCCAGAAACAGGTATAGCAATTTCTGGAAGGCGAGAAATACCATAGTTCGTTAATTTTTTTTTAATATACGATAGCATGTAACTCACTCACCTCACGAATGAGCATGCTATCAGTAATAAGTTTTTATATACTTAAATATTTAAAATTCTAATCAATTTTAAATAAGATATAATTAGAATTTTAAATATTTCAGGGCTAATTATTTAAATTTTAAAGGTTATCCTGCCTGTTACCAATAACATGTGGGAAGATCTAATATGGCAGATAATGGAAATGAAAAGGGTAACATAACAAACAAAGACTCTGTAGTTAACATTGACCCTAAGATGGATGCTACAAGATACGATACTGTTTCCAAGATCGAAAAAGAGATACTGGATAAGAACGCTGAAGAGAGCTCCCTAAGTGCAGAAGCTACTGCGATGGAGACCTCAAGATCAAATATTCACTTAGGTACATTGTTTGAAGAACAATATGACACCCAAGAAAATCAGGATTTTGCAGGTTTCAACTATCAACAAGAAAACGAAGAAAACTCAGAACAAAGTACGACACAAAGCTCCTCAGCAGAGAATGAGGGTAACAACCTTTTCAATGAAAATCAGAATGTTGATACTCGTTATATTAATGATACACAAACCACTGATTATTCTTCTGTAAATTCTACCTCAAAAGTAACACCTGAAAACGAAGGTCAGAGTAATGCTAATGATCTAAATGTTGAAGAAACTACTAAAAACAGCAGCATCTTTGATCAGTCTCAAGAAAATAAAGATAACCATCAATCACAAACTTCGGTGACTCAAGAATATACAAATCAGGAACTTCATGCCTCTGACCAGGAAAATGATCGTGATGAAACTCAAAGATCTGAGAATGACGACCTTTTAAGAGGTGGTAAGGGTAATGATAACATTTTAGGTGGATCGGGTGATGATACACTTAAAGGCGGAAAAGGTGATGACCGTCTCGTAGGTGGAGATGGTGGTGATACACTTAAAGGTGGAAAAGGTGATGACCGCCTTATAGGTGGAGACGGGGGTGATACACTTAAAGGTGGACAAGGTGATGATCGTCTCATTGGTGGTTCTGGTGATGATACACTTAAGGGAGGTAAAGGTGATGACCGCCTTATAGGTGGATCGGGCGACGACCGTATCAGCGGTGGTGGACATCAGTGGTGGTGATGACCGTATCACGGTGGTGGTGGGTCTGGCGATGACCGTACATCAGGAGATGACCGTTACACGGTGGATCTGGTGATGACCGTATCAGCGGTGGATCAGGAGATGATCGTATACACGGTGGATCTGGTGATGACCGTATCAGCGGTGGTTCAGGAAACGACCGTATCAGCGGTGGATCGGGCGATGACCGTATCAGTGGTGGATCAGGAGATGACCGTATCATGGTGGATCTGGTGATGACCGTATCCATGGTGGTTCAGGAGATGACCGTATCAGTGGTGGATCAGGAAACGACCGTATCAGCGGTGGCGATGATCGCATAAGCGGTGGATGGATCGATGACATCAGTGGTGGATCAGGAGACGACGGTGGGTCTGGTGATGACCGTATCAGCGGTGGATCAGGAGACGACCGTATCAGTGGTGGATCTGGAGATGACCGTATCCATGGTGGTTCAGGTGATGACCGTATACACGGTGGGTCTGGTGATGACCGTATCAGTGGTGGATCAGGAGACGACCGTATCAGCGGTGGTTCAGACCGAGTGGTGGATGATGACCGTATCAGTGGCGGATCAGTGGCGATGATCGCATAAGCGGTGGATCGGGCGATGACCGTATCAGTGGCGGATCGGGCGATGATCGCACCGTATCAGCGGTGGATCGGGCGATGACCGTATCAGTGGCGGATCAGGAGATGACCGTATCAGCGGTGGATCGGGCGATGATCGCATCAGTGGTGGATCTGGTGATGACCGTATACACGGTGGGTCTGGTGATGACCGTATCAGCGGTGGATCGGGCGATGACCGTATCAGTGGCGGATCAGGAGATGACCGTATCAGCGGTGGATCGGGCGATGACCGTATCAATGGCGGATCAGGCGATGACCGTATCAGTGGTGGATCTGGTGATGACCGTATCAGTGGTGGATCAGGAGACGACCGTATCAGTGGTGGATCTGGAGATGACCGTATCAGTGGTGGATCAGGAGACGACCGTATCAGTGGTGGATCTGGAGATGACCGTATCAGCGGTGGTTCAGGAGATGATCGTATACACGGTGGATCTGGTGATGACCGTATCAGCGGTGGTTCAGGAAACGACCGTATCAGCGGTGGATCGGGCGATGACCGTATCAGTGGCGGATCAGGAGATGACCGTATCCACGGTGGATCGGGTGATGATCGCATAAGCGGTGGATCGGGCGATGACCGTATCAGTGGTGGATCAGGAGACGACCGTATCAGCGGTGGTTCAGGAAACGACCGCATCAGCGGTGGATCGGGCGATGATCGTATCCATGGCGGATCAGGAGATGACCGTATACACGGTGGTTCTGGTGATGACCGTATCAGTGGTGGATCAGGAAACGACCGTATCAGCGGTGGATCAGGTGATGATCGCATAAGCGGTGGATCTGGTGATGACCGTATCCACGGTGGGTCTGGTGATGACCGTATACACGGTGGTTCTGGTGATGACCGTATCAGTGGTGGATCAGGAAACGACCGTATCAGCGGTGGATCTGGTGATGACCGTATCAGCGGTGGATCGGGCGATGATGTATCCATGGTGGATCTGGTGATCACGGTGGATCTGGTGATGACCGTATCAGCGGTGGTTCAGGAAACGACCGTATCAGCGGTGGATCAGGTGATGATCGCATAAGCGGTGGATCTGGCGATGACCGTATCCACGGTGGGTCTGGTGATGACCGTATCAGCGGTGGATCAGGAGATGACCGTATCAGCGGTGGATCAGGAGACGACCGTATCCAGCGGTGGATCTGGAGATGACCGTATCCATGGCGGATCAGGAGATGACCGTATCAGCGGCGGATCAGGAGATGACCGTATCAGCGGCGGATCAGGAGATGACCGTATCAGCGGCGGATCTGGAGATGACCGTATCAGCGGCGGATCTGGAGATGATATAATTAATGGTGGTGAAGGCAATGATATAATGATGTATCAAGCTGGCCAAGGGAATGATCAATTCAATGGTGGGGGTGGAACGAATTGGGTAGACACAATATCGTTGGATGATAGCTCTTCACAAAGTCTTGGAGAATACGGAACTGATTGGGTTGTTGAACTTTCGAGTGGTTCCATTGAGAATACAAACTCTGATTCTCTAGAGCTATCTGATAATGCTTCTGGAGAGATACACTTATCGGACGGTTCAACAATTAAATTTACAAACGTTGAAAATATTGAATGGTAATCAAGTGTTTTCGTCGTTTTGGTAACCCATATCAATTGAGTTGTATCATTGTTGCGGGCTGTTAGATTATTAGAGAATTTTGTTATGAAAAACAATGACCCTCGAAAACTTTAGAGGCGAATAATGCCCGACAGTTTATCTGGTGCACCAGAGCGTACTAAAATCGAACCATTTGTTCAAGGTATTGGAGGAGTGGAATTCATTTTTAATAGAACATTAAGCCGGTGACTTGACCATAATTATAATAAGTTTATCTTTAAGCCATCGTATTTGATACAGTGTATTCACCCCCATCGATTATGGACAAAATAACTTAGCAGCCAGATGTATTTGTACCACCTAAAAAAAACATATGCCTTCAATTATAGTGGTTGTTAAAAAATCTACCCTTAACAATCACCATTTTCTAAATGAGATACAAACAGTTTAGCTCTGTATTACAAATGCCGCACGTTCACGCAAAGATTTCGCAAGATTTAGAGTTATATTCTAACAATATTTTGCGTATGTTATCTTCAAAACAAGGTTTTCTTTTTGCACGTTATTTAATCTCATCATATTGTAATTATTGACTAAATTAAAAAAAACAATCATAGTCTGAAAGTTGTTTATCTATACCTCATTTCTAATTCCACCTGTTTATTATTTATTGATGAGACTCTGGTAATTTAATTTCACACCTATCCATAGTACAGCAACTAAAGGACATTGAATGATGAAATTAAAATCAATTTTGGCGGCGGTGACAAGCGGGTTTCTATTAATACCATTTTCAGCACAGGCCAGTGAGCTTGTATTGAATACAGAAACATATAATTATCTAAACTACTTAGATTCGAATAATAAGGTCACAGGTAGTTCAACTGAAATTCTTCGTAAAGTTTTGGAAAATTCTGGTGTAAAAGCAAAATTTCAACATGGGCCCGTTCTTTTAACAATGCTTCCACACAGAGTGGAAATTGTGTTTACACTATGACACAAACTGCGGAACGCAAAGATAAGTTTAAATGGGTTGTGCCATTGTCAGTGGATAATGTATGGCTCTTCAAGCGAGCTGGATCAAATATTAATGTATCAAAATTAGATGAGGCAAAAGCTTACAAAGTTGGTGTTTACCGTGATGATCGGGCAGAACATTTTTTAAAGAAGCAAGGTGGTTTTAACCTAGAAGTTGTTAACAAAAATGAGTTAAATTATAAAAAATTAGGTGCTGATCGTATTGACCTATGGGCTGCTTCTCCTGATACACATCTGAAACTCTCTAAAAAATATCCTGATATCAAAGTAGAAAAAGTTGTCAAATTGTTTGAATACAAAATGGGTATTGGTTGCCACAAAAGTACTTCAAATGAGATAATACAAAAATTGCAAGCTGCTCTTGATATTATGAATAAAGATGGAAGTGCTGAAGCTATACGTAAGAAATTTAGAACAAATTTCTTCAAGTAGATCTTATTAATACTTCATAAAATATCGTTTCATGTAAAATACTAAGCCAGCATAAATCAAATGCTCTATGCTGGCTTAGTATTGTGAAATTTAATCATCTAAAATTATTCCTTATTAAATAAAATTATGTATGATTGACACTCCTGCATAGATTAGCCTCACACACATTTTCCCAAAATCGATTCACAATTTTCCTTTTTCTATTCGGAGCTTTATATAGTCGAATTTCTAATGGTGGAATCCAGTTATACTCAGAAAACAGACAAAGTTCTTGGCAATCAATTTTCTTACGGACAAGTCTTTCTGGGATCCAGGCCACACCATAACCACATTCAACCATTGCCATTAGTGACGTTGCTGTTGAATTTTCATAAATTGTTTTAATCGAACATTCTGTTCGAATTTTTGATAATATTTCATGAACAACCTGTCCAAGATAACAATCTTTTGAATATGATAGAAATGGTAGACGCAGGCTACCATCTCCAGACCAATCGAAAAGAGGTTTTCCATCCTTATCCGGTAAACAAACGGGGATGAGTCTCTCGTAATCAAGAATGATGCAAGGCGTTTTATTTGTATCAAGCGGCACTTCAGCCCATTGATGATAATAGCATAATATAAAGTCGCAATCCCCACGGTTCATGGACTTTATACAATCATCCAGGTTATGTAAATATAATTGAGCCCCATTAACTACACAGCTATCTTTTATGCTGCCAAACCATTTTGGAAAGAAGGAAGTGGACAATGAATCTAAGGTTGCAAAACTGACACTTTGTTCCGTTTGAGCCCAGTTTTCCTGTAACTCATCACGAATGCCATAAAGCTGCTTTACAGTATCTTCTGCTATTTCTTTAAAGCGCAAGCCTTGTGGGGTTAATTGTATCGGATTTGAGCTTCTGTCGATTAGAGCAGCGCCTATCCAATTTTCTAGGGCCTTAATCCTTCTGCTGAATGCTGGTTGAGAGACATATCTAGCTTCTGCTGCATCAGAAAAAGTTCCTAGTTTATCAAGACAGATAAAATCTTCTAGTAACTTCAGCTCCATTCATAAGCCTCCTAAACGCACAACCTGATCTATAAGATACTGGATACAAAAACTTCTAAACTATTTCTGCTAGAAGCGCAGCATTTCCTCCCGCGGCCGTCGTATCAATACATATTGTACGCTCATTTATAAATAACTCAGGTGAAATCATATCAGTAACAAGAGGTAAAATGGGGCCCGTTCTTTGTGCTAACATAGACCTAAACTCTTTTGTCCTCGCGCTAGATTTACTTGCAAAACAGACACCAGATATTCTTTGTATCGTCTTGAGATGTTCAGCATCCAGGTTACCTTCAAATATAGCAACAGGAAGACCCGCTTTAAGCAGAACTTCAGATACAGAACAATCTGGCATAACCACACCACACCCAAGATAAAGGGCTTGAAGCGTTTGCGCTATAAGTGCTTCTGATGAAGGGCCAAGGCAAATAAAAATACCTTTAGCGTGTAAGCTTAGGCGGTTTGACTCACCAGTTGGCCCAGGCAAATCCAATCCCTCTATGGGTATACTCTCAACAGCTTTGAATAAATCTTCTATAAGGGTAGGCGCATTTTTTGAAAAAGAGCTAGATATTATATTTTCCAAATATTTAATACGCTCCGGATTATTACTCCACCCAGTGTTATCAACTGACCTAATGGCCTCTTGTAAATCATCAAAAGATAAGAAGGTTTTATTTAAACTTACTTCATGATCATTCACTTCATCATTTTTGGTGAAACGCCTCATATAAAGTGGTCCACCGGCTTTTGGTCCTGTACCAGATAACCCTTCACCACCAAAAGGTTGTGAGCCGACAATAGCGCCAATTTGGTTTCGATTGATATATAGGTTCCCTGCACTAATTGCATCAACTACTTGTTGAACCCTATCATCAATACGCGTATGTAAACCAAATGTAAGGCCATAGCCCGTCGAGTTTATATCCTGAATCACTTTATCAATCTCATTGGACTCATATGTTGCTATATGTAACACTGGTCCAAAAATCTCTCGTTCTAATTCATAAATGCCATCAATCTCAAATACAGATGGTGGTATGAAGCGACCTTTTTCCGGTACATTAATCTTTTTCAGCAGGCGTCCAGCTTGCTCCATCTTAGAGCAATAGGAAGAAATTGAGTCGTATGCTTCTTCATCAATAACAGGACCGATGTCAGTAGAAAGACACCATGGATCACCAACTTTAAGAGCATCCATAGCTCCAAAGAGCATTTGCAGAATACGATCTTTAATGTCCTTTTGAATATACAAAACACGTAAAGCAGAACAACGTTGTCCTGCACTTTGGAAGGCTGAAGTTACCACATCCATTACAGTTTGTTCGGGTAAGGATGTGGAGTCTACAATCATTGCATTTAAGCCACCTGTTTCAGCAATAAGAGGAGCTAATGGAGCTGACTGTGCAAGTGACTTATTAATAATTTGTGCTGTCTCAGTTGAGCCTGTAAAGCACACACCAGATACATCTGAACTGGATGTCAAAGCGGTCCCTACACTCTCGCCTTCACCAGGTAAAAGCTGTAAGATTTCTTCTGGAATACCCGCCAAATGTAATAACTCAACTGCTCGAGCCGCAATAAGTGGTGTCTGTTCTGCTGGTTTTGCCAATACTGCATTACCAGCCATCAATGCCGCAGCGATTTGGCCTGTAAAAATAGCCAAAGGAAAGTTCCATGGTGAAATACAAGCGAATATCCCACGAGAATCCCCAAATAAAACCTGACCTTGAACAGCATAGTAACGTAAAAAATCAACAGCTTCTCTAATTTCTCCAATGGCATCAAAGAGGTTTTTCCCGGCCTCCCGGCAGGCAAGAGCTATCAACTCTGGTGCATGAGTTTCGAATAAGTCTGCTGCACGCTTTAAGCGCTGTGCGCGTTCTGAAATTGTAAGCGCGGCCCATGTTGGTTGTAGTAACTTTGCTGTTCTAAAAGCCTTAGTAACATCCGATGGCAATGCATCATTGATTGTTCCAACGATATCACTTGGATTTGCAGGGTTTATTACAGTTCGCTTAGGGCCAATATAGTTATTTTCTATATTCCATTGGCTATTGAGATAAGGTAAGCGCTCTTTGTCTAACTCTTCAAAGATTATTGGATCTGTAATATCCCATCCTTTTGAATTAATTCGATTCTCGCCAAATAAGTCCACTGCTTTTTTAATGAGTGGGTTAGAGATAGTTTCATAGTCTTTGAGAGCAGTGACAGGGTCACTTACGATTTCTTCCGGGGCTACATTGTTATCTACTATCTGATTTACAAAGGAAGAATTTGCCCCATTTTCCAGTAATCTCCGAACTAAATATGCTAATAAATCTTCATGAGCACCCACGGGAGCATATATACGGCACCGTGATTTATGTTTATTGATGATGATATCATGTAATGTTTTTCCCATACCATGTAGGCGCTGAAATTCGAAATCATCTCGCCCCTTTGCCATATGCAGAATACTTGCGACTGTATGAGCATTATGAGTAGCAAATTGAGGGTAAATCCTGTCAGCATATTGAAAGAGCTTTTGTGCACAAAGCATATAACTGATATCGGTATTTACTTTTCGTGTAAAAACTGGAAAGCCTTTTAATCCTAGAACTTGTGCTCTTTTAATTTCAGAATCCCAATAAGCTCCTTTTACGAGGCGCACCATGATGCGCCTATTTAACTTACTGGCTAACGAATAAAGCCAGTCAATCACATAAGATGCACGTTGGCCATAGGCTTGAACAACAACACCAAAACCATCCCATCCTTCTAATTTAGTATCAGATAAAACAGCCTCAATAACGTCAAGTGACAAATCTAATCTATCAGCCTCTTCAGCATCAATGTTTAAACCCATATTGGCTGATTTTGCTTTGTACGCTAGGTCACGTGTTGTTTCAACGAGTTCAGACATAACTAGGTCACGTTGTATAAACTCATATCGTGGGTGTAGAGCTGACAGTTTGACTGAGATGCCAGGGTTTTCCCTAACATTGCCACTTGTGCAATACTCAGCTAAAGCAAAAATAGCATCTGAGTAGGCTTTATGATAGACTTCAGCATCTGCTTTTGTACGGGCTGCTTCTCCAAGCATATCATAGGAATAAGTATATCCTACCTTTTCCTTGGATTTAGCTCTTTTTAGTGCCTTTTCTATATTTGAGCCAAGAACAAACTGACGTCCAAGTTCTTTCATTGCTTGGCCAACGGCAACACGAATTACAGGTTCTCCAAGTCTTTTCACAACAGATTTCAGGGCACCAACCAGACCTGTTTCATCTTCAGCCAAGACTTTCCCTGTGAGCATTAACCCCCATGTAGACGCATTAACAAGAGAGGAACTTGATTGACCAAGATGTTTGCCCCAATCAGACGGAGCAATCTTATCTTCAATAAGTGCATCAATTGTTTCAGCATCGGGAACACGCAATAAGGCCTCTGCAAGACACATGAGTGCAATGCCTTCTTGTGTCGATAGTCCATACTCATTGAGAAAATTCTCCATTAGTCCTTGATGTGGACTATTCCTTACATCTTCAACGAGTTCGGCCGCCTTAGTAGATATATCTATACGCTCAGAGTCTTTGAGTTTTAGGCCTTGAACTAGTTCTTCAACAATTTTTTCCTCGTTAGCTAAATAGGCTGAGCGTAAAGAAGCGCGAATGTCATTCAGAATATTGGGAATATATTTTTGTGTTTGCATGTTCTAATTAACCTAAATTTCTCAACGAACTTTGCTTAAGAATCTTTGTAGATGTTCACTTTCGGGAGAATTCATAATCTTCTTTGAATTGCCAATTTCGTCGATAACGCCCTCGTGAAAAAATGCAACACGGTCAGACACATCGCGTGCAAACCCCATTTCATGTGTGACACAAATCATTGTCATTCCCTCTTCAGCAAGTAGACGCATTGTATCAAGCACTTCACCTACAAGTTCTGGATCAAGCGCTGAGGTGGCTTCATCAAACAACATATAATTTGGCTCCATTGCCAAAGCTCGTGCTATTGCAAGTCTCTGCTGTTGCCCACCGGATAAAGCGCTAGGATACACATCGAGCTTATCGCCAAGGCCAACATGTTCTAACTGTTGAACAGCTATCTCTCGCGCCTCTTTCTTAGATTTTCCTTTTACAATGTGAGGGGATAAAGCAACATTCTCTATTACCTTCATGTGCGGGAAAGAGTTCCATTGTTGGAAGACCATTCCCAGGTTCTGACGTAATTTATTTATATTGGTTTTTTTTGCGTGGACATCTGTTCCATCAACAATAATATCGCCTTTTTGTATTGGTTCTAAACCATTGATACAATAAAGTAGTGTGGATTTTCCAGAACCGGAAGCACCAATGATACTAAGAACTTCACCTTTTTCCACGGTCAGATTAATGCCTTTCAAAACATGCAAGGCACCAAAATATTTATGAACATCTTTGATTTCGATCATGACTTCCACCTCTTTTCAATGTGGGTGCTGTATAAAGAAATAGGATATGAAAGGGCGAAGTAGAATGCGCCAACTATTGTCAAAAGAAGGAACGTTTCTTGTGTTTTAGTATTCAATGTGTAAAAAGCCCGTGTCAGTTCGGTATAGTTAATAACTGAAACAAGTGCAGAGTCTTTCATCACACTCAACGCTATACCAATCCAGGCAGGGAATACAGCTCTCAAACCCAAGGGCCATACGATATGCATCATTTTTTGCAAGTACGTCATTCCAAGTGAACGAGCAGCAATTTGTATTTCTTTGGGTACTGATGCAATGGCACCACGTACAATCATGGTAACTTGCGCTGCGGTATAAAACGTCAAAACTATTGTTCCTGCAACAAAAGCTGTCTGCGGATATCCTATGATCGCAATCCATGTGTTGAACAGAAGTAATTGAATGATAAGAGGAACAGATCTAAACACATCTAGAACTGCGTCAACTATTATCACAAAAAATAGATGAACTGATGATAATAGCCACCCCAGACCTATTCCAATTAATGTGCCGAGAGCGATTGATAGACCAGATATTACAATAGTACCCATGGCAGCTGAAGCTAGGTACCAAAAGTCATTCCATTGCAAATTACTGAAAACTTGTACTTGTTCAACCATGGTCTATACCTCCTTTAAGAAGGCCCATTTAATCAAATAAGCACATCCCAAAACGAATTTCGTTATCAAATAGTATATAACAGCTGCGGCTAGGAAAAATTCAAATGTTCTAAAGGTTCTTGATTGTAAAAAATCTGTTTCACCAGTTAGCTCTCTAAATCCAACTAATGTTCCCAGTGAACTTAAGAGAATCACCCAAATGAATTGGTTTGTCATAGGTAAATAAACTATTCTTAAAACTTGAGGAATGACAATTCTACTGTAAGCTTGAAATGATGACATTCCCAGACTTCTAGCAGACTTCATCTGATTAGCAGGTATCGCTTCAAAGCCACCTCTGAATGTTTCTGCCATATAGCCTGCAGTAAGAAAAGTTAAGGCTGTAAAAACTGACCATTTTGACCCTAGAAAAATTCCAAATGCACCTAAGCCAAAGTAGAAGAAGTATAATTGGAAAACTGAAGGCGTATTGCGAGCAAGTTCAATCCACACAGTTGAAAAAAAGTATATGATTGCATTTAAGGGCTTCCAAGAAGAGTAAGCTGACATTCGCCCTAATGCTAAAAATAGAGCAACAATCATCCCCGCAACCATAGCATAAACAGAAATTTCAAGTGTTATTCCCGCAGCATAAAAAAGCTGACCTTCTCCATTTAATCCCTCAGGACATAAAGGTTCAAACTCTGCCCAAGAGGGACAGATTGCTTTCTGCACAGGACGCCATAAAAAAACATAATCCAAAGATGTATCTCCTCTTTAAGTACAGGCCCATAATTTTTACATTATGAGCCTGCAGCAGATTTTTATTATTTCGAATGAGGAGTTAACTTAATAATAAACGCCTTTTACAGTCAAATCTGGTGCATCTGTACCTAGGTATTTGTTATGCAGCTCATTAAAGCGACCAGAACGAACCTGTCGGTTAATGAATAGGTTTAGGTATTTTTGCCATCCATATTCTTTTCTGAGTGTCATCATACCTGTAATATCCTGGCCAACCGGAGCCAAAGGACCCATTTTGATATTAGGGTGTTTACCTGAATTTATTGCTGCTTTTGCTGATACATTGGTTACAATGATTGCATCAACTTGCCCCTGCCCTACAGCGATAACAGATTCACTCTCACTTTTGTAAGAAGTATATGTACCTTTGCTGTCAGGCCAATTCTCTTTCTTATATTTTAGAAACTCACTTTCATAAGTTGTACCTACTGCAGCACCAACTTTAGCATTTTTTAGGTCTTCCCATTTGTTAATCTTAGCATTTTTGTTAACTACAGCTACGAACTGGTAAACCATATATGGGATTGTAAAGCCAGCAGTCTTAGCACGCTCTAATGTATCAGATGCAGAAGCAACTGCCACGTCAGCTTTACCTGATACCAATGCAGGAATACGCTCAGCCCAAGTTACCCCAACAATTTCAGGTTTAACATCAAGAGCCTTTGCTAGATCTTTACACATCTCAACATCTAAACCTGCTGGTTTATTATCTTTATCGCGAAAACCAATAGGTGGGAAGTCAAGGACAATAGCGCAGCGAACTTTGCCAGCTTGCAAAACTTTATCTAGCTTATCAGCAATTGCCGATTGAGAAAAAAGCGATACAGATAATGCTGCTGTCGCAGCAAGTGATAAAAATGATTTGATTTTCATAGTTTCTCCCTAATATTGTGAGTTGGCTGATAAGTTTTTAGTTTTTTAACTTTAATTATAAAAATTCGGATTTACAATTGTGATTTTGTTGATTTATTACCAACTTCACATTTTCATAATAATAGAAAAACAAAAGTCTTTTAGTCTTTTTTTAAAGATTTTTTTAGTCTTTTTGATTTTATTATAGCGCTAATAGGGTCTTTTTATGAAAGGAATTATTTAATGATCAGTACAATCGATCAGTTCGATAAAAAAATCCTTCAGATACTCCAGGTAAATGGTCGGATAACTGTTACAGAGCTTGCTAAACAGGTTGGCTTATCTAAGACACCATGCCTGGTCCGCATGAAACGTCTAGAAGATGAGGGTTATATAAAGGGTTATCAAGCTGTTCTCGACCCGCAGAAGCTAGATTTATCACATGTTGCTTTTGTCGAAGTAAAATTACTAGATACGAAAGCTTCAGCATTAAACGCCTTTAATAAAGCTGTATTAGATCACCCTGAAATTGAACAGGTCCACCTTATAGCTGGAGGATTTGATTATCTTTTGAAGGTTCGAAGTCAGGATATATCCAATTATCGTAGCATATTAGGGGGGAAGATTTCTACATTACCAAATTTATCTAACACGAGTACTTACGTATCAATGGAGACTGTTAAAGATTTAAATTTCATTTCTCTATAAGGTGTGCAAATTAGCGCTGAGGTATTATAGGAGGTCAGGGATTACTTCTTACATCGCAGAAACAACCAACCTATATGGGAAAACTATGATAAATCTAAAAAGTCATATAATCTACTTACACATCCTAAATTAGACGTTTTAACTTTTTAAGGGGCATAGAATGGAAATAAAACTGGATGATTAAACATTCTTTCTTTGGGAAGCTCTAACCACCAGGACGTTATCAAGTCAGCTAACGTCTGTTGTATTTTCTTGTATTTTAAAGTGCCAAAGGGATCGTATGTGAGATGTCTTTAAGTTTGAACATAACGTTAATTTCTTTATAATTACTTTTCCTATTTTTTCAGTTTCATTAGGTGCTTAGTTTAACTACATACTAATTTCTTTCATCATAATCAAAAGCTAGACAGTAACTTAACCCGCAGTGAAATAGTAATTTTATTAAGATAATTTTATATTTAACAATGCCTTAATAGAAAAATAAAAAAATATTTTAGTCATATAAATAAAGGGTTGAAGGCCTTTAGGTTTATATAACAATCGAATTTTGACTTCAGAAATTCTTGCAAAAAAACGCTTTTCTCCGAATAAGATCACTTGAATAAGGCAAGATTTATCACGTAGCTGACAATAGCTAATATATCGGGATGTGAGCATCAGGTTATGCAATTGAGTTAGGATTGGGTGCTGGTGGTGATGATATCTTTACATCACTTCGTAAAAACGAGATGTATCTGGGATCAAAAACTCTCGGTAAGCTATCTATTGGTCAGGGCTTGACTGCTACTGATGGTATCGCAGAAGTAGATCTCTCCGGTACAACGAATGCTGAATACAGTGGCAACAATGCCGGTTTTGGCAACATCGATGGTTTTTCACGTCAAGAGCGTATCCGTTACGACTCACCTTCTTTAGCTGGTTTCAAAGTATCTGCTTCTTGGCAGGATAATGATGATACTGACATTGCTCTACGTTTTGCTAGTACTTTAGGTGATTTTAAGCTTGCTGCTGCAATTGGGGCATTCAATGACGACTCTGCAGATACAACAGGTGTCACAGGTTCAGTTTCAGCACTACATATACCAACTGGCTTAAATGTCACTTTCGCTTCTGGTGACGATGACGTGGACCATGAATACTGGTACGTTAAAGCAGGGGTCAGACAAAAAATATTCTCCGCCGGTGAAACTGCAGTATCTGTTTCTTACCATGAACAAGAAATCGCAGGGATTACTGATGAGAAAATTAGTTTCCAGTTCGTTCAAAATATCGATGCTGCTGCGACTTCTCTTTACGCAAATGTTCACGCTGTAGAGTCAGAAGATGAAGCTGTATTTATCATTGGTTCACGCATCAATTTCTAATGTGAACTCAATACGCAATTACTGAAGTCAGCAAAAATCTCTTTCACTCTGCTCTTCAGTTCGCAAAACCGCTTATTAGCCTAGGCGGTTTTGCACTTTTTCTTTCAATTATTAGCTCTCTCAGATCTTAAACTTTATCTATTTTGTTTCATGACAACATAGTCTAAACCATTACCTAATATATTTTTGTCTTCCCCCCACTTACTTGCTATTTCTCAAGCATTTTAGGCAATATCAAGGTTAATTTAAATCATAGGATTTGTATTTGCCACAGCATAAGGACAAACAGACTACTAAGCCATATTGTATACGCCTAACAGAGCAGGAACGCACAGAGCTAGAAAACCGAGCTGGCCAATTAGCGTTAGGCACTTATATCAAGTCATGCCTTTTCAATAAAACTATACCTCGAGTAAGATCTTCCAGAAAACCCAACAAAGCACTCGCCCAATTGCTCGCCTGGCTCGGCAGGAGCAACATCACATCGAACTTACAAACCCTCACCGATGCTGCAAAAAGCGGTTCACTCCCCTTGTCACCAGAAACAATAACTGCCCTAAATCAAGCCTGTAAGGACATCGCCGACATCAAATCCATGCTGATGAAGGCTCTTGGTATTCAGGAGCGTTAGGTATGATTATACAAGCTTCAGAGCGTGGTGGAGCCAAACAGCTCGGCCTTCATATTACCCGCACAGATGACAATGAACATGTTGAAGTCCACCAAATCAAAGGCTTTGTCTCCAATGATGTGATTGAAGCGTTAAAAGAAGCCTATGCTGTGAGCAAAGGCACCAAGTGTAAGAATTTTCTGTTCTCAGTGTCCCTCAATCCCCCAGAAACAGAAAACGTTCCTGTCTCAGTGTTTGAGGATACCATCAATCGGATCGAACAAAAAAACAATCTGGTCGACCACCCCCGTGTTGTGGTCTTCCACGAAAAGGAAGGCCGCAGACATGCTCATGCGGTCTGGTCACGAATTGATGATGAAACAATGACAGCAAAGAACCTGTCTCATTTCAAATTAAAGCTCAGAGATATTTCCAGGGAGGTTTATATGGAACAGGGCTGGAAAATGCCAAAGGGTTTGATGAACTCCCAGGACAAAGACCCGTGTAATTTCAATTTGGCTGAATGGCAACAAGCCAAACGCATGGGGCATCATGCCAGAGACTTAAAACAGATGTTCCAGGAATGCTGGGCTGTTTCAGATTCGCGTAAAGCTTTTGAGCATGTGCTGCGCGAACGGGGCTTCTCACTAGCCAAAGGAGACAGACGCGGTTTAAAAGCATTGAAACCCTTAAACCGCAAACACACAAGAAAGATATGAATAAGCCCGCACTGACCACAGAACCTATTCAAAAAGCCGTCATTTATGCCCGTGTTTCCGGCGTGAAACAGGTCCGTGAAGGTGATGGGTTGGCCTCACAGGAAACCAGGTGCCGGGAATACGCCAAATATAAAAACTACGAAATCGTTGAGGTCTTCCAGGACCAAGGGGTTTCCGGTGGCATGATAGAGCGTCCTGGAATGAAGGATATGCTCTCATATCTCACAAAGAACCGGAAAGACAATCTTATTGTCATCATTGATGATATCAGCCGTCTAGCTAGAGGCTTAAAGGCTCACATTGAATTAAGAACGGCAATAGATGTTGCTGGAGGTATACTGGAAAGCCCTTCAATCGAATTTGGCAATGATTCCGACAGTCTTTTGGTCGAAAACTTACTGGCCAGCGTTTCGCAGCATCAACGGGAAAAAAATACAGAGCAAACGAAAAGCCGTATGCGAGGCCGTATGATGAATGGCTATTATGTCCACTGTGCGCCCGCAGGTTATAAATATGAGAAAGCGCAAAGTGGAGGAAAAATCCTTGTTCCTGAAGAGCCGGATGCTTCAATTATCAGAGAATGTTTAGAGAGGTTTGCCGATGGCCGCTTTGAAAGCCAGATGGAGATTAAAAAATATCTGGAGAACTGCCCGAACTTTTCTCTGAACAAAAAGGGCAAAGTTAATCTGCAACGCATTCGGGAGATGTTGGAACGGGTTCTTTATGCGGGATATATTGATTCCCCCAAATGGAACATTATCATGCAACCAGGCAAGCATGAGGCTCTTATCAGCTTTGAAACCTACCAACGCATTCAGGCACGCTTAAAAGGCCAGGATAAAACGCCAGCCCGCAGAGCGATCAACAATGATTTTCCATTACGAGGATTTGTCACTTGCGGAAAATGCAATCATCCGATGACATCCGGCTGGTCTAAAGGACGCCATAAAAAATATCCTTATTATTTCTGCCAGCAGAAACCATGCAGCGAATATAAAAAATCTATCCGCAGAGAAAAACTAGAAACAGATTTTGAGCATCTGCTGGCGCGTTTATCTCCAAAGCCACAAGTCTTTATGATGGCTAGAGAGATGCTAAAAGAAGCATGGGATGAGCTACAAAACGCGGGCCAGGACCAAGGCCGGGCTATAGAAACAGACTTAATCAAAGTTGAGAACAAAGTCGAACAGCTTATGGGACGTATTATTGAATGCGATAGTTCTGCGTTGATTGAAGCTTACGAAGCCCAAATCAAAAAGCTGCATGAAGAAAAGATCATTTTGCAGGAAAAACTGATCCAAACTGACCAACCTTACAGAGACTTTGAGGAAACTTACCGAACCGCTCTTGAATTTCTCTCAAATCCGCAGAAACTCTGGGCTTCTGGAGACCCCAGTAACCAGAATTTGGTCCTCAAACTGGTCTTTGAAGAGAAACTGGCCTACCACAGAAATGGAGGTTACCGAACCGCAAAAACCACCTTACCTTTCAAGGTCTTAGAGGCAATTAATGACAATAAGTTCGGTATGGTGCGGTCGAGAGGACTTGAACCTCCACCCGTGTTACCGGACAGCGACCTCAACGCTGCGCGTCTACCAGTTCCGCCACGACCGCATGAGAAAAGACAAAATATTATGATAAGACTATTTGTCTGGTAGATGTTAAGATGGTTGGATTAGCAAAAAGCTTAATTAAAAGCAAGCTTATATCCTTGTTTTTCACATTTTAGATGTCTGGAAAGCTTTTGTATCTCTGACTTTATAGAAATTAGTCATATTTGCTGGCTTTGAGTTTTTCTGTGATCTGAATACCAATTCGTTCCCCTTGTACTATGACATCTGCCCTAGCAATTGGTACATTATTTGCTAATATTTCGACTTCGTCATTTTCCAGGGTATCCAGTTCGATGACAGCTCCACGGCCCATACGCAAAAGTTGATTGACTGGCATTGAGGTTTTCCCAAGAATAACAGAGAGTTCTATTTCTACTGTATTCACAGATGTATCCATAGAAAAGTTCCTATATTGAATTTCATTTCCAGATCAATTATTTAAATACGCGGCGGCAACGCTAAACCTTATGCCTAACCGCGAAACTCAATAATGATAGAATCGCTTATATAAGTTACTGCTTGGTAAAAAAGTTTATGAAAATCGACAAATCTCATAATAATCTGCTCCCCGAGTTAGAATGGAAGATAAGCGACCAATTGGTTCCTTATGATCTTGCACTTCAAGATATGGAAAAACGTGTGGAGTCTATTGCCCAAGGTACTGAAAGTGAATGTATTTGGTTATTAGAACATCCACCAATCTATACAGCTGGAACAAGCGCAAACCCACAGGATCTTATCCATCCAGATCGTTTTCCAATCCACAAAACTGGTCGTGGCGGACAATATACTTACCATGGACCAGGACAACGGATAGCATATGTTATGCTAAACCTTAAGAAAAGAAATCCAGATATTAAGGCTTTTATTTTTAAGTTAGAAGAGTGGATAATTAATACTTTACAAGACTTTAATATTAAAGGGGAACGCCGTGAAGGACGGGTTGGTGTATGGGTTGCGAGGCCTGAACTTGGAATTGAACGCGAGGATAAGATTGCTGCAATAGGCATCCGTATCCGAAAATGGGTTACGTTTCACGGAATCGCAATAAATATTGACCCTGAACTTGATCATTACAAAGGTATTGTACCATGTGGAATAAATACTCATGGTGTCACTAGTCTTGTGGATTTAGGACAGCTTATTTCTATGGAAGAGTTTGATATTAGCCTTAAACGTAACTTTGGACTTATTTTTAATCCAGAGAATTAAAATAATTCAAATGGATATAGTTATTAGGGGTATTCCTCTGCTATTTCTTTTGCTGCTTCAATCTCCTTCAGCTCTCCAACAGCTTGTTCTAGAATTTGCATAGAAGAGCTTAAGAATAACCATGCCATGATGCCTGCTACGAGTAAATCTGGTGAGCCAGATTGAGTCAACCAAACAGCAATTGCCGCGATCATGACCGCAATATTTCCTATGGCATCATTACGAGAACATAACCAAACGGATCGTACATTGGAATCTCCATTCTTATATTTCATGAGGAGCAAAACACTCAAAAGATTTGTAAGTAATGCAAGAATACTTACGACTCCCATAATATTTGCTTGTGGGACATCTAGTATTAATAATTGATATGCCGTGGAACCACATACCCAAAGCCCCATTAAAAACAGGCTTAGGCTTTTTAGTAATGCTGTATACACCCTTGTTTTTACTGATGCGCCGATGACTGCTAATGAAAGTCCGTATGTTATCGCATCTGCAAAAAAATCTAGGGCATCAGCTTGTAATGCCTGGGACTTTGCGATGTGTCCTGCACTCATTTCAATGCAAAACATGCTTGCATTTAAGACTATAATAACCCAGAGACGACGTTTGTAATCAGCTGAAATACCATCAAATTTTATTTTCTGGCCACAACAAGATCCCATAAGTTACTCCGGATCGCAATAAAATAAGTTAAATATATAAAACTATACATGTATAGATAAATAAATTACAAGATAAATCAATATTATATTACATATATGCACATATTGATTTTAAAGACATTAGTTGTTTTGGATTTAATAAAAAAATCTTTACAATATACAACTGAAAAATCTATTACCTATCTTAAGAACCAAAGTTCTTAAGATAAAAGATACTATTTTTTCAAGGATATTTACTTGTTGCAAACTATTATTATTTGCACACCTAAATCAGAGTATTGGAATGCAGTAATTTGTATCTATATTTAAGCCGCCAAATCAATTAAAGGCTTTAATGACTTATCAATGTTATTTGATTTTGATTTTAGAAATTGGACCAATGTGCGTTCATTATGGTTTAATTCTCCATTAACACCTATACGTCCAACTAACCAAGACGCGCTTTCTTTGTGACTTTGTTCTCCAACAATGAGAGACCTTTTTTCGCGTTCCAGATTTTCAAGCTCAATTTCTGCTTCTGATGGTCTGTAATAAGATTGGCTCAATGCCTCAAATCCATATGAAATCATCTGCTGCATAAAACCGACTATTCCCAGGGACTCATGCAACCATATTTCCTTGCAAAGAGCCTCTGCGCGGTGAGGAACTTGATAGTCAGAGCCTGCCATCACATGGTTTGCCATTGCTTTTACAAATAGTTCGGACCAACCCACATGGTTTTGGACATGTTCTGCAGAATCATTGATATCAATAAGAATTTCTGCTTCAGTGCGAGAGATTGGAACATTACCTTCTCCCCCATATGCCATAAGCATTCTGCGCATCATTTGAACTTCTGTATCGAGTAGGACACCTTTACCTATTGTTGTACCTTCTCTTAACGTTCCCGATGCATTCACAACGGCATTGCGAATTTGGCCTAGAGCAAAGTGAATTAGAGTTTCTGGGCTCCAGGTTGCTTCTTCTAAGACATTGATGACTACTTCAAGTTCAGAGATTGTTTCAATGCGACCATTATATGAAATATTGTCTATAAGCCAGTTTGCATTATCTACAGTCACATAGCCTTCTGGCATCATATCGTAAACGACATAATCAGTCAGTGTATTTACAAGAAGTGTATGCCATGATGTATCAGCAAAAATAATTGAATGATGCAGATCCAACAATAGATCTACATTAATCTCGCTTACGATACTTTCTTTGAAAAACGTTTCTTCTAGATATTCAACTACATTTGATGTGATACAGCCTGATTGTTTTACTTTTTCAAGTACATCAAGTGTCTGCTGCGATATCATACTCATACTCCCACACTCAAAACGCCTTACAAAAGTGGGAAACTTATATTACTCGCCCCTACTTTTAGAATACTCAATATACCATGCGCTGGTTTAGATTTAACTAAACCGTCGTCAATATATTATTCACAAATAGTGCGAGAAAGTTAACACAGTGTTTCCAATTGTGTTGTTACAGGTTAAATTCTCGGCTTCTTGGTAAAAAAAGTTTAAGGTGTGCCGTTTTCTCCAATCAGCACCCAAATTCTCATATTATAATTTAGCACTTTATTTTCTTGCATTTTCCCGCTGAGCTGCTCAACGAGAAGTGATACGGGATATTTTGATCCATTAGCTGGGAATAATATAGGTTTTTTCTTTTTTTCTTTTGTTTTTTCTTGCTTTTTCGTCAAGCTTGAAACCTTATTTAGCATTTCTTGGATATTATATTGAGAAATTACTTCTTTATTCTCTTTCAATTTTAGAGAGGTCGGAGACCATTCCAAGGACAAATTCTGATTATTGATTGTTCCAATTTGATCTATATATGGACACGTATTTTTCTTCTTTTTTTCTGTTTTATTATTGTTGCACCCTCTGAGACTAACATATTTAGTAAATGGTCCAGAAATATAGGCATACTCGTTTAAATCTATAGGCTCTGCCCTGTAGTTTTGCGAATAATAAATGTCCAGCTTGTTCTCTTTGGTTTTTAACTTATTCAACCCAATAAATTTTATGATCTTGTTACCATTATGGTATGTTTTACTGTTATCCTTTATCGGAAATGGCGTATTGTTAAGATGAGTAAATAAAGAAGCTAAACGATCTAACTGACCTTCTCGACTCAGATAAAATAATATTGACCTAATACGTTTTAAATCCTTTGCAGAGATTTTTTTGTCTTCATGTTCTATAAGCTGAATTTTCTCATTTTTTAGAATGCCGTTACTCTCTAATAGAATTTTCAGTTTTGAAACCTGGCTTATTGCTCCGATATTTCGTGCACTCCAAGGCCCAAGAGATGAAAACACAAGCATAATGCATAGTAGCCCAACTATTATTCTGAAATCACGCCTTTCACGTTTGATACTATAAAGAAGTGCTAATATTGATAACCACACCCCAGCCATGACGACGAGATAACGCGATGTTGTCCAGCCATATTGATCAATACGTTGATACACAGCTAACACTAACAGAATAATTGGAACGATTGTGAGTAAGAACCAATAACGCCAGAAGAATGTGATGATAGGACCACCAGAGAAACGTGTTGGAAACGCAAATAGTACAGTTATTGTCCCAATAGCGCCATATGCTAGTACCATAGAACCTAATATACCTTTTGGTAAAACACCATCTATTAGTATTTTTATAGTGTAGGCATATAGAATAGCGGTATAAGCTAGCAGTAAAGGAACAAGAATAAATTTAACAATCATTGCAATTGCAGCTGAGGTAAACTCAGTTTGTTTTCCTTCAACGACGGCTTCATCAAATTTTTTGGGTATAAAAGATAACCAGGCTAATGGGAAAATGTACCCTAACCCAATAATCCATATATCAGTGAATAAATCTCGAGGAACTTTAATTCCAAAAAGCTGGTTAATTGTCTCTAGAATCAAACTAAACCCACCAGCAAATAATATTCCTGCTAATACAGCGAGTGCATAACCTAACCATAGGTGATGATTATATAACCAAAATTCTGCTTCTTTTGATTGATGATCAGTATATGGTGCTAAACTTAACAATATTATTAAAGCGGGTAGGAAGAGAACATAGTTAAACCCTAAATTGTCTGGGAATGTATGAAGTAAAGCTACACTTATCAACCCTGTTATGACAATTCCAATCCGGGCAATTTTATTCAGCCCACTTTTTTGAGAAAACAGGCTGACAGATAATGTCCAAAAGAAGCCCGATATCAATGCTAAAGATACACGGATTGTTTCATCACCCTGCAATCCTAAGTCTTTATCTAATTCAAATACATGAAAAAGGGTGAAAATTCCCGCAATAAGAGTCTCAAGTGGGAATCTTCGAATAGACCCTGCAATATCAAAGATTATATGGGTTATTGAGCTATGCTGTTTTATTGCTTCTTGTGACATTATCATCTCATAAGTTTGGTATTAGATGATATATGGGACATTATTTGTATTTTCTAAGTATCCTTCTGGCCTTTTTTAAGATCGCATCTGCAATAACTGCATGGCCTTCTGCAGTAGGGTGGAACGAACCACCATAAGTGCCTGCGTAAATAAGCTGAAACTGGTTAAGGTTTTTTGTTCTCCAAAACTTTCTTATCAGTTGGCGCTTAGTATGTTGATGTGTTCCCATATATACATCATTCGGAGTTCTTATCCATCTTTGGCGAGAAGCATATGGACGATAATCAGCTGGATTATATAGTTTCCATCCTTCACCATTTTTTTTCGGAATGCCAAATAATTCTTCTAACTTATCTTTATTTTGTTCGTCATAAGCACAAAATCCATGTTTAGCAAAGGCTTCCCTATGTTCATCCACAAAGGTCCATTTATTTTGCTTTGCTTTGCTTTTCATAACTTCATTAAGTTTTTTAGCAAATACTTCACCGGCTCGAACTCGCTTTGAGTTGGTTTTAAAAATAGGATGCAAATCCATGCCTTTTGCACCATCAGGGCAAATTGTTTTTCCATCCTGCATATATCCCATTTTTGGATAAGCCGTTAAAATCACACGATCAGCCTGGTTCCATGGTACATGCAAAATAATATGCAAGGCTCTCTTTAAGGCTTTGTAACGTAGCTTGAGTTGTTCTAACCTTCTTTCAGCATGTTTGGGTTTATATATTTGCCCCATCCAACCACCAAGTTGTTTTAGAGCACTTGCATCGCTTAAAATCGCGTTGGCCACGAGACGTGAAAAGCCAACATCATTCCCACCAATTGAGAGAAGCACTAGATCAATATTTCGATGATGCCTTTTTTTCTTGTTACAATGATAAAGTCCTAAATTCTCCAACTCGGGCAATTTATTGCCATATGTAAATGTAGTTGTATAAGTTCTATATTCTGGTGGGTTTGGTCCGCATGCTGCTCTAGCAGCAGCTCCAATTTGGGATGTATCGGGTGTATATTTTACCCACTCATTACCTTTATATCTGTCCAGAAGCCCTATAATCGCTTCGGCTCCTGAACAAGCAAACCCTGCAAAGGTTACAGCTCTTTGTTTACTTTCAAGAGCCAATTGTAAAGCGACCCTTAGCTGATGGGAATATAGAGAACGGTGACAAGACCGGCTTTGCCAACGAGCCCTTCTTTTATTAAAAAAGCTATCACCTACCCATAACCAACGCCCTACTCGTGTGGGATAATGTTTTAATTTCACTTTCTTTTTTGCTCGTCCATAATCTGCAGAGCGTTTTTCTGAGAAGACCACCGGCTTGTCTGGGTTGCCCTCACCAGATCCAAAAGAATCTCCCAGCCCTACAATAAATAGGTCTGTCACCTTAATTCTTTTTGAGGTTATGAGTTTTCCAGATTGTTCTACTTTTAAATTTCCTCCGCTGGGATAGGGAACCTCTATCTTTATCTCATCACTACAATTAGAGGTTTTTTGGGAGTGAATTTTTGTTTTACCAACATAAAGTTTCCAGGTACATTTTTCATTGGTGACATTTGAATTTTTTAGACTTGCAATAATAATATGGGACTTTGGATGTAAGTAATCTTTCTTTTTACCTTTACAATTATTGTACCTCTGTTTTTTGTTATCCCAGCACGTTGCCTTATACATCTCTTTTGCCCAACCATAGGGATATTTTTCAGATAGACGTCGTTCAATATTTAGAATGGGAGCTTCCATTTCCTCTTGAGATAGTTTTTCATATTCCTCCTGATGCACCTTCGTATTTTGAGGATCAAGAAACATCCGAAAACTATTCTCTAATTTCCATTCAATTGAAGGAGATGCTATTGCAATCTTGTTGAATGTTATGGAAATTAGAGCCAAGATGATTATTATAAATTTTTTACTCATATCACCACCCCATAAGAAAATTATTTAAAATGCACCAAATGCACTCGCTCGCCAATACCTCCATAACCTATAGAGAGGGTTGATTTGAGATACATTTCTTAACACTTTATGATCTTTAGACTTTAGCTGCTTTATATAAGACGAAATCAATGCTATTGGCAAAAAAGAAGAATGCATTGTATCTGGAATATTGTGCATTTCTGTTGATAATTTTTTATATTGATTTTCCGAGACTGTGCAAAATTCTCTAATTAATTCTCTAAGACCCTGTGTTTCTTCACCACTGAAAACTTTCTCCATGTCAATGTTATATTGTTTTAGTTTATCAGCAGGCAAAAATAGACGTCCTTTTGATAGATGATTGGGTATTGATTTTAGTAACATGGCTAAACCGTAAGCCTGTCCAGCCTCCAAGGCGAATTCGTTTATATGCTTAGAACCTGATGGGTCTAAAATACATCCTGAGATGTAAAATGATGTTCCAAAAGTCTTATTTAAATAAATTTGGAGGGCTTTTTCATCTGGCATCAGCTCGCCTGACAAAAGGAAACTTGTTGCATCAATGAATGCAATTAGTCTCATTTTTGGAAGATCATATTCTTCAATAATCTCGAACAAACCATCCGCCAGAGGATTTCCTGACTTTTTGCCATCTCCTTGATTAAGAATATCCCTCCACCATTGGAAACGGATCTCACCAAGAATAGGCTCACTTACAAGATCTGGAATTTTTTGGATGTCTTGAAAAAATGTGTAAAGTGTAAGTAAAGCAGCCTGTTTTTCTTTTGGTGCAAAATAAGTAGAGATATAACGATCAGGATCATACTCGCGAAGTATATCTATAGAATATGACTGATTGTTTTCCATCGCGATCATTTATTATTCAACAGGTAGAACAGCTACCCCTACTGGTCGCTTTTCTGCGAGCAAAACATTATATGTTCTACAGGCGGCGCCTGTATTCATAACATCAAGACCCAAATTTGCTTCGTTAAATGCCTCTTGAATTTCTTTTGATACAAAAGACTGATCTATACCAGTTCCCAGTAATAAAAACTCAAAAGAATCAGCTTCGCTCAAGATTCTGGAAAAATCATCCAACATGAGATTCTCGAGGTTTTGCACAGTCCAGGCATAAACTCCACTCGGGAGGCAAATTAAGCCTCCTTTATGACTCATGTCAGCGAAACGAAAACCACCATTACCATATGTATCAATTTTCACCTGATAAGGATAGTATGCTTCGCTGATGTTTTTTGTCATATGTTTTTGCGTTATACACTTGCAGAAAGAGGTTGTTTTGGCTTTGGTCCACCAACCCCGCTCCAATCTCTCTTAACACCCAGCATTAATAATACAGGTGAGGCGATGAATATTGATGAGTAAGTACCAATAACCACTCCCCAGATCATCGCAAAAATAAAGCCACGTAGGACCTCACCACCAAATATGTATAATGAAAACAGAGCAATCAATGTTGTTACTGACGTTAAAATTGTTCGCGATAAGGTTTCATTAATTGATAAATTCATTAATTCAACCAAATCCATTTTCTTATACTTGCGAAGATTTTCACGTATTCTGTCAAAAACAACCACGGTATCATTGAGCGAGTATCCAATGATCGTTAGGAGGGCGGCAATAATTGAAAGCCCAAATTCAAGACCTAAAAGTGAGAAAATTCCAATTGTCAAAACAACATCGTGCACAAGTGCAGCAACAGCACCCAGAGAGAATTGCCATTCAAAGCGGAACCAAATGTATAAAAGGACACATAATATTGCAACAACCACAGCTATTGTCCCAGACTCTTTTAATTCTTCTGAAACTGTTGGCCCAACGACTTCGGTACGACGATAGTCATAACTATCACCAAGTTTCTCCTGAATAGATTTAACAGCATCTTGTTGAGCTTTATCTCCACCGGGCTGACGTTCCACACGGATCAGGGCTTCACTGGGTTGTCCGAAAGTTTGCACCTGAACCTCACCTAAATTTAAATTAGATGTTGTTGACCGTACATCACTTAGATCCACAGGCTTTTTATCTTTTGTGCCAATTTCAATCAGAATACCACCACGAAAGTCAATTCCGAAGTTTAATCCTTTTGAAAAAAACAAAGCTAAAGAAAAGAGAATGAATGCACATGAAGCGACAAGAAACATTTGTCTGTATCCCAAAAAAGGGATGCTTGTGCCCTCAGGCATTAATTTTATACCTTTCCAAGACATCTTTTTATCTCCCTAGATTGGTACCGCGACAGAGCGGCTTTTTTGCATTCTTAACCAGGTTGCAACCATTAATCTTGTTACAATACATGCAGTAAATACTGAAGTTATAATTCCAATAGATAGTGTCACGGCAAACCCTTGAATTGGCCCTGAACCTAATAGGAATAAAACAGCAGCAGCTATAAATGTTGTGATATTCGCATCTAATATCGTTCCAAAGGCTCGACTATATCCTGTATCAATTGCGGCTACAGTTGATTTTCCTGCCCGTAATTCTTCGCGAATTCTCTCAAAAATCAATACATTCGCATCGACAGCCATACCAATCGTCAAGACGATACCAGCTATACCAGGCAATGTCAGCGTTGCTTGCAACATGGACAAACAGCCAACAATTAGTATTAAATTTATCAATAGTGCTATGTTCGCAAAAACACCAAAGAGGCCATATGTGACAAGAATAAAGACTATCACACCAATAAGACCGATAATCCCTGCAATACTACCAGCAACAATTGAGTCTTGACCAAGGCTTGCACCAACGGTTCTTTCTTCAATGATTTGCAAAGTCGCTGATAAAGACCCTGACCTTAACAGAAGTGATAAATCAACAACTTCCTGCTGAGTAAATCTACCACTAATCTGGCCCTGACCTGTCAAAATTGGCGTTTGAATGACAGGAGCTGATATGACCTTTCTGTCACGTTTTTTTGTTGTCTGATCAATACCATTATCTAAGACGATTGCGAATGGGCGACCTACATTTTCTTGTGTAACCCTTGCAAACTTGCTTGCACCTCCAGTATTAAATCCAAAGGCGATGACAGGCTGTCTATCATTCTGGTCACGGTCAGGTCTAGCGTAATCAAGCTCTGCTCCACTAACAATTACTCGCTTTTTAAGAAGGATTTGCCCTCCTCCATCAGCATTATCAACAAGTTCTGAGCCGATGGGAACTCCGTTTGATAATGCCTCTTCAACAGATATTGATTGATCAACAAGCTGGAATGTCATTTTTGCTGGGTTACAACAAAGCTCTTTCAACTTTTTTGTATCTTCATAACCTGGAACTTGAAGAAGAATTCTGTTTTGTCCCTGACGTTGAATATTGGGCTCTGTCGTTCCCAAGGCATCCACTCTTCGTCTGATTGTTTCAATTGCTGAGTTAATCGCAGACGATAATCTTTGCTCTGTTGCAGCTTTTGTGGGATTAAGTTTTATTAGTCCATCACCTGCATCTACTATTTCCAAGTCAACATTTGTTGTGCCAGAAAATACTGATGTTTCGACGTTCTGTACCAACTCTCGTAATTTTGTAATCACGGCAGGAACATGCGCTGGATTTGTTATGCGAACTTCTACATGTCCATTGACGACGCGCGGCCGCTTACGGCGTATACGCTTGCCATCAACCCTGACGTCATTCACTTTTTTACGCACTTGGTCTCTTACTGTTTCGAGCCAATCACCTAAAAGTTCATTTTTATTCATTTCTAGAAGGAAATGAGCTCCACCCTGCAAGTCCAGTCCAAGGTTCAATTGGTTTTTTGGAAGCCAACTTGGCAAGGTGTCTAGAGTTTGTTTGTTAATTAAATTAGGAGTGGCAAATATTAACCCTAGCGCAGAAATAAGTATAATTGCCCACGTTTGTATAGTTGAAAAGTGCAACATTATCGGAAAATCTCCGGCACGAAAATCTTTGAAATTACTGTGTGATATATGATGTAGATGACACCATTTCTAGTCCACGACATATTATTTGTCATCTTTTACTGGCTCGCCCTTAGTTCTTACTTCGGCGATTGTATTGCGAACAACACGAATATTTACTCCATCTGAGATCTCAGCACGCACTTCATTGTCATCTATAACTTTTGTGACTTTAGCGATCATTCCACCGGCTGTAACAATTGTGTCTCCACGGCGCAAAGCTGAAATCATTTCTTGGTGTTGTTTCATGCGCTGTTGTTGCGGACGTATCAATAGGAAATAAAAAATTACGAAGATAAGGATTAATGGAATAAATTGACCAATAATTCCTAAACCACCATCTGAGCCGGCTCCCTGAGCGAAGGCTGGAGTAATGAACATGTGAATTCCCCTCTTTAATTATGGGATCAAGATCTGTTTTGTGAGGAAACTGTGTTCCGACAAAAGTTATATTATTTTTTGCGCACTATAAGCACACATGCGTTCTTTGCAAGTATTCGCTCTTAAATTTAGGAAAAATAATTGGATTTCAGGATATAAGAGTGAATTTTTATATGGGTAATGTATCAATACTGCCCATCTTGCAAGCTTAAAACGATAAAACATGATATAAAATCAATGCTTAAAGAATAATTCGAACTTTAGAAGGTTTTTCATGTTTAATGAGAACAAATTAGAACAAATCCTTGAACGTATAGCGGTTGCTGTTGAAAAATTGTCTCCTGAATCAGATCAAGAACCTGACTTTACAGAAGCAAATGCTTTTGTCTGGCAACCCAAGCGGAAAAAATTATATCCCATTGATATTGTTAATGCACTTCCATTGGACCTTTTGAATTCTATTAAACCTATGAAAGATCAGTTATTAGCTAATACACTACGATTCGCTGAAGGATATGCTGCAAATAATGCTCTCTTGTGGGGGGCGAGAGGAATGGGGAAAAGTTCACTCGTGAAAGCCGTTCATTCTCATATTAATAAAAACCTAATTAAAAGTAGCGCCCCATTAAAACTTATTGAAATTCATAGAGAAGATATTGCAAGTTTGCCTCTTTGTCTTGATTATCTTAGAGCCGAACCGTTTCAATTTATCATTTTTTGTGATGATTTATCATTTGAAGAGGATGATGCATCTTATAAATCGCTGAAAGCTGTCCTGGAAGGTGGGATTCAGGGGAGACCAAGCAATGTTATTTTTTATGCCACTTCTAATAGAAGACATCTAATTCCTAGACATCTAAATGAAAATGAACCCAGCACAGAGATTAACTTCAATGATGTTATTAATGAAAAGGTCTCGCTGTCCGATCGATTTGGCTTATGGCTTGGCTTTCATAACTGCAGCCAAGCTGATTATTTACAAATGGTAAAGACCTATGCGAACTATTTTAAGCTTGAAATCAATGATAGTTTTGAACCAAGAGCGCTAGAATGGTCTATGACAAGAGGTAGTCGGTCTGGGCGTGTTGCCTGGCAATTTATTCAGGATTTGGCAGGTGAACAAAAGAAAACTCTAAAAACAAATTAAATTTGTGCTGTTCTTAAAACAATTCCTATATAATCATTTCATC
The DNA here is from genome assembly GCA_965263345.1 of Methyloligellaceae bacterium. Classification (GTDB taxonomy): domain Bacteria; phylum Pseudomonadota; class Alphaproteobacteria; order Rhizobiales; family CBDHHC01; genus CBDHHC01. Next base: position 139,250 of record CBDHHC010000005.1, read on the forward strand.
AGTATAAATACACTATTCTTTAGTAAATCATAATATAGAATACTCTTTAATTCTAACTAATACTACTTAGAGGAAGAATAAAATTATCTATATTTAGGTAATATAGAGTTAAAGTGGAAAGCATATGGCTACAATCTTATGCATAGAAGATGAAGATTATCTCCTAGAAGACATCGCTGAGTTTATAGAGATCTCAGGTCATGATGCGCTCAAGGCTATTGATGGGCAAATGGGCTTAGAGATGATCCTCAAACACAAACCTAATCTCGTGATTAGTGACGTCTCTATGCCTAAAAAAGATGGCAAACAAATGCTCATAGAATTGAGAAGCTCTTACCCAGAATTTAATGATACTCCGTTTATCTTCCTTTCTGCATTTTCTGAACGCCAAAATATTTTGGAAGGTATGGATATTGGTGCAGATGATTATCTTACGAAACCTATTGACTATGACCTGCTTGAAAGAACCATAGCAGCGAGACTTCGACGCGTACATGGGGTTAAGAAAAAGAGTAATGAAGACCTTCTTCATCTTTATAAAGATCTAACTTGTGAACCTAATGATCAAGAAAAAAGGCCCCCCATCTCTTCACAAATTACTTCCAAGAAACAGCTTGCCAATAGGCCTAAACCACAAGTTGCTAAGAACAGATCACGGAAAAAGAAAGTATATGGATCTGTTTTAGAGCTAAAAAATGCAGAGGTTATTGAGAAAAAAAGTACAAATGAAAAAGGTTTATTGACTTGGCTTGAAGATACTTCAAGACATTTATTAGATCAACTTTTTCCTGACAAAGGTACTGTTGCTAAATCTTCTAAAGGCAAGATAGTGGTTTGTTACAATGATTCAGACAAGGATATGACCACCAAGCGTACAGACAAACTTGTTTCAAACGTGAATGAAAAACTCCACCAAGAAAAAATTCCGGATCTTAAAAAATCAAAAATACATTCTGAAAAAGACCTTAATGAATTAACTGTTGTGGCAGATAAATCATATGAAGCAGAAATTTCAGAAGAGGATGTCTCTCCTCCAGAACGCTTTGCAGCAAAAATACAAGAAGATTTAGATAACTTCGATGAGACAAATTCAGCAAAATTACCATCTGAAATGATAGACTTATTATCAGAAAATGATGCTCAACTTGTTTTACTGAAGTTATGTGATCAAAACAAAAAAGCTCTTCCAATTCGGATATTTAATTTTGATGAGAACTCTCGAAAAATTATTAGCACCAGCTTCAAAAACTTTACCACATCAGAATTGCTTGAAGCTCAGTATAAACTTGATGTGCTATTCTTAACTCTAATTGAGAAACACCTAAATAAACCAATAAAAAATAAAATGCTCATCATTGATGTTCATTGTGATACTTTACTTTCTGACATTTATCGCAAACTTTACCTTGCTCACCTCAAGGATTTTATGCGTATATCAAAAGATAAAATTATATTAAATTTGAGAAAAATCCCTCCTAAAACACCTGTAGGCACATATAAAGAAATCACCAAATCATTTGCTAACATTACCAAGATTGTTATTGGCCAACTTGAACCAAGAGATTTAAATGATTTCATTAAAAGCCCTCTTCCTCTGGGAGGAATCATCTGTTCTTACCTAAATACACAATTTGGCGATTTAAATGCTGTGCTCTTAAAAAAAACTAGAGCAGCCCTTCCTAATTCAAAAATTCCTTTGATTGTACGCGGTGTACAATCATATGAGGAAATACCTACCCTTCATAGATTAGGGTTTAACGGGTTTGGCATGAATCCTGATAGCTAATAAGTAAGTTTCGGCATTTATGATTTTTCCATGACATAAGATCCTGGAGCATCTTCAATCGGAGTTAAATTACCTTTCTCCGGGTCTCGGGCTTCCACTTTTTCTCCAGATTTTGCGGCAAGCCATTCTGCCCAGTCAGGCCACCAAGATCCCTCATGTTCTGAAGCTTCAACAAACCAGTCTTCTAATGTTGCTTCCCTTTTCCGATTTGTCCAATATTGATATTTTAGTTTATTTGGCGGGTTAATCACCCCTGCTATATGCCCGGATCCAGCTAAAACAAATTTCACAATTCCGCCGAACATTCTGGTTCCTCGGAAAACCGATTTCGCTGGAGCTATATGATCTTCTTTTGTTGCCAGTTGGTAAATTGGAATCTTGACTTTTGATAAATCAAGAAGGGTGTCATCAAATTTAAGTTGTTTTTGTGCCAGCTTATTATGGTTATAAAATTCACTTAAATAAAATGAATGGTTGCTGGCAGGCATGCGTGTTGAGTCTTGATTCCAGTATAGTAAGTCAAATGGGAATGGCTTTTTACCCAATAAATAGTTATTGATTACATAAGGCCATATTAAATCTCTGGGTCGCATAAAATTGAAAACTGCAGACATGCGGGAGCCATCAAGAAATCCTTGTTCAGACATCATATCTTCTAGCGCTTTTAATTGTTTGTCATCAATAAATACGAGAAGATCTCCTGCTTTTGAAAAATCCACTTGTGTTGTTAGGAATGTTGCTGAATTCACAACATGTTTGTTTTGTGCAGCTAGATAAGCCAATCCAGATGCCAGTAATGTTCCACCAACGCAATAGCCCAATGTATTAACTTGTCTAACGTTTAGCGCTTCCTGAATCTTTTCGAGAGCTGTGAACACCCCTTCTTTCATATAGTCTTCGAAACGTTTCTCAGCTAGTTTTTGATTTGGATTAACCCAGCTGATGGTAAATACAGTAAAGCCTTGATCTATGGCCCAAGAAATGAAAGACTTTTTAGGCACCAGATCGAGAATGTAAAATTTATTTATCCAAGGGGGCACGATCAGTAACGGGATATCATATACTTGTTCAGTTTTTGGCGCGTACTGAATTAGCTGAATTATATCATTTTGGAAAACCACCTTACCTGGCGTTATAGCAAGGTTCTTACCTACTTCAAAAGCATCAATATCAGTTTGGCTTATCTTCAGTAAATCTTTTGACCTTTCGAGATCTTCTGAAAGCCTTTGCATACCATTTACAAGATTCTCTCCGTTGGTTTTTAAGGTCTCTCTGAGCACTTCAGGGTTTGTAACCAAGAAATTTGTCGGAGAAAAAGCAGCGCCAATAAGCTGTGTATAGAATTCAGCTCTCTGCTTGGTCCTCTCATCAATACCTTGAGATGTCTCCACCATCTCTTCAGCCCACTCAGATGTAATGAGATAAGCTTGTTTAAGAAAGTCAAAAAATGGATTTTTTTCCCATTCAGGGTCTTGGAACCGATTATCTCCCGGTTTAGGTGTTTTTAATGGATCGACATCCTGACCAAGCATTTTTTGGTATGATCGCCCCCATAATTCAGCATAATCACTCAGGAGCTTAGTTTGTGCTTCCGCAAATTTCGTAGGATCATTTAGCCAGTATCTTGCCACATTACCCAAGGTTTCTGTTGCATTCTGGGCTTCATCAACCATACTATACGGGCCAGAAGCACCTCCAGTTTTTTCCATAAATTGTTCAAATGCAGTGGTACCTGAACTCAAGACCTTCAAGAGGTTTTGCGCAAGTATTTCAGGATCTTTAACACGATAACTGATTTGATCGGAGGTCTCATCTTCAGGAATCGTATTGTTATTTTCGTTTCCCATGAATATGGTCCTAATAATTATTACGTTAACTTCTTTATACAACAAGAGATTCTATACAGAAAACCAAGAAATTTTATTCCTATTTTTAATTAATATGTGAATAATTCAACAACTTACTCACAGAGCTAGAAATTTTTCTCTCTATTTTTTTATCTTAGCCTAATACTATAATGAAAAACATATAACTATTGGTGATTATTCTTTATATCTACATATTCGTTTAAGATCGTTTTCTGATTGGAAAGCTATATTTTTAGAGTATTTTGTATTTGTTTTAAACTCACTTGTAGGATCTGTATATTATAATACTAAGAGATCTTTTTGTTAATTTCATCGCTGATCCTAAAACTTTGAATTTTCAATGGTCGTTAAGATTATGAATTTGATGTACAAATCAGAGATTTCTCTCTAAATTGCAAAAAAGTTCTTTAGAGATAACATAATTCAAGTGGAACCTCCGCATACAATATATTTTGTTTTTTACGTGTTTCCTTGACACTTAAGTTTGTTTATCCTGGAATCAATTCAATTTGAAGTTTTGAGAAAAATTAAGGATTATCCGTCGTGGTACAAGACGATTTTCATCGCATAAAAAGATTACCCCCTTATGTTTTTGCTGAAGTCAATCGATTAAAAGCAGAAGCCAGAGATAATGGCGCAGATATTATTGACTTTGGTATGGGAAATCCTGATATGCCAACCCCTCAGCATATCATTGATAAACTGATAGAAACTGTTCAAAACCCACGAACAAACCGATATTCAGCATCCAAGGGGATCCCGGGCTTAAGGAAAGCCCAAGCTGCTTATTATGACAGGCGTTTTGGCGTCAAGCTAAACCCTGATACCCAAATCGTAGCAACACTGGGATCAAAAGAAGGTTTTGCGAATATGGCACAGGCCATAACAGCTCCTGGTGATGTGGTTTTGGTTCCTGATCCGACTTACCCAATACATCAATTTGGGTTTATCATTTCTGGAGGTGTTATTCGGCACCTACCTGTTGGCACTGGTTCTGAATTTATGACCTCCCTGGACAAAGCAATGCGTCATTGCATACCCAAGCCAATAGCACTGGTTCTAAATTTTCCCTCTAACCCAACGGCTATGGTCGCTGATCTTGATTTTTATAGGGAAGTTGTAAGTTTTGCAAAAAATCACGATCTTATAATTATATCTGATATTGCCTATGCCGAGATCTATTTTGATGATAACCCGCCTCCTTCAATTTTGCAGGTACCGGGTGCTGTTGACATATCCGTCGAATTTTCATCTCTGAGTAAAACTTATTCTATGCCAGGTTGGCGTATGGGCTTTGCAGTTGGCAATGAAAGACTTATAGCTGCGTTAACTCGTGTAAAATCATATCTTGATTATGGAGCATTTACTCCTATTCAAGTGGCTGCTGCGTCTGCATTAAACAGCTCTCAAGATTGTGTGCAAGAAATTCGGGATGTTTACAAAGCCCGGCGAGATTGCCTTGTTGATTCATTATGCCGTGCCGGTTGGGATATACCAGCCCCACCTGCGACAATGTTTGCTTGGGTTCCAATACCAGAAAAGTTTAAAGCTCTTGGGTCATTGGAATTTTCTAAATTACTACTGGAAAAAGCTGATGTTGCTGTATCGCCCGGCATCGGATTCGGTGAATATGGAGAAGGATTTGTTCGTATTGCCCTTGTTGAAAATGAGCAACGTATAAGACAAGCAGCGAGAAATATCAAAAAATTTATGGGTCAAGCTGATGATACTCTTCATAATGTTATCCCACTTGCCCAAGGAAATCATCGGAATACATAATTGGTTATGACAAAGACATTAAAACTTGGCATTGCAGGTCTTGGCACTGTTGGAACAGGCCTCTTGAAAATTCTACAACAAAACTCTGAAAAGCTCACATTAAGAGCTGGGTGCCCTATTGAGGTTGTTGGGGTAACAGCCCGAACTCGAGATAAAGATCGTGGCATAGACATTAATCAATTTGAATGGTTTGATGACCCTATTTCTCTCGCTAGAAACGAGAATATTGATGTTTTTGTTGAGCTTATTGGTGGAGAGGAAGGCATTGCAAAAGATGCCGTTGAAGAAGCTTTACAGTCTGGCAAGCATGTTGTTACTGCCAATAAAGCTCTCCTTGCGAAATATGGTATTGAACTGGCTCAACTTGCTGAAAAGAAGAATGTTGCGCTTAATTTTGAGGCGGCAGTGGCTGGTGGTATCCCGATTGTTAAAGCCATGCGAGAGAGTTTCATAGGGAATGATATCACATGTATTTACGGTATATTGAATGGGACTTGTAATTATATTCTGACTAAAATGGAACAAGAAAGCCGGCCTTATGAAGATATTTTAGTTGAAGCTCAAGAAGCCGGATATGCTGAGGCAGATCCAACATTTGATGTTGGTGGGTTTGATGCTGCACATAAATTGGCTCTCCTCACTAGCCTTGCTTTTGGAACTCAAACTTCCTTTGATACAATTTATGTAGAAGGTATTGATACAATAACGGCCACTGATATTGAAGCTGCAGATGATCTTGGTTATCGTATTAAACTCCTGGGGGTATCGGTATTAACTGAAACAGGTATTGAACAACGTGTTCATCCAACAATGGTGCCTAAAAACTCTGCAATTGCTAATATTAATGGTGTTACTAACTGTGTTGCGCTTAATGGTAACTTTGTTGATGATGTTATGCTTGTTGGCCCTGGAGCAGGAGAAGGGCCAACAGCTTCCTCTGTTATTGCAGATATCATTGATATCGCACGAGGTTTGATATTATCTCCATTCACGATCCCAGCTAGTCAGTTAAAGCCATATGATCGTGCTCGCATGCGAGCACATGAGGGCAGTTACTACATCAGACTTTCTGTTTATGATCTACCAGGCTGTTTTGCCGCAATTGCTCAAAGAATGGCAGAACAAAATATCTCATTGGAAAGTATTGTACAAAGACGCCCACGCAGCTCTTTACCTGGCTTAAATGCCACGCGAGATAGTGGGAAACCCACAAACGTTGTTATGATTACACATGAAACCTGTGAAAGTTCAATCAGAAAGGCCCTTGAGGCTATAGAATCTGACGGAAAAGTAGACGCAAAGCCGCAGATGATACGTATTGAAAAATTATAAGATTTAAGTCATTAATTTATTAAAATTAACACCCGCATTAGGATTGGGCCAATGTCAGAACAAAATAATAATATTGATAGAGTGTATAGTCTTGAAATTGCACGCGTAACAGAAGCTGCTGCTGTTGCGGCGGCAAGATTGCGCGGTCAAGGCAATGAAAAAGCTGCAGATCAAGCAGCGGTTGATGCGATGAGACGTGAATTAAACAAACTTGCTTTTGCTGGTAAAATTGTTATCGGTGAAGGAGAGCGAGATGAAGCACCTATGCTATTTATTGGTGAAGAACTGGGAGCTGCAACTGAACCTAAAGTTGATATTGCTGTTGATCCATTAGAAGGCACAACACTTTGTGCGAAAAACCAGCACAATTCTCTTGCTGTTGTCGCTTTTGCCCAAAATGGAAGTCTACTTAATTCTCCTGACATTTATATGGAAAAAATAGCTATTGGCCCTGGCTATGAACCTGGCCTTGTAAGTTTAACAAAATCTCCGGCAGAGAATGTTAAAGCACTGGCTGAAGCAAAGGGTGTTGAACCAAGTTTGATTACAGCGTGTATTCTTGATCGCCCTAGACATTCTAAAATTATTGAAGAAGTTCGTGAGATTGGTTGCGCAATTAACCTGATTACTGATGGCGATATTGCGGGCGTTATTCATACAACCTCTCCTGAAGAAACGGGTATTGATATTTATATGGGTGTTGGTGGAGCCCCTGAGGGTGTTCTTGCAGCAGCAGCTCTTTCTTGCATTGGTGGACAGATGCAAGGTCGTCTGTATCCAATGAAAGATGAAGATACTGAACGTGCAAAAGCTATGGGCATTGAGGATATTAATCATATTTATGATATGAATGAGCTTGCAAGTGGAGATGTTCTTTTTGCAGCTACGGGTGTTACTGATGGTTCAATGCTTTCAGGTGTCAAATTTAAAAATAATATTATTGAGACTGACACTGTCGTTATGCGTGCAAAAACAAAAACTGTTCGTTGGATGCGTACCGAACATGTCGCTACAGAGAAGTTTAACTAGCAATAGATAAAATATTCCTGGTGACAACACTATAGACCTTTATTGACACCGAATCGCCTTAACGAAAGAATATGTAAATATTTTTGAGTGAGGTGATTCATGTCAGTTTTAACAAGTCCTATAAATGATACTGTTCTTCCCCCTTTCCTTGAAGTTACCCAATCATTAAATAATTATGTCTGGCAAGACCGCCTCAAAGGACAAACAAATATAGCGACAGCTATTTCTCAGAGATTTGATTTACCCGAGATTTTGGGCCGTATCCTTGCTGCTCGCAATGTTAATATTGATGATGTTCCTGTTTTTCTTGATCCTAGCCTAAAAGTTCTGATGCCTGACCCCTATGTACTACAGGATATGGAGAAAGGGGCTCTAAGGATTGCAGACGCAATTGAGAAGAAGCAGAAAGTCGCAATTTTTGGAGACTATGATGTAGATGGGGCAACGTCTTCTGCTTTGCTTCATCGGTTATTTGCGCATCATGGTTTGGCTTCTCAGATTTATATTCCAGACCGTATTTTTGAAGGATATGGTCCGAATAGAGATGCAATAAACGGGCTTATTAATGATGGGGCAGAATTAATCATCACTGTTGACTGTGGATCGACTAGCCATGATGCCCTTGGTTTTGCTGGTGAGAAAAATGTTGATGTTGTCGTTGTTGATCACCACCAAGCAGATGTTGACCTGCCTGAAGTTCATTCCATTATTAACCCAAACCGTCAGGATGATTTGAGTCAGCTTGGGTACCTCTCAGCAGCAGGTGTTGTTTTTATGGTTATGGTCGCTGTTGTGCGTGAACTTCGTGCTCGTCGTTATTACACTGATAGTAACTCTGCTCCAGACCTTCTTGAATGGTTAGACCTCGTTTCTCTATCAACAATTTGCGATGTTGTCCCACTTAAAGGACTTAATCGGGCCTTTGTTATTAAGGGTCTGCAAATCATGAAACTTCGTCGCAATATTGGTCTAAGATTACTTGCAGACACAGCAGGCTTGAAGTCAGCTCCAACTCCTTATCACCTTGGTTTTGTCCTTGGACCGCGTATTAATGCAGGAGGACGTATTGGTGATGCAAAGTTAGGAGCAACACTACTCTCCATGAATGATGAAATAGAGGCTGAACGTATCGCGAAACTTTTAGATAAGCTTAACAAAGAACGCAAAGATATGGAAAACCTTACGCTCGAGGAAGCAATTTCTCAAGCTGAATATTCAATTGATGAAAACCCTGAAATTTCTATTCTCATTACTGGTGCTGAAAACTGGCATAAAGGACTGGTTGGTCTTGTCGCCAGTCGTTTAACGGATAAATTTCGTATCCCCTCTTTGGTTATGTCCTGGGCAGAAAATGGTGAAGGGACAGGGTCTGCTAGATCAATTGGTGGTGTTGATCTTGGAGCAGTTGTTAGAGAAGCCGTGACACTAGGCCTTCTTATCAAAGGAGGTGGACACGCTATGGCGGCTGGTCTGACTGTACATAAAGATAAATTTGATGAGTTGAAAAACTTTCTTCAAGAGCAATTGTCTCAAGGTGTTTCTGATGCCAAAGAGAAAGCATCATTACAAATTGATGGTTCGCTCACACCGAAAAGCGTTTCTGTTGAGCTTATGGATATGATTGAGAAAGCGGGTCCATTTGGTCAAGATAATCCAACTCCTCGGTTTGCATTCCCTGCACATAGGGTTAGTTATGCCAAAATCATTGGAGAAAACCATATCAAATGTGCATTGCTAGCCAGTGATGGCAGTAAAATTGATGCCATTGCATTCAGAGCCGTGGGCTCGCCAATCGGTGAAATTCTATTGGACCGTTCACAAAGAACCCTGCACATTGCAGGAAAGTTAACCCGAAATGACTGGGGAGGGCGTGAAAAAATTGAGTTAGTTATTGATGATGTTGCCTTTTGCACATAATGGACTTCTGTAGCTATAACTCAGAAATGTTCTTCCTAATATTTTCAATAAGATGTTTGTGTTGTTCCTGAATAAGTTCAAAAATTGTGTCATTATTTTCTATATTTCTTAGCGCTTCAAAAAGCCGATCTTCATGTGCTTGGCCAAAGCTTTGCTTTACAAAACTAATATATGCTTCTGACTTATCTTTTACGCTGGCTTGAAAATCAGGACTTTTGACATAATCGAATTCACTATATATCTTCTTCATGTCATTTGCGATACGATTAATTCTGTCAAGTTGCATCGTATTCAATCCTGGAAATAAATTTCCATAATTCGATACGTCTGTTGATTTAATAGTTGTAAGTATTAACGGAATAACTTTTGTTTTATCTATCATTTTATATTCTCAAGAAAATCTGATCCACATTTAGTACAGGAATGTTTGTAGATATAGCTCTTTACTATATACGCTCTTTTCATTAACTCTATACATCCACGAAAAAAAAATTAAAAAACTCTGTAATGTTAATTATATAATATACGATATTATCCTTTTAGGAAAAAGAAACTTTATGCTGATCCCATGAGACATATTTGTATTATCTATGTCAAAAATCCTAAATTAGCCATTTAAATATTTTCCCATTGTCTCCTTGAATTAAATTATTTTGCTGCATACAAAATATCATTGATACTTCATTCTTAAGAAGCTTGTTGGATATGAATATTATTACTCCAGCTCCAAGACTTCATGTGCTATTAGCTCGAAAGTCTCCGTATGCTGTCATAATTCGTCGCGGTCCTGCTAAAATTACGTGCACAATTGGATGGAATCGGGAAACCGATGAAATGCTTGTGGGGCAATGGTTTAAGGGGCGAATATATGAAGGCAAAGCTGATTTATCGCCGGATGGAAAACATTTAATTTATTTTGCAGGCAATTACAAATTTGATACTGAAACGAATGGCACCTGGACTGCTATTTCAGTCGCCCCATATATAAAAGCCATAAGTTTATGGCCTGTTTCTGGAACTTATCATGGTGGTGGGCTTTTCCTGAACGACTCAACAGTATTTATTCATGGCGGTCATCATGACCCTTTACATTATAATCCCCAAATCAATGCTGTGACTGATGTTAGAAGCTGGGGAAAAGGAGATTGGACTAGAGATTATAAACCTCCAAAGGGTATTAAACGTATTAACAATCTTAATGATTATTTAACTAAAGCCCAACTCAGTCTTTACGAATCCGACATTAATGACCCATATGCGTCATATCGTGACTTTGAGATGTACCGTGCTGGCTGGAGATTAAACCCAGCTGGTTGTGAGAATGAAACCGACTGGCATTTTGGAAAACACGCGACACAAGATTGGTGGTTGCGCAAACCTTATTATGATAATGGATATCAGATCATTCATAAAAAGTCAGACAAAGTAGTTGATTTACCCGGAGATTCTTCATGGGCTGATTGTGATGTATGGGGAAAATGGAAAGGTCATCCCAACGAGGTCCGCATAGTCTGGACATGTTGTGGTTGTTTATTTTCTGGGCATTTAAATGCTCAAGGCTTACACAGTATTAAGCAACTTTATGATTTTACTCCAATGGAGTTTGAACCACTAAAAGCTCCTTACTAGACTAATTTTTCTTTGATTTTTCTCTCCATTTCATCTCTTCGATTGATAAATCTGTAAATTTCGCAAAATCAATATCTTAACATATTTATGTAATCTAACTTGCCACGCTCATGTCATAAATAGCTGAATAGAATGCAATGTCTATATTGTATTATAGACTCTAACTATTAATAATTGCGAGCTTTTATGAAAGATCTTACCTCTTCGAGGGTTACAATAAACTCACTAGCAACTTGTGTTCCTAAAAATCAAATCAAACAAAATGATGTTCTTGAAAGGGCACGCGCTATTTTTGGCGCAAGAACTTCACTTTTTGAGAGTCTTGAGCCGGTTTTTCATAACGCAAACATTGATACACGCTATACAAGCCTAGAAGATAACTGGTTTGAGCAAGAGGCGGACTTCAAAGAAAAGAATAAATTATTTGAGATTGAGGCAACTCAACTGGCCAAAAATGCAGCAGAGCAGGCTCTGGATGAAATAAATATGAAGGCAGAAGATATTGATGCTTTGATTTTTGTAAGTTCAACCGGGATTGCTACTCCAAGCATTGATGCTCGTCTCATGAATCATATGCCATTTAGAAGTGATGTTATCCGTTTACCAATTTTTGGTCTGGGATGTGCTGGGGGTGTGCTTGGTATAAGTAGAGCCGCACAAATGATAAAATCTTCTCCCAACATGAATGCACTTATTATTGTACTTGAACTCTGCACGCTCGCATTTCGTTATGATCGTCTTACGAAAAGCAATCTCGTTGCAACAGCTTTATTTGGGGATGGTGCAGCTGCAATGGTCATTAGTTCTAGTGATAAAACACATAAAACTCATTCACCTGCTCTGGCAACATTTGGTGTTCATGGTGAGCATACATGGCCAGACACCCTTAATATTATGGGGTGGCAGGTTGATGCCCATGGCTTTGATGTGGTGTTTCATCGTAAAATTCCAGAATTTGTAAAAGAATCATATCTTCCTGCTCTACAGAAATTCCTTGCTTCTCATAAACTCAGTAATTCCGATATTGACAGGCCTTGTTGCCACCCTGGTGGGGCTAAAGTCATAGACGCTTTAGAACATACATTTGAACTTCCTACAGGGAGCTTAGATGCAGAGAGAAAAGTTTTAGCTAATTACGGGAATATGTCATCACCTACAGTTTTATTTGTTTTGAAAGAGTTGATAGACAAAAATATTAAAGGACGTGTTCTTATGTCTGCTTTGGGACCTGGATTCACTGCTGCTTTTCAAGAGATCTTTTTAGGAGAAAACTATTGATACCTTCAAGCCCACTTTTAAATGGTGATATTGGTTGGATACATTTGTTTATTCTTCTTATTGTAGCTCAAAGGCTTATTGAGTTAATCCATGCAAATAGAAATACAAAATATCTCCTAGAAAATGGCGGATATGAAACGGGACAAGGACATTATATTTTCTTTATTTTGTTGCACTCAAGCTGGCTTATTGCCATGTTTGTATTTGCTCCTTTAATGCCTCCCTATGCAGGTTTACCTATTCTTGCTTTTATAGTTCTACAGTTAGGACGTCTCTGGGTTATCATCAGCCTCGGGAAGTACTGGACGACCAGGATTATTTCAATTGATGCTCCTCTTATAAAACGAGGACCATATAAGTTTATGAAACACCCTAATTATTTTGTGGTTGCATTAGAAATTCCTCTTCTACCTCTGACTCTTGGCCTAACAAATGTGGCAGTAATTTTTGGAATATTAAATCTTATTCTGCTCAGTTATCGGATCCAAATTGAAAATAAAGAACTCAATAAAAGACGTATTTAAAATAGTATCCAAGGTTTGGGTTCGTTTGAAGATCCCTTTCATGAAAGATGAGATTCAAGGAAAGTTCTTTGCGATGCAAATACCCGACGGAGACGTTTCCTATGTACTAGCAATTTATGATGAGCCTATTCTGGCGGTACAGGCCGAGTAAGAATAAAAATTGAGACACATGTTAATATTAAAGCTTGAATACCCAGCGCATACATTGGCACTTGCATGAAAATGCTAAATAGAAAAACACACCCAATACTGACTACAGCATATATTTTAGCTTTTTTAGAAATAGCTTTATGTTTTTTCCAATCCTCAATTGGAGGCCCTAATTGAGGATGTTCCATCAACCACTTATGTAGTTTTTCGGAACTTTTTTCAAATGCAAAAGCAGATAATATTAGAAATGGAGTGGTGGGTAATAGTGGCACAAAAATACCAATAATCCCAAGTACAAGACTTGATAAACCAATCAGTTTCCAAATAATTTTCATCATATTATTGAATAGTTTCTATTCATTCAAATTCATATACCCAATGTTATATTGATCTTGTCCGTTAAAATTATTTTTATCGCACAAGAGTTTATAGGATATAAAAATAGTTGTGAGCATATTCAAAATAAATTCAAGTCATATATAAAATATTCTATAACAATTATAAATGATTTATCTAATGTAGGTGAAGGCTATGTCTGACGAAAAAAATAAAAAATACTATAATGACACGACAAAAGTCCTTCATTTGGGTAGGAATCCTGAAAAACAATACGGATTTGTGAATCCGGCTGTTTACAGAGGGTCAACGGTTATATTTCCAACAGTTGACGCTCTGGAGACCTCTAACCAAGATTATGTCTATGGTCGGAAAGGTACTCCGACTGTTCGTAATCTGGAAAGCGCAATAGCTGAACTTGAAGGAGGACATAAGAGTTTTTTAACACCTTCAGGCTTATCAGCGATCACAACTGCTCTATTGGCTTTTGTTGAAGCTGGAGATCATATTCTTGTCACTGATAGTGTTTATGGCCCGACAAGAAGGTTTTGTACAAATGTTCTTAGTAAACTTCATATTGAAACTACATATTATGATCCTCTGATTGGAGAGCAGATCAAAGACTTAATACGCCCTAATACCAAGATTATTTTTACAGAATCTCCTGGTTCGCAAACATTTGAGGTCCAGGATATTCCTGCAATATCCAAGGTTGCGCATGAACGAGATATTTGGGTCATGATGGATAATACTTGGGCAAGCCCTCTTTATTTCAAGCCATTCTCTTTTGGTGTTGATGTTTCAATTCAAGCTGCCACAAAGTATATTGTCGGTCATGCTGATGCAATGCTTGGTATTATTACAGCAAATCAGAAGGCTGCTAACTCTATTAAAACAATGCATGATAATCTTGGATTATGCCCTGGCCCTGAAGATGCTTACCTTGCTTTAAGAGGTTTAAGAACCTTGCCCGTCCGTTTAAAACAACATTGGCAATCAGGCCTAGAGATTGCACGCTGGTTAAAAGGCAGGCCTGAAGTCTCAAAAGTTCTTCACCCGGCCTTAGAGGATGATCCTGGTTACTCACTTTGGAAAAGAGATTTTATTGGAGCTGCAGGCCTTTTTTCAATTATCTTAAAGCCAACTCCCAAGCAAGCTGTTAATGAAATGCTTAATTCACTTAAACTTTTTGGAATGGGATGGTCTTGGGGAGGATATGAAAGTCTGATCATTCCATTTAATCCTTCCCCATACAGAACAGCCACCAAATGGGACGCTGGGGGTCCAACACTGAGGTTACATATTGGCCTTGATGAAACAAGTGATTTGATTGGCGATTTGGATGATGGACTAAAAAAGCTGAAACACTAAATCTATCTCATCCAGAAGATTAAAATTGCTCCAACTTAATAAGTTGCCTGACTTTTAAGCAGAACCTTTTCAATTGGATTTTTTAGCTCAACCATCTTTTAAAAAAGGTTTTGATGAGTGCTTAATATTGTCAATGTTTTGTGCCTTATACTTTAGGCTGAATGACATGTACCAACTTCTGTGTATTTACTTAGTTATTATCTTAAGTAAGGTATCTAAATCAAAAAATATAATAATAATTTACGTATAATAATTGTTTTAAGCTGAGACAAAGTAATAGGGGGAGGGTTTTATAAGAAACAGTCAGCAAATTAATCCAATCTCAATCATACTTCACTTTAATAAAATGACATTATTCGTAACTCGTAAATACGTTGTAATTATACATATTCTGCGGAGAGTATTCGCGACAATCTGATGAATATCTTAAGGGAGAGAATATATGACTGAAACCAAAACTGTTAATCGTAGAAAATTTATTAAAGGTGCTGGTGTTGTTGCTGCCGGCACTGCAGCTGCAAGTTTAGCAACCCCTGCTCTTGCTAAGGGTAAGGAAATGGCTATCGTCTCAACTTGGCCAAGAGATTTCCCTGGACTAGGTATTAGTGCTCAAAGACTTGCTGCTCGTATTGAAGAACTCACCGATGGTGATATCAAAGTAAAATACTATGCTGCAAAAGAAAAAGTCGGTGCTTTTGACTCGTTCGATGAAGTCGCATCTGGAAACTCGCAAGCATATATCGCAGCAGACTATTACTGGAAAGGTAAGCATCCAGGGTGGGCCTATTTTACTGGTGTACCTTTTGGGATGGTGTACACAGAGATTGATGCTTGGATTAAGTATGGCGGTGGCCAAGCACTTTATGATGAGTTGGCTGATGGTTTTGGACTTAAAAACTTTACTTGTGGTAATACAGGAAAACAAATGGGCGGCTGGTTCAATAAAAAGATTGAAACTGCTGCAGATTTTAAAGGCCTGAAAATGCGTATCCCTGGTCTTGGTGGTGATGTGCTTGCTAAACTAGGAGCCTCTCCAGTCTCTCTTCCTGGTGGCCAGATTTATGAAAACCTTGTTTCTGGTGCGATTGATGCTACTGAGTGGGTTGGACCCTACAATGATTACTTCATGAAGTTTTATGAAGCAGCTAAATACTATTATTATCCAGGTATGCATGAGCCAGGAACTGCACTTGCTCTTGGTATTAATAAAAAATGGTGGAGCGGTTTAACTAAGAACCAACAAGCGATTATCGAAGCTGCTTGTAACGAAGAAAATGCTCGTCAAATGGCAGAAACAAATGCCAATAATGGTGCATATTTGAACCGTCTTATCAAAGACCATGGCGTTAAGCTTGAACAATTCAATGATGAAATTTATGACAGTTTTGGTGAAGCTGCCAAGGAAGTCTTTGAAGAAACTCGTAAACACAGCAAGCTGGCTGCTAAAATTCACGATGCTTTTGCAAAAGCACGTGATGAAATTGGTAAGTGGACAGGTCTTTCTGATGCTGCTTACGTACAGCAAAGAAACAGAGTCTTAGGCTTATAAGCTTCTAAGACATGAATTGCTTTTGCACGGGAACTTGTTCCCGTGCAATTTTGTATAGAATAAAAATAAAACTATAATAACAGGCTGATCGTTTTGAGTGGTTCATCTGAAATGGTTAATAGCGACGTTAGTGTTACAACATATCGTGCTCTTGCATGGGCTAATATCGCTGTATTAGTTGGCTATCTGGTTAATAATGTTTTGTCTGCCTGGTTTGGTTGGCCTGGCGCAATATATGACATCTCTATTTTATCAATGGTACAGACATCGTTTTATTTAATAGCGATATTACTTGCATTGACATATGTTGTAAAAACATCATCACGCAGTTTGAGAGATGACAGTGAAACCATTTATGATATCTCCAAATTTATCATACGTGCTGCTTTTTGGGCCGTCTTTCTAGTTGGGCTCATCGACTTAACTATTTCATTTATGAAAGTTGAAGGTTTTCTGGTACCTATCTTTGGTGAAGAATTAGCATCAGATCTCGGGCGCAAAGAATTTAGAGGGTTGTACATACATACCCCATTTATTTTAGTTGGTTTACTTATTGCTCTGCTTCATAAGGGATTAGGATTTCCCTGGCTTGCATTACTCGTTGTCATTGCAGAACTCCTCATTGTAATCACAAGGTTTATATTTTCATATGAACAAGCATTTATGGCTGATTTGGTTAGGTTCTGGTATGCTGCCCTGTTTTTATTTGCGAGCGCTTACACATTATATGAAGAAGGACATGTGAGAGTTGATGTGCTATTCGCTAGTTTGTCTGATAAGGCAAAAGGTTTAATAAACTCTGTAGGCTCAATTCTTTTAGGCATTTCTCTATGCTGGGTCATTATTGTTTATGGTATGTGGAATAAATCATCAATTATCAACACAGCTATTATCTCATTTGAAATTACGCAATCTGACGTAGGAATGTTTGTCAAATATTGGATGGCAGGTTTTCTTGCTATATTTGCCATAACTATGCTTGTGCAATTTTCTGGATATTTCCTGGAAGGTTTAGCTGATTACAGAAACGATCCAGGTAAACGCAAAATAAAGTCAGAGCATACTGACGCAACATAATAAAGTTAAGGTTATAAGCATATGGAAATTTACTTCCTGTTTCTTTTGATATTTCTCATGGCTGGGGCTTTAGCTTCAGGTTTTCCAGTTGCATTTGCTTTACCAGGTTCCGCAATCATTACGGTTGGCCTTGCTGCTTTGGCCGGATATATTTTCACAGGAGATGTAGATTCCTATTTTGCAGATGGGGGGCCTCATGTCTGGTTGAGTGCCGGTGTTACTAATTTTAGGGGTGTTTATTGGGAAGCTGAAAGAGATACTTTGATAGCTATTCCTCTATTTATTTTTATGGGAATAATGCTACAGAGATCAAGAATTGCAGAAGATCTTCTTGTCACAATGGCACAATTATTCGGACCAATGCCAGGTGGGCTGGGTATTTCAGTTATTCTTGTCGGAGCTCTTCTTGCAGCCACAACTGGTATCGTGGGTGCAACCGTTGTTGCTATGGGGCTCATTTCTCTTCCTGCTATGTTACGAAATGGATATTCACATTCGCTTGCGACAGGTACGATTTCTGCTTCTGGTACTCTTGGGCAAATTATTCCACCTTCTATTGTTCTTATTATTTTAGCTGACCAACTCTCTAGTGCTACCGACCAAGCTAGCACTACACGCAAAGCACTTTACAAAACCAATACTGGTGAGTTCTCTATGCCTTCAGCTTATGATGTTTCTTCCACAAGTGCTGGAGAAATGTTTCTGGGTGCTCTATTTCCAGGTCTGGTTTTGGTTGGTTTATATGTCTTGTTTGTTGCTGTTTATGCACTTCTAAGGCCTAAAGTTGCTCCACCTGTTCCTTATGAAGGAAAATATGATTTTAAATTTGCAGGACAAGTCCTTATGGCACTTGTCCCCCCTCTTGCACTTATCTTTGCTGTTTTGGGCTCCATCATTTTTGGTATTGCAACTGTTAATCAAGCTGGATCAATTGGTGCTGCAGGCGCTCTTATTATGGCTGGATATCGACTATATAATGGACACTCCAATACATATTTACCTGCTATCCTGGCCTTTATTTCTGTGGTCATGATTATTTTTATAACCCAAGTCGCCCCTATTAATATTAAGAATATTCAAACTGATAATGATTTGATGTGGTTGGTGATTGCACTGGTGGCGGTATCTGGGCTTATCATTTCATTAATTTGGAGTGGCTGGAGAGTTCTAAATGCAGAAAATACTCTGCACAGCGTAATGCTTGAGACAGCTAAGACAACAGCATTAGTATTCATCATTTTATTGGGAGCTGCTATGCTTACCTCAGCCTTTAGAGGGTTTGGTGGTGAAGAACTTGTGAAAGAGTTTTTACATGGCATACCTGGAGGGTTTTGGGGACAATTCTTAATTGTTATGTTGGTGATATTTGTTCTTGGCTTCTTCCTTGACTTTATTGAAATTGCAGTTGTTGTTGTTCCGATTATAGCACCAATCCTTCTAGCCGATCCTTCTGCTAATGTAACTGCCGTTTGGTTAGGTGTTATGATTGGTCTAAACATACAAACTTCTTTTTTAACCCCGCCATTTGGCTTTGCTCTATTTTATTTACGTGGTGTTGCCCCTAAAGTTGTCAAAACTATTTCTATGTATAAAGGTGTTATTGCATTTATTTGTTTACAGTTAATCGCTCTTGTTATCGTTGCTTACAATCCACTTTTGGTGAATTATCTCCCTCAACGTGTTTCCTTAACTTCAGAAACATCGCCACCTCCTATCAACCCTAAGCTTCAGCATTGTATAGAGCGTCGCTTATTTAAGGAATATGATGAGAAAGGCGCAACAATTCGTGAGGCAATCTCTAAGGCAAAAAAAATTGATTTAAGTCTACTGCCCACAGGTTTGAGAAGTGATATTCAAGGAAGTTTCAAGAATGCAGAAAATACCTTTGTAATGGTCAATAATATCCAAAATCTAGAACGCGAAATTAAAAAACGCGCTATTTCATACAGACCTATGCATGTGAAAGTTCGTGAACTCCAAAAAGAAATTAGAGATCTAAATGAGAAAATTAAGCCCCTCAAAGATGATCTAGATCGTGATGGAGCGAATAAAAATAAACTTTCAAGTCAAATTAAAGAACTTGAAAACCAAATAAAGGATATCACTGCTAAAATTCCAAACACATGGAAAAAGCAAAATGGGGAATTCAGCAAACTTCTTAAACAAGAAAAAATCGCTAGGCTAAAATATCGCAGGAATGTGGATGAAGCTTATTCACCTATTATTGAAACGATAAAAACAATTGAATCTGCAGAACAATTAAGTTTGCTTAAGGATAATATTGATCGTTTGGAAAATTATATCAAAGAAAAACCGCATAAAGAATCCGCAGATGATATCGCAGAAACGATGACACTTATCGCACAAGTTGAAGGCGCAAGTAAGATTAGATCTGCTCTTTATAAGGTTCGCAAGGCCCTTAGAGGTCGTAAAGTTGATCCTGAAAAAGCCATTGAGCTTCTTAATTCTGCTAAGAAAATTTATCAGCAGGACGTGACATGGCGTAGAGCAGCAGCAACGCAAACCTTGCCACAACTTAAAGCATACGATAAAGCCATTAAGCATACGATTGGCTTAAGACAACTACCCAAAATCCCTAAAAATATAGCTTTAGGAATTACAAGCTGCACTTCTGAACATAGGGATTTAACTTTATATTTCTGAGTGTTACTCGCAAGGTAAGTATAGTCATATTTCTTAGGGACAGGATTGCTATTTATATATAGATTTATATAAATATTCTGTCCTTAAATTTTTGCAAAATATCGTAAAGCACATGAATTTTAGATATAAAATTATGCTTTATGCCATGGTTCCTTTGATCGCGGCAATCGCAGCAATTACACTAATGATCGCATACAAGGCGAAGCAATTATCTGATCAGGAAATTCGGTCTTTTGAACAGAAACTGCTGCAGGACAAGAAAGACGAATTAAAGAATATCGTTAATGTTGCACAATCAGCCATAAAAGATATCTATAACAATTCTGTATTACCTCAAGAACAAGCAAAAATTCGTGTCAAAAAAATTCTCACAAATTTAGAATTTGGTAAAGATGGCTACTTTTTTGTCTATGATTATGATGGGAATAATATAGTTCACCCAAAACAAAACTTTCGTATTGGGTACAATTGGTGGAATTTAAAAGATCCTTCTGGTAACCTAGTAATCCAAAACCTAATAAAACAAGCAAAACGAGGTGGTGGATATCATCAGTACTTGTGGGAGAAACCTTCAACAAAAACTGACTTAAAGCCAAAAGGAAAAATTGCAGATAAATTAGGTTATGCTGTAGGGTTGCATAAATGGGAGTGGATGCTTGGTACTGGTATCTATATTGATGATATAAGAAAAAAAGTTGATGAATCTAAAATTGAGGTTGAAAGGCGAATTCGTCAAACATTTATAAACGTTGCTGGTATCACATTACTTGCTTTATTTGTTGTATTTATTACGGGAATTATTATCAATTTTCGTGAACGGCGTCTTGCAGATACGAAACTAAAAGCCTTGACCCAACGTATTATTGATACACAGGAAGAAGAACGTGCCAGAGTTGCAAGAGAATTGCATGATGGCATCAGCCAAATTTTGGTGTCTGTTAAATATTCATTAGAACTAACCCACAAAACTTTTGACACATCTGAAATTAAACCTAAAGAGGTAACTTTTAACTCAATTGAGAAAGCCTCTGACCGACTTAATTCGGCAATCACTGAAGTCAGAAGAATTTCTCATGATTTGCGCCCAAGGATGTTAGATGATCTGGGGCTGTCTCCCGCACTGAAAAGTCTGACAGAACAATTTGAAGAACGCACTGGAATTGAAATCGATATGCAAACAGTTGTGTTCAGAAATCTTTTGTCTAAAGATGCTAAGACAGCATTGTATCGTGTTACTCAAGAAGCTCTACATAATATAGAAAAGCATTCATATGCAACTAAAGTTACTCTAAATCTGTCAGTCTCCAAAAATGGAATTACACTACGAATTAAAGATAATGGTATTGGTTTTGCCTTCGACAAAATTACTCAATCAAAAATTGCATCCTCAGGAATTGGGTTAAGGAATATGCAGGAACGCATTGAACACTTTGATGGAATATTTAATATTTCTTCCTCAGAACTTGGTACAGAAATTATAGCAATTCTCCCCAACCACCTTATGACATCTTTTAAAGACTTTGAACAAGGAGTTCATTTAAATGGCTCATAAAAAAATTCGTGTGATTGTTGCAGATGATCATCCACTTGTTACCGAGGGGATACAATCCTGTCTGGAAATATATGATCATATTGATATTGTTGGTTTAGCAAAAACAGGAAACGAGGCTTTACAACTCGCAAAAGAGACCTCTCCTCATGTTGTTATAATGGATATCAATATGCCTGACTTAAATGGACTGGAGGCAACTGAACTCTTCCGAGAACAAATGCCTGAAATTAAACTTCTTATTTTAAGTATGCATGACAACAAAGAATATATCTCAACTGCGGTTTTAAATGGGGCAAAAGGATATGTCTTAAAAGATGTTGCGACATCAGAAATAGTCAAGGCGATTGAAATTATCCATTCTGGTGGGAAATATTTCAGCCGAGGTATTTCGCAGTTGTTATTAAATTCAAAGAAAAAAGAGAAACATGATCACTGCTTGACATCTAGAGAACAAACAGTTCTTCTCGCTTTGGCTAATGGAAAAAGTAATAAGCAAGTCGCCCTAGATTTAGATATATCAGTTCGAACTGTAGAAACACATCGCAAGAATATCAAACGGAAACTTGGCATATCGTCTACGGCGGGTTTAACACGATATGCCATTGAGAATGGCATTATAGCTTGAACACTAAGGGAAAAGAGGTTTTTGCTCCAAGCCTAATGTTTCATCTACCTTGAACATGATATTGAAATTTTGCAGTGCTTGACCTGCTGATCCTTTTACCAAATTATCTAATGTTGAAATTAAAATTGCTCGATCTGGAATACGATCTTTCATTACTGCAATATTACAATAATTAGAACCACGCACCTGCTGAGTTGCGGGAATTACCCCTTCTGGCATCACACGAATGAATTCAGATGATTGATATGTGTCTTCCAGAGTTTTTCTAAGAGACTCAGTTGTATTCCCAGGAGAGAGTTTCAAGTAGCAAGTTACAAGTTCACCTCTACTCATGGGAATGAGGTGTGGCGTGAAATTTACTAAGACATCATTACCAGAAGCCTTAGTTAATTCTTGATCTATTTCCGGAGCATGACGATGTTTCCCCACTGAATATGGAGACAGCCCTTCTCCAGCTTCGCTAAATAATGTGTTTTGTTTTAAGCTGCGACCCGCCCCTGTTACACCTGACTTTGCATCGATGATGATGTCTTCAGCTTGAACTACATTAGCTTTTACCAAGGGAAGTAAAGCTAATAATGCAGCCGTTGGATAACATCCAGGGCACGCCACTAAATGTGCATTTGCAATATCTTCTTTATAATGTTCGCTTAAACCATATACAGCGTTTTGTAACAAACCTATATTGTTATGCGGCCTTCCATACCATTCTGCATAAACTTCAGGGTCTCGCAGTCGGAAATCCGCCGACATATCAATAATTTTCAAATGCTTCGGAAGGTTGGCTATAATATCTTGAGCAGTTCCATGAGGAAGCCCACAAAATACTGCATCAATTTCCTGCCATTTTAC
Source organism: Methyloligellaceae bacterium (assembly GCA_965263345.1). GTDB lineage: Bacteria > Pseudomonadota > Alphaproteobacteria > Rhizobiales > CBDHHC01 > CBDHHC01. The sequence continues at coordinate 162,568 of CBDHHC010000005.1, forward strand.
TTCATTAATATTAATTAAGTCAGGCAATCCAAAATTTGCCAAATGTGGAAATACAGCTCCAATAGGCTGACCAGCATGACTATGTGCTATAAGATTAACGATTTCAATCTTTGGGTGACATAAAGCTAGCCTAATGAGATCACTTCCTGTGTACCCCGAGGCCCCTATAACTGCTATTCTTATCTTGCTCATTCTAATATTATCACCTTACAGACCATTTTTTGTTATGCATCTAAAATTATTTTTTTAATATGCACATTCCAGGAAAATTTGATCAATATTTTTATTCCAATTGTTGTGATACATATCAAGTAAAGTTTCCGCCGGGGTCATACCTGTCTTGGATATATTTATAAGTTCAACGAGGTACTGACGTTCATCTTCATTTGACTTATCTAATATACCTCGGGCTTTCAATCCATCATTGGCAATTTCTAATATATCAGCAACAAAATTGTTCAGTTTGTGAGACTGAAAATCTGTTTTTAAAGCAGTTTTAGGAACTTCATTGCGTAAGTTTAGTAAATCTTCAAATGACCATTTCCTTACCAATGACCATGCAGCTTCTAACGAAGAGGATTCATATAATAGCCCAACCCATAATGCAGGCAAGCCACACAGTTGTCGCCAGGCTCCTGCATCAGCACCACGCATTTCTATAAAACGTTTTAAACGAACTTCTGGGAACAAAGTGGTTAGATGATCAGACCAGTCCGACATGGAAGGCCGTTCACCTGGTAATATATCGAGTTTCCCATCCATAAAGGATCGGAATGATTTTCCTGTTGCATCAAGATATTTACCATTACGATACACAAAATACATTGGCACATCTAAGGCGTAATCAACGTAACGCTCAAAATCCATTCCATCTTCAAAAACAAAAGGAAGCATTCCTGTCCGATCTGGATCCGTGTCTTTCCAGATTTCTGATCGAAAAGACAAGTAACCATTGGGCTTCCCTTCTAAAAATGGGGAGTTAGCAAAGAGTGCTGTTATAAATGGTTGTAACGCTAGACCTACTCTGAACTTTTTCACCATGTCAGCTTCATCAGAAAAATCTAGGTTTACTTGGACAGTACATGATCTAAACATCATATCTAACCCAAGATTACCTTTTTGGGGCATATATGCAGACATAATATCATAGCGACCTTTGGGCATTTGAGGTGTTTCTGCCCGAGTCCATTTTGGAGAAACTCCAAGCCCAAGCATTCCGATATTCAGATTATTGCCAATTTCACGTACTTGGCTTAAATGGGTATGTACCTCATTACATGTCTGATGGATATTTTCCAGCGGTGCCCCTGAAAGTTCTATTTGTCCTCCTGGTTCGAGGGTGATTGAGCCACCTAATGGGCAATCTGGTTGTTTCAACCCAATGATTTTGTGCTTTTCCATCAAAGGCGTCCAACCAAAGCGGCTTTGCAATTCACTCAATAATGCTTTGACGCCTGTTTCACCCTCATAATGCAATGGAGTTAGTGTTTCTGCATTAAATGCAAATTTTTCATGCTCTGTTCCAATTTTCCATTGCTCTTTGGGTTTGCAACCATCTGTAAGGTAAGCAACCAATTCATCACGGTGAGATATTTGCTCTGTCAAATGAAAAGCCTTTATGTATTACAGTTCTTGTTGAGTGAAACTCTGTATTTAGGACTCAGGATACTGTTTTCTTATAAAACTTCTATATCTTTATTTTTATAAATTTCCCCAATCTCCTATAACCGCATTAACCAGACTTAATACGGCAACTGCAGCAGTATCTGCACGCATTATTCTTGGCCCTAATGAAATAGCCGTTACAAATGATAAAGATCTTAATCTTTCTTGTTCCTGGTGATTAAATCCACCTTCTGGCCCCACTAGTATTGTTACAGGTCCTTTTGAAATTGATTGCAGAGCTTTAATTGGGTTTTTAACTGGTGCTGATTCATCACAATAAATCAATGTTTTCTGTTTATTCCATTGATCCAGAATCTTTTCTAGTTTTTCTATCCCTAAAACCTCGGGGATATGGAGAATTCCACATTGTTCTGCAGCTTCAATTACATTTGCCTTCAATCTTTCTTCTTTTATACGATCTACAATCGTATGGCGCGTAACAACAGGTTGGATTGATTTTACACCTAATTCTGTTGCTTTTTGGACCATGTAATCTAATCTCGAACGTTTTACAGGTGCAAATAAATATTCAATATCAGGACCATATTCTTGGTCACGTACTTTTTCAGATATTACCAGCTGGCAACTGTTTTTTTTAACAATTTCAATTGTCGCCAACCATTCTCCATCTTTTCCATTAAATACAAATATCTGGCTATTGGTTTTTAACCGCAATACATTGATTAGATAGTTGTTTTGTGATGGAGAGCAAGAATAGATATTCCCATGATTTAAATCATGATCAATAAATAACCTTTGTGCTGAGAAGTCATACCTAGTCTGATTGTTCATGGTATGGGATTAAATATCATTTTTTTGGTAAAAGAAAACTTATATTTTATCGTTTTCAGGTGTGAATATCTTGATTATACCCTTAAGGCGACATTTCGCGGCCGCGCTTACGTATAACGTGATCTTAAGATCATTCACGGCTCCCCCGTATATAACGTATAGCAGCGTATCCGCGACGCATCTTTAAAAAGCCCCCCGGATCTTTAAAGATGCTATGTCGACCTTAACGGTGGTAAAGTGTATAACATGTAAAATTACTTTGATGGTAGCTTGTTTTGGCAAATATGCCCCCCAGTTACTACTTTATCACACATCTGTTGCATAATAACTACATATGCAAGAGGAGTTCATTATTTAATCCTATTATTATACCTTTGTTAGTCAGGTAAATACGATGTCTCAAATAGCTGATGCCCCCCATAAAAATTGGGTTGATACTTATTCACCTTTATATTTCAGGCCATATTTACGTCTTGCAAGAGCTGATCGGCCTATTGGTATCTGGCTCCTGCTCTGGCCTTGTTGGTGGGCGTTAACATTAGCTGGTGGAACGGGAAGTCTACTACTAACCCTCTGGTATTTTTTACTTTTTGCTATCGGTGCAACAGTAATGCGGGCTGCTGGTTGTATTTATAATGATATATTAGATCGTGATATAGATGCTCAAGTTGAACGTACAAAAAACCGGCCACTCGCAAGTGGAGAAATTTCTGTCAAAAAGGCCCTGCTTTTTATGCTGCTTTGTTGTCTTGCTGGGCTATTCGTCCTTTTGCAATTTAACTGGTTTACAGTCTTTTTAGGAATTAGTTCGCTAGGGATTGTTGCTATTTATCCAATCATGAAGCGTGTAACATATTGGCCCCAACTTGTGTTAGGTCTTGCCTTTTCCTGGGGGGCTCTTGTCGGTTGGTCTTGTATTCACAATAGCTTAGATTGGCCTGCATATTGTCTGTATACCGCGACCATCTTATGGACCATTGGATATGACACAATTTATGCCCATCAAGATAAAGAAGATGATGCACTTTTAGGATTAAAATCGACAGCCCTGCGTTTTGGTAATTCTACAAAGTTATGGCTCTTTATTTTTTATGGTATTACTATAGTCCTACTTAGTCTTGCTGGCTTTTTGGCTGATATTCATTATAGCTATTTTGCTGGTATATTTTTGGGTACTTTGCATTTGTTATGGCAAATTACAACTTTAGATATTCGTAATAATGATAATTGTCTGGCTCGTTTTCGTTCCAATAGGGATTTCGGAGCCATAATATTTGCCAGTCTTGTGACAGCAGAATTTATTATTCCCAACTTGTGATTTCATTTCCATGAAATTTAGACTGTGACATAAAAGGATTATTGGTTCTTCTGTGTGTTATTAGTGACTTACGATACCCTAAGGTTTGCATAGGTTTCCTTGAAATAGTTGGTTTTATTTTTAGTTTTCCTAGTCCCTCACAAAGCTCCTGCCAAGTTCCATCTCTTGATGGAATTAATATAGGTAGCCTTAGAGCTTGTGACCATGATTGCAATCTAGCACTTGATAAATCCATATCAAAAGCAAAATGTAGTGGAACACTAAAGTGTTCGTATTCATGATGTAAGTTAACTGAGACTGCATATGAGGAAACCCTATTTTCAATTGGACTTACTCGTATAGAAACCCCTTTGAATTGATTAGTTTTTAACATATTCTGGCTTATAACGCTTCCGAAACAATAGTTGCGAAATAAGATTGAATATCTAGAAATGACGATTTCATCCTGTGCATAAAAAAGCCGGTTGATAATTCCTCTACGTCTTAATACGTAACGTATGGGTAAATCAAACGGATTTACATCCAGGAGATCTGCTTCCCATAAGGTCAGTACTCCTAGAGACCCTGATTGACGCTTCACTGTTAACTCCCCAACGGAATATTATTTTTTTTCCGTTCTATCTAATATCTCATAGAAGAGTTCCGAAGCGATTAATAAGAATAGTAAATTTTTTTTTAAAATTCCCTATATAGTATTTATAATATATGAACTTATTTTAGGTATTATATATGGGTGGGTATTATTTGGTTTTTTATGCTTGTTCGCCTTTTAAAAAATCCAAATAATTTAGGTTAGTAATCACGAAGTCATTCTATGTTTGCGTTGGTTCATTCAAATCAAGACCATTGTCTCATGAAAGATGCAGTTAAATCTGCAGGCTCTCTTGCGCTCAAATACTTCGGAAACACACCCTTTTGCGAGCGTAAACAGGATGGCAGCTTGATCAGCGAAGCAGATATTGCCATTGATCGTTACTTAAAAGATACACTCCTTAGTGAAAGAAAAGATTATGGCTGGTTATCTGAAGAAACAGAGGAAGATTTCTCTCGTTTTTATAAAGAAAAGATATGGGTTATAGACCCTATTGATGGTACCAGAGCTTTTTTAGAGAATAAACCAGAGTGGACGATATCTGCAGCCTTACTTAATTCAGAAGGCCCTTTGTGTTCTGCTATATATAACCCGGTAACTGAAGAGTTTTTTGAGGCCGAGCTTGGCAGAGGTGCTAAACTTAACAATCAGCAAATTTTTGTATCTGATATTGATGACCTGGGAAAAAGTACTGTCATTATTCCTCAAAAAGCTATGAAATTTTTTGAAAATCAAAAAGAATTGCAGACTTCTAATAAATTATGGGTAAACTCTATTGCTTATCGGCTCTGTCTTTTATCCGCAGGTAAAGCCGATGCAGTTTTGTGTAGATCAGGTTCATTTGATTGGGATATTGCGGGTGCAGCACTTATTGTACATGAAGCTGGTGGGAAAGTTACCACTTTCCAAAATCAAAAACCTACCTTTAATCAAAACTCTCCTAGGCATAATAATTTGGTGATATCAAATAATGTGTTACACCAACAATTACTGAAAATATGCAGAGATATAGAATTCTAATAGATTGCTTATTCACGGCATTCTAAATTATTTGAGGCCAAATTATAGTGAATCAAATATAAAAGGCCTATTCTGATGTTAACTTGACTATATTTGAGGCCCACACATGAGCACAGACGATAATAAACAGTTGTTACACCTCGTATTTGGTGGAGAGCTTGAATCTCTAGATAAAGTAGAATTCAATGATCTAACTTCATTAGATATTGTAGGTATCTATCCTAATTATGCGGCGGCCTATGATGCTTGGAAATCCGCTGCTCAACGGACTGTTGACAACGCTAATATGAGATACTTTATCGTACATATGCATCGTTTACTAGATCCAGAAAATCTATGAGAACTCTTAATTAAATTTATGAGTTCTACAAGGACATCTCGTGCTATACATCAATAAATAAATATGCCATTGATGGTAAAGCCATTTTTATGAAACTTGTACCGTCCATTGTTTATGTGTATTTGGCTAAAAAATGATAGAAATCACAAAGCAAAATATAGCACTCATTTATGCCTAAGGGATTCAAAAAAACTCAATATCTAGCTGCAATTGCGGGAAAAATATTGGCAATATATATACGTTTTGTATATCGTACCAGTTCAGTTACTTTTTCCCCTCATGATGCTCAAGATGTCGTTCTTAAACACATGCCTAGCATTATGGGTGTATGGCATGGGCAATTTATGCTTTCCGCAACAGTGAACCCAAAAGAACAAAATGTTAAAGCTATGCTAGCTCGTCATAAAGATGCAGAACTCATTGGGCATGCTTTGAAAAGTCAGGGTGTCCAACTTGTTCGAGGTGCAGGAGCAGGCGATCGTAAAAAAGACCGTGGTGGAGCTTATGCCTTACGAGCCTGTGTCAAAGCTTTAGAAGAAGGTTACTCTATTGTTATGACAGGGGATGTTCCGCCAGGCCCTGCGCGCATATCAGGCCAGGGCATTATTACAATGTCAAAACTTTCTGGGCGCCCTATTCTTCCTGTTGCTGTTGCTACATCACGATTTATGACATTTAATACGTGGAGCCGTTTTACTCTTAATTTACCGTTCTCTAAAATGGCATGCGTTGTTGGGGACCCCATTTATGTTTCCAGTGATGCTACACAAGATGAAAGTGAACGCCTTCGCCTTAGATTTGAAGTTGCTCTCAATAAAGCGACCGAAGAGGCCTATAAACTGGCTGGAGGGAATATCATTAAAATTACCCCTTCTGCATGCCTGCCTGATAATGTTCAATTAAAAAGAGGGGTAACTTTAAAGGCATACAAGGTATTTTCCTCTTTGTTGCGTCCAGTAGTGCCTTTTATATTGTCCAAACGTGAAAAACGAGGAAAAGAAGACCCCTTACGTATTCATGAGCGTTTTGGAAAGACTTCTGTTAAGCGGCCAGTCGGCCCTCTCATGTGGTTTCATGCGGCTAGTGTTGGCGAAACGAATGCTATACTCCCTCTGATGAAAGAGCTTCAACTTCAATACCCGCATATTTCACAGCTGCTCACAACTGCCACTATAACATCTGCGAAACTGGCCGCGAAAAGGTTGCCTAAAGGCGCGATCCACCAATTTGTTCCGGTTGATGTACCTGAGTATGTTAATCAATTTTTAGACCATTGGCATCCAGATATAGTGTTTTTTGTTGAATCTGAAATATGGCCAAATCTTTTGATGGAAACAGGTTCTCGTCATATTCCAATCATTCTTATAAATGGCATTATGTCAGAAAAATCCTTTAAATCCTGGCGAAAAAAATCTACTTCTTCTCGCATCCTTTTTAGCCAGTTTAAAATGACCCTTGTTCAAAATAAGAAACTTGCCAAACGATTTGACCGTCTTGGTTCACGCAAAACACATGTGGTCGGTAATTTAAAAATTGATGTTCCATCTCTTCCTGTTGACCTTAAAGAGTTAGAAGCTTTAAAATCTAGTATTGGCATGAGACCTGTTTTTTTAGCAGCGAGTACACATGCTGGAGAAGAAGAGATTATCTGTCAGGCTCACAAAATGATGAGAGAAAAAATTCCAAACCTTCTTACAATCATTATTCCAAGACACCCTGAACGTGCTCATGACATTCGTTCTATGCTTACCTCTTTAGGTGTAAATATAACTTTGCGAACATCTAAGGCTCTGCCTGATGAGAATTGTGATATTTATCTTGCAGACACTATCGGAGAAACTGGTCTTTTCTATTCTCTCGCACCAATTACCTTTATTGGTGGCTCGCTTATTTCTCATGGTGGGCATAACCCTATTGAGGCAATCAAATTAAATTCAGTGGTTTTAACAGGGCCATATTGGCATAATATTAAGGATATTTACCAAAATCTCATTCCTGCAGGCGGAGCTTTAGAGGTGTCAACACCGTCGGAACTTTCTCAAGCAGTTCTTAATTTATTTGCTAATGAGGACCACCTCAAACTCACACTAAAAAAAGGACAAAACAGTATAAGTGATCTCTCTGGCGCTCTAGATAAAACACTTGAATTAATTGCTCCTTATATTCCTCAACAACGAGATATTACAGGACCTGAATTTGCCGCATAAACCTCCCAAATGGTGGAATGATGATTCAAGTATCTATCCGATACTCTTGTGGCCCTTTAGCTATCTTTATGCTCTTGCTGTTCGATTGCGTTGGTGGATCACTAATCCTTATCATTCTTCATTACCTGTAATCTGTATTGGAAATTTTACTATGGGAGGAGCTGGAAAGACTCCTACAGCTCTCTATATAGCAGAACTTTTACAGGCGCGGGGGGAGCGTCCTGTTTTTTTATCACGTGGTTATGGGGGAAAATTGAGAGGACCGCATCTTGTTTCTTTAAAACAAGACTGCGCTCTAGATGTTGGTGATGAACCACTGCTCCTTGCGGCAAGTGCCCCAACTGTGATTAGCGCAGACCGTACAAAAGGTGCAAAGTTCATAGAGGCTCAGAAGCAGCTGCTACCTTCTGTTATTATTATGGATGATGGTTTTCAGAACCCTACTCTTTTCAAAGATCTCAATCTCATCGTTGTTGATGCAACGACTCTTATTGGAAATGGTTACGTATTTCCTGCAGGCCCTTTACGAGCTCCTATTAATTTCCAGATCGAGATAGCAGATGTTATTATTAAGATTGGTAGGGATGACAATGAACTTTCTCATGACTTTTCCAATCTCCAACTCAAAGCACACGTCATTAGTGATCAACGAAAAGAGACTTGGAATGATAAACCCGTAATTGCTTATTCTGGTATTGCACGTCCTGAGAAATTCCACAGCACCTTACAAGATTTAGGAGCGGATATTAGGTATTGTATAGATTTTCCAGACCATCATCAATTTGATAAACAAGAGGTCTTAGATTTGCTAAGCTTAGCAAGAGAAACAGGGCTTCAGCTAGTTACAACCCAGAAAGATTATGTGCGCCTTTCTGCTTCTGAGAAACCTTATTCTGATCTTAAGGAGCAGAGTAAAGTCGTCTCAATCAAACTTAAACTAAGTGAAGAAGGCCAAGATAAATTGAAAATGCTTCTTGAGAGACTTCTCAAATAAGACTATGATTATTCGCTAACATTCTTTTTATGTGTTTCTATATATCTCTTAAATGATGCTTCAGGGCTACTGTATGCTTCTTGAAGTTCCACGCTCCAATATTTTAATTCATCCAATGGAATTTGCTGACCTGTAGATGCACATATCACATAAGCGCCGGATGATAGTATGTGATAATCATTTGGATAATATTCTAACTTTGCTTCACCTTTAAATTTCATCATTCAAATACAATACCTTCATTTTTAGTACCTAGAATAGAGACCCTTGCTCTGACTTTTTATCTTTATTTTTTTTCGTCATCGCTTTTTTTTCATTATTTTTATTTGCAGAAGTTTCTTTGAAGTCTGACACCTGTGTCTTTACACGTCCATCAAAAAACTCAATATCTAAAATTTCAGATGGATTTACTTCTGTAATGCTCTTTAGCATATCTCCTGTATTATTTCTTACAATTGCAAAACCTCTCTCAAGCACATTGTGATACCCTAAACTTCTTAAAAGTTTAGAATTTGTTTCAAGCCGAGAATTACAACTGGTAAACAAACTGGTGATGGCTCTCGAGCTTCTGTGTTTTATCATATCCAAAGTTTGAGAGAACTTTGAAAGTTTGTATAGAATATTTGCAGGTGTCAATCTGCCTGAGATTTTTTGATAAATCAATTTCCGTTGGTCTAATGATTTTCTAAGAACAGGGATAAACCGTCCTTGTATGGCAATATATTGCATTCGTTGCGCATGGACATTTGTTTTTAAGGCAGGCCTTAATCTGCCAGAAAACATATCGAACCGCTGTCTTGGAAGACCAATTAAATCTTGTAACTTTGGTAACCCCCGTGAGAGTCCTGTAAGATGAATACGCATCTCTTCTAAATGGCGACGAATAGTCTGAGAAAGCCTGATGCGAATTTCTGAGAGACGTTCTATCAATTCACTGTATTTTGGAACTGCCCATTCCGCTGCTTTTGTTGGGGTTGGAGCCCTGGCATCAGAGACCAAGTCAATAATTGTCCAGTCAGTCTCATGTCCTACTGCTGAGATTACAGGAATATCACTCTCTGCTACGGCGCGAGCCACAACTTCTTCATTAAATCCCCATAGATCTTCTAAGCTTCCACCACCTCTTGCTACAATCAGAAGCTCTGGTTTTCTTATGACACTCTCTTTTCCAAGTGCGTTGAACCCTCTTACTGCGCGTGCAACTTCCTCTGCGCAGGTTTCCCCTTGAACGCGTACAGGCCAAATGATTACATGAGCTGGAAAACGCTCTGCAAACCCATGCATCATATCTCTTATGACTGCCCCAGTTGGTGATGTTACTATACCTATTGTTTTAGGGAGAAAGGGTAAAAGTTTTTTTCGACTTTCTTCAAATAGCCCCTCAGAAGCAAGTTTCTTTTTGCGTTCCTCTAGTAAGGCCATTAAAGCCCCTACTCCGGCAGGCTCCAAAGACTCTATAACAATCTGATATTTTGAGCTTCCTGGGTAACTTGATACTTTCCCAGTCGCTACTACTTCCATACCTTCTTCGGGCTTAAACTTTAGCTTTGAGAACACTCCGCGCCATATGACAGCATCTATTCGCGCTTTATCGTCTTTCAAGGCGAAATAACAATGACCAGACGAGTGAGGACCGCGGTATCCTGAAATTTCGCCTCGAAGCTTAATATGCCCATATGTTGTCTCGAGTGTTTTCTTAACTTGATTAGCAAGCGTTGATACTGTGAACTCTGGAACATTATTGAAATTTAATTGTGCTTCCGACTTTTCCAAATAGAAACCCTTATTTTGCTCTTGTTCTTTGATCTGGCATCATATACCTAAAAGGTGCTTCTACAAGCATTGATAGGTTCTTAACTTATTAAGCTTCCACAGCGAATCATCACTTAAATGATATGATATCTAACAATACGCATAGGTAAACAATGAAAATTCTGTTAATTGGTTCTGGTGGCCGTGAACACTCTATGGCTTGGGCACTTAATAAAAGCCCTTTATTAACAAAACTCTATTGTACACCAGGAAATGCAGGTATTGCTAAAATCGCTGAGTGCATTGAACTTGATGTTTCTAAACATATAGATGTGATCGAATTTTGTCAGAAACAACATATTGATTTTGTAATTGTTGGACCCGAAATTCCTCTGGTTGCTGGGCTTATTGATGATTTAGAAGCTGCGAACATCAAAGCTTTTGGCCCTACAAAAGAGGCTGCACAACTTGAGGGCTCGAAGAGTTTTACCAAGAATTTGTGTGCAGATTTCAATATTCCCACAGCAGCTTATGGACATTTTACGGACGCTGAAAATGCTCTTGCCTATGTCCGGGAACAAGGAGCCCCCATTGTTATTAAAGCTGACGGGCTTGCTGCAGGTAAAGGTGTTATAATGGCAGAAACGCTTGAAGAAGCAGAAAAAGCCATACGTAGCTGTTTTGATGGCCTTTTTGGTGAGTCAGGCTCAGAAATCATTATTGAAGAATGGATGATAGGTGAAGAAGCGAGCTTCTTTGCTCTTGTTGATGGAGAGACTGTTATACCACTTATTGCAGCCCAAGACCATAAACGTGCTTTTGATGGAGATAAGGGGTTAAATACGGGTGGTATGGGAGCTTATTCCCCAGCGCCTGTTATGACTGATGCAATGTGTCAGCGCACTATGGATGAGATACTTGTTCCTACAGCTAAAGCTTTATTATCTAGAGGTATTTATTTCAAAGGTATATTTTATGCCGGGTTAATGATCACAAAAGAAGGCCCCAAACTCATTGAATATAATGTCCGTTTTGGAGACCCTGAATGCCAAGTTTTAATGATGCGCCTGAAATCAGATTTACTTGAGGCTTTGCTGGCAACTTCAGAAGGAAATCTTGCAAATATTACATTAGACTGGCATGAGGAAACAGCTGTGACTGTCGTCATGGCGTCAAAAGGATACCCAGGCTCTTATGATAAAGGGACACCTATCAGTAATTTAGCAGCAGCCTCTGAAAACGAAAATGTTGAAATCTTTCATGCAGGAACTTCAATTGCAAATGATCAATTGATAGCAACTGGTGGTAGAGTTTTGAATATTACGGCTATAGGGAATTCTGTCAAAGAAGCACGTGATAAGGCTTATAATGCTATACATAAGATTGAATGGGAAAATGGTTTTTATAGGTCTGATATCGGCTGGCGGGCCATTGAGCGAGAAGAAGCTCAAGAATAAATTATTCTATAAACCTTTATCTCTTCTTGTATCTCATATAACACCTATATTACTAAGATATCAGTTTTTTAAGGGTTGCGTTTGTGGCTATGTCAACAGGTAAGATTGATTTTGGTTTAGCTCTTGGTGGCGGAGGAGCAAGAGGCCTTGTTCATATTCATGTGCTTGAAGTCCTAGACGAATTAGGCATCAAACCTCGAATTATAGCAGGCACTTCTATTGGTGCTATTTTTGGGGCCGCTTATGCTGCTGGTCTGAGCGGCCGAGACATACGAGAATTTACAATGAATGCTGTTGGAAAACGTATTCGTATTGTTAAGAACCTATTTGGCTATAAGCCTGAAACTTTATTTCAATTATGGAATATAAAAAGCCTCTCAAGATCTTTGCTTGCACCAGAGAAGCTTTTAGAGCAAATCTTTCCTGAAGAGCTGCATACAGTTTTTGATAAACTTCATATCCCATTGCGGGTTGTTGCAACGGATTATTATAACCAATCCCAAATTATTTTAGAAGATGGGCCTATTCTTCCTGCCATAGCTGCCTCTATGGCAATACCTGCAGTTTTTCGTCCTGTTACAATAGATAATGTCATGATGGTTGATGGTGGCTTGACCAACCCTCTTCCCTTTGATGTTATTTCAAATGATACGCCACAAACACTGGCTATTGATGTGACAGGTGGTCCCAGCTGGAATGGTCAAAATAAATTGCCCTCAATGGTTGAAGTTTTATTTGCTGCTGCTCAGATTCCTCAAAATACAATCGTCAGAGAAAAAATCAAACAACATCAACCTACAATTTTTTTAAGAGCACCAGTTGATAATTTTCCTGCCCTAAGCTTCCATAAAACTCATGAAATTTTGAAAAATACTGAGAACTTTCGTGATGTTATTAAGCGCGAAATCGAAACTCATTTCGTGGCTAACGCGATACAATTAGGCTATTCCAAAACTTAAACTAACTATTGTAACCTATAAACATACCTATAGATTCCTGTGGGAAATCCAACACACACAATTTACAAGAATCAAAAATTAAACAATGTTCAATAGATAATAAAAACAGATGCTCTCACGGAGGTATACGTGATTGACTATGTCATTGAAGATACTGAGTGCCATCCAGTCATTGCTATTAATTGTACGACTTCGACTGATCAAAAAAAGATCTCCCAAACAATTCGTAAAGCCTATGGTACGCTCGCACAGTATATACAAGAAACAGGAAGTTTTCCATTAGGACCGGCCCTTACGATTTATCATGTGTTTGATGATGATAAAACAAATTTTGATGTTTGTTTTCCTGTGATGCCTGAGCTTCTTCAAAATGCTAAAGATGATATCATCGTTACAGAAACACCTTCTGGAAAAGCAGCTAAAGCCATACATAAAGGCCCTTATCGAACTCTTTTTAAAACATATATGGCTTTATATAAAGCCGTAAAAGAAGATGGTATTGAACATGGTGAGAAAGCTTGGGAAGTTTATTTGGATTCGCCAGGGCAAACCGCTGAAGATGAAATGCTCACTCAAGTTTATATCAGTCTACATTAATAATTAGAAATCATCTGCTTCGCAGAATATAACTTTTGCTTATTTGTTACTTTTATTGTTATTTATATCAACAAATTGTTTGTGGACAATTATCACCTTGATTATTTGCTTTAAAAATTACAATTCAATAACAGTAACTTACTCAAATTATTACTTTGTGTCCTGCTTTTATCTGTAAAAAAAATTCCTAACGTCATATTATCTGCGTGTTAATTTGTTATGCTTATTCTAACATATGTTTTTCAAATATAAATTTCTCCCAAGACATCATCTTAAAATAAAAAACAACCGGGGATAAATATTATTTTTTATTAAAATAAATATTACTGTCAAAATTAAATACTATACAAGCTACCAAGCACATGGACAGGATGCTTCTTAGCCCTTGAAGTTAAGAAGTAGAATATATACTTAATTCATGTCAGAGATATACTTTCTTAAATTTAGGAAATTACGAATAGGCTTCTTGAATAAGGACTTATGTAATGCTTGCTAGTAAAAAAGCTGATGCAAATCACTTTGTGCCAGATAATTATGAACGTTATGCAATCTATTATATCCCAGACAATTGTTCTGAGTTATCTCATTTTGGTCGCTCTTGGTTTGGATATGATCCCGACGCAGGAAATTGCAAGCGCGAATATTATGGACTGGATACAAGCCTTGTCGAACGTATAACCTATAAACCTGCGCGCTATGGACTACATGCCACGTTAAAAGCGCCTTTTAATTTAAAACTTGGGTATGATGTCGAAAGCCTTCTATCTACACTTGAAGGCTTTGCCAAGAATCGAAAGGCATTCGAAATAGACTCTCTTAAATATGGGCTTCATGGTGGATGTTTATCACTTACCGTGGATGAAGGTGAACACAAAATTAATCAATTTGCTTCGCAATGTGTTCTTGGGTTCGAAGATTTTAGAGCTCCTTTATCCATGAAAGAACGTACTCGAAGACTTGAAGAGAAGCTGTCACTTCACCAACGTTTGATGTTAGAAGAATTGGGGTACCCTTATGTGCTGAGTGAATTTCGTTTTCATATCACATTAAGTTCAAGGTTATCTGATCAAGAATATGACTCAGTTATTAGAGCTCTGATCCCAACATTAGAGTCAATCTGCATGAAACCTCTTAAGATAAATCAAGTCTCGTTGCTTGGTGATCCAGGTAATGAAAAACCTTTTGAGTTAATCAAAAGTTTTCCGCTCTCCAATTAAAGACAATCTCTTACATCTTATTTTTATTCTAGATATTTAGTTCATAGTGACCATAACATCTATTATGATATATGTCATTATAGAGAAATAAATAGACAATCATTAATCTAAGATGTAAAGCCGCACAAAGATTCTGAACTTTATTAGCTGGCTCGTCATAAACTTTATGAGTGGTATCACAAGAAAGGAATTAGTATGGCAAAAGTCGCTTGGATCGGTCTTGGTGTTATGGGTTTCCCTATGGCTGGGTACGTGCAACAAAAAACAGATTTCGATGTTTGTGTATATAATAGAACCTCTCAAAAAGCGCAGGATTGGGCTTCTCAATATGGTGGGAGCGTAGCTAGTACCCCAGCTCTCGCAGCCCAAGATGCAGATATTGTATTCTGTTGTGTTGGCAATGATAGTGACTTGCGCCAGGTAACTTTGGGTGAGGATGGAGCCTTCCATAGTCTAAAAAGTGGATCTATCTTTATTGATCACACCACAACATCTGCGCAGATTGCAAGGGAGCTTGCGGAACAAGCAAATAAGATATCAGCTGATTTTCTTGATGCTCCGGTTTCTGGCGGCCAAGCTGGGGCTGAAAACGGTCAACTAACGGTTATGGTTGGTGGTAAGAATGAGACTTTTGAAAAAGTAAAAGATATTATTGCCAGTTATTCTAAATCTATTAATTTGATTGGGCCCCATGGAAGCGGACAACTTGCAAAAATGGTGAATCAGATTTGTATTGCAGGAATAGTACAAGGTTTATCCGAAGCTCTTCATTTTGCTAAGCAAGCAGATTTAGATATTCCTACAGTCATTGATTCTATCTCAAAAGGTGCTGCCCAATCCTGGCAGATGGAAAATCGTTGGAAGACAATGACAAATGATGAATTTGAATTTGGCTTTGCAGTAGACTGGATGCGCAAGGATCTTGGTTTTTGCCTTGATGAGGCAAAAAGGAATGGCTCTAGATTACCTCTAACAGCTCTTGTCGATCAGTTTTATGCTGATGTGCAAAGTATGGGTGGAAGTCGTTGGGATACTTCCAGCTTAATTGCAAGATTAGGAGGAAAAAATGGAAAATAACGTCTCCTAATTATGCTTCATTTTAAGCCTTACTTTGTTGGAATGTTATTTCTATGTGCCTATTAAATTATGGAGTAAACTTATACTATCATGGTTTTGACCAAATTAATGAGAATATTAATTATCAGTTTAATTTACATTCTTATTTTTTAATAGTTATTAGACTTCCCAAAACGTTTTTTGGTTTGGGGGATAGGCTCCCCCTATGAATGTCATACTCATGGGTATTGTTTATGGAATTGGAATAACTTCTTCTGTCTCTACATATTGCAGCGGCATTTCTGTTGTGAATTTGATTTGTTCCATGGCAAATGTTGAACTCACATTTGACAATTCTATTTTCGAAATAAGCTTTTTATAAAACTTATCATAACTTTCAATATTAGGAACAACCACCCTTAGCAAATAGTCTACTTGACCACTCATACGATAAAATTCTACTACTTCAGGAAACTTTTGTATAGTTTCATGAAATTGATTTAACCACTCCTGAGTGTGTTGATTCGTCGAGATGGAGACAAATACAGTCACTCCAGCTCCAATCTTTTTTGAGTCCAACAGTGCAACACGTCTTTGTATGATGCCGCTTTCTTCGAGTTTTTGTATACGTCTCCAACAAGGTGTTGTTGACAATCCAACCATTTTACCAATTTCAGCTACTGCAACAGTACAGTCTTTTTGTAAAATTTCTAGAATCTTTCGATCCATTTTATCGAGCATGTTTCGCCCTCATATAATTATCTACTTATTGCCCCTTGAAACCCAGCTCCATACTCTAAACGATTTGTAGCCTGAGAAAACCATAACCGAGGGATTCTTTTTTGGGAATATCTAGCAACAGATTTTTTTGAACTTAGTTCAATTATATAACAGATTTTGTACTTTTTGACGTAAAAATGGGACAACTTCCTCAAAAAACCAGGGATTTTTCCGTAACCAAGCATTATTTCTCCACGATGGATGGGGTAAAGGAAGAAATTTTGGTTGAGTTTCACACATTGCATAAATTTGCCAGGCTTTAACTGTTTCAGTCAAACTTTTCTTACATCTCTTGCCTAAATGCCAATTTTGAGCATATTTACCAACTAGAATCATTAATTCTATATTTTTAAGATGTTCGAATAATTGTGCGTGCCATAAATCAGCGCACTCTTTTCTTGGCGGCAGATCGCCTCCTTTTTTATTTAGTCCAGGAAAACAAAATCCCATCGGGATGATAGAAATTTTGTGACTGTTATAAAACTCTTCTTTATTAATTCCCATCCAATTTCTTAATCTGTCTCCAGAAGGGTCTGTGAATGGTATGCCAGATTTATGTACACGTGTTCCTGGAGCTTGGCCACAAATACTTAATTTTGCTGTAACAGATGGTATTAGAACAGGACGCGGGTTATGAGGAAGAGGCTCTTTGTAAGGAGCATCGCAACACTTTCTACATGTCTTAATCTCAGAAATGAGCTTATTAAATTTTTCTTTTGTCAAATATTATGCAAACTTATTAAATACTAATACTTTTAAGCGGCACAAAATACTTCTATCTCATCAAATAAAGCTGCACATTCTCTTTTAGACATATCGTTATACCAGTTTCTTATCGCAGATAAATCTTCTGACGGTCGTATTTTTGCGTCGATCAAGTTATATAATGCAACAAATGCAGTCATATCTGCAATAGATAACTTATCCCCAGCAATAAAGAGAGTTTTAGTTAGAGCTTGATTTATAATGCAAAAGGCTTCTTGTGCTTTTGGTTGGTATAGAATTTTCCATGCTGGCATTCTTTTGAGGTATGATTTTAGAATAAAGTCGAACAAATCTTCCTGTATTCTTTTGTTCCACATATCAATGTTAGCTTTTTCAACTGCATTTGACCCCATAAGACAGGGGTCTTGTCGAACTTCTTCAAGATAGCGACAAATGGAAATGGGTTCATAAATATTTGTTCCATCATCCAGAACTAACACAGGATACATGTCTAAACTTGTATCATCATTACTTGCTTGTTCAAATTTGATTGATATTTCTTTTTCTATTGAGAACATACGAATTTGTTGTATCTCTGGTGCTTTTAAATTACCCAAAATTTTCATGATTCGCCCATTTTTATTACAATCTACGGAAAATCATAACGTATAAGTCTCATTGATTTATTAATGATAAACAATAAGTAAACCTTTTATGGATGATAATTATAGTCCCAAATTTTCTAATAAATATAATTTATTAACTTTCTAGATTTAAAAATAGATTTAGTTATTGTGGGATGGCATTTTCAATAATTTATGAATTATTTTATTTGTTCTCTCAAAAGTGTACATAATATTTTGTTGTAATTGTAATGAGTTTAGAACAACAGTATCCTGAAATCGCGCTTAAAAAAGCCATAAGTACGAAAAAGCGTCAATTGGCTCGTCAAATTCGCGAGACAAGAGATAAAGTCAATCAGAATAATTCCATTCATAATGAATTTGCATATGATCTATTGTTCATGTTCTGCCGCAATGAACTTGCAAATGTCATAACAGTTTTATTGTTAATTTTTCTCATTACCCTTACTTGTTTATTTTGGGCTCCACAAAATCAGATCCTCCTATGGTTAGGAGCAATTTTGATAACAAAAGGCTTATTAATCTCTGTTTGCAGAAAGTTCTGCACATTACCGAAGGATAAAATAAAAATAGCTGAATGGAGACATAAAATTGTATTCATTGAGTTATTATATGGCCTCACATGGGCCTCCATTGCACTCGTAGAGATGCGCCCTGAACATTATCCTTCACAATTTTTAATCTTTGGCACAATATTAATTATTTTAGTCATGAGGATGATGGTCGCTTCAACTGTTCCAACGATCGCCTATTCTGGAACGATCCCTATTATGCTTGCCTTAGTCTATAAATTCATGACTTTGGAAGACAATTATAATTGGATCATAGCCGCCATGACTGCTGGGATGTATTGCTATTTCATATTGTTAATCAAAGGTTTAAATGAGAATATTTTAACAATGCTCTCGTATCGTGCTGAAAAAGACTATTTAATATCAGAAATTGCAGAAGCAAAAGCCTTCTCAGATGAGTCACGCCGCCGGGCAGAAGAGGCAAATATTGCAAAATCACGTTTTCTGGCAACAATGAGTCATGAATTACGAACCCCTCTCAATGCAATATTAGGTTTCTCAGAAGTTATGAAAGATGAGCTTTTTGGTTCTCATAATGATAAAAGGTACAAAGAGTATTCAAATGATATTCATAACAGCGGACAGCATTTGCTCAATTTAATCAATGAAGTATTAGATTTATCACGTATTGAAGCTGGACGATATGACATGAATGAAGAAACACTCAGATTATCTGATATTTCCAGAGAATGCTGTCGTCTCTTACAATTAAAAGCAGATAAAAAAGACATTGAAATTATTGAAGAATATAATGATCTAGATATTAAATTGTGGGCTGATGAAAGAGCTATAAGACAAGTGATCTTAAATCTGCTCTCAAATGCAATAAAATTCACGCCAAATGGTGGTACTATACTTGTTACGATTCATCAAAATGATGATAAGAAATTGCAAATCAGTATAAAAGATAATGGGCCAGGGATTCCTGAAGATGAAATCCCTATTATTTTAACTAATTTTGGCCAGGGCTCTCTTGCACATGAAACTGCTGAAGGAGGTTCAGGCTTAGGCCTCCCTATTGTAAAAGGCTTAATTGAGATTCATGACGGCACATTCGAAATAAAAAGTGAGCTCAGAAAAGGAACTGAGGTTATTGCTTATTTTCCAACTCAAAGAATTTCTCAAGTTCTTCCACAGCTGCCTATTCAAGATGTGGACAATTCTAACTCAAGAAGAAGACATGTACATCATATAACAACAAAAACAAACGGACATGGTTTATGAAAATTAAAAACTTTTGTAATCAAATTATAATGTTAATTTTCTAAATAAATCTTATAAACAAACCCTAGCAATGCATTGTTTTTAATTACATAATACTATGTGAAACTAAACCAGTTTAAATGGTGTTATTTTACCCCACAAAACTTTGCATATTGTATACTGGTTAACATTCTAGATCTTAAGCTATTGATATATATAGATAAGGCAATGTAAACTAAATTTGATATATAGCTAAATCGACTTAAAAATGTCATTATAATAAAGTTAGTTATGCAGTAATTAAAGTTCATCATTTGAAGGAGAGAAGAAATTGAGTGCTTGGCTTGCCTTAGCTTTGTTAATAGCCTCATTTATTATTTTATTGCAGAGTCATGATATACCAACAATTGCAGGTTATTCCTCTGTAATGATTGCGGCCATTACAACAGCTTGTTCTCTTGTTATCTATAGTTTTGAGCTTTTTAGGAAAGACCAAAAATTCATTGATTCTAGAATTCTACAATATATTGGCGTGTTTGCTTCTTTTGGTGTGATCTTTTTTTGTGGCTATCAATTAAGAAACGAGATTTTATATGTTGCTCATCAAGTAGATATGCAAGTGCAACAAGTCAGCAATAGATTTGTCTCTCATGGCATAAAAATAATCTTTCCAGAAAAAGAGGGGGGGGAGATTATTGCCCGTATAAGACGCCAATCTAACGGTCATTTTATAGCTCGTACTAATATCAACAGTATACCCTTAAATCTTATAGTTGATACAGGAGCTTCTCTCGTTACACTTAAATCTAGTGACGCAAAAACTGTTGGCATCAATATTAATTCATTGAAATTTGACGTTCCTGTTCAAACAGCAAATGGTGTAATTAAAGCTGCACGCGTTAAGCTTTATAAAGTTTCTGTTGGGCCTCTTACTGCATATAATGTTGATGCATTTGTGTTTCGAGAGGGCACACTCAGTAGAAGTCTTCTTGGCTTGAGTTATCTGAATCGTCTGAGATCCTATAATGTTTCTGGAGATAATTTGAGTTTAAAAGGTTAATTTCCTGATAACCCTATCCAACTGAACCTTTAATTCATAATTTGTTTTGTGATTTAATGGATACATTCTAAATTGCTATTTATCACGACTTTAGAAAGTATTTTTTAAGATATATCTTACAATTATTCGATTAGATATTTAATTTTCTAAGGGAAAGTTATGAACTTTAGCTCAGGAATTAATCAAGCACTTAGAGAAGCATTTGTTTGGTGTCTGCTTGTTATACTCATAAGTATTTCTTTGGCTTTTCATAAAGAAATTATTCTTGGCATGTCTCAGGTTGTGCAAATCGCAGAGGACAGTTACAGAAAGAGTATCGCATCTAATCCGCAAAATGATGATGTTCACTTTGATCGTGTCGTTAAAATTCCTTCAAACCGTCATGGACATTTTGAGGTTCAAGCACACATCAATGGTCATTCAACTTATTTAATGGCTGATACTGGAGCAACAGTTGTTGCCTTAACTTATAATACAGCTCAAAAATTAGGTCTAAAGCCTAATGTTTTAAACTTTAGCAGTCGAACGAAAACAGCAAATGGAATTGCCCAAGTTGCACCAGTGACTTTAGATCAGGTTAGTATTGGAGATATTACATTGGTGAATGTCAGGGCAATCGTTGCGGAACCAGGGAAGCTCTCAGTAAACCTTCTTGGTATGAGCTTTATTGGAAAATTGAGCCATATAGAAATGAAAAACGGACATCTTATCCTTACGCAATAAAACTCGTTTATATTAAATGAACTGATTACTTCTATTTTTTCATCAAATTTGAACCTTAACCCGTCATAAAAACTTTATTCTCTCACTCTATGAAGTATACCCTACTCCCAGAGACTAAATGTCATCTGTAAACCAAGGCCGCTCTAGGATACTTAATTTATTGATTGGTTTATATTAATAAACTCAGTAATTATTTAGTCATTTGGCCCTAAGCATTTTAAAATGTAAGATTAATACAAGGGGATAACATGTTTCCAAAACCACAAGCCGGGCTTGTTCCTAATACAGCGGAATTTGAGCGTTTGCCTCTCATCAAACCAACAGGTTTTCGTGAATACGATGCCAGATGGCTTTTCCCACAAGAAATAAACTTAATGGGATTACAAGCCATAGGTATGGGAATTGGCACATTATTTAAACAGAAAAATGTCCCACAACGTATTGTGGTGGGTCATGATTTCCGTGGCTATTCTTCTTCTGTAAAAAACTCCGTTGTCTCGGGTTTACTTGCTGCAGGCATGGAGGTCTTTGACATCGGATTAGCTCTTTCCCCGATGGCATACTTTGCGCAATTTGATTTAGAAGTTGAAGGCGTGGCAATGGTAACTGCAAGCCATAATGATAACGGCTGGACTGGTATAAAAATGGGAATGGCACGCCCACTTACATTTGGCCCTGACGAAATGTCCGCTCTTAAAGAAATTGTTTTGAATTCAGCATTTGATCTATCTGGGGGCGGTAAGTTAAATATCGTTCCAGATATGGCTGAACGTTATATGGCCGACCTAACTAAACGTAACAAGCTTACAAGAAAGTTAAAAGTCATAGCTGCTTGTGGTAATGGTACTGCAGGTGCTTTTGCCCCGAAAGTTCTTGAGGAAATTGGTTGCGAAGTTATCCCACTCAATTGTGATCTAGATCATACTTTTCCAAATCATAATCCAAACCCTGAAGACCTGAAAATGCTCAATGCAGTTCGTGATGCAGTTCTTGAGCATAACGCAGATGTTGGTCTAGCGTTCGATGGTGATGGGGATAGATGCGGTGTTGTTGACAATGAAGGTCATGAGATATTTGCTGATAAAGTTGGGGTGATGCTTGCACGCGATATCTCAGCACAGCACCCAAATGCAAAATTTGTTGCGGACGTAAAGTCTACTGGCCTCTTTATTACAGATCCTGTGCTACAAAATAATGGTGCGACGACAGCTTATTGGAAGACAGGGCATTCCTATATTAAAAGATATAGCCATGAAACTGGTGCTTTGGTTGGCTTTGAAAAATCTGGACACTTTTTCTTTAATCCTCCTATTGGCCGTGGTTATGATGACGGACTTGTTTCTGCAATTGCAGTTTGTGATATGCTTGAGCGTAATCCTGATAAGACAATGGCAGACCTTAAGAATGCCTTGCCAAAAACCTGGCAATCTCCAACAATGGCCCCCAAATGTGCCGACGAAATAAAATATGATGTTATTGACCGTGCTGTAAAACATTTTGAAGGTATTGCCGCTCAAGGTGGTGAGCTTGCAGGACAGAGTGTTCGAGAACTCATTACTGTCAATGGTATTAGAATTGTTCTAGAAGATGGTACTTGGGGACTGGTTCGTGCATCTTCGAATAAGCCTGAATTAGTTGTGGTTGTTGAAAGTCCAACATCTGAAGAGAATATGCGTGCAATTTTTGCTGAGATTGATCAGTATCTAGATGCACAACCAGAGGTTGGGGAATACAATCAGAAAATTTAATAAGAATAAAGAAGCAGCATTATATATGCTGCTTCTAAAACTTGTAATTCTTGTTAAATGTCATTTTGCGTCATTTAAATTTTAAATTAAAAGAATAATGTGTATGTGTTCTAATCATATGAGAACGTTAATTATGCGCATTATTATAGCTGCTATATTGATTTTAGGGTGTTTTGCAAAACATGGTTATGTTTACGCACAAACACAAAACCTAAAGGGAAAATGCTCAGCAGAAGCTTTTAATGGAGACTTTCTTCTAGAGCTTGTCAGCATACCTACAAATATTTCAAAAAAGTTAAATTTCTCATCTAATCAAACAATCCGAGGATTTAGAGCTAATATACTCTGTACAGGGCGTTATGCTTATACCAAAGTGGATATAATTTCTACATCACAAAATAAATCAGCAAAACAGAATATTATTATTACTGATGAGAACTATAAACTCATGATGCAAATTCCTGTCAAACCTAACTCTCAAACGGATATTACAAAACAGGTTTGTAATAAAGTTGTGTATGTTATTCCTGGGTTTTTTAAAGATAATGGTTTGGTGGGATATGATAACATTGATAAAGACTTTTCTTCAAACATCGTCAATGAAAGGTGTATTTTTAGCAATGCAGGAATTGTTAAAGAAGAAAAGAGTCAAACCAAAACCAGTCTCTTGATTTCGCGTATATTGTCTGAGATTGGATCAGAATATAAGAAACATTATTAGTCGTTGCGTGTTGCACAACATCTCACATCATTAAAACAAAAAAGCACGCGAATAAGCGTGCTTTTTAAAACTTGAAATAATAATGCTTCTCTTAACGTTTTGAGAACTGGAAGCTACGACGAGCTTTTGCTTTACCGTATTTCTTACGTTCCACAACACGTGCATCACGAGTAAGGAAACCACCTTTTTTCAAGACTGGGCGTAAGTCAGGTTCGAAATTTGTCAATGCTTTTGAAATACCATGACGTACAGCACCAGCCTGGCCTGACAGGCCTCCACCTTTTACAGTACAAATAATATCATATTGATCTTTGCGATCCGCTGCTACAATCGGTTGTTTCAGGATCATCTGCAATACAGGGCGTGCAAAATATTCCGCATGGTCTTTACCATTTACTGTAATTTTCCCGGCACCAGGTTTTACCCATACACGTGCTACAGCATCTTTTCTTTTACCAGTTGCATAAGCTCTACCGTGATCATCTAGTTTTTGCTCATATACTGGTGCTTCAGGTGCATCGCTTTGAATATCGCCTAAATCTTCGAGCACTTTGCCTTCTTGTTCAGCCATTAACGATCCCTCTTATTCTTTGAATTCAACTCTGACACATTTAGTGTTTCAGGCTTTTGCGCCTCATGTGGATGCTCAGAACCAGAATAAATCTTTAAATTCTTTAGCTGACGTCTTGATAATGGACCACCTGGCATCATGCGTGTTACAGCTTTTTCCAAAATACGTTCTGGGAATTTACCATCCAGAATTTTGTCTGCTGTACGCTCTTTAATGCCACCTGGATACCCTGTGTGCCAGTAATAAACTTTGTCTGTGCGTTTGTTGCCTGTAAAAACAACTTTGTCAGCATTAATCACAATGATGTTGTCACCACAATCAATATGTGGGGTATAAATTGCCTTATGTTTGCCGCGCAATCTCGTTGCGATTAAAGCAGCAAGGCGTCCAACAACTAGCCCTTCAGCATCAATGAGAAGCCATTTCTTCTCAATATCGCTTGGCTTTGCAGAATAGGTTTTCATCAACAACCCGCCTTCGTCTTTTAACTTTCAATAATAACAATCAGCCCAGCGCGTCTTGCGTTCGCGCTCAAAGCACCTTTATGAATTCCAATGTAATGAAGGTGTAAGCTTTTGGATTGGTTCTGTTTAAGGTGAGTTGAGTGGTATGTCAAGAAAATTAGATTAAAAAATGTCATCAATATCAGCTACTTAACATAATGGTACCATGTTACCTCAATTATTAATTTCAAGTTATTATTCTTAAAATTAGTAAAACCTATTTTATAATTATTCCCAGCTACTAATTTGAGAGTTTTGGTCATGTTCTCTTTGGATACTATAGAAGCTGTTTGTTTTGATGCTTTTGGGACATTGGTTCGTATTGATGACAATAGAGCGCCATATAGAAAACTATTACAAAATCACACATTCGCTGATATCTCAGAGTTACGCCATTTAATTATGTGCCAAGATATATCTTTCTGTGATGTGATGGATCTTATCTTACCTAATTGCGCGGAAGAGCATAAATCTAGCCTGATTGCTGACCTGGAAAGTGAACTAGCTTCGATAAAATTAAGACCTAATATTCAAAAGATCTGGTCAGACCTAAGAAGTTCTTCTTTTAAAATTTCAGTTTGTTCTAATTTGGCGCAGCCCTATGGAGCTCCTTTATTAAGATGCCTGCCTGATCAAGTAAATGCAGTGATCTTTTCTTATCAGATTGGTTACATGAAACCCGACCATGAAATTTATGCTCAAGTTTGTAAACAGCTAAACTTAGAAAAAGAGAAGATCTTATTTGTAGGCGATAGCCCTAAAGCTGATGTTATAGGTCCAAGAAACTATGGGATGCATTCCATGTTGGTCTCTGAATTTGAAAAATATTGGGAAAGTTTACCCCACTCTAGATAAACAAAAGTTTGAATGTATTAACTTATGGTAAGATACCTTGCTCTATCAGATATAAGATTCCTGTTACTGTCAGAACGGAAATAATCGTACTTATAAAGATGGTGCTAGAGGCGCGTTCTACATATTGCTTATACTGAGATGCCAGGAGAAAAACATTGGCTGCTGTTGGTAATGAAGCCATCAGAATGGCGGTTAACAACCAAATTTTTGGTGGATCAGCAAACGTGCTTACAATAAAATATGCCAATAATGGTTGAAGGATAAGCTTAGCTATTAAGATAAGGGGCATTTCTACTGGCAAGCGTTTAAGAGACTGTCCTCCTAAGGTCACTCCCAGCGCAAACAAAGCACATGGTGCTGCAGCTGAACTTAAGTAATCTAGTAATTTTGCAACAGGGTCTGGTGGTGTAAGTTGAAAGTACGCAGCTGTGATCCCAGCAAATGAAGCTATGATAAATGGGTGCAATAGAACTTTCTTTGCTATATCTGAAACTGTTACCTGTAAACTTGTCCTCTGTTTTCCGCTTAGAACAGCAAGAAGCGGTACGATTATAAAGAAAAATAAATTATCAAAACATAAGATAAGAGCGATGGGAACAGCCGCTTGGGAGCCAAAGGCTGCCAATGCCAAACCTGGTCCCATGTAACCAACATTACCATATGAAGCTGCTGCCCCTCGGATAGCAGACTCTGCCAGAGTTGCTCTTCCAATAAATTTAGACAGTATAACGGTTAGACTAAATATACTTATGGTGGCAGATAAAGTTGATAGAATAAAAGATACGTTTATCAACTCTTCGAAAGGTGTTCTTGAAAGTAGCTTGTATAGTAATGCAGGAAGAGCAAAGTAAATTACAAATGTGTTTAACCAATCCATCCCTCTTTCATGGTGATTAACCAGCTTTGCAGCCAATAGTCCAAGAAAAATCAATCCAAAAAAAGGTATTACGAGACTTAGTATACTGCCCATGGAATATATCCACCCTGATTATATGATTTTTTGGGAATTATATTTTGCTCACTTGGACTATTAAACCAAGCTATACATCAGGATAATGGCGGGAGTGACGGGACTCGAACCCGCGACCTCTGGCGTGACAGGCCAGCGCTCTAACCAACTGAGCTACACCCCCCTGGGTGGTGGTACGCATTTAACTTGGAAGTATCTTGGTTTAAGCCAGCTGATATCTTAAGTCAAGTCAATGTGTAAAAAACATGGTGGGCGGTGAGAGGTTCGAACTCCCGACCCCCTCGGTGTAAACGAGGTGCTCTTCCAGCTGAGCTAACCGCCCTTTTATGTTTTGTCATGTTCCAGATTTTGTGATGAACAGATGGGTCTTTTAACCAAATCTTACAATAAAATCTATAGCTGATTTCATTTTATTCGAAAAAAAATGAAATCATAGCGTTAAAAGCAAAAAAACAACAGATTATTATAAAAATTTTGATTATTGAGACTATTTCTTCATGTCCATTTAAAACAATATTTTCCTAAAATGGAACAATTTCTATAGATTCGTCCAATAATTACACTTTCTACTCTTAAATTTTCGCTGGCATACTTATTGCTCTTTTCCAAATCAAATAATTTAATTGTGATGGTATATGGCATGGTTACCAGTAATTCTGAAAATAAAACAGAGATTCGGTATGATAATAATCTTCAGTCAATAGAGTCCTGGGAACAAGACTGTGGCATGAATACAAGTTTGCAACTTCCTCAGAATCAAATTAATTCGCAACAAAACTATCATTCTCTTAATCAGACTGAAGATATATTAGAAGCTGCGGTATTATCTCTATCCTCCTTAAACAATTTATTTCTTGGGGTGCAATCGATTATTAAAGATGAGTATTATAGAAGCTCACCTTTGTCTGCAGAGATCGCTCATTATTTTGAACAATTTGTCTTAGAAGTCGATTTTCTCGTTTTAGAAGCTGAGCTTTATGAGAAAAACCTTTTACTTGGAGAGAACCTTGATGTCCTTTTAAACAGCACAGAAAATAAAATTTATACCATTAAAGGAAAAAATATCTCGTCCAATTCCTTAAATATTCAGCTCAATAATATTTTAAACTCTACTGATGATTGCTTTGATACATACTATAATACTTTGACTGAAGCTCAACACACTCTCTCTTCCTTCAAGACCTCTCTACTTATTTCACATCAAATCATTACCAATCGCTGCAATTTTATAAATCAGAGACATAAACTAAATCATAGAATTTCTGTTCAGAAACTAGAAAGTCCACCTCTAAATGCTCCTAATAGCCTTACAAAGCTTATCTCTAATGT
This sequence comes from Methyloligellaceae bacterium, assembly GCA_965263345.1. Taxonomy (GTDB): domain Bacteria; phylum Pseudomonadota; class Alphaproteobacteria; order Rhizobiales; family CBDHHC01; genus CBDHHC01. The sequence goes on from CBDHHC010000005.1 coordinate 190,918, forward strand.
TTCGGCCAAAGAGTATGAGAATAACTTGGATGATCATGAGGATAGTCATATCCTCAAACCGTCAGAGACTGATTCTGAAGATATTGTGTTTGAAATTATTGAAACCCTCGAAAACAATGAACAACAACGAGAATTAGAAGATCTTTTTACAAAGTATGATAACCAGGCTGCTTGTGAAGTTTTAGGAACGGAAAAACAACAAGACGAGCCCCAAACGTCTCAAAGTAGCGAGGGATTCCTCAGTTCTTTCTTCTACGCTGAAAAAGAAGAAAAAAATAATTCCGGAATACGTACGATCTTAGATCGATTGCAAGAAACAGAGAACTTAATAGAAACAGTAAATTTAAATGACTTTGATCAAAAAATGGGAACTTTAAATGAGCTTAGCTCAAAAATCCTAAAACATATTGATAAAAAGCATTTCAAGATCCTTGAGAGTAGTATGAAAGATATGAATGATATTATCTATTCTGAAGCTCTAAGCACCTCTATAGTACAAAAAAAACAAGAAGCAGAATTCTTATATGAAACAAAGCCAGAGTTTGAGGCTCTGTTTCTGGATTACGAAGATAATTTTAAAGCTCTTGTCAAAGAACAAAAGAAAGAAGCGATAAACCAGAAGACGATTGAGCAATTTGTAAAAGATTGGCTCAATTCCACACATGGAATTATTTATAAAATTATTTTCCAAATATCTCAGAAAAAATAAGCTGACTAATATGCACAGCCAGTAGAAAGGCCCTCAATTAGTCTATTGAGGGCCTTTGGTTTGTTATAACAGATAAATATTTAGCTGTTCACTGCATCTTTAAGAGCTTTACCAGCTTTAAATTTAGGAACATTTGATGCAGGTATTTTAAGCGGCTCGCCTGTGCGTGGGTTACGCCCAGTGCTCGCTTTACGCTTTGTAACTTCAAAGTTACCAAAACCAACGATACGAACATCATCGCCATCTTTCAGGGCTGATGTAATGCTACTGAATAGTGCATCAACAGCTGCTCCAGCAGCTTCTTTTGTTAATTCAGCCTCCTCGGCAACACTATCGATCAGTTCTTTTTTATTCATAATATTTACCTCAAATTCTGATTGATATAAAACTATCAATCTCAGATGAAAAATTTATAGATGAAATCTTTTACGATTTCATTCTACCCACCCGTATAGTTGCGAGTGCTGAACGCTAACAACAGTAGAGTTCTATATAGCCCGTTCTTTCAAGCTATAAAATTCTCTCTAAAATCCGACTTTTCCGCCAAAAAACAAGCAAATTCAATAAAAAACTGCACAAAAGGAACCTAAAATCCATGATCATCAACAACTCATCGCATTTATTGGTGATTTTCGGGTCTATTTTAAACCGAGTCCCTAATATTATGGTAAAATAAATTTTAAAAAATATGCCTTTTTAAAACCTTAGCATATTCACTGAGTCCAGGAAATTTACGCTGATATTCATGGCAAAAGATAAAAAAGGCCCCAATAGTTAATGGAGCCTTTTATTATTCATTTTATATCTTGTCTAGGGTGTGATAGTCATTTCTACTAATGTGCTCTGATCTCTTCGCCAGAGGTCCCATCATCACTACTTAAACCACCAACACCATCAGAGCCGTTTTCATTTTCTTCCCATTCAATGGCTTCAGGCATGTGCAACAAAGCTTTACGTAAAACTTCATCCATTCTTGATACTGGGACAATTTCAAGATTATTCTTTACATTGTCAGGTATCTCAGCCAGCTCTTTTGCATTATCTTCCGGGATAAGAACAGTTTTAATACCGCCCCTTAGTGCAGCAAGAAGTTTTTCTTTTAAACCACCAATTGGTAAGACACGGCCTCTTAAGGTAATTTCACCAGTCATCGCAACATCTTTACGAACAGGAATACCTGTCATAATTGAAATGATTGCTGTTCCCATTGCAACACCAGCTGAAGGGCCATCTTTAGGTGTTGCTCCTTCAGGTACGTGCACATGAATATCATGTTTATCAAACAGAGGTGGCTTTATGCCAAAGTCAACAGATCGAGATTTCACGTAAGCATTAGCCGCCTGGATTGACTCTTTCATAACATCACGAAGATTACCGGTTACAGTCATCTTACCTTTACCAGGCATCATAGCACCTTCGATGGTTAATAACTCACCACCTACTTCGGTCCATGCCAAACCTGTTACGACACCAATCTGGTCTTCTCTTTCTGCTTCACCAAATCTGTATTTAGGCACGCCAAGAAAGTCTTCTAAGTTATCTGCTGTCACACTGATCTTTTCATGATCCGTTGTCAGGATTTCTTTTAAGGTTTTTCTTGCTAGTTTCGCTAGTTCACGCTCTAAATTACGGACGCCAGCTTCTCTCGTGTATCTTCTGATTATCAGCTTAAGAGCATTGTCATCAAGAGACCATTCTTCTTCTTTAAGACCATGAGCTGATAATTGTTCTGGTATCAAATGTCTTCTCGAAATTTCGACTTTTTCGTCCTCGGTATACCCAGCAATACGAATAATTTCCATACGATCCATCAAAGCAGGCGGTATGTTCAGAGTATTCGCAGTTGTTACAAACATTACATCTGATAGATCATAATCTACTTCTAAGTAATGGTCATTAAAACTTGCATTTTGCTCAGGATCTAAGACTTCAAGCAAAGCAGAAGCTGGATCGCCGCGGAAGTCAGACCCTAGTTTATCAATCTCATCCAAAAGGAAAAGAGGATTCACTTTTTTCGCTTTTCGCATTGATTGAATAACTTTACCTGGCATAGAGCCGATATAAGTTCTTCTATGTCCTCTGATCTCAGCCTCGTCACGAACCCCGCCAAGGGACATACGAACAAATTCACGTCCGGTTGATCTGGCAATTGATTTTCCTAAAGATGTTTTACCAACACCAGGAGGTCCAACAAGACATAGAATTGGGCCTTTTAATTTGTTTGTGCGCTTTTGAACAGCTAGATATTCAACAATACGCTCTTTGACTTTTTCAAGACCATAATGCTCTTCATCTAGAACTCTTTCAGCTTCCTCCAAATCTGTTTTTAGTTCACCTTTGTCGCTCCATGGAATTGACAATAGCCAATCTAAGTAGTTTCTGACAACGGTAGCTTCTGCAGACATTGGGCTCATCTGTTTGAGTTTTTTCAACTCATTGCTTGCTTTTTCCCGAGCTTCTTTGGAAAGTTGGGTTTTTTCAATTTTCTCTTCTAGCTCACCAATATCATCGCGTTCATCAGGATCCCCAAGCTCTTTCTGAATCGCTTTCATCTGTTCATTCAGATAATATTCTCGCTGAGTTTTCTCCATCTGACGTTTAACACGAGAGCGGATTTTCTTCTCAACCTGAAGGACTGAGATTTCACTTTCCATCAAAGTGAATACACGTTCGAGTCTTTCAGATATTGATGTGATTTCTAAGATTTCCTGTTTTTCAGATATCTTAATTGCTAGATGAGATGCAATAGTATCTGCTAGCTTGGAGTAGTCATCAATCTGATTGATTGACCCTAAAACTTCTGGAGAAATTTTCTTATTGAGTTTTACATAGCTTTCAAATTGCGCAATCGCAGATCTAGCTAATGCTTCAATTTCTTCTTCATCACCAAGTTGCTCATCAATATATTCAACTTCAGCTTCGAAGTAATTTTCGTTTTCTGAATAGTTTTTGATACGTGCACGTGTTGTTCCTTCAACAAGAACTTTAACTGTGCCATCTGGTAATTTTAATAATTGTAAGACGGAAGCTAGAGTCCCTAACTTGAAGATTCCATCTAAATCAGGGTCATCATCGCCAGCGTTCTTTTGTGCTGCAAGCAATATCTGCTTATCAGTGCGCATGACCTCTTCTAATGCATTAATTGATTTTTCTCTGCCCACAAAAAGTGGCACTATCATATAAGGAAATACTACGATATCCCGCAATGGCAATACCGGAAATAATTCCTGACCTTCACTTTGACTCTCAAATGTCTGTTCGCCGGTCATACATTGTCCTGTTCTTTAATAGCCTAAAAGGCCTATGAAAATTTAATCCCATGAATCAAAATTGTATGTAATTTACCCATTTTGATCAGGATAACTCTGATTAAAATATTAACAAAAACTGTATTCAACAATTTTTAAATATTCTAATTTTAGTTTCTCACTAAATATTTAATCATATCTTTGAAACATTCAATATGTTCAAAATAATAGATTTCAGGGGACAACATTTAAGTCAACAGTACATATTCCAAATGCTGTGCATAGCATGTTGGTAAAGAACATGTATAAAAAGAATCTATTCAGAACTGTTGCGAATTAAGCACTAGATTCTATTTCATCAGCCCTATCAGCATAAATTCTAAGTGGTTTTGCACTACCATCAATCACTTCTGGACTGATTACAACTTCCTCAACTCCTTTGAGAGCTGGCAAGTCATACATAGTGTCCAGAAGAATATTTTCCATGATGGAACGCAATCCCCGTGCCCCAGTCTTTCTTTCGATTGCTTTACGTGCAATCCCCTTCAAAGCCTCTTCTGAGAATGTTAATTGAACATCTTCCATCTCAAATAGTCTTTGATACTGTTTTACAAGAGCATTTTTCGGCTCTGTTAAGATCTGCACAAGTGCATCTTCATCAAGATCCTGTAATGTTGCCAAAACAGGTACACGTCCAATAAACTCAGGTATAAGGCCAAATTTTAAAAGATCTTCTGGCTCAACACCCTGAAGAATTGACCCTGTCGTTCTATCATCATCGGCTTCAACGTTTGCACCAAAACCAATAGATGTTGTTCGGCCACGCTGAGAAATGATTTTTTCTAAGCCTGCAAATGCACCACCGCACAAAAACAGTATGTTTGTTGTATCAACCTGTAAAAATTCCTGTTGAGGGTGTTTGCGGCCACCTTGAGGCGGTACGCTCGCGATTGTGCCTTCCATAATTTTCAATAATGCCTGCTGAACACCTTCACCAGATACATCTCGTGTAATTGAAGGATTATCCGACTTACGACTGATTTTATCTACCTCGTCAATGTAGACAATACCACGCTGAGCACGATCAACATTGTAGTCTGCAGATTGAAGTAGTTTAAGGATAATATTTTCAACATCCTCACCTACATATCCTGCTTCAGTTAAAGTTGTTGCGTCTGCCATTGTAAATGGAACATCAAGAATGCGCGCTAAAGTTTGCGCTAAAAGCGTTTTACCGCACCCTGTTGGACCAATTAGAAGGATATTTGATTTTGCTAATTCGACATCATTGTTTTTTGTTGCGTGATTTAACCGTTTATAATGATTGTGGACTGCAACAGACAACACACGTTTTGCATGTGCTTGACCAATAACATAATCATCTAATACAGAGCATATTTCTTGTGGTGTAGGAACGCCATCACGTGACTTAACTAGTGAGCTTTTATTCTCTTCACGAATAATATCCATGCATAATTCAACGCATTCATCACAAATGAAAACTGTTGGACCTGCAATTAATTTACGCACTTCATGCTGGCTTTTTCCGCAAAAAGAACAATAGAGAGTATTTTTCGAATCGCTTCCGCTCACTTTAGTCATCCGATCATTTATGTCATGTGTTTTATTAAATTCACATGAACGCTGACACTAGTATCATTGCAAATCTAGGATATAGCAATTTCAACTTTAATCATATTCGCACTAGAATTAATATTCAATCCGAATAAATTCTAGGTTGTCCTTATTTGATATGATACACCCAGATTAATCAATATTCCATTAAGCCTCATAGTCTAACAAATGTTATTCTAATAAAAACTACGTAAACTTTAAATAAAACTGATGGTTTATTTATACAAAATATTTCATCATGTATTATTCTGCATCTCAAATTTGTTACTCAAGATGATATATTTACTTAGTTTAACGCTAATTTTTGCGATAATGTGGCGTATCTTTCATCAAATTATATTGTTTCATATAGAGAAAAATATTGATAATTTATCAAATTCTCCTCTAGATATTGTTTTTTTACTCTTTAAAATCAATATCTAGAGAATTATTCTGCAATTTCCTTGCCAGAAAAATTATTTTTCTGTTTGATCGTCTAAATTGCCTTCTCGCTTATCAATTACCTCATCAACGATGCCAAAATCTTTAGCTTCTTCAGCTGTCATAAAGTAATCACGGTCTAAAGTACGTTCAATGACTTCATAGTCTTGGCCTGTATGCTCAACATACACATTGTTTAAGCGGCGCTTCATTTTTATAATATCTTCAGCATGGCGCTCTATATCACTTGCCTGGCCTTGGAAACCACCTGAAGGTTGATGTACCATTATGCGTGCATTAGGTAGTGCATATCTTTTTCCTTTATCACCTGCTGTTAGTAATAAAGACCCCATTGATGCCGCTTGGCCTATACATAATGTTGCCACTGGACAGCGTATGAACTGCATTGTGTCATAAATCGCCATTCCAGCCGTAACAACTCCGCCTGGCGAGTTAATATACATCGAAATCTCTTTTTTGGGGTTTTCAGCTTCCAAGAATAATAATTGCATACAGATGGACGCTGCCATGTGATCTTCAACAGGACCTGTGAGAAAAATAATACGTTCCTTCAAAAGTCTTGATGGAAGATCATATTGTTTCCAGCCTTTAGCATCTTGATCTATGACGGTTGGCCAGAACGAGCTTTTAATCACAAATGGATCATTCATCTTTTACACTCCTTGATTTCACGGCTTATTTTTAGACATTGTGTAGATTCTGCGGGTTATTTCAATGATGTTATGAGATTCTTATATAGAATGAAATCTCACATCAAATACTTAATTGAATATATTCGATTTCAATTTTTGATGTAAGAAGATACAATAAACATTACTTTATTAATCTAAAGTATATTTGGCTGTTGGATAGCTAAAAAAATTGTGAGATTTGTATTTATCACCAAAAATACGAAACTTATGGAAAATTCAATTTAGTTTTCAACAAGTTGTTGAATTTGTAAAATTAAAGCTCTTCATTATCAGGATATTTATATAACTCTTCTGTCTCTACAGTTTTTTCAGTAACTTTTGCGAGAGCAACGATAAAGTCTATTACTTTATCTTCATAAATTGGTGCTCTTAGGCTTGCTAATGCCTGAGGGTTTTTCTGATACATCTCAATGACTTCTTTTTCTTTGCCAGGATATTGCCTTGTCGCATTATATACGGCTTGTTGCATTTCCTCGTCAGAAACTTTTATGTCATTTTTTTCGCCAATTTCAGAAAGTACCAGACCTAGACGAACTCTTCTTTCAGCTAATTTCTGGTATTTTTCTTTCTCTTTTTCCTCTGTTGTTCCCTCATCTTCAAATGTCTTTTTTGCCTTTTCCATATCTGACTGAATCTGCTGCCATATTGACTTAAATTCTTCTTCAACCAGTGTTGGTGGCAATTCAAATGAATGGGTCTCATCAAGTGCATCTAGAACTTTTCGTTTTAGTTTGGTTTTAGACGCATTATTGTGCTGTTCTTCAATTTGAGTTTTGAGAATTTCATTTAGTTTTTCTAATGACTCCAATCCTAAATTTTTAGCAAATTCGTCATTTATTTCTGGTTTCGCAGGAGCACTTATGCTTTTTACTTTAACCTCAAAAACAGCCGATTTCCCCGCTAATTCAGCACTTGGGTAATCTTCTGGGAAGGTTATTGACAATTCTTTTTCTTCATCGGTTTTTGCACCAATCAGACCTTCTTCAAAGCCTGGAATGAAAGCATTTTGTCCTATTACAACAGGTGCATCATTCGCGCTCCCGCCTTCAAAAGGAGTGCCATCAATTTTACCAACAAAGTCGATTACAACTTGGTCTCCGGTCTCAGCAGCACCGTCTTTTTCAGAATAATTTGTATTGCTTTCAGATATTTGCTCAAGAGCCTTATCAAAATCGTCTTCCGAAACCTCAGCAACTTCTTTTTCTAGCTCTATTGATGACAAATCAGCAAGTTCAATCGCAGGTAATATTTCAAAAGATACAGTAAAAGCAAGATCTTGCTTGCCATTGATAATATTTTCAACTTCTTCCTGATCTTCTGTTAGTGCAATTTCAGGTTCGAATGCTGGGCGTTCATTGCGTTCTTTAAGTGCTTCACTTGTTGTCTCACTGACAGTTTGTTGAACAATTTCTGCCATTACAGATCGGCCATATACACGACGTAGATGAGCTACAGGGACTTTCCCAGGACGAAAACCTTTAATGTTTACGCGATCTTTCAGTTCCTCTAATCTTGTAGATAGTTTATTATCAAGCTCTTTAGCTTCTACTACAACTTTGAGTTCCCTTTTTAAACCTTCCGAGACAGTTTCTGTAATCTGCATGTGTTTTAAACCCGAACGTTATTCGCTATTGTTTCCAGTGAATACCTTTGACCTGGACCCGGTGACATTTTTCATTAAGCTCAGGAATGAAAAACGTTAGTTATGATGGTGCGGGTGGAGGGACTTGAACCCCCACGGCTCGCGCCACTAGAACCTAAATCTAGCGTGTCTACCAATTCCACCACACCCGCAAAGACTGTAGATATTATCACTCTCAAGCAAAGATCAGCGTAACTTAGATAGAGATGTTAAAAGAAACAGTCTATAACTAATTTCATATCTCATTATATTTTACAATGATTTCGCTATGAGGAAGGGCTTTCCTACACTGATAAATCTCATTTAGCAATGCTAATTATGCTTAGAGAATGGATTTTTTACATTTTTTACAAATTATTGTTTAATTTATTGCACCCATTCCCATTTTATAGGAACCCACCTAAATACTTTTCCTTTACGTGCAACATTTCCAACTCCAGGAAAAGGCAAATGAAACCCGACTACTATGCTTTCTTCTAGAGCAGCCTGATCTAATAATAATTTTCTGACTTTTGCCGCTTTTTCTGCATCTGCATCGAAAGCAAAGTGCCAATCGGGATGCTCAAAAGCTATATATTCATGATGGATAACATCCCCTGATACAATCATTGATGATTTTTCAGAGGTCACTAATACTGATACATGGCCTTCTGTATGTCCTGCAGTATTAAGGATTGTAATTCCTGGAATTATCTCACTTCCAGTTTTTACTCTTTGTGTCTTATCAGCAATGGAAATCAGGATTTCTTTGGTTTTTTTGGCAGTCCCCTTCGTAGAATCTGCAACTTTGGATTCTATAGAATCTTGTGTCCAATAATCCCATTCTTTTTCATTTATTATATAGTTTGCTTTAGGTAAAATTGGCTTACCTGATTTCTCATCAATTATACCCCATAAGTGATCAGGGTGAGCATGAGATAACACCACTGTATCAATATCCTCTGGTGTATATCCTGACTTTTCCAGGTTTTTTATGAATTTACCCGCAGTTTTCTGGAACCCATTTCCGGATCCAGCATCTATCAGAATACGTTTTACACCTGTGTCAATAAGACATGAATTGACGTGTGTGTTATGATTTTCAATATTGGAAAAATTTGCTTTCAGGAACGCCTTTAATTGTGCTTCAGGCACATTATTAGCTAAAACTTTTGACGGAAAATTGAGTATTCCATCGCTTAATATTGTTATTGTATATGTTCCTAAAATAAAACGAAAAAAGCCAGGTGCTTGAAACGTAGGTTTTGTTTGTTTTTTATTGTTATTTTTCGAATGAGCCAATGAAGCATTTAATATATTGCAGCCCGCTCCCATTGTTAATACTGAACCAGTTGTCTTAAGGAGGCTTCTTCTTGTTATTTTTGACAACAATTTCATCGGCTTTCTCTTTTGTAATTTATTATTGTGATATCCGTCTAATTTAAGAATACGGTCTTATTTTACTATATGTCCATATATAGTATTATTATTGACATTTTTTATAAAAACACAGCTTTGCTTTCCCCTTAATTTTCATAAAAACATCTCTTAAAAAGTCGTTGTTTTATAATTTATACTTCTAGCATTCGATTTAAATTATAGAATAAATCTGTAATTTACCCTTCTCTTTAGTAATATGTGTCATTGAAAAATCTTTCTAAATCATCTTGAATATAAAATGTTCGAAGGATACATATACTAAGTTAAGTAGTTATTTTGAAACTCGATACCCTAAATTCATCCATTCACTTGAGAATTATTGATTAAAGAAAGATCTGATTGTGCTGTACAAAGATAATATTATTGATGCTATTGGTAATACACCTCTAATCAAGCTCAAGCGTGCATCTGAAGAGACAGGGTGCACAATTTTAGGAAAAGCTGAATTTTTAAACCCAGGGCAATCAGTTAAAGACAGAGCAGCTCTTTATATAATTAATAATGCTGTTGCTGAAGGCTGGCTAAAACCCAATGGAACAATTGTTGAAGGCACGGCAGGTAATACAGGTATTGGTTTAACATTACTTGCAAACGCAATGGGATTTAAATCTGTCATTGTTATTCCAGATACACAATCACAAGAAAAAAAGGATATGTTAAGAGTTTCTGGTGCTCAATTGATTGAAGTTCCAGCAGTTCCTTATAAAAACCCAAACAATTATGTTCATTACTCTGAACGTCTTGCGATAGAGCTGAATAAAAATGATCCTAATGGGGCTGTTTGGGCTAACCAGTTTGATAATACTGCAAATCGCGATGGGCATATCCAAACGACTGCTGAAGAAATATGGTCCCAAACAGACGGAAAAATTGATGGATTTACATGTGCTGTAGGCACAGGCGGCACACTTGGCGGAATTTCAATGGGATTAAAAGCCAAAAATCCTGAAATTAAAATTGCCTTGTCTGACCCAATGGGCTCTGCTCTTTATAATTATTACAAAAATGGAGAACTCAAAGCTCAAGGAAACTCCATTACTGAAGGGATCGGGCAAGGCCGTATTACAGAAAATTTAAAAGATGTCATAATAGATACAGCTTTTCAAATTCCAGATGAAGAGGCTCTTCCAATTGTTTATGACCTCTTAGAAGACGAAGGGTTATGCCTTGGCGGTTCAAGTGGAATTAATATTGCTGGAGCTATTCGATTAGCTCAAGAAATAGGGCCAGGCCATACAATTGTTACTATTTTATGTGATTATGGCACTCGTTATCAAACAAAACTCTTTAATCCAGAATTTTTAAAAGAAAAATCTTTACCTATTCCAAAATGGTTAGTCTCTCAACCAGATGGAATACCAACCGTATTTACATGATGCCGTATTATAGAAATCTATAATTATCTGTGCGCTATACTGAATAAATTTTATAAATGAACATGGCTCATGCTAATTTCCATAATTAAATCACTTGTTTATTTAACAGAATAATTTAACATTTTTTTTCATCAATAACAGTTTAACGCCACAAATATGATTTAAACACCTCAATGATGTTTTGAGAATAGCAGGGTGGAAATAAATTTCATGTTTGTTATGAGGCGTATCTCATAATAAACTTATGATATGGGATATTAATTCGTCTCTACCTCAATTTTCAAAAATGTGAATGTTATCTTGTATCAGTAAAATAGAAAATAAACATGGCATCTCTTTTTAGTAGTAACTTTGAACCTCCTAAACGCGCCAGTACAAGCCATCTCATACATTTGATTGGCATTGAACGCTTTCGAACTGAACTTTCGAAACAACAAAAAGCACAGGCAGATGGTATTTTAGAAGTCATCTCAGCAACATCCATACGAAGAAATACTCCCGCAACTGAAAAAGAACATGAAATGTTACATGTTGTTTACCAGATGAATCAAAGTGGTGAAATAGATGATCTAGTCCTTGCTCAGATTAAAGCAATGTTTATTTACCTTGGAGCTGCAAAAGACAAGAAAGGATATATTCTTAGTGATAACTTTATTTTCCCTGATGATTGGGAACCAATACAAGACCTAAAGTTTGCAAAACGTCTTTTGCCTAAATTTTTGAATTATCAATTACAAGGATATGATGAGTTAGGTCGAAGCATAGATAAAATCTTAGAAAACACAGCCTATAAAAACACAAATAAAGACGTAAAGCTATCTCCCGAAGAGCTAAAAAAAGCTGAAGAGTTAGCTTATTGGAATGTCATCAAAGATAGTAAGAATAAGAAAGATCTAGAAAATTTCTTAAAACGATTTAAGGGTGGAACATGTGAGCGTTTGGCTTATGTGAAGTTAGAGGAAATCGTTTGGTCTGAGCTTGGTGACTCACCAAGCATCAAATCTTTACATAAATTTCTTAAGAATTTTCCCTATGGTCGCTATGCAGATAAAGCTAAATCAAGAATAGAACAACATGTTGCAAATCAAAAAAGAAAAAGCCTTGTAACGCAGATAAATTCGATTAGGCCAAATCAGTCTAAAGATAAATTATCAGTAAAGTTTCAATCAGAACAAAAACAAAAAAAAATCAACTCAGGCTCAAAATTTAAAATTACAAATCTAATAAACAAGAAGAAAGTGTTTTTAACTGCCGTATATGTTTTTACATTTTTAACAATCGGTTATATTGGCTACGGCTATTTAGGCAAAACTTATAAAGATGATTCATACAAAACATTTACTGGTCACTCAAAACCTCTAAAATCTGCCGTATTTACACCCGATGGAAATTTTATTCTTTCAGCGAGCGAAGATAAAACTCTCAAATTATGGAGTATAAAAACCGGGCAAGACATTCGTACGTTCTGGGGACATAAAGATATTATAAGCTCAGTTTCTATTTCAGTTGACGGTCGTTATGCATTATCAGGCAGCCACGATAATACTCTCAAGTTATGGGATATTAAGACAGCTAAACTTATGCGAACCTTTACCGGTCATAAAAATTGGGTCGTCTCAGTCGCCTTTTCTCCGGATAATAAATATGCCTTATCAGGTAGCTATGATAAAACTATTAAAATATGGAATATTAAAACCGGTAAACTTGTAAAAACTCTTTCGGGCCATAATGATTGGGTTATATCAGTTGCCTTTACAAAGAATAAAAATTTTATCGTTTCAGGTAGTCATGATAAAACATTGATGCTTTGGAATATTAAAAAAGGTACCCCTGTTAAAACATTTAAGGGACATAATGATTGGGTTACTTCTGTTTCTGCCTCTAATAAAAGTCCTACAGTTCTCTCTGGAAGCTATGATGAAACAATAAAGCTTTGGAACCTTAAGACAGGTAAAGAAATTCGCACTTTAAAAACAACGAATACGTCTGCTATTACCTCTGTCGCTTTTTCACCTAGTTTTACAAAAGCGCTTTCCAGCAGTTTTGATGACCAACTTATTCTTTGGGATTTAACCAATGGTGACCGAATTCGCACTTTTAAAGGACATGCATCCTCCAGGGCAAATGCTGTCGCCTTTTCACCAGATGGTCATTTTGCATTGTCCGCTGGGCAGGATAAAACAATAAAACTATGGAAACTAATGCCAAAGAAGCTCCATAGTTCTCTCACGCAATGATTGTAATAAAATTTTAAGTCATTTCCTGATCGGGTAACATTAAAAACAGGAAATGACGTATTATCATAGTAGGTGGTTTTTATCTCTATGTTTCCTGCCGCAACTCTTTCTTTGACAATTTGCCAATCATAGTTTTTGGTAATTCATCTCTAAATTCTATTTCTGAGGGCAATTCAATTTTTGATATTTTTTCTCTGAGAAACTCTACTATTTTATCTGCATTCTGTTCCTGGCCTTCACTCATTTTTATAAATGCTTTTGGAGCTTCACCACGATAGTCATCTGGAATACCTATGACGGTAACTTCTTCTACACCAGGATATTGATAAATAGCCTCTTCGATTTGCCTTGGATAGACATTAAACCCTGAACATAAAATTAGATCTTTTATTCTATCAACGATGTAGATATATCCATCTTCATCCATATATCCAACATCACCAGTTCTTAAATAATCTCCTATAAATACGTTTGCAGTTTCTTCAGGTTTATTCCAATATCCTTTCATAACCTGTGGGCCTTTAATGCAAATTTCACCTCTTTCTCCAAGGGGAACTTCTACTTCAGGATTGTCTAATGACCGAAGTGAAACAATGGTATTTGGCAGTGGGATGCCAATAGAACCTGAACGTGGTTCTCCTGTTGTTACATTGCAGGTTGCTACTGGTGATGTTTCAGATAATCCGTAACCTTCAACCAACTTACACCCTGTTAATTCTTCGAATGATGTTTTTATCTCAACAGGTAGAGGTGCACCACCAGAAATACAAAATTTCAAACTCGACAAATCAAATTTTTCTAATCCTTTAAAATTAATAATGCCCGTATACAGCGTAGGAACGCCAGGCATTACTGTTGGTCTTTTGTTATTTATTATCTTAAGACCATCTTTTAATTCAAATTTAGGGATTAGAATTATTTCTGCGGCCCTGGAAATACCAAAATTCATAACAGACGTCATAGCAAATACATGGAATAATGGTAAAATTCCCATAATGATTTCTTCACCATCAATTAGATCAGGGGACCATAATCTTTTTTGAAAGACATTAAATGTTAAATTCGCGTGGGTGAGCATGGCGCCTTTTGGTGTTCCCGTTGTTCCTCCTGTGTATTGCAACAATGCGATATCATTATAGATATCTATTGGGCAAGATGTATAATCTCCATCATTATTTATAACTGACTGATATGAAATTACCTTATCTGATTGCGATGACTTTGATACTTTTGCAATTTGACTTCCTTTTAGAAGTTTAAAGAGTATGGACTTTAAACCTGGCAATAAATCTGCAAAAGGACAAACCACTGCTTGCTTAAGTGCCCCTGATTCAAGTAAGGCTTCTACTTTTTCAAATAATATTTTTAGATCAAGTGTGATCATTAAATCTGTGGTGCTATCATTCACCTGAAATTTCAATTCATCCACGGAATAAAGTGGGTTGAAATTAACCACAGTGCCACCGATTTTTAAAATCGCGTAATAGAAAATTATATATGTAGGGGTATTGGGGAGAAATAGGCCAACCCTATCCCCTTTCTTGATACCAACGTTCTGCAAGCCCTTAGCAACGAGTTTTGTTAATTGATTTAGTTCCTTATACGTTAGTTTATTGCCAAGAAAATAGGTACATGTGTTATCTGGAAATTTCTGACTTGATTGCTCAAGCAACTCGTAGATTGCACATGGCTTTATTTCTGCGTTCCAATCTGTTCCTTCGGGATAAGATTTGATCCACTGGTAATTTGCATGATGGCTGTTATTAATATTTGTCTTATGTTCCATGGTTATTTGAACCTCATTTTACCTGGCTCTATTTAATTGTATCTATTTTAGAACCTATTTCATCAGGATAGTGCAATTGTTCCCATTTATTGACCAATGGATTTACAACTTTAAACCAAAGTGGAGGAAAAAGAGCCAGCACTAAGATAGTTGGATAACTAAAGGGTAGTTGCGGAGCTTGATCTTCCTCATAATGCTGTAACGTTGGATAACGTCTTAACGGATGTATATGGTGATCAGAATGTCTTTGTAGGTTTATTAGAAACAGATTTGTTATTAGATAAGATGCATTCCAGGAATGATATGATTGCACTCGCTCAAACTTTCCATTCTTGTCTCGTCGTCTACTTAGACCGTAATGTTCAACATAATTAATTAACTCTAGAAGAGAAAAAGCGACGATAGCTTGCAGAAAGAAAATTCCGACACCAATCCAGCCAGCTAAACTATAACATATCAATATGTAGATGATATATGCAGCCCCATAACGCCAAAATGGGTTACTGATATGTATGAAATTCCTGCCACGCTTTTTCATACGTTTTTTTTGAATTTTAATTGCCGAGAAAAAACTACCAATGACGGCATGTAGATAAAAACTAAAAAAGTTTTCTCCTTTCCTCGCACTTACAGGATCTTTAGGTGTACCAACATTCTTATGATGGCCATAGATGTGTTCAATGCAAAAATGTCCGTATAGAGTCATCGTCATTAAAACTTCACTTAGAGCTTTTTCAAATTTATTATTTTGATGCATAAGCTCATGGGCATAGGTTATCCCAATTCCGCCAGTCATGAAACCAAGAGAGATGGACAGCCCAACAATCTCCCAACTATTATAATTTGAGGGGCTCATCCCAATGCTTGCAATTATTGTAACTAAAAAGACAAACTGTAATGGAACCCAGAGCCACGTTACAAGTTTATGAATAAACAGCTCTTGATCACTCGTTGCTATATCCATATTTCTTGTTGAAGTACCAACAAGCAAGTCAAGTATAGGAATAACAATCAGGACATATAGAACAATTAACAAAGTAAACCAGCCGCTATAATAAATCGTTAAAATGACTAGCGGAATAAAAGTGATATAAATAGCAAATGGTAATGCATTCACATACATATATATCCTTCACACTTCGTTGTATGGGGACACTTTTATAAACATAATTCTAGTTTACTAAAATTGATATATGTCTTTTGTCGAGTCCTTGTTTCCAGTTTCTAATTAATTTATACTTCTCAGCAGCATAATGCTATTTTATCAATTTACGTAGAAGCTTCTGTTATTTAGAGCGCTTTGTTGTAAAAGTTCAGGTGCCTTAAACCTCTCTCCAAACTTCTCTGCTAATGCAATACATTCTTCCATAAACTTTTTGGAGCCCAATGTGTCAATGTATGAAATTGGTCCACCACTCCAGGGAGCAAAACCCCATCCCATTATTGCACCAATATCGGCCTCGCGAACATCAGTTACGACACCTTCTTCAATTGCGCGAAGAGCTTCTAGAGACTGGATATTTAAAAAACGCATTTTGAGTTCTTCTACAGCTGGTTGCTTATCTGTTACAGGAAACAGATCTGAAAGCCCTGGCCATAATTTTTTCTTGCCATCTGCTGGATAATCATAAAAACCTGATGATGATTTCCTTCCCAATCTCCCTAGCTCTAATACCATTCTATCTAATTGAGGTTCTGCTGGGTTTGCTTTGTACGCTGCACCTAAAGCCGCCTTTGTTGCATTACGTATTTTGACTCCCAAGTCCAATGCTGTTTCATCTGCGAGAGATAGCGGGCCAACAGGCATGCCAATCATTTTTGCGGCATTCTCAATTAAAGCTGGTTTTACACCTTCAGAGAGCATGAAGTGGCTCTCTTCTAGGTAACGAAGAACGCAGCGGTTTGCATAAAAGAATCGTGCATCATTTACCAAGATGGGGGTTTTTCGAAGTTGTCGCACATAGTCATATGCTTTTGCAACTGCTGCCTGTCCTGTTTTACGGCCCTTTATTATCTCGACCAAAGGCATTTTTTCTACAGGTGAGAAAAAATGTATCCCAATATATTTTTCTGGATCTCTAGAGTTTTCGGCTAGAGAGGTAATTGGAATTGTTGATGTATTGGTTGCGAAAAAAGCAGAATCTCGTAAATGTGCCTCAGCGTTTTGTGTTACGCTTCTTTTGATTGTTGGGTCTTCAAAAACAGCTTCTACAACTAAGTCACATTCGGACAATGCCGCATAGTTTGCTGTTGTTGTGATTCTTGACAAGATTGATCTGGCTTTTTCTTCCGTCATTTTGCCTTTTGCAACACTTGCAGTTAAGTTTTTCTCTGCATGCGCCTTAGCCTTTGCAGCAGCTTCTTCAGTCTGATCCAGAACGACCACTTGAATGCCAGCTTGTGCTGATACATTTGCGATACCTGCACCCATAAAACCGCCACCACCGAGTACGCCTAATTTCATTACAGGTTGTGCTTCGATATTTCCAGGCCTTCTGGCCCCTTTTTCTAAAGCCTGTTTGCTGATGAAAAAAGTGCGAGACATGTTTCGTGATTGTGGGTTGCAAACCAGTTTTGTAAAATAGCGAACTTCTATTTTTAGTGCCGTATCCATTGGGACTTGCACACCTTCATATACTGCGGACAGTATCGCTTTTTGAGCGTCATAGAGGCCATATGTCGTTTTGCGTATTAAAGGTGAAGCTCCCATGAAAATAGGAAACCCTTGTGGAGAATACACATCACCGCCAGGCAATTTGAAGCCTTTTTTATCCCATGCAGGCTCAAAACTTGCTGTTATTTTTTTGTCGCCCTCAGCTCTTGCTGCCCTTACCTGATCTCCTTCATCCAACTGACTTAGAACCCAAGTTCTTGCTTTTTCGACTTCTTGACCACGTTCACAGAGTTCATTGATCAATCCTAGCTTTTTCGCTTTTTGTGGGTTTATCAAGCGACCTTCCATTATGATTGGGGCTGCAGCCATAACACCCACAAGTCTCACGGTCCTTTGTGTCCCTCCCCAACCTGGCATGATCCCTAATTTGCATTCAGGTAACCCGAACTTTATAGATGAATCATCAACGGCTACTTTATAGTGCGTTGCAAGTATTGCTTCAAACCCTCCCCCTAGAGCTAGACCTGGGATTGCTGAAGCTATTGGCTTGCCGCATGTTTCTAAATCTCGAAATGTTTTTTGAACAAAATAGACTTGATCGAATACTTCTTGGGCTGCTGCTGCAGCCTCTTTGCTATTTGCAGTTTTTGCCATCTGCTGGATTAGATTTATATCAGCACCGGCTATAAATTCTTTTTTTGCGGATGTGATGATCGCTCCACGAATATTTGTATCATTTTTAATTTGTTGAACAATATTTGCATACTCGAGGATAGATTCTTCTGAGAAAACATTCATTGAATGATCTTGCATATCCCAGGTTACGGTAGCAATGCCGTTGCCATCAACCTCTATTTTTAGATGCTTCATATTTGGTATCCTGTTAACGAAACTATACTCGGTTAAACCCGTTCAATTAGTGTGGCACAACCCATGCCAGCTCCAATACATAATGTAACAAGTGCTGTATTTAGGTCTCGACGCTCTAGTTCGTCGAGAACAGTCCCTAAAATCATTGCTCCTGTTGCCCCGAGCGGGTGCCCCATAGCAATCGCACCACCACAAACATTGATCTTATCATGTGGGATATCAAAAGCCTGCATGTATCTCAAAACCACGCTTGCGAATGCTTCATTCAGTTCGAATAAATCAATGTCACTTAAATTCATATTTGCTTTACGAAGTAGTTTTTCAGTAACGTCAACGGGACCCGTTAACATCAAAGCAGGCTCCGAACCAATTGCAGCAAAACCTTTGATCCTGGCTCTGGGTTTTAAATTCTGTTGTTCACCAGCTTCTCGGGAGCCAAGAAGAACTGCTGCAGATCCATCCACTATCCCAGAAGAATTTCCTGCATGATGGATATGCTCAACATATTCCAATTCAGGATGAGCCTGAATTGCAACAGCATCAAAACCATATTCAATGCCCATTTTTTCAAATGATGGCTTTAAGCTGGCCAATGTCTGCATATTTGTCTCAGGCCTGATCGTTTCATCTTGATCAAGGATGCTTAAGCCATTCATGTCTGTAACTGGGATCACAGAATTACCAAACTTGTTTTCCTGCCAGGATTGCGTTGCTCTCTTATGACTTTCCACCGCGTATTCATCGCATTGTGTACGAGAGATCCCATATTTCGTTGCAATTAAATCGGCTGAAACACCTTGCGGCATAAAATATGATGGCAATGAGACCTGAGGATCTACTGGCCATGCTCCTCCATCAGAAGACATGGGCACGCGGGACATTGATTCAACACCTCCCGCAATAACCATCTCAGAAGAGCCTGCAGAAATTTGACCCGCAGCAAGATTAACAGCCTCAAGCCCTGATGCACAAAATCTATTAATCTGCAACCCGGCTGTTTGATGCCCGTAATCTGCAGCAAATACTGCAGATCTTGCTATATCCATGCCTTGCTCACCAACAGGAGACACACATCCTAATATGACATCATCAATTTTTGAGGTATCAAGGTTATTACGATCTTTTAGACTTTTAAGCATTCGGGCAGCCAGTGAAACTGCTGTAACCTCGTGTAGGCTCCCGTCTTTTTTACCTTTGCCACGAGGTGTACGAACGGCATCATATATATATGTATCGGACATGTGTTTCCACTTATATTGATTGTAACGCTGAACTTAACAATTTTATTTTAATCTGCTCCACGTTTCTCTTTTACAAACGAGACCGCCTAATACACAGCCTTGTAAAGAGAGCTTGTTATCTGAAATTATTTTGACAATACCCGTGTATACATTACCATCTTCTGTTGATGTTAAGCTGCCTTTCCATTTGTTTGAGCCTGTGCTTGTCGCTCCACACATAATTACCTTTCCAACGTCTGCAGCTTTTTTGGATTTTACTATTTTCAATCCTAAGCCACCTTTGCAGGAAAATGATTGAACATGTCCACCTGTCTTTTTGCGTAACCATACACCATCCATAGATGCCGAGTATGCTGGGGCGTTAAAAACTAACAATAAAAATGCAGCGGAAAAAAACGAGATAATGGTTTTCATGACACTTCCTTTTTCTATAAATATTTTATGATTTGAATATAGAAGAAGTTAACGTTTACGTAAAGTGCCAACTGATTATTATATGCCTATACTTTAGTAGGGATTTTATTTGGACGTGTCATTTGAGTAGCCAAAATAGACGTTACGAAGCTTATCTCAATTTCAGCTTTTCTGCCATTGCACGCATCTCATTTAATTCAAAAATTGTTAAAACAATTTCTTCTTTTTTATCTTCAAGATCTTCAATAGCATTCGTAAT
Source organism: Methyloligellaceae bacterium (assembly GCA_965263345.1). Lineage (GTDB taxonomy): Bacteria > Pseudomonadota > Alphaproteobacteria > Rhizobiales > CBDHHC01 > CBDHHC01. The sequence goes on from CBDHHC010000005.1 coordinate 211,501, forward strand.
TTTATTAATGAGATAATCGAGTTGTTTGATATTAGAGTTATCTCCATCTAATTTGTATAACTCTAAGTATTCTCTAATTTCATCAAGTGTGAAGCCAAGACGTTTCCCCCTTAGGGCAAGCATTAGCCTTGCTCGGTCTTTCTTGCTGAACACTCTGTTACTCCCCCGGCGCTCTGGAGTGACAATGCCTTTTTCTTCATAAAACCTGATTGTTCTTGTTGAGACACTTAATTCTTTTGCGAGTTCCCCTATTTCGTAACATTCGTTTGCATCTTCATTCGCATCAGATGCAGTTAAGATCTCCACTAGTTTCATTTTTATTCAGTCCTGGTCATCAAAAAAATTGCTATTACAGCCTTATGACTGCAGCATTCCTTAACCTAACGGGATATCAATAATAGCCGAACGCACTTTAATGTCACATGAATCTTATATTGTCCGTACTCAAGCCTTTTTTTATATTACAGTTCTTTTTCTCTGTGCAATAGCAAATACAGTTGATAACTACAGCTTATCAAAGACTTTATCGGCCTTCACAACTATTTAGTGTGTTATGAAGACCGAAACTTACCCATTTTCTTTATCTTATGCGACACTGCGTTCTAGATCATTTGGAAGATAATGTTTTCTCACAATTTCTTTCGGATCGAAATGATCAACAGAAATAACATCATTTACCAATTGCTCCAGCTCTCTTAATTGCTTTGCTTCTTCAGATGTTATGACATTTTTTTCAATTGCTTCCTCAAACCAATCATTCCCATGGAACCTGTGAATAATTCCTTTTTTCACAGCTCTTTCCAATTTCTTTTCTACTTCAGCTAAGTCTACAACTTTTTTAAGGGTCACTTCAAGAAGACCTACAGGGTGACTGACATCGTTGCTTCTGAAAAGAAATCTTGTCAGGTTATCTCTTAAAGCACTTGGTTCAATAATTTGGCGGACAATTTTTTGTCCAGCATGATCCGATGATGGAACTGCCCGTGCGCCCAATGGAAAGATTAAAAGGTTTAATAAAGGTCTTATTGATTTGACAGGGAAGTTTAATATTACTCCTTTAACAGCTTGCTCAAAACGATAAATTGAATTTTGCATTGTATAATCTAGAATTTGTCGATCCTCTGCAGGAGCTCCATCATCTTCGAATCTTTTTAGCATACATGACATTAAATACAGCTCACTTAGAGCATCTGCTAACCTACCTGTAATTTGCTGTTTTACCTTCAATCCCCCTCCTAACAGTCCAACAGTCATATCTGCAATGAGTGCAAAATTTCTGCTGTAGCGAGAGAGTTGCTTATACCAATGACCTGTTCCTGCTTGGTCATCGGGTTTGTTCGCAAAATATCCTCCAGATATGTTATGCCAGAATGACCCAAGCATATTTGAGAACATAAATCCAAGATGTGCCATAAAGGCTTTATCAAAATCTCCCAGTTTCTTATTCTGAGCGGCTTGAACTTCTGCGTAGAGATAAGGGTGACTTCTCAGAGCCCCTTGCGCGAAAACGATAAGGGTCCTTGTTAAGATATTTGCTCCTTCGACAGTGATAGATATTGGTAAAGCGGCATAAGCTCCGACAATGTAATTTTTAGGCCCATCACATATTGCTCGACCACCATGAATATCCATGGCATCAGAAACAGACTGGCGCATCCATTGTGTTGCCTGGTATTTTAATAGTGCAGAAATCACGGCTGGTTTAGCCCCTGCCCCAACCATTGATGCTGTTACACCTCTTGCGGACTCTGTGATATAAGCAGCTTCAGCCATGCGCGCGAGTGGTTCTTGTATTCCCTCCATACGACCAATTGAAAGACCGAACTGCTTACGAATTTGTGCATATGCTGTAGTTACTCTTAAGAGTTGTTTTGTTGCAGCTGATCCTGTTGCAGGGAGGGATATTGCACGCCCTACGGCAAGACAGCTCATTAACATACGCCAGCCCTGTCCTACGAATTCTTGGCCACCAATCACCCAGTCCATTGGAATAAATACATCGTTACCCCAGTTCGGACCATTTGGGAAACCACATCCCGCCGGTTGATGTCTCCGGCCTATGTTTACCCCTTCATGATCGGTTGGAATAAGGGCACATGTAATACCGACATCTTCTTGATCGCCTATTAAATTTTCGGGATCAAAAACACGGAATGCCAACCCCAGAATCGTCGCTTTCGGGCCTAGAGTAATATAGCGCTTCTCCCAGGAAAGTTTTATACCAAGTGTTTCTTTACCATTAAACTGTTCTTTGCAAACAATTCCGATATCACGCATTGTTGCTGCATCAGACCCAGATGTTGGTCCTGTCAGGGCAAAGCATGGTACTTCTATTCCTTTCGCGAGATTTTCTAAATATTTTTCTTTTTGTTGATCTGTTCCATATTTTTCTATTAATTCACCCGGCCCCAATGAATTAGGAACCATCACACAAATTCCTATGTCTGGGGAGCATGCCGAAATTTGTCCGACAATGATAGACTGTGCTTGTGCGGAGAACCCAAGACCACCATGTTCTTTTGAAATTAACATACCAAAAAACCCTTTTTCACGGATGAAATTCCAAATATGGTTTGGTATATCATTTAAGCCTTGGCGAATTTCCCAATCACGGATCATTTCACATAGTTCATTTGTCGGGCCGTCTATGAATGCCTGTTCTTCAGCTGTGAGGCTTATTTTGGGAACTTCTCTTAATTTTTTCCAATCTGGTTGTCCTGAAAATAATTCAGCATCCCAACCGATTGTTCCGGCATCAAGAGCTTCTTGTTCTGTCTCCGAAACTTTGGGTAAAATACTTCTGATGATATTAAATACAGGACCTGTAAATATTGCTTTTCTAATGGGTGGTATGGCAAGTAGACCAATAATAAGTGCAGGAAGCCACCCAATTATCTGCAACAAAGACCCAAAATTGACAGAATAGTCTTGCAAAACACTCGCTGGTTGATTTGGTAACTGATATAGCCCAGATTGGAGTGTGAGCGTAATTGCTGTAGTAAAAAGAAACCATATAACAAGCGGGGCCTTTTTTAAGACCAGATAATACCCAAGAACAACCGCAAGCCCAAACAATATAATGCCTGTCATTGTTATCTCCTTTAAATATTTTAAATCTCAATATGACTTTAGATTTACTTTGCCATGTTTTCAGTTGACCATTACGTTAACGTAAGGTAGGGTTTTTGTCTATAATAATAAAGGACCATAAGTCTAAAGTTTATCTGGAATGATTTGAAACACTCACAATTTTTTCGATTCTTTTAACATATGGGCTCTAATAGATTAATTTTTAGGCGAAACAAACAATGTCAACCATATACCCGCACCTGTTTAAGCCACTAGACCTTGGTTTTACACGTCTTAAAAACAGAATCATTATGGGGTCTATGCATACGGGTTTAGAGGATAACCAGAAAGATTTTGCTCGCCTTGCTGAGTTTTATAAAGAGCGTGCTGAAAATGGTGTAGGCCTCATAATTACAGGTGGCTTTTCTCCTAATATTTCAGGTTGGGTGAAGCCTTTTGCGGGGCGTTTAACGAAATCTAGCCATGTTAAACATCATAGAACCCTCACTCAAACTGTCCATAATGTTGGGGGGAAAATAGCACTTCAGATTCTTCATTCTGGAAGATATGGTTATCACCCCTTTAGTGTTGCTCCATCAAAACTGAAATCACCTATCACACCATTCACACCGTGGGAGTTATCGAACAAAGGCGTCTATAATCAGATCAAACATTTTGTCAGATGTGCAAAACTTGCGAAGGATGCTGGTTATGACGGTGTTGAGATTATGGGTTCTGAAGGATATCTCATAAATCAATTCCTTGTCACTCATACAAATAAACGGCAAGATGAATGGGGTGGATCTTTTGAAAACAGAAAGCGCTTTCCTGTCGAGATTGTCAGGCAAACAAGAGAAGCTGTCGGAGACGACTTTATCATTGTTTACCGTTTGTCGATGATAGACCTGGTTCCAAATGGAATGGTTTGGGATGAAACAGTTCAGCTTGCCAAAGCTATAGAAGCAGCTGGAGCTACACTTATTAATACTGGTATCGGTTGGCATGAAGCTCGTATTCCTACGATCTCAACCAGTGTTCCTCGTGCGGCCTTTACCTGGCTAACGAAAAAGATGAAACAAGAGGTTTCTATCCCTCTTGTTGCTTCTAATAGGATTAATATGCCTGAAGTTGCAGAAAAAGTTCTGGAAGACGGTGAGGCTGATTTAATTTCTATGGCACGACCATTCCTTGCTGATGCCGCCTTTGTCTCTAAATCACAAGACAACAAGTCTGATAGCATAAATACATGCATTGCCTGTAATCAGGCATGTCTTGATCATGCTTTTGAAAATAAAGTTGCCACATGCCTTGTTAACCCACGTGCCTGCCATGAGACTGAACTTCAGATTTTGCCAGCTTATCATAAAAAACGTATTGCTGTTGTTGGAGCCGGTCCTGCGGGGCTTGCATGTGCAACGACACTTTCAGAGCGAGGGCATGACGTACATTTATATGATAAAGATGCTCAAATAGGCGGACAGCTTAATATGGCCAAAATGATTCCAGGTAAAGAGGAATTTTATGAGGCCTTAAGGTATTTTAAAAACCATGTGCAAAGTACAGGCGTTCATTTACACCTTAACCGTGAGGTTGATGTACAAGATTTGCTTGCCGAACAATTCGATGATGTGATTATTGCTACTGGTGTTACTCCTCGTGATCCAAAGATTCCTGGTCAAGATAACTCTAAGGTTTTATCCTATATTGATGTCCTCAGGCATAATAAAACCGTTGGGAAAAAGGTTGCCATTATAGGTGCCGGTGGTATTGGATTTGATATTGCTGAATTCCTTCTTAATGATGGTGCTTCAAGCACGCTTGATTTAAACAGATGGTTAGAAGAATGGGGCATTGAAGACCCAGCAGAATTTCGTGGCGGATTATCACAAAGCCAAACACATGATCTTCATAATCAACGCGAGATTTGGCTGATGCAACGCAAACAGGAAAAGCTTGGCAAAAGCTTAGGCAAAACCACTGGTTGGATACATCGCGCGACTTTGAAAAAGCATGGCGTACATATGCTTCAAGGTGTTCAGTATGAAGAAATCTCTAATAAAGGTATCCTCATAAAAGACTCGATGAATGGCGATGAAAGCAGATGGCTTGATGTTGACACAATAATTATGTGTGCTGGCCAATTGTCTCGACGTCACCTTTACGACCACCTTCAAGAGACCGATGTTAATGTTCATCTGATTGGTGGAGCTATGAAGGCCGGTGAGCTTGATGCAAAATTTGCTATTGATCAAGGCACACGCCTTGGGGCTAAATTGTAATTCAATTAGAATTTAAATTGTCTAAAACGAATAGAACAAAGTGAGACACTCATGAATTTATGGTTTCGTCTTATTGCCTATGCTTTAACAATGTGGCGCCGCAAACCACTAAAAGCGCCTTTTGAAACTTCCAAATTATATTACAGGGTCTGGCCTTCTGACCTTGATACAAGTTTACATATGAATAATGGTCGGTATGCAACTTTTACAGATATTGGTCGCCTTGATCTTATGGTTAGAATGGGATTAATCAACACTGTTATTCGTGACGGTTTGACACCAGTTCTTTCTCTTATCGTGACTCGCTTTAGACGAGAAATGAGATGCTTTGATACTTTTTGTTTGGAATCAAAAATTCTTACATGGAAAGATAATGATATCTTTATGGAACATAAACTTGTTTTCACAAACGGGAAATATGCTGGCCAAACAGCGGCTTTAATTATTGTTAAGGCTGGTTTGTATAGCAGGAAAAAGCGCAGCTATGTTCCTTCTTCTGAACTTCTAAAATCTATTGGTTCAAATGAAACTGCTCCGCCTCTTGGAGATGAGGTTAAAGCACTGCTGGAATGCAATGAACAGTTCCGCAAAGTTACAAGCCGCGAAACTGTTCAGTCGGTTTAGAATAGAAATTAGAATGTAAAGCCAAATACTGCTTTGCCAACCCAAATGTCTGAGTCATCGTTTTCAGTGACTAGAGCACTTCCTGCTGCTGGATCCGCTTGACCATCTGTTGTCGTTGGACCATAGCCAAGAGTTTCATGACCTAGAGCTCTTTTGTATGATCCACTTAATTTCAAGTAGGAATTTTGATTGACTGCAATTGTGGCTCCTAGTGTTCCTGTAAAACTATCAAATGTACCAGAACGTGGGCCCCTTGTTGTGTCATTACTTGTGTCAATATCATATGATAATACACCATAAAGAGCTAGTTTTGGTGAAACCAGTTTGGTGACACCACCTCCATAAGTCCATCCATCTTTCCAATTCACAGTGGTCACAGACAGGCTGGACCCACCATTTGTAAAGACATCTAAGTTTTGGACTTTTGACCAATCAACCCAACGTACGAAACCAATAACACCCCACCCATCATCAAGTTGTTTAGATGCATTCACCTGGATAGATTGAGGAGAAGTAACTAATTTTGCAGTTGCATCTGTGACTATCGTTGCACCAAGTAGGTTTGTTGCATCAATTGTTTGTGTTCCTGAATAATTATGTTCTATTTCGGATTGATAGATTGCATGCATTTTGAAACCATACTCTGGTAAGTCCAGAGAAGCTCCTAATGTATATCCGTATTCACGGCTAGTTGCATCCAGTGTCACGAGTGAGTCAGGCCCTCCAACAATCGGATTTCCTGGTAAGAAAGGATTGCCTCCAGGTAAACCACGTCCTGCTGTTAGAGCCGCAGAGCTTGCCATCTGGCTCAGTATTACACTAGAACTTTCACTACGAACACCAGCGATAATTCCTATACGGGCATCTCCAGCATCAAAGCTATACATACAATCTAAATTGTATGATCTGTTGGTCATATCTGTTTCAACAGCATAATAACGCCCAGCCCAAGTTTGCCCAGCATCCTGATGGGTACCATAAGGGTAACGCAAAGATCCCATACAACCTAGATTATCGTTCAGGCTATATTTTACAGAAAATGTAGGAAGCCCGAAATCATGGGCAAAATTGCCACCATCTCCACCATCATTTGCATCTACAACTGCAAAACCTAATGGATTAGCACTTGGTACCAGTGCATTTTGGCGCACCGTATTTTTTCTTGATCTTTCAGGCGCTACATATGTTGCGCCAAACTCTACAGCATTACTGGGTGTGAATAATAAGCTGTAATCACTTTGAAAATAATCAAATCCCCCTGCGTTAGCCTGAGATGCTATTGATGCTAATGCAATACCACCTAGCAACGAGCAAACTTTATTGCCCGTTGAACTCTTCTTTGAACTTAACACATATACCTCCCTTAAAACTCAACTCTACTTTTTAATAAAGGAAGCTGTTGTTTGTTATGTTTCTTGCCTTGCCTTCCCTTTACGTAATATGGAACAACAAAACAATCTAAATATCAAGGTAGCTACAGCTACTTCCTTGTGCTAATGTTACTAATAAGCAACACAGGGTTAGCCCATATTATTTCATCAGAAATTTAGCTGAGTGATAGCTAAAATTGGCAAGCTCTTAGGGGCATCAAGCCTTGAGGAGTCCAGGAAGATCGTCTTCTTTGGTTTCAGATCTATGTGTCTTAAAAACAATTCAAAACGAATTTAATTAAGCCATATACTGAATACTAATTGAGGCCTTAGATTGTCATAAGTTTTGGATTTGATATTAATCCCAATTTAGAAAGATGCATGGCTATAGAATGAAAATTTGGTTTAGGAGTTTAAGTTTGTGAGAAATACGATTATTATTAGAATTTATTCCGATTATGCCATGATAGTAGCATAGCACCGTTACGGTGTCAAGGACTTTTTTCCCAGGACTTTATTCATCACTTGTTATATTGAAAAAAGGGTTAAGACATACTCGCACAGCTTATTTTTACAAATAAAACCACTATTTTTTAAACATCTTAGATAATTTACTTATGCTATCGATTTTATGATATGCATTTTTCTTAATGCAAACTATGCATTTGATGATATGTTCAAATTTCAGTAGTTTTTTATGCAAATGTAAAATTCTCTCGGAAAAATTATGCAAGATTTACTTATTAACCTTCCCATATTTGATGGAATAGGACAGTTAATTCGTTCAGGTGGTGTGATTG
>CBDHHC010000006.1:0-691782 GCA_965263345.1 Methyloligellaceae bacterium
TCACGACAGGTACGCATGTGGCCCAAATTTGTATGTATCTGCTGACCGAGGCTTATTATTTCCCAGGGAAACTTTTACAAATCTCTCCTCCTAAAACTGTCTATGCAAGACCCAGGGAATTACAGCATCATTGACCTTGATCTTTCTAAGTATGATAAAATTGCTCAGCGTTTTGCTCATGACAAAGCGGAAGCGACTTCGTTTTTAAAGTCTGGGATTGCGACACGGAATAAGACTTTTAATGCGATGATTGATCAGATTGAGAAGGTAGCAATCAGATCTAAAGCTCCTCTCCTGCTTATGGGTCCTACGGGAGCAGGGAAGTCTCAGCTGGGTAAGAAGATTTATGAATTGAAGCTTAGTCGGCATCAGATTGAGGGGCCTTTTGTTGAGGTGAATTGTGCGACTTTGCGTGGGGACTCCGCGATGTCTACGCTGTTTGGGCATGTGAAGGGGGCTTTTACGGGTGCTGTTACAGATCGCAAAGGGCTTTTGAAATCTGCGGATAGTGGCATGTTGTTTCTTGATGAAATAGGCGAACTTGGGCTTGATGAGCAAGCGATGATTTTACGAGCCATTGAGGAAGGTGTGTTTTTGCCTGTTGGGTCTGATAAGGATGTAACCAGTCAGTTTCAATTGCTTGCAGGCACAAATAGAGATTTATCACAAGATGTTGCTCAGGGTCGGTTTCGTGAGGATTTGCTGGCACGGTTGAATTTATGGACCTTTCATCTGCCAGGGCTTAAGGATCGCAGAGAAGATATTGAGCCTAATCTTGATTTTGAGCTGGAGAAGTATAGCCAAGATAGTGGTGAGCATGTGGTTATGAATAAGGAAGCGCGGAAGGCTTATCTGTCTTTTGCCAGTTCACCTGAGGCTTTATGGTCTGCGAATTTTAGAGATCTTGGGGCTTCGGTGACGCGTATGGCAACGTTGTCTTCAGGAGGGCGGATTAATCAGGATATTGTTGTAGAAGAGATTTATCGCCTTAAGAGTTTTTGGAAATGTTCGGAGCCAGACCTATGTGAGGATATCCTTATAGATGTTTTAGGTGATGAATATTTTGAAACATTGGACCCGTTTGATCGTCCGCAGTTAGCGCATGTCATTCAGGTTTGTCGGTCAAGCAAGACGATAAGTGCTGCAGGGCGGAAATTGTTTGAACATTCACGCCGAACTAAGGCGAGCAATAATGATGCGGATCGATTGCGGAAGTATTTGTCCCCGGTTTGATCTAACATGGCAAAAGATTAACTCTGACTAATCACTGAAATTTTCTTTATATGTCGGAACTCCTTTGGGTAATTCTGAATATATAGATGCTTTATACACTCCACGTGCAATTGCTCTTGCTAATGTATTGGCCGCATAGGTTCCCAGAGTTGCCAAATCATATATTGGATCTTTTAATTGTTTTTTTGCGGTTGAGAGGGCGAAAACCACATCGCCGTCTAATGGCGTGTGGCAGGGATAAATGGCCTGAGTCATTCCAGTTTGGGCCATGATGGCGAAGCGGCTGGCTTGAGATGCGGTGAGCGTTGCGTTGGTGGCGACGATGGCGATTGTTGTGTTTTGACCTGGACTTCCTTTGAGATGTGGGATTTGTTGTTCTGGGGTGATGTTATTAGGTTTGCCATGCCCCCCAAACTCATAACCAATTTCAAATGATGAGGCCCAGAAATGTTTCGTATCTCCGATGGTGGTTTTACCTGCTGCGTTTACAGCGACGAGTGCCCCTATTTGAAAGCCGTCATCAGTTATTAAAGATGCGCTTCCTAAACCGCCTTTTAAGTCATAGGTTGTTGCGCCATAGCCCGCACCTATTGTTCCTAAGTCAAATTGTTCTGTTGTGTTTTCGCAAGCCTCAAAGGCCAGGTCTTGATAAGGAGGTATCGTGCCCCAATCTTTGTCTCCTCCGTTAAGCATATCAAAAATGATTGCTTGGGGGACGATGGGTATTTTAACAGGGCCAATTTCAAAGCCTATGTTTTTTTGTTTGAGGTAGTTCTGGACGCCTGTGGCTGCATCTAAACCAAAGGCAGAGCCGCCTGATAGAACCAATCCATGGATATGGTCTACCGTGCCTGTTGGGCCAATGGTTGAGGCTTCTCTGGTGCCTGGTCCGCCACCGCGAATATCAATGGCAGCGACTGCGGGTTCATCTGGGAGCAGGACTGTCACGCCTGAGCGTAATTTACCGTCATGGGCGTTACCAACTTTTAAACCTTCAACGTCGGTTATTAAATTCTTTGAACCTGGTTTATTCATTCGCCTAATTGCCTTTAAGTGAATTACGGATTACCCTGAGTATAACATTATTTTCGTGAGCAAAAACAGTTATATCGTTTTGCATTAAGGAGTTATGTTGAATAAAACTTATAATAATAAACAACCATCGGAGCAATTTACATCAGCAGAAATGGGAGCGCTTGCGCATCTTTATCGAGGTGAAGTTTATCGAAGTACTATATGGCGAACGCGTCTTGATACAACTACAAACTGGTCGGTTGTTACACTGGGCGTTGCTCTTTCAATAACATTTTCTTCTAAATCAGCTTCCCCCCTTCCGCTCATTTTGGTTGGTATTCTTATTATGTTTTTTCTTATTCTAGAGGCGAGACGTTATCGTTATTTTAATGTCTGGCGTGCACGAGCCAGGTGGATTGAGAAAAATTTTTATGCACCAATTTTAGGCGACCAAGAGCATAAGCAGGATGAGAATTGGAGTGTTCTTCTCGCCAATGACTATCATGAACCGAAATATCATATCAGTTTTATCAGAGCTTTGGGCCGCAGGCTCAGACGAAATTATGTTTGGATCATTTTGATTCAAACACTATCATATTGGGGGAAAATTTCAGTTCATCCAACTGGGATTTCCAGTTTTTCTGAATTATGGGAACGTGCTGCAGTTGGCCCAATTCCGGGGCAGATGATGATCTTTTTGGGTTTTGTTTATACAATAGGATGGATTCTGCTCACATTTGTTACCTGGTATAATGACCGAGCACAGTATCGCCACCGCACCAGCCATGTTGCTATGGGGTAAATTTAAGGCTTTACGCTGATTATCAAAGCTACAAGCTAAAGCCGAAATTCACTTAATTTTATAATATTATGAATGGGAAATTAACTTTGGGGCTATTTTGTTGGTATTGGCATAAATCCATCAAAGCTGTTATATTCGTACTATTGATCAATGAACACGCGAAACATCCTTTGAAAGGAAAGAATGTCGGCATTTCTCTTTGATAATCCAGAATTAGACAAATATCTGTTCGTTGCCGACAATCATTTAAAACTTATTTCCGTTTTTGATGAACTCAAATATGATCGTGCTGATGCAGATATTCTTTCCGTCGGAATGAGACAACATGCCGTTAAACAGCTTTCAAAATTAGGTTTCAAACAAAAAAGTGGCACTGTTTTGGCCCATGACTCAGAGGATATTCAATGCGTGATCCCCAAATTCCATGCTCTTGGGGCGTCACCTTTTGACATCACACGTCATATTAAAAGACGTCCGCAGGACTATGTTATCCTGACACCAACTCAAACGGCCTGCCAAATTGCTGATCATTATCCAACTGATATTGCTGTTGAACATATAAAAGAACTCATTATCAAACAGCCAATTAATATCTATCGCATGATGGACTTTTTGGAAGATAAGCCTTCACACAAGGCTTTTGTTGATGCGATTGGACATTTGTTATTTGTACAACGAGAGGCAATTGAAACGGACCTTATCTATCGCATGAAATCACTTGGCTGAAATGGTTAATATCAATACTCAATTTAATGGATAGACTATATGGAAGAAAAACGTAAAGACTTAATATCCGAAAAACAGAAGGTGCTTTTGCAACGACTTTTAGAAGATCTTAGTCGCTCTCATCCTGATTTTTACTATCAATCAACTAATGAAATTGCTTTGGCGATCAAGGATTATACGCAAAAAGATGCTAAGCTCACACAGGACGATAAAGCGTTGATTGATCCTTTAACCTGGCGTGATATCCAAGTGATCCTTAGCCTTCACTAAGAGGTGATATTCATTAAATTGATATGCTGGTATTAAAAAAACTCCAGCTTTGCATTCATTGCTAAATGGCCTTGAAGGTTTTCTGCCCAGAGATCAATATGACCTTCCTCTTGCTTACCAGAGATCTTGAAAGGTTCATTTTCAAACAATGAGTTCACCGCTCTGAATTCATAATATCTGATTTTTTTATCGGGGTTCTTTCTGACCGCTAAATCTATCAGCAGTGTTGCGATGAGTGGGCCGTGCACAATAAGCCCCTGATAGCCCTCTTCCTCCTTACTGAAAATTTTATCATAGTGTATTCTATGGCCATTGAAGGTGAGTGCAGAATAACGAAAGAGCAACACCTGATTAGGGGTTATTGTTTCTTGCCAATCATATTGTGTTGGAGCTTGTTTTGGGGGCGGTGGCGATTGATTTGTTTTTGGGGCTTCTCTATATACTATATCGTGTTCTTCATCTAGCAATAGAAATTTGGTTTTATAGTACTCATGAAAGACAGTTACAAAACAAAGTTGTCCAGTTTTTCCTTGTTTCATTTCGATTGATTTTATCGTTGAGCATTTAGCTATTTCGTCCCCTATTTTCATATAGTCATTAAACCAAAAGCGACTCCCAGCCCATTGGCGTCTTGGAAGATTAATAGGTGGCAGAAAATTTCCGAGCTTTTCATGACCATCACGTCCTAGATTACTTGCCGAGATTGGATCGTGAAAATAGATCCAATGCCAAAGAGGGGGCAGGTCGTCTTTTAGGTTTAGTGATGGTTGCCGGTTTAGAGTTGCCTGCATGAGTTGAGCTTGTTTTACTGAAATGATATCATCTGTTGATTTTTGTTTCCCTATCCAGTTTGATAAGATTTCTTGATCTAACGTTGCATCTGTCATGTTTTCAATCTCACTTAGAAAATTCTTCTTTTATGCTTTGCGTTTTATTTCCAATGGATGGTGTTCCGATGACTTCTTGTTCCCTTTTGTTATCCCATTGAATTGATGCTGCGGGTATTTCTATGGACTTTCCATCTGCTGTTGAGACATTTCTTTTTCGTAACGCAAGATGATTTGCCAGTCCTTTTACATCATTGACAACACCATATGCCAGGTCTGCTTGTTTCAGTCTCTCTTGATATTCATCAGATGATAGTTCGCTTACGACTGACATAATGATCCCATCTAGTTCATCGCGGTTTTTAACACGTTTATTGTTTGTGTTAAATCGCTCATCATCTGTTACATCAGGTCCTTGAAGGGCTATCTCGCAAAATCGTTTCCATTCCCGTTCATTTTGAATAGAAACGATGACCTTCACACCATCTTTTGTTTCATATGCATCATATGGTGCTATTGAGGGGTGTTTTAGACCTACTCTTTTGGGGGGCACATCACCATATTCGGAATGAATGTAAGGGACAGTCATCCATTCTGCCATGACATCAAAAAGAGAAATTTTTACACCTGAGCCTTTGCCTGTTTGAGATCTTAAAAACAGGGCTTCCATGACTGCAGCGTGAGCGGCCATGCCTGCACCGATATCGCAAGCGGATACGCCTATACGACCCATTTCACCTGGACCGCCTGATAAGCTGATGAGACCGCTTTCTGCCTGAATGAGGAGATCATAAGATTTTAGAGATTTAACCTCTTCATTCTCACCATAGCCGGAGATATCGCATGTGATCAGTTTGGGGTATTGTTCTCTTAATTTTGTTGTGCCAAAGCCTGACCTTTCTAATGCTCCTGGTGAAAGGTTTTGAATTAAGATATCAGCTTTAGATATTATTCTATGCAATAAATCAGCTTCGTCTTTGTCTTTAAAATTCAGGGTTAAAGATTCTTTTCCTTGATTTAACCAGATGAAATAAGAGCTTTCACCTGCTGCGGCCTGATCATAGTTCCTGGCAAAGTCTCCTTCAGCACGTTCTATTTTTATAACTCTTGCGCCTGCTTCTGCTAGTTTTGCAGAACAAAGGGGGGCGGCTACGGCTTGTTCTATTGAAACGACAAGAATACCTTCAAGAGGTTTTTGCATTAAAAGCTCCTTGGTAGGCCTAAGACATGTTCTGCAATATAGCTTAAAATGAGGTTAGTGGAAATTGGGGCGACTTGATAGATTCTGGTGTCACGGAATTTTCGTTCGATGTGGTAGTCTTTTGAAAAGGCATAGCCGCCATGAGTTTGCATTGCCGTATCAGCTGCCTCCCAGGATGCTTCGGCGGCAAGTAGTTTTGCCATGTTTGCTTCTGGTCCGCATTTTTTTCCTTGATCAAATAAATTGGCGGCTTTTTCTACCATTAAGGATGAAGCTTCGGTTTTCGCGTATATCTTTGCAAGTGGGAATTGGATCCCTTGATTAGCTCCGATGGGACGGTCAAAAACGACTCTTTGCTTTGCATAGTCTGTTGCTTTTTTTATGAAATATTTTGCATCACCAATGCAACCAGCACCTATTAAAATACGTTCGGCATTCATACCGTCTAGAATAGCTTTAAAGCCTTGGCCTTCCGTTCCCAGAAGTTGATTGGTGGGAACTTTTAGATTTTCAAAATAAAGCCTGCAAGAGTGTCGGTTAACGAGTGAGTCCATGTTTTCTAAACGCAAACCATTTCCGAGTGATTCTTGCAAATTGACTATAAAGGTCGAAAGGCCATCTGTTTTTTTTGCACATTCTTCTTTTGGTTTGGTGCGGGCGAGCAAGATCATAAGGTCAGAATGTTCCACTCTGCTGATCCATATTTTTGAGCCGTTGATGATGTAGTTATCGCCTTCTTTTTTAGCGAATGTTTTGAGGCTTGTTGTATCTGTTCCTGATTCTGGTTCTGTTACGCCAAAGCTTTGAAGGCGGAGTTCGCCATTGGCAATTTTGGGGAGGTAAGTTTGTTTTTGTTCCTCTGAGCCATGGCGCAGGAGGCTTCCCATGGTATACATCTGAGCATGACATTCCCCCGCGATCGCACCATTGAGACTAATTTCTTCTAAGACTGCACAGGCTTCTTTTAGACCTTGCCCCATGCCGCCATATTGTTTTGGTATCAGGATATTGAGATAACCTTTGGCGATCATTTCATCGACGAATTCTGTTGGATAGGCTTTTTCCTGATCGAGTTTTTGCCAATACTCTTCGCCGTATTTCAGGCAAATATTTTTTACGTTTTCACGTATGTTCAAAAGATGTTCCTGATCAGAGCTTTGCATTCTCTCTATCCTTAAACTTCCGTTTTATGAGACAAAGAGACTATAACTTTTTTGTTTTAAGCTTTCGCTAAAGCTTCTCTCATGTCTTTTATACCTTCACCAATCTTATCACCGTAACGTAATAGACTGCCACCTAGCAAATAGACGACATCATTTCCATACATGGCTTTCATATCTGACGCTCGGTCTACTGACATGCCACCGCCTGGGCTTGGGAAGATTGGCTTTCCGATGCTGTTTTCACTGCGGCATTCTTTGGCAATGGATTGACATTCATCAGCAGAGAAGCCGAAACGCCCTCCTACATTTGGGAAGATGGAGATATCTGTTCCTGCTATGCGTTGCAGGGTTGCAAACATCATGGCGTGGGTCAGGCCTGTGTTTTCTGAGAGGACATAGGGGCCCAGGAATGTTGGATGAGACATAATGGGGAGATTGAAGTTTTCATCTCGTGCCAGACGGTTGATTAAATCAAAACCCAAAAGACCTGGCATGATAAGGACACCGCCTGCACCGGCTTGTTTTGCAAATTGTGCGTATTCCATGAGGTCTTTGGAATGACCAGCAATATTTGGGAAATAGAGCGTTGAGCCACCTGTTTCCTGATTTGCTCTGACAATTGCTGCGCAGATTTTTTCGACACGTTCTTTGAAAGGTGCCATATGCTGGTTGGTGAGGCCGTGGTCATCTTTGATGATTTCTGCACCAGCTAAGGCGCAGCGGAATGAGATTTCTGCTAAGGTCTCAGCTGATGAGCCTTGTGGTTTTATGACTGGCGAGATGAGACCACCTTGAGAGGCGTTGGCTTTTTGCGGACACCTTCGATGCCAAATTTTGCTCCTGGAAATCTCTTTTGCATGTCTGTGCCCAGTTGAAGGCCTATGACTTTGAGATCTTTTTGGATTGAAGAATTGCCGAAGATGACGTTGATCAGTTGTGGGAGTTCATCGCCTACACTGTCCGGGCTATAAGAAATTTTTGAGATGAATTTTCCGTCTGCTTCATGGGATATGTCTTCAACTTTGCCCATTATGGTGTCTTCGATATAACCGGAGGGGACGACATCTCTTGGAATCTCTACTGTTTGTTCCAGGGCGATAGCTTCTGCGCGTTTTTGGGCTTCAGAATCGTTTGCTGCAAAGATGCGATAGGAGACGGTAAATCTTTCCATTATAAACCTTCAGCTTTTGCAGTTGAATGCACTTCTTCTACGCGCACCGCTTTTAAATGACGTTCTGTAATACCTGTTTTCTGACCAAGGAGTTTGTCTATACCTTTGACCAGAGCTTTGGCATCCAGACCATAATGGCGCATTAGGTATGGGCGTGATCCACCATGGGCATAGGTGTCATTTAGTCCTAAGCGGATAAGTTTTTTGCCAACTCCTGCTTCGGCCATTGTTTCAGCAACAAGAGACCCAATGCCGCCTGTGATGACATGGTTTTCTAAAGTGATGACGCCATGTTTTACTGAGCCTATATGATCCAGCAGGGCTTTGGTGTTAAATGGCTTGATGGTGTTGATGTGAAGGTGACGGACGGAAACGCCTGCTTTTTCGAGTGCTGGTCTTGCGCGCATGGCTTCTTCGGTGGTTATGCCTGCGGTGATGATCAGGACATCTTCACCGTCCGCTAGTTCTCGCATCTTCCCTACTTTAATTCCTGTTTTGAAGAGTTTAGGAACCACACCTCGCAGCACGCGACAATAAACAGGACCATCGATTGAATCGGCTGCGCGGCAGATTGTTTGCACTTCGGTGGCATCACCTGTTTCAAGAATTGTCATGTTTGGAATTGAGCGCATAACGGAAATATCTTCGATGGCCTGGTGAGTCATGCCGCCTGGCGTTGTTACGCCTGGCAGGAAACCCATAAGACGGACTTTGCGCCTTGGGTAAGCGATAGAGGCCATGAGCTGGTCGTATGGGCGGCGATAGAGGAACACGCCGAAAGTGTGAAGGAATGGGCGATAGCCAGCTAAACCTAAACCGCCAGCAAAACTTAGCATGTTTTGTTCGGCCATGCCTAAGGATATGAATTGATCTGGGTGGCGGTCCCGGAAACGATCTATTTCGCAGGATGATGTGAGGTCTGCTGAGAGGCAAAGGACTTCCGGATTTGCAAGTGCGTATTTCTCAAAGGCGTCTTCGTAAGGACGTTTTATCATTTTAAACATGTTTTACCTCGGGGAGAATTTCTTTTATGTAGCTGCACCCCCATCCCCTTTGCTGCGCAAAGGTACTTCCCCCCTTAAGGGGGAAGAAAGGTGCAAGCTTTTGGTTTGTTCTTTTTCTGCTCATGCTTAGTGGCCGTAATCTACTGGATCAACACCGAGTTCTTCAGCGATGGCGATGTTCATTTCTGCGCGTTCTTCTTCGGATTTGAAGCGGACATAGTGGAGGCGCGGGAAACGTCGCTCGAGGAAGCTCATGCCCTGGAAGGGTGAGGTGTTGGCCAGAATGATAAGTGGTTTGCCTTTGTGCGGTTCTCTTGCGGCCTGTTTCATGGCTTTGATATCATGGCCATCGATTTCAACGACGACTGCTCCGAAGGCTCTTAGTTTTTCTGCAATATCGCGCACTTCCATGACGCTGTCCATAGCGCCATCGCATTGTTGTTTGTTGACATCCATTATTGCGCAGACATTGTCGATGCCATGGTGCGCGCAGGCTTGAACGGCTTCCCAGGTTTGTCCTTCCTGAACTTCCCCGTCTGACATGAAGACCCAGACTTTACCTTTTTCTTTTTTGCGTTTGCGACCAAAGGCAAGTCCTGCTGCAGTTGAGAGGCCGATGCCTAAGGTTCCGTTGTGGACTTCCATGCCTGGTGAGTGTTCCGCGCCGATCATTTCTACGGATGAGCCGTCTTTGTTGAACATCTCCAAACCTTCTGGCGCCATGCGGCCAACTTCGATGAGTGTTGCATAGGCAACCAGGGCATAATGTGCCGGGGCAATGAACAGGCGGTCATAGATCGGCTCGGCTGGTCCGTTGTACCCAGCGCCGGTGTGATAGGTTTTGTTTTTGGCTGATGGGACCCCGCCGAAGGGCTCCGGGATCATTGGAAGTGTTGGGTCGCCTAATTTCAACTGGTCGTTGTAAAGCCAAGCAAGTTGTTCGGCTGCCGAACAGGCCTGGCTAAGATATCCCCCATTGTTGCGCATGGAATGTTCGAACACACGGCGGCGAATACCCATGGCGATGTCTTCGGTTTTTCTTTTGTTGCTGCGTTTTGGACTGGTTTTGCGGGCTGGCGCTTTTTTAGCAGCGGTTTTTGTTTTTGGGGGCATTTTTATAAAAAACTCCGTTTTTTAAGTTGCGTTCAGGCGCCTCTCCTTTGTCGTGTTTCTTATCCGAAAACCGGTTCCCACTTTTCGGGAAACACGGAATGGCTGCACACATCAATTGCGCTGACGCTTGAACGCAGTTGTTTTTTGTGTTGTTAAAACATGAAGTTGGGTGGGTGTAAATGGGGCGGATTGGGTTTGGAAGAAATTGGTGCTTAATATTTAGACCTAAATATTTCTCCAGTATTCAAATATTTTTATAAATACATTTTGTTTTTAACAGGTTTACCACATTTTATTTATTGAGATTTACTTACACAAATTTACAATATACTTTCATAGAAACATGAATTTTAAGATTTAAATTGAAATAAACTACAGGTTTTAGTTGGAGTGCGTTTGATGGAGTACAATCGGGCAATTAAAGAAAAGAAATTTTCTTATCAACCAAAAGGTTTTGTGACTCATATTCTTAAAAATATAAGCAGCATAGACCACAATAAAGTTTGTGAGACGCATCGTCAGCTCTCTAAAACGGGGATGTCTTCTATGGGGGCTGCCTATTTTTTATTGATAACAGACACTCTAAGAACTAACAAAATTACAGAATCCCATGCCGTTAATGAGATGTCCCATATTACTGGTTCGAAAGAGTCCGCAAAAAAGTTATTGAAATTAACGAAGTTTTTTAAAAGTGCTTAGCACCTTCCTGTTTTTAGGCATTTAGATTGTTCGCGATTTGACAAGGATCATTACGCTTTGAAATTCCTAAAACACGGTATTTCTTAATGCCTCATATGGTGCCAAAATATGGGTGTTCATAAGCTCCTGGGCTTCTAATTTTTTGCGGTTTAGGATTAGCTCTAAGATCTGGTCGTGCTGTTTTTGGGAGGCGTGGAATTTTTTGGCGTTGAGCATGTCTTGTTTGAGCCATAGGTTTCTGTAACGGCAAGCTTTTTCGTAGAGGCTGCTTCTAACTTGCATTAAGGATGGCAAGCCGCAACCGCTGGCAATGGTGGCATGGAAAAACTGGTGAAGCTTCTCCCATTCTTGCATTGATTTCACATCAGCTTTCAGCAGGTTCGCTGATTTTTTTAGTCTGTGGTGGGCTGCAATGACTGATGCTTCCCATTCATCGTCTCCGTTTTCTATGCTTAAGGCGATGCAGAGGCCCTCGATATGAGAGCGGGTGTGATAGATATCGTATAATTCTTCTGGTGTGATTGGGTTGACGCTAAAGCCGCGCTGGTTTTCGACGGTTACCAATTTTTCGACTATAAGCTGAGATAAGGCTTCACGCAGGGGACTTACACCCACATTGTAGCGCTCTTTCAGCCTACTCATGCGTAGTTTTTCACCCGGTTCAAAGTAGCCTTCCAGGATATCCTGTTTGAGCTGGCCGAAGACCTGAGACGCAAAATTCTCATCATTCAATATATTGATTTTCGTCATCTTATTGCTCTTACAGCAGTTCTATTTTGGCGTCAATTGTATTTATTGTTGACATTTTTATATAATGTCGACATTTTTAAAGGGCGTTAATTTTGTATCGAAGGACTCATATTATGTCTTCTGTTGCCGAGCTTTCTAAAACTCATTCTCATTCCAATTACACTTTCACAATCTCAGAATTTACAGAGAATAAACGTCTTCAAGTTGTTACGCTATCGTCATTCGCTCTTGAACAGTTTGAGGAGCTCTCTGAAAAATGGTCGGTTCAGGCGCTTGAGTATAAACCTTTTTTGCGGTTTGCCATTGCTCATGTGCTGGATCAATGTTGCAACCATGCGCTTGGGAAAGTGTTGAGAGATATTTTATTGGACCGTTCCAGGGGTGGTTTTTTATTTCAGTATGATGGGAAAATTTTTGGTGAATGGGACGCGTTTTTTGTAAAACTTTCGACTGCGATTTCTCATCTTATCGGTGTGCCTAACCTGGATTCCATGTATGGGAAATATTATGCGCGATTTACTGTGAAGAATAGTGACAATAGTGACAGTTATTTACGAAAAGCGCATCGACGGTTAGAGTTGCATAATGATGGGACCTATGTGGATGAGCGGACTGATTTCGTGCTGATGATGAAGATACATGAAGCCTACATGGAAGGTGGAGATTCTTTGCTACTTCATATTGATGACTGGACGGAATTAGACAGGTTTTATCATCATCCGCTGGCCAAACAGGATATTGAGTGGTGTTCACCGCCGAGCAAGAATGTTCCTTATAATATTAAGCATCCTATCTTTTTTGAAGAAGATAAGGATGGTAAGCCGCATATGCTTTATATTGATCAGTTTGCTAATCCGCAAAATATGAGAGAGGGGCTTTATTTGTATGAACTGGGAGAGTCACTTGAGCGGGATGAGAATTGTTTTGCTGTTAAAGTGCCCGTCGGGGCAATGCTCGTCGTGCAAAATCATATCTGGTTGCACGGGCGGGATCAATTTCAACCGCATGAAAAATTAGAACGAGAATTGCTCCGACAAAGAGGGCACTTTAATTCATAAGTCAGATTATCCTAAAACAGATGGCCAGTTGGCGTTGCCTTTTTTGACGTTGCCGGGTTTGTCTTTTGACCAGGTTGCTCTGACTGATTTGTTGAAGTTCAGGTAAAGCTTTCCTTTATAGATGCTCCATGCGAGTGGGTCACCTTTTGCTGTGTAACCTTGGCTGACGGCCCATGCGCAGTAGCCACCATATTGTGGGGCATAAGCTTTTGGGTTCGCTTTGAAAGCTGCAAGGTTTGCTTTGCTTGAGAAACGCCACTCAGCACCTTTATATTTATACACTAAGTCTTTGCTGCCCTTTACTGGTTTCTTCTTTTTGAAATAAGCAACCGGGTCATATCCACCGACAGCTACCCCGCTGACGATACCTTGATAAATTGATGCTTTGCCTGCATGGGAAATGTCATTTTTGATAAATGTCAAGCCAGCCATAATCAGGGCAAATGCAAGAAAAAGTTTTAAACTATCCATAGTTTTTTCCCCTCTTTGTATCCTGTTTATCTTAACTATGATTTATGGATTGCGTTGTGACATTTCCAGTGTTCTACACAAGAATGTTATTAAAAAAGTCAGGTTGTAGGGGTTTGTCCTGATAGAATTGTTGTATTTGCGCTTACGCGAATCGCTCCGCGGGGGCGGCGCAATGCGCCGAGGTCCTCATAATCATGCTTTCGCATGATTAATCGTCCAAGTTTATTATATGTTAGGAGTTTGGCCTGATAGAATAATTCCCATAACCTCGCTGTCGATATTTCCCCCGCATAAAATGACGCCAACGGACTTATTTTGCATGATTTGTTTTTCCTGTAACAAGCCAGCCAGTGGTGCAGCGCCTGCACCTTCAGCGACGTTATGGGTGTGTTTGAAATAAATGCGAATTGCTTCAGCGACTTCGTCATCGGTGACAGAGATGATGCGATCTGCTTGTTGTGAATAAATGTCAAACGATGCTTGAACTGGGACGCGAACCGCCATGCCATCTGCGAAAGTGTTTGCTGATTCGGTTTCTATTATTTTTCCACTTTCAAAAGATTGTTTGGCCGCATCTGCATTGGTCGAGACAACACCAACAATTTTGGTTTTCAAGTTTAGGGCATTTCTTGCTGCGATCAGTCCGCAAATTCCTGAACCACATCCAATGGGAACATAGACTGTGTCTAAGTCTGGTGCTGCTGTGAAAAGTTCTAAGGCGTAGGTTGCCACGCCTCTGACAAGTTCTTGATGGAAGGCAGGGACCATAAGCAGGTTTTCTTGTTCGGCAACATTTTGAGCTTCTAATCGTGCTTCATCAAAATCATTGCCAAATTCGATAACTTCGCCACCGAAAGATTGCATGGCAGCATTTTTTTCAACTGAGTTTCCTCTCGGGACATAGATTTTTGCTTTTAGTCCGGCTTTGGTTGCAGCCAAGGCTTGGGACTGGCCGTGGTTGCCTCTGGTGGCTGTGATGATGCCTTTGGTTTCTGGATACGCTTTTTTGAGCCAATCTATGAAGGTTATTCCCCCTCTGACTTTAAAAGCCCCTGTTGGGGTATGATTTTCGTGTTTGACCCAGACTGTTGCACCGACCTCATTACATATTTGTGGCCAGACATATTGGGGGGTTGGGGGCATGGTTTGGTAAATTAGGTCTGATGCTGTTTCGAGTTCCTGTTTTGAAAAGGGCATGTTTATCCTCTTAATGATCAGAGCCTGAGTTTAATGCTGGTTGAAAAACAAGTTTTATAAAATCACGATATAGCAATAATTGGCGAGGAAGTGTTGTTTTGTCACTAACGACTTTCGACAAGATTATGCCACCATCAGCCACTACGGATAGCATATCTGCCAAATCTTCAAGACTGACATTGATTTGTGGTGGATATTGCTTCGATATCGCTTCAAGACGCTCAGTGAACCTTGCACGCCAGCTTAAGACAGCTTCGGCATTGACTCTTCTGACTTCCTGATCGAAGAGCTGTTCATGATAACAAATGGATGCCACCATGCAGCCGGGGTGACCGTTTGGCAGGTCTTCGAAAATTTTTGCCAGCATCTTCAGGCCGATCAGAAAACTGTGAAGGGGATCCTCGCTTAAATCATCAGCATCCGCAAAAACCTGATCAAAAATCTGGTCATCTTCTTCCACATAACGTTCTAACAATGCTTTTGCGAGATGCGTTTTATCCCTGAAATGGTAAAAGAAACCACTCTTAGAAATGCCAACCACTGTAATTAATTCATCAATTGATGTTCCTGCAAAACCTTTTGAAAGGACTGCGTTTTGGGCTGCATCTAAGATCTGCTCTCGTGTCGGTGGCGAAATTCTGGAAGATGTATCGGCCATGGCTATTCCCTTTTCAACTCAAACTGTACCCGTGGTACAGTTGTGGGAGTAAAAATCTATCATTATCATTTATCATGGCCACTAAAAAACACATAACTTACTGATAATAAAAAATAATAAATAATATTTCTGTCTGGACTACAAGTTTTCTAGAAGCGGGTAAAGGTAGCACATATATAATCTCCAGTAAATATTGCTGTGTTTGTAAGCCATGCAAAATGTGACTGGTTTATAGCCCAGCGCAAGACATAAATTTATCAATAAAATGGAGTTTTATTATGTTATCTGATCGTCAGGGAAATCCTGTTTCTGGCGCAGCTGCCGAAGCTATCGAGACCTTCGACTCTGCTGTTCGTGCCTTTAATATTTATAGTGGTGATCCAGTCGCTCTTATCGATGATGCCATCACATCTGCACCAGAGTTTGCCATGGCACATGTTTTTAAAGCCTATCTGTATGCACTTGCAACTGAGCCAGAAGCAACTGCTGAAGCCAAGGTCATTTTAAAGACGGCTGAAGGTTTTGCTAAAACCGAACTGGAAATTTCTCATATTACGGCCTTACGGGCTTTACTCGCGAATAACTGGACTGAAGCTGCAGTAATACTTGATCATCACAATATACGATATCCTCATGACCTTGTTGCACTGCAAGTTGGTCATTTGATCGATTTTTATCGTGCGAGTGCAAGAAACCTTCGTGATCGGATTGTTAGGGTCTTACCTCAGTGGTCAGAGGATCGCCCAGGGTATTCCACAGTACTTGGTATGTATGCCTTTGGACTTGAAGAGACAGGACAATATGCTCAGGCGGAGGCACTGGGTCGGGAAGCGGTCGCACTTGATCCTCTTGATTGTTGGGCACACCATGCTGTGGCGCATGTTATGGAGATGCAGGGCCGGGCTGAAGAAGGTATTCAATGGATGCAAATGCGTGAAAGTTATTGGTCTGGAGATGATAATTTCTTTAGAGTTCATAACTGGTGGCACAAGGCCCTTTATCACCTGGATCTTGGACACGACAAAGAGGTGTTTTCTCTTTATGACTCCCGAGTCAGAGAGGAGCAAAGCTCCATCGTTCTTGACCTTGTTGATGCTTCCGCCCTTTTATGGCGTATCCACCTTGCCGGTTATGATGTCGGGCAACGCTGGGGTGAAGTGGCAACGAAGTGGGAACAGCATGCTGATGGCAAGCTCTATCCTTTCAATGACTGGCATGCCGCCATAGCTTATCTGGGTGCCGGGCAAATCGGGCAAGTTGATAAGTTAATTGAACATTATCGCTCTGCCGATATTGGAAAAGACGAGACAGCACTTTGGGCACAATCAACAGGCTTGCCGCTGATTGAAGGCTTTAAAGCGTTTTGGCAGGGTCATTATGATAAAGCCATAGAGAAATTGCATGGGGCAAGATATATTGTGAATGTTTTTGGCGGAAGCCATGCCCAGCGCGATATCATTGACTGGACTTTGACTGAAGCTGCCATTCGCTCTGGTGATATGAAGACGGCAGACTCCTTTGCCAATGAACGAATTGTCGTTAAGCCACATAGTCCTATTAATAGACGTTTTCTTGAACGGATAAATACTAGCGAATCACAAGCTTTGCTGTCAGCGTGACTTATGAAAATTGGTGGTGTTTCAGGTAGACTAATATTGGTTTTACTTTCTATAATTTACTCTTTAAATTGGGGCACTACCAATAAAAAATATACTTACTCAGTGTAACAGCCCAGGAGGGAATATATGAAAAAAGAAACGATTGCTGTCCATCACGGTTATGAGACAGATCCAACGACAAAATCTGTCGCTGTGCCAATTTATCAGACGGTTGCTTATGAGTTTGATAATGCGCAACATGGTGCGGATCTGTTTAATCTGGCTGTTCCAGGGAATATTTATACACGCATTATGAACCCAACCAATGATGTATTGGAAAAGCGTGTTGCGGAACTTGAAGGTGGTTTGGCTGGACTTGCGCTTAGTTCCGGACAAGCGGCAATTACGTATTCAATTCAAACGATTACTCAAGCTGGTGATAATATTGTTTCTGTACCTCAGCTTTATGGCGGGACTTATACGCTTTTTGCTCATATGTTCCCAAAGCAAGGTGTTGATATTCGTTTTTCAGAGGACGACACAGCGGCTGCGATTGAAGCTCAAATTGATGAAAAAACAAAAGCTGTTTATTGCGAATCTATTGGTAATCCGGCTGGAAATATTGTTGATATTGAAGCCATTGCGGCTGTTGCGCATAAACATGGTGTGCCGTTGATTGTTGATAATACGGTTGCCACGCCAATGCTGATTAAGCCGATTGAATATGGTGCAGATATTGTTGTGCATTCCTTGACAAAATATATGGGTGGACATGGTAATTCGATTGGCGGGATTATCGTTGATTCTGGCAAATTCCCATGGGCGGACCATGCTGCGAAATATCCAATGTTGACGGAGCCAGAGCCTGCTTATCATGGGGTGATTTATACAGAAGCGCTTGAAGCGGCGGCTTATATTGGTCGTGCGCGCACTGTTCCTTTACGCAATACCGGTTCTGCGCTGTCTCCGATGAATGCATTTTTGATTTTGCAAGGGATTGAAACGCTTGCGCTTCGTATGGAGCGTCATAGCGAAAATGCCATTGCGGTTGCGAAGTTTCTGAAAGATCATCCAAAAGTTGACTGGGTCAGTTATGCTGGTCTTGAAGGCGATAAGTATAATGATCTGGCCAAGAAATATATGGATGGCAAATGTCCGTCTTTGTTGACTTTTGGTGTAAAAGGCGGATTTGACTCTGCTGAAAAGATGTATGACAAGCTTGGGCTGTTTAAGCGCCTTGTGAATATTGGTGATACACGTTCATTGGCTTGTCATCCAGCTTCCACGACGCATCGCCAGATGACAGAAGATGAACAGAAGCAAAGCGGTGTGACGCCTGATATGGTTCGTTTGTGTGTTGGAATTGAGCATATTGACGATATTATTGGGGACCTAAGCCAAGCCCTTGAGGTTGCTTGATTTCTTGACGTTCAAACGCCACTAAGGCTTACGCGCAGTCGCGCTTGCCAATCAACATGGATATGTTGATTGGAGTGGCAGAGATAATTTTGAAGGCCTGCGTTTTGTGGGCCTTTATATTTTTTAGAGGTTTGCTAACTATCTTTTTGGTCGCCTTGGCTTTCACTCTAAACCATAAACACGTTGACAATAAGAGAGGATATCATGACCAGCTGAGGCGGAAGTTTTTATATATTCTTATGTTCGCCTAATTCGTTTTTGAAGTCGTAGGTTAAATAGTCTGAAATTGGGGCTGGCAAACCAAAAGACCAATATTCCCACCCTGTTGGGTAGAATTCTGTGGCATCTTTAATTTCAAATTCTCCACAGTCTTTGTTGCATTTTTTTAGTCTTATTGAGAGTTCTTCAATGACTTGATCGACTGTTATTTGGTCATCTGTGTTATTTGATGACCAGAAGCCATAAAATTTATCAAGATCAGTTGAAGATAAACGCAACCAAATCGTATTATCGTCCTTTATAATTTGAACCCTAAAATCTTGAGATTCTGGTATTTGGTGGTTGCTTATTAATGTTGGCATAAAACAGTTTTATTTTTCTTTATGATCTTGATGAATAGACAGAGTGTAATCATTTGCTAGAGATTTAAAATGGTAATTTCCAAACTCTAACGAGGATGACAGGTTCTATCCTGCCAATTCTATATTCATAATTTCCAGAAGGTAGTAATGAAAAATTGTTTTGTTTAAGTTCTAATTCTTTAGAACTTGCCTCACAATAATATACTAATTCGCCCTGAATTACATAGCACAAACCTTCTTTAGCAGTACCATGAACTATGTCACCTACGGGGAGTGTTTTTTCGGATATTCTGTATTTTTCTGACGGTTGATGTAATTTTTTGATTGCATCAAGTGACAACGGTCCATGTGTTTCAGTATTCCAGTTTTTGATTTCAAATAAATTCATATTTTTCATAATTAAAATGTTATGCCATATTTTTTAAATAGCTGTTTTGCAATGCTCAAGCTTTCTTTACTGGGTTTAAAATGGCCACTATGTTCACTGATATCTAAACCGTATCTTGCTCCACCGCTTATTGCAATATCAGCTTCTCCAGCTGTTAAGACATTTGCACCTCTAGATAAAATCGCATGAGAAATTTCAATACCTTGAATGTGTTTAGGAGTAATCAGTAATTCACCATTTTGTGTAACAACAAATTTAATTGTACCTTGGTTGACTGCATTTTCAAAAGCTTCTTTATCAGTGGGACTGATTGGTTTTGCTCCTAAACTTTCAGCTATTCTAATTTCTTGATCTAATTGATTAGATAATTGATTTGGAAAACCTGTTTTGTTTGCTTGATTTGCCCTAAAATGCTCCAGCGCATCCTGTATTTCTTTTCCACTTTTTCCTCTGGCGATTTGCTCACTTACTAAGTCTGCTTCTTCCTGAGTTCGTACTTCGTAAGTGAAGCCATCATGTGTGATTGGGGCTTTGGGAGCTTGAGGCGAGCCTTCTGGTTTATCCGGTTGTTTTGTTGGATCTTCAGAAGCAGTTATTGTTTCACGATGTTTTGCAATTTGTGCTTCAGCTTGTGTGACGATTTTTTGTGGATAGGCTTTTACATCTGCATCGTTTCGGTTTTGATTATTTACTAATTTATAATGCTCTACCAGATTTTGTCTTGTTTGATTAAGGATTCCAACTTCTTTAGGATCTGACTTATTTATCGCATTTGCCAAGCTGGCTGTATCTTTACCTGCCAAAATATAGGGAGGTAAAGGTGCCGTTGCAGCATATCGGCTTCTGTTGAATGCGTTTCTTTGTTGAACTTGGGCTGGTGTTAATTTCTTGGCTGGTGTCTTTTTAGGTTGCGTACTTACTTGCCCATTTCTATCACCAACTAAAGGAGATCTTGGCAGATTATTTCGACCTGAGCGGTCTGCCGGGAGATTTTCCGGTTTTGTTTCTAATGGCGCGGCTTGTTTAAAAGTCCAATTTGTCCCAGAAGCATCAGCAAGTTGAATGAGGTTTTGCGCTGGTGTGGATGTTACTTGCCCATTTCCAGTGCCACCATTAATGAGGTTTTCGCTTAACGACCCCCCTGAGAGGTCTCCTGTGCCCAGGCCGCCAGGATTTCCTGTCGGTATGTCTGCTAGAGGACTACCACCACCAATGTCACCTCCCCCTAAATCTCCACCAATTGGACTTGAAGGGATATCAGCACCACCACCAGCAGGATCAATCATCTTAAATACCTCTAAAATTCATTATGGTAAGTTATTAAAAATTAGAGATAATTTATCATTTTTGTTTGATTAGAAGATATCCGTGTTGACTACTTACGTAGTTTGTGTGCGTTTTATAAGTGTTTGATCTGTTATGGAAATTGGTTGGGGGTTAACCGTTTTTTTACTATAGCCTCATTCTTCATGTTCTGTTTTAAACTTTTTAGGAAGAAAGTCCTTGACACCGAGTCGGTTGTTTGCTATAGTTATGGCATAATTGAGAGAAATCCAAGAAAACTGGGGTTTTTCGTCATTTCAGTTCTTCTGCTGACTATATTTCCATTTAAATTGATTCATAATAAGCCAGACGGTTTGACTTAATTAGTGAGGCGCATTGTTATGCTCACATAGTAAATTATGTCTGTTTTTCTTCATGTTTAAGAAATTTATAGTGAAATGGAGCGGGCGATGAGATTCGAACTCACGACCCTCACCTTGGCAAGGTGATGCTCTACCCCTGAGCTACGCCCGCAAAAGAGGTAAAAAGACATTTGTCTTCGTTCGGAAACCGTGTTATTGCGCAAACTGAGCGATATTGCAATAGTGAAATTTGATATCAATCCACATTATTTTGATATTTCGCTTAAAAGTTTGGATTACCCTTTACGAAATACATGCTGATGCCCACGACGAAAGACGAGCTTTTCGAGTATTTTGATCAACTCGGTATCGAGACAATAACTTATGAGCATGAAGCGCTGCATACTGTGGAAGCTTCACAAGCTTTACGGGGGCAAATTCCTGGCGGTCATACGAAAAATCTGTTTTTAAAGAGCAAAAAGCAAGATTTATGGCTGGTTGTTGCTCTTGAAACGACGCAGGTTGATCTTAAGACCCTCCATAAGGTTTTGGAAACAGGACGGTTTAGTTTTGGACGGCCTGAATTGTTATTTGAGACTTTGGGTGTTCGCCCTGGATCTGTGACACCGTTTTCCTTGATTAATGATACGAAACTTAAGGTTCAAGTGGTTTTAGATAAAGGTATGATGGCTTATGAGCTGTTGAATTTTCATCCATTAGAAAATCGATACACAACAACAATCTCACGAGATAATCTTGTTAAATTCATTGAAGCAACTGGGCATCAGCCATTGTTTCTTGATTTAGAAGACCTAAATCAATAAATAGATGTATGAAAAAAGTATATAAGTCCTATAAGATATTGTAAAATTTTGACTTATAGCGCATTTTTCATGAATAAGACTGTATTCCAGTGATTTTTGTTTAAAAATTCAAAATTTCATGGCCTTTGTATATGAAATTTACTTGGATTTTGGAGGGCTTGAATGAAAACATCTCATAATTATACAGGGAGTCTGGCGTGAACAACCTGAATGATCTATCAGATCTTATAAAAGACACCACTACGCGTGATTTTGTTGCGGATGTTATTGAAGCTTCAAAGCAAGCTCCAGTCTTGGTTGACTTTTGGTCAACGCGTTGTGCCCCTTGTAAACAGCTTACCCCTGTTCTTGAAAAGGCTGTGTTGGCAGAAAACGGGCAAATTCGTCTTGTCAAAATGAATGTTGATGAGCATCCAACGATATTTCAGCAAATTGCGATGCAACTTGGTGTTCAATCTATCCCAGCTGTGATTGCCTTTAAAGATGGGCAACCTATTGATGGCTTTGTTGGTGCTTTGCCTGAAGGCGAAATCAAAAACTTTTTTAAACGTATTCTAGACCAGGGTGATGATATTGAGGCTGTGCTTGAAACGGCAGATCAGGCTTTTGAAGAAGGTGATCTTGAGACAGCCTTAGAAGTTTACCGCGCTGTACATGAGGAAGATGCTGAAAATGTTCCCGCTCTTGCTGGTGTTGCAAAATGTTATGTTGCTCAAAATGAGCTGGAAAAAGCCAAGGATGCTTTGAGTCTTGTCCCTGAAGCCAAAAAAGACTTAGCGATTGTTGCGAACGTTAGAGCTAATCTTGAATTGAAAGAAAAATCTAGTTCTACGGGCGATGCGAACTCTCTTGAAGCCAAGCTGCAACAAAATCCGGATGATCATCAAACCCGTTTTGATTTGGCTGTGGGTTTGAATGCTGATGGCAAAAAACTTGAAGCTGCAGATGCTTTATTAGACATTATGAAGCGCAAACCTGGCTGGAATGATGACGCGGCCAAGACGCAACTTATCCAGTTTTTTGATGCCTGGGGGCCTGATGACCCTGATACCATTGAAGGGCGTAAGCGACTGTCTTTGCTGTTATTTTCTTAATTCTGATTTATTTTAGGAGAACATTGTCATAACTATCGACGAAAGATATCAAGACCCAGATGATTTACCAGAATCAATACCGGTCTTTCCATTACATGGGGCAATACTGCTCCCCCGTGTAACGTTACCTTTGCATATTTTTGAGCCTAGATATTTGATGATGATAGACGAAGTTCTTGCTGGGGACCGCCTTGTTGGGATTATTCAACCCGTTGATGATTATCAGGATGAGCAATCTCCAAAAGGCAAAAATGTTCCTGTGCGTGATATTGGATGTGTTGGCCGTTTAACATCCTTTACTGAAACGGAAGATAATCGGGTGCTTATTTCTCTGACAGGGATTACAAGGTTTGTGATTTCTCATGAAGAAACTTCAAGTGCTCCTTACAGGCTTTTCAATGTCAATTTTAAACCTTTTATAAAAGACCTTGATGTTGGTGCTGGAGAGGATGAAGTTGACAGAGAACATTTGCTTAAAGTCTTAAAAGAATATTTAGATAACAATGACTTGAGTGCCGATTGGGATAGTATCCACCGGTCTTCGAATGAACTGCTTGTTAATACTTTGTCTATGATAAGCCCTTACGGATCCCAGGAAAAACAAGCGCTTCTTGAAGCTGCTGACCTTAAATCTAGAGCCGAAGTGCTGGTTGCATTAGCTGAGATGGAACTTGCAGCTCGTGATGATGGATCTGGTACAACATTGCAATAAGATCGGCTTTAGTTGAAAAACGCCCCTATCAAGTTTATTTATTATTTGCGTGGTAACTTGATATGTAGGATTTTTTGAGTATGAGTGAAAATGATGTTTCTTCAAAAAACTTACCACAAAAAGTAGATGACAGAGAGATTTCTGTCGAACAACTCCAGAAAAGAGAGGACAAAGTTCGATCTGGCTTTTGGAAAAAGTTTAGAAAGGTTTTGTCTCGCATCCCGTTTGCAGAAGATTTGCTTACTGCTTATTATTGCGCTATGGACCCAGAAACTCCCAGTTCTGTTCGGTATGTTTTATTAGGAGCACTGGCTTATTTTATTCTACCGCTTGATGGTATTCCTGACTTTATTATTGGCTTTGGGTTTGGCGATGATGCTGCGGTCCTGGCTCTGGCAATCTCAAGTGTTCAGGCTAATATCCTTCCTAAACACCGAAAAGCGGCTGAAGAGGCTTTGAAGGAAAACCAATAAGTCTTTGAATTATTTTATCCCGCTTGCTAAATATGCCATTTGAAACTTTAATTCATAGAGAAATTGAATGCGTGGTTATTTTGCAATAGGTGCTGAAGGGATTTCAAAGAACATGAATCTGGGTAATCTTATTCGCTCAGCATATGCGTTTAATGCCCATTTTGTCTTTACAGTCGATGCTCATCCTAAAGCTTTGCGCGCTGGTTCAGATAGTTCGAGTGCCTTAACACATCTGCCTTTGTATAATTGGGCAAGCGTTGATGAAATGCAATTGCCTCAATCCTGTAAGCTTGTTGGTGTTGAATTTTTAGAAGACGCTGTTGATTTGCCCAGTTTTTGCCATCCATTGAACGCTGCTTATGTTTTAGGGCCAGAAAAAGGGGTTCTTTCGAATCAAATGCTTGCGAAGTGTGATCATATTATTAAAATACCCACCAAGTTTTGTATCAATGTTGGTATTGCTGGTGCAATTATCATGTATGATCGTATAAAAAGTTTGGGGCGTTTTGCGCCAAAACCGCTATCTGAATTAGCAAAAACTGAAAAAATTGCCGAACATAAACATGGAACACATCATAATTTTGAAACGCGTAAAGTTTAGGATGTGTTGCATTGTAAAAACAAATGTCTATAAGACATTATAAATATAAAAAATATAAGCTTATATCGGGAAGTTTCCATGACTAAAAAAATTCTATATATCATTGGTATTATTATTTCTTTTACGCTTATACCGTCAGCATATGCGCAAAGTGCTAAGGTTGTTGCCACATTTAATGATTGGCAAGTCCATGTTTTTGGAGAAAAGAAAATTTGTTTTATTACATCCCAGCCAGTTAAGAAAGTTCTCTCAGAAAAGGGAACCAGAGGACAAATTGTTTTTTACATTACAAACTGGCCAAAGGATAAAGTTCATAATGAAATCAGTGTAAAAATTGGTTATCCATTTAAAGACGGTCATAAGCCTGTGGTCAAAATTGATGATCAATCTTTTAATTTTGTCAGCAAACAAGACAAGGCTTTTGTTGAAAAAACAGAACAAGAAGGCCAACTCATCGAAGCGATGAAAAAGGGTAAGAATATGATTGTCACCGGTGAATCCAGTAAAGGAAAAATTTCGACTGACACTTATTCTCTTACAGGCCTTTCAAAAGCTCTTGAAGAGCTTAATAAATTATGCCCGAAATCCTGATTTGATTAGGTAAGGGATTGTTAAATTTTACTTAACTGGAACTGATATTATATGACATCTCCCTTACCTTCAGGATCTGATAACCTGAAAGCAAATGAAGATATAGTACCTCATAAGATCTCCTTGATTGGTTTAAGTCGTGAAGAGATTGCTGAAAACCTTAAACAGGTTGGCGTTGCCGAAAAAGCTCTTCGGATGCGCTCTAATCAGTTATGGAACTGGATTTACGTTCGAGGTGTGACAGATTTTGAAGAGATGACGAACATCTCTAAAGATTTGCGCGAAACACTCATTCAACATTTTTCTATTGCCCGACCAGAAATTGTTACTGAACAAATCTCTATTGATGGGACAAGAAAATGGTTATTGCGTCTTGCTGCCAGCCGTCCTGGTGAAAAGGCACCTGAAGTTGAAGCTGTTTATATTCCAGAAGAAACACGTGGAACATTGTGTATTTCCAGCCAGGTTGGTTGCACCTTAACATGCACATTTTGCCATACGGGCACTCAAAAGCTTGTACGTAATCTTACTGCTGGGGAAATTATTAGCCAGATTATGATCGCACGAGACAAAGTTGGTGAGTGGCCTGATGCAACACGTCCGACTGACGGTCTTATTCCAACTGGCGAGCGTGCCATTACGAATATTGTTTTGATGGGAATGGGAGAACCCCTTTATAATTTTGATAATGTCAAACACTCTCTTGAAATCTTAAGTGATTGTGAAGGCCTTTCTATCTCCAAGCGCCGTATTACATTGTCTACGTCTGGTGTTGTTCCGATGATAGAACGTTGTGGCGAGGAAATTGGAGTTATGCTCGCGATTTCGCTCCATGCGGTTCGTGATGATCTTCGCGATGAACTTGTACCGATTAATAAAAAATACCCAATAAAAGAGCTTCTTGATGCCTGCCGAAACTATCCTGGTGTCTCAAATGCAAGGCGAATTACATTTGAATATGTGATGTTAAAGGATGTGAATGACTCGCTGGCTGATGCTAAAAAGCTGGTTAAGCTTCTTGCTGGCATTCCAGCAAAAATAAACCTGATCCCCTTCAACCCCTGGCCAGGAGCTCCTTATGAATGTTCTGATTGGGAGCAAATCGAAAAGTTTGCTGATATTGTAAACAAAGCAGGTTATGCCAGCCCAGTTCGAACCCCTAGAGGGCGAGACATTATGGCTGCCTGCGGACAGCTTAAATCTGCTAGTGTTAAACTCAAAGCCAGCTTGAGAAAAGAATTAGAAAAGACAAATCAATAAGGAGCTATCAGGATGAGAGTTATTGGGCGATTTTTACTTGTTGCTTTTGCTTTTTTTGTCTCAATAATTATAGCCCTCATCGTGATGGTTTATCTTGGGGGTAAAGAGTTAGGCGCAAGTTATACCTCTGAGATTGTCGAGTTTGATCCTAGTTTAAGCTATCTTAATGATATTATTGGGGTCGGTCTTTTTATCGTTTCTGTTGGACCCGCTCTTACGATATTGCCGGCACTTATCGCCGTTATTGTTGGTGAAGTCGCTCAAATCAGGTCCGTTATTTATTATATGCTGGCAGGTGGCTTAGCGGTTCTGGCTATTCCTTTTCTTTATACAACAGGTGATGGCATTAGTTATGCTGCACCGAACACAAGATATATGATTATTTTTTCAGCTTCAGGATTTATTGCAGGTTTTATCTATTGGTTACTAGCCGGTCGCCGTGCTTAAAGCATGTAAAAAGTCTAAAATTATAATAATAAATTATGTCATGCCTAAATTTTCTGTTATCTTTTTTTATTCTACCATTGATGAAAAGAAATAAATTTCTTATTATGCATTTATCTCAAAAACTATTTTATTAAATTACTTGTTTTATAATTTTTAAATTTGGTATTTTACAAATGTATATTTGTTTTTACTGCAGATCTTGCATTTTTATTCTTTTTTTGTGCGTCGTCGTTTCTGGGTGTGCAGATCAGAAAGCTGCACAAAATACTCTTATTGTTTCTCCTATCGCTAATATTCAACAAAAACCGATTGCCGAGCAAAACATTCATATACCGCAAAAATTTGATCCCCGGGAGCCTATTGGATTTGTTACTGAATTCCATCAAAAACAGATCTGGATCCATGATAAAGCTTATGGCACAAAAATATTACAAATAGCACATCATGACTTTCCTCGAAGGAGGCTGCCTGGTCTTACTATTCTTGGAACCCCTATCTATAAGCAAGATGCCTCTTATTTTGAAATCGCTTTACCCAGTGGAAAAACTGGATGGATTGATAAATCTGTAGCGCTAACCCCAGCGCGTCCCTGTCCTCCAGAAAGTGTGTCCAGTCCCTCAACTCCTCGTGGACCTGTCTCAAGTGGATCAGGAAGTGTGTCATGTTATTAAAATTTATTAAGACCTATTGTTGTATTTTCATAGTCTTTGCCTTCTTAAGCGGATGTGGCGCTACTATCGGTCAGGTTGGTCTTGGAGAACATTCTAAAGCTCAAAAACTTGTTCATTTACAGCCTGGAGAAAATGTAAAAGTTTCTTTAGTAAAATTTGCTGAAAACCCCTCTTCATCTTCCACGGGACTAGGTGGCTTTACAGTCATCCGTGATGAAAAAATTGAGAAATACCTCCGATCTATTGCCAAAAGACTCTTAAAGTACTGGCATGGAGAGAGGCCAGAACGCATTGGCATATTTGTTATAGATGGACCTTATGTGAAAGGATATGCAACACCTTCAGGAGATATTTTTATCAGTCTTGGTGCATTTGATAGGTTGAAATCAGAAGATGAACTGGCAGCCCTTATAGCTCATGAAATGGGACATTTGCTTTTAAAGCACTTTAAGGATGAAAAA
Organism: Methyloligellaceae bacterium; assembly: GCA_965263345.1. GTDB lineage: Bacteria > Pseudomonadota > Alphaproteobacteria > Rhizobiales > CBDHHC01 > CBDHHC01. The sequence goes on from CBDHHC010000006.1 coordinate 28,103, forward strand.
GGAATTCGTCAGGCTGCAAAAGTTGCAAATGTTGCAGGTTCAATATGGAGCACACGAAGTATTATAAACAATACAAGTGTTAGCTCACATAATAACCTGGTACATGTCTCTACAAATCAAAACGCTGTTGCCCAAGACCGTTTCCAGGGACACATCCTTAGAGAAGGATTTGCAATCTTAACCGAAGACATTCTTCTTCATGGACATTCCAGACTTCAGGAGTATCAGGCTGATCAGTTTTCAGGAGAAAATATGAAATATGCTGGGTATGATCATACAGCTCTTTTTGAAGTTTTGGAACGTATTCGATCAGGCGAAAAAGAACAGGCAAAAATTAAACAGGACATACCAAAAGTTTATTCTATAGATGGTTTCATATCAACTTTCGCAACAACAGCTTTGGGGAATGTCCGTAAATATCTCAGGAGAACTCATCCTAAGGCTGAAGACAGGATTAAAAGCCTTTCCAAACATTTGTCCTCACACTTTGGACAAGGGGCGCAAGTTCGACCAACAGTTAAGCGTTTTCATTCTCAAATTACAGCAGGGCGATTTGGGCGTATTTTAAAAATACACAGGCTTTCTGCAGAAGCTCTTAAACATGCAAAATTGAAAAACTTTACAAAAGCTAAAAAATATATAAAGAAAGCGCTGACTTATAAAGAATCCAAGTATCCTGATACTCGACTGGTGATTTATAATATTTTGATTGAAGCTAATGAAAAAAATAGAGCTTATCAACTTCTGAGACATGCTGACAAAAGTCTGGGCGCATCCTTGAGCTTCTATGTGACTTTAGCAAAAGAATATACTTCACGTAAAAAACGTCATGAGTTAGATCAACTTTATTATCATGCCGAACGTAAATTGCCCTATTCAAGTATGATTTATCTCTCTCAGATAGATTCATACAGAAAATTGAATGATTTTGAGAAAGTGAATTCAATACTTAAAAAATGTGAGCTTAATGGCGATAAGCAGCTACTAAAACACTGTAAACTTGCCGTAGCTGGTAAATCACTTGATGATGACTATAAAAACAAAGGCAGTCAACTTTTCAAAAACCTTACAAATTCAGGTGAGATGATAAAGGGTTTGATAGAAAAAAGGACCTTCTAAGAAAATCTTTTTCCTAAATATAAATTTTATGTTGCGGTGCACAATAAATAAATATATAGTATTTTCTGGAAAATTAACTTCGTTGATATGAATTGGCTTGATACTGGCTTCAATTCTAAAATCACTTGTTAGGAAATATCATGTTTGCACCTGGCTTTGCATCACAGAATGCTTTTTACAAATCCTTCGTCAATTTATCTATTGCTCAAATGGAAGCCTGTGCAGAGCTCACTATTCAAAATATTAAAGTTTCTACAAATCTTATGAAACAGACGCTTGGTGCGACAACGTCAAAATCCAGTACATCTGGAGTTCCCAGTGTCTTTCCTACGCAACTGAACTATATTCCTAATTTGTTTAAATCTAACCAAGGGTTCGAAACTCCATTTTCGCATGCTTTTGATATATTTAAGTTTTATCAGAAACCTTCATGGCCTACTTCTCCTTTTCAAGCCATGATGCCTATGCCTCAATATATGCCTAATACTTTCAATATGTTTCCTTTTGGGAAAACATTTCCTTATAGTTTTCCGACAGCTTTTTCGCAATTTCCTTCATCTCAACAAGGTATGAATTTGCGCGGCATGATGATGTTTTTTGATATTCCTCTTGATGGGATGAACCAAAACTCACCTATGGTAAAATTTATTGAGATGTTTCAACTTAAAGACTAATGCATTTGATGCATCTTCTATTTGATCTTTGTTTGAGGCATATTAAGTGCATTCTCGCTTGCATTCTCACAGTCAAAGTTCTAAAGACCTGAGTTAAAGTTTTCTTGATTAAGTCACTTTATCCAGACTTTTAAATTAATTATTTATTTGCGTGACTTGGTCTTGATTTGGAATATTAGTGCATCAGGATAGATCATCATGGCAGTTGACAAAAATATCAATAAAGTTGTTTTAGCGTATTCAGGCGGACTCGATACCTCCATTATTCTTAAATGGTTACAAACAACATATGACTGTGAAGTTGTGACTTTTACGGCAGATCTGGGACAAGGTGAAGAATTAGAACCTGCACGTAAAAAAGCTGAAATGCTTGGCATCAAAGAAATATATATTGATGACTTACGAGAAGAGTTTATTAGCAATTATGTGTACCCAATGTTTCGCGCTAATGCGCTTTATGAAGGTGTTTATCTCTTGGGTACTTCTATTGCTCGTCCTTTGATTTCGAAACGTCTTATTGAAATTGCAGAAGAAACTGGTGCAGATGCAATCTCGCATGGAGCTACTGGTAAGGGTAATGATCAGGTTCGTTTTGAGCTTTCAGCTTATGCACTTAACCCAGATATTAAAGTGATAGCTCCATGGCGAGAATGGGAATTGAAAAGCCGGACTGATTTAATTGAATTTGCTGAGAAGCATCAAATTCCAGTTCCAAAAGACAAACGAGGTGAAGCTCCATTTTCTGTTGATGCTAACCTTCTGCATTCTTCCTCTGAAGGAAAAGTTCTTGAAGATCCATGGGAAGAAGCACCTTCTTATGTGTTCCAGCGTTCTGTCTCTCCTGAAGAGGCTCCTGATCAAGCTACGTATATTGAACTTGGTTTTGAGAAAGGTGATGCTGTTTCATTGAATGGTGAGCGGCTTTCTCCTGCCACCTTATTTGCAAAGTTAAATGATCTTGGACGTGACAATGGTATTGGCCGCATTGATATGGTTGAGAACCGATTTGTTGGCATGAAGTCTCGTGGAATTTATGAAACTCCTGGTGGGACTATTTTATTACAAGCTCATCGTGCAATTGAGTCTCTTACGCTTGACCGTGGAGCAGCACATTTGAAAGATGAGTTGATGCCTAAATATGCCGAGCTTATTTACAATGGTTTCTGGTTTTCTCCTGAACGAGAAATGTTACAGGCCGCTATTGATAAATCTCAAGAACATGTTGAAGGTCTTGTGCGCCTTAAACTCTATAAAGGTAATGTTATTGTCGTGGGGCGTCAGAGCGATAAATCTCTTTATTCTGAAGACATTGTGACTTTTGAAGATGATGCTGGGGCTTATGATCAAAAAGATGCTCAAGGCTTTATTAAACTTAATGCTTTGAGACTTCGCCAATATGCACGTCGCAACCTAAAGACCTAAGATATGATCAAGTCAGCTATTATTACTGGAGGAGGAAGCGGTATTGGGAGAGCTTTATGTCATAAGCTCTCTGATAATGGCATCAATGTTCTTGCGATAGGACGTCGACATCATGCGCTGGAAGAAACTGCTTCCTATGCTGGAGGTCTTATTAAGCCATTTTCTGCAGATATAACTGACTTTGGTTGTTACGATAAAATTTTAGAAACTACTCGACAAATGCATAAACCTGTTGGTTTATTTCATGGTGCTGGGCATTTTCAGATAGGAAAACTTTCCAAACTGGATCAACCCTCCTGGCAGAAATCATTTGAAATAAATGTTTCTGCTCGTTTTTTATTAACTCAGGCTCTCCTTTCTGTTTTAGAAGGTGGTCGCGTTTTGTTTATAGGATCAGATGCTGGAAACAAGGTACGTTTTGGAGCTGCTGCTTATTCAATTGCACAAGCAGCCTCTCAAGTATTATACGAAGGTCTCAGGAAAGAGCTTGAGGGTATAAATATTGCTGTTGGTCTGTTTAAACCTGGATTGGTGAAAACTGATATGGTTGATACCTTTATGAATGTTTCTGAAGAAGAGTTTCCAGATGTAACATTTTACCGAGACTGGGTTAAAAAAGGCGAGCTTGTGATGCCTGAAACTATAGCAGATTTTGCAAGATGGCTTTTGATAACTGTCAATCGTGATGAGTTTAAAGAAAAAATCTGGGATATTAGAGAAGGTTTTCATCATAAAAACTGGTTAAATGGATCGCTATATTAGAACGCCATCATCTTAATTCTGGTCATTTGTTAAGTGCTTATTTATTATCACAAAGACTATATATATTACATTCATATCAATCATGTATGATGGTTCTTATGAGTAATATGAATGATATCATAACAATACGTTCTGCTCAGGTTTCAGATGCCAATGAATTAGCAGCCGTTCATGAAGCTGCTTGGCGTTATACTTATTTTGGTGTCATATCCGGACTCGATGTTGAACGGTATATTGCTAAAAAAGGGACTCATTGGTGGGCAATGTTTCTGAAACGCAAGCCTAATATTCTTGTTATGAGTTTTGATCATTCTATTGCTGGTTATGCAAATATAGGACATATTAGAAATCAATCTCTTCCCTATACCGCTGAAATAACCGAACTTTATTTTCACCCAACTTATCACGGACTTGGACTTGGCCGGAAACTTTTTACGGAAGCTAAAAACAAACTTAAAAATAATGGACTTAAAGGTTTATTTGTTTGGGCTTTGGAAGATAATCATCCAGCTATGAAATTTTATGCCCAAATGGGTGGGCAAATTGTTGCACAACAAACAGAGACATTTGGTCAGTCTATTGTAAAAAAGATAGGGTTTGGCTGGAATTAACCCTTTATTCATCGGTTTTCTCATCTCAATTCCCATAAAGCTTAGAGTCATTTTATCTGGTTATCTTGCTTCAGATGTGTTAAGGGATGCGCGATTTTAGATAGAAAACCAGAAAATTCCTTAAGAAATCATTTTATATCTAACTCTCTAAGAGATGATTTTAGAGAGACTTTCTTACTGGAAATTACAAAACAAACGGACTTACAGCCTTATGTCTATGGAAATGCGCAATATTGCCATTATCGCTCACGTTGATCATGGCAAAACAACACTCATTGACGTTCTGTTGAAGCAATCTGGAGCTTTTCGAGATAACCAACGTGTTGCTGAACGCGCCATGGACTCAAATGACCTGGAAAAAGAACGTGGTATTACGATCTTAGCTAAATGTACAAGCCTTGAATGGAATGGAGCGCGTATTAATATTATTGATACACCGGGCCACGCTGACTTTGGTGGTGAGGTAGAACGTATTCTGCATATGGTGGACGGAGCTATTGTTTTGGTTGATGCTGCTGAAGGACCGATGCCACAAACAAAATTCGTTGTCTCCAAAGCACTAAAAGTTGGTTTGCGCCCAATTGTTGCTGTTAATAAGATTGATAAGCCAGAGGAACGCCATGAAGAGGTTGTTGATGAGGTTTTTGACCTTTTTGCTTCTCTTGATGCCAATGAAGATCAATTAGATTTCCCTGTCTTGTACGGTTCAGCAAAACAAGAATGGATGGCTGATAATCCAGATGGACCACAAGAAAATATGAACCCTTTATTTGACCTTGTTCTTAAGCATGTGCCTAAGCCAAAGGTTGATGAAGGTGAGTTCAGCATGTTGTCGACAACAATAGAGTCAGACCCTTTCTTAGGACGAATTTTGACGGGACGTGTTAAATCTGGAGTGGTTAAGCCAAATATGGCCATTAATGCTCTCTCTCGTGATGGAGAAGTTATTGAACAGGGCCGTGTTTCTAAAGTTCTTGCCTTTCGTGGTCTGGAACGCCAACCGATTGATGCAGGGGTTGCTGGTGATATTGTCTCTATTGCAGGACTGACCAAGGCAACCGTAGCGGATACATTGTGTGATCCAAGTATCAATGCTGCGATCCCAGCGCAACCCATTGACCCACCAACACTGTCGATGACTTTCCGCATTAACGATGGCCCTCTTGCTGGCCAAGAAGGTGATAAGGTTCAAAGCCGTGTTATTCGGGATCGTTTGTTACAAGAAGCTGAAGGTAATGTTGCCCTCAAAATCAACGAAACAGATGACAAAGACTCGTTTGAAGTTGCTGGCCGAGGAGAATTGCAGCTTTCTGTATTGATAGAGACTATGCGCCGAGAAGGATTTGAACTTACGGTGTCGCGTCCTCGTGTCTTGATTAAGAAGGACGAAGATGGTCAACGTTGGGAGCCCATTGAGGAAGTTATTATTGACGTAGATGAGGAGTTTTCCGGTACAGTTGTACAAAAGCTCTCAGAGCGTAAAGGTGATCTGCTTGAAATGAAAGCATCAGGTGGCGGTCGCCAAAGACTTGTTTTGCATGTGCCAACACGTGGTTTGATTGGATATCAAGGTGAGCTTCTATCTGATACTCGTGGTACGGCTGTTATGAACAGAGTCTTTCATGACTGGGCTCATCACAAGGGCGCTATTCAGGGACGTCGTACAGGTGTGCTGATTTCAAATGCTCAAGGTGATGCTGTTGCTTATGCTCTTTGGAACCTCGAAGATCGCGGACCTTTGATGATTGACCCACAAACAAAAGTTTATGAAGGTATGATCGTAGGTGAACATTCACGTGGAAACGACTTAGAAGTGAATGTGTTGAAGGGTAAAAAACTCTCAAACGTTCGCGCATCTGGTAAGGATGATGCTATTCAGTTGACACCTCCAATGAAACTTTCTTTGGAGAAAGCTTTGTCCTATATCAATGATATGGAACTTGTTGAGGTGACACCTGAATCGATACGTCTTCGTAAACGTTATCTGTGCCCTCATGAACGTAAAAAGGCTGAAAAACTAGCTGCGGCAGAATAAGTGACTTATGACCGTTGATTCAGAAGATGATCTAGAAGCTCTTAAGCGCATTGGACGTATTGTTGCGGATGCAATGCATTTTATGGCTTCAAAGATTGAACCGGGAATTACAACAAAAGAACTTGATGATATTGGACGCCATGAGCTGGAGCGTTTTGGAGCCCGCTCTGCGCCTGAATTAATTTATCAATATCCAGGTGCAACCTGTATCAGTGTTAATGAATGTGTTGCCCATGGCATTCCTGATGAGACTAAAATTCAGCCAGGAGATATGGTCAATATTGATGTTTCTGCTGAACTTGAGGGGTTTTTTGGCGACACAGGCGCAAGCTTCCTGGTCCAACCTTCTCTTCAGGAGCAAGTTACTGTTTGTACCGCTGCAAAAAAAGCACGGAATTATGCCATTAAAAATTTAAAGGCAGGGTCAGCTCTTAATTCAATAGGAAAATCAGTTGAGAAAATAGCTCGAAAATATGATTTAAAAATCATTCGGAACCTGACAAGCCATGGTATTGGCCGTTCTCTTCATGAAGACCCAAAAGAAATTCCGTCTTATTATGATCATGAAGATAAGCGTGTTTTGAAAAAAGGTTCTGTGATTACTGTTGAGCCGTTTTTATCAACTCATGCTGAATGGGCTGTGGATGGAGAAGATACCTGGTCTTTGTATGCACCCAAAGGTTCCTATACTGCACAGTATGAGCATACAATTATTATTACACAGAATAAGCCGATTATTACGACTGTTCCTAGTCATAACTATAATTGATTTAGAAGATTCTATTATCTAAAAAATCATGTCAATATTATACAGCGTTATCAAGGCTCGTCTTTTATGGCGCTTTTAAAACATGGGGTCCTTCTGTGGATTGTGTTAGGTATTAATTAATCCTTCATAGAATCACTGTTGTTTGTGAAGTTATGACACATGATATTACATTTGGAACTCAAACTCAAAAATCACCCTTCTCAGCTGTCAAAACAGAATTAGTTGAAACTGACATGTTTGAAAGCGAGATTGATGGTATAGAAAGTCTTTTAGCGGAAAATAAAGTAGAAGAAGCCGAGTTGCGCTTAGATACACTTTTAGAAGCTTATCCAAATAACTATAAAGTTAATTTTTTTTCTGGTCATTTTTATGAAAAACTAAACCGTCAAGGTTTAGCGTATGAATTTTTCAAACGATCAGTTGAGATAAACCCTGATAGTTTTGATGCTTGGTTAAAGTTTGGACACTGCCTTTTTACACTCGCACATTTTGAAGCTGCACTTATTGCATTTGAGAGAGTTATTAAGATAAACCCTCAAATTCCAGATTATCATGTCTTTCTTGGGAATACATTCGGTAAACTTGATCGTAAACAAGATGCTCTTGTTGCATATGATAATGCTTTGGTGCTTGAGCCTGACCATATTGGTGCGCTTTTTCAAAAGGCTTTGCTTTACCAGATCTGGGGAGAAACTGATGAAGCAAAATATTATTTTGATAAAGTTCTTAAAATAAAACCGAATACAATTGAGGTTTATTATCAACTTAGCCAAATGTCTGAAACATCAGATAATCTTGAGCAAATCCAAGAGCAGCTTACTTCGCAAATAAATTCCGGGTGTTTATCACCTGAAGCAAACTCTATCGCTTATTTTACTCTCGGCAGACTTTTTGAGAAAAATGATAGATATGATGATGCTTTTGCATCTTATTCTGCTGGTAATAACCTTATTTCAGAGAAAAACCAGATCAATTTCAGTTTCTATGAAGATTTAGTTCATCAAACGATGGAAGGTTATTCTGCTGAAACTTTTCAGAGACTTAAATCAGCTTCTCATCATAGTGACACACCGATCTTTATTTTAGGTATGATGCGTTCTGGAACGACACTTGTTGAGCAAATTCTCTCCAGGCATCATGATATAGCTTCTGCTGGCGAAATCCTTAAAATTGCAAAAACTGCTGAAAGTCTAATCCGAATTAAATCTGGGGCTTTTCAGTATCCAAGAGATATTTCTTTACTTTCGCCAAGTGTGTTGTCTTCATTTGCTGATGACTACATTGATCATCTCAATCGCTTCAACCCTGAGGAAAAGAAATTTGTTACCGACAAATTACCATTTAATTTTTTTCATATTGGGCTGATTAAAATTCTTTTTCCCAATGCAAAAGTTATTCATTGTGTCCGCCACCCTATCGATACATGTTTATCTTGCTATTTTCAGAGATTTACGGAACCTGGTGCTCAGTCATTTTCTACAAATTTGGAGAGTTTGGCTAAATTTTATAAACTTTACCAAAAGCTTATGGAATATTGGCACTCAATTCTGCCTGGAGAGATTACTGATATACATTATGAGGAGATTGTCGATAATCCTGAAAATACAACTCGAAAGATGTTGTCAGATCTAAATTTGGAATTTGATGCAGACTGTTTAACACCTGAAAAAAATCAAAGAAGTATTAAGACAGCAAGCAGACCACAAGTTCAACAACCGATATACAAAACATCTATGCATCGCTGGAAGCATTATGACAAACATCTTGGAATATTAAAGGATCATTTTGGTTAATATATTTAGATATTCTGTAAAAATTTATTAGAAAGTAACGAATTTAAGTCATACCTGTGTGCGATGCAATATTTTTTGTTGCAATGCGAAAAAACTTGTTTATATATAAATTTGTAATGTCAATTAACCCTGGTTGATATGGAGATACCGTTATGAATGATTTTGCAAAACAAACTGAACAAATGCTTAAAAATGCTCAAGACATGGCAATCCCTGAAGGCTTTCAGAAAGCTATGGAGGATGGCTTAACTCAGACTAAGCAAGCTTACTCTAAGATTGCTGATATGGCTCAAGACACAAATAAAGCCATGGAAAAAGCTTACGAGACGACTCACAAAGGCACAAAGAAAATTACAGATAAAATTCTTACACAAGCTTCAGAAAATACGGAAGCTGCTTTTGAGGCTGCGGAAGCTATTTTACAAACAAAATCTCTACCTGAAGCTGCTAAATTACAGGCTGATTTTATGAAAAAGCAAATGGAAGTTTTTGGTAATCAGTCTAAAGAAATTTACGAATTATCAAATAAAATTGCTACTGAAGCAACTCAGTCTTTCAGTAAAGCAACTACAAAAGCTTTTGAACAAAGCAAATAATACTTTATTCATTATGATAAAAATGGCTTGATGCGTTAGTATCGAGCCATTTTTTTTATAAAAAGCAAGATGTGACATTCTGTGGACTATTTAAGTTTGATTCTCACGATAACAGTGCGTAAATAATTTACTAAGTCCCAGTTATATAAGTTAAGAGGCAATCATGCGCATAGATGCTATCTCTATCGGTAATAATCCCCCAGAGGATGTTAATGTCATTGTTGAGGTTCCTATTGGTGGCGATCCAATCAAATATGAAATGGATAAGGCTTCAGGAACGATGTTTGTAGATCGTTTTTTATATACCTCAATGCAATATCCCGGAAATTACGGTTTTGTTCCGCATACTCTTTCAGATGATGGGGACCCAATTGATGTACTTGTTGCAAATCAACGCCCACTTATTCCTGGTGCAGTTATCAACTGTAAACCTATTGGTGTATTACAAATGAAAGATGAGGGAGGTCATGATGAGAAAATCATAGCTGTACCTTCTGATAAAATTTCGGCAATGTATACAAATATTAACTCTGTCAATGACTTACCTGAAATGCTTTTGAAGCGTATTGCTCATTTTTTTGAACGTTACAAAGATCTTGAAGATGGTAAGTGGGCAGAAGTCACTGGCTGGGGTGATGAAGCTGAAGCTAGAGATATGATTTTAAAAGCTATAGCTGCTGCAAAAACTTCTTAATCAATATTAATATGGTGGCTTTGTGTATTGAAGCCACCTTATTGCTAACTTTTTTCTGAAAGCAATTGTCTTACAAATGTAGTTGCCCATTCTGGGTCAAAATAGCCAAATTTTTGAAACCTTAATCTTCCTTTTTTATCTATAAATGCCATTTCTGGTGTACCGTATGTTTGGTAAGTTCTCATCGTGTCAGGTAACCTGCTCACGGGAGATTGATTATCCACTCCAACTGGATGACCAAACTTTTTTTCTTTGATAAATTTTTGTAGCCTTTTGTTTGTTTGATATTCATGGCCCTCAAAAACTGTATGAATAGAAATAAGGCTAAGTTTTTTTGATGAAATTTCTGGAGCAAATTCCTTTTCCCAAAGCGACATTAAAGGTATCGAGAATTTATTGCAGCCAGGACACCATAATTGAAAGAAATCAATTATCACAACCTGTCCTTTAAGATCGGCTAAGGAGCTTCCTTCACCTTTAATCCATTTTGCAATTTTCCATTCTGGTGCTATTGGAGCATTTTCAGGTGTGAATGGACCCTTTTGGTATTGTGTTTGAGCAGATACATTCAGCGAAATTAAGAATATGACGAGTGCAGAAAGTATATTTAATGTGTATTTGCAGATATGCTTCACTGTATTTTCCATATAAGCTATTTGTCACTAGTTTATGATACTTACATGGGTTTTCTAAAATATACGATTCAATTCACTGTGAACTAAAAAAATTTATAATTTGTTCATTTCTGCTGCCCTAGAAAAAACTTTTTTGTCTCTTTATGCTCACTGAATAAAAACTCACAGGGAGCTAATAAAAACATGTCACCAGTATCTGATGCTCATCGGGACTTTTTGCAAAAAAACCATGAAAGACGCCTAACGCAACAACAAATTGAAGCAAATGCGGAGGCTGCAGAACTTATCGCAGAAAGAATTTCAGCCAAGCTCGCTGAGCAAAATGATATTATATATAAGATGGGGCAACGCCATGGTCGCACAACTATGATTGCTTATATATCACTCGTAGTGGGTGCTCTTGCTGCAGCAGGCCAGTTATTTGGACCAATTACGTATTGGCCCTGGTTTAACTGATTTTATAGAATAAATTTAGATAAGTCAGCGTTTTTAGCTAAATCACCAATATGCTCTTCAACGTAAGCTTTATCAATTACAACTGTTTCATTCGGGCGATCTGTTGCATCAAAAGAAATTTTGTCCAAGACCCGCTCGATGACTGTCATTAACCTTCTTGCACCAATATTTTCGACATTCGAGTTGACTTGAACTGCAACATCGGCAATTGCATCAATTCCATCATCAGTGAAATCTAAAGTAACGCCTTCTGTCTCCATAAGAGCAACATACTGCTTAATAAGGCTTGCTCTTGTTTCAACAAGAATACGACGGAAGTCCTCTTTTGTGAGATCTCTTAATTCAACTCGTATTGGCAAGCGTCCTTGAAGTTCTGGCAATAGATCAGATGGTTTTGCGACATGGAAAGCGCCTGAGGCAATAAATAGAATGTGGTCTGTTTTTAGCTGACCGTATTTGGTGCTGACTGTTGTCCCTTCAATAAGAGGAAGAAGATCGCGTTGAACACCCTCTCGGCTAACATCTCCGCCAACCCGTTCGGATCTTGCACAAATTTTATCTATTTCATCCAAAAAGACAATTCCGTCATTTTCAACTGTTTGAATTGCTTCTTGAACAATTTGATCTTCATCGATCAACTTATCACTTTCTTCTGCAATTAAAGCTTCATAACTGTCTTTAACTTTAATCTTTTTTACCTTTGTTCTCTGGTTGAAAGCCTTGCCCAACATATCGTTCAGATTGATCATGCCTACCTGGCTGCCTGGCATTCCAGGAATTTCGAAGCTTGGCATACCTCCAGTACCTGTATCAGTAAGTTCTATTTCTATTTCTTTATCATCCAATTCACCTTCACGGAGTTTTTTGCGAAAACTCTCGCGTGTGGCTTCACCAGAATCCCTAACTAATGCGTCAAGTACTCTCTCTTCAGCATGTATGTGTGCTGTTGCTTTGACTTCTTTTCGCTTATCTTCACGAACAAGAGATATTGCAACCTCTAGTAGATCTCTTACGATTTGATCTACATCGCGCCCGACATATCCAACTTCAGTAAATTTGGTAGCTTCGACCTTTATAAAAGGTGCATTTGCTAATTTTGCAAGACGCCTTGAAATTTCTGTTTTACCAACACCTGTTGGACCGATCATAAGAATGTTTTTTGGTAAAACTTCCTCACGCATTTCTTCATCAAGTTGTTGTCTGCGCCAGCGGTTTCGTAATGCAATTGCAACGGCACGTTTTGCATCAGTTTGTCCAATGATATAGCGGTCTAGTTCAGAAACAATTTCGCGGGGTGAAAAATTTGTCATGTCTTTGTTCGTGATTTATTTGGCTGTGATAATAAAGTAAATGTTTGTTTTTTGATCGGAGATGACTACAAGGTTTCAACAACTAAGTTATTGTTGGTATATACGCAAATTTCAGCCGCAATACCCATTGCTTTTCTCGCTATAGTTTCAGCATCATAGTCAGTGTCCATTAGGGCACGGGCTGCAGATAATGCATAATTGCCTCCTGAGCCAATGCCCATTACATCGCCCTCAGGTTCTAATACATCTCCTGTACCTGTTAGAACTAAACTTGTTGATTTATCTGCAACTATCATCATCGCTTCCAGGCGTCGCAGATATCTATCTGTTCTCCAGTCTTTTGCAAGTTCTACACAAGATCTCACAAGTTGCCCTGGATATTGTTCTAGTTTCGTTTCAAGGCGCTCAAATAATGTAAATGCATCAGCAGTGGCACCTGCAAAGCCAGAAATAACATCTCCTTTGCCTAGAGATCTTACCTTTTTTGCATTTCCTTTGATGACAGTGTCACCTAAACTGACTTGTCCGTCGCCTGCAATAACAACTTTACCGCCTTTGCGAACGGTCAATATTGTTGTTCCACGCCACCCTTTTGGGGCTGTCGTATCCATTCTGTAATCCATATCTGCCGATATTGTGTTCCAATTTAAGAAAATCAAGGGTTTTTAAGTTGATAAAACTTTGAAATTATGACCATAGACAAATGCTAATCACTTGAAAATATAAATTTTATTTATATCCAGGATTGTTCATAATTCCCTTAACGATGAATTCTTTCCTTGTTATGTTATATCTTGTATGTTTCGTGAAGTTTATAATAAAATGAATTTAATTATATTATAACCCATAAGGCTGAATTACGTGAAAATCTATACAGTACATAAACCTATTGTTTCTTCCCAGGACCCATTAGATCAAGCTGATGAGCTCATCTTTGTTCGGGAAGGTTTTTCATGGTTTGCTTTTTTACTCCCTTTAATTTGGCTTATTTATCAAAAATTATGGGTTGAGTTGGTTGTTTATTTTATTATCGTGATGTTATTTCAATCTTTAATTCTGTATTTCGGTGTAGGCGAAAGTTTAAGCCTTTATTTTACGTTGTTTATAAATTTGATTTTTGGCTTTGAGAGCAATAATATTAGACGATGGAATCTTGATCGTGCTGATTATCAGATGGTTGGTTCGGTATGTGGAAGAAATCAAAAAGAGAGTGAAATAAAGTTTTTTTCCCATTGGAAACATAGCCATAATGACATTTCATTAAATGAGCAGCTTATTCCTGGAACTCCACTGGGAACAGCAAAGTTTTCTGGGTTTAATTAAAAAACAACAATGAATTTAGTTGTTCCTTCATTGTTTCGGGGCGTTTTATGGACATTGCAATTATTGACTATGGATCAGGTAATCTGCATTCTGCAGCTAAGTCATTTGAACGTGCTCAAGTCGAACTCAATTCTTCTGCTCGGATAAAAGTCAGTTCTAAGCCACAAGATGTTTTGGCGGCTGATCGCATTGTTCTACCAGGAGTTGGAGCTTATGGAGATTGTAAAGCTGGCCTTTGGGCAATTGAAGGGATGATGGATGCTCTTTTCGAAGGGGTTATACTTAAGAAAAAACCCTTTCTTGGTATTTGTGTTGGTATGCAATTGTTATCTGATCGTGGCCTTGAGCATGGTTCTACGCAAGGATTTGGTTGGATTGGTGGTGAGGTTGGCCCTATCCAACTAAATGATAAGCATCTTAAAATTCCGCATATGGGCTGGAATACGCTAGACGTTTTAACTCCTCATTCTCTGTTAGAGGATATAAAAACTGGAAAAAATGGACTGCATGCTTATTTTGTGCATTCATTCCACTTTATCCCGAAAAAATCAGAACATAAAGTTTTAACTACTGATTATGGTGGCCCTATTACAGCTATGGTTGCTAAAGAAAACATCGTTGGTGTGCAATTTCATCCAGAGAAAAGCCAGAAGCTTGGGTTACAATTTATCAAGAATTTTTTACGGTGGTCCTTATGATCCTATTTCCAGCTATTGATCTTAAAGATGGACAATGTGTACGCTTAAAGCTTGGTGATATGGACCAGGCTACCGTTTTTAATGATAATCCAGGAGCACAAGCAAGAACCTTTCAAGAGCAAGGCTTTGAGTATCTCCATATTGTTGATTTGAATGGAGCATTTTCAGGCACTCCTGTTAATAGCTCAGCTGTTGAAGATATTTTATCTAATATATCCATACCCACTCAGCTTGGAGGTGGTATTCGCAAACTAGAGACAATTGCACACTGGATTGAAAAAGGAATTAGCCGCGTAATTTTAGGCACAGTTGCTGTTCGAGATCCTGAGTTGGTTCGGATTGCATGTAAAGAATTTCCAGGGAAAATTGTTATTGGCATTGATGCAAAAGGAGGTAAAGTTGCTGTTGAAGGTTGGGCAGAAAGTTCAGAATTAACAGCTATAGACCTTGCTCAAAAATATCAAGATGCCGGTGCAAGTGCCATTGTTTATACAGATATTGACCGGGATGGCATTTTGAAAGGGTTAAATATTGAATCAACTCTTGATCTAGCAAACTCTATTTCCATTCCTGTTATTGCTTCTGGGGGCCTAGCATCCATCGAAGACATTAAACGTCTTATGATGCCTGATTGTGAAATTCTAGAAGGTGCTATTTCTGGACGTGCCCTTTATGATGGTCGCATTGATGTACCTGAAGCCTTGAAGATTTTGAACAAAGGGTGAGATAAACTCTTATGCTAAAAGTTCGTGTTATTCCGTGTCTTGATGTTAAAGATGGCAGAGTTGTAAAAGGGGTCAATTTTGTTGACCTTGTTGATGCTGGTGACCCTGTAGAGAGTGCTATTGCTTATGATGCAGCCGGAGCAGACGAACTTTGTTTTTTAGATATTACTGCCAGCCATGAAAACAGAGAGACTATATTTGATGTTGTTCAACGCACGGCAGAGCATTGCTTTATGCCTCTAACAGTAGGGGGTGGTGTTCGCAAAGTTGAAGATGTTCGAAAGTTGCTTGAGGCTGGAGCTGATAAAGTCTCAATAAATACTGCCGCTGTTTTTAATCGTGAGTTTGTTCGAGAAGCGTCCGAAAAATTTGGTGCCCAGTGCACTGTTGTTGCTATTGATGCGAAAACAGTTTCAAAAAATGGTGAGCCGCTGAAATGGGAAATATTCACACATGGTGGACGTGAAGCTACGGGAATTGATGCCGTTGAGTATGCTCAACAAGTTGTTGAACTTGGCGCTGGTGAAATACTCCTCACTTCTATGGATCGTGATGGCACACGAGAAGGATTTAACCTTCCTTTGACCAAAGCTATTTCTGATGCTGTTTCAGTCCCGGTCATTGCTTCTGGTGGTGTTGGCAAACTTGACCACCTTGTTGATGGTGTCGTGAAAGGCGGAGCCAGCGCTGTGCTTGCTGCTTCTATATTTCATTTTGGTGATTATTCTATCGGTGAAGCAAAACGCCATATGGCTGAAGCTGGAGTTGCTGTGAGATTGGATAACTAATCTAAGCTATAAGGCATTATAAATGACAAAAAATATTTTATCTCAACTTTCTGAAATTATTCGAGAACGAAAATCCGAAAGTTCTGAGACATCTTATACAAAGAAATTGTTGGAAGCTGGTCCTGGAAAATGTGCAAAAAAACTAGGAGAAGAAGCTGTTGAAACCGTTATTGCTGCAACAAGCGAAGATGATCAATCTTTGAAAAATGAAGCAGCTGATCTGCTTTATCATCTTTTAGTCTTACTTGAAAGTCGTGAAGTATCAATAGATGATGTTTTTGAGGTTTTAAATCAGAGAATGGGAATTTCCGGTTTAGAGGAAAAAGCTTCTCGGCAAGAAAAGAAAAAGACTAAAACATGAATGATGGGACCAGCTTAAAATTTTCCCCATATCAAATCTTTAAAAGAGACGAATGGGCTAAGCTGCGCGCCGATACTCCGATGACTCTTCGTGAAGATGAGCTTGATGAACTTAGTGGTATTAATATACGCCTCTCTATGGATGAAGTTATTGAGGTTTACCTACCTCTTTCAAGACTGCTAAACTTATATGTCGAACGAGCACAAGCTTTACATAAAGTTACATCCAAATTTCTCGGACAAACTGAAGCAAAAATGCCCTTTATTATTGGTATTGGTGGATCTGTTGCCGTAGGTAAAAGCACCATAGGCCGTGTTCTTCGAGTTCTACTTTCCAGATGGCCCAATCATCCAAGAGTTGATCTTATCTCGACGGATGGTTTTTTGTATCCAAATCATACTTTACAAACTCGTGAACTTATGGATAAGAAGGGTTTTCCTCAAAGCTTTGACGTGAAAAAACTGCTTTTGTTTTTAGAGAATGTTAAGGCAGGAAAAAGAAATGTAGAAGCACCTGTATATTCACATTTTCATTATGACATCGTTCCAGACGAAAAGATTGTAATTAATCAACCAGACATTCTAATTGTTGAAGGACTTAATGTTCTTCAACCGGCAAGTTTACCAGAAGATGGCAAGGCCATTCCATTTGTTTCAGATTTCTTTGACTTTTCAGTTTATATTGATGCTGATGAAGAGCAAATCAAAACTTGGTATATTGAAAGGTTTATGAGACTTCGTACAACAGCTTTTCTTGACCCCGATGCATATTTTCATCGCTACTCTAAACTATCAGATGATGAAGCAATTCAAACTGCAACAGATATTTGGAGTTCAATTAATCTCCTTAACCTTAAAAAAAATATACTTCCCACACGCCAACGTGCTTTCTTGATCTTAAAAAAAGGAACTGATCATAAGGTAACATCTGTTGCCTTAAGAAAGTTATAGCTCTTTTTTATAGACGAAAGTTGGTTTGTTTAATGAATTATGTAATTTTAATTATATGGTTTTAAAATTTATATTACATATACCCTCAATGAATTAGAAAAATTATCTTTTAATTTTCAATTATTTAAATGGTATTTTGTGAAAAATTCATTATTTTTGAACTTTTCTCTAGTTGAAAAAAATAAAAAACATGACAAACTGTAAATATGACAGTTTTGTTACAAACGTTTTATATTATATTTTTTAGCGCTGTATTTGTCATTTTCACGACACTCTCCACCTATGCAAAGAAGGTCTCTGTCGATGTTGAACTCGTCTTGGCTGTCGACGTTTCAGGCTCTATGGATGAAGAAGAAATAATCTTACAAAGACACGGATATTTGGAGGCCATTCAACATCCTGAAGTTATCCGCGCAATTCAATCTGGTCTTTATGGCCGCATTGCTGTCACATATATTGAATGGGCTGATGCTGGAAAACATAAAGTTACTATTCCATGGACAGTTATTGATGATGTATATACAGCAAAACAATTTGCTGCAAAATTAGGAGAAGCCAAACTAACAAGAATGCGCCGAACATCTATAGGAGATGCTTTATTATTTGCTGCGAGCCTTATTGAGAATAACAGTTATGAAGGTATTAGGCGTGTTATTGATATTTCTGGAGATGGTGCAAACAATGAAGGTCATCCAGTGATCTCAGCACGAGATAGCGTTACTTCTCAGGGCATTGTCATTAATGGTCTTCCTATTTTGCTTAAAAATCATGTGAAATATAATTATTATGGGCCACTGAATATTGATATCTATTATGAAGATTGTGTTATTGGTGGCCCTGGCTCATTTATAATTCCAGTTAAGGCCCAAAATGAATTCGTTAGTGCAATTAGACGCAAAATAATTTTAGAAGTTGCGGGCCAAACACCTAAGTTAATTCCTGCTCAGCTTTGGTACAAGCCTCAACCACGTGTATCCTGTCATCAAAATTAGAGCCTCATTTTTTTGGGACTTGCTTCTGGTAATTTATTTGCGAGTATTGCTTGCTTTCTTAGTAAGTTTATTATTTGAAGAGGTTTCAGAGGTTTTAGATTGCCAGAATAATGTTTGTAAAGTATATGACAATTGGTCATCATTCTTTCTGGAGAATCCCAATTTATGAAAGGTGTGTTTTGAAACTCATCTGAAAGAATAATTTCTTCGGCTGCTGTTTCAACGGAAATACCTGCACTAAATTTTTTAAAAGCCTCTCCATGAACGAATAACCAATAGTCCTTAACAAGTTGTACGCCATCTTTATTTGTGATTGGGCCATGACCTGGTACTATTTTTTCAATGTCCATTGATAAAATCAGATCAAGAGCTTTGATCCAGTTTTCAACTGGTCCGCTCCACATTACTGGTGTGCTACCAATAAATAAAATATCTGCTGTGAAGAGAGTTTTTGCTTCGGGAATATATACAATTGTATCTCCAGGTCTATGTGCTGGTCCAACTTCCAAACATTCAATTTGGCGGTTTTCTAAGTTGAAGGATAGTTTATTATTAAAGCTTCTATTGGCAGGAGTGTGTATGACCTTATTGAAAGTATATGGTTTGCCCATAGATTGAAACCAGTGTCCTGTTTGCTGGAAATGTTTTGATGGAATACACGAAAATATTTTGCCCACCAAATTAAATAAAGTCATTTGTTTTGGTACATGGTGACTCATGTCTTTTAGGGTAGCTTCGGATGCAATAATCTCAATATTTTTTAATAGGTAGTTTCCCCAAAAATGATCGCCATCAGCATGGGTATTTATTAAGGTTGTGATGGGTGCTTTGTGCGTAAATTCTTTCATCACATCAAGCATTGTTGAGGTATATTCATGATCCCATAATGTATCAATGAGAAGAGATTTATGCTCATCTTTTACAAGCCCAGAATTTGACTCTCCCCAAGACCCATTAGGCACCATCCATGCAAATATATCATGACCTAAGTCATAGAGGCCTTCTTGATAAAGAGGTTTTTCAGAAAATCGTGTTTGCTTTGCGTTTGTTGGACGAATACAAGGACATTCTAAAATTGGTAGATCAGATGCTCTTAAGGACATGTTTTATTATCCTGTTATCGACTTGAATAATATTCAATCAGTATTTTTTTACACGTTCATTTTCAGAAGTAATTTTGTTTTTTAAAGACCCAATTTTTTCAACATAAAGTTCAATTTCATCACCAGGCTGTAGATATTTTCCATGCTCCAATCCGCATCCCATACCTGTTATTCCAGAACATGTTCCTGATCCTATAAATTCGCCGGGATAGAGAGTTTCGGATTTTGAAATATATGAAATCATTTCTTCAAAGGACCAATACATATCTGCGGTGGTTCCTAGAGACCATTCTTCCTCATTCACAATTGCTTTCATTTGTAAATTATATGGTTCTACAATTTCATCAGGAGTCACCAGGCATGGACCTATTGCATTTCCTGTATCAAAGTCTTTTCCTTTTGAAGGACCTAAACGTCCTTTCATCTCTTTTAACTGGATATCTCTTGCAGAAAAATCATTAAAAATAGTGTAACCTGCAATATATTCTCTGGCGTTTTTTTCTTCGATATTCTTCCCTTTTTTTCCTATTATGACGCCCCACTCCAACTCATAATCTAACTGTTTTGCATAAGAGGGAATTATTATATTAGCATTATGGCCAACAACTGAAAAGCGATTAGACTTGTAATATATAGGATGCTTGTAAAATGTTTTATTTACATTCTTAGCTATCGAAAATTTTCTACCAAATACATTCTCTATTGCTTCATCCAGGAAAGCCAATTTTCCTAACCCAACTTGACGGGTACAATTGATGATATGCTGCTCAAAAGCCATACAGGCACGTATTGATTCTGGGATAGGTATGGGTGGCAGGACTTCTACCTGATCTATTGGTATACTGTTTGTTTTTGTTATTTTGGCAATCTTAGACTTTACAAGTTGATCTATATTTTCTTCTCTCTTGATGAGATCTAAAAGTGTTGGGTACTCTGGTGTGTTTAAAGGTAGAATTGATTGATCGTTATCTATCAATATCCCTATTTCAAATGAACTTTTATCTTTGCAAAATGTTATAAGTTTCACAATAGATAACCTATCTGTTTTTTAGCTTTCTGATCTGAACATATAAAGCTCCTTCACCTCCATGTTTGGGATGAGCAGATGAATAGCTCACTACATATTCTCTCAGGTCCTGATCTGATAACCATTCTGGAACTTTACGCTTTAATACGCCAGGTTGTTCTTCTTGCCAAAAACCAGATTGAGATGTTTTTTTTGTGATTCCCTTTCCAGTGATTATCAGAACATATCTGTAACCTTGAACTTGTGCATTTCGAATAAATGACTTTAGGGCGGTATGTGCTTGTTCCTGGCGGTAACCATGTAAATCTAACGTTGCATGAATCTCTATTTGATCCGTTGCAATTTTACGTATCTTTTTACGATCAATTTCTGTAATTGGGGTTGAATTGATGTTTTTCTGTTTTGATGGTGTTTGGTTTGATTGAGGGGGTTGAGATGGGAGTTGGACCTGCGGTCTGGGAGGAGTTTTATTTACTTTTTTCTTTTCTTGAACTTCTATATTAGGCACCCGATCACGATATTCGTGCTCAAGCGGTTTTGTTGTTTTAGCAATCTTATTCCAGAGTTCCTGATCGTCTTTTGAGAGATAAGATGAATTTTTACTATCATTGGGCTTTTCATTATTATGTATATTTTTGCTTTTGCCCATAATTATGCAATCTTACTCAAACTTATCACTTTAACATTAGAGAGATAATAATCTTAAAATGTTAAAGATTGCTTTGGTAACAAGATGTAATAAGACCCATGATTGCCAGTATTTCCAGCAATTTTACCTGCCTTGTTTCCTGTGCCCCAAAAAATATCTCCTCGTTGGGTTCCTTTAATTGCTGATCCCACATCTTGAGCTATCATAAGACGTTTAAAGCCATTTTCTCCATGATGTTTCATGTTTTTGGAAACAACGTATATTGGCATTCCTAATTCATGATATTTTGTATCAACGGCTAAACTTCTTCCCGGGGTCAAAGCAACACTCATTGCCCCTAAAGGCCCGCCCAAACGACTTTCTCTAACTTTCAATTCTCTAAAGAAAATATAAGATTTATTCGCCCAAAGAATTTTTTGACCTCTGTCTAGGTCTTTCCTTAAGTAATTTTTAACGGCATCCAGTGACATACCTTCTTTTGGAACAAGCTTATTTCTAATCATGTATTTGCCAATTGAACTGTAGGGATGTCCATTACGAGCATGAAAATTCACACGTATTACTGAGCCATCAGTTAGCTTTATTCTTCCAGATCCCTGAATATGAAGGAAAAAAACATCTATGATATCAGATAGATAAACAAGCTCTAGTTTTTTACCGTCTAGTGCTCCTTTATCAATTTCCTCACGAGTTGGAAGGGGTTTGATCCCTGATTTTGTTTTACGGCCAGCATTCAACCCACCAAGTTTTTTCCCAATTCCAGTTCGTGAACGTAATTGAACATGGTCTTTTGGTTTTCTATAAATGGGATATTTGAATTTGTCTGTTTTTGTCCTAGATCCAAGGATTTCAGGTTCATAATACCCTGTTAACAGTCCAAATTTCTTAGATGTATTAACTTTGTGTGGAACAAAATAGGTTTCAAAGAAAACTTTTGATGTCTTTCTATCAGGGGCTTTCTTAAATTTACTCACCAACTCACATGCTTTAGAAATGTGTTTTGGCCTTCTTGCTTCACCCAGCGACCTTCCTGTTCTTGTTGCAATAATTTTACGACAAGAAAGAATAAAAGCTTTAAATGCTTCATGATGATTGTCAGTTTCCCAGCCAGGAAGTTCAGCAAAAGAGACTTGTTTTAAACGAAAATTAGGTTTTCTTTTTACATAAGCCATAACATTAGGAGGTGATAGTGATGCCTGTTTTCTGGTTTGTTGAGCCTGTGCTGAGGGAGTGACAAGTGTCTCATGTATACAATTAATGCATACTACAAAAGCCACTCCAACCAATATTAACTTTATAAAACGCATAATACTTATTCTTGTTATCTTTATATTTGCACTTTTTTTTCTTAACCCAACGTACTGGCTATTGAATTTCTAATTTGCCGATTCTGTACCAATTAGTTTCCAGTTAGGGTCTCTAGATGATACATTTCTAGCAAATGTCCAAATATCTGTCACCTCAATGATTTTCTTAGGATCACCAGAAATAACTTCTCCAGCCTTATCTCTTACAGCAGAAATCATTTTACTTACAAATTTTAGTGTTACTAAAGCTTCGGGTTCACGTAACTCTGCATCGATTATAACAGCTTTATCAATACCAACGAAACTTGAGTCTATTACTTCCTCGCGATCTTCTCTTGAGGTAATTTCTCTTTCGAAGCTGTCATATACATCAGAAGCAAGCAGAGGTTTTAGAACTGTGCGATTTCCCTCGTTAAATGCTACAACAATCATTTCATATGCTGTTTTTGCCCCAAGCAAGAATGTTTCAGGTTCAAAACCCGTATCTTTTTTAGCAATTTGCAGTAATCCTTCTTCTAAAGGACTATTTTCAGGGGCAAAGCCTTTAATACGTTCGCTGATATTTTCTGTTTTATTTTCTTCTTTACCCTCTTCTTCGCGGCCCGTTGGCAATTGAACGACATTATCATTGTTCTGATAATTATAATTGTCTTCTGAGCGAGACGCAGCTGGATCATAAGGTGGCCTCTCATGTCCTGTGCGTCTTCCTAAAACACTCCGAAGTCTTAAAAAAATCACAACGGCCAAGACTAAGAATATTAATGTGGTAAAATCTAAACTTTCGTCCATTTTGTACTAAATCCTAGGAAGGTCAGTTTTAATTGAATTCTCATATTACCTTTATCAAGGCTTATTTGATAGAGGAATATTGGTATATAAGGTATATGTAATCGTTAAACTCTTATTATTTTCAAAAGATAGCATACATATAAGGTTTAAATTAGAATTGAGTTGATAGAAATATAAAACCTTATATGGATAATGCAAACCCATAACGTAAAAATACAACTATTGCATGGAAAAAAATACTCATAAATATTAATTAAATCTTTCGATCATTTACTATATAGGACAAAACCATGCCATTGTTGCTTTTAATTTTTATCATTATTCCTATTATTGAGATAATGGTCTTCATAAAAATTGGCGAAATCATTGGGTTATGGGCAACTCTGGGTATTGTTATTGTCACAGCAATTGTTGGAACTAGCTTATTACGATGGCAAGGGCTTGGCGTCTTACAAAGAACCCAAACTGCGATGGCAAAAGGAGACCTCCCGGTTGATTCCGTCCTTGATGGTGTCTTTCTCTTAGTTGCTGGTGCCTTTCTGCTTACACCTGGCCTTATTACCGATAGTTTTGGTTTTTTGTTATTTATACCTCAATTCAGACGCTATATAGCAAAATCAATTGTCAAATATTTAATTGCTAAGGGTAATATGAAAGTTTCGGTATTTTCCGAAGACTCATTTAATCAAAGTTATCATCAAAAATCTGACCCTAACCCAATCATTGATGCCGAGTATCAAAATATATCTCCAGATAGTGGTGATAATGATCTTGATGATAAAATACAAACCAACCCTCCAAATCCGAGTTCACCATGGAAATATCGTGATTAATTCTTGCAGGTTTTTATCAGTCATGTTAGGGCCAAATGGTGAAATCATTGAAAGGCTTGAATATTTATGGCGGATTCCGGTAATGGTCATGATAAACTAGGTGATGAAAGTTTTATGGAAGAACAAGAAGAACAAAACGCACAGCTCAATCTCTTGGCACAGTATGTAAAAGACTTATCTTTTGAGAGTCCAAATTCACCTGAAAGTTTGAAAGGTCCTGGTGCCAACCCTAATATTGAGATCGGTATAAACGTTTCTCCCAAAAAAGTTGGTGAAGATACATTTGAAGTTGCCCTAGAATTCAATGCAGATGCAAAGAATGATACTGGTTATATTTACAAATTAGAGGTTGTATATGCTGGATTATTTGCCTTAAAAAGCATTCCTGAAAAACTATTACAACCTGTCCTTTTCGTTGATTGCCCAACTTTAGTGTTCCCATTCCTACGTCATATTGTCTACCAAATGTCGCAGGAAGGTGGATTTCCTCCCTTACAGCTTGATCCAATAGATTTTGGAGGGTTGTTTCGAGAGAAAATTAAAGAGGCACAAAATCAAGAAGAACCTGTTATAAATTAATTCAATTATACACATTATATCTTAATCTGCGTTCAAATATTTCTTCCAAATTGGATCTGAAGATAGGGTTTCCACAAAACTGCGGTGATTTTCCAGTTCATCTGAAGATAGTCTTGATTTTAATGGAACAGGGCGAGGCGTGGCTTGTTTATAGCTGACCTTGCTTTTTGATGAAGTTTTTGGAGAACTTCCTAGTTCCAAGAACGTTTGTTTTCCTCCGATTAATTCAGAATATACCAGGGCTAAAATTTCAGAGTCGAGCAATGCTCCATGCTTCTCTCTTGCTGAATTATCAATTTTATAGCGCCTGCATAATGCATCCAAACTATTTTGAGCACCTGGATGTTTTCTTCTTGCCAGTGCAAGTGTATCTAAAACTCTTTCGTTTTTTATAAGTGGTTTATTTACTCTTGCCAGCTCTGCATTTAAGAAACCAACATCAAAAGGAGCATTGTGAATCACTAAGAGTGAGTCTTGAATAAATTCGATAAAAGATGTAGCAACATCCGCAAATAATGGTTTATCAGATAAAAACTCGGTAGATAATCCGTGAACTTCGAAGGCTGCTTGCGGCATATCCCGTTCAGGGTTGATATAAACATGATATGTCTCACCTGTTGGAATGTGATTTAACAGCTCAACACATCCTATTTCAACTATTCGATCATCTGCTTTTGCATCAAATCCTGTTGTCTCTGTATCAAGCACAACTTCCCGCATGTTTTTATCAAACCTTTAATTTGCTATCGGTTGATCTCTAGAAACATCCCATAAATCAACTGCTGCTGGTGTTTTCCCTGTCAACGATTCGATTATTGTATCTATTTGCTTCCATGTTTCGGATATTTCAGTTGATGTATCCACAATATAATCTGCACGTGACTTTTTGATTCCTTCTGGCATTTGTCTTTCGATAATGGAATCCAATTTTTCTTTTGTCATTCCAGGGCGTTTTAAAACCCGTGCTCTTCTTATGTCATCTGGTGCGGAGACAACTATTGTAAAGTCCACCAATTCATCCATACCTGTCTCGAATAATAACGGGACTTCTAAGACGACGATATTATGTCCTTTCTGGAGACTTGTTTCTATGAATTTGACTTCGACTTCGCGAACTAGTGGATGAATGATTGCTTCCAGCTTTTTAAAACCTTCGGGATCTTTCATGATGATTTTTGACAGGATTTTTCTATCCACAACACCATCTCTCACAGAACCTGGAAATGTATTTTCTATTGTTACTGCCGCGTCACCTTTATATAAATCGTGGACAACTTCATCTGCATTTAAAACAGGAATATTGTGTTCTATAAACCGTTTTGCAACGGTTGTCTTTCCCATACCAATTGAACCTGTTAAACCTAAGATGAACATAATTATTCTCCAAGATCACTTATAATTAAGTCTCTCAATTCGCTCGTTACTTCTGGGCGTTTGTTAAACCATATTTCAAAGCCTGGAACCGCTTGATGAAGAAGCATTCCTAACCCATCAACTGTTTTAAACCCTCTTTCATTTGCTTGATTTAAGAGTTGTGTTTCAAGGGGTGAGTAGACGATATCAGCAACAATTGATTGTGAGTTCATTGGTGATAAATCAATCTCAAGTTCATGAGATCCAGTCATCCCTAAAGTTGTTGTATTAATTAGTAATGAGCAATCTATTAGTGCTTTTTTAGGATCACTGTAATCAAAAACCTTCACATTATTTCCAAAGATTTTTTCTAACTCTTCTGCTCGCTGTTTGGTACGATTCAATATGCGAAGTTCTGTTACACCTTGCTCTAATAAGCCAAAAATAATTGCTTTTGCTGCACCGCCAGCACCTAAAATTGTGACAGGAGACTCTAAATGTTTCCAGTCTGGCGCAGATCTATTTAGATGAGTCATAAATCCAAATGTATCAGTGTTTGATGCATAAATTTTTCCATCGCTAAACCATAGAGTATTTGCAGCATTTACTGCTCTTGCCGCTTCATCTGGTTCATCTGCAATTGAAAAGGCAACTTCTTTATGAGGCACAGTTACATTTGCACCAACATACTCATTGGTTAGAGACATATTTTTTACAAATTCAGAAAAGTCTTCTGGCTTTACTGCTTGTTTACTGTATTCACCCTCCAATTCATATTTATTTAGCCAATATGAAAAAATCGTTGGTGACCGAGAATGAGAAATCGGCCATCCAATTACACATGCTTTTTTTATATCACTCATTCTTCTATGATTCCTTCATTTCGTAAAAAATTTAATAAGGGCAATATTGGTAATCCTAATATGGTAAAATAATTACCATTAATCTCTGAAAATAAATGCACACCTAAATCTTCAAGTCTATATGCACCCACAGATTTGCAAACATCATCGCCCATTGTATTAATATATTTTTCTATAAATTCGTTGGATAAATTCCGCACTTTCATATCTACTATTTCAGAATACACCCATAAAGTTTGTTCCGTACTGACTACGCATACAGCTGTATGAAGTTGGTGTGTTTTTCCTGAAAACTTTGATAAGTTTTCTAACGCTTCTTCTTTAGATTTTGGTTTTGAATAAACCTGATTATCTAGAGCTAAAATCTGATCAGCCCCTATCACATAAGATGTTTTATCCTGGGAGCTTATATGCTTTGCTTTTTTTATCGCTAATAATTCAGCCAGATTTGAAATAGTACCTGTTGCGTTTTCTTTAAAGTAATCTAAACGCACCTTATCTTCATCTATATCTGCAGGGTTCGTTGTAAATTCAATACCAGAGTTTTTTAATAGAGTTGCTCTAATTGAACTCCCTGATGCCAAAATCAGTTTTTTTTTCATATTAACAAATGTATTCATATTACATTCCTGCTGATGTTTTTCTAAAGTATTAGTTTTTGGCATATTTTGTTTTTTGGTACATTTGTATTATTGAAGCGGCTGTTTCTTCTATAGACCTTCTCGTTACATCTATAGATTTCCAATTATATTTGGCGCATAGACGTTTTGTGTATCTAATTTCTTCAGTAATTTGATCTACATCTACATAATTTTGCATATCTTTTATAGCATCCGATAGGCTGTCTAATCTATTTCGTCTGATCTGAGAAATCCGTTCGGGACTCGCGGAAAGTGCAATTACAAAAGTTGCATTCGGGTTTTCTTCCAGTTGAGCTGGAAGTTTTATTGAAGGTATCAGAGGAACATTTGCTGTCTTATACCCTCTGTTTGCCAGATAAATACTTGTTGGTGTTTTGGATGTTCTACTAATACCCAATATAATTATATCTGCTTCGCTCAGATCTAATGGTAAGTTTCCATCATCGTGAAGTAATGAAAAGTTCATAGCATCAATGCGTTTAAAATATTCTTTATTGAGTTCATGCTGGCCACCAACTTTTGGTGTAGATGGCGCTCCTAAATAGGACTCAAAAACGTCCATCACCGGCTGAAGAACTGGTACACATGGGATATTAAGTTCTCTGCAACTCAACTCCAATTTTGAGCTTAATTGCTTACTCACGATCGTGTACAAAACGATCCCAGGTTGCATATCTATATTCTGCAAAACTCTATCTAATTGTCGCGGTGTACGTACCAACGGATGAATATGCTCAACAACAGAAATTAACGAGTATTGGACTGATGCAGCCCTCGCAATAGCTGTTAATGTTTCACCGGTGGAATCCGAAATCAAATGCAAGTGGAAATATCGCGTATTATCCATGCTCATATTGTGTATAAACTACCTATAAATATGCTTGTTTTACCAAAGACCCCATTTTGTGTTTTTTTATTCAAGTTTGTCCACTGAGATATACACAATTTTGAAGTTGTGGAATAAGAAACGCTATTTTTTAAATTCAATTCAATTCCTATTTTTTCGAAATCTTATGCCATAATTATACACAAGTTATCTTATTTTATAACTTCAATCAAATCATCTAATACATTGTTATAGATACAATAATATATCTATAGTTTAGTATGATTGTTTTATGTCTAGATATTGTGTGACGTTTTACACATCATGGTAAGCTGTGGAAAGACTGGCAATAAAATTGTTTATCCGTTATCCAGATATAAGTAAAAGAAGAAACAATTCTTAAAGAATTATATTATTTAATTATTTAAATGAGGTTCAAATTTGCCTGTACCTGCTAAATCAAAAACGAATAAGCCCTATTTTATAGAAACTCTTTTAGGGCAATCCAACAAAGTTCCACCAATTTGGTTAATGAGACAGGCTGGGCGTTATTTGCCTGAGTACAGGGAGACACGACAGGAAGCTGGATCATTTCTTGATCTTTGTTATAATCCAAAGTTAGCTTGTGAAGTTACGTTGCAACCTATCCGCCGGTATGAATTTGATGCTTCCATATTGTTTTCAGATATTCTTGTTGTTCCTGATGCTCTTGGCCAAAAAGTTGAGTTTGTTCAAGGAGAAGGGCCGAAATTAGAGCCTATTGAAAACGCAAAAGATTTAAAAAAACTTGATATAAAAAAAACAAAAAACAAGTTTGGTAGTGTTTGCGAAACGGTAGAGTTGTTAAGAAAATCGTTACCTAAAGAAACTGCTTTGATAGGATTTTGCGGGGCTCCCTGGACAGTGGCAACGTATATGATTGGTGGTAAGGGATCGCCAGATCAAGCAAAAACTAGGTTGTTTGCATATTCTGATCCAAATCTTTTTTCAAAATTGATAGAATTATTGGTATTTGCATCTGTTGATTATCTTTCTGGACAGATAAAAGCTGGTGCGCAGGTTTTACAGATTTTTGATAGTTGGGCTGGGAATTTACCTGAGGATGAGTTTCGAAAATGGGTTATCCAACCGACTGAAGAAATTGTTAGACAAATGAAGGCAGCTTATCCAGATGTTCCAATTATTGGATTTCCCAGAGGAGCTGGCTATAGGTACACCGAATTTGTTACAATGACAAAGGTTGATGCGGTCAGTTGTGATACGACACTTTCTTTGAATTTTATTCGTGATCGTTTGCAAAATAAGGTTGCTGTGCAAGGAAATTTAGATCCGTTATTGCTGATTCAAGGCGGTGATAGGCTAAATCGACGTATCGACGAAATATTAGAAAAACTTACAGATGGACCTTTTGTGTTTAATTTAGGACACGGAATTCTTCCAGAAACACCACCTGAGAATGTTGAACAACTTGTAAAACGTATTCGTCAAACTTTTTGATGGTGACTCTGAATTACGAATCACGTTAAGGCTTTCGTGAGTTTATGAATTGTTAACTTTTGAAGGTTCTGGTTTTTCATGGAATTATGGATCAAGTCTTTGCATGTTGTATCTATTATTGCCTGGATGGCAGGATTATTATATTTGCCAAGGCTATACGTGTATCATGCCCAAGCAGAAATTGGTTCTGATAAATCTGAAACTTTTAAGGTTATGGAGCGTAAGCTTCTGAAAATTATTATGAATCCAGCTATGATAGCAGCTTGGATTTTTGGCGTATGGGTTGCGGTATTACAAAACCAATATTTGGATGGTTGGTTTCATGCAAAAATGATGTTTGTTGTATTGCTTTCTATTTTCCATATGTTTTTAGCAAAATGGCGTAAAGAATTTGAGGCAGATAATAATAATAGATCTGAAAAATTTTACAGATTTATAAATGAAGTTCCAACTTTGTTGATGATCTTTATAGTATTTTTGGTCATTATTAAGCCATTTTAATATTGTTAAATTAATTGCGTGGATGTTATAAAAGTACTTTGATTTATCTTTATTGTTTGATATAAGCACTAACGTCAAATTTCCCAGAGTTTTTCATTTCTGGGGTGATCCATAATATGTAGGGTAATTTTTTTGTTAGATGTGTGTACATTTACTCATCTGATATTGTTTTTCCCTAATCTTACCTAATCTCGGCTATCCTGATTTTCTCAGGATAATTTACGCCAATCCGGAGTGTTCCTATGCAGGAAATGAAGCTTCAAGAGCTAAAAATAAAATCCCCAACAGAATTGCTTGAGTTTGCAGAAGAGGTGGAAGTTGAGAATGCGAGTTCTTTGAGAAAACAAGAGCTCATGTTTGCTATTCTTAAACAACTTGCAGCAAGAGATGTTGATATTACTGGTGAAGGGGTTGTTGAAGTCTTACAGGATGGTTTTGGTTTTTTAAGATCACCAGATGCTAATTATCTTCCTGGTCCTGATGACATATATGTTAGTCCAAGCCAGATCAGACGTTTTGCTTTAAGAACTGGTGATACTATTGAAGGGCAAATTCGAAGCCCTAAAGAAGGTGAGCGTTATTTTGCTCTTTTAAAAGTCAATAAAATCAATTTTGATGACCCTGAAAATACACGTCATAAAATTCACTTTGATAATTTAACGCCTCTTTATCCAGATCAATGGTTGAATATGGAAATTGGGGATCCAACCATAAAAGATTTATCTGCACGTGTTATTGATATTGTTGCACCTCTGGGTAAAGGACAGCGTGGCTTGATTGTTGCGCCTCCTCGTACTGGTAAAACTGTCTTACTGCAAAATATTGCTCATTCTATTACTACCAATCATCCAGAATGTTATGTGATTGTCCTTTTGATTGACGAGCGTCCTGAAGAGGTGACGGACATGCAACGCTCGGTTAAAGGTGAAGTTATTTCTTCAACTTTTGACGAACCACCAAGTCGCCACGTACAAGTTTCAGAAATGGTTATTGAGAAAGCCAAGCGTCTTGTCGAGCATAAGAGAGATGTCATTATTCTTCTTGATTCTATTACAAGGCTTGGTCGTGCTTATAATACTGTTGTTCCTTCATCAGGTAAGGTTTTGACTGGTGGTGTTGACTCAAATGCCTTACAGCGTCCAAAGCGTTTCTTTGGTGCTGCACGTAATATTGAAGAAGGTGGATCGCTTACTATTATTGCAACTGCATTGATTGATACAGGATCCCGAATGGATGAGGTTATTTTTGAGGAGTTTAAGGGAACTGGTAACTCTGAAATTATTCTTGATCGTAAAGTTGCTGATAAGCGTATTTTCCCTGCAATTGATATTGCTCGTTCTGGTACACGTAAGGAAGAGCTTCTTATTAGAGAGCAGTTGAAGAAGATTTACGTCTTACGTCGTATTCTTAATCCAATGGGAACTATGGATGGCATTGAGTTCTTGATTGATAAGCTTAAGCAAACAAAGAATAATGATGACTTCTTTGACTCTATGAATACAGGCGGTTAGGTTTTAAAATCACATTGATCGTTTTTTGAAAGCCTGGCTTTTTTAGCTGGGCTTTTTTTATTTAGGTTTGCAATCTGGAATAAATGCTGTTTTAGGTTTTAGGTGGTAGTTTTTGCAAGCATCTAGTTTGTTTTGTAATTTACATGAATTTAGTAGTTTGATGACTTGAAGATCAGAGCTTCCTCGAAATGGATTTACAGTGCAGTTACACAATTTTAAACAGTTCGTTTTCCATTTTTTCAAACAGCCTTTCATGCATCCTTCATGATAATTTTGAAGAAGATCTGCATTTGCTTGTAGTGAGATTGATAGTAAAAAGATTGTAAAGAACGCTATAGTAATTTTATTCATTAGGTTATCTTTTTATTTTACATAATTTTATCCTGTTACTTTATTGATTTTTAATAACAAAGCAAATTTTATTTTTTCTTTAATCAGCGTTTTTATATTTTTTTATTATTTCAATTAGTGCATTAACTTTAGGAGATTTTGATTCTTTTTTCCAAACTAGAAAAGCTTCTATTGTGTTTAATGACTTTGGAAGATTGTGAATGCTTAGGCTATTTTTTTGAGGGAAGGTGTTGAGAATACTATATGGAACAACAGAAATACCCATACCTGCTACGACACAGCTTAAAATAGTATGAAAAGAAGATAACTCGATTGTTCTTTCAGGAACTTTGCCTGTTATTGAAAACCAGTTTTCTAAAATCTTTCTGTTTATACAACCTTCTGAAAAGGCAATTATTGTATTTGTACTACGATTACTCGGATCATTTATTTCTTTTAGGTTAGCTCCCGCAACTATAACAAGTTCATCTTTGTAAATAGGTATTTTTTCAAAGGGGATATTGGTGTTTTCGTCTTTTACCAAAGCAATATCAAGTTGATTGTTTGCTAGTTTTTCTATTGAGTTTTTTGAAATTCCAATCGTGAGTTCTATTTTTACTTTGGGGTAGGTCTCATGGTACACTCTTAAAGGTGCAGGCAAGAATACAGTTGCTGCACTCTCAGTTGCTTCAATTCTGAGAATACCCCTGGGTTCTATGTCATGTATAGCTTCCTGTGCTTCTTCACTAAGATCCAATATTTGGTCAACATATTCGAGAAAGATTTTACCTGCTGGTGAGAGATGGAGTTTCTTACCTTCTCTTATAAAAAGTTGTACTCCCAATTCATCTTCTAATTGGCGAATTCGTGTCGTGACATTTGATTGAACACGATGAAGTTTTTTGGCAGCTGATGTAATACCGCCTGTTTGTACGACTGCTCTAAAAATTTTTAGTTGTGAAAGTTCCACACTTTTATTCTCTTTTTGTGAATATAATTATCATTATTATTCATTTTTATTGATGTAAGTCAATTGGTAAAATCTCCATCGATACTTGATTGGAGGTAACTAAATTATGTGCTTGTTAGAACATGAAACAAAAGAGTGTTATTTTCGAAGAATGAATTCAAAACAACAAGACATTTATATTAAGCATATTATTGCTCAAGCACACATAGAACGATCCAAGTTTTTTTGGTCGAGCTTAAATTTATTACGCGTGTCAATTCTTGGATTGTTCTAATATAAGTGATCTTTTTTGTGGCAATCAGTCTTTAACTTTTTGTTAATTATTTCAATCTCAGTTTTTGTTGATTTAAGGTTTTCTTGAGTTCTTCACCTTCAGTGATTGGCGGCAAGCAGGTGTTCTCTGTGCAAATATAAATTGTCGGTTTTTCATCTACAGGTAATTTTCCTGTAAGCGGTGATGTTTTATCTGTTTCAAAATTGTTATTTGCTAGGAGGAGGATGCTTCCTGGAACTCTCAATTCTTTGAGTGTTGCCAGGAACGTCTGCATCTGTTCTATATCCGGTCCCATCATCCTGATTAGGATTGGGGAGGACATCTCAACTAATGCAGAATAGAGTCTGGTGTGGGCAAATAAGTTTTCACTAGCTTCTAAAGAGAAGGCTTTAATCGTGTCTTCTGATTGTTTTTGATATTTGATATCGCCAGTCAAGAGAAAAAGCGTATTCAAATTTGAGACCATAATTGAATTTGCATTTGGTGTTGCATCATCAGTTGCGGATTTTGTTCTGATGATGACATCATCTGTATCATTAGCTGTGAAAAAGTATCCACCCTCTTCTGGATCCCAATAATGAGATTCCATTGTTTCAGTCCATTCTATTGCTTGTTTTAGAAATTTATCATCACTTTGAATTTGGAAAAGTTTGAGCGCAGCTTCGATCATATTTGCATAGTCACTTGCTGTTGCAGGGGCTTTGGCTTGACCACTTCTATAAGCATGTTTCAATCGTCCATTGACCATCATATGCTTGCAGATAGATTCATAGGCTTTGATGGCAGCCTTGATCCAATGACTTTGATTGAATATATAACCTGCATAAGCGAGGCTTGAGATCATAAGGCCATTCCAGTCGGACAATATTTTGTCATCCCAGGAGGGTCTGATCCTGGAAGTCCTGGAGGATAGGAGGCGTTTTCTGGAGGATTGGAGGTTATTTTCCTTATCCTCCCCAAAAAATTCTTTTGCCTCCAGGCGATTTAAAATATTTTCACCTTCAAAATTTCCAGCTTCAGTGACTCCATAAATCTCACAAAAATCGGCACCTACTTCGTTACCCAGTACATCATATATCTCTTTTTTCGACCATATATAGAACTTACCTTCGACACCTTCTGAGTCAGCATCGAGGGCAGATGCAAAACCATTGTGCTCACCTATCATTTCATTTAGCACCCATTCACATGTCTCATGTATACGTTGATGAAGAATTGGGTCTTTGGTTTCTTGCCAGACTTGAGTCATCAAGCTAACAAGTTGTGCGTTGTCGTAGAGCATTTTTTCGAAGTGCGGAACAAGCCATTTGTCATCAACAGAGTATCTGGCAAAACCACCAGCAAGGTGATCATAGATTCCGCCCTGGCAAATATTGTTTAGAGTCGTTGTGACTGCCTTCTTCATTTTGTCATTATCTGCCATCACTCCGATGTTCCATAAAAATTCGAACAGCGATGTTTGTGGGAATTTAGGGGCTCCTTGGATACCTCCATATTTATAATCAATGATAGAGCAGAGTCTTTCAGCTATTTCTTTGAGTTTGTCTTTTGAAAAATCGATATGCTCCGATGGATTACATCTGTGCTGAAGATGCCTTAATATTACTGTTGTGTTGTTTTTTATTGTTTCTTGCTCTTCATTATAAATTCTAGCAACTTCTTTCAAGACAGCTTTAAATGATGGACGTCCATATCTAGGTTTAGGAGGGAAATATGTTCCGCCCCAAAAAGGTTCTGCTTTTGGAGTTAAAAACATTGTGAGTGGCCAACCACCCTGTTCTCCCATTTTATGGAGGGCTTGCATGTATATGGTATCTATGTCCGGGCGCTCTTCTCTGTCTACTTTTATGTTTATGAAGAGGTCATTCATGATTTGAGCTGTTTCTTGATCCTCAAAACTTTCATGGGCCATAACATGGCACCAATGACATGCTGCATATCCTACAGATAGTAAAATAGGTTTGTTATTTGCTTGAGCTTCTTTTAAAGCCTCAGGTCCCCAAGACCACCAATGCACAGGGTTATCTTTGTGTTGTAAAAGATATGGACTCGTTTCATCGATCAGTCTGTTGAATGACATCTGGTATGCTCCAGCCGCTAGGTTTTTCAGGTATCTGTATTATTTATTTTTACTCTATCATTTTTTTTATCAGGATATCCAGGATCCTGATAAAAATCTTAGGAAGATAGGGTAGGATGGGGAACGGAAGTAGACATTCCAAAGAACATAGGATGTATTCTTCAAATTAGATTAGTTATCAGCTGATTCAAAATAAGATGATTTTAATGTAAATGATTGATTTGAGTCTTAATTGTTGGATCTTTTGAGCCCTATGAACTTATTTTTTTGGGGAGCATTTTTAGTCCAAGAGCTCAATAGTTTTTTTGGCGAATTAGTGTTTTTCTAGATATTGTTCGGGTATTTCAGTCAGGTATCCATCTGATGATTCAACCAAATAAACGATTGTTCCCAGTGGTTCAGAAAGTTTATTTGCTGTTTCGTTGTCTTCAATTATTGTTTTACTACAAATGTAGCCAAATTTTCTCCTTGCATATTTTTTGGGAACATTTTCGCGGATACGGACTGTATCTCCCGTTTCTAATGTTAAAGTATCAGTCGTGTTATCAATCATCACTTACATCCTTGATTTTTGCGTTTAAATATCTAAGGAAGTGCCAAGTATAACAACAAAATGTGTTGAAGTGTGGCTTTTAAACTAAAGAATGATAATTGCTATTGTGTAGGATATGATTATTCTATCAGGACAATAACAATCCTCTAGCTTATTCTAGTTTTTTCACTTTCAAACATTGGTTTCTTTTAAAAGAAATATGCTAGAAATGTGACCGCCATACTTTCTGCTAGCTGTTCTTCTTAAGCTTCTCTTTGCTAATTCATATTTTAAATTTTAACTTTTCTATTTCCTATTTTAAATGGAATAAGAGCAAAAAGCATTAGAACAGAAGCTGCTAAAAATGGTGCACCAGGAAAATAGAAGGGTGCGTGATTACCTGAAAAATAACCAAATAGTTGTGTCATTATTACAGGGCTTAAAATCAATGTCATTCCTGAAATACTACTTAGAGCTCCTTGCAATTCTCCTTGAGCATCATCGGGTATTTGATTTGACATTAAACTTGTCATAGCTGGGGTGATCATTGCCCCTAGAGCTGTTAATGGTATTAAGGAATATACCATCCATGTTTGTGTTGAAAATGCTATTCCGCATAAACCGATAGAACTTGATATAAAGCCTATTAATGCTGTTCTGACTTCACCAACTATTGGAAGTATTTTTCTAATTAACCAACCTTGTACTATAGCAAATCCAATACCTACAAAGGCGAGTGATAATCCAATTTCAGTGTTGGTCCATTTGAACATTTCTTTGGTGTAAAAGTTCCAAACGGCAGGATATACATAATGTGAGAGATTAAAGAGAAACATTGCTATGAACAACCAAGATACCTTTGGGAATTTTCTTATCTGTTTGAAGGCCCCAATTGGATTGGCTCTTTTTAAATCAAAAGACCTACGGTTTTCTTTTGAGAGCGATTCTGGGAGTACAAAAAATCCATATAGGCAACTTAGAAATGATAATATTGCAGCAGCATAGAATGGTGCTCTCGTTCCTATTTCTCCCATAACACCACCAATGACAGGACCTACCACAAATCCCATACCGAATGCGGCACCGATGATAGCAAAATTTTGTGCCTTTTTTTCTGGTGGACTTATATCAGCTATGAATGAGTAGGCTGTTGAGAAAGTTGCGCCAGCTATCCCTGAGAATATCCTACCTATGAATAGAAGAAACAGCGAAGATGCCAAACCCATGATTAGATAATTTAGACCCAGCGCGACCATTGATATAAGAAGAATTGGACGTCTACCATATTTGTCTGAGAGATTGCCGATAGTTGGACTAAACAGAAATTGCATCAATGCATATACAAAACTTAAATATCCACCCCACAGTGCTGCTTTACTTAATGGAAGATTGGTAAGCTCTTGTATAAGATCGGGAACTACAGGTACTATTATGCCAATTCCCATTGAATCAATAAAAACAGTTAAAAATATAAAAATTGGGGCATGCGTTTGTGCTGTAGTCGAAATATAGGCTCTGTCTGAGGTTTTTGAGTTTTTCATACCAGATCTTTGTAAGTGATGAGCGTTTTTTTATTTGATTTTGTCTTATATTATTAGGACGAGTCTATACTTATTATCTATAAAGTCTTAAGTATCCTCTGATTTAATTTTAACATATGCGAGGTTTGGTGTCTCAAAGTACTATTTATGCTCTCTCAAGCGCCCAGGGACGAGCAGGTGTTGCAGTTATCAGAGTTACAGGTGAGAAAGTCTTAGATGCACTCTATGGGCTATGCAAATCACCACCACTTCCTAGATATGCTGGTTTAAGAACTTTAAAGCATCCTAAAACTCAAGAGATATTAGATAAGGCACTCGTGATCTGGTTTCCAGGTCCTCATAGTTTTTCTGGTGAAGATTTGCTTGAATTGCATGTGCATGGCGGACATGCTGTGTTGCAGGGGGTCTTAGAAGCTTTGGGTAGTTTTGAGGGGTTTAGATTTGCCGAACCAGGAGAGTTTTCAAGACGAGCTTTTGAAAATGGGAAATTAGACCTTACTGAAGTTGAAGGTTTGGCTGATCTCATAAATGCGGAAACTGAAGCCCAAAAACGTCAGGCTCTCCAACAAAGTTCAGGGAATTTGAGACAACTCTATGATGGCTGGCGTCAAGATATTTTACTTGGATTAGCATCAATGGAGGCAGCATTAGATTTTTCTGACGAGGCTGACGTTCCAGATAGTATTGCGTCGGAAGCCTTGCCATATGTTCAAAGAGTTGTGTCAGGTATTCAAGATCATTTAAATGATGGACACCGTGGGGAGATCTTAAGAGATGGATTTCGTGTTGTTATTGCAGGACCTCCTAATGCAGGTAAATCGAGTTTACTAAATCTTTTTGCTCAAAGAGATGTAGCTATTGTTTCTGAAGAGGCTGGAACAACACGAGATGTCTTAGAGGTTAGGCTTAATCTAGAAGGGTTTCCCGTAATTTTATCTGATACAGCTGGTATTCGTCAGACATCCAGTAAGGTTGAGCAAGAAGGTATACGTCGGAGCCATGCTCAAGCATCACTTGCGAACCTTATTTTATGGATGCAGGATGCAAAGGAAAAACATGGTGAATCAAAAGTTAAAAATTATGATGAACCTCCCCACTTTTTTTTTCATCCTCCCCAAAATGGGGATGATAAATTTGATCCTCCAGAAGCACAAATTTGGACTGTTCTCAATAAAATTGATTGTCTAGATAAGACTCAAATTGATGAAGTATCAGGGGATAATCTGTTTAAAATCTCTGTAAAAACTGGTGATGGTATAGATGAGTTAATTCAACATATCTCAGATTTGGTAAAGAATTGTGTTGGTTCTCAAGATATGCCTATAATTAGTCGTGTGAGATACAGGCAAGAGTTGGAAAACTGCCTAGAAGCCTTAAATAGATTTTATGATGCTTCTCAATTAGGTCTTGAGCTTCAAGCAGAAGAATTGCGTTCTGCTGCTCATGCTATTGGTCGAATAACAGGTCGAATTGATGTTGAAGATGTTCTTGACGAAATCTTTGGTAGTTTTTGTATAGGTAAGTAATTTCCATAGGTTATACATATTCTTTGACTCAATGTTTCACGTGAAACAGACTTGGCTATTTTAATGTTCTTTTGATACTGATATATAACGCTTATGAGTAAAGAAATTAATAAATATGATGTTGTTGTTATAGGTGGTGGTCATGCTGGTTGTGAAGCAGCCACCGCTTCTGCACGCATGGGGGCTAAAACGGCTCTTATTACTCACAAGGCAGAAACTATAGGAGAGATGTCTTGTAATCCTGCGATTGGTGGGTTGGGTAAAGGGCACCTCGTTCGAGAGATTGACGCGCTAGATGGTTTGATGGGCCGTGTGGCAGATGCTGGCGGAATACAATTTAGAGTCTTGAATAAATCAAAGGGGCCAGCTGTTCAGGGGCCACGAGCGCAAGCAGATCGTAAGCTCTATCGTGAAGCTATGCAAAAAGCCATCTCTGATACTGAGAATTTAACAGTCATTGCAGCTGCTGTTGAGGATCTTGTTGTTAGAAACAATCAAGTCACAGGTGTTGTTACGCAAGACGGGGTTGTTTTCGAATGTGGGGCTGTCGTTCTCACAACAGGGACGTTTTTGAAAGGCATAATTCATATTGGTGAGACAAAAATTCCTGCAGGGCGTGTTGGTGAAGCACCGGCTATTGGTCTTTCTGATCGTTTGTACACGCTGGGTTTGAATATGGGGCGTTTAAAAACTGGTACGCCTCCCCGTTTAGATGGGACGACAATTGACTGGGGCAGATTAACGGAACAAGCTGGTGATAATCCCCCTGTTCCCTTTTCTTCTTTGACGGATAAGATTACGACACCACAGATTTCTTGCCATATTACGCATACAAATTCTGAGACGCATGGGATTATTGAACAGAACTTGTCTCGTGCCCCTATGTATTCAGGGCAAATTGACAGTACAGGACCCCGATATTGTCCATCTATTGAAGATAAAATTGTTAGGTTCAAAGAACGCCAAGCCCATCAAATTTTTCTAGAACCTGAGGGTTTAGATGATCATACAGTTTATCCAAATGGTATTTCGACGTCTTTGCCTGAAGATGTTCAGCTGGCTTTCCTAAAAACAATAATTGGTCTTGAGAATACTAAAATTATCCGTCCTGGTTACGCAATAGAATATGATTACGTTGATCCTAGAGAACTTTATCCAACATTACAGGTAAAGAAGGTCAAAAGGTTATATTTAGCGGGTCAAATTAATGGAACTACTGGGTATGAGGAGGCTGGAGCTCAAGGCTTGGTTGCTGGTTTAAATGCTGCCTTGAAAGCAAGTGGTGCTTCTAGAGATTTTATTGTCAGTCGAACGGAGGCTTATATGGGTGTGATGATTGATGATCTGGTGACGCGCGGTGTTTCAGAGCCTTACCGTATGTTTACATCTCGGGCAGAGTATCGCTTAAAGTTAAGAGCTGATAATGCAGATCAGAGATTAACAGAAATGGGCCTGGAGTTTGGTTGTGTTGGGACTATTAGATCAAAAGCTTATTCGCAAAAGAAAAAAGCACTTTTAGAAGCTGATTCTTTGTTTAAAACTTTGTCTTTAACTCCAACAGAAGCGCAGGAAAAAGGTTTGCGTATAAATAAGGATGGTAAAAGACGGAGCGCTTATGACTTATTGGCTTTTCCAAATATTAGTTTGAACGATTTGGCAAAAGTCTGGCCTGAGATAGATGCAATTCCTGAGAAAATTGCTGAACAATTGGCTATTGATGCGCTTTATGCGGTTTATTTGAAGCGTCAAGAAGAGGATATTTTGGCCGTTCAGAAGGATGAAAATATTCAAATTCCCGAATCGTTTGATTATAAATCGATTTCTGGTCTCTCTAATGAATTATGCTATAAGCTTGAAACCTATCGTCCAAGTACACTCAGTCAGGCCTCGAAAATTGAAGGAATAACTCCTGCTGCATTGATGCTTGTTTTGGCTCATGTTAAGAAGTTTTCAAAACGTAAAACCGCTTGACTCAATTTTTAAACATGACTCATGAACTTCTTGATATTAAAGGCCCTGACGATTTTCAAATTGCTTTCAATGTTTCACATGAAACAATTGAAAGATTTAGAATCTACGCAGATACCCTAAGTCTTTGGCAAAAATCAAAAAACCTTGTTGCTCCAAGTACTGTGAAAATGCTTTGGCAGAGGCATCTTGCTGATAGTGCACAAATTGTCTCTTTAGCAAAAGGGGCTAATACTTGGTATGATTTTGGTTCAGGTGCCGGTTTTCCTGGTTTAGTCGTGGCCCTACTCTTGGCTGATTCTCAATTTATATCGCATTATCAGGAAAAACCTTGTGTTTCATTATTTGAGAGTAATGGCAAAAAGTGTGCTTTTTTGCACGATATTGTCAGAAAAACTGCAGTTTCTGAGTTTGTCACTGTGGAAATCCATGATCGTCGAATTGAAACACTAAGCGAGTCAGCTCATTCTGTTAAACCAGATGTGGTAACAGCTCGTGCTTTAGCGCCTTTGGTTGATCTTATTGAGCTCTCGTTACCTATTCTAGGTAAAAGTTCCTGTTGTTTATTTCAAAAAGGACGAGATGTTCAAAAGGAAATTGAATTAGCAGAGAAAAAGTGGCGTTTTTCTTATGAATTGGTCGCAAGTCGAACTGATCCTGAAGGATGTATTGTTCGTCTTGATGGTGTACAACCGGTTTAGGTGAAGGAGATCCTCATGGCCGGGAATATTTATGGTCAATCAGGCCCTCGTGTTCTTGCAGTTACTAACCAAAAAGGTGGTGTTGGCAAGACTACGACAGCAATTAATTTAGGTACAGCTCTTGCTGCTATTGAGCAGCGTGTTCTTGTTCTTGATTTAGATCCTCAAGGAAATGCAAGCACTGGCTTGGGTATTGAGGAAAAAGATCGTCATATTTCAACATATGATGTTTTGAGCAGAACAGCTTCTATGGCACAAGCTGCTATGCCCAGTAAAATACCCCAACTTTATGTGGTTCCAGCTACTCGAGATTTGGCTGGTTTGGAACCAGAGTTAAATGCAGCTCAAAATAAAGCTTTTCGCCTTCGCGATGCTATTATGACTCTTAAGGTTTCTGATGAACAGCTACCTGAAGAAGAGCGTTTTGACTACGTATTAATAGATTGTCCTCCTTCTTTGAATATTCTTACATTGAATGCAATGTCAGCAGCAGACTCTGTACTTGTGCCTGTTCAATGTGAGTTTTTTGCTCTTGAGGGGATTAAACAACTTGCTGAAAGTATTGAGTTTGTTAAGAATAGTCTAAATCCAGACCTTGAAATTCATGGTGTGGTTTTGACAATGCATGATGCTCGTGCAAAGCTTTCAGAAGAAGTTGTGAATGAAGTTCGAAATTTCTTTGGTCCAAAGGTTTATGAAACCTTGATTCCACGAAATGTTCGAATTGCAGAAGCTCCATCACATGGTAAACCAATTTTGCTTTATGACCATAAAAGTGTAGGTAGTAAAGCTTATATCAAATTGGCTCGTGAAATCATTGAGCGTGAGAGTCTGCTTGGTGCTGCTTAGTTTTAAGTAAAGAAATGTACCGTGTGTTTTCAATTATAAAACTGAAAATACACGGTATTTTGTAATCTAGCTGCGTATCGTTCGAATATAACTGTTTTAATTTCTTTAAATATTAAAGGGAAAATAAATGGCTGCTCAAAACAACAGGTTAGGTCGTGGGCTTGCGTCTTTGATTGGTGATTCTGCTTCAAACCAGCCCCAATTACCCCCTGAAGGAGAACAACGTGTCGTTGCTATTGAGCAAGTTAAACCCAGCCCACTGAATCCTAGAAGTGACTTTTTAGAAAAAGATCTGGAAGAGCTTGCAAGTTCTATAGCTGAAAAAGGTGTGGTTCAACCCCTTATAGTTCGTAAGGGATCTGGGTTACATTCTGCAGGTTATGAGATTGTTGCTGGAGAACGTAGGTGGCGTGCGGCTCAAATTGCGGGAATTCATACAGTCCCTGTAATTGTTAGAGATTTAACCGACCAAGAACTGCTTGAACTTGCAATTATTGAGAATGTTCAGCGTAGTGACTTGAATCCTATTGAAGAAGCCAAGGGATATAATCAATTGGTTGATGAGTATTCTTATACTCAAGAAGATTTGGCTAAAATAATAGGAAAAAGTCGTTCTCATCTCGCCAATACAATGAGACTTTTAAAGTTACCTGAAAAAGTTCAAAAAATGTTGCGTGAGGGGCATTTAAGTGCTGGTCATGCGCGGGCTCTTATCGGACAAGAGGATGCTGAACGGCTTGCAGAGCTTATTGTGGTTAAAGGCTTGAATGTGAGAGCTGTTGAGGCTCTTATACAAGGTAAAGAAGCGCAAAAAGATAAACCTAAAAAAGAAAAAGATGCTGATACTCGCGCTGTAGAGCGCGAACTTTCGGATGCTCTTGGTTTGAAAGTTGTTATCAATCCTGGAGCTGGTGAAGCTGGAGAGTTGCGTGTAAGATATCGTACATTAGAGCAATTGGATGCTGTTCGTGATCGTCTTTTAAGTGTCTTAGATGACTCTCATTTTTAATCTTATTTTCTTGCCATTTGAGAGAGTGTCATAAGCAATCTCTCAAAGAACACGTCTTCCATATTGTTTTTTGTTCTAGATCTTAGAGTTGTTTGTTGAACAAGGTCTAGGGCTTTTAAAAGTTTCTGATCAGACCAATTTTGACAATGCTTTTTGAATACATCTTGAATTTTGAAATGAACTGGTGGGTAGAGTTTTCTCATTGATGTGTTCATTTCAATCCCATTTTTGAGATCTAATCGGACTTTTAGAAGACGATTAATATAGCGATTCAAATTTATTAGAATTGTTGAGCTTGTGTTTCCACTTTCAAGAGCTTTTTGTAAGTTTATCAGTGCCTTAGATAGGTTTCCGCTCATAATTGAAACTGTTATGTTATCTAAATTTATTGCTGCTGTGTCACCAA
Source organism: Methyloligellaceae bacterium (assembly GCA_965263345.1). Classification (GTDB taxonomy): domain Bacteria; phylum Pseudomonadota; class Alphaproteobacteria; order Rhizobiales; family CBDHHC01; genus CBDHHC01. Next base: position 72,481 of record CBDHHC010000006.1, read on the forward strand.
TAATCATATCAATATCTTCAATATCTATCGTTTTTTTATCTTTTGTATAAAGTGCAAGCTTTTCTATTTCCATTCGAGATAAAGCTCTGTCAGCACCTAACATATTTATAAGATATTGTTTTGCATCTGATGAAATTGATAAGCCTTCGCTTTTTATGTGCTCTTCAATCAGTGTTGAGATATTTCTTGAGTCGTCGGGATAGCATGGAAGGGCTGCGGATGTTTTGGATTTTTCAAATAATTGTCTCAGTTTTGCAGTTTTTTTTAGGTCCCCTGCTTCAACTATTAGGTAGCTTGGCAAATCTGAATTTGAAATAAATTCTTCTAATATTTTGGGGTTTGTTCTTGCACCTGGTCTGAATTTAACAACTTTGTTTCCTCCAAACATTGGTATCATTTGTATTTCTACGGCTAACCGATCTGGAGATGAATTTAGGTCCAATTCATCAATAGTTACGATTTCACCTTGATCTTTATCCTTGTTTGAGAAGAGCTCGGCTAGTTTTGATGCGTTTTCACGCACCAAACCTAAATCTGGGCCATATATTAATATGGCCTTTGTATCTTTATTCGGAGATTTTATAAATTGTGAAACTTTTCCAGCTGTTATCGCAACCATAATTGGTTTAGATACCTCATTATATTATTATAAACTTAAGCTGAAGTCGCTAGAAAAGCAGCGATCCTTGTTTTTAATTCTTCTGCGAGAGTCTTTGAAGCACGGTTTTCAGCGTCAATTCTTGCTCTTACATTACCAAATGCTGAGTTAACTTGTTCATTTGTATCAGCGTCAAAAAAGCTTTTGTCGTATGCTGCTCTTGAGTGGCTTTTTCCACCAAAAATAACTTTGCTATCTCTTAATCTTACAAGTTTAAATTCTGCATTTAATGAATAGATTTGTCCTTGTGAGTCACCAGAACTTTCAACAAGAGTTGCTGTTTCTGATTCTCGTATAGCCACTTCCAAGCGATAAAGAGATGGTAGAGGCGCACCACCATTTGTGACCTGGTAAATTAGCTCATTTCTTACTCTTTGACCTACACGACCAGGGATATTTGAGATTGTAATGGATTTTAACTCTTCTGTTAACTGAGAACCGGAAGCTGTTGTTCCATAAAGGGGTTGAAATGAACAACCTGATAATCCTGTTGCTGCTGCGATTATGATTAAAATTCCAAATATCTTTAACATTTTTGCGCTCTTCGCTTCTGTCTCATTACCAAGTCTATATAACAACATTGACGATCTTTTGTGGTACCACAATGACTTTTTTAATTTTTTTGTCACCTATGGACCGTTTCACATTATCCAACTTTAATGCTTCAGTCTCAATAACTTCTTTTGCTGCATTACGTGGAATCGTGAGTTCATCACGTCTTTTTCCATTTACCTGTACCGCTATTGTCACGGTTTCATCCTGCAGTAAAGATTTTTCAACTTCTGGCCAAGCTTGATTTGCCAAAATAGTTGTATATCCTATTTTGCTCCAACATTCTTCCCCTAAATGTGGCATTATTGGGCTAAAGAGCTGAATAATTATTTCACAGGCTTCTCTCAAAGCCCAACTTAGGCTGTCATCTGGGCTCTTTTTTTGTTTTTGCAGAGCATTTGCAAAAGCATTTGTAAATTCATAAATATTAGCAATTGCTTTATTGAATTGTAGGTTTTCAATATCTGAGGTTACTTTTGATAGTGCTCTATGACTACTTTGTCTTAATTCTGTTGCTTCTTTAGAGAAATTCTCTGGTTTTTTTGTTTTAACCTTACACATGTATTCAGTGGATTCATCAATTAAACGCCAGATTCTCTGAACAAATCGTCCTGATCCTTCAATTCCAGCTTCGGTCCATTGGACATCTCTTTCTGGAGGGGAATCTGACAGTACGAACCAACGTGCCGTATCAGCACCATAGTGGGCAATTATGTCGCTTGGGTCGACCGTGTTGCATTTGGATTTCGACATCTTACGGATTGGGCCGATTTTTACTGGTTCACCACTCTCAATATGAAAAGCTTCGCGTTTTTCAGCAGATGTCTCTATGCGCACATCCGTTGGGTATAGCCATGTTCCATCTTCAAGCTGGTATGTTTCATGGTTAACCATGCCCTGTGTGAACAGGCGCTTGAAAGGCTCTTTCATGTTGAGATGTCCTGTTTGTTGCATGGCTCTGGAAAAAAAGCGTGAGTATAACAGATGCAATATGGCGTGTTCGATACCACCTATATACTGATCAACTGGGAGCCAATAATCTACGCCCTCTTTGTCAGTTGGCGTATTAGCCTTTGGGGCACAGAAGCGTGCAAAGTACCAAGATGAATCCACGAAGGTATCGAAGGTATCGGTTTCGCGTACTGCGGGCTTTCCGCATTTTGGGCAGTCAACATGTTTCCAAGTTGGGTGATGATCAAGTGGGTTTCCTGGTTTTTCAAAAGATACATCTTCAGGAAGTTTCACAGGTAGTTTGTTTTTAGGTACGGGTACTACACCACAGTCGTTACAATGTATGATTGGTATAGGGCAACCCCAGTATCTTTGGCGTGAAATACCCCAATCTCTTAGTCGATAATTGGTTTTGCGGTGGCCGATTTTCAAGGATTCGATTTTGTCGGAGACTTCATTTTTTGCCTCCTCCACGGACAGATTATTTAGGGTATCCGAATTGATCATCCTCCCCATTCCTGTATATGCTTCCTGGTTTATTTCAAAATCTTCCTGCTTGGTATCTTCGGGACATACAACAGGAATGACTTCCAGTTCATATTTATTGGCAAAGTCCAGATCTCTCTGGTCGTGCGCTGGGCAACCAAAGATTGCGCCTGTCCCATATCCCATGAGAATGAAATTAGCGACAAATATTGGTAGTGTTTTTCCATCGATGAAAGGATGTATGACTTTTAGACCTGTGTCGTATCCTTTCTTTTCAGCCCGATCGATGTCTTCCTGGCTGGTGCCCATCTTCTTGCACTCATTGATGAAGTTTTTCAGCTCTTTGTCGTTTTTTTCGAGAGTTTCCGCGAGAGGATGTTCAGGAGAAATCGCACAAAAGCTTGCGCCATAGATCGTATCAGGGCGTGTTGTGTAGATCTCTAAAGTTTTAAAATCTTTGGGAACTCTTTTGCTTTTCGAACCTTTGACTTCAAAGTTTAAAGACAGACCATATGATTTACCGATCCAGTTACTTTGCATCAGTCTCACTTCTTCAGGCCATTCTTTTAACTCTTCAAGAGCTTCATTTAGATCATCTGCAAAGTCCGTGATTTTTAAGAACCATTGCGTCAGTTCTCGTTGTTCAACCAGAGCTCCAGATCTCCAGCCTCGACCATCAATGACCTGTTCGTTGGCAAGAACAGTATGATCTACAGGATCCCAATTAACTTTACTTTTTTTTCTGTAGGCTAGGCCTTTTTTATAAAAATCCAAGAAGAGCTTTTGTTCTTGTTTGTAATAGTCAACATCGCATGTTGCGAACTCTCTGTCCCAGTTTAGAGACAAACCAATTGATTTTAACTGGTCTCGCATCACCGCAATGTTGTCATATGTCCATGTGCCTGGATGAATTTTTTTGCTCATTGCCGCATTTTCAGCGGGCATTCCGAAAGCATCCCAGCCCATTGGGTGAAGAACATTAAATCCTTTTGCTCTTTTGTATCTGGCAATGACATCACCCATCGTGTAATTTCTGACATGCCCCATATGAATGCGGCCGGATGGATATGGGAACATTTCAAGAACATAATATTTTGGAAGGGACGGATCATTATCAACCGAGAAAATAGATTGTTCATCCCAAGTTTTTTGCCAATGTTTTTCTTTTTCAGGTGCGTTATAGCGTTCAGAAGACATATATTATCTCTAATAAAATTGTTCGATTTTCGTTTGCTGCTATCAGCCCTAAAAAGATGGTAGAGGTCAAGCGACAAGTTGAAAAAATGGGGACTTTTGAGGAAGATTTGCTATGGGTGTCGCACAAGAACGACTGGAAACAGTATTAAATGAGATTGAAAAGGCTGCTCAGTCTGTTGAACGTGATGTGAAGGATATAAATCTAATTGCTGTTTCAAAGACGTTTGGTGCTGATGTTATTCAGAACTTTATAGATGATACCGGGCATAGATGTTTTGGAGAGAACCGAGTGCAGGAATCTCAGGGCAAATGGCCGGAGCTTAAGACTGCGTATAATGATGTTGAGCTTCATCTTGTCGGCCCTTTACAGTCCAATAAGGTTAAGGATGCCATTGCTCTGTTTGATGTGATTCATACGATCGATCGGTCCAAAATAGCTAAAACCCTTTCAGATGAGATTGTGAAACAGAGACGAAAGCCAAAGTTATTTGTTCAGGTAAATACAGGTGAGGAACCTCAAAAGGCCGGTGTATTACCAATCGATGTGAATAAATTTGTGAAAGAATGTCAGAATGATCATGGGCTTGAGATTGATGGGCTGATGTGTATTCCGCCTTTTGATGATGAACCTTCATTACATTTTGCTTTGCTTGCAAAACAGGCTGAAGCGCTGGGCTTGAAAGAACTTAGTATGGGTATGAGCAAGGATTTTGATGTGGCTGTTCAGTTTGGTGCGACTTATATCCGTGTGGGGACAGCTTTATTTGGGGAGCGTGGATAAATTTTAGCAAATATTTCATCCACAGAAGACTCTATTTCCCCTGTTTGAGTTTGGCCAAATCATCATAAAATACAGAGTGATTCGTAAGGTCAGGATGAAACAGGGTGAGCATTATGGCATCGACCAAAAAAGAGAATAAATATAAAGAGTTCCGCGTTCGATTATGGCTGACAGATCTGAATACAACCGAGGTTGGTATTTATCAGCATACACGGCATCAGGCTAAGTCTCGCCAGTTTTCCAAAGATATGGATATTTTCGGCGATGTAAGTGAGAATGGGGAGCGTAAATGTTTCCTTGCTTATCGTGAAGGGCTTTGGAAAAATGAAAAGGGTATGCAACGTCGTCTCGTTATGAAGCTTTTCAGTGATTCTATGAACTGGAAAGGGACTATGGATCTTATGATGGGGCGTAGTTTGCAATTGACTCATGGCGCTGGGCGTTTTCCTGTTCTTGCCTTTAGTGTAAATTTAGCAAATCAGGATCATATAATCCAAGTTGAACGATCAGCCTATCAATGGGTTGGTATGCCTGAGAAGTTTTCCTTTTTTGTCTTTCGGGATGGGCAACCTCACTTTTATCGTCTGAGACGCAAGTTTATTGGGATCGGTATTGATTATCATCTTTACGATCAGAATAATAATAAAATCGGAATCCTGGACGGAAAGGTTTTGCGTCTAGGAGCGACATGGCACGTGCGCGTTTTAAAAGAACATTCTGATGCCCAACTTAATTCTGTATTGCAATTGTTCTGTGGCATGTTGAAGTTTAATGATGATTGCCGAGAGCATATTCGTGATCTTGTTTATGGTATGCAACGTGGAAAAGTTAATCCAGAAATTGAATCTAATGAGTCTGATCTTTATATGAATCCAAGACGTACTCGTTAGATGATTTATTTCTGAATAGCCAGGTGATAGATGTCGAATAATGAAATGGATCCAGTTGTTGAACAAAAACATACGGATCCAAAATTTTTAGAGTTTCTTGTTTGTCCTGTCACAAAAGGAGCTCTAAAATATGATGCAGAAAGACAAGAGTTGATTAGTGACTCTGCTCATCTGGCTTATCCGATACGTGATGGAATTCCGATCATGCTAGCTGAAGAAGCCCGCAACATTGAACCAAATGATAATGATTAAATCAATTCTCCTTTGAGAAGTTTGGGGGTAGTTCCAGATAGTCCAGAAGCCTGTTTCACAAAAAACTTTTTAAGTTCAGGAAGGTTGTTGACCATACCAAGCCCCATATCTCTCACTATTTTTATAAGTGTTAGATCATTTGAAAATAATCGATTCATGGTGTCCATTGTTAAGGCTGATAAGGCACTATCGAAACGTCGCCATCTTTCATATTTTTGCAATGTAAGATCGTCTGCGAAATCTAATCCCAATCGGTATTTTTCTATGATAACCTCAGTAAGTGCAGCTACATCTCTTAATCCGATGTTTAGTCCAAGGCCTGCTATTGGGTGTACGCCATGAGCTGAGTCTCCAATGAGAGCAAAGCGGTTCGAGGTAAATTTTCGAGCAATTTTCATATTTAATGGAAAGGTCGCTTTTTTTGCTGCAAGTTCAATTTCCCCCAAAAGAGGTGTAAAGCGTTGTTTTAATTCTTCTAAGAATCGTGTTTCGTCATATGACATTATTTTCAGAGCTGTCTCAGATTTTTCGCTCCAGACAATTGAAGAAATATTATTTTTCAAAGGTAATATAGCAAACGGACCTGAGGGTAAAAAGTGTTGTATTGCTTTTCCTTCTGTTGAGATTTCATGCCTTACACTTGTTACAATCGCATGTTGATCATAATCCCAACCAATTGTTTTTATGCCAGCCAAATGCCTTAGATCGGAATGCTTTCCATCTGCTGCAATTAAAAGTTTTGCAGTTATTGTTTTTTTGATCGTATTCGTTTTTGTGTCAATTTTCTGAAGATAAAGGGAGGATTTGAAATCTGTGACAGCAACATCATTCAGCAAGTGAATAGAATTTGTGTTTGATATGTTGTCAATTAGTGCATTTCTTATATAAGAATTTTGAAGAATGTACGATGATGGTTCGTGATTTGATAATCTGTTCTCGAAACTTAATAAAACCGGTCTGACAGAATCTTGTAAATCACTGTCTGTTATTTCAATTTGTGTTATCGGATTTGCATAAGGAGATATTTTGGACCAAATTCCAATGGCTTCCAACATTTGTTTTGAACTTGCGGAAATTGCAAAAGCTCTAATATCTGTATCAGGATCTGTTAATTTTTCTATGGATTGAGAATCCAGCACAGCAATTTTTAATTGACCTTGAGCAGATAAATTCAATGATGTTGCTAGAGCTAAGCCTACAATATTACCCCCGACGATTGCTATATCAAAGTCTGTTTGTGCGTTTTGTTGATTTGTCATGTTGTCTTAAATCTTAGGTCTTTCTTAAAAGCTGTGTCCATAAGGCATATTATTAAATGGTCTTGTTTGTCATCTTGGCTTCTTAGCATATCATTATTATTTTGTGATTTTCTATAGTATCACTTCGATCGGTAATTATAATGGATGCATCTTTAGAGAAACTTCTCAAAATACTCAATCTTGAAAAAATGAGTGACAACATTTTTGTCGGTGAGAGTTACAGCAGAGAATTTAGAAGGGTTTTTGGTGGTCAGGTTATAGCTCAAGCGCTTGTAGCTGCACAAAATACCGTCCAAGATTGGTGTGCACATTCATTACATTGTTATTTTATGCTACCAGGAAATCCTGACATTCCTATTGAATATAAGGTTAAATTTTTGAGGGATGGTAAAAGCTTTGTAACGAGACAAGTTGCTGCCTATCAAAAAGATAGAGAAATATTTACTTTAACTGCTTCATTTCAAAGAATTGAAGATGGACTGGAATATCAAGCGGATATGGTTGATGTTCCGAGACCTGATGAACTCCCGAGTGAAGAAGAACTCGTTCACACAGCGTTTGAAAAAGTACCAGAGCAAATCCAATCTTTTATGACGCGTAGACGCCCGATTGAGATGAGATTTGTGGATTTTTCCCATTATATTGAGAAATCAGGTCGTTCAAATGTCCAGAATATATGGTTGAGATCACGGGGGAAGATTTCTGATGCACCTCAAATGCACCAAGCACTCTTAGCTTATGCTTCTGACTATAATTTGCTTGCTACGGCACTTATTCCGCATGGAAAAACATTATTTGATCCTAATATCATGCCAGCAAGCCTGGATCATTCCATTTGGTTTCATCGCTCTTTTCGCATTGATGATTGGTTATTGTATCAAATGGACTGCCCTTCTACTCACAATTCTAGAGGCCTAACAAGAGGTACATTTTATGATTTGAACGGAAGGTTGGTTGCTTCTGTTGCTCAAGAAGGCCTGATTCGGACGATTAAATCGTCAAAATAATACTTTTTTCTATATCATTTCGTCTAATAAATTGAATAGTTCCTTTTTGAACGGTTAAAAACTAATCAAAAATGGTAGATTTATCAGCCTATATTTTGTGCAAAAATAAAAAAATGATAAAAATTTAATCATTATGACTTTGGTCGAATATTACGTAAAATGACACTGGTTACTAAAAAGTTAATATGATTCAATCTGTTACTCTTTATTTGTTAAACTGGCACGTGTTTTGATTATGTAAGTTGTTATTCTAGCAGCACCTGCTAGATGTTTGTTGAACTTTTTGAATTGTCCATCTTATAGTGAACGCTTTAACCGAAGTTCTTAAATTGAAGGGTGCAAAAATGAAACAAATTACAGCAATTATCAAACCTTTTAAACTTGATGATGTACGTGAAGCTCTAACAGCAATCGGTATTCAAGGTCTCACAGTTACTGAGGTTAAAGGATATGGACGCCAGAAGGGTCACACAGAAATTTATCGAGGTGCAGAGTACGCTGTTAATTTTCTTCCTAAACTTAAAGTAGAACTAGTTGTTCCTGCAGATCTCGTTGACAAAACTGTCGAAGCGATCACAGGTGCTGCTAAAACCGGTCAGATTGGAGATGGCAAGATCTTTGTCGGACCGATTGATCAAACTGTGCGAATTCGTACAGGTGAAACAAATTCCGACGCGTTATAATCGGGGGGTTAAAATCTTAGATATGAAACTTACGAATAAATTCTTTTTGTCTTTAGCTGTGCTTGTTGCAGGCGCAGTAGGTTTTTCAGGGGTTGCTTTGGCAGATGCTAAGGCTGTTGCTGAAAATGTTCAATTTGCATACATCTTCAACACGCTTCTGTTCCTTATTGGTGGCTTCTTGGTGATGTGGATGGCTGCTGGTTTCGCAATGCTTGAAGCTGGTATGGTACGCACTAAAAACGTTGCAATGCAGTGTACAAAAATATTGCGTTATACTCTGTTGCAGGCATTATGTACTGGGTTATTGGTTATAATGTTATGTATGCTGGTGATGGTTGGCTTGATTGAAAATATTATCGGTTCATTTTCAGCCAAGAGAGATTCCTGGTGCGGAAGCTTCACAACAATGCTGTAGCTGATGCATTGCTGCTGGTAACTGATGAGGCTGACCATAATTATTCTGAAGCTCTGATTGGTTCTTCCAGATGGTTTTCTGTGCGACAACTGCATCAATCGTATCAGGTACTGTTGCTGAACGCGTGAAACTATGGCCTTTCCTAATTTTCGTTGCTGTACTTTGTGGTGTTATCTATCCAATCCAAGGCTCTTGGGAATGGGGTACAGGCTGGCTTGACGACATGAACTTCTCTGATTTTGCTGGTTCTACACTTGTTCACTCAACAGGTGGTTGGGCTGCATTAGCTGGTGCTCTTGTTGTTGGCTCTCGTGTTGGCAAATATGGCCCAAATGGTGAAGTTAACCCGATGCCTGGTTCAAGTATGCCGCTTGCAACATTAGGTACATTTATCCTTTGGTTAGGCTGGTTTGGCTTTAATGGTGCATCTCAGCTTGCTATGGGAACGATTTCTGATGTCGCTGCTGTGTCTAACATCTTTGTTAACACAAACCTTGCTGCTGCTGCTGGTGTTGTTGCCGCTATGGTACTTAACCAAATCTTCTATGGTAAAGTTGATCTTACTATGGCCCTAAACGGGGCACTTGCTGGTCTTGTATCAATTACTGCCGAGCCATTAACACCTTCGCCACTTGCTGCAATGGCAATAGGTGCAGTTGGTGGTGTGATAGTTGTTCTTACAGTTCCATTGCTCGATAAACTTAAGATTGATGATGTTGTGGGTGCTATCCCTGTTCACCTCATTGCAGGTATTTGGGGTACAATGGCTGTTCCATTTACAAATCAAGGTGATGCAGATGCACCAATCACATTCTTGACCCAGTTTATTGGTGTTGCAGCAATCGGTGCCTTTGTATTCGTTACAAGTTTTGTTCTATGGTTGTTGCTTCGTCTAACAATTGGCGTACGTCCAGCTGAAGAGCACGAAGTTGACGGACTTGACAAAGCAGAGATTGGCTTGGAAGCTTATCCAGAATTTGGTGCAGGCAGCCAACGAGTATAATCTATAAAATAGATTTTATCTCATAAAATACAAAATTAGAGCTCGAGGAAATCATTCTTTGAGCTCTTTTTTTGTGCAAATGAGTAAATATTATGCATTTTATGAAACTTCCTCGACATAGCTTTTTTTATGCCTCATAAATGTTCTTTTGCTTAATTTTCGAGCAAAAAACATAAAAAGACTAAAAAATAGAAATGGGAGGGTCCAATGGTGGATACCAAATTTGGAGGAGACGTTTTTTTCGTTCTCATGGGTGCTATTCTCGTATTTGCAATGCATGGTGGTTTTGCATTTTTAGAGGTAGGTACTGTTCGGCGTAAAAACCAAGTGAATGCTTTGGTTAAGATATTAGCTGATTTCGCGCTTTCCGTTACTGCATATTTCTTTATCGGTTACACAATTGCTTATGGTATTGACTTCTTTGTGGACGCCAAAACCCTCAGTGGGAGTGATGGTTTTGAGGGGCAAGGATTAACGCTTGTTAAATTTTTCTTCCTTGCAACATTTGCAGCAGCAATTCCTGCGATCATTTCTGGTGGCATAGCAGAACGTGCTAAGTTTGTGCCTCAATGTCTTGCAACAGTTATTCTTGTGGCAGTTTGTTACCCTCTTTTTGAAGGGCAAGTATGGAATTCTGATTCTATATTGCAGACTTGGTTCAAAACTAATTTCGATGAGTCATTTCGAGACTTTGCAGGTTCAATCGTTGTACATGCCGTTGGTGGTTGGATCGCCTTTTCTGCTGTTTTGTTACTTGGAGCAAGATCTGGCCGATATGGGAAAAATGGGGAATCAGAAGCCTTTCCTCCTTCATCAATTCCATGGCTTGCCTTAGGTTCTTGGATGTTATGTATCGGTTGGTTTGGATTTAATGTTATGTCTGCTCAATCTCTGGAAGGTGTTTCAGGACTCGTTGCTATGAATTCTCTTATGGCAATGGCAGGCGGTATTATTATTTCTTTGATCGTTGGAAGAGGAGATCCTGGTTTTATTCATAATGGAGCGTTGGCCGGTCTGGTTGCTGTTTGCGCTGGTTCCGATATTATGCATCCAATAGGTTCTTTTGTTGTTGGTGGTATAGCTGGCCTTATTTTTGTTGTTATGTTCCAGGTTTGCCAAGAAAGATTGAAAATCGATGATGTCCTTGGTGTTTGGCCTCTTCATGGTCTATGTGGTGTTTGGGGAGGTATAGCTGCTGGCATATTTGGTGTCACTGAGCTCGGTGGCCTTGGTGGCGTCTCTCTTATGGTACAGATCATTGGAAGTTTAGCTGGTGCTGCATACGCAACTATAGTTGGTCTCATTGTTTACGGAATATTAAAGATTTTAATAGGTATTCGTATGACAGAAGATGATGAGTTGAAAGGTGCTGACCTTGCTATTCATAAAGTAAGTGCAAATCCAGAAGAAGATATGGTGAGATAAATCATTTATTATATCTTGTCTGAATAGATTGCTTTATTTAATGCCCGGTCAGCCTGTGTTGGTCGGGTATTTTTTTCATTGGTATTTTAAAGTGAAGTTAAGAGTTTGGTCATGAATACTTATGAGGATAAATTTGATTTAATTCAGTCGCCATTTGCGCGTTTGAGGACACTTCTTGATGGAGCTCAGCCTGGTTTAGATCCCGTAATAGATTTGACAATTGGCGAACCGCGACATTCGATGCCTACTTGTGTTTCAAGCATAATACAAAAGCATAATCAAAGCTTTGCAAACTATCCCCCAAGCTCTGGTACCCCGTCTTTACGTGTTTCAATAGCGACTTGGCTTAAGAAAAGATATTCTGCACTTCAAGCTTTAAAGGCATTAGATGAATTAATTTTGCCATTGAATGGATCTAGAGAGGGGTTGTTTTCAGCACAGTTTTTAGCTGTAAATAGGAAGAGAAATTCGCAAAAACCCATTGTTTTAATTCCTAATCCATTTTATCAGTGTTATGTATCTGGTGCTTTAGCTGCAGGTGCGGACCCTGTTTTTATGTCCGTTTCTAGCGATACGAATTATTTACCTGATTTAGACTCATTAGATGAAGGATTGCTCTCAAGAACTGCAGCATTGTTTATATGTTCACCTTCCAATCCCGAGGGTGCGGTAGCCACTCAAGAATATATTGAGCAAGCCATCCAACTCGCACGACGCTATGATTTTATGCTGTTTTCTGATGAGTGTTATTCAGAAGTATATTTTGAAACTCCTCCCACAGGTGCTCTAGAAACTGCTTGGCAAATTAATCAATCTTTTAACAATGTTGTCGTCTTTAATTCTTTATCAAAACGTTCAAACTTGCCTGGTTTGAGATCTGGTTTTGTTGCCGGAGATAAAGGTTTTATTGAAGACTTTGCTCGCTTTCGCAATGTTGCTTGTCCTCAAGTTCCTTTGCCGATTCAACATGTCTCAGAAGCTGTTTGGGCGGAAGAAAGCCATGTTATTGCAAGCCGTGAGCTTTACAGAGAAAAGTTTTTAATTGCTGAAGCATGCCTGAAACCCTTCACAGAATTTAAAATTCCAGCTGCCGGGTTCTTTATTTGGTTAAATATTTCTGATTTTGGGTGTGGAGAAACGGTTACGGAAAGAATTTGGAAAGATTCTGGTGTCAAAATATTGCCAGGTGCTTACCTAGCGCAACAAGATGAGACAGGTTTTAATCCTGGGTTAAATTATGTCCGATTAGCACTTGTACATGATCTTGAGACAACTAGAGAGGCATTTAAACGTATTAGTAATGTGTTAAGTAGTTAAGGGGTCTGCCATAATGGTAGTTACAAGGACAGCGGTAGATTCTGACCGTCTGCTTCCGGATAAAGTTGAAGCAACCCTAAAGCGATGGGCAATTCAGTTTGCTGGTATTGTTGTATTTTTTTCAGCTATTGCTGGGTGGCTATGTCTTATCAGTTGGTCGTTTAAGGATCGAAGTTTAAATCATGCAACATCAGTTGCTGCCAAAAATTTATTGGGTCAACATGGTGCAGATTTTGCTGATATGTTGTTTCAGAGTATAGGCCTGGCATCTATAGTTTTCTTTTTACCTGTTGCAATTTGGGGATGGTATTGCATTGTTTATCGTTTCCCCGAAAACATTGCATTGAGACTTTCCGTGTGGCCAGTAGCTATTCTTTGCATTGCTGGTGCTTTGTCATATTTTCAAAAAGTTGGCACCTGGCCTTTCAATGGTTTGGGAGGCAGTATTGGTGATCTAATTATTAAAAATGTCCCCTCTTTGCTTTCTTTAGTTTATCTCCCTCCAAGTTTAAAACTTAGCGCACTTTTACTTGCTTTTCTTGGTTTTCTTCTCTTACTTGGCTCAATTGCTTTGAGATTGAGGGACTTTATATCATTCTTTTATATTCAAGAACTTGGTCTTAAATCATTTATTATTGGTATTGCGGGTTTCTTTATAAATTTATTATTTGAATTTAGATCCATGCTTGGAACAATTGCTTATAATTATGAATCTGCACGTCTTTCTAGACAAAGGGAGAAACTCAAAACACATCAATTTAGTAAAAAGACAGTTGATGAAGGCTCTGTATTTGGATTTAAACCCAAGACTCAGGAAGAATATAGTTCTCCAGATGTTCGGCAATACCCCAAGTTCTCAATTGATAATACACAAGAGGATGATGAAGATTTTAAGGAAGAAGGATTAAGGTTTGATCTAGATGACCCCTTAAGTGCATATGCGGATGATCCGTCTCGATTGCGTTCTAATCCACCGCCCTTAAAAAAATCGCCTGAACCCAGAAGAAAGGCTGTTACAAAAACCTCACCAATACATCAGACTTCCAGGTTTGTTTTGCCTAATTTCCGTTTGTTGAATAAAGCTGAACCTGTAAAGCAATTAGAACAGAATAGTAAAGAGATTTTGACAGAGAATGCTCTCAAATTACAAGAAGTCTTAAGTGATTTTGGTGTGCTTGGTGCTATTAACAATGTTCATGCTGGACCTGTCGTAACCTTATATGAATTTGAGCCAGCCAGAGGAACTAAATCTGCACGGGTTATAGGGCTTGCAAATGATATAGCACGTTCTATGAGTGCAATATCCGCTCGTGTCTCGGTTATACCTGGTCGTAATGCCATTGGTATTGAGTTACCAAATGAGATTCGTGAGACAGTCTTTTTAAGATCATTATTTGAGAGTAAGGATTTTTCCCAAACTACATCTGAGCTTCCACTTGTATTAGGTCGTACAATCGGGGGTGATTCTGTTATTGCCGATCTCTCCAGAATGCCACATTTGCTCATTGCCGGAACAACAGGCTCAGGAAAGTCTGTTGGTATAAATGCAATGATCTTATCATTGCTCTTCCACCTTTCACCAGATAAATGCAAATTTATTATGATTGATCCCAAAATGCTGGAGCTATCGGTTTATGATGGTATTCCACATTTGCTTTCGCCTGTTGTTACTGATCCCAAGAAAGCCGTAACAGCTTTAAAATGGACGGTTCAAGAGATGGAAGAGCGTTATAAGAAGATGTCAAAATTAAATGTTCGAAATATATCTGGTTATAATGCGCGTGTTGCCGATGCGATAGATAAAGGTGAAAAATTGAGTCGTGTCATCCAAACTGGTTTTGACCATGAAACTGGTGAGGCAATTTATGAACATGAAGAGATGGATTTTGAACCACTTCCTTATATCGTAGTGGTTATTGATGAAATGGCGGATCTTATGATGGTTGCGGGTAAAGATATTGAAGCAGCCGTACAAAGACTTGCCCAGATGGCACGAGCTGCTGGAATACATCTTATTATGGCAACCCAAAGGCCCAGTGTTGATATTATAACTGGTACTATTAAAGCCAATTTTCCTACACGCATCAGTTACCAGGTTTCTTCTAAAATTGATAGTCGTACTATTTTGGGTGAACAGGGAGCTGAACAACTTCTTGGTGCTGGGGATATGCTTTATTTATCTGGTGCTGGTCGAACAATAAGAGTTCATGGTCCTTTTGTTAGTGATGAGGAAATCGAGACCGTTGTTGATATGCTTTCTGCACAAGGTGTTCCAGAATATTTAGCTGAAGTCACAGAATTCAAAGATGACGGTTCTGAGGAGGGTGATAAAACGTTAAATAGTGGAGATCAGCTCTATGATAAGGCCGTGGATATTATCTTGAGAGACAGAAAAGTTTCAATAAGTTATGTCCAAAGGCGCTTATCTGTCGGGTATAATAAAGCAGCAACACTTATTGAGCGTATGGAAGAAGATGGTCTAATCAGTCCACCTACAAAATCAGGTAAACGACAAATACTTGTTAATTAAGTGTTTTCATAAAATATTTTGTTTATAATTAAACTAACCAAAACATAATAAATATTTATGAATGGTGGTATATTTGTATATTTTCATTGCAATGCGATTACATTTATGTCAGCACATAACTATGGTAGTTGATGTGGTTTGATCATAAATTTGACCTATTTAATAGTTTAACAGATTGCTACTGATATTTGGTAATATGCTACAGGAGTAAAATAATGATAGAAGCAATAAGTTATAATAAAACCTATCGTTTGCACTCATTTGTCTTGTTTTTTTCCCTTTTTGTTCTTTTCTTAGCTTCTCATGCATTTGCTCAGTCAAAAAGTGACGGATCACAAAAATCTAATCCCGTTGGAGCGGGTTCTGGATGGAATGCAGAAATTACTACTGGTGAGCAGTCAAATCGTCCCACTGATATGGATGATGAGACATTAGCATTTGTTCAAAGTATTAGTGATTATTTTAATGCGATCACTAATATGCATGGTATTTTTCATCAAGTCGATTCTAGTAACCAGAAAACAAGAGGTCGTTTTTATATTAAGCGCCCAGGAAGATTACGTTTTAATTATGCATCACCGAGTACATTGCGTATTATTGCTGATGGTAAATGGCTTGCAATTGAAGATCATGATTTAAAAACTCAAGATTTATATCCCCTCGAGTCAACACCATTTAGGCTTTTACTTGCTGAGAAAGTTGACCTTTTAAAAGAAGCTAGAATTGTAGATATTTCACGTGGTGAAGAAGTTGCTATTATTAGTTTATCGGATAAAACGGATGAGAATTCAGGTCAATTGAAACTCTTTTTTACTATTCCAGAACTTAAGCTTACTCAATGGGTTATTACTGATCCTAATGGACTTGACACACGGATTGAGATTTCTGAGTTAAACTTTGAGAAAAACTTAGAAGACAAATATTTCAAGGTATCAGAAGAAATTAATACAGAAGCACTTGGAAATTAAATTCCAACCATTATTTTCTCATTTAAAAAAAATAGACCATCGCACTATAATAGTGATGGTTATTTGTTTTTAATTGTTATAAGCTTTCATCTAAGTCTCAGATTTATATCTTCAATTCTTTAAAATACTCAGGCGTTTATTTATACGCCTATCTTATTACATCATGAAACTTCGGCTTATTACATGGAATATCAACTCTGTTCGTCGCAGAGTATCATTGCTAAAGGATTTAGCAGAACAACAACAACCAGATATTATTTGTCTTCAAGAAATTAAATGCACTGAGGATCAATTTCCTTCTAAGTCTATTCGTGCTTTGGGTTATGATTATATTGAGATAAATGGTCAGAAAGCCTACCATGGTGTCGCAATACTCTCAAAAATACCTATAAAGTGTATAGAGAAAAATGATTATAATGGAACAGGTGAGGCACGACACCTTGCTGTGGAGATTCAATCAGATTCTAAAGATTTTCCATATATTCTACATAACTTTTATGTTCCGGCTGGTGGAGATGAGCCAAATGTTGATGTGAATCCTAAGTTTGCTCAAAAACTTAAGTATTTAACAATGATGTCAGATCATTTTGCCGAACATAAGAATAAAGATAAAAATAACATAATAATCGTTGGAGATTTAAATGTTGCTCCACTCGAAAATGATGTTTGGTCGCATAAACAACTTTTAAATGTTGTTTCGCATACACCAATTGAAGTTGAGCATTTAGATCGCTTAAAAAAATCTCATGATTTTACGGATATTATGAGATTGTATGTAGATGAGAGTGAAAAATTATATACTTGGTGGAGTTACCGCGCCCGTGACTGGCTGGCTTCTAATCGTGGACGAAGGTTAGACCATATTTGGGTTTCACCTAGTTTAAGTGAAAGATCAAAACAAATGTCTGTTCTTAATGAGGCAAGAGGTTGGGACTCTGCCTCAGATCATGCACCTGTAGTTGTTGATTTCGACTTTAATTGAGATAAGTTGATGTATTTAAAACAGGATGATTTTTGTTTGCCAAAGTCATCGTATCTTTAGCAGTTTTAAATAAATCACTTTCCAATTTATTTAGTTGATCCGTAAATTTGAAGAATTTCTGTTGCGTGTATTCTGCGAAATGTTCTGCTAAACTCACATCTTGTTTCATTATGGACTGCATTTTCGCGTAGCTAAATTTTAACAATTTCATTTCTTCGCATGCAATTATTGTAGATCCATAATTTGATGCAATTAGCATTGCCATTTCACCAATAAAAGTACCCGCAGTCAGAATTTCTGGTTCGTTGCTAATTCCGGAGCCTTCTGTTCGAATTGCTTCACCACTTACAATTAAGTAAGCTGCGTCACCTTCTTGATCTTTAGAGATGATAGTGTGTTCTGGATAAACAAGAATTTTTTCACTCTCGAAAGCCAAACGTGCAAGTTGCTCGTTTGTGAGCCCATGAAAAAGAGGTACACAAGATAGCAACTCAACAAAGTTGTCGAGTCTCATTAAAATTCCCCCGCTATGTCCTTAATATGGAAGCTATTTGTCGTTTTGTTACTAAGTTTACTTAGGGTGTAAAATCAAATACTAAACGCAACACAAACTCGGTTCTGAAAATATGAACTATAGAAAACACTATTTATACAAAAGTTAAGTTTTGTATAAATAAACTCAGTATGATTCTCAAGTTAAGCAATATTTTTGTTTAGGTCTAGCCTAATTCTAGAAGTTATAGACAACTTGAAGTGTTATGACTAATTTATGGATTCAATTTATATCCACCCGTTTCTGTTATAAGAAGTTCGGCATTTGAGGGATTTTTTTCAATTTTTTGACGTAGGCGGTAAATATGGGTTTCTAAAGTATGCGTTGTGACACCCGCATTATATCCCCAAACTTCATGCAGCAAAACATCTCTTCCAACGACTGAGTCACCACTACGATATAGATATTTCAATATTGAAGTTTCTTTTTCAGTTAATCTTATTTTCGTTCCCTCTTGATCTATAAGGGTTTTTGCTGCTGGTTTAAAAGAGTACTGCCCAATAGTGAATACAGCTTCTTCGCTTTGTTCATGCTGTCTAAGTTGCGCACGTATCCTAGCAAGCAAAACAGAGAAACGAAATGGTTTTGTGACATAATCATTTGCACCAGATTCTAAACCTAGTATTGTATCAGCATCGGAATCTTGTGCCGTTAACATGATTACAGGCCCGTTGAAGCCATTTTTGCGTAAGATTTTACAAGCTTCCCTTCCGTCCATATCTGTTAATCCAACATCCAATAAAATCAAATCTACGTGATCTGACTTGGCAATATTGATCCCATCTGCTGCATTAGAAGCCTCAAGCACTTGAAATTCTTCGTGTAATTTTAACTGATCAACTAATGTTTCTCGTAAATCGTTATCGTCATCGATAGTGAGAATTTTTCGTAAGGTGCTCATTTATGGCTCCAAAATAATCCTGAATATAATTTCATATTTGTTGATAATAATATATATATGAAAGGATCCTAGGCAATAGTACAGATTATAAAATTTGATAAAGTTTTCATATATTTGTTGGCAAATGAAAATCATAGTAAATAAAAGTGCTCATTATATTGATAAAGGTATCCTAAAATTCGGCTTTATGGCATTTCCATGTGCTCTTGGTCGCTCTGGTCGAGGCGTGATTAAGCGTGAAGGTGACGGAAAGACACCAATTGGAAAATGGAGGTTTTTAAGAGCTTTTTATAGAGCTGATCGTCTCAAACGCCCTAAAACAAAATTACCAATGTTTCCTATTCATAAAAATTATGGCTGGTGCGATATGCCCTGGGACAACAACTATAATCGTTTTGTACATCTACCATATTCAGGCAGGTCTGAGAGGTTATGGCGTGATGACCATTTGTATGATATTATTGTTGTGCTTAATCATAATCATATTCCTCGTATACATAACTATGGTAGTGCAATATTTATGCATGTTGAAAAAAATAACTATCAGCCTACAGAGGGGTGCGTTGCTCTTAGAGTTTCACATCTGAAATATATGCTAACTTTTTTATCTTCCGGATCAGAACTTATCATAAATTAGTTTTTACAAAAAAGATCCATTTGCTTCGCTAATTTGATGTCCTTCTTTGTTATTCCGTTTGAGTCATGGGTTGTCAAAGTAACAGTGACTTTATTCCAAACATTGAACCATTCTGGGTGATGATCTATTTTTTCTGCAAAGAGGGCTACTTTTGTCATCCAAGAGAATGCTTCATTAAAATCTTTGAAATTAAACGTTTTTGTTATGGCATCTCTATCTATTACATTTTGCCAATCATTTAGGCTTTGCATTTCATGTTCTCTTTCTTCTACTGTAAATTTCATTATTGTGTCTCTTGTTAAGTTGTAATTTCGTGAAACTATCAAGGTTTAGTCGTGTCTAAAATAAAAATTCTTTTTGTATGTTTGGGAAATATTTGTCGTTCTCCGATGGCTGAGGGGATTTTTCGTCACTGTGTAACTAATGCAGAATTAAGTGATCTTATCACAATTGATTCGGCTGGAACAGGTGCTTGGCATGTTGGAGCTGCTCCTGACAAGCGGGCACAAAAAATATTGTTAAAAAATGATATTGATATTTCTTTTCAACGTGCAAGAAAAATTACACAAAATGATTTTACTGAATTCGATATGATTTTGGCCATGGATGAATCCAATTATGATAATCTTCTCAAGATAGCACCGGAACATTTCCACGATAAAATTCAGTTATTTTTAAACTTTTCAGAGAGTAATTCAGGTGGTGAAGTCCCCGATCCATATTATGGTGGAGATCAAGGGTTTATTGATGTTTTCCGTCTTGTAAAAGATGCAAGTGATGGGTTGCTAATATATGTGGAAACACATCTTAACACGTAACTATTTATCTGCGCCCTCCATAAAAAACTCCCTATTCTCTAATGGATAACTTGCTTCTATAGCGTAAGGTCCTCCTCCTTTTTGTGAACGAGAAGAGAAAAGAACAAAGCTATTAACTTTGAACCAGGAACTGTTATAATCACTAAAATTTTCGAGAAATTTCGCAACATCTTCGGGTTGCGTTCCCTTTAATCTCGCAAGTGTTATATGGGGGGTGTAGTTTCTTGATTCTGGTTCTAAGCCTATCATTCGTGCAGCTTGCTCATGGGATCTTTGTAAGTGAAATAGTTCTTCATCAGTTTCTATCTTTGCCCAAATACTTCTAGGTTTTTTACCCCCAAAACTTCCAAGGCCAGAAACTCTCAATGAAAAACAATTTGAGGAAATGTTTTCTAGTGCGATTGAAAACTCATTCGCTAAATATAGATCTATATCTCCGGCAAAGCGTAGAGTGAGATGATAATTTTCTGATGAAATCCATCTGGCTCCATACAGACCTGTTTTTAGTAAAGAGAGATGTTGTTTGATGTCATTTGGAATTTCAATACCAGTAAATAATCTAGGCATGATATTTGGCTCTATGTGTCCTTTGGTATTTGTTTTATTTAAGTTGTTAATACACTCAATTATGGACAAGGGTTTGAATATATCAACTGTACTTTTTCAATCTCCTTTAAGACGTCTTCTGATAAGTTTATATTTATTGAGTCAATGTTTGTCTTTAATTGCTCAAGAGATGTTGCACCTATAATGTTTGAGGTGACAAATGGTCGTGACGTTACAAACTCGAGCGCCATTTGAGTTGGGTTTAAATTGAATTTTTTTGCAATGTTTATATAAGCTGTTATCGCTTGGGCGGCATTTGGTGTTTCATATCTATGCAATCTGTTAAACAGCGCTTTGCGTGAATATTCAGGACATTGATTGTTTTCATATTTTCCTGTCAAATAACCTTGTGCGAGAGGAGAGTATGCTAAAAGACCTACTTTTTCTCTGTGAGATACTTCAGATAGACCAACTTCATATGCTCTGCTTAGAAGATTGTATGCATTTTGGATTGAGACAATTCTTGGTAGATTTTTTTGTTCGGAAACAGATAAAAATTTCATTGTTCCCCATGCCGTTTCGTTTGATAATCCGACATGTCTGACTTTGCCAGCTTTCACTAGTTCTCCCAAAGTCTCTAAAATTTCTTCTATCGGATTTTCTTCTCCTTCATAAGGGGTGTATTCTAAACCACCAAATATTCTAAGTGGTCGATCAGGCCAATGTAATTGGTATAAGTCAATATAATCTGTCTGTAGGCGTTTTAATGAAGCATCAATAGCTTCAAATATTTGTGAGCGGTTTAGCTCTCCTTTGGAACCATCTTTTCTGAAATATGTATGATTAGATCGTCCAATCACTTTAGTCGCTAAAATTACTTTGTTACGATTTTTGTTTTTAGCAAACCAAGTCCCAATTATCTCCTCAGTTCTACCTTGTGTTTCCGCTTTTGGCGGAATGGCGTATAGTTCTGCTGTATCAAAGAAGTTGATGCCTTGGTCTATTGCATAATCCATTTGTTGGTGACCTTCAGCTTCAGTATTTTGTTCGCCCCACGTCATTGTGCCTAAACAAATTGAACTAACTTCTATATCTGTGTGACCTAGTTTTCTGTATTCCATAATTTTTCCATGAGTTTAGAAAGTGTCTTAATTAGTTCTTTTTCTCTACACGAGCGATTAGTTGCTCAACGAAAGGTAGTATGTTTTTCACTATAATATCTACACCTTCAGGATTTGGGTGAATGCCATCACTTAAATTGTATTCTGACTTGAGAGCAACACCCTTTAGAAAGAATGGATATAGAAGTGTGTCATATTTTTTTGATAAGTTGGAATATATATTCCTAAAATTTTTGACATATTCATCCCCATAGCTTTTCGGAGCTTTCATACCTGTCAATAAAACTTCAATATTCTTCGATTTCAGTTTTTGGATAATTTTATCTAAATTTTGTTTTGTTTGTGTCGGGGGTATCCCTCTTAGTACATCATTTGCCCCCAGTTCAATTATCACTGCATGCGTATTCTTTGGTATAGACCAATCTAATCTGCTTAATCCTGCAGACGTGGTATCTCCAGATACTCCTGAATTTATTATATTAACGTTGTATCCTTTGTCCTTTAAGCTTTTTTCTAGTCTTTTTGGAAAAGCCTGGTGGGATTGCAGAAGGTAACCTGCCGTAAGGCTATCTCCAAAAGCTACAATTGATATAGGTTGATTAGCATATGTTTTTAAGGGGTACATGAAAGCCAAGACTATTAATGTCAACAATTTAAGGGATGCTTTTTTTGATCGCTTTATCATGAAAACTCGTATTTGATGTAAATAAGACTTTGTTTGTTTAGAATTTAACTTTTAATCATCTGCAGTCATATCGTTTGTATTATACGATTACAAATCTTACATAGGCATTTTCAAGATGCATTTGCAATATAGCTATATAAATAAATCAAAACAGGAGCTCAAAATTTGAACAGCTCACTTATCAATATACAAGATGTATGTGTTACATTGCCCAGTATAGCTGGTGATGTTGATATTTTGCATAATGTAAATATGGTTATTGAAGAAGGACAGTCAATTAGTATTGTGGGTCCCAGTGGTTCTGGAAAAACCACTTTGCTTATGGTTATGGCTGGTCTAGAAAAAGTTACATCTGGTCAGCTTACTGTTTGTGGCAAGAATTTATCTGAGCTTAATGAAGATGAACTTGCTTTATTAAGAGGGCAAAATATAGGCATTGTCTTCCAATCTTTTCATCTTGTGCCAACAATGACTGCAATTGAAAATGTTGCCTTGCCACTTGAGTTTTTAAAATCACAAAATAGTTATCAACAAGCGTGTTCTGCTCTAGATGATGTTGGGTTATCGCATCGCTATGAACACTTTCCTTCTCAGTTATCCGGTGGAGAACAACAACGTGTTGCGCTTGCTCGTGCTTTGGTTTCAAAGCCCAAGCTTCTGCTTGCCGATGAACCAACGGGTAACTTGGATGGTAAAACTGGTGCTTTGATAATTGATCTAATGTTTGATTTGCGTAAGAAGCTCAATACAACACTTGTTCTGATTACACATGATACAAGTTTAGCTAATCGTTGTGATCGTCATTTTTATATACAAGATGGGTATTTACGAACAGAGTCGCCACACTTAAATGTTGTGAAATAATTATGGAACATAAAATAGGTTTTCTTTCTAAATTTTTCTATCAATTTCCTTTGAGTGTTAGAATTGCCTTGCGAGAATTAAGGGGCGGTTTGCGTGGGTTTTATATTTTTGTCGCCTGCATGAGTCTTGGGGTAACTGCCATTATAGCTGTTAATGCTATCTCTGATATGTTGCAGGATGGGATTGCAAAGCAGGGGCAAGTTTTACTAGGGGGCGATATATCACTCAGTCGTATTCACCAAAGTGCAAACGAAGAAACAAAAATTCAACTTGCAAAATATGGGAATATTAGCGAAGTAGCGACAATGCGTGCAATGGCACGTAAAATTGATGGATCAGCACAAGCTTTGGTTGAAATTAAAGCGGTAGATAATGCTTATCCTATGTTTGGAGAACTTACTTTAAAAGATAGCAAAAATTTTTCATTCAATCAGCCATTGATAGCATATGCCGATTCGATCTTATTTGAACGACTAGGTTTAAAAGTTGGAGACCTTTTCCGTTTGGGCAGCAAGACATTTAAGCTGGCTGGAGTTATCGTTCATGAACCTGATCGTCTTTCTAGCCGCAATGCCTTTGGTCCACGTCTTTTATTGTCTTTAAATAGTTTAAAAGCTTCCGGGCTTGCACAAGATGGAAGTCTAGTTCGTTGGAGATATCGTATTAAGTTAAACCAACGGTATGATAATTTGATTGATACTAATTTGCTTCTTAAAGAAAAATTTTCCAAAAAAGGATTTTTTATACGGGACCGTCGTAACCCTGCGCCTGGTATAAAAGAAGGAATTGAACGGTTAGGCAAATTTCTAACTCTCGTAGGATTAACAGCCTTACTCATAGGTGGAGTTGGTATTGCAAATGCTGTTATAAGTTTTATTGATCAAAAGCGCCCAACTATTGCGACGCTTAAATCATTGGGGGCAAAAAATAGAATAGTCTTTTGGGTTTATCTCACACAAATTTTAATTATTGCCAGCTTAGGGATATTCTTTGGTTTGGTCATTGGTTTCTTTGTGCCAGCTATTATCAGTTTTTTATTTTCCGATGTTCTTCCAGTTCAGTTGAATTTTTTTCCAAAACTTCGAACCGTTTTTCTAGGGGTTGCGTATGGTTTATCTGTGGCTTTGTTATTTGTTTTGCTACCACTGCGATTGACAAGAAATATTCGTCCACAGATGCTTTTTCGAAATCAGGACTTTAATCTAAGACAGTATATAGGTTTCAATGATTATCTTATAATCTTTTTCTTTGTAATTTTAATCGCAGGACTTGCGGTTTTTTCTTCTCAAGCGGAACTCTTTGCACTGTATTTTTGTGGAGCTTTGATTGTTTTATTTATTTTATTTTTGTTGTATGGCCGCTTTGTGGAGTGGCTGACCAAAAAGCTTCCTCGCTTAAGTGGAGCCTCTATGGTTATTGCACGTGCAAATATTACTGGTCCTAATTCTCTAACACGATCAATCATATTGTCACTTGGACTTGGTTTGAGTTTGCTTGTAGCAATAGCAAATATTGATAATTCTTTAGTTTTGCAACTTCAGGCAGGATTACCAAAAACAGCCCCTAGTCACTTTTTCCTTGATATTAAAAAAGATCAATTTTCTGAATTTAAAAATCAAGTTATGAAAGATATTCCGCAAGCAGACCTATCCTTTGCACCAATGCTCAGAGGTCGTATTGTTAAACTTTCTGGTCTGGATGCGAACAAGATAAAAGCACCTAAAAATTTTGAATGGATCTTGAGGGGCGATAGAGGCATTAGCTATTCCGAGATTTTACCAAACGGGTCTAATATTATTGAAGGTTTTTGGTGGGGTAGAAATTATGAAGGGCCTCCATTGGTCTCTTTCGAAGTTGAAGCTGCAAGAGCATTTGGGCTTAAAATAGGAGATGAAATTGTTGTCAATGTTCTAGGGCGTGAGATTGTTGCTAAAGTTGCAAACCTTAGAACTGTGAAATGGGAATCCCTTTCTATTAACTTTGTAATGGTATTTTCTCCAAATACATTATCTGGGGCTCCGGTTAACATGCTCGCAACGCTTAAGACGCATCAAGAAATTCCAATAAAAGCAGAAGCTGAGTTATTACAAAAGTTGTCTCTTAAATTTCCAAATATTACGGCTATCCGTGTTCGTGATGCTATAGAAGCTGTTGGAAGCATTTATGAGAAAATTATGTTGGCAATTCGAAGTGCAGGTGGACTTACATTAATTGCTGGTGCTTTAGTGTTATCAGGATCACTTATTTCCGCACAGAGGCAACGTATATATGACTCAGTTATTTTTAAGACAATTGGTGCCACCAGGTGGCAGATTATTTCAGCACATATGATTGAATATTTTTCACTTGCACTTTTTACGGGTATTATGTCCCTTTTATTGGGAAGTTTTTGTGCATGGGTGGTTTTAACATATCTTTTTGAATTAAAATTCAGCTTATCTTTGATTTCTAGTTTCCAAGTAATGATGCTTTCTATTATTATTGTGATTGTTTTTGGGGTATTTGGGACTTGGCGTGTGCTGACTGCCAAATCGGTACCATATTTAAGAGATAATTAACTTTGGTTAATTTGTCTTTAGAATGTTGTAAAACCATGGCTTCTGAGACTGGTTTTATCAATTTTTTATTTTATCGGGGCTTGAATGGGAGTGATTTGTTTCCCATATAAAGCACAAAAATTTTATAAACTTTTGAGTTTGAAAGGATATCAGAGGAAATGGCTAATTACGACGAACAAAATGTTTATCGTGCACAAACAGGTGCGCGTGCAGACGCACATGCGATTGATGAGGGGTTACGCGCTTATATGCTTCGCGTCTACAATTTCATGGCGCTTGGCATTGCTTTTACTGCGATCGTGACTTTGTTGTTGATGAATAACAAAGGCCTAATGTTAGCAATTGCTACAGGACCTATGAAATGGGTTATTTTTGCAGCTGTGCTGGGAATGGGTTTCTTTGCTCACAGGTTAATTTTGACAGGTAGCACAGCTCTGGCTCATGGCGCATTCTGGACATATTGTGGACTTTGGGGTGTACTCATTGCACCTATGGTTTATGCTTTCCTAGCCAAAGGTCAATCACAGTTGGTTCTTCAAGCTTTTGTGATAACATCGGTAACTTTTGGTGCGACCAGTCTTTTTGGTTACGTAACAAAAACTAATCTCTCAGCGTTTGGCGGTTTCCTTGTGATGGCAACGATTGGTCTTATTATTGCTATGCTTGCTAACGTATTCTTTTTCCAAAGTGAGATGATGAGCCTGATTGTTTCTTGTCTTGTGGTTCTTGTGTTTGCAGCAATTACTGCTTGGGAAACGCAAGAAATTAAAGAAATGTATTACGCTGGTGATAATCAGCAAGCTGCTACAGGAAAAGCAATATTTGGAGCATTTCTACTGTTTGGTAGCTTTATCACTCTGTTTATTCATATTTTGAATATCTTAGGTATTATGTCTGGTGACGACTAATATATAGAGGTTTACATATAATCCTTAAAAATTATAGGTCTTAGCTTTTAGGCTAAGGCCTTTTTTTTATGCAAATTAAACCTTCATCCTTTGGTGGAGGTCTTTCACTTTTATAAGTCTACTAATTTTGGCTTCTTCTCGAATATGCGAAGTACATGTTTTAGTTCATGGCCTCGCTTTAAAATTAAGCCAGTCGCAGAAATTACACTGAACATACCCTGTTTTCTAGCTAGTTTAGGTGCTTTTTCTATACGATAGATCGGGTGTTCACTCGATCTTCTAAAAACTGAAAAGATAGCTTTGTCACTCATCATATCAATCGCATAGTCACGCCACTCTCCAGAAGAGACTTTATGTCCATAAATGTTTAATATTCGCTCTAATTCGTTTCTATTAAAGCGCACAGGTAGTTTTGTTGCGAGATTGGGATGATGAGAAATATTCGTAATGTTATTATCAAAATTTGTGAGGTTTGGTCCTGAATTTTTCATGCCTTATCCTAATTTGTTTGTTTTATATGAACGCAATCTTGGGAAAAGAATCAAGAACTTAGATAGAATTTTATTTATTTAGGATTCAAGTCCTTGGGTTTGTCGCAAAATAGACATATTTTAGACATGTATGCGCCGTTTTTGACGTGCATTGTTTAGATGCTGCCCCCTTGGCCCAGTCGAATGCGAGATCTGGTTTATCCAAGTCTCCCCCATATTTATTCCACCTAATTAGACTGGGCCCTTTTTAAGTAAAATCATTAAAAATTCATTTCTGTTTTTTTGATATTTAAATCCATTTTTGATGTCAAAAAGCTCAAAACTACAATATTAAGATTTCATAATTTTGCCATATTTGAGCCTTTATGGTGCCCTAGTGCAACAGTATAAAATTATTATTGCCTCTTGGTCCGGTCTATTATTTGACCTACGGATTTCTCAGCCCCCCAGCCCCCCCGGGGTCTTTTTTGAGATCGGGCCACCCTTAATCCCATGTCCTATCTTTAGGACAAGTATTAACTTATAACTACAAGGGCCATCTAAAGGCCCTTTTTTCTTTCTTGATCACTTGATAAATTTCTCAAATAATTATTGATTCGTTTCAAAAGGTGGTCTTTATCTGAAAAAGTCCACTATTCGTTTATGGAGATTTTTATGTCAGTTGAGGCAAAGAAGGCTAGTCAATCTTATTCTTTTCAAGCGGAAGTAAGTCGGCTTCTTCATCTCATGGTTCATTCTGTTTACACCGAAAAAGAGATTTTTTTAAGAGAGCTGATTTCTAATGCTTCTGATGCGTGTGATAAATTACGATATCAAGCAGTTACCAAACCTGAGCTTTTAGAAGAAGATACAGATTTAAAAATCACATTAGATATCGATAAAGGCTCCAAGGTGCTCATTGTACAAGACAATGGGATAGGTATGGGCCGTAAGGAACTTATTGATAATTTAGGTACTATTGCCAAATCTGGAACTAA
Source organism: Methyloligellaceae bacterium (assembly GCA_965263345.1). Classification (GTDB taxonomy): domain Bacteria; phylum Pseudomonadota; class Alphaproteobacteria; order Rhizobiales; family CBDHHC01; genus CBDHHC01. The sequence goes on from CBDHHC010000006.1 coordinate 100,896, forward strand.
GGCTTTTTTAGATAAACTTGATAAGGACAAAGATGGCTCTGGATTAATTGGACAATTTGGAGTTGGATTTTATTCTGCATTTATGGTAGCGGATAAAATTGAAGTTATTAGTCGAAAAGCTGGTGGTAAATCATATTCAAAATGGACTTCTAAAGGTGGTGATGGTTTTTCTATTGAAGCTGCATCTGATGGAGAAGCTGAACTTTGTGGTCGTGGAACCCGTATCCTGCTTCATTTAAATGATGATTCTCAAAAATATCTTGAAGGCTCAGAATTAGAGAGAATTGTAAAATCTTATTCAGACCATGTTTCCTTTCCCGTTATATTAAAATCTTCAGCTGATAATGATCAAGAAGGTGATAAACAACTTAACAGTGGCAGTGCATTATGGACACGATCCAAGTCAGAAATCACTGAAGAAGAGTATAATAGCTTTTATAAACAGGTTGCTGTTCCTTTTGATGATCCGAGTTTAACAATCCATTATCGGGCAGAGGGTAGACATGAATATTCTGTCTTGCTTTACCTTCCAACTATGAAGCCGTTTGATCTTTATGATCCAGAACGTAAAGGGCAGGTCAGACTGTATGTTCGCCGTGTCTTTATCACAGATGATGCGGAGCTTTTGCCACCTTATTTGCGATTTGTAAGAGGTGTTATTGATTCGCAGGATGTTCCGTTAAATATCTCCCGCGAAATGTTGCAAAATAACCCAATTGTTGCATCCATTCGGAAAGCTGTAACTAAAAAAGTTCTCTCTGAAATTAAAAAGAGAGCAAAAAATGATGAAGATGCACATATTAAATTTTGGGATGCTTTTGGAGCTGTCGTTAAAGAAGGACTTTATGAAGACTTTAATCATCGTGATGATATTTTTGAAATCGCTAGATTTAAAAGTACATCCGATGAAGACTGGAGAAGCCTAAAGGGGTATGTTTCCAATATGCATGAGAAGCAAGATGCAATTTATTATCTTGCCGGCAACTCACTAGATCAATTAAAGGCCAGCCCTCAGTTAGAAGGGTTTCGCGCTCGTGGTGTTGAAGTCTTATTACTCTCTGACTCAGTCGATAACTTTTGGGTGACAAATTCTGTTGGTTATGAAGGTAAGACATTCAAATCCATTACGCAGGGTGATGCCGATATTTCCCAAATTCCTCTGATAGAGGGGGAAGAAGAACAGACGAATAGTGAAGACGATAATAGTGCAACTTCAGCGACTTTACTTGTTAAGCTAAAAGAAGTTTTAGGAGAGTCTGTCAGTGACGTTAAAGTTTCTAAACGCCTGGTTTCGAGTCCAACTTGTCTTGTTGCTCCAGATGGTGGACCTGACCGAGGTTTAGAAAAAATTCTTAATCGTGATCAGGTGGCAGCTGCGCCTGTTTTGGAAATTAATCTAGGTCATGAAATTATCAAAGCACTGAAGTCCCGTTTAGAAGTTGCTGAACAAAAAGACTTTGAAGATTTGTCTTGGGTGCTATTTGATCAAGCTTTGATCCTTGAAGGAGAGGTTCCTAAAGACCCTGCTAAGTTTGCAGAACGTCTAAACCGTTTGGTGTCTGCGAGTCTTTAAGCTTCGTCTTAAACCGAATTTTCTCTATCTTAAAATAATGAAGGCCGCTTTTGCGGCCTTTAAAATATCTAGTGACATTTAAGATTTGCCAGAACGTGTCGCAGCTAAAATTAGTCCATTCTTATCAGACTGCACAAAAACAACGTAAAAACCTTTTTCTTTTAGTTTATCACTTTGTTTTAGTTTGATGTCTATGTTGTTGCCTGACCAGTTTCCAATTGATTTTAATTTTTTCACGACGTTATAATATGTAATTGTGCGCCCTGTATTCTCTCCACGGCCAATTGATACAGTTATATTTTTTGAAACATGGGCTAACCAGATTGTGCCCGACTTAATTTTTGCGTTTGGGTTGGCATCACCGACTTTTACCCAAATATCGGAGTCATTTGTTTCAAGTGAGATAGGCATTGAAGTTTCTTTAGACTGTTTAGAGGCTTTTTGTATCTGTGAGTCCACGCTGTACTGATTGCTTCCAACTGCATGTGAAATACCATTAATGACAATTTGTGGCGTGTAGACTTGTCCGTCCCCACGAGTTCTTGCATAGAATTTTTGTCTATTTGTGTATTGTTTCTTTGCTAAGGTGTCTTTCCAGCCTAAATAATCCCAATAGTCAACTGGAAGTGTTAGTGGGATAATATTCTTTCGTTTCGTAAGTTTTCCTAAGAACGCATCCGCAGGTGGGCATGATGAGCATCCCTGGCTTGTGAATAATTCAACAACTGTAACAGGCTCATTGTTTTGGGCTTGCGCAGTGAGGGAGGCGTTAAAAAATGCTATATTAAACAAAGTTGTACACCCAATAATCTGAAAAAGTTTTTTCCAGATGTTTTTCATAATCAACTCCACTAGATTTTATAATCTTTATCTGAATACACTATTATCAATGTTTTTTATAAAAAATTCTATTCACGAGTTATTCAATTAAAGGTTATCATGAGAAAACTGGTCAATTTTTTGGTGACCAGTTTTCTTATTTTGAGTCTTATGCTGCTAGATTGCGCAAGACATAATGTAAAATTCCACCATTTCTAAAGTATTCTAACTCATCAAGTGTATCAATACGGCAAAGCAATGGGACTTCTTTTTGAGATCCATCGTTAAACTTGATATTAGCTTTCAATATTTGACGTGGCTCTAGGTCATTTTGCAGACCAGCAATTGAGATTTGTTCTTGTCCAGTTATACCAAGAGACTGCCAAGATGTTCCTTCTTCAAATACAAGTGGAAGAACTCCCATGCCAACAAGGTTGGAACGGTGAATGCGTTCGAAAGATTCAGCTATTACAGCTCTTACACCTAAAAGGCGTGTTCCTTTTGCTGCCCAATCTCTTGATGAACCCGTGCCATATTCTTTACCTGCAAATACGACAAGAGGTATATTTTCAGATTTATAGCGCATCGCAGCATCATAAATTGACATTTCTTCACCTGAAGGTTGATGAAGGGTGACCCCGCCTTCTGTGCCTTGAACCATCTGGTTTTTGATACGGATGTTAGCAAATGTCCCACGCATCATGACTTGGTGATTTCCACGTCTAGATCCATATGAGTTAAAATCAATTGGTCTTACCTGATGTTCTGATAGATAAGACCCTGCTGGGCCGTCCGCCTTAATTGCGCCGGCCGGTGAAATATGGTCTGTCGTAATTGAGTCCAAGAACAGCCCTAACACTCTTGCCTCAACAATATCTGAAATTGTTTCTGGCTCTTTTGTCATTTCTTCAAAGTATGGAGGGTGTTGCACGTATGTTGATGTGTCTGACCAGTTGTATGTCAAGCCTTCACCTGCATTAATTTCTTGCCATTGGTCATCACCTTTGAATACATCGCTGTAACGCTGTGTGAACATGTCTTGTGTAACGTTTTCACGAACGATTTCCGCTATTTCTTTATTCGATGGCCAGATGTCTTTAAGATAGACTGGATTATCATTCTGATCATTTCCAAGAGGTGATGTAGCAATATTGATATTTAAAGAACCCGCAATTGCGTAAGCTACAACAAGTGGTGGTGACGCTAAGTAATTAGCTCGAACATCAGGGTTCACACGTCCCTCAAAATTTCTGTTTCCTGATAGCACTGAGCAGGCGACAAGATCATTTTTGTTGATTGCATCAGAAATTTCAGACGGAAGAGGGCCTGAGTTTCCAATACATGTTGTGCATCCATAACCGACCAAGTTGAAACCAAGTGTATCAAGGTCTTTTTGCAAGCCTGATTTTTCCAGATAATCCGTGACTACCTGTGATCCAGGTGCTAGCGAGGTTTTAACCCAAGGCTTAACATTTAATCCTTTTGCGATAGCATTTCGTGCCAATAATCCTGCACCAATCAAAACGCTTGGGTTGGATGTATTCGTACATGATGTAATTGCTGCAATAACGACATCGCCATTACCAAGATCATGGTCTCGTCCTTCTACGGATACGCGATTTGTAAGTTCATTACCTTTTCCAAATTCTGAGTTCATAGATTCAGAAAAAGATGTATCAGCTTTATTTAATTCAATTCGATCTTGTGGACGCTTAGGGCCTGCAATTGAAGGAACCACGCTAGATAGTTCAAGTTCAAGGGTATCAGTAAATACTGGATCTGGCGTGTCATCAGAACGGTACATGCCTTGTGTTTTTGCATAAGCTTCAACTAGTTCAATACGATCATTCTCACGGCCTGTTGCTGTTAGGTAAGATAAAGTATCATTGTCTACTGGAAAGAAGCCACATGTTGCCCCATATTCGGGAGCCATATTTGCAATTGTTGCCTGATCCTCCAGTGATAAATGTGATAAACCTGAACCATAGAACTCAACAAATTTACCGACAACACCTTTTTGGCGCAGCATTTCCACAACTGTTAGAACCAGGTCCGTAGCCGTTGCCCCTTCAGGTAATTTTCCTGTCAATTTAAAGCCAATTACTTCAGGAATTAGCATTGAAATTGGTTGTCCAAGCATTGCAGCTTCAGCTTCAATCCCTCCAACACCCCAACCAAGTACAGCTAAGCCATTCACCATAGTAGTGTGGCTATCTGTTCCAACTAGTGTATCAGGGTATGCAAATGTTTTCCCGTCAATATCTTTTGTCCAAACAGTCTGTGCTAAATATTCTAAATTTACCTGGTGGCAAATTCCTGTTCCAGGAGGTACAACTCGGAAATTATTGAATGCTTTTTGACCCCATCGAAGAAACTCATAGCGTTCTCCATTGCGCTCATATTCGCGGTCAACATTTTCTTTAAAAGCCATTCCAGAACCGAAAGCATCTACCATTACTGAGTGGTCGATAACTAGATCAACGGGGACAAGAGGGTTTACTTTATTTGGATCTCCACCAAGAGCTTGAGTTGCATCTCTCATGGCTGCTAAGTCAACAACAGCAGGGACACCTGTGAAGTCCTGCATTAAGACGCGTGCAGGGCGATAGGCGATTTCTCTTGAGCTACGACGTTCATTCAGCCATTCAGCCATAGCCGAAATATCTTCTTTTACGACTGTGCGCCCATCTTCATGGCGTAATAAATTCTCTAAAAGAACTTTTAAGGAGAAAGGTAAACTAGAAATACCTTCCAGACCATTCTTTTCAGCTTCTTTAAGGTCAAAATAAATGTAGTCCTTACCAGAAACATTTAATGTTTTTTGGCATTTAAAACTATCAGGGTGAGTTGGATTTTGCGCGTTCACATTCTATCTCCTTACATACTGAATTTCATGTTTATTCTTTGAAATTCGATTTCTTTGGGATACACATATGAATAAATGTCGAAAGCAATAATACTCATTAATAGTATTCATTAAAACTAGAAAAGGCGACCAGAATTTAATCAAAAGTTATGTGGTTTCAAAATTTTCCAATTCTGCCCTTTTTAAAATTCGACTTACAACTTGAGTTGTTTTTAAAGTATGTTGCGTATTTTCAGCAGTTCCGCTTAAGTCTATGTGAAATTTCTTATTAATTAATTGTAACTATGTTTAAAACAAGCTCTTTAATAAAATTTAAAATTAACAATTGTGAGTTTTGATGGAACTGATTATTGAAAATTTAGCATGTAAAAGAGGTGGCAGACATGTATTTGAAGGTCTCTCATTTTCGGTTCAAAGTGGTCAAGGGGTCTTAATCAAGGGACCTAATGGTGCTGGTAAAACAAGTTTATTAAAAACTCTCGCTGGCTTTATTCCAGCTAGTGCTGGTAATATTATATTAAAGGACGGTGATCCAGAACTCGAAATTTATCAGCAATCACATTATGTTGGGCATTTAAACGGCATTAAACATGGTTTCTCAGTCTATGATAATGTTGCGTTTTATGCGTCTTATTTTGGTCATTCAAATTCTGAAAATGTCATTCAAGCCTTGAATGATTTTCATTTAGCTGAGCTTCAAAATATTCCATCTGAAATTTTATCTGCTGGGCAAAAACGACGACTGGGGCTCACTCGTCTTATTGTTGCATTTAGGCCAATTTGGATCTTGGATGAACCAACCGTTTCTCTTGATCATAATTCTCAAGAAATTTTAGCACAATTGGTTGCAAAGCATGTGACAAAAGGTGGCATCGTGATTGCTTCTACTCATATTCCTTTAGGGATAGATTTTACTCATACGATTACGCTCTTACCAAGAGGGGTGTCATGACACCATTTTTTCAACTTATCAGGCGTGATCTTTCTCTTGCCTATCATGATTTTGGATCATTGAGCACTGCTCTTGGGTTTTATCTGCTTGTCATTACATTTTTACCCCTTGGTGTTGGTGCTGATGGTAATTTATTAAGCAGAATTGCTCCAGGTCTTGTATGGATTGCTTTGCTTTTATCTGCCTTGTTATCCATTGATCGTATTTTCGCTAATGATTATGAGGATGGATCCCTCGAAATAATTGCGTTAGGTCCCATATCTCTGGAGATTGTTGTCATTGCCAAGGCTTTTGCTCATTGGCTTTCAGTAGGTGTTCCGCTTGCTTTGCTAGCCCCAATTTTAGGCTTTATGCTGAATTTAGATGCTGTATCTTGTGGTATTTTAGCTCTTACAACATTAATTGGTACCCCTGCTATTAGCTTTATTGGTGCTATAGGAGCGGCTTTAACCCTTGGTACTAGGCGTGGAGGGTTGTTGTTATCTTTGCTTATTCTACCTTTCTATATTCCAATACTTATTTTTGGTGTCGGCAGTGTTTCTGCGGTTGGTTCCAGTAACGCCTCATTTTTGTCACCGTTATTGATTTTGTTTGGTTTAACACTCATCAGTGTTGTTTTTTCTCCCCTTGCTGCTGCGGCTGCCTTAAGGATAAACTTGCAACGATGATGCAGAATGTCTCTTTTGTTACTATTGTTTATCTAGAATAATGAATTATAAGTATAACTTGGTCGTTATGCATACTCAAAACCTTATAGATTGGCTTTATGGAACAGACACTGACACTTTCTTCAAAGTTTGGAAATTTTTTTAACCGTATTGCTAACCCATCTGTCTTTATGCGTTTTTCAGATTTGGTGTTACCCTGGTTTCTTGCTTTAGCAATTACAATCTTTATTGTTGGCTTCTATTTTATTTTTCAGTCCCCTGAAGATTATCAACAAGGGCAAACAGTTAAGATCATGTTTGTACATGTTCCTGCTGCCTGGCTGGCAATGATGGGCTATACGATCATTTTTGTATCAAGTATAGGTTATCTGATCTGGAGACATCCACTGGCAGATGTTTCGGCTCAAGCTGCAGCTCCGATAGGGGCCGCATTTACTTTCTTAGCCCTTATAACTGGTTCTCTTTGGGGTAAACCTATGTGGGGAACTTACTGGGAATGGGGTGAGCCAAGGTTAATGTCAGTCCTAATTCTTTTCTTTTTGTATCTTGGTTTAATGTCTTTGAGATGGGCTATTGAAGATCGGCACCATGCTTCTATGTCTTGTGCTATACTTGGTATTGTCGGGTTTGCAATTGTACCCATCATTAAATTTTCTGTTGAGTGGTGGAATAGTCTTCACCAACCTGCCAGTGTTTTAAAACTTGGGGGCCCAGCTGTTCATTCCTCAATTTTATGGCCTTTGTTGTTGATGGCTCTTGGCTTCACACTTCTATTTCTCATTTTACATATGAAACTCATGCGGGCTCATATATTAAATCGTCGTGTTGTGACTCTGCAAATGGCACAGGTTGATCAAGCCAGCCGTGTGCAAGTTAATGACGGAGTATGAACATGTTAGATCTTGGGCCTCATAGTTTTTATATCATCCTTTCTTATATCTTTACGATTTTAATCGTTATAAAACTGACACTATGGATTGTGTTGTTTGAACGGAAACAGAAGAAAACCCTGGATTTTCTGGAGGCTCAAGGTATCACCCGGCGTTCTGATAAAGCAAAAAATAGTTCATAGAGATGCAAAAATATGAGCAATATCGATCATACTAAAAAAACAAAATCTAATATCAGTTTAGGATTGGCACTCCCGTTATTCGCTTTTATCCTACTGGCTGGTTTATTTTATTATGCATTAAAAACGGGAGATCCCTCTAATCTTCCATCAGTACTTATTGGTAAAAAAGTTCCTCAATTTGCCCTACCAGCAATTGAAGGACAAAAAGCGAAAATTCCTGGTTTCTCAAGTGAAGTTTTACGAAATGGGAAAATAACCATTGTTAATTTTTGGGCGTCTTGGTGTGGTCCTTGCCATCAGGAGCATCCCTTCCTTGTTTCTCTTGCCAAAGTCTCTGGAGCTCCTATGTATGGTATTAATTATAAGGATGCCCCAACCAATGCAAGACGTTTCCTTGGTCGCTATGAAAACCCTTACCTAGCAATCGGTGCAGACCGTACAGGACGTGTCTCAATCGATTGGGGTGTGTATGGTTTACCAGAAACATTTGTTGTAAATGGTCAAGGTAAGATCATTTATAAGCATGTCGGCCCCATTGTTACTGAGGCCGCTAAACAAAAAATATTAGATGCCATTAAGAAAGCAAAATCTTAGGGTTGGTTTTTGCTCTCACCATTTTTTTGTTTTGACTTCTCAAAAGCATCAATAATTTTATGAAGGGTGCTAAAAAAAGCAGACCTTTCATCCTCAGGGATTATACCAACAATAACCTCATCAGCAATTTGTACATTGGGGGTGACATCCTCAAGGAGTTTTTTACCCGTTTCTGTTAAGTATACAGAATATGCTCTTGCATCATGTTCTTTTCGTTTTCTTGTTAGAAGATCTTTTTTTAGCATCCGCTGAATTATATCTGCGAGCGTTGATCTGTCGATGCCAGTCTCTTTTACAAGGCTTGTTTGATTTAGTCCCTGCTTTTTTGAGACAGCGTGAAGTACAGCAAATTGGCGAGGGGTTAAATTCTCACCATGCATTTTTTCAATAAATATATCACTTACACATTGATTCACACGATGAAGTAAGTGAATTGGGGAGTTTTCAAGTAAGTTTTCTGTCATTAGTACATCTAATTCTATTTTTATAACATCCACAATAATTGTCTTCGTATATGTGTGTATACGTAGCTCTTTATTGAATAGATTTATGGAACAACTTTTTGTTATTAAAAAAAAGAATGATGTATGTTTTTTAGGTCTCAGCTTTTTCTTCAGATGAGCTTTCAGGTTCAATCATATACTTTTGGATTAAACCAATTTGGATAATAAAGAAAATCATTGAGATTGGCATTAGTCCTAAGACTTTGAAATTACCCCAGAAAATTGTAGCGTCTTTTGGATCAGCATAGACTAATAGAGACCCTCGCCAAACAACTTCATTTAAAATGGCAAGAAATAAATAGAAAAACCCAAATCTAATCGTTAATTTTCTCCAGCCTTCATCAATCAGTTGAAAAGCTTCTTCAAAAACTATTTTTAAGAATAATCTATTGAAATAAAGACCGCCGAAGAGTATTGATGCGAAAATTACATTGACAATTGTTGGTTTCATTTTGATGAAAGTGTCATTGTTTAAGTACAATGTTAAGCCACCAAAAATCATTACAAAAATACCGGTTACCAATGGAATCGTTGCAATCTTTTTAAATGTGATCCAAGAGCCTGTTAATGAAATTGCTGTTGCAATCATAAATGCGGCCGTTGCTATGTAGATATCATGATAATTGTTTGCGTATAGAAATACGCCTAACGGGCCAAGTTCAAAAATTAGCTTTAATGCTTGTTTCATTTGTTACGGTCTCTTCAGCATTGGACTGGATTGTTTAATCACTCATTTAATTCATGAATTAGTTTAATGCAATGGCTTGTGCAAATTCTCCTGCATCAAAGGGCTGTAAGTCTTCAATGCCTTCGCCAACACCTATTGCGTGGATTGGGATCTGATATTTGTTTGCGATTGCGACTAATATACCCCCTCTTGCTGTGCCATCCAGTTTTGTCATGATGAGGCCGGTTACGTTTGCAGATTTTGAGAATATCTCGACCTGGTTCAGTGCATTTTGCCCTGTTGTCGCATCTAGCACTAATAATACAGTGTGGGGCGCTGTTTCATCAAATTTTTGAATAACGCGAACTACTTTTTCCAGTTCTGCCATAAGGTTAGCTTTGTTTTGTAGGCGTCCTGCGGTGTCTATTAGAAGGACATCGATGTCTTGTTCCTTAGCTTGTTGTAAGGCATCAAAAGCTAAACTTGCAGAGTCAGACCCTTGTTCTTTGGCGATCACTTCAGAGTTGGTTCTTTCACCCCAGATTTTTAGTTGATCTATTGCGGCTGCCCGGAATGTATCGCCGGCTGCCATCATTACTTTCTTGCCTTCACCTACATATTTTTGGGCTAATTTGCCTATTGTTGTCGTCTTTCCTGCGCCATTTACGCCCACGGTCAAAATTACGTGAGGTTTGTTTTCCGGGTTTATTATTAGTGGTTTTGCAACAGGTTCAAGAACTTTTTGAACTTCTTCAGAAAGTACTTTTTTGACATCTTCTGGTGAGATATTTTTATCATAACGTGTAGAGGACAATGTATCTGTGATACGCATTGCTGTATCGACACCTAAGTCCGCTTGTATCAGGACATCTTCAAAATCCTGTATTGTGTCTTCATCCAGTTTGGCTTTGGTAAAAACACTGGTAATGCCTTCACTTAGCTTTGATGAAGATTTGGAGAGACCAGATTTTAGGCGTTGGAACCAGCTTTTCTTTTCTTTTTTCGGTGGTTCTTGTGGTTCTGGTTCTTGAATTATGGGTTCTTTTTATCGGTACTTGTTTTATCGGTACTGGGGCTGTTTCTATTTCCTGACTTTGTTCAGGGGGCTCAACAGTTTCTTTTTCTTCAAGATTTTCCTGTTTTTGAGTAATTTCTTCTGGTTTTTGTTGTTCTTTTTGATCTTTGTTACCACTAAATAAGCGGCCAAAAAAACCAGATTTTTGTTTTTTGGTCTCGTTTTGCTCTGTCACAGAACATTCCTACAGTTATAAAATTTCGATTGCCTCACCTGTTAGCATATTTTCTTCGTAACCGGATAGTCTTACATTGAGAAATTCATTAGGTTTATGGGTAGATGGGACTTTAACTTGAGCAAAATGGGGTGTTCTACCAACATTTGCATGTTCCATTAAAATTGTTTCGGTTTGTCCGATTGCATTTTTCATATGTCTTTCAGAGACTTCTTTGCCCTTATGGCGTAATCTTGCAGCCCTGTCTTTGATCGTATTTTTGTTTAGTTGTGGCATTCTGGCAGCAGGTGTTCCTGGTCTTGGAGAAAATGGGAAGACATGAAGGTATGTTAGTCCACATTCATCGACAAGTTTTAGAGTATTTTCAAACATGTCTTCGGTTTCTGTTGGGAAACCTGCAATTAAATCAGCCCCAAAGACGATATCCGAGCGATTCTGACGGGCTTGATGACAGAATTCGATCGAGTCTTCTCTTAAGTGCCTTCTTTTCATGCGTTTTAGGATCATATTATCTCCAGCCTGCAAAGAGAGATGCAGATGGGGCATGAAACGTTGTTCACTTGAGATGGCTTCCATTAAGGGTTCGTCTACTTCTATCGAGTCTATTGAGGATAGACGTAAACGATCCAGGTCTGGAACCATTTGTAATATCTTTTGGACAAGTTTTCCTAATGTCAGGTTTCCTGGCAAATCCGGTCCATAAGATGTTATATCTACGCCCGTTAGTACAATTTCGTGGTAGCCATTATCAACGAGTTTGCGTATTTGCTCAATGACCTCGCCTGCCGGAACAGACCTTGAATTTCCTCTGCCATAAGGAATAATGCAGAATGTGCATCTGTGATCACATCCGTTTTGGATTTGAACATAGGCACGGGCTCTGACACCAAAGCCTGAAATCAGATGATTAGCGGTTTTTGTCACTGACATGATGTCGTTGACGATGACTTTTTCAGACCCTTTCGTTGAAAGATCTAAAAAGGTTTCCGCTTTCATTTTTTCATCATTGCCAATGATATGGTCAATTTCGTCCATATTGGCGAAATTATTTGTTTCTATTTGAGCTGCGCAGCCGGTGACAATTATCTTTGCTTCAGGTTTTTCACGGCGAATTTTGCGTATTGATTGTCTTGCTTGTCTCACCGCTTCCGATGTAACAGCGCAGGTGTTGATAATGACTGTATCTTCTAAGCCCGCCTTTTGGGCATGCTCCATCATGACTTCCGATTCATATGTGTTTAATCGGCAGCCGAAGGTGACTATTTCTGGCTGTGTCATTTTTTTGGTCATTTCTCAAATGCCTTGAATGCACTTATTTCGGGCAAACTATTGTAATGTGTTTAAATTCAATTTGCCTTCATACTCTAATTCTGCAGCGCCTGTCATTAAAATATGATCATCGGTTTCGCGCCATTCTATCTCTAAAGGTCCGCCTGGAAGTGTCACTGTGACTTTCCTGTCTGTGCGTTTTGTCCTGGCGGCGGCGACACCAACGGCGCAAGCGGCTGTTCCGCATGCTTTTGTTAAGCCTGTTCCTCTTTCCCAGACTTTAATTGTGATCTGGTCTCGGGAATTGACTTTAGCGAGCGTGATATTGGCTCTGTCAGGGAAAATCGGGTGATTTTCCAATAAGGGCCCGAATTTCTCCAGATCGTATTTTTCAATATCATCGACCCAGAAAATACAATGTGGGTTGCCAACATTGACGACACTTGGTGAATGTAAGATTGGATCGTCTATTGGTCCAATTTGTAATTCGATTGCTCTTGTGTCGTGAAACTCTTCAGCTAACGGAATATCCTGCCAGCCAAATTTGGGCGTTCCCATATCGACTGTGACGGATAAATCCTGGTTTACAATCGCACCGAGTATGGCGGCATTTGTTTCAATCGTTATGTTTGGTCTTTGTGTTTCTGCCACCATTAAGGTTGCTACACATCTTGTTGCGTTTCCGCAGGCGTCTACTTCGCCGCCGTCTGCATTGATAATTCGCATGAACACATCTGCATTCTGAGATGGTTCCATGGAAATCACCTGGTCACAGCCAATGCCAGAGCTTCTGTCTGCAATGCTTTGCGCCAGAGCTGGTGTGATGTCTAAATCATATTTTCGGGTGTCAAAAACGGCAAATTCATTGCCGATGCCATTCATTTTTAAGAATGGGATCTCTTCTTTCTGTGTCATGAGACCTATATAATCTGAGTTATGGGTAATGGCAAGATTATAGGGTTTCTCTATTTGTTTCGTTCAGACGGCACTAAGCTTTTTCGCGCAAAGCGCGGCGCGCGGTCGCGCTTGCCATATAATATTATGAAGAGTTCATAATATTATATGGTGAATGATGTTCCATGATGGCTTTGTTTATTAGGTTTCATGGCCAAGCTCTCGCACTTTTTATCTGTCTGAGCGGCCTGATTATCTGTTTTTGGGTGTTATATTGGGAAAATGAGAGGTTTTTCTTAGATTTCTCTCGATTATGCCATAACACTAGCATAGTAGCGTTACGGTGTCAAGGACTTTTTTCCTGGGACTATTTTCATTTTGGTTTATGGTTGATGAAGGGTTAAGGGGGGCGGAATGTGTCGTGAGTGTGTTTCAAGTGCCAGGATCAAAGTTGCTTTATGGGTTCCCAATAGTTTGCTCAGATCAGCGCTGGGGCCTGCACTATTTTTGGGGCTGGCAAACTTTGGGAATGACGGGGGTGGGGAGGTTTGGTAAATGGTTCAGAATGGCTGTAAATTGAAGTGTTGTAAAAAATGATTATTATTTCAGTTGTATAAGGTTGTTTTAATACTTAAATTGATTTGAGTTTTTTTATTTACTTAAAAGTTGGTTAGAAAAAGACCAGGAATGTATTTTGGAGATGTTGAAACGTCTAACCTAAGGCATTGTTTATGAGCGTTTCCAATTCAGTGGATGTTTTTCTCTCAGGATGGCTATCAAATTGTATCGTAGACAAATTCATATAGAAATTTTGAATGGCCCTTTTATTTTCAAAACCAGCTATGATTATGTTCTAATCTGTTGGAGTTTTTTTTGCCTGAGAGCCCATGAAAACTGATAATGCGCCACATATTCAGTAATATCTGGTGGATAAGTTTAGCATACTGTTTGCAGCTGCTGAGAAACTCGTGCTTGAATTTTTTGTATGAGGGAGCTTTATGGATGCAGTCCTATGCTCTTATGTAAAGTAGCAATGAAGTTAATATCGTCAGTGAACATATTCAGATCAAAAATTATGCTGATCTTGATTCGTTCCTTTCCTCCAAACCTCAGTTGGCAATCAAAAAATCAGGTTGCTAAAGAGCTCATTTATTTCCAGGTATCACGAAGCCAAATTTGATGATTCAGTATTTTTTTCTCGTAATGGGCTTTTAGATTTAGGTTTTTATCAACTTGAAAAGAGCTGTGCAAGAAACTCAGAAGCTTCTAAGAATACCATGAGTAAGTGTATCTGAGGAATAGAATTTAGATCGCATTGTTAGGCAACGACAAGATCAAAGAAATCAGCTAATCTTCTAATGATTTAAAACTTCCCGGTGGTGGGTTTGCGAGACCTTTGCAATTGCTGTCATTGGAGCCCTCAAATTAGGTCTGATACATGTCATTATGCATGAGCTATAATATGCAAGCCCAACAAGGGATACTTCTTATGCCTTAATACAGGTTCATTTAAAATTTTTTAATTAAAGGCTCAATCTAAACAGTCGTTGCAAGCCGGAGGATGACAGGGGGTATGGATTTAACAAATGTCATGTCGTTTTATGCCTAAATCATTTATATTTATTTTCATCTAATAGGTGAAACCCACTGGCTGTACGCGGGCGAGTCCTGTCGCTTACAATCGAAATTAGACTGGATACAAGAGCAGTGATAGTGTTTTCTAGTCGTAGTGAGGTGGTGAATGACCAATCGCAATCGGGAAATTGAATTGGTCGCGCTCGATTGCTCTGAATTGTCTGTTAGGAGCATGGGTTTTAGAGTTCTCCTGAAGATATTCTTAAGGCCTCTAAATCAGACTTGAAACGCAATGCGGACTATAAATTATCTCTCGAAGCTGAGGCTGATTTAGTGGTGAACAGTTCCTCCGATCAAGTCGGAGGTATGATAAGGGGTGGGGGTGTTATTTTACGTCCATTCTATCAAACAATCTTTCAACATTTTTCAGTCATGATGTTTTGGCATGACTTTTGGGGCAGAATTACAGATATAATTTCCTATAAAAAATTGAGAGTAGATCATGAGAATAATAATAATTTTTACTGGCATCATCTGGGCGACATCATCTTTTGCAAATGATATAAATATGCCAAGAGATCAATGGCTATCTAATCTAGGAAAAATTATGCCGGTTCATTTGTGCAAAGCAGGGTCTCCTTTTTTAAAAGTCTATAAGGGAGAGAATTGTCAAAAAGATATCAACCTACTCTATAAGAAATGTACGACAGACGTTGATAATGTCAAAATACCGGAAACTATTACGAGCATACAGCATGCAAATAAGTTAGGCCAAATTCTTGCCGAATGTACTTCTGCGCACTATATGGGAGGGGCTGTTTTGGATGCTTTTAATAAGATACAATCAAGAGAAAATGCTAAAAAGTAATTAGGGGTTTAAGCACATTCTACTGTGGTGTGTTTATTTTTGTTTGAGACTGGCATGAGGGGTTCCAGGTAGGCTAGTTTGACAAAATTTGGGAGATGTTTCGGGTTGTCTGTTAGGTTTTGCAAAACTTGACCTCTAATAGATTTAGAACCTGAGAAATAATTTCATTTATGGAATTATTGCCCATTATTCTCTCAAGTTTTTCTTCGTTTTGATAATAGTCTATGACAGTTGTCTTATTATTATCATACATTGTTAATTTTTCTAAAATTTTGTCTTTTTCTTCATCAGGTGCATCAATTTCGAAATCTTCTGATCCGCAAATATCAGATTTTTTATAATTAATTTGTTCCCAAATATAATTAATTGTAAATTCTTGCCAGGGTGAAATTTCAATAACCATGTCTATGGATATCTCATCCTGGCCTAATAATGTATCTAGAAGGCTTGCTTGTTTTTGATTGGTTGGAAAGTTACACAATAAGAAACCGTTTGAACAATCATTTTGTTTGAGTCTTTGATATATTATTTCGGTTATCATGTGGGCAGGTACAATATTTCCTGATTCCATAATTTTTCTGAGACGTAAGGCTAATGTACAATCTTTTTTCAAAAACTCTCGTACAATCTCTCCTGGTGCTATTGATATGAGTTGAAACTTTTCAAATATAAAATTTGAAATCAGTCCCGACATACCTGGTGGTGTTAGTATGATAATTCTCATTTTCCGACATCACAAAAGTTATATAAAATTAAATGCCTTGAAGACTATGACGTTATTTCTTACCTAGGATGTAATAGGGACTTTGTCTGCATATCTCATTCTCGTGTAGTAGATAATCATGAAAAAAAAACGTTTCAAGCGTAACAAAAATAATAAAAAGAAACATGCGCTGTATCAAGATTCCGTATCGAAGAAAAATGATCATTTTGCTTTAGGCTCTTTCATGGCATACATCATGCCATTTCTAACAGCTATTGTTAGTTATTTAGTGTTTAAATATTATTGGAAGACATTTGTTGGTGTTGAAACACTCATTTCTATTTTAGCCTTTCTTTTATTGAGTTTTATTATCGTTACCTGTTCCTATGTCTTTACCATGTGCTTTATTTCTCGCAGGATTACAGTGCCTTCGATAGGTCTTTTTTCTGGGAAGCGCTTAGGTATTGATTATACAGATACATGGCCATGGAAATATATGTTGGGGGCTCATGGATATTGGCCTTATTCGATGAACAGTCTTGTCTATTTGTTTGCATTTTTATTTGTAATTATGCCGTTGATTTTATTTTTTACATTTTTAGAATTTATCTGAGATACGTTAATATCTAACTGCTCTATCATTTTAATTCTAACAACGTGCTTCAAATACCAACCTTCCAAACCCAGCAGTATTCCAGTCTGACTCTCGGATGGCCACCCCTTCCTCATATCTATGCTGTATCTCAAGAAGTGTATAAGGGCGTTGCCAGAGCCAGGGCCTGTTTTTTATGGAGGTCGGCGCTGGGTGTGGTGGGGTTTCTTTGGTGGAGCTTAGGAAATAGAGATCAAAGTTATATTTTGGGACGGGCTGGATAGAGAGCAGTCTCATGCCTTGTACTCCCATATAATAATCAAGCTCTGAATAAATATTATCAGTCCTTAACGTGATTTGTCCGAGGCGTGCTCCTCCGCCAAGGGGATGTTGTTCATTGCCTTGTTTTGTTTTCTTTTCATATTCAAATGTGTGTTGTAGGAGTTCGATCTGAAACTCTTCGGGATCCGTTAAGTGGCAGAGGTAACCAATGTCTTCAAACTGGTGAGGTTTGCTGACGTCTATTCCTCTTTGTTTTAATTGGGAGTATGCCATATCCAGATCAGGCAATGTGATTCCTATTTTCCAATAGTGATCATTGCGATCATGTTGATAGGGGGATTGTGAGGGTGAGGAGTTGAGTGCTATGTAGGTTTCATGTTCGCTATATTGTAATCGCAACTCTGTCTCGGTTTTTGTTAGGGTCATGCCAAGGTATTGAACGTAGAAATCTGCCAGTTTTTTTGGTGAGATTACGTTTAGGCTTAATCCGGTTAGATGAGGTCGGGAGGTCATGTTCTAAGGGCCACTTTTCTTATTTTGATATTTTGGTGCCATCATAGGATATTCGTAGGACAACCCCCATTTTTCTTTGTAGTCATGAGGGTCCATGTTGTGAACTGATTTTAGATAGTTTTCCAAGTCTACAACTTTCATTCCATCTTCAAGGCAAATGATATGGGTGTATGAAATGGTCTCGCCAATTGGAACGGGCGGCGTTGGTGGTTCTGGTTCTTGTAGAGGTTTAGGTGTTGTCCCAATGGGTCGAAATGACATCTGACTTAATTGATCGTCACTGAAGGGCTCGCCTGTTTTATCGATGAGCATTTCATGTTCAAATTTTTGACCGATATGAAATAAACCATCAAGGGAAAACCATTGTGTTGATTGACCCTGCCATGTAGAGCACTCAAAGAGCGCAAGAGGCTGAATTGCAGCTGTTTCTGAGAATTTAATATTTGGTATCTTTATGATAGGTGTCTTATCTGATTTTGGCAGATTATCATATTTTATTGGATTAGCGGGGCGATATTCAGCTTCAAAATATTTCGGCCCGTATCTCGCTTCATAAACATGAATACCAAAATATTTATAGAACCAGTAAAATGTTTCTTTTTGATATCGGTGTTCATAATATTCATTGATATTGCTTAAATTTGTTTTGAATTCTTCTTCTGTTATTCCCTGGGCGGATGCTCCATTTTCTAAGCCTGTTTTACCATCCCCAAATGTACAGCTTAAAATCTTGTTCTCTTTGATCGCTTGAGTTAATTCATCATGAGAAATGCCATGATAATATACAAGAGGTTGATGATATCGAAATAAATATGCAGGCCTATAGGTTGAGGGTCTGATGAGATGGGCTTTATCAGAAAAGAGTATTGCAATTGAACCAGTATTTGGATTGCTTTGTCGTTTACGAGTTATATTCGTAATGCGTGGTTTTGGTAGAAACGACTTATCACATAATGCTGCCAGATGATCACCATCGGCTGGGATATGAGTTATGCCTTTGTCATCAATGGGGCAGGTGTCATAAATGGTCTCTGGGAAGTTTTCTTTGCCATCACGAGCTTGTTTGGGAACTGGTCCGTTTTCTCCCGTTCGAAAAGCGGCAATCTCACCGTCTTCATCTACACCAAACCAAGTGGTGTCCATGCTATGGGCTGCTGGGAAGTCCATTTCTCTCGAGTTCGTCACGTATGTTTATCCTGGCTTCTGTCCCACAAAATACTAAGCCCAACCCGGACAAGGCGTCACTTAACCCCTTTGCATCCAAGCTTTTTAGCAATCTGCGTTCAGATGTATAAGAGCACCATGCGGCTTGTTTATCCCAACTGACAGCACAAAAACGTGGCGATTTTCCGCATGTCTTGAGGCATGTCATCGATTGAAAATGTTCGCCTTGTGTCACATTCAGAATGTCATGAGCTGTTGTCATCTTTTCTGTTGGAACAGATTTGAGAGGCAAGAATACAATACGATCATAGCCAATTCCTGCTTCGAGAAGGGCTTTTGTTGCTTTCTTTGCTTCATCTAACTTTTGTTTTTCGACCAGTAGGTTGATGCCACTTGATATTCCGAGTTCCTGTAATCGGATCACTTGAGCCGTTACACGTGTTACTTCTTTTTCGATGTGGGGGAAATGGATTGAAATGTGTATTTTTTCTGGTGCTGTTTTGACTAATTGTTTTTCAACTTCGGGCGTTAATCCTAATCCATTTGTTGTGATTGAACGGAATAATACCCCTTTTAGTTTTGATAGTAGCTCATATAGTCCATCATATTCTAATGGTTCGCCACCACCGAATGAGATAGCTTTTGTTCCATGCTGTGAACATGAACTTATGAAAGTTTCCAATTCATTTACAGTCCATAGCGTAGCACCGTCCTTAGTGCTGGTATTGTAGCAAAAGGGGCAGCCTTTGGTGCAATAGTTGGTCAGTTCTATTGATATACGTTCTGGTGTCTGTATGGTCATGTTTTTTATTGTATCATGTTTTTTTGAAGGTTCTTATTGTATCCGCAATTCAGAACGTGCTTGTTCAGGTGTTTGGCCGGTCCAGGCGTTGAAGGCTCTGATGAATGAATTGGAGTCATGATATCCCAATAAAAAAGCAATCTCTGCACCTGAATAGTGAGAAGTTGCGAGGTAGTGTTTTGCCAGTCGCTCACGCAAAACATTTAATTCCTGCTGAAAGCTGGTTCCTTCTTCATTTAGTCTGCGTTGCATTGTTCTAGTGCTTAGGCCAAGCCTGTTTGCAACATTGTCCCGGGAGCATTCTCCGCTTGCTAAAATTTCTATCATGCATGCGCGAACCCGTTCACGGAAACCAGATTCGACATTTAAATCAGCCATTCGTTTTCTTAAATTTGGTTCGAATATTGACCATATTTCTTCATTTGCAGAGAGAAAGGGTTTGTTTGCATCTTCAGCAGAAAAGACTAAACCGTTGAAATTCTCTTGAGATATGTTTGTTCCGAAATACTCTTCATATTTTTCTTTATGAGGGACTTCTATGGATATTTGTACGGCTATTGGTTTTATTTCTTCACGGATTGCTAGTCTTGCTATGTGTACGAAATAGACTAGTTCTGCGATTATGAATGACGGGGGTGGTGGTGTTTCAGCTTCGAAGCCTGAAATTTTCATAGAAGTTTGTTTGTGGTTTGCTGTAATATCTAACTGAATTGGTCCAATGAGAGGCTTATATTGCGCTAATCTTTTCAAGCCAATATTTAAGTTTTCGCTACACAGGCAGGCGAAAATCGGGGGGCTAAAACTTTCTGTGGTTGGAGTTTGTCCAACATGCAAAGGAAAAAGTGGATCAGCCAAGGTATTTTCTAATGTGGTCCAGAAACGATAAAACTCTTCTTTTGTCAGAGCAGCTGATTTCTGACTGAACAGGTCGAGCGGTAATTGCGCCTGGCGCAATAGATCCTGGGCTGATAGCCCAAGATCTTTAATGAGAATTTGCCATCCTGGTTCGACAGTAAATTTATCCATATTCAAATCCTTAAAAGTCCTTTTTGCGGAATGCACTCACTGCAGCATCACCCATCAAACAAGCCAGATTAACCCATGATGGCTCTATTGCGTAACGCGACATATCATTTGCAAGGGTATCAAAAGCGCCTTTGTTTGTTACAACCATATGCATTGGAGACATGAAGCTTCCAATTAAAATTGATTTTTCAACATTTTCATAGTTCAAACCATTTCCGAAATTTCCAATACCAGAGACAAATGTTTTGCCTTCTTCATTTCCTCCCCAAGTCAGATATGGGCTCAGCCATATTGTTGGAGGCATTTCATTGACAGCAATTCCGCCATATTCAAGATCGGTCAGGGCTTGATCAAGACTTTGTTGATGTGCTTTTTTTGTATCTTCATCAATCAAGATGGCAGCACCAAGAGTCCCTAATAATTTCTCATTTGCAAATTTTACGGCTGCTGGCAAGAAGTGCTCCGCATTTGCAGGAACATCAAGAGCAACTTCATCAATGATTTGGCAGAAAGCTTCATTTTTAGGAGCAAAGCCATCGTGGTCAACGTTGGTAATAAGTACAAAGTCTGATTTTTGATATTTTCCAGCTTCCGGTTTTATTATTTCAGCGTTTGAACATGCATTTACAAAACTCTGTTTTACTTTGTCAGAGCCTGGGTAGTATGTTCCTGTTGCTGGAGTATCTTCTGCTACAGCTGTTCTTAATGCATTTAAGAAATCTTCTCGTTGTGGCCATTGCTTGGATGTAATGATGGTTTGGGGACGGCCACAAACTGCACCACCATTTAATTTTCCTACAGTCGCAATCATTTGTGCTTGATGCGCAATTTCCTTATCCGTCCAAGGGCGATCACCTGGAACAATAATACACGGGTTATTGCCTCCGCATTCTGAGATTAATGGCGTTTGTGTTGCGGACATGATGGCCTGTGCTGTTGTCGTGCCACCTGTGAAATAAATTTTTGACAAGCGTGGGTCGACGGTTAGGTCACGCCCTTGATCATGGTCTGTAAATGTTAGTGCACCATGTTCTATCAGAGGTGCAAAAATCTTCTCCCAGACTTTATCCGTTTCTGCATTTAAATGATGAGGTTTATGTACTACGGCACAGTTCTCAAGGAAAAGTGCTGTGATGACTTCAAGGGGTGATGAGTAGTTCCCTGCCCCAAGGACTGCAATTACACCGGCAGGTTTATCGAGTGGATTAATCTGTTTGGGTTCGCCTTTCACTCTAAGAATTTCAGTATTTCCTCCATAAACCATGCGGTCAGTTGCAGAGGGGCGGCGAATGGTGATATCCCACAAATTTTCATTCACTTTTGATGTCTTGCCAGGCTTTGGCATTTCTCCGTGGACGAGTTCTTCATATAAAGATATACTGGCTGTGATGCTATTGGCAACTGGTACCACTGTTGCCACTTTGGACATGGAATTGGTAAAGTGTTCCTCTTGCATCAAAGTGTTTTTCATATTTGTGTCTGCAGCAGCCAACTCGTCCCCATAAGTTTTAAGGTTCTGCTGTATAGCTTCTAATATAGATAAGCGTTCTAGAGGGGATGTTGTGGCCCATTTTTCCTGATCAAGTTTATTAATTGCTTCTGCGGCTTTCATTTCGTACTCCTAAGTCATAATTTAAAAATTATCGTAATTTCCTGAGTTTAACGCCTGCTTCTTTTTCCAATATTGGCTGAACAAATGTACGGACATCATATTGTTGATCAGCTTGATAGCGAGGTGCATAAGTGGCATAAGCTTTTGCTAGCATATCGTGACGTTCATTAATTCGTTCAATATTATAGGCATGTGAGACAACAAAGAACTCACCTGCCTTAAGTTGCTTCATTGCAATGTCAATAAATTCATCCGTTGGCATGCCGTGTTTCATATTTTCTTCAGGGCCAAGTTCTGAAATCACGAAACCTGGGCAAATTAGACTTACGTCAATAAAGTCTGGAAGTTCTTCATATAGAGATTGTGTCATTGCAAGAACGGCATGTTTGGTCGCAACGTAAGCTCCATTTAAAGGTGTGCCATGGAAGAGTGAGTTTTCAGAGCCAACATTATAGATGGCGGCGGGGGTGCCTTGCTTTATAAAACGTTTGCCAAATATTTTTGAGCCATAAATGACACCATAAAGATTGACATTCATGATATTCTCAATGTCTTGGATCGGCATTTCCAGGACTGAGTTGTGCTGCACCATCATGCCAGCATTGTTGATGATTACGTCTACATGACCTTTCCAGGACCAAGCAAAACCTGCCAAGGCTTCGACGTCTTCAAGTTTTGTAACATCACATGTTTTATAGGTGGCCTCAATACCGAGATCATTTAGCTTGCTTACAGCCTCTTTAAGACGTTCCTCTCGCCTGGCAGCGAGTAGAATATGTGCTCCTTCTTTACCAAAAGCTTTTGCGAAACCAAAGCCAATACCTGTTGCGCCGCCTGGAATAACTATAACTTTGTTTTTAAAATCTTGCATAATTTTCATCCTTTCAATTAAAGGTTTCATTTCCAAGACATCTAGTTTTTAAGCTTTTTTAAAGTATCCGTTATCTATCATTTGTTGGAACATATCGTTCATGGTTTCTCTAAGCGGGCGGTAATTTATGCCCAATTCACGGATGCTTTTTGAATTGTCGGCTTTCCAAGGTACATTAATATTTTTTGAGACAACCTTGCGTGTCATGCCGCCTCCAAGAAATGGTGCAAGGAGCCAAACAAGCCATTTTGGCGCAGCAGTTCGAGGTATAGGGTATTTATCTCCATATTTTGGTAGCAATGTCATTGCGATACTTAATATATCTGAATTGTTACCTGAGATTATATGGCGCCCTTTTGCTTGTGGCAGAAAGGCAGCTTTTAAATGGGCTTCGGCTAGATCCCGAACATCAACGGTTCCCATTCCAAATTTGGGAGCGCCTGATTTCATCGTTCCATCACCCATTTGTTTGACCATGTTAAAGCTTTCTGAAGTGCCAAACGGATTGATGCCAGGACCCAGAACAAGACTTGGGTTTATCACGACCAGATCCCATTGATCTTGTGCTTTGTTTATTTTCCAGGCCTCTTGCTCGGCAACTGTTTTTGAATAGGAATAAGCACCATGTTTAAGTGAGGAGCTGGTGTTCCATATATCTTCTGTAAAGACACCATTTGGTGTTTTTTCAAGATCTATATTATCACCATAAATCGCTGCGCAGCTGCTTGTGAGTACAATTCGTTTCACTGTTGGGGTGCGGTTTGCCTGTTCCAAGACATTACGAGTGCCTAATTTAGCAGGATCTACCAATTCTTTTTGAGGATCTGTAACATCAATTTTAAATGGTGATGCTGTATGGAATACGACTGAGCAACCAGCCATTGCTTCTGCATATGACCCTTTGTCTAATAGGTCAGCTTTAAAGTATTTGATCTCACCTGGTGTTTGATCTGCAATGGCATTGAGGTATTTCAGTTTTTCAGAGTTGCCTGGGTTTCTGACTGGCGCATGCACCGTCAGACCTTCTTCAAGTAAGCGTTTTACAATCCAGCCAGCTACATAACCTGTTGCTCCAGTAACCATAACTGGCGCATTTTTGTCGATATTTACCATCTGTTTTTCCTTTAATGGCAATTATTTAAATTCTTTAGTTAATGAATTCTTGTTCGGCGAGAGTATGACCTCTTACCATTCATTAGATAGGAAATAAGTAGGCTATCGTCACTGTTAATGTAGGCCATAATGCTTGCAATATGCGCCAATTGTGGGAAATGAATATTAAATGGAAGGGAGGTATTGTTCAGTGGTGAAATTTAAAAAGACGGACCAGGATGATCCGTCCTCTTAGATTAGTGTGATTTGTGAGGTAGTTTTTTTAGTAAAAACGAATATATAAGTAAATTATTGATTTTTATTTGGCCTTGGAAACTGCGAAGCTCATGAAACTCCCTTTGTCAAGTTTTGCAATTGGTGTCGCTTCTGCACTCTTTAAGTTTATAGCGTAAAGAGAAGCCTTGTCCTCACCATTTAATTGAAGAATTGCATAAGCCTGGTTTTTACCTTCTGTATGTGAAGTTATGTCAAAGCCACCCATTGCTATGATGTCTGCAGGCTTACCTTTAATCTTTATTGTTCCGATTGTCTTAAGAGTACCTGCGTTGTTGGCCAAACTTACGAGTGCGTTTGTGTTAGCATCAATGGCATATTGAAATGTACTTCCTGCTTTCTTACCGTTGATTGCGTTTGTATAGGCGTTCGCAAATATTTTTGGTTTTGCACCTTCGTTCTTATCACCTTTATCGTAAGCAAGATTTGTAAAGCGTCTTACGGTGTTTGATTTAGGACTGTTCCCACCGAAGCCAACAGGAAAGTATACAAGGTTATCTCCCTTTGATGATACAACACGGACTGCGTCAATTTTATTGTTAAAATCAAAACCAATTTTAGCGTCATCAGAGATTTTTGTATTCTCCATAAATTTGGCTTGTAGATCTGTTATCTCTCCAGAAGACTTGTTGATTTTATATAATTTGCCATTTGCAAATCCAAGAAGGTCACCTGTCACTGGGCGGTATGCAATTGCCCATACTGGATTTGAGAGATTGTATTTTTTCATCTCAGAAGGTTTTGCCAAGTCTGGCATGACAATAAGTGTCTTACCATTATTTGAAATTCCGTAGCCAGTTACACCGGCATGGTGATCTGATAAAGCTGGAGTATTGAATGAGAGTATTAGCAATAGAGTTGCTAGTGTATTGACTTTATTTAACATTTTTATTTCCTATATTTTTAAGCTGAGTACTGCCGTTCTATAGCGATTTATCGCGTTAAGGCAGATAGATTTGTGCTTTCAATTAAGCTACGTCTGGAAAGAAAATAAGTTTCAATGTTGGATACTATTTTTGAGGTCGTGCGTTTTTATAGGAAATTTTTAATTCATAAATATAAAAAAGGCCCAGAAACGTTTCTGAGCCTTTTTGAGCTTAATATTGGATTTTATTAAAGATGTTTATTCAGCGTCTTCATCTTTGTTGAATTCCAATCCTGTTGTCTGGTCTACGACTTTCATCGAAAGTCTGACTTTACCACGATCATCAATACCTAGAAGTTTTACAAAAACTTCCTGGCCTTCTGAAACAACATCTGAGACATTCGCAACACGATTTTCTGCAAGCTGAGAAATATGCACTAGGCCATCTCTTGCTCCAAAGAAGTTTACGAAGGCACCGAAGTCCATGATTTTCACGACTTTTCCTTTGTAAATATCACCAACTTCGGGTTCTGAAGCAATTTCCTTGATTTGTTGAATAGCGGCATTAATTGCTTTGGCATCAGCTGCAGCAACTTTTACAGTGCCATCATCAGAAATATCAATTTTTGCACCTGTTTCTTCAACGATGCCACGGATGACTGAACCACCGGACCCAATGACTTCACGGATTTTGTCTGTTGGAATTGTTAGTGTTTCAATTCTTGGGGCAAATTCACCAAGCTCAGGGCGGGCTTCTGTGAGAGCTTTTTCCATTTCTCCCAAGATGTGCATACGTCCGTCTTTTGCCTGGTTCAAAGCAACTTGCATAATTTCTTCAGTGATACCCGTTATCTTGATATCCATTTGAAGAGAGGTGATGCCTTTTGCTGTTCCTGCAACTTTAAAGTCCATGTCACCGAGATGATCTTCATCTCCTAAGATATCTGATAAGACCGCAAATTCATCCTGTTCTTTGATAAGGCCCATCGCAATACCAGCGACAGGGCGTTTTAGAGGAACACCTGCATCCATAAGAGCAAGAGATGCACCACAAACACTTGCCATCGAAGAAGAGCCATTGGACTCTGTGATTTCCGAAACAACTCTTAATGTGTATGGGAATTCTTCTTTTTCAGGAAGTATTGGGTTTACTGCACGCCAAGCCAGTTTACCGTGGCCAATTTCCCGTCGGCCTGTGAAGCCTACGCGTCCTACTTCACCAACTGAGTATGGAGGGAAGTTATAGTGTAGCATGAAGGATTCTTTGTAAGTTCCTTCCAAGGAGTCGACGGTTTGCTCATCTTCGCCAGTTCCTAAGGTTGCTACAACAAGAGCTTGTGTTTCACCTCTGGTAAAGAGAGATGACCCGTGAGTTCTTGGCAAGATACCTACTTCTGAAACGATCGGGCGCACTGTTGATAGATCCCGTCCATCAATGCGCTCTTTTGTTTTTAAGATGTTGCCTCTAACGATCTCACTTTCAAGACCTTTAAAGACAGAGCCGAGTAAAACTTTTTCAGAGCCATCATCTTCTTCTGGCATAAGTTCTTCAAACACTTTGTCTTTAATCTCACCAATAGCATCTTGGCGTTTTTTCTTTTCAGCAATGTCATAAGCTTTGCGCAGGCCATCTTCAGCCATCTCACGCACTTTGCTGTCATATTTTTCTTTGTTAACCTCGGTTAATTCCCAAGGATCTTTTGCAGCTTTTTCAGCTAGTCGAATGATGGCATCTATAACAGGCTGAAATTCCTTGTGGCCATGCATTACGGCTCCAAGCATCACTTCTTCAGTCAGCTCAGTTGCCTCTGACTCAACCATTAGAACCGCGTCTTGTGTTCCAGCTACCACTAAATCTAATTCAGATTTATCCATCTCGTCCATTAATGGATTTAAGACATATTCACCGTCAATGTAAGCAACTCGTGCCGCTCCGACTGGTCCAAGGAATGGGACACCCGATAATGTCAGTGCTGCTGAGGTTGCTATCAAAGCAACGATGTCTGGATCATTTTCCATGTCATGGGACATTACCGTTGTTATAACTTGTGTTTCATTTTTGAAACCTGGTGCAAACAAAGGTCTGATTGGGCGGTCTATGAGACGGGAGACCAGTGTTTCTTTTTCACTTGGTCTGCCTTCACGCTTAAAATATCCTCCTGGTATTTTACCAGCAGCATATGATTTTTCTTGGTAATTAACTGTTAAAGGAAAAAAGTCTATTCCAGGTGCAGCTTCTTTTGCCGCCACTACTGTGGCAAGTATACTTGTCGTTCCGTATTGAACAAGAACTGCCCCATCGGCTTGTCTTGCAATGCGACCTGTTTCAAATTTAAGAGGTCGGCCACCCCATTCAATTTCTTCTTTGTATATATCAAACATATTTCATCTCAATTCTTATAGATCATGCGGCCGTTATAAACTGACGTTCAGTTTTCTTATTCGGTTGCATTTCTATACGTACAATTCTTTGGGCAACCGGATTATTGCCCAGAGTTTATGAGAAATTATCTCATCTATTTGTTACATAAGTTGTTTTTGAAAATCTTATGTATTTAGAGGTTTTCCCTATAACTTTTTTAAAAAATAGAATATATGACCTGTTTGTCGGAATATTATAATTTTTGGCATTCATTGAATATTGAAATAGGGTGTCTCTTTTATTTAATCGTTAGACTTCATTATTCTAGTAACGAAGTCTAACATAAATGATGTGGGTTATTTTAAAATTCTGTATTTAAGCACAAGAATTCTATAGTTATTCACATGATAACTGAAAAATTTATCTACGAATTCCAAGGCGTTTAATCAAATCTTTGTAACGATCTTCGTTATTTGATTTCACATAATCTAACAATCTGCGTCTTTGACTTACCATTTTTAGAAGTCCGCGGCGTGAGTGATTATCTTTTTTATGTGATTTAAAGTGTTCTGTAAGGTTCACAATGCGCTCTGTTAAGATTGCAATTTGAACTTCTGGTGATCCAGTATCACCGTCTTTTGTGGCATACTCTTTGATAAGCTCTTGCTTACGCTCTGCAGTTACCGACATCATCTATCTCCTAGTTTTACAGGTAAATTAAAAACCCTTGTCGGTTTGAATTCACCTTTTTTAAAATCTCCTATCGCCACCAAAACATTTCCTGATTTGGCGTAGATAAGACCGTTCTGAATTTGGGAATTTTGTCCATAGACTATGATGGACTGCCCATTCTTGAGTCTAAGTGCTTGATTACTATCAATATTTATTGCCGGGATGTCGTCCAGCGCTAATTCAATAGGTTTCAACACTTCATTTAATGCAATATCCTTATCGCATTGAGAGGCACTATGGCCTAACTGATTTATTTTATCTAGTATTTTATGAAACGAAATAGCCAGAGATTCATTAAAAATACCAACTTTTACTCTTCTCAGTTGAATAATATGGCCAAAACACCCTAATTTTTGGCCTAAATCCCTTGCAATTGATCTGATATAGGTACCTTTCCCACAATCAGCCTCAAAAGTGGTTTGATTCCTCTCATGAGATATTATTCTTAAATCATCAATTGTCACTTCGCGGGCTGAAAGTTCAACGTCTTCTCCCTTACGAGCTAATTTATATGCTCTTTCTCCATCTATTTTTATTGCGGAGAATTTTGGTGGGGTTTGCATGATATTTCCAATGAAGCTGGATAAATGTTCTTTTATGTCAGCTTCTGTTGGGCGTATATCACTTTCGTTGATTATATCACCTTCCAGATCATCTGTTTTAGTTTCTGCTCCCCATTTCACTGTAAAGCGATAGGATTTTTTTGCATCCATCATAAAGGGAACGGTTTTTGTTGCCTCACCAAAGGCTATTGGCAAGATCCCGGTTGCTAGAGGGTCAAGGGTTCCTGCATGTCCTGCTTTTTTGGCGTTAAATAATTTTCTTGCTTTGCCCACAGCCTGGGTTGACGTTATGCCTACTTCTTTATCAAGAATTAGCCAACCGTGAACCGGGTTGCCTTTACGTTTTGACATTTAATATTCGTTTAATTTTTACACTTATTCTTTGAGATCTTTAGCTACTTTGTCAGATCGTAAGATCGAGTCGATATGTTCCAAATTATCAAAGGAATTATCGATCTCAAAATTAATCTGAGGCATATATTTTAAGGATACTTTTCTTGATACTTCGCCGCGAATGAATTTTACATGCTTATTTAATGCATTAACGACGGTTTCCTGGTTGTTTCCGCCAAGTGGAAAAATATAAGCTGTCGCTTTTTTTGCATCCGGGCTTACTTTGACTTCTGCAACTGTGATTACTGTATTTGTCAAATCAGCATCCTGGATATCAATCCTAATGAATATCTCCGCCAGGGCTTTGCGTATGAGTTCTCCGATACGCAGTTGGCGTTGGCTTGGTCCTGTGTTGGAGGACATATGAACACCTCAATTGCTTTGCAAATTTTGTCTTTAAAAACATGTCACGATGACACGTAACAGATTTGAAACAGAATTATGATGTCACTCTGTTTCAGTTCATATTTGCGTATTCTTTATGTTTGAAAATTTTTCTTATTTATATCTAGAGTGTGCGTATGATTTCTTCAACATGGAAGCACTCAATTACATCACCAGGTCTCATATCCTGGTAGTTTGTGAATGCCATACCACATTCTTGACCACCGCTTACTTCTTTTACTTCATCTTTGAAGCGTTTCAAGGTCGATAGTTCGCCTTCATGGATTACGACATTATCTCTGATGAGGCGCACTTTTGCTCCTCTTTCTACTTTACCTTCAGTCACTCTACATCCAGCAACTTTACCGACTTTAGAAATGTGGAACACTTCCAAGATTTCAGCATTTCCTAGGAATGTTTCACGTAATTCTGGTGAGAGCATTCCTGACATTGCTGCTTTGATATCGTCTATCAGGTCATAGATGACAGAGTAATATCGAATTTCGATACCATCACGTTCTGCTGCTTCACGTGCCTGGACGTTCGCTCTTACGTTAAAGCCAATGACTGGGGCTTTTGATGCTGTTGCTAGTGTGATGTCTGATTCAGTGATACCGCCAACTGCAGCGTGTACAATTCTGGCTCCAACTTCATCTGTTCCGAGTTTTTCTAGAGCTGCAGAGATTGCTTCAACGGAACCTTGAACGTCTCCTTTAATTAAGAGAGGGAATTCTTGTCGTCCCTGTTCTTTGAGTTGAGACATCATTTGCTCGAGTGAGAGGCTTGCTCCTATTCCAGCAGAGTGTGTATCTCTTCGTTTTCTTAGTCTGTATTCAGTGATTTCTCTTGCACGGGCTTCAGTTTCTACGACAGCAAATTGGTCTCCCGCTTCTGGTGCGGCACCAAATCCTAGAATTTCAACAGGAACAGAAGGACCAGCTTCTTTTACCTGTCTTCCTTGATCATTGATCAAAGCACGCACTTTACCCCAAGAACAACCCGCAACAACAATGTCACCCACTTTCAATGTTCCGCGCTGGATAAGAACTGTTCCAACTGGTCCGCGGCCTTTATCTAATTTTGCTTCAATGACAACACCTTCTGCAGAACGATTTGGATTTGCTTTTAATTCCAAGATCTCTGCTTGTAGTGTGATACCTTCCAAAAGTTTGTCAAGGTTTGTGCGTTTTAGAGCAGAAACTTCAAATTCGAGAACATCACCGCTCATACTTTCTACAATGATTTCATGTTGAAGCAGTTCTGTTCTGACACGAGATGGGTCTACATTTGGCTTGTCAATTTTATTGATTGCAACGATGAGAGGAACATTTCCTGCCTTAGCGTGATTGATTGCTTCAATCGTTTGAGGCATCACACCATCATCAGCTGCAACAACAAGGATAACAATGTCTGTTACTTTTGTTCCACGAGCTCGCATTGCCGTAAATGCTTCATGGCCTGGTGTATCGATAAAGGTGATTTTGTTGCCATCATCATTTTTGACCTGGTATGCACCAATATGTTGGGTGATCCCACCAGCTTCGCCTGATACAACATTTTCCTGTCTTAGGGCATCCAATAATGAGGTTTTACCGTGGTCAACATGGCCCATGATGGTTACAACAGGCGCACGTGAAACTAGATCAGTATCCTGATCATCATCACCAATAAAGCCTTCCTCAACGTCGGCTTCTGATACACGTTTTACTGTATGACCGAATTCTTCAGCAATCAGTTGAGCTGTATCAGTATCAATGATATCGTTGATTTTGTGCATTTGGCCTTGTTTCATGAGGTATTTTATGACATCAACGCCTCTTTCAGCCATTCTGTTTGCTAATTCTTGAATTGTAATCGCTTCAGGGATGATCACTTCACGTGAGATTTTTTCACGCTCAACTGTGATACCCATATTTTGTTTTTTGATGCGATCTCTTTTACGCTTCAGTGATGCCAAGGAGCGCTCTCGCTGACCATCGTCTAAGGCATTGGTAATTGTTAGTTTGCCTTTTAGTCTTTCGCTATTGCGTCGTGCTGTTGCGCGGTCAACTTTAACCTTTTTAGGGCGTTCTTCTGAGACTTCGCTTAAATGAGATTTGTTTTTCTCAGGGCTGCGCTTTGGCGGATCAATGTTTTTGGTCGTTGGTACTTCAGCTGCTTGTGGCTTCGGCTCTGGACGCGAGCTCGTTTTTGCGTCCATTTCCTTTTTTGTTAAGATGACATTTGAATTGGCTCTGTTTTTCTGAGAACGCTTTTCATCTTTCCTTTTTATAACTTTTGTTGGGCCATCAGCAGGCTTCGCCTCTTGCTTTTCCTTTTTAGCTTCAGGTTTGGGTTGCTCTTTAGCTGTATCTTTTTTGGCTGTAGAGGTTTCCTTGTTTGCCTTTTCTTGTCCTTTTTCCTGCTCTTTAATTTTTGCGTCTTCAAGAGCTTTTAATTTTGCGGCCTCTTCAGCTGCTTTTTTCTCTTCTAAAGCGCGTTGTGCAGCAAGTTCAGCTTCTTTTACTGCTCGTTCTTCAGCTTGTTTTTTCTCTTCTACGGCTCTCACACGGGCTTGTGCTAATGCACGTGCTCTTGCATCTTTTTCTTCATCAGATAGGGCTTTGAGAACAACGCCTTTTTGTCCAGGTTTGTTGCCTGCCTTATTGGACGTTTTAGATTTTCCTCTATTCTGCTTGGCTCTTTTTGGAGTTTGCTCTGTATGGCTTTTTTGTTGAGAATTCGCAGATGTTTTAGGTTTTTCTTCTGTGGTATTTGTATTTACGGTTTCTGTCTCATTTGATGATACAGCTCGTTTCTTTTTCTTTTCAACCACCACTGATTTAGAACGGCCATGACTAAAATTTTGGCGAACATGGCCAGATTCTACAGTCTTTTTCAGACTCAAAGTCATCTTTTTACGTGACTTCTGGGTATCCTTTTTTTCAGTCTCTTTGGTTTCGTTCATACTTAATCCGATTCATGGCCTGTGTATTTCAAAGCGGCCGTATTATCCTAAATTGTAGCGTTCCAATTGTGATGCATTCTCTAGGAATGAAAGGCTTGCGCCACCTGTTTCCAAAGCAATATGCATTACATTTGTGCGCCCTAATGCTGAGCTTAACTCATCGCTATCAAAACAATTTACTAATTTTATATTTTTATTTTTTTTGTTCTGAACGCTATAAAATTTATTATCTAGTTTTTTGCAACTTTCTGCACTTGCAGTTGTTGCATGTATTAAAGCAATGATATTTTTTTTATTTAAAACAGAGCTTACCTTCTCAAACCCTATAGTCACTAAACCTGCTTTATTAGAAAGTGCAAGCCTTTGTATCACAGACATTCTCAAAAGGCGATTAACTTCATCAGCAAGGTTCTCTGGCACTTTTACAGATTGGCGAAAAGCTTTGCTAAAAACATGCCTCTTTATTGCCAATTCAACTTTATCAATTTGTGCCAGTACCCAGACACCACGTCCAGGTAGTTGTTTTTTTATATCTGGAACAACCATACCATCTGGATTTAACACAAATCTTACAAGTTGTGTCATTTCGAAGGTTTCACGAGTTACTGCACATTGCCTAACAGGTTCTGAATTTTCTTTAACCAAGTTTAATAACCCAAGATGTTTATTCCAAAAGGTTCTCTGCTCTTTTGTTTATCTCCTTAAAAATTATAAATCAAACAGAAGTTAACGATTATTCATCTTCATCAGTTTCTTCTTCTTGATCTATTGTTTCATCTGGTTTGACCAAATCCTCTTCCGAGATCCAGCCTGCTTTAACACGTGCCTGCATAATAAGAGCTTCAGCACTTTCTCTTTCTACATTAATTTTAGTGAAATAGCCTTCAAAAAACTTCGTTTCAGTTTCCGTTTTTTCGTGCCAGCCAACCAAGTCATCTGTGGCACATTCAGCTAGATCTTCAACTGTTTTAATATCATTTTCGCCAAGAATCACAACCATTGGTGTTGTCATACCTGGAAGTTCAGCCAGTTCGTCCTCAATTCCAAGACTGTTACGTTTTTCTTCAAGTTCAGCTTCTAGACGTTCCAGATATTCTTTGGCACGAATTTGAATTTCACTTGCGGTTTCTTCATCAAAACCTTCAATTGAAGCAACCTCAGAGGACTCAACAAACGCGATCTCTTCTACAGATGAGAACCCTTCTGAGGCAAGAAGCTGTGCAATGACTTCATCAACATCAAGGTTTTCCATGAACATTGTAGATCTTTCAGCAAATTCTTTTTGTCTGCGTTCAGATTCTTCTGCCTCGGTTAAGATATCAATATCCCATGCCGTCAGTTGAGATGCCAAGCGAACATTTTGTCCTTTACGACCTATCGCAAGGCTTAATTGTTCATCAGGAACGACAACCTCAATTCGTTCTGCTTCTTCATCTAAAACAACCTTGACCACTTCAGCAGGGGCAAGTGCATTGACAATGAATGTTGCTGCATCTGGGGACCATTGTATAATATCAATTTTTTCTCCCTGAAGCTCATTTACAACAGCTTGAACTCTTGCACCTCGCATACCAACACAGGCGCCGACAGGATCAATTGATGCATCTTTAGAGGTCACAGCTATTTTGGCACGACTACCTGGGTCTCTCGAAACAGATTTGATTTCAACAATATTATCATATATTTCAGGAACTTCCTGCCCAAATAACTTCGCCATGAAATCAGGACGTGTTCTTGATAAAAAGATCTGAGGACCACGCGTTTCTCGTCTTACATCGTATATGTAGGCTCTGGCTCTGTCTCCATATCGGAAGTTTTCTCTTGGAAGACATTCATCTCTGCGTATTATCGCTTCGGCACGGCCTAGGTCAACGATGACATTGCCATATTCTACGCGTTTTACTGTTCCATTGACAATTTCGCCAACACGGCTTTCATATTCTTTGAACTGACGTTCGCGCTCGGCTTCACGGACTTTATGGACGATAACCTGTTTTGCATTTTGTGCTGCTACCCGGCCAAAATCTAAAGGGGGGAGCTCTTCTGCAATAAAATCACCTAATTGGGCCGATGGGTTACGCTTTTTTGCATCATCCATCGAGATCTGGGTGGCATCAATCTCAACGATTTCAACGACCTCGAGTAGTCTTGCAAGCTTTATTTCACCTGTTTTAGGATCAATTTCAGCTCTGATTTCATTTTCACTTCCATATCTGGATTTGGCCGCCTTTTGAATTGCGTCTTCCATGGCCTGTATAACGACTTCACGTTCAATCGCTTTTTCTCGAGCTACTGCATCCGCGATCTGCAGAAGCTCTAAACGGTTGGCGCTAATTCCTGCCTGAGCCATAGTCTCATTCTCTCCAATTCAGTTCTTCATATTTTATATTCAGGTCTGCCTTCAAACTCGTCGGCACCTCAATCTTGTTTGTTTTGCGCTAAAGATGCTTTTATCAAATCATCGGTCAGCACTAATTTTGCTGTACTGATAAGATCTGTGGGCAAGCCGATTATCTGTTCTTCTTCGTATCCCTCAAGTTGAACTTTTAATAACACTTCAGCGTTTTCTACACCTTCTATAAGGCCTCGAAATCTCTTGCGCCCGTCAATCAATTCCCGCATTTCAATTTTAGCTTCATATCCGGCCCATGTTACAAAATCACTTAATCTTACAAGAGGTCTATCTATGCCTGGTGAAGAGACTTCCAGGTTATATTTTCCTGAAATTATATCTTCCACATCTAAGACTGGCGATAATTGTCTTGAGAGTTTTGCGCAATCTTCAACAGTTACAATCGATTCAGACCTGTCGATCATGATTTGTAGTGTACATCCTTCGCGGCCTGAAATAATTATCCGCACTAAACGCAAACCCAGCTCTTTAATTACCGGTTCAGCAATTTTAGCTATGTCAGCTGCCATTCCTGTTTCAGTAATAAAACGGTCATCAAAATTACTATCTGCTTTTTCTGACCCCATGGTTTCCTTATACTAAATAATTTTCTATATCTATTTATGGTTTATTTAAATAGGCTTAATGTTGCATTGTTGCTTGAGTGAACAAAACGAACATTCTTCTATATTCAATTTCAAGATTTCTAAGAAACTTGCCTCAAAAAATAAAAAAAGCGGACCCAGATGGACCCACTCGCTAAATCAGTATTTATTTAAGAGTTGCCGCATAATACGCCTGTTGGCGCAATCTCGCAAGACTAGATTTACAAAAAAACAAACAAAAAGGCCTTCTTGGTGAGAAAATTGTTAATATTTGGCCAATTCGTAAGATCTCAGGCTAGGCTTATTGTTTTATTTTCAGCGCTAAATACGTTCAAATGTAAGATAGGATGGTTTGCGGTTCGCTTCGAGAGCTTTTTGTTCATATCTTGTTAATGGACGCTCTTGTGAGCATTTACTCCAATCGCTTGGTCCATTATCTAACCATTTAAATTCCTTATGTTGAGATAATGCCAAGAGCGTTGTTCTTACATAATCTGCAATATCTGTCGCGATATGTAATTTTGCCCCTGGGTGCATGACATCAGCGATTTTATCCAAGTTTTCTTTGCAAATAAATCTTCTTTTACGGTGTTTTTTCTTAGGCCATGGATCTGGAAAAAGAATAAATATTTTATCTATAGAAGATTTTGGAAGCCAATCTAATATAAAGCGTGCATCATCATCATGAATTCGAACATTATCTAATTGTTTTTTTTCGATGGCATCAAGAAGTTTCGCGACACCATTCACAAAGTGTTCACATCCAATCAAACCAACTTCCGGGTGAATTTCTGCCTGCCATGCTAAATGCTCACCGCCTCCAAATCCGACTTCTACCCAAATTTCTGTTGTTTTGGACTGGAATAATTCAGATATATTGTTTGGTGCTGCTTTGTTGATATCAACTTTAACTTTGGGAAGAAGTTGTTCAGTCAACATTTGTTGGCGGGGGCTTAATTTATGCCCCTTGTGCCGCCCATATACTTTTCTTTCTGGTGAGTGTGTCAACATTTTAGAGGAGAGTTAAAGGGCGATTTACGCCCTTATCATTATGTTAATGCTGATTTTAATGGGTCTACAAGATTTAGACGTTCCCAAGAGAACCCGCCTTCATTGTCAGGATCGCGGCCAAAGTGACCATAAGCAGCTGTTCTTTCGTAAATTGGTTTATTCAATTCAAGGTGCTCACGAATTCCACGAGGGCTTAAGTCCATAACTTCTTGTAATGCCAAGGAAATTTTGTCTTCTGAAACTTCACCAGTACCATGAAGGTCTACATAAACTGACAAAGGTTTTGAGACGCCAATAGCATAAGCTAGCTGAATCGTACATTTAGATGCCAAGCCAGCGCCAACAACATTCTTTGCTAAATATCTGCTTGCATATGCTGCTGAGCGGTCAACCTTTGTTGGGTCTTTTCCAGAGAATGCTCCTCCACCGTGAGGTGCTGCACCACCATAGGTATCTACGATGATTTTTCTTCCTGTTAAACCTGCATCTCCATCAGGACCGCCAATCACAAAGTTACCCGTTGGGTTTACATAGAATTCCTCATCAGGGCACATCCAGCCAGCAGGCAGAACTTCTTCGACAAAACCTCTAACAAGTTCTCTGATACGATCTTGTGATGCACCTTCTATATGCTGTGTTGAAACAACTACAGAGGTTGCTTTTACAGGTTTGCCATTTTCATATTGAAGAGTAACTTGGCTTTTTGCATCAGGAGCAAATTCAGCTACAGAGCCAACATGGCGTGCTTTTGCCATATCTTGCAGGATACGGTGAGAATAATAAATTGGGGCTGGCATAAAGCTATCAGTTTCTGTACATGCATAGCCAAACATTATGCCCTGATCACCGGCACCTTCGTCTTTTTCTTCAGAAGAATCAACGCCTTGTGCGATATCAGATGATTGCTCGTGAACATAAACATCTACATCAGCTTTTTCCCAATGAAAGCCTTCTTGTTCATATCCAATGTCTTTTACGCATTGTCTTGCAATGTTTTCTAGAGTGTCATGCGAAATATTTTTGGAACAACGCACTTCACCAGCTAATACGATTTTATTTGTTGTTACGAGTGTTTCTACTGCTACACGAGAATAAGGATCTGCATCTAAATAGCAATCTACTATAGCGTCTGAGATTCTATCACAAACTTTGTCTGGGTGTCCCTCTGACACAGATTCACTGGTAAATAGGTAATTTTCTCGAGCCACAAGTTCCCCCATAAGCAAAACTATACACATTTCGTAAATTAAAATTAATGTGGCCTTCTCGCAACCTTTAACAAAATGGTCAAGAGGATTTAGCAAAAAAATTGGTTTTTTTAAAAAAAATATTTTCGCTTTTTACCATTTACTTTGTACTTTAGGGGCGTTTGGACGATAATTTAATCGTCCTGTTTTGCAATTGATTTAAGTAAATCAATAACTCTTCGCCTTACTGTGTGGTCAGAGATTTGTGTGAATGCACGGTTAAGATCAAGCCCTTCACGGCTGTTCAAGAAATCTAAAATTTGATCTTCCTGTTTGCCCTGATTTTCTGTTTGGTTTTCCTGATTGCCATTATCAAGAACAATTTCATCAAAAAAGAACTGAACATTGACTTCTAAGATTTTGGAAAGCTGAAACAGTCTGCTGGCACCAATACGGTTTGTGCCTTTTTCGTATTTTTGAATTTGCTGAAAGGTTAGACCTAGATTATCTCCAAGCTTTTCCTGGCTAATTCCTAACATCATACGGCGCAATCTTAAACGGCTACCTACATGAATATCTACAGGATCTGGCTTTTTTACGCCATTTTCAATCGTTTGGTCTTCCACAATATACCCCACCACTCAAATTACTATACTATGGGTTATACATGTATAAGTTTAATATTTGGTTGTACCTACTTGTCTTTACTTCTTAATTGAATAGATAAGTATAGTAATGTTAGAAAAATTACTATAATTGCAGGGAATATGATATGCCGTGACTTCGCATATACTGTTTTTTCCATTGCTTTTGGCAGGTTGTAATTAAATGCGCCAGCTTGAGAAAGGTTAATTGATTTTAATACTCGTCCTAAAGGGTCAATAACAGCAGAAATTCCGGTATTAGCAACTCTAACGACTGGCAAACCTTCTTCTACAGCTCTGGAGCGTGTTTGATGGAAATGCTGGTAAGGACCTGTGCTCTGTCCAAACCATGCATCGTTGGTTATATTTAAGAGCCAACCTGGCCGTGCCTCGTCTTCTATAACATTACCTGGAAAAACGATTTCATAGCAAATTAGTGGACTGACTGCAGGAGCATTGCTCAATTCGAGGTATCTTTTTCCTTTGCCAGCTTCAAATCCACCGTGAACACGCGTTAACTGTTCAAAGCCAAGATTTTCAAGGACTTCTTGAAAAGGTAAGTATTCTCCAAAGGGAACGAGATGTATTTTGTCGTAAACAGCCTCTATGGCTGCAAATTCGTTAAAAACCATTAAGCTATTATAAACTTTGTTACGTTTTTTACCCTGCTCAATACGAAAAGAGCCTGTTATTAATTTCACGTCTTTTGGTAAGAGGTCCGCTATAGCTCTTCTTTTTGTCTGGTCTCTTGCTAATAGGGCTGGTACTGCAACTTCAGGCCAAATTATATGTGTGACTTTATCATCTGAGGATGTTTCTTGTTTTGAATATTTTATCAATTGCGAGAAAATCCAAGGATATTTGCTCGGATTGGCTTTGTCTTTTTGAGAGATATTGGGTTGAACAATACGCAATCTAACGTTTTTTACATATTTTGTTTCTGTTTGGTTTAGACGTAGATATCCCCAAGTTGCGCCCGTTATCATTATTGTTAATGTACCAAACGCTATGATGTAATCAATTTTTGTCAGGCGTTTGAGATTTAGTTTTAAGAATACCACCGGTATTGAGAAAAAAAGAACGGTAAAAAAATTCATTCCATAAAGACCGACAATGGAGGTTAGTTGTAAAAAGCCATCATTCACTATCAAACCATAAGCAATCGCATTCCAGGGCAGGCCTGTTAAAATATTTCCCCTCAACCATTCTGCAATAGCAAATCCTAGTGCCAGTGCGATTATTCTAGGGGCTCCTTTTGTCCACATCGCCGCTGCTATTGATGTTGCTAAAGCATAAAATAGAGCAAGACCAGCAGGCATTATTGTGATTGCAAATGGCATAAGGGCTGCAAATCTGTCTGCTTCGACCAAAAATGCGATGCCCATCCAATAGAGGCCAGCAAAAAAGTAACCAAAACCAAAAAACCATCCAACCAGTGCAATATTCCATCTTTTTTGGCGAGGGATTTTGTTTTTATTATTTGGCTGTTGGGTAGATGATATGTCTTCGATATATGTGAAACGATCAATGAGACTGATAAGTATTGGGATTGTAATAAAGAGTATTGGCCAGATATTAAATGGGGGTAATGCCAAGACAGATAAGAGGCCGCTTATAAAAGCGATTGCATAACATTCGTATATTTTTCTTTTTTTCATATTCATGAAAATAGATGACATACAGGGCCCCAAATATATTACTTGTTATTATGTTTAGGTGTGCGAGTTATGAGAGAACTCTTATAAAAGTCAACTGTTTATGAATAGTTTGGCTTAGGTTGTGTGTAACTCAATATATATTGTTAGGGTTTGGATGTTTGTTCTCGTTTGGTTTGAGATAGTTTTTTCTTAGTTGTTTTTTTTGTTTTTGGATTGAGGTGGATTTTGAGGCGCTTTATCCTCCGCGGATCTGCATCTAAAACTTCGAATTCAATCCCAGCTGGATGAGATACTAGTTCTCCGAGCACAGGGACTCTTCCGACAAGTGAGAAGACAAGACCTCCCAGGGTATCTATTTCATCATCACGATCAGGGATACTTAGTGTTTTGCCGAGCTTTTCTTCAAGATCCTCAATTGGTATTCTTGCATTGGCTATCAGACCATGAATCGGGTCATTGTAGATGAGTTTTTCATCTTCATTATCGTGTTCATCTTCGATTTCACCAACGATTTCTTCAACCAGATCTTCGATGGAAACCAGGCCATCTGTTCCACCATATTCATCGACAACAAGTGCCATATGAACTCGTGTCGTCTGCATTCTTAATAGTAGATTTACAACCGACATTGATGGTGGCACGAAAAGCACATCACGTTTGATTTTTGTCGAAGAGATGGGTCTATTTAAGTCTAAATGCGATAGGTCTAGAGAACTTAAGTTGGCCTTTTCCACGGGTTTTGGCTGGTTTTTTTTCGCTTTAGTGGTTATCCACTGCATTAAGTCTTTAATATGCACCATTCCGATACAATCATCCAGTGTTTCTCTGTATATTGGTATTCTGGAATGGCCGGCTTTCTTGAAAATGCGCAGAAGTTCTGAAAGAGATTCATTTTCATCAATTGCAATGATATCAGCTCTTGGAACCATTACATCATCTATTCTTAATGTTCCTATTCTTAAAACATTAAGAAGCATAATGCGCTCTTGTGGAGAGAAAGATGTGTCTGTCTGGCTGCCAGTCTGTAAAGCATGACCAATCGTTTCACGTAATGAGCTTATATTTTCATCAAGGCCTAAAGTTGATTTAATTTTGTTCAACCAGTTTGCTTTGGGTGCATGGCCTGATTTATCAAGTTTGTACAAGTATGAGTTGTCTTTTAACACGTCAGTATTGGTCATATGTCATTTCTATCTAGATAACTAATATTTACTCATCTAAATAGAGAGCCTTAAGGTTGTATTTTATATTTTCTAACACAATAAAAAATATAAACTTCAATATTTATATTCTAAAGCATAAAATTGTTAATATATAGGAATGTGTTGAAAACATATTATTATATATTAACATACAGCATATAAGGTTTTTTATCTATTCTTCAATGTTTTAACTTAAGAATACAACATTATAATTTATATATTATTATGCTGCATTTGTGTCATTGATGAAAATTCCAATACTGTTAAGGATTTCTCGTTCCAGGCCTTCCATAATTTGTGCATCATTATCATCTTCATGGTCGAAGCCAATGAGGTGTAGTATGCCATGGATTATTAGGTGACTGACATGATCCAGAGTTGACATCTGAAGGTTTTTTGCTTCGTGTATTACGGTCTCATAGGCTAGGATAATATCTCCTAGTGAAAGAGATGTTTCAATTTCTTGCCAATCATATCCTTCCGTTGGGAAGGAAAGTACATTCGTCGGTTTGTCTTTATTCCTGAATGACTTATTTAATTTTTGGACTTCAAAATCATCAGCAAATACAATTGAAATCAGAAGAGGCTTTTGTTCTTCATGTCCAACTTTATTAAAAGTTGCTTTTACAGCAGAAAGAATAATTGCTTCTAAATTTTCAAGCGATTGCCATTTGGTATCATGATATAATATTTCAAGCTCTATTCGAGAGCTTTGAGAAATTTCATCTACTTCTATAAGGCTATATTGCTTATCTAGATCCTGTGTCGTTTCTGAATTTTCCATTTTTGAGTCCTATTGATCTTTATCATAGGCTGCAACAATCTTTGCCACTAATTCTCTACGCACAACGTCAGATTTTTCGAAAAATATACGTCCTATACCATCTATATTTTCTAATTTCCTAATGGCATCATTTAACCCAGATGTCATACCCTTGGGTAAGTCAATCTGCGATGGATCGCCGGTTACAACCATTTTACTTTTTTCACCCAGACGCGTGAGGAACATTTTCATCTGCATTGCTGTGCAGTTCTGGGCTTCATCAAGAATAATAAATGCATGAGATAAAGTACGACCTCTCATGAAGGCCAGAGGAGCTATTTCAATTGCGCCGCTTTCAATGCCTCTTTCTACTCTTTCTGTTGGTAAAACATCGTAAAGAGCGTCGTATAAAGGCCTTAAATATGGATCTACTTTGTCCTTCATATCTCCTGGTAAAAAGCCTAAACGTTCGCCTGCCTCTACGGCTGGTCTGGAGAGAATTATTCTTTCAGTTTCACCTTTTTCCCAACAAGCTGCAGCATAGGCGACTGCTAAGTATGTTTTACCTGTTCCTGCTGGGCCTGTTGAAAATACGAGGTCATCTTGGTGTAGAGTATTGATGTATTCAGATTGTTTTGGGGTTCTACCAGTAATAA
Organism: Methyloligellaceae bacterium; assembly: GCA_965263345.1. Classification (GTDB taxonomy): domain Bacteria; phylum Pseudomonadota; class Alphaproteobacteria; order Rhizobiales; family CBDHHC01; genus CBDHHC01. The sequence goes on from CBDHHC010000006.1 coordinate 143,781, forward strand.
CACGTTTGCGAGTGCGAATTTTTGCTTGGCCAGGCGCATCGTTTTCTGGTGCACATTTTGGATTATTTTTCTTTTTATTTGAAGAATGACTTGCATGCCTGATAACACCGTCTAAATCCCCAGGGCCAATATTCTCACCTTGTGAAAGTCTATCGTATAGGTTTGTTAAAGCGGTTTTTGCAATTTGGCAGCTGTCATGTGTTCCTTTAAACGTTACAACATTACCCTTCGCAACAGCTTCAATTCCTAAACGATCCTCAATTAAGGCAAGGTTTGCATCATACTCTCCTAACAGTAATGCCATTAGTTGATTGTCTTCGAATGAAACAACTAATTTTTCATTTTTGGAGAAATTTTTAGAAACTTTTGTGTTATTTGATGGTTCTTCACCAAACTCTCTTGTCAAATATAATCTCCTTACAGGCTTATCAATTCTTTTTCTATCTATATGTTTTTTAATAAAAATTAGTAAGTTAAAAAACTATAGGAATCAATAGAGCAAAAAGCTAACAGTATTATTACAATACAAACAGGTCTAATATTATCGCTTTATCCCTTTCATCTCAATACTGTGACATTCATGTAAAGAAAGATGCTAAGATAATAATAATTATACACGGATCGCTATTTATTTGTATTTATCTCGCCTCTTAAACTATTCGGGCCTGCCTGTTTTATATCAACATTGACTATGCATCCAATTTTATTTTCATCTGCACTTATGTGTACTGGTTGTAGATATGGAGAGCGGCCAACAAATTCTCCATTTACTCTACCTGGTTTCTCTAGCAATACTGGTAAAGTTTTATCCACACACTCTAGATTGAAATTATGTTGTTGGTCATTCAGCAGGCTTTGGAGTCTTTGTAATCGCTCTGATTTGATATTTTCTGAGATTTGATTTTGGTGGTCTGCTGCTGGTGTCCCAGGACGTTGACTGTATTTGAATGAATAAGCCTGTGCGAATTTTACCTCTTCAACAACCTTCATAGTTTCGATGAAATCTTCTTCTGCTTCATCAGGGAAACCAACAATTATGTCTGTTGACAGGGCAATGTCAGGCCTTGCTTTACGTATTCTCTCAATGATTTTGAAGTATTCTGTTTGGGTATGTTGCCGGTTCATGGCTTTTAATATTTTATTTGAACCAGATTGGAAGGGTAGATGGAGGTATGGCATTAATTTGTCCAGATTTCCATGTGCATCTATCAGTTCCTGATCCATATCTCTGGGGTGACTGGTTGTAAACCTTAGCCTTTCCAATCCATCGATTTCCGCTAATGTGTATAAAAGTTTGGCTAGTGAGCATGGATTTCCATCATTTCCTTCACCATGATATGCATTTACATTTTGTCCTAATAGAGTGACTTCTTTTACACCTGAATCCACTAATGCCTTTGCTTCAGAGACTATATCGTTTACTGGGCGAGAATATTCGACACCTCTTGTGTATGGAACAACGCAAAAGGTACAAAATTTATCACATCCTTCTTGTACGGTCAGAAATGCTGTGGGAGCCCGTTTTTTTTGAAGTTTTGGCAGGCTTTTAAATTTATCGATTTCAGGAAACTCTGTTTCAACAATTCTGGTTTTAGAGTTTTTAATTTCAGAAATTAGTGTTGGAAGTTTTTGATAGCTTTGAGGTCCTACCACTAAATCTACTACGCCTGCACGATTTAATATTTCTTTTCCTTCCGCCTGAGCGACACATCCAGCAACAGTTATGATTGTTTCTTTGCCTTCAGCTTTACGGTTTTCTTTGATTTGTCTTACTCTACCTAGTTCAGAGTAGACTTTTTCTGCGGCTTTTTCTCTAATATGGCATGTATTTAAAACAATTATATCAGCATCTTCCATCTGGTCTACGGCTTCATAACCTTCTGGGCTGAGAGCGTCTTTCATTCGGTCAGAATCATAGACGTTCATCTGGCAACCGTAGGTTTTTACATGAAGTTTTTTGTTTTCTTGCGTCATTCTTGAATATGTTTCTTTGTAAGTTCGCTGGTTTTCGATGTTGTTTTCGTCGCTTTATAAGTTTTAGCTTATACAGCTCGTTGCAGTAGGCTTGCCAGATTATTTCTAACCGAATTCTCACTGTATTTTGCTAATTCTTTGCGATCTTTAATATTTTCCATTTTAATAGGTTCGCTGATTTGAATATGGATATCATAAGGCCCATCGGCAAAGACATTCCACATATGACTTAACAAATCCATATCTCCATACCAGGCAATTTTAGGTCGCCCTTTTCTTCCTAAGGGTAGTCCATGGCGGTGTGTGTAAGCAACTGCAATTGTTTGGACCTCTATTGCAGGTTCATAAAGTTCATTCGTATCTTTATCATTATATTTGAGATCGGCGGCTGCGAATAGTGCTGTTTTAAAAGGGCGAATACCATTGCCGTTATTGCTGGTGCCTTCTGCAAATAAGACTATTCTATCGCCTTCCTTTAATCTTGTCGTTATTTCATTTGCTGTCTGGCCGCTTTTTGTTCTGCGTTCACGATCTACAAAAACGGTCCTTTGCAATATTGCAAGCCATCCAAAAAATGGCCATGAAGCGACCTCTTTTTTTGCGACAAAAGAGAGTGGTGTTATTGCGCTTAGTATGGTGATATCCAGCCAAGATGTATGGTTTGAAATTAATAGTATTGGTTTATTTTCTGCGATTTTTCCTGAAATATGCAATTGAATACCTATAATTTTGCATACATTTTTATGATACCAATGAGGAAAATTCTTTTTGTATTTTGAGTTTAGTAATAGAAAGGCCCACTGAAGAAACATTAGTGGTACTGTAAACATCAAGAAAGCTATTATTATGAATATCGCACGTACTTTTCGCATTTTCATTACCTAAATTGCATGTGTTATTACTCAATTTACTACAAACATGCTTTGGGGGTTGTTTATGCGATCGCGTTTTATTATTCAAGTTTATTCATTTCATGGCGATGTTATGTGAGAAGACATTTTGAGTTGTTGTACTTTAAATGGGAAATTATGAGCTGTGATTTTTGTTAATTTTTTTGTCTGAGAGAGGAACGCCATATAGTTCAAGTTTGTGATCTATGAGTTGATACCCCAATTCTTCAGCAACGAGTATCTGTAATTTCTCAATTTGTTCATTCCTGAATTCGATGACTTCACCTGTTTTTACATCGATAAGATGGTCATGATGTTCACTGTCGGCCTGTTCATACCTTGCTCTACCATCACCGAAATCATGACGCTCAATGATTCCAGACTCTTCAAAGAGACGAACTGTTCGATAAACTGTAGAAAGTGAGATGCGATCATCTAATTCATTTACGCGTTTGTATACTTCTTCAACATCGGGGTGGTCATTCGATTGAGATAAAACGCGTGCGATAATTCTGCGTTGATCCGTCATTCTCATGCCTTTTTCGGCGCATAGCTGTTCTAATTTGCTATCATTTTCTATCAAAATATCTGCCCTTTATATTTAGAAGTATAGTTCGAATAATTTAGAGTATAAATTTTGTTGTGATATAATAGAAAAAAATGTATTCAGAAGGTCAATCTCATAATATTTGCATCTCCGCAGGTTAAAGCGTTTTCTTTTCTGTAATATCCTTTGCGATAAGAAACAAGCTTAAATCCTAGTTTTTTATACAAACTAATTGCGATTTGGTTTTCTTGGTTAACTTCTAAAAAAACTGATATGATATTTTCATTTTTCAAACGTGTAAAAGATATATCACATAATTTGTGTCCGAGCCCCTTTTTTTGGAAATTTTTATCAACACAGAGCGTTAAAACCTCAGCTTCATCTATTATAAATTGAATAGCAATAAACCCAATTATTTTTTTTGTTTGCTCATTTATAGCAACGTAAATGAAAACGGTGTCTTTGTTTGTTAAGCTTTTGAATGAGTCCGGTGACCAGCCAGTTGAAAACAATTTATTATGAAGTAAAGATAATTCAGCTGTTATATCTTCCTCGATTTCATTGATATTTGCTATAAATACATCATTCATTAAACTGGATTTCTATTTATATGTATTTGTTTCGTTTGTACTTTTGCGTCAGGTTCTCTTAAGTATAGTGGTTTGAAGGGAGCAATTGTTCCTTCTTCTTTGGCGGCTAAAGTACAAAGGTATTTTGCATTCGGTAATAGGTTTGGGGCTGCAAAATGCCATTTTTTGTTTTGAATATTGTTGAGTTTTTCAATGTGTGGGGTGCCATTTCCGACGATAAGTGATGGCTTGTCATTGAGATTTGAATTAAAATCATTGATAGCAATGGCTTTTGGTGGATGCGTGACATGTCCTTTATTATCAAAAAGTTGACAATATAATTCTCCTCTTTTCGCATCCGTTGCAACAATAATTTGTTCTATGTCTGGGAGTTTTAATTGAGATTTAAGTTCACTTGCTTGTTGTGCCATAACATGCAGGCTCGAGAACCCAGATAATTCAACGGACAGTCCGAGAGCAAGACCTTTTGCCAAGGCCATTCCAATTCTGACGCCTGTAAAAGCCCCTGGGCCGTATGTTACAGCGATTTTTGATAATTCATTGTATCTGAGCTTTGTTTGATCCATAACGGATTGCATCATGGGAACAATATTTTCCGCATGATTGGTATTTATATCTTCGAATTGGTAATGTGGTTTTAAAGGGTGTATCGATGTATCAAGCACAGCCACAGAACATGCTTGCATAGTGGTATCGATTGCAAGAATCTTCATCTTAATTTGTCTTTTCGATCTCTACCCTTAATGCTTTTTATTGTTATATCTGTTTATAAAGGCCTGACTTCCTGCACTTCTGGAATAAAGTGTTTTAACAGGTTTTCTATACCATGCCTTAAGGTCGCTGTTGAGCTTGGACATCCTGCACATGCTCCACGCATACTAAGATATACAATACCTTCTTGATATTTACGGAAAACAATGTCTCCACCGTCTTGTGCGACTGCTGGGCGAACTCGTGTTTCTATAAGCTCTTTAATTGTGTTCACAATTTCAGTATCTTCAGGTGCAAATTCTTCCTTTGATGAAATTTGTGACTCGATGTCATCGGAGTTTATTACGGGAGTATTTGACATGAAATGTTCCATAATAATCCCAAGAATAGCAGGTTTTAAATGTTGCCATTCTCCATCATCTTTTGTCACTGAAATGAAATCAGACCCTAAAAAAACACCTACAACCCCAGGTATCTCAAAAAGATTTATTGCTAGGGGGGATTGAGAAGCTTCTTCTTTGTTCCGAAAATCCAGTGTGCCGGAAGGTAGAACTTCCCGACCTGGGATGAATTTTAATGTTGCCGGGTTCGGTGTTGCTTCAGTTTGTATAAACATTTTGCATCCAATTTTAGAGAAATACTCACAGAAAAATGCTCGTTTTTTTGAGTATATTCTATATTTCAAACATAGTTTAGAATCATTCTATATTAGAAGATCGTAACTTGCCAGATAAATTTAAATTTTAGAGATCCTTATTCTTCTTATTACTTAACATATGGTTTTATGCTAAATTTTCAATTTCTTCAGGTTTTAATGACCCAGGTACGATTGAAATAGGAATTGGGAAGTTTCCTGCATAACGTCCTGCAGCTAAAGAGGAAACCAGTGGGCCTGGGCCGGATGGGTCTAGGGCAGCCCCTAATACCAGAATTGCAATGTCTTCATCTTCTTCAATGAGTTTAACAATTTCTTCAGGCTTATGGCCTTCTCTAATAATTTCTTCAGGAATTAACTCTTCAAACCCCAAATTTTTTAGTTTTCTTGCGTATAGTCTGAATATCGCATGTGCCTTGTTAATAGATTCTTCGCGGGCAATCTCTTTTACACCTAACCAGTGTTGAAAATCTCCCGGTTCAACAACGTAAAGAAATGTTATTTTACCTCCTGTGCGCCTCACACGACTAGCAGCAAATGCCATTGCATTCTCGCATTCTGGAGTTTCATCGAGCACGACTAAAAATTTACGTTCATGCCCTTTTTCAAATACGCATCTTGTCTTTTCAGCCATTGGTAAAAACAATCATAGTTTTCATTGAAGTTGAAATTTTATCATAATTAGAACAATTTAATAGACTTTTTGTCAATGAGTGCAAATCCTATTGTCTCATTATGAATTTTAAACAAAGCCAACAATTTCCTTAACTTTTGACAAAATAGGTTCCGATATTTTCTCAGCTCTATCTGCACCATCTACTAAAGTTTTATCTATATGAGCAGGATCATCTAATAATTTATTTATTTCTTTTGTTATTGGGCCCATTTTTTCAATGGTTACATCAGCCAAGGACTGTTTAAACTCCGAAAACTGTTTGCCTCCATATTCATTTAGAATTTTATCCTTACTCTCACCAGTGAGTGCAGAGTAAATCCCAATAAGGTTTTCTGCTTCAGGTCTGTCATTTAAACCATCCTTTTCTGAAGGAAGGGGTTCTGGGTCTGTTTTCGCTTTACGAATTTTTTTAGCAATTGTGTCTTCATCGTCAGATAAGTTAATGCGAGACAAGTCTGAAGGGTCTGACTTGCTCATTTTTTTGGTTCCATCACGCAATGACATGACACGAGTTGCCGGGCCTGTGATCAAAGGTTCTGGTAATGGAAAAAATGTTTCACCACAGCCTGCATTGGCTATAAACTCCGCGAAATCAATGTTGAATTTCTGGGCTATATCTCTTGCCAACTCCAGATGTTGTTTCTGATCATCCCCAACTGGAACATGAGTGGCACGGTATAGCAAAATATCTGCTGCCATTAAATTTGGATATGTGAATAGGCCAACAGAGGCATTTTCTTTGTTTTTCCCAGCTTTTTCTTTGAATTGTGTCATTCTATTCAACCAACCCATACGGGCGACACAATTAAAAACCCAAGCGAGTTCGGCGTGCCCGGATACCCTGCTTTGGTTAAATATTATATGTTTCTCAGGATTAACACCTGCAGCAATAAACGCTGCTGTCACTGATCTGGTGCTTTCTTTCAGGTCAATAGGATTTTGCCAAACTGTTATCGCATGCAGATCAACAACGCAATATAAACATTCATGAGTTTCCTGTAGTTTTACGAACTTTGTTATTGCGCCAAGATAATTACCAAGATGCAAGTTACCTGTCGGTTGAACACCTGAAAAAACTCTCTGTTCAATTTTCATATCTTAGCCTCATGATATATTTTTTGATATTTCAATTTATCCAGCTGGTTTTCGTCCCATCAACATTCGCATAAATGTGGGGAGATGAAGAGCCCCTGTTATATGTGCCATCGCTGCATAAATGATAAATCCAAGACATACAAGAGCAGAAAGTGCCAAGAATTGAATTAAAATAACATTTTGTGGTGTGAGATATTGTGCGGAGAGTTGATATATGCCCCATAATACAATTCCCATCGTTATGCTTGATACAATCATAGGAATTATTGATTTTAATAATTTATTATCTAATTCAAATTGTTTAATTCTAACCAGATGAACCCATAAGAGAAGGGCATTTGCCCATCCTGAAATTGTTGTTGCGATTGCAATTCCAACATGCCCCCAATAATTGAAGAAAATAAATGATAAGATCACATTTATAATCATACTCATTGTTGCGTAAATCATTGGTGTTTTTGTATTTTCTCTTGCAAAAAATGCGGGTGAAAAGACTTTTATCATTACAAATGAAGGTAACCCCCATGCAAAGGCGGCTAATGCTAAGGCTGTCGCCTGGCTATCCTGCTCAACAAATGCTCCTCTTTCAAATAGGACACGAATTATTGGTTCTGGAATTGTAAATAAAGCAACAGATGCTGGTAGAGTTAACATTAATGAGAATTCCAGGGATCTGTTTTGACTATTGTGGACAGCCTGCATGTTTCCAGCTCTGAGATGTTTAGATAAATCTGGCAATAGAACAATACCTATTGCAATGCCAACTATGCCTAACGGAAGTTGGTATATTCGATCCGCATAATATAAATAAGACACAGCACTGTCTTGTTGAGAGGCAATGATTGTCCCAATTAATATGTTAACTTGTGTTACGCCACCTGCAATAATTCCAGGAACACCAAGTTTCAATAGTTGTGAAATCTGGGGGGTGAATTTGGGGAATTTAAATCTGAATTTTATATCTTGGTTTTTTAAAGCTTGGATCAGCATAAGTAGCTGTAATACGCCTGCTAGAAAAACGCCCCAACATAGATAAATCCCTGCTATTCTTTGATCTTCGATGCCAAAGAGTAAAACAAACGACATCACTGAAATCAGGACTATGTTCAATAACACAGGAGCAGCTGCAGCGGCTGCAAATTTTCCAAGTGCATTTAATACACCTGATAAAAGAGCTACGATAGAAATAAACAGCAAATAAGGAAATGTGATTCGGGTTAGTAGTATTGATAGATTTAATTTGTCAGGGGTATCTGAAAAACCCGGTGCAATTATGTATATCAACCAGGGCATTAGTAGTTCTGCCAATGTCAAAAGCACTAACAGTGTTATCAAAAGAATAGCCATTGCATCTTCAGCAAAAGCTCGCGCTTTTGAGATACCTTCTCCTTCTAATGTTTTTGAGAATAAAGGTATGAAAGCAGAATTAAATGCTCCTTCTGCGAAAATTCTTCTAAAAAGATTTGGGAATCTGAATGCGACAACGAAAGCATCTGCGACAGGGCCTGTGCCCAATAACAAGGCTATCAATATATCTCGGACAAACCCAAGTATTCTACTGATGACTGTTAAGCCGCCTACAGTTGCAAATGCACGGTATAATTTCATAAAAAACCTGCCTGATATTCAATACTACCATAAGGAGTATTTACTTTTTGTTTTTCATATTTTTTAGATTTTTTTCATGATATCTTTTTTCGTCATTTAACGTGATAAGATATTATTATGATGATAAAATTATCTTAGAAAAAATTCTATCATTGTTTTTACTTTGTTTTGTTCAGTGCTGAATAGTACATGTCTTTTTTATTGTGAATTATCATTTGAATTTAGCTTATTTATTAAGACCTCTTCTATCTTCTTTAAAAATGATGGTTTTTTTAAATTTGGAGAAGAGGATTTTCTAATATAAAAAGCGTCGACGGCTTTTTCCCCAAATGTGGCAATATGGGCAGATGAAATATCAATTTTGAGATCTGCAAAAACCGTTGTGAGATCATATAATAAGCCCGGCCTGTCTAAACAGCTAATTTCAAATACAATAAAATCATCTGATAAATTGGTATCAATCATAAGTTCAGGTTCTATGGAAAAAACGTCTCTTAAAGCTTGGCGGCTTGTATTTTTTAGTTTTAAATTTGAGATATCTTTTTCACCTGATAGTAGTTTTTTTAAGGTTGTTATAATTCGGTTAGAGCGTCTTTTCTCATCTTCAATGTAATTGAATTCTTTTTTTAAGAATATACTGTCTACCGCAATATCATCTAATGTTGTAGAAATTTGAGCGCTTACAATATTAGCTCCAGAGAGTGCGCATGCTCCAGCTATTTTGCTAAGCAATGTTGTGACAGTTTTGGTGATTATAGTTATTTCTGTAATATCTGCTTTATCATCGGTTTTGGTTTGGGATACTAAAATATCTTTTGTTTCATCCCATTCTGTTAGTAAATTTGCATGATTAACCTGCTGTTCTACATCTGTTTTTAGCCAGTATGTTGGATGGTGCCTTTGGGTAAAGTTTTCAGCCTGGGCTTCTGGCCAATCAATTTTTGCAGCAAATTTCTCAGTTGCAATTTTTATTCTATCTTCTTGACTTACATCTGAGTGACCGCCAGAAAGAACAGGTAGGGCTGCTAGATATAATGTTCTTAATAATTGTCGTTTCCATCCGTTCCATACACCAGGCCCAACAGCTCTGATATCTGCCACAGTTAAGATTGTTAACAGCATAAGGCGTTCACGACTTTGAACAATATTTGCAAATTCTTGTATTGTGTTAGGATCACTAATGTCACGGCTTTGGGCCATTTGGCTCATAACAAGATGATTTTCAATTAACCATGCCACTGTATCTGTTTCTGCTTTGTTTAAGCCAAGGCGTGGGCATAATCGTGTGGCAATCTTTGCGCCTAATATGGAGTGGTCTTCTTCATTCCCTTTTGCAACATCATGTAAAAACATTGCAACATATAAAGCCCGACGGTAGTGTATGCGGTGGAATATTTTAGATAGTATTGGAAGTTCTTCTTTTACATCGCCATTTTCAATTTCATTTAAAATTCCAACTGAAAGTATCAAATGTTCATCAACGGTGTAATGGTGATACATATTAAATTGCATCATGCAGACGACTTTTCCGAAGTCTCTAATAAATCTGCCCAATACACCGACTTCATTCATTTTACGAAGAGTGCTCTCAGAGTTAGTTGGTGAACATAGAAGATCAAGAAAAATGTTGTTTGCTTCTGGATTATTTCTTAAATTATCGTCAATGAGTGGCCATGAACTGCGCACCAGTCTTATGACATCGGGATGAAAAGATAATTTGTATTTCTCGGCAATATTAAAGAGGCGGATGAGGTTTACGGGATCTTTTTTGAAGACCTCTTGATGAGTGATGCTTAAACGATCATTGTCGAGTTTAAACGCGCTTGAATCAGGAATTTTTTTTCGTTTGCCCCAGAATTTTGATTGAAGTAATTTGCTGATAACCGGGGGTGATTTTAATTCCTTTAGTTCCAAGCTTTGGCATACAGTCCTTGTTAGGGCTCCTACTTCTTTTGCAATTAAGAAATAATGCCTCATAAAGCGTTCAACAGCCCTCCAGCCATTGCGGTTTTTATATTTTAATCTAATAGCCATTTCTTGTTGAAGATCGAAGGTCAGTCGTTCCTCTGATCTTTTCGTCAAGAAATGTAGGTGACAGCGGATTGTCCATAGAAATTTATTACAGCGGTTAAAATTTTTGTATTCTCTTGAAGAAAAAATGCCAACGGATACAAAGTCTGTTGCATCCTCAAGTTCTGTTACATATTTGCTGATCCAATAGAGTGTATGTAAGTCTCTTAGCCCACCTTTGCCATCTTTGATATTTGGCTCGACAAGATATCGTGATTTTCCTGTACGTTCATGTCTGTCTTCTTGTTCAGACAGTTTTGCATCTATGAACTCAGGGCCAGAGCCAATTACAACATTATCATGAAACTTTTGCTTTAAGGTGGAATAAAGTTTTTCATCTCCTAAAATCAGGCGTGAGTCTAATACTGCTGTTCGGATTGTAATGTCTGAGCGTGACAGTTTAATGCATTGATCAATTGAGCGTGTCGCATGGCCAACTTTAAAGCCTAAATCCCATAGTAAATATAAAATATATTCTACGACACTTTCGCCCCAAGCTGTTTGTTTGTATGAGAGTAAAAATAGAAGATCAATGTCTGATCCAGGAGATAATAATCCTCGTCCATACCCTCCTGTTGCGATGACAGCCATTGTTTCGCTTTTGGATGGATTTTCAGCTTTGTAAATATATTGAACAGTAAAACCATATATATATTCAATTAATTCATCTTGAAATTGTGATAGGCTTTCTGCACACCCATAACCATCACCTGTATTCATAAGGTTTTGTTCTGCATTCTCATAAACATTTTGTAACAGTATTTTCAGATGGTTTAAAAGTTCTAGGCGTAGCTGTGATTTATCTAGAGACGCGTTGTTTGCAAGAGAGTTAATATCCTGCTTTAACTGGTCCTTATCGTATAGAGGTATGGGTGATGTTTTTTGATTTATTTGACTCATAAACGGCAATATTTACTAACTAGAATGACTATATGAAGGGTTATAACATCAATATTGTTATGTTTTTAATAATATTGACGATTTTTATGTTTTAAGTGATTTTAGTTCATATAGCATATCCAATGCCGCTTTAGGCGTTAATTCATCAGGATTAATTTGGTCAAGTCTGCTTTTTATAGCACAGTCTTCCTGGATTGGAACCGCTTGGTTTTCCTGAAATGAGTTAGCGAAAAGCGGGAGATCCTCAATGATGGACTTTATTTGGGGTTTTTGCTCGGTATTTTCCAAATGCTGTAAAATTTCAAAAGCCCTCTTAGTTACTGGTTTAGGCAATCCAGCAAGCTTTGCAACCTGGACACCATATGATCTATCAGCTGCACCTTTTGTGACTTTATGTAAAAAAATTATTTCATCTTGCCATTCTTTTACTTCAAGTGTGACATTACATGCATTAAAGAGCTTTTTGGTCAGTTCGGTCAATTCGTGATAGTGAGTAGCGAAAATTGAACGGCATTTGATCTGATCATGAAGATATTCTACTGTTGCCCAGGCAATTGACAAACCGTCAAATGTTGCAGTACCACGGCCGATCTCATCCAATATTACAAATGATCTTTGTGTTGCTTGATTAAGGATTGTTGCGGTTTCAATCATTTCAACCATAAATGTTGAGCGGCCGCGCGCTAGATCATCTGAGGCTCCTACCCGACTGAATAAACGATCGACAATGCCAATATTTGCTGACTTTGCCGGTACATACGACCCCATTTGTGCAAGGATCGTAATTAATGCATTTTGACGAAGGAATGTTGATTTACCTGCCATATTAGGGCCAGTTAACAGCCAGATGCAGCCTGATGTATTATCTTCGTTTTGAGTCCCTTTATCATCTGAACTTAAATAGCAATCATTTTCGATGAATGGTGTTTGTTTTGATTTTTGTAGAGCAATATCGACTATGGGGTGACGTCCTTGTGTAATTTCAAAATCTAAACTGTCATTTATATTTGGACGTGTGTAATTTTGCTCTTCTGCGATTGTTGCTAAACTGCAATAAACATCCAATTCGGCTAATGTTTCTGATAGAGTTATAAGCATTTTCTTATTTGCCAAGATTTCTTTTATAAGATCTGCAAAAATTCCCTGTTCGATTGATAATGCTCTTTGGGCCGAGGAATGGATTTGAGTTTGAATATCGTTTAATTCTGTTGTTGTTAAACGAAATGCGTTGGCTAATGTCTGGCGGTGAATGAATGTTTCATTCAGTGGGGCCTCAAGAAGGGGTTTGCCCTGTGTTGCAGTCACTTCAACAAAGTAACCAAGAACATTGTTATGTCTTATTTTTAAAGACTTTATATTTGTTTGTTCTGCATATTTTGCTTGTAGTTGCGCTATAATTTTTTGACTTTTGTCTCTTAATGTTCTTACTTCATCAAGTTCTTGACTGTATTCAGGTTTTACGAAATCGCCATCGCGTTTTAAAAAGGGCAAGTCGTCGTTTAAAGCTTGATTTAAGGTTTCTGCCAGTTTTCCTTTGGCTTGCATTAAGTTTTTTATAAACACCTGTAATGTAACCGGTGTTTCGACTAGGTCTTGATCGGACTTGATTGATTGACTTAGTTTAGACGCGATATTCAAACAGTCTCTTATCACTCCCATATCACGAGGGCCACCCCGTTCTAGTGATAGTCTTGAGAATGCCCTTGCAATATCCGCAAGTCCGCGCATTGTTTTCTGGATATGCTCTCTTTGGGCTGTCTCGTTTAGGAAATATTCGATAACGTCCTGACGCTTTCGTATTTTATCTGTATTTCTTAGAGGGCCGGATAACCATTTTGAGAGCTCTCTGCTCCCTGCCCCGGTTATTGTTTTATCAATTGCGGCAAGTAAGCTACCCTGTTTTTCTCCATTGATTGATTTTACCAGTTCGAGATTTGTCCGCGTTGCGGCATCAATTACCATAACAGAGTTTGTTTCTTGGCGTTTTGGAATTCGAAGTACTGGCTTTTGATTGATCTGAGTTAACTCAATGTATTTTAAAAGAGCTCCAATAGCAGCTAACTCACCTTTGGTGAAGGTTCCAATGCCATCTAATATATTTACATTATAGGCATTCTTTAAATCGTGTTCTCCTGACTGACTATTAAAGTAAGAATTTGGTATTGGTGTGAGTGTTGAGTTCTCTTGCAGAAGGATTGCTATGTTTTCGTTGGCATGTTTATCCGAGAGTAAAATTTCCTTAGGTGAAAAACGAATGATTTCTCCTAACAGATCGACTTCATTCACTTCTGAAATAAGAAACTCGCCTGTTGAAATATCCAGAGATGCTATGGCGTAGATTGGTTTTTCATTTGTAGAGGGTTGTGCATGTTTGAAGATTGAGGTTAGAAAATTATTGTGAGTTGATGTCAGTAGGCTATCTTCTGTTAAGGTACCAGGCGTTACAACGCGAACGACTTCACGTTTTACGACTGATTTTGCACCTCTTTTCTTTGCTTCTGCAGGATCTTCTGTCTGCTCACATACCGCAACACGATATCCCTGTTTGATGAGTCGATGTAGATAGTCATCTGAAGAATGAAAGGGGACACCACACATTGGGATCTCTTGACCCTGATGTTTTCCCCGTTTGGTCAGTTGGATACCTAGAGCTTTTGAAGCAATTACTGCATCTTCAAAGAAGAGCTCATAAAAATCACCCATTCGATAAAATAACAGGCTATCTGAATATTCTGCTTTGATTTGGGAAAATTGCATCATCATTGGTGTCATTGTTGCTGATGATGCGTTTTGTGGTTTTATTTTTGGGTTGCCTTTTTGTTTTTCGTTTTCATTTGATATTTCAGCAACTTTAGCAGAATGTGACATACACTTATCCAAATTACATTATGATTCGCGTGCATAATTTAAACTGAATCTCTTTTGATGATAATATAATGTAAGTCAATGTGATATCCTTTTGCATTTTCTCCACAATTCATCAAACTTTTCCCAGAATCTAAATATTGCGGTGCGTCAACGATTTTTGTTAACAAAATATCTATTTTTGGGTAAGTCTTTAGTCTACGAGTTTAAAAAAACATTCAAGACTTATAAAGATAAGAATATTCAATATTCTCCAGAAAATAAGGTTAAAATAATGCCCCTCAAATTTGAGAAGGCGAGTTATACCTCGCAAGAAGCTCTTCAATTTCATAAACGCGGTAAACCCGGTAAATTAGAAATTACGCCAACTAAACCTCTTGCCACAACACGAGATTTATCTTTGGCTTATTCACCAGGTGTTGCTGTTCCTGTTCAAGCCATCGCAGAAGACCCAAGTGCCGCATATGAATATACGAATAAGGGTAATTTGGTTGCTGTTATATCAAATGGAACAGCCATTCTAGGTCTTGGAAACTTAGGAGCACTTGCTTCAAAACCTGTTATGGAGGGTAAAGGCGCTTTATTTAAACGTTTTGCTGATATTGATTCCATTGATATTGAGGTTGACGCGGCTGATGTCGACGATTTTATTAATTGTGTCCGTTATTTGGGGCCTTCTTTTGGTGGGATTAATTTAGAAGATATCAAAGGACCCGAATGTTTTATTATTGAATCTCGTCTGAAAGAGTTGATGGATATTCCTGTGTTTCATGATGATCAACATGGAACGGCTATTATTTCTTGTGCGGGTATTGTCAATGCTTTGCATCTTACCAATAAAAAAATTGAAGACATTAGGGTTGTGTTTAATGGCGCTGGGGCAGCGGGTATTGCCTGTTTAGAACTTCTTAAATCTATGGGTCTACCTCATGAAAATGCAATTTTATGCGATTCTAAAGGTGTGATTTACCAAGGTCGTGGTGAAGGCATGAACCAATGGAAGGCTGCCCATGCTGTTGATACTTCAGCTAGAACATTAGGGGAGGCTATGGTTGGTGCTGATGCCTTTTTTGGGCTTTCAGCTAAAGGTGCTTTAACCAAAGAAATGGTTGCAAGTATGAATGCTAATCCAATTATTTTTGCTATGGCGAATCCAGATCCTGAGATTACTCCTGAAGAAGTTGAGGAGGTTCGCAATGATGCAATTATGGCGACTGGTCGTTCTGATTATCCAAACCAGGTGAACAATGTTCTTGGCTTCCCATATATCTTCAGGGGTGCTTTGGACGTTCAGGCCAGTACTATTAATGATGAAATGAAAATTGCTGCGGTTCATGCTCTTGCTGAACTTGCGAGAGCCGATGTTCCAGATGAGGTTGCCGCGGCTTATCACGGACATAGACCGTCTTATGGACGCAATTATATTATTCCAGCTCCTTTTGATCCTCGTTTGAATAGCTTTGTTCCACCTGCTGTTGCGAAAGCAGCAATGGACTCAGGGGTTGCTCGTAAACCTATCGAAGATATGGATGCTTATGTTGCTCGCCTGACAGCCAGACTTGATCCAGTTGCTGGTTGGTTACAAGGTATCTTTTCTCATGTGCGCGCTAATCCTAAGAGAGTTGTATTTGCTGAAGGTGCCGAGGAGCAAGTTGTTCGAGCTGCGTATAGTTTCTTGAATAATGGTCTTGGGAAGCCAGTGCTTATTGGCCACCCTGAAAAAATCAAGCAAACTTTCCAGAATACTGGCTTAGAGTTTACAGATGGCATAGAAATTATCTGCGCTCAAAAAGATAGTAATGTCGAAGAATATATAGATTATATGTATAAGCGTTTGCAGAGAAAAGGTTATCTAAGACGCGAATGTAGCCGGATGGTGAAAAATGATCGTAATATCTTTGCCTCTTGCATGGTCGCTATGGGGCATGCAGATGGTATGATTACAGGAGTTACTCGAAATTGGTCGACGTCTTATCGTGATGTGAAACAAGTTCTAGATCCAGCTGCTGACCGTACTGTTATTGGTATCTCAATTGCTATTTGTCGTGGGCGTACTGTCTTGATTGCTGATACTTCTGTTCACGATATGCCTGATGCTCAAGAGTTGGCTGATATTGCTAAAGAAGCCGCTCGAGTTGCTCGTCGATTAGGTTATGAGCCTCGTGTGGCAATGCTTGCGTATTCAACTTTTGGTAATCCTGAAGGTGACCGTTCTGAACGTGTTCGGGAAGCTGTTCAGATTTTAGATCAAGAAAAAGTTGATTTTGAATATGATGGCGAGATGGGTGCAGATGTTGCTTTGAATGAAGAGTTATTATCACAATATCCTTTCTGTCGTTTGTCAGATACGGCGAATGTACTTGTTATGCCTGCATTCCACTCGGCTAGTATTTCAACGAATATGCTTCGTGAGCTTGGTGGTAGCACGATCATTGGTCCAGTATTGGTTGGATTATCAAAATCTGTTCAGATTGTTCCATTGGGATCTAAGACTTCGGAAGTCGTGAATATGGCGGCTCTTGCAGCTTACGATACAACAGAATCTTAAGACGACATTCATTTATGGACACCTTGATTATCAAGGTGTCCATTATAAATTGTTATTGAGGCGTATATTTTTTCAATGGGAAAACTGGTGCTTCTGGTGGAGTATCATGCAGTTCTCTTATGTAAAGAAGTACGCTCATGCGATCTTCCAGTTTTTTCAAACCTGGGAAAAACATATTGGTTCCAGGGAGTGCTGCCTTTGGATTTTCCATGTAAGCATTCAGGAATTCATAGCTCCAAACACCATCTAGTTTCTTTATGGCTGCCGAATAGGTTGGATAGCCTGGTGCTTTTGCAATTTTTCTTGAAAAAATGTTCCAAAGATTTGGCCCTAAAGTGTGCCTCTGCCCTTTTCTGAATGTATGACATAAAGCACATTTCTTACGATAAATTTTCTTACCTTTGCGCAAAGTCACTTCTTCAGGGTTATAGGAAGATGCATTTGCTGATGTGTTGAGTATTGTTGCCGATAACGACATAAAGATTAATATGGAAAATATTTTTGTCATTTTTTCACTGCGTATCTGTTTAATTTTTTCTCATAATTATATTCCAGCGTAAAACCCTGGATGCTCAATATTTCCATTGAAGAGTGTTGAGAATATGATGTGTGTAATTTGTGTTTTTTCTTTTTTGGACCTAAGTGAACTGGTAGATGTATCGACATGGTTCATGTTGATGATTGAATCATGTTTTATGTCATTTTTTATTGATCACTGTTATTTATTTTTAGGAGATTTAGGTGGACCAAATCTATCAAGATATATGGAATGCAGACCAGCAAGGTAATGGGGTGCCCGCATTGCGTCCAGGTGAAACAAAAAACGAGGCTATTGGTTATGTGATCGTTGATGAGCGGGCGACTGAGGTTGATCATGATCATAAAGTTCTGGCTGATGTGAAAATTCCAGAACATAAATTGTCGACATATAAGCTTTGCCAAGACTTATTTAATAATTATGCTTTGGCGCGCAAATCTCCAGAGTTTGTTAAACCAGAAGAACTGCAAGAAGAACTTGATTTTATTGATGCCATTTTGCAAACTCCTCCTATTCAAGTTGCGCATGACTATTTAAAATCCTCTCTCAATTTACAGATTTCTGAACAGATACTCGCTGGTATGATTCGAGAAACCTGGTTTGATATGGGATCGGCTGGTTCTCAGAGAGATGCATCTGGGTTTGAGCATGTGTTCGTTGGTGAACAAGGGAGCCAGGCCAGTAAAATTGGCGGGTATCATTTTTGGTATAAATATTTTCTTGATGATGCGGGTCGTGTTATTGGGGCTCCTGGATCGGATGATCAGATTGAATATCACGGGACGAAATATCAAGGTGCTGAAAAACCTGGGCAAGGTATATTGGTTCCAGAAGTTGTGACGCTTTCAATGTCCTGGGATGCGCCTAAGGGAGATGATCCTGTGGTCGGCCGGTGACTTTAAGAAAACCAATCGGCGGTTTTTTTGTTGGATGTAGTCCTGAAGGGTTGATTGCTCTTGGGCTTGTGCGCTGTCGGACGCGAGGTGGGAAAATTGCTAAAATAAATGGAGCTGAGTATCAACTTGATTTGCACCGTTTGTCAGATAATCGCAATTCCATAAGAACTTTTTTTCCAAGATTCCGCAAAGCAGATTTGATTGGAATTGATGAGCCGACTGTTCCTGGTGATGTGCGTCCTGAGCCTGATGTGGTTGATGTACCATCTGCGTCTGTTCCTTTTAGAATATTAGCAGCAATGGTTAATCCTGAGAACCCAGAAGGGGGACGGGAGTTTGTTCAGATTATCAACCAATCACAACAGGTTGCCTCTTTATCTGATTGGAAGGTGATTGCACCAAATGGAACAGGTTTCCATTTTGGGGATGTTGTTGTGCAGCCTGGTGATATTTTTAAGTTTCAGATTCCTAAGAATGAAGGCATTTTGAGGAATAAGGCTGGGACGATAGAGTTACGAAATGCTCAGGGACAGCTTGTCCAGTCTTGTGCTTATACGACTGATCAAGCTGCGAAAGAAGGTGCGCCAATTCTTTTTTAAATTAGTGACATGATTTGCCGAGGGCTTTCAGGCGCCAGTAATTATACGGGAGCGGTGTCAGGAAGCCTGCAAGCAACATTAATGGAACAACCCACCATGTGAGCTTTGCGCCTCCTGTTGCGATAACATCAACGGTGTTCATCGCAACTTCCATAGCGACCATTGATATGAAAGACATGCCAAGGGCTGTTTTGAAGGCATTGTTCAGGTCCATCTGTCTCGAGAGAATATAGGTCTCTAAGGCAATTGATGTGAGAAGGCCGTTGATGACCGCCAAGGTCATGATTGCCAATGTTGGCCATGGGATTTCTGTGAGTTGGAAAAACAGAATTGTTCCCATATCTCCTATGGCACATCCTAACAAGCACCATGATGTATTTATTGATGCCCGCTTCCAGGTTGGCCGACAAGACCAGTTTAAGCTTGTGATTGATTGTGCAAGTGCCATAGCTTTATCCAATTTGAAAACATTTATTTTTATGATTATAATGGTTCCAGTAACTGGAAGGTCAAGGCTATGAAGGTTGATATGTTAACAATTGGTGCTGCGGCAAAAGCGACGGGTCTTAAAGCGAAGACGATCCGATATTATGCGGATATTGGATTGGTTGAGCCTGAGGGGCGTGAGGAGAATGGATATCGGCTTTATGGGGATCGGTCACTCCGCAAGCTGGTGTTTGTGAAACGGGCTCGGGCTTTTGGGTTTTCTGTTGAGGAGTGCCGGGCTCTGCTGGACTTGTATGAAGATAGCAACCGTTCCAGCGCAGATGTGAAATCTCTTGCTCAACAGAGATTATCTGAGATTGAGAGTAAGATGGCGGAATTGCAATTGTTGCATGATGAGCTCTCGCATCTGGCGAAGACTTGTCATGGGGATGGGCGGCCGGATTGTCCGATTTTAGATGCGCTTGGGGGGTGAGGTGTTTTTGTATGAGTGGGATTATGTGGATCTGACACAACGAGAATGGTGAGGTAAGAAGCGGGCTTTTATATAGTTGACATTTATATTGTCTGGACATTATCAAACCGTGCAATAAGCTTTATTTTAGCTTTAGGATCTATGTTTGGATAATGATTTAAATAATCTTCAAGTAATTTATATGCTTCTGTATTATTACCATTTTTATTGAGAGTAAAAGCATATGCAAGCGGTAGTTGGCAGTAATTCCAAAAACCTAAACCGTTTGAAACTACATTCTCACATCTTTTAAGAATATCTACTAAATTTTGAGTTTCATTGCCAAGATTGTAAAAATCATTCATATGCTGGATCATATGTGGAGTAAACGATTGCAGTCTTTGTATGTGTTTTTGATCAGAAGAAAACCTGGGCATGGAATATTGATGAAAATCAAAATATAAAGGGAACACATCAACAAGTGCTGATTTGTTTGTTCGATGCCAATAAATATTTCTTTGTGAACTACAGAAATGAGGAACATAGTCTAGAGAATATCCCCACATTGGTGCAGATGCTCCTTTCATATGCCTAATTATAACAATTTTTCTTATGCCCGTTCCTAAATCATGAACCCATTTATTCTGCTTAATTGTTGTGAAACCGACATCACGAAGAGCTTTACCATAGGACTGTTCAATTCCATCGTTGAAGATCACTGCAGGTAATTCTAAAAGCTCTTCAAAAGATAATTTGTTTTGTTGTGGGTCCATTAAATCTATTCCTACAAGAATAGCCTATATAGAGTTGGCCTTTCAAAACCTAGTTCAGTTTTCTCTATTGGCAGATAATTATATTATTCTAATTTCCTATAGTTACCAGCATTTTCTCAACATGTCCCGTTTTGCGGAAGAAGATGTAGCTGATTGATTCAAAAGTCGTTTGTTGACAGAAAGTCCCCATCGAACTGGATTAAATTAACTGATCTTTCGTATGGGTTCTTGATTTCACGGGGCTTACGTATGGTGCGATGGTTGTTTTTACTTTCAACTTTTTGCTGTTGTTGCTTGGATGGCTGGCGTTTGAAGGGGATTTAAATAATGAAGAATATTTGTGTTTCAAACCTTGTTGGTGTTGTTATAGTATCAGCGTTTCATGTTTCTGCTCACGCACAGATGAGGCATTTGATGACCCATTCCAATTATAGTCATGCAGAAAGCTCGGTGGCTAATCTTGTGAAAGTTGGTGCGCGCTCAAAAAAAGGTCGAGCACAAAGGCAGAAAATAAATCGCCAAGGATCTCGTGCTTTAAAGGCTCAAGAAAATACGCAACAATTGGGCCCTTTTGTTCCACCAGCTCTTGTTTCTTTAGCGGCTAAGCGGAAGAAATGTCTTGAGTCTGCCAGGCTTCCTAAGAATGGGTGTCCTCTTATTCCAAAATAGGATTTTAAAATTCTCGTGCGGATAGGCAACCGGAGTATCCGATTTTGGGTATGCTTGGAGTGTGAGGGAGGTCTTAATAAAGGGTATAAATTATTTATATTTGAATTGGATATTCATCATTGGGGTAAAACAAATAACCATATTAAATTTTACCCCAATTTGATTTTAGAAAATTCATTTTCCATTTCCTCTAGACGTGTTCGCGTCTTGTTGCAAGAATATGAAGTGCTGCGATATGTGTTGCTCCTGAGATTGGTACACCAATTAAGGGAATAAGTGAAACAGGTAGAAAAACAATATTCGCCATAGACTCTGGGGCAATCGCATTTAGAGTGACACCTGTGCCAACTGCTATGATAAAATCAGTAAATCCAATAATATGAAAACCTGCAATAAATATGGTTGAACGTGGTGCCAACAAGACTATTGCTGCTAGAATACCCGCTAGCATATCACCCCATCCTGCTAGTGTTACAAATATCTCGGGTAACCAGCCTTGAGAACCATAATAAAGAAATGTTAAGGCAGCTGGAATTCTCCAGACGTGAAATCCGGCAAGTCCATAAGGACCAAGTTGTGAACCAAGTGCTCGTATTGAAGGTATCAGGAAATAAGATAACGTTAGCCCAAGGGTAGCTGAAATAACTGTCAGTGCAAATATGTTAGTATTTATATTTGCATAAATGCCATAGGCAGATAATGTTATTACGATAGCTGAATAGGTCCCAAATCCAAGACCAAGGAGTATTACTCCTTTTCTTGCGTCAGCTTTGTTGTGATCAGTGGAAATACTCATATGTCATCTTCCTTTATTATTTAGTGTATATACACATATTTAAATAAAAATATGCATCTTATGTACCTCGAACAATTTCTAGCAACGCTTGTAGAGTGCTATTATGATAAAATATATAAGTGCATATACACCTATAATCAAGTTTTTTATTTTTATATTTTTCCCCACTTTTTGAACCTTTATGCGACCTGGTGCGGGTTATGATTTGTATCATTATTTGTATAATGCCAATTGACACGGCTTTCTTTTCAATATAACTATGTAGTTATGGAACTATCTGGTTATATATCTCAATCAAAGCATCTTGATGCTGTTTTTGCGGCTTTGGCAGATCCTACACGGCGGGAGATTTTGGTTCGGTTGTCTGCCGGAGAAGCGGCAGTGAACGAGATTGCGGAGCCGTTTTCGATGAGCCAGCCTGCGATTTCAAAGCATCTTAAGGTTCTTGAGCGTGCGGGTTTGATTGAGCGAGAAATTGATCAGCAACGTCGATTGGCACGGCTTAAGGCAGAGCCGATGGAAGATGCTGTAAAATGGCTGGAGGCTTTTCGGCAGTTTTGGTCCTCCAGTTTTGATCAGCTTGATGACTTATTAGAGGATTTAAAAGCGGAACATATTAAAGGGAAAAATAATGAGTGATTTGCCGGTTTACGTTTTGGAACGAGACTTTAATGCCCCACGTGAGTTGGTTTGGAAGACGTGGACGGATGCTGAGTTATTGCCTCGCTGGTATGGTCCGAATGTTGAGACGATTGTTCATAAGCTGGATGTTAAGCCTGGGGGCTTATGGCTCGGTGAGATGCGCTGGGGGGAGAACTCTCATTATCAAAGAGTGCGAGTATACTGAGGTGAATGAGCCAGAAAAACTTGTCTGGTTACATTCTGTTTCTGATGCGGACTGGAATATTATTGCTAACCCGATGATGGAAAACTGGCCGCGTGTTTTGTTGACAGTTGTTACTTTTGAAGAGGCTGAGAGCAAGACAAGGGTGACATTGACTTGGCAGCCTCATGAGGCAACAGATGAAGAAATTGCATGCTTCCGAAATGCTATGGACGGTATGGGCAAAGGTTGGAATGCTGGTATGGAGCTTCTGGAAGAGTTACTTACAGAGCTGCAGGGATAATTGTCTGTATATTTTATATACTAACAGCGCCACCTTTGCCACTATAGTGGGCGTGGTAACGTGCATCCATTGCCTCAAGAGGCATGACAATTAAGACGTCGGTGGTGCCAAATTGATGGTCAATGACGGCACCATCGCCGAAGTATGCTCCTAATCGCAAATAACCTTTTATTAACGGCGGCATAGCTTTCAGGGCTGATTTCATATCAATGTCTGATTTGGCCATCATGTTCATATCTACATGAAGGTTGTCGTGGGCTCTTACGCGCCAATCCTCAGGCGCTAATGCATTGTGATAGAGGAAGCTAAGCGCTTCTGCGTGTTTTTTCGGGTCTGTTCCTGGAAAGCTTGCACAACCGATCATAACATCACATTTGTGCTCATGAATGTAGTTCCAAATTCCTTGCCATAGAAGTTCAACTGTTCGTCTTGTTCTAAATGGTTTTAGGACACATGAGCGACCGAGTTCCACGAAACTATAATCAGGGCTTTTTCGTTCGACTAAACTTGCAATGTCATATTCACCCTGAGTGTAAAAACCACTATATAGTTCTGCAACTTCTTGACGAAGTAAGCGATAGGTTCCAACGACTTTGGCGCGCATGGGCCAAGGGCGTTTTTTCAGGTTTGCTAAGTTTTTGGTCTGGTAACTTTTATCAACAACAAGCAAATGATCGCAAATTGGGTCATATTGGTCTATGTCACGCCGCTGCATTATTGTTGCGGCATCTGATATGGCTGACATTTCTTTGTAAAAAACACGAAAACGAAGTTTTTGGGCACGTCGTACATCGACACGGCTGTTCGCCAGACGGACTTCCAAATCACCTAATTTGCCATAAATTTTTGGATTTGGGCGCTTAAAACTTAAATGGCGTGGTACGAAACGGCGTGTGGGAAAAGAAAAAATATTTGCAGGAAGACCACCAAATGCTCGGTAAGCTTTTGATTTTCGCCTTAGTTTTCGTGACCTTCCGATCATTCAGTTCCTCCCGACCTCATTTATGAGTTTTTTTACAATTATTATTATGTTTGATTATTAACTGTGCATAATAAAGGAATGAAAAGCAAGGAAATGTTATTGATCGCATATTTATTTAATTAATGGGTCAATATGCACATTCTTTAACTTTGCACAGTGTTGAATTTCATGCACTTAACAAATATAGAGCAAGTATAAGACATGATTTAGAAAATCTTATGGCAAGAATTTAATTGTATTTTCTATTCAGATATTTTGAGATTTACACTGATCTATTCATGCTTTAACCAATCCATTTATTTAGAATAGATTTTAATTCTTCTTTTTCGAATGGTTTTGCCAAATAATCATCCAATCCCGCTTCCAGACAGTTTTGCCTATCTTCTCCAAACGCATTGGCTGTCAAAGCAATGATTGGTGGAATTTTGTCTGTCATAGGTGTATTTTTGGCCATATATTCTTTTATATGACGGGTGGCTTCAAAGCCATCCATTTCGGGCATGTGAATGTCCATAAAGATAAGGTCAAAGCCAGATATTCCATCCCTATATCCTGCTTTGAATGTTTTGACGACTTCAGCTCCATTCCATGATTGGACAACTTCGTAGCCCATTTTTTTTAACATTGTGATTGCAAGAAGCGCATTAATTTCATTGTCTTCTGCAATCAGAATACGTTTTGTGGTTGCACTGTCGGTTATTGAGGCATCAGTTGAGTTATTTACTTTGTTGGTTAAGCCTTTATCTTCTTTTTCTTCAAATTCAACGTCTACACTATCAAGCTGTTTGAACAATGAGTCGGTGCGGACAGGACGTATAAGATACGCGTCAAAGCTTTGTGAGATATTTTTGAGTGACTTACCTCTTTCTGAGGGATCTATTAACACAACCCCTCTGACGTTTTTCGTTCCTGCAGCCTCTTTTGCTTGTTTGAAATAATGTCGAACATCTTTAATTTTATCTGTACAATCCGTTATGAAACCATCATATGGAGTGTTTCTATCTTTTGCGCTCCATATTGCCACAACAGCATTATCTGGGTGTACCCACTCAGCTTGTCTTCCTGAATTTGTTAGAATTTTTAGCATTAATTCTGCTTCTACTTTACGTTCAGACACAATGAGAATATTGACTGGTTTAGTGGGTTCGTCTTTTTTATTGTCTGGTGTGTTTTTGCTAGATTGTTTTTTAACGCTCTCTAAAGGAATTGTTACTTTAAACGTAGAGCCAACTCCAAGTTCGCTTTCAACGTCTATGCTCCCATGCATACGTTCTATTAGACGTTTACATATGGCCAAGCCTAGACCGGTGCCCCCATGACGACGTGTTGTGGAGCCATCTGCTTGTTCAAATTCACCGAAAATTATGCGACAATCTTTGGGAGACATTCCAACACCGGTATCACGAACCGTGAATTCCAGGTTCATTTTTCCATCTTCTTGATCGTCTATTTTTGGGGCGGCATTTAGCTCGAGTGCAATGCCTCCATCTTCTGTAAATTTAATAGCATTACCAATCAGGTTTAATAAGATCTGTCGTATTCTGACCTCATCTCCAATAACCCTTTTTGGTAAATTGTCATCTATGTACCAACCAATCTCAATGCCTTTTTCATAGGCACGTGGTGAGAGCAATTCTGTTACACCTTGGATTAGGTTTTGTAATTCGAAAGGTTTGTATTGTAATTCCAGTTTCCCTGCTTCAATTTTTGAAAAGTCAAGAATTTCATCAATAATTGACAGTAATGTTTTTGCTGATTGATCTATGGATCGTGCGTAGGTTAACTGTTCAGATGTTAAGTCGGTTTCGAGCAACAGGCTTGTCATTCCCAGCACACCATTCATAGGTGTGCGAATTTCATGGCTCATTGATGCTAAGAAACGTGACTTTGCTTTGCTCGCGCCTTCTGCCTGATCTCTTGCGTCCTGCAGTGCGTTTTCAGCTTCTCTTTGTTCCGTTATATCTCGACCTACACTTTGTATTTCCCTAACATTCATGCTGTCATCACGAATTACAAAGTCTTCCCATGCAAACCAGCGTTGTCCATTTGCTGTTTCAATTTTTTGGACATATCTCCTTCTGTTTTCAGATATTTTCCTGCCAAATTTATTTGGTGCATCACCTGAAATAACCCTAGGATTAAAATTTTGTCCGAGTATTTCTATATTGTTGAAGTTGAATGTCTTACAGAATGCATCATTCACAAATGTTAAATGACCTTGTCCATTACGACGTATAATAACGTCACGCTGATTATCAAGTAGATCACGATAGCGGGCTTCGTTTTCTCTGAATTCCCAATGTACATCT
The DNA here is from genome assembly GCA_965263345.1 of Methyloligellaceae bacterium. GTDB lineage: Bacteria > Pseudomonadota > Alphaproteobacteria > Rhizobiales > CBDHHC01 > CBDHHC01. The sequence continues at coordinate 170,497 of CBDHHC010000006.1, forward strand.
TTTAATGTTTCAATGCCTACCTCAAGTTGCTCTGCTAAATCATTTAGATGGTTTGGGTTATGATTTGAGGAGCTTTCCTTTTCTGTTTTTTCAAAATTGTTGTTTAGAGCAATTTTTATAGAAAAGGCTAAAAATGCTACGCCACCTAATAACAGGACATGCTCTATTCGGACCCATTGCGTTGTTTGTGCTAATGCGGCTAAGACCAACATAGCACCGAAAATCAATCCCAAGATGGCTATTATATTTTGTTTTGAGGGCGGTCTATTAAAAAAAGTATTAATACCTTTTTCATTTGTTTGAGCAGGAATTTTTCGTAATTCATTTATCGCAGTATTTGACTGTGACTTTTCTTTACTCAAGGGGTCTGTCAAACTATTTGGACTATTTACAGATGTTTTTAGCACTAGACAACACGCATGTTACATTGATGATAATATTGCTATTTAGAAGAACATTTTTTGTTTTAAAAAATATTACCAGATTAGTTTTTCGATCATTATGCCTAAAGATAAGTTTAAAAATTCGTAAAAATGTAAAATAATTTTTGTTTATCTCGTTTGAATCCAGATTTAACTCATATTGAATATGATTGTATGGCATTAAGCTGCTCTGTTCCGCGCAAAAACTTCACCTCTATAACTTAAGGCTTCAGCGAGATGTAATTTGTTTATATCTTCAGATGATTGCAAGTCGGCCAGGGTTCTAGCCAGCTTCAATGTTCGGTGATAGCCACGAGCTGATAAATTTAGAGATTTCATTGCTTCTTGTAATAAGGATTGAGCGTTTTCATCTATGGTAATAATTTTTTCAAGTATGTGATTGCCGCATTCTGCATTTGTTCTGATATTTTGGAAACCAAGTTTTTTGAAGCGTTCTCGTTGAATTTCTCGCGCTTGCAGTACACGATTTCTGACATGTTCGCTGGTTTCCTCAGAGGGTGGTGAAATCAAATCAGTTGCCATTACAGCTGGGACTTCTATCTGAATATCAATTCGATCTAGCAGTGGGCCAGATATTCTTGCTTGATATCGGTCTGCACAATTGCGTCCTTGCCGGCAAGTAAAGCCTGGTTCATTTGCCCTTCCGCAACGACATGGGTTCATTGCTGCCACGAGCTGTATGCGGGAAGGATATGTAATTCTATGATTTACTCTTGCAATAACAGTCTCCCCTGTTTCCAAAGGTTGTCTAAGAGAGTCTAGAACCTGAGGTGAAAATTCAGGCAGTTCATCTAAGAATAAGACCCCCATGTGAGCCAGTGCAACTTCACCAGGGCGTGGTTTTATTCCACCTCCCACAAGAGCTGCCATACTTGCAGAATGATGCGGGGATCTAAAGGGGCGCTGGTTGCCAATTTGACCATTTGTAAGTTTTCCCGCCATTGATTGGATCATACTAACTTCAAGCATTTCACGGGCATCTAAATCAGGCAAAATAGACGGTAAGCGCTGGGCTAACATGGATTTTCCCGAACCTGGAGGTCCTATCATCAATAAATTATGACCTCCGGCAGCTGCGACTTCTAAGGCTCTTTTAGCACTTTCCTGCCCTTTAATATCTCTTAGGTCAGGCAATGATTTTGGTTTTTCTATAATTTTGGGTTGTGGACGGGGAATGGATTGCAGCCCTTTGAAGTGGTTTACAAGTGATAGGATATGAGGCGCTGCTATGACATCTATTTCTTCAGATGACCAAACAGCTTCGGCTCCGCAGCTTTCAGGACAGATTAATCCCAAGCCTAATGCAACAGCTCCCATCGCTGCGGGCAGTCCACCAACAACATGGCTTATTGCTCCATCCAGAGAGAGTTCTCCAATGACGCAATATTGTTTTAATTGATCGACCGGAAATGCGCCAGAAGCTGCCATGAGGCCGAGAGCTATTGGTAGATCATAATGGCTTCCTTCTTTTGGAAGGTCTGCGGGGGCGAGGTTCACAGTTATACGTTTGGGAGGGAGGCCTAGTCCAATTGTATTTAATGCGCCTTCTACCCGTTCTCTGCTTTCTGCAACAGCTTTATCTGCTAATCCGACAATATTAAATCGCGATTGTCCTGCCGCGATATGAACTTGTACATCGACTGCTCTGGCTTCAATGCCTACAAAAGCCACTGTGGATACATTTGCATACATAAGAACCTCCAAATTTTCATAAGAAGGTTTGTAACTTATTTTTCTTTATCTTTAAAGAACAAAAAAGGAACAAATGTGAATTATTCTTTTATTTACATCTATAAAAGTTTTTTATGTGGGTTATTTTAAGTATTTTACTAACTATAATCAGATCGTAATTTATGGTAAAGCTGTTATAATAAATGTTTTTTGATAACCATATACTAGACGCATTTATGTTTCTTCTGCTCTGTTTCTTACTTATAGCTGTTAAGCCATCTATTTTGTTTTTTCTTGATTTGACTTCGATGAAGGCTAAGCGATTGCCTCGCACCGCAATAATGTCTATTTCTCCGACATATGTTTTATATCGATGAGATAATATTTTATATCCTTTTAGCTTTAAGAAACATATTGCTATAAATTCCGCGAAGTAACCTTTGAAGTAACTTTGTTTCTTCTTTTTATTGATATCGTTCAATAAACAGTATAATTTCTGGATTCGTTCTATATATTTGTACATTTTGGTGTAATCATCTGTGTTCATAAAGAACCAAAAGACCAAATAGGATTTTGCTGGAAACGGATTAGTCAATTAAGGTAAGTAAATTAGTAAATATAATATTTTTGTTAATTTGATTGTCTTTTTTGGATGTAGGAGTGTTCAGGTTGTTCTTGGGCCAGGCTTATAATAATTGTTTTATAAGTTTCTTGTTTCGGCCATAGTAACGTTGCAAGGTTGCTAACTTAGTTTCAATAATTGTGTTTATGTTTCGTGAATGAGCATAAATAACTCTATCTTGTTTATAAGTCTAATTGGCTTGAATTATCCTATTTCGGGGTGAAAGATATGATGCCTATGTCAGTCATGACATCAATTATACGCATAATGAATTTCAGAGCCTTACTCACACTATTTGTTGCTTTGATATTGTCTGGGTGTGCGGCAAGTGTTGGAAATAGGAATGTATCTTCCTTACAAAATGAGACAAATGACCAAATTACCAACAAGATTGAACGCCCTTTGCAGAAGAAGAGCAGTATCAAAGTTGCTTTATTGCTTCCTTTGAGTTCCAAAAAAGGATCTACTGGCAAAATAGCGAAAAGCTTAAAACAAGCTGGAGAATTAGCTCTTTTTGATTTTGACAATCCCAACATATTATTGAGCACAAAAGATACACAAGGAACGCCTGAAGGAGCAAAATTGGCAGCTGAGGCTGCTGTGAAATCAGGTGCTGAACTTATTATTGGGCCGTTGTTTTCTACATCTGTTAAAGCTGCAGCTCCTGTCACTCGTGCTGCAGGTGTTCCTATGATTGCTTTTTCATCTGATGAAAGCGTTGCGGGTGAAGGTGTCTATTTACTTAGCTTTTTAGCTGGAAAAGATCTTCCTCGCGTCATTTCGCATACGATTGGTCAAGGCAAACAGAGATTTGCGGCACTTATTCCAAAAACACCATATGGTAAAGTCGTTGAAACGTCTTTTCGTGATGCTGTTTCGCGTTTAGGTGGAACTGTTGTTGCGATAGAAAAATATCCACTTGATGCAAATGGTATGCTTGAGCCTGCCCGGAAAATCTCTGAATATATTAAGGATGAAACTAATCCGGTTGATGTCTTATTAATTCCTGGTGGGCAAGAGACAATGCCTACATTAGCCCCTTTGATGCCCTATTTTGAGATAGATACACAACAGGTAACATTGATCGGCACAGGACGTTGGGACTATGCAAATATCGGGCGAGAGAAATCATTGATCGGAGGCAGATATCCAGCTCCTGACCCTAGTGGGTGGCGTGATTTTACGCAAAAATTTGTAAAAAATTATGGAAAAGCCCCGCCTCGTATCTCAAGTTTAGCTTATGATGCTGTGAGCCTTGCTGTTTCTTTATCTAATAATTCTAAAGGAAATCGTTTTTCCGTTAGTCAGTTAACACGGCAAAGCGGGTTTGCTGGTGTTGATGGGTTATTTCGCTTAAAGACAGATGGGACATCAGAGCGTGGGTTGGCAATTCTGGAAGTTCAGAAATTTGGCTCACGCGTTATTGACCCTGCTCCTAATGTTTTTGGCCAAGCGCAATTCTAGGCAGTTTTTTCTATTAACGCCATCGATAGTTTTTCAATGAGATAGTTCAAAATGAATCGTCCCTGATCGTGGGCCATGATTGAGTTTTTTTGAGGATCAAATTTTAGTAAACCCTCATCTAAAAGTGGCTTGAGTTGTTGTAAATCAATAGTGTAGCTCGTTAGCTTTTCAAGTCTATTGATGCTAAAACCGTCACGAAGTCTTAGTCCCATAAGAATCAATTCATCTGCTTGTTGTTGTTTTGATAATGGTTCATTGGTGATGACACCATTGCCATTCTCTTTCACCTTGGTGGACCATTGTTCTGGATTTCTTTCACAAGATATTGCATGGGATTTTTTATCTAAACGCAAGCGGCTATGTGCTCCTGGTCCTATGCCCGCGTATTCTCCATAGTTCCAGTAGAGTAAATTATGGATGCATTCTTCGCCAGGTTTGCAATGGTTGGAAATTTCATATGCCTTTAAACCTGCCTCACTACATATGTTTTGAGTGATATGATAATGTTCTTCAGCTTGTTGGCTCTCAGGGATTTGCAACTTTCCAATTCGATACAAATCAGCAAATCTGGTGCCGGGTTCTATTGTCAACTGGTAGAGGCTTAGATGTTTAACATTCCATTCAAGAGCTTTTTGCAGTTCAATTTCCCAGCTTTGAGGCGATTGATCCGGACGCGCATAAATTAAATCAAATGATACTCGTGCGAATTGATTTTTTGCTGTTTCTAGTGCTTTTTCTGCTTCAGAAACTGTATGTAAACGTCCGAGGTGTTTTAGGTCTTTATCATTCAGTGCCTGTATCCCAAGAGATACTCTATTGACACCAGCTTGTTTGTATTGTGCGAACCTTTCAGCTTCGACACTTGAAGGGTTCGCTTCAAGTGTGATTTCAACGTCAGGGTCAATTTTCCAGTTTTGTGAGATGTGCTCAATTAAGGTGAAGACAAGGTCTGAAGACATTAAAGATGGCGTGCCTCCTCCAAAAAAGATACTTCTTACAGTTCTTTCAGGAGTTAGCTGTGCCATGTAGTTGATTTCGGCAATGTAGGCTTTCAGAAAATTTTGTTCGTCAATTCCATTTGAGCGTACATGTGAATTGAAGTCGCAATAAGGGCATTTTGATTGGCAAAATGGCCAGTGTATATAGATCCCAAATTCTGGTATATTGTTCACGATTCAAAACAGTCAGCTACAAATTGTTCAAAAGCTCTCGCTCTATGTGATATTTTATGTTTGTCTTGGGGCAGCATTTCTCCAAATGTCTGGTCATAGCCTTTTGCGACAAAAAACGGATCATACCCAAAACCGTTTTCTCCTGAAGGAGGCCAGGTTAGGTGACCATATATTTTACCTTCATAGAAGCGATGAGTTGCATCAGGGAAAGCAAGGCATAGCACACATGTAAAATTTGCTACAGGTGGCCATTCTATGCTTGGTTTTTGAGTTTGCAGTTCATCCCATACACGCTGCATCGCCAAACTAAAGTCTTTATTTGGACCAGCCCATCTTGCCGAGTAAATTCCTGGTTGACCATTTAGTCCAGCCACTTCAATGCCAGAGTCATCTGCTAATGCAACCTGACCAGAAACTTCCATAGCAGATTTTGCTTTGATCAAGGCATTTTCGTGAAATGTATCACCTGTTTCTTCGGGCTCAGGTAAATTCATTTCACTAGCCGATGATACTGTTACTTTATAAGGCTCAAGTAGATCCGAGATTTCTCTAATTTTGCCCTGGTTGTGACTTGCAACAATCAAACTCTCAAATTTGGGGGATTTCAAATTATTCATCATGAAACAGTTAGTTTTTGTAAATTGATTAGTTCTTTGACGCCTTTTTTTGCCAGCTCCATAAGCTCACTGAAATGTTCTTCAGAGAAAGGTTCTTTTTCAGCAGTGGCCTGTATTTCTACCAGGCCACCAGAGCCCGTAATAACAAAGTTTGTATCAGCTTCGGCATCAGAGTCTTCAGGATAATCAAGATCAAGAACTGGTTGGCCTTTGTAAATTCCGCAAGAGATGGCTGCGATTTGATCTGTTAAGGCTTGCTTATCAATCATTTCTCTATCTTTCATCCATGCAATTGCATCATGTAATGCCACCCAAGCTCCAGTTATAGATGCTGTTCTGGTTCCGCCATCAGCTTGAATAACATCGCAATCTACGGTGATTTGTCTTTCACCCAGTGCTTCCAGGTCTACCACAGCTCTCAAACTTCTACCAATCAGGCGTTGAATTTCTTGTGTTCGGCCAGACTGTTTGCCTGCGGTTGCTTCACGTCTCATTCTTTCATTTGTAGATCTTGGCAGCATGCCATATTCTGCTGTCACCCATCCATGGCCGTTTCCTTTTAACCAGCTTGGGACTCTGTCTTCGAGACTAGCTGTGCATAACACATGTGTGTTACCACATTTTATAAAGCAAGAACCTTCAGCGTTTTTAGCAAACCCTCTTTCTAGAGTTACAGGTCGCAATTCATTATTTTGTCTTTTTGATGGGCGCATTAATCTCTTTATCCATTGTTATTGATTGGTTTTAAACTCTAAAGAAGCGAAGGATATTCATCCTGTTTGTCATCTACTTTACATCATAAGTTGTGTTTTTGATAGATATACGCGTAATGGTAGTGTCCTTTACCAATTTATTTTTTTTAAACTATAAGCATGAATTTGTTGTTCAGGTCTATCTTGAACTTATGGTATTTTACATAATATCTACATATAATGTGAGAAAGCAAATTTAATATAATAACATTTTTTAGATATAAAAATTGGCTCTACTTAAAGGCCGATTTAAAATATAATATAGTTTCCATGACAGTTTTTTCATAATTCTTAATCTAGCATAGGTAATGAATTCGCATATGAATGAAGATATAAGTGAGCTTCAGGAGCTCAACGAGCGTTCAAGAGAAATATTTAAATATATTGTCGAAAGCTATCTGGCAACTGGTATCCCTATTGGATCTCGAAATATAAGTCGTCAATTGCCTAACAGTCTGTCTCCTGCATCTGTTCGAAATGTTATGTCCGACCTAGAGGCTTTAGGATTAATTTACTCGCCACATGCTTCTGCGGGACGCATGCCAACAGAGAGTGGTTTAAGGCTGTTTGTCGATGGGATGTTGGAAATTGGAAATATCAGCACGCATGAACGTCAGCAGATTGAAGCGCAAATCAAAAATGAAGCTGAAATTAAACCTGTGGAAGATGTGTTAAATGAAGCCAGTGATGTTCTTTCTGGTTTATCGAGTTGCGCTGGGATTGTACTTTCTAATAAGAAAAATAGCCGTGTAAAACATATGGAATTCGTCCATATTTCATCTGAACAAGCTCTCGTTGTTTTGGTCAATGAAAATGGGACCGTTGAGAATCGGATTATTAATCTTCCTAGTGGTTTGCCATCTTCAGCTTTGGTTGATGCAAGCAATTACATAAATCATCATATTCGCAATATGTCACTTGCAGAGGCTAAGGATCACATTAATAAAGCACTGTTGGCTCAAAAGGTGGAACTTGATAATTTAACAAAAAAGCTTGTGGAACAAGGGGTTGCGATATGGTCAAGTGAAGATGATGATCATAAAAACCTTATTGTGCGTGGACGTTCGCATTTGCTTGATGATTTGAATGAAATTGAAGATTTGGAACGCATTCGTCTCCTGTTTGATGATCTTGAGACAAAAAAAGAACTGATTCAACTACTCGGATTGGCGGAGGATGCTGAAGGAGTGCGAATTTTTATAGGCTCAGAAAATAAATTGTTTTCTTTATCTGGTTCCTCTTTAATTGCAGCCCCATTTAATGATGCTGAGAAGAAAATTGTTGGTGTTGTTGGAGTAATCGGCCCTACACGGCTCAATTATGCCAGAATTATACCTATGGTGGATTATACAGCTAAACTTGTAGGTCGTTTATTGACTTGATTTTCTTCACCTAATAAGTAGATAGCAATAATTGTATAAAGTTCCATATCAAAATATAACGATTTGCTTATTTTCAATAAGTTCGCAATGATTATGTCATAAAGTGAGATATTTGATCCTATGACCGACGAAAAACAAGAAAACGTATCAAAAGTTTCTCCTGAGAAAGAGGCTAAAGCTAGCCCTGAACTGAATTCCCAAGATGAAAACAATGAGTATATTCCAGATCCAGAGGAGGATATTGATCAAGGTGAGCCTCTTGATGTGTCATCTTCTGACCTTAATGGAAACATTCTCGTTGAAGTTCTGGAGAAAAAAAATAATGATTTAAACGAGAAATTGTTACGCACAATGGCGGATATGGAGAATTTAAGGCGCCGCAAAGATCGTGAGATTGTAGATAAAGAAAAATATGCTGTAACAAAGTTTGCTAAAGAAATCCTGAGTGTTGCCGACAATATACAAAGAACTATAGAAGCTGTCCCTGAAGAGGCTTTGTCGGAAGATGAACATTTGAAGACTCTTATTGATGGTGTTCATATGACCGAGCGTGAGATTCTCAATATTTTCGAACGGCATGGTATCACAAGAATTGACCCTAATGGAGAAGCTTTTGATCCAAACCTTCATCAAGCGATGTTTGAAGTTCCTAGTCCAGATGTTCCAGCAGGTACTGTTGTGCAGGTGATGCAGGCTGGTTATGTGATTGGTGAGCGAACATTGCGTCCTGCCCTTGTTGGTGTTTCTAAAGGGGGAGTTAAAGAGGCTAAATTGGAAGAGCCTCCCGAATTACCAAATAAAGATGAGAAAAACGACGAGAAAAACGTTGATCCCAAGCCAGAGACTGAGGAAAAAAAAGTCGATAAGGATGAGCCAGTAGAAGCGAAACCAAAAACCGTTGAGAAGACTGAAAAACCATCAGATGCTGCCAATAATGATGTTTCACAACAGGATGATCCTGTTGGGCAAAAAGTTGATAAAAGCGCATAGTTTCTAGTGGTTTACTCGTCTAAGAGTTAGGTTGAGGCGTCTATAGTCAGGAAAATAATGGTTCAATATTGTTGAACTTTGGTGTTTTATTCTGTCTATACCATGAAAAGCTAGGCGCGATTCATTAGCTAGAATAACTATATCACCTGACTGTAGAGGTATAGATTTTGTACTGTCGCTTCTTTTTTGTCCACCAATACGAAATATAGCTGTATCGCCTAATGAAATAGATACTACAGGTGCTTTTAGGTCATCCTCATCTTTGTCTTGGTGTAGGCCCATCTTTGATTTTTGTATGTAGGCATTTACCAAGCAGGCTTCTGGTTGTTTGGGGTAGTCTGTTAATTCATTCCATATTTTAATCAATTCACATGGTATTTCAGGCCAGGGGACTTTTGTTTCAGGGTGATTTGGCTGATAGCGATATCCGTTTTCTTTGTCCGACACCCAACCCAGGGAGCCGAAATTTGTCATCTCAACTGAAAACTTTTTTCCCGTTCTTGGCATTCGAGGTGTGAATAATGGTGCTTGCTTTAACAGTTCAGAAAGTTTGAGAATCAATTTGATTTGGTCTTCAGAATTTAAAAAGTTTTGTATATGAGAAAATCCCATAGGGTTCGATTATTCCTTTTTTACATTCTGATTCGTGGTTCATGTATTCTTAAAAGGCTGGATTTTGCTGATTCCAACCAACCACTATGTCATAGTTTTCAGTATATTCCCAGTTTAGAATGTGTTTCCTAAAAATATTTCCTCATATTGAAAGAAATTTTTTAAAAGTGGCCGTTTTTCACTTGATCTCTGTTGGTTCGGCATTTACATCACCCCATCATTATTGCAGTTTATCTTAATGTAAGTCAGTCTTGATGGATATTTTACTGATTTGCCCTTATGTAAGCGACTTGTAGGGTCAACGTTCCCTTCCTATATAATATTTGACCTAAATTATATGGATTTTAAGGGGACCGTACTCAACATTACTAAGATCTAATTGAGTGACCTGGGTGCTTAACATGTAGGCCCGGACGGTCTGCCAAATATTAAAGAGGTTTTAAAATATGTCGAAAGTCATTGGTATTGACCTAGGTACAACCAACTCGTGCGTTGCCGTAATGGATGGTTCGAGTGCAAAAGTTATAGAAAATGCTGAGGGTGTGCGTACTACGCCTTCAATGGTTGCTTTTTCTGACGATGGGGAGCGTCTTGTTGGACTTCCTGCCAAACGTCAAGCTGTAACCAACCCTGAAAACACGCTGTTTGCCATTAAACGTCTTATTGGACGACGTTTCGATGATCCTACTGTTGAAAAAGACCAAAAGCTTGTTCCGTATAAGATTATCAAAGCTGATAACGGGGATGCTTGGGTTGAAGCACAAGGTAAGAATTATTCACCTTCACAAATTTCTGCGTTTATCTTACAGAAAATGAAGGAAACTGCTGAGAGTTATCTTGGGCATGATGTCGAAAAAGCTGTCATTACCGTACCAGCGTATTTTAATGATGCGCAGCGCCAGGCTACAAAAGATGCTGGTAAGATTGCAGGACTTGAAGTTTTAAGAATTATCAACGAGCCAACAGCCGCAGCTCTTGCTTATGGCTTAGATAAAAAAGAAGGTAAAACCATCGCAGTCTATGACTTAGGTGGTGGTACTTTTGATATTTCTATCTTAGAAATCGGTGATGGTGTTTTTGAAGTTAAGGCGACCAATGGTGACACATTCCTTGGTGGTGAAGACTTCGATATGCGTATGGTTGATTATTTAGCTGATGAGTTCAAAAAAGAAAATTCAATTGATTTACGCAATGATAAACTTGCTCTACAAAGGCTGAAAGAAGCGGCTGAGAAAGCTAAAATTGAGTTATCTTCTGCAAGCCAAACAGAAATCAACCTTCCATTTATCACAGCAGATCAGACTGGTCCGAAACACCTAACAATGAAATTAACGAGGGCAAAATTAGAGAGCCTCGTTGAAGATTTGATCAAACGAACAGTTGGTCCATGTGACGCTGCACTTAAGGACGCTGGTTTGAAAGCTGGCGAAATTGATGAAGTTGTGCTTGTGGGTGGTATGACCCGCATGCCTAAAGTTTCTGAAACTGTTAAAAACTTCTTTGGTCGTGAGCCTCATAAAGGTGTTAATCCTGATGAAGTTGTGGCTATGGGTGCTGCAATTCAGGCAGGTGTACTTCAAGGTGATGTTAAAGATGTTCTGCTTCTTGATGTAACACCGCTTTCTTTGGGAATTGAGACACTTGGTGGCGTGTTTACGCGTCTTATTGATCGTAATACGACAATTCCTACTAAGAAAAGCCAGCCTTTCTCTACTGCAGAGGATAACCAAAGTGCTGTGACTATCCGTGTTTTCCAAGGGGAGCGCGAAATGGCAGCAGATAATAAACTGCTAGGGCAGTTTGATTTGATGGGTATTCCGCCTGCACCTCGAGGAGTGCCACAGATTGAGGTTACATTCGATATTGATGCGAATGGTATTGTGAATGTTTCTGCCTCGGATAAGGCCACAGGAAAAGAACAGTCAATTCGTATTCAGGCATCTGGTGGCTTGAGTGATTCGGACATTGAGCGAATGGTCAATGAAGCTGAGACTCACGCTGAGGATGATAAACGTCGTCGTGAGGCTGTTGAAGTTAGAAATCAAGGCGAGGCATTGCTTCATTCAACGCAAAGTAACCTTGAAGAGATAGGCGATAAAGTTCCTCAGTCTGATCGTAGTGCTGTTGAAGCAGCAATGGAAGAGCTTAAAACTGCTCTTGCAGGTGATGATAATGAGGTCATTAAAACGAAAACAGACGCTCTTGGTCAAGCTGCTATGAAGCTTGGTGAAGCAATGTATCAAAATCAAGGTGATGCTGGGGACCAACCAGGTTCAGAAGAAGCTGAGGCAGATGATGTTGTTGATGCGGATTTTGAAGAGGTAAAGGATGATGACAAAAAATCAGCCTAAGCACGTCTAGATATTTATATAAATAACAATAGCCCTTAATCTGATTGGGAAAAAAGTAACTCCCAAATACGGTTAAGGGCTATTTTTGTGTGAATTATATAAAATATTGTTATAGTGTAAGACCAAAAGTTCTAAGATTGCTATATTTCCCATAACTTGATTTAATGTGTTGGAAATTTTTTGTACATTTGTTTGCATGCAGTCTTTAGACATAAATTATGAATTATAATCTAAGTGCATTTTCAATTTTCCATAAAAATGAAATGCCCTTAAAACAGTCACGAGATATGATAAGCGATGGGTAAGCGCGATTATTACGAAGTATTAGGAATTTCTCGAAATGCCTCTGATCAAGACATAAAGAGTGCCTTTCGTAAACTTGCGAAAGAATACCATCCTGATAAAAATCCAGATGATGAACAAGCAGAACAAAACTTTAAAGAAGTAAATGAAGCTTATGAGGTTTTGAAAGACCCTCAAAAAAGAGCTGCTTTTGACCAGTTTGGCCATGCAGCGTTTGATGGTTCTGCAGGTTTTGGTGGTGCTGGGCACGGCTTTGGTAATGATTTTTCTGCCTCTATGTCAGAGATTTTTGACGATTTGTTCGGTGAGTTCATGGGGGGGCGCCAAGCAAGAGGTCGCTCTAAATCAAGCCGTGAACGAGGTAGTGATCTTCGTTATAATATGGATATTACTCTAGGAGAGGCTTTTGCTGGAAAAAGTGCTCATATTGAAGTTCCGACAAATGTTATTTGTGAGGAATGTGATGGCACAGGCGCAGAAAAAGGCACATCTCCTATAACATGTCCTTCTTGTTCAGGGTCTGGTAAAGTCAGAGCAAGCCAAGGTTTTTTCACGATAGAGCGGACATGTCCGACATGCCATGGTCGTGGAGAGATTATTGAACATGCGTGTAAGGCGTGTGGTGGATCCGGGCGTGTTACCAAAGAGCGTACTTTGTCTGTAAATATTCCTTCTGGGGTTGAAGATGGGACACGTATTCGATTAGCAGGAGAGGGTGAAGCTGGTTTGCGAGGTGGTGCTCCTGGTGATTTGTATATTTTCTTATCCATCGCGCCTCATGAGTTTTTCCAACGCGACGGCTCAGATTTGTTTTGTCGTGTCCCAATCGCGATGACGACTGCAGCACTTGGTGGAGAGATCGAAGTTCCAACACTTGAAGAGAACCTTACGAAAGTTAAAATTCCTGAGGGTACTGAAACTGGCAAGCAATTCCGCCTTAAGGGAAAAGGTATGCCAGTCCTTCGCTCAAAGCTTACTGGTGATCTCTATATTCAAGTTGAGGTTGAAACACCTAAGAACCTCACACGGAAGCAGAAGGATATTCTGCGTGATTTTGAGAGGGCCGCCTCTAAAAATACCAGTCCAGAGTCTGTTAATTTCTTATCACGTGTTAAAGAGTTTACAGATGAGGGTGAAACATAAATAAGTCAACAGGGTCTAAATTATGGATACACCAAAACTTTTGTTTTTATCTGGCAGTTCTAGAACTGGATCAGTTAATAAAATGCTGGCTCGATATGGAGCGAAAATTGCTGAGCAACAAGGTTTTCAAAGTCGTTTTATAGATCTGAAAGATTATCCTTTGCCCTTATATGATGGAGATTTTGAGGATGAAAATGGTGTTCCTGAAAATGCTTATAAATTGAAAGAAATCATTGAGGCGCATCAGGGAGTTTTTATTGCCTGTCCTGAATATAATTCAAGTATCACGCCATTGTTAAAGAATACTCTGGACTGGATCAGCCGGACGAAGGATGAAGATGGTTCTCCAAGTAAATTTTTAAAGGATCGTCCTGTTGCCCTAGGTGCTGCTTCCCCAGGAGGGCTTGGTGGTATGCGTGTGCTCATCGGAATTCGACCAATACTTGCAAATGGTTATAATGCTTTGGTTATTCCGGAGCAAATTTCTGTGGCTGGTGCGTATAAAGTATTTGACGAAAATGGTGATATGTCAGATGAAAGATTAAACTCGATGTTGCTGTCTGTTGTTTCTCGATTAGGTCAGATTGCTCAAAAAATTTCTTAAACTTTGAATTTTGGGAATATCCTATTTCATGTCTCATAATGCAAAAAACCGTCTGATTATTGCACTAGATGTTCCAACGCCTGATGAAGCTCGAAGATTGATTCATGAACTTGGAGATAGTGTAGGTGTTTATAAGATCGGTTTAGAGTTATTATTTGCTGGTGGTTTACCCTTACTCGAGAAGCTGTTTAACAGTGGCTATAAAGTTTTTATCGATGCAAAACTCCTTGATATCGGCAATACCGTCGAGCGGACAGTTCGAAATATTGCGCGTATGGGGGCAACCTTTTTAACTATTCATGGCACTGACCGTAAGACTTTAGAGGCCGCGGTCAAGGGGCGAGGTAATAGTTCTCTCAAACTTTTAGCGATTACAGTTCTTACAAACCTTCAACAAAAAGATCTTCAAGAGCAAGGCATTAGTATGTCTGGTCAAGAACTTGTACGACATCGAGCCCAACTTGCTCATGAAGCTGGTTTTGATGGGGTTGTGGCTTCCGGGCATGAAGCTTCATTCATTAGAGAAGATTGTGGTTCAGACTTCCAAATTATCACACCAGGTATACGTCCTGATTGGGCTGAGACTGGAGATCAAGCAAGAGTGATGACACCCTCTAAGGCGATCTCTTTAGGTGCTGATTATCTTGTTGTTGGGCGTCCTATTACCCAAGCGGTTGATCCCAAAAAGGCTGCTTTGCAAATTGTTGAAGAAATAAAAGAAGCAAGTCTAAGCCATTCTTAATAATGAAACTTTAGAAGCAAGATCTTTTATTTAAGTATAATCATCATATATACAGCTTAATGGTAATTATTTCTTTTGGGTTTAAGACTATGGCAAAGAAACAAAATATAATCGTTTCACTTATTAAAGATTGGGTTGGGACAATATTTGTTGCTTTAACCGTAGCAATTATTTTTAGAAGTTTTGCTTTTGCTTCTTTTTATATTCCTAGTGAGAGTATGGTGCCTACCCTTGAAGTTGGTGACAGATTGTTTGTGAACAAATTTGCTTATGGCTACAGTAAATTTTCTTTTCCTCTTTCAAAATATTTGAGTTCATTTCCGACAGAAAATGGGCGTGTGTTATATTCTGCACCCAAAAGAGGCGATGTGATTGTTTTCAGTAATCCTAGAGATAATGTTACTACGATTAAACGTCTTGTTGGCCTTCCAGGTGATACAATTCAGATTTATGCAGGGCGTTTATATATTAATGGCCAAGTTGTACAACGTAAGCTTGTAAAGCCTTACTCATACAAGGAATATGAGGGAGGTGTTGTTTATGTACATGAATATAAAGAGCGTCTTCGTCAGGGACAAACGCATAAAATTATAGAACAATCTGATAATTATAGAGCTGATTATACGCCTAAATATAAGGTGCCTGCTGGTCATGTGTTTCTTATGGGGGATAATCGTGACAATTCAACTGATAGCAGATTTATATCTCATTTGGGGTATGTGCCGATAGAGAATCTCATTGGTCGGGCTGAAATCATTTCTTTCTCAACATATACTTGTAAAGAGCAAGCTGGATTAAGATGTGGTGCACGACGTTTCTTTGAAAAAATTCAATAGTTTCTATTTGTATCTTTCGCAATCCTATTAATTTTCTATGACTATATTTACGGCACATTTATGTGCCAAGATTATCTATTAATAAAATTTAAAACAAGAGTCTTGCATAAATGCATCTGTTCCGTATTTTTACGATATAAGTAATTTTGAGTTTTGATTTCATTGGGATAATATCTTTTGCTGTTCAAACGTTATTTTACCTTTTGTGCCAACAGTATTAAATAATTTTTACAGCTGATAAAAAGTTTAGCATTAGGCTAGGGTTTGAAAGAATGTTGAGACTGCTTTTTTTCATAATCTGTATTGCATTATTTCTTTCATGCGGTCTTGTTTTCTTATTAGCAAAATTGGTTGTTGTGCAAGATACAGCGCCACTTGTTGCTGCTCATTCCCAAAACCCTAATGTGCCTGTGCGTTTTTCCACTCATAATAAAAAACCACAAAAAAAATCTGTTCTTGTCAGTCAGAAGTTTATTAAAAAGCTGCCGACGTTTCCTAAAAAACGTGAAATCACTGAAGATTTGACAAAACTCATCGCCTTTGAAAAATCTGCGTTTCCTTATGAGGGGCTTGTTCCCGAAAGCAAAAAAGTTTTTTTGAATTATGAGAAAGATGGTCGAAAGGCAAGAAAAACACCAAGTGGTCGGATCTATTGGGCTGATGAGACTTATAACGATCAAAGGGTTTTGCTTCATATACCAAAAAGTTTTGATATAGAGAAACCTGCAATGATTGTATTATTTTTTCACGGTCATTTGGCAAAACTCCAACGAGATCATATTAAACGGCAGAGATTACCAGAACAGATATCAAATTCTGGGGCAAATGTTGTTTTGGTTGCTCCGCAGCTGGCTGTGAATGCCCGAGACTCCAGTCCTGGAAATTTTTGGAAGGCTGGGATGGCAAAAACGTTTCTTGATGAAACTTCTGACCAGCTTGCAAAAATCCATGGCGGTTTTAATGCAAAGAAGGTTTTTTCTAATCTACCAGTTGTTCTTATTGGTTATAGTGGAGGTTTTTTGCCCACAGCTTCGGTTCTTTCACATGGAAAATTGGGCAAAAGAATACAAGGTGTTGTTCTGTTAGATGGTCTATACAATAAACTGGATGTTTTTGCATCGTGGATTGAAAAAAACAGGTCTGGATTTTTTTTGAGTGCCTATACTCGGTTAACTGAGAGACGTAATGAAGCTCTTATGAAAAAGCTCGAAGATAAAGATATCGAAATTGATATTGACCTTGAAGACAGAATTCATGATGGCCAAGCGATTTTCATTAAGTCTGAGGAAGATCATTGGAATTTTGTTAGCCAAGCCTGGGTAAAGAACCCCGTTCAAGACCTTTTGTCAAAGCTAAAGGGGCAATTACCAAATGTGGCTTTTGTGCAATAAATTTCTTCCTTTCATCTTATTTATTTAGAATAGTTACACTACAAATAATAAATGCAATAAAACTCAATAATTTTTTTGTTGTATCTTTAAAAATAACAGACTAACTTCAATCTCGCCCAATATGGGGGGCGAGTATTAGTGTTTTAAGTTATAATATGAAATCGGAACAAGCTACTTCAGAGGCTTCATCTGAAAAAAGTTCAAGTGCTGTAAAAATTTCGGTTGTTACCGCTACTATGATTGCGATCGCTGATATGGTTGGTATCGGTGTGTTTACAAGCTTGGGTTATCAAGTCATAGACATTACGTCTGGCTTTTCTCTTATATTACTTTGGACTCTTGGCGGTATTGTCGCTCTTTGTGGTGCATTATGTTATGCTGAACTTGCTGCTGCATTTCCTCGGTCTGGTGGTGAATATAATTTCCTTTCTCGGACATACCATAATGCTGTTGGATTTATGTCTGGTTGGATTTCAGCTACGGTAGGTTTTGCGGCTCCTGTTGCCGTTGCTGCTATTGCTTTTGGGAAATATTTTAATGGTGTGATCCCGGATTCTCCTGTTTTAGCTCTGGGACTTGGTATTGTCTGGTTTATTACTTTTCTACATTTATCTGGTATTCAGCACAGTATCTTTTTTCAGAATATTTCAACGATCATCAAGATCGGTTTGATTCTAGCATTAATTGTTGCTGGTTTTGCATTTGGCACACCTCAAGAGATTTCATTTGTCCCGCAAGATATCGATTTTAGTCAGCATATATTTGGAGCTGCTTTTGCCGTTAGTCTTGTATATGTGATGTATTCTTATTCTGGTTGGAATGCCTCAACTTATATCATCGATGAAATTGATGACCCTAAACACACTTTGCCTAGATCAATTATAATCGCTACTTTAGCTGTCACTGTTTTGTATATCGCTTTGAATGCCGTTTTTCTTTACACAACTCCTATTGATAAGATGGCTGGGCAGACCGAAGTTGCATTGATTGCGGGTAAACATATTTTTGGAGATTCTGGCGGCGCTTTAATTGCCGGTTTAATTTGTTTTGGGCTGTTATCGACGATTAGTGCCATGACCTGGATCGGGCCACGTGTCACTGTGGTTATGGGAGAAGATTTTTCAACGTTTCGTATTTTTTCTAAAAAGTTGAAAAATGGTGTCCCAGCTTATGCTTTATTATTACAAACAAGTATTGTGACTGTATTGTTATTGACGCAGACTTTTGAGAGTATTGTGAATTATATTCAATTCAGTTTGACTCTTTCTTCCTTTTTAACTGTTCTTGGCGTTATTGTTCTCAGATTTACTCAACCTGATTTGCCCCGCCCTTATAAGACGTGGGGATACCCAATTACACCCATTATTTTCCTTGGTGTTACATTTTGGATGATGGCCTATCTGCTCTTAGAAAAGACAACAGAGTCACTTGCTGGACTTGCAACGATAATTATTGGTTTTCTGGTCTATGTGATTTCAGCAAAACAAAAATCAATTTTAGAACCTGCTAGAGAAGTTTAATGTTATGCGTCTTGTTTTAATTTTATGTCTTGTATTTGTATTTTCTTATGGTGTAAGAGCCGAAGGTCAAGCTACTCCAAATGATATCGCGCGCTTTATTTCGGGGCTTCAACCTTCTCCTTCTTCACCTCTCACTAAACTGACTGAGCGATCTTACTGGAAAAGGCATGCAAGTTCTTTTGATAGAGCTTGGGGGAAAGTTGAAGCGCAAAAGCTTATTGAAACTCGTGCCTGGGCCAGGCAACATTTAAAGGGCGCTCCTTCAACATTGTTGTATATGTTTAGCGGGCCTGACTTTCTTTATGCAGATACGTTTTATCCAAATGCAACAACTTATGTATTAAGCGCTCTTGAGCCAGTTGGTAAAATTCCAAATATTCAAAAAATGTCTACAGGTTCGATTTCTTCCGGATTACAAAATCTGAGAGCCTCTATGAATACATTGTTGAGTTTTAGTTTTTTTAAGACTGCGGATATGAAAGAGGATCTTAAGGCTGGGTTTAAGGGGACAATTCCTGTCTTGTTTGCATTTCTTACTCGTACTGGAAAGAGCATTAAAGATGTGAGTTTTCATGTTTTGCAAAAAGATGGTCATATCGTTTCCGTCTCTCATTTTAAGAAGCGTAAGCGTCCTAATGTTGTGAAAATCGATTTTACGGATAAAACAGGAGTGGAAAAAACACTTTATTATTTTAGTACGGATCTTGCGAATTATTCTGTTAAGCGAACAGGTTTCTTGAAATTCTGTGAGAAACTCGGGGCATCTGCCAGTCTTGTTAAAAGTGCTTCTTATTTGATGCATATGAATTCGTTTTCAACCATACGCGATTTTATTTTAAAACAGAGTACAGTTCATGTTCAGGATGATTCTGGTATTCCAGTTCGTCATTTTGACAATAAGGTTTGGGCACTTTCTCCTTTTGGGCGATATAAAGGGCCAATCCCATTATTTAAGCAACACTATCAGAAACAGATGGCAAGATTATTCAAAACTGGAAATGCACAAAAAGTTAAGTTCGGTATTGGTTATCGCTGGCGTGTGCATGAGACGAATATATTGCTGGCGAAAAAACGTTAAGACCTTCAAAGGGTTAAATAATAGTAAAATTATTTAAGTCGAACGATTTAATCTAGAATTTACCAAATTACGATATATTCGTGCTAATCAATTTCAATTTGAAAGAAGCACGTCATGAATCTTACTGGTTTTTCAATTAAGTCTAAAATATTGACTATTGTATCTTTGGCTTTGGTTGGCTTGATGCTGACGACTGCTATTTCAGTTTATAGAAATAACGAGAGTGCTTATACCAGTAAGTATGATGAGTTGAAGTTTCTTTCACAAAATGCAATCTCAATTCTCAAAAAGTATCATGACCTTAGTCAGTCAGGTAAACTCCCTGTAGAAGAAGCTAAGAAAACGGCTTTAGATGTTATTAATAAATTACGTTATGGGAAGAACGGGTATTTCTGGGTGAACGATATGCACCCAAAAATGATTATGCACCCTATAAAACCTAAACTTAATGGTAAAGATCTAAGCTCAGTCAAAGATCCTAAAGGTAAATTTTTATTTAATGAATTTGTTGCAGTTGTGAAGGAAAAGGGTGAAGGAAGAGTTGAGTATTATTGGTCTAAACCTGGGCAAACTAGTGATGTCAGGAAGGCTTCTTATGTCATTGGATTTCAGCCATGGAACATGATTGTCGGTACTGGGGTCTATATTGACGATTTGGAAGCGCAAATTTTTAATGAGTTAATCTATGCTGTTATTATTAATCTTATGATCATGACTTTAATTTTTGTCATTGCATTTTTAATTTCGAAAAGCATTACTGAACCGCTTGAAATCTTAAAAAGCGCTATGATGAATCTCAGTCAAGGAAATACAGATGTTGAACTTCTAGATCAAAATAGGGCTGATGAAGTTGGCGAGATGTCTAAATCTGTTACTACATTTAGGAATAATGCTCTTGAACAGAAGAGACTTGAAAAAGATAAAGAGCTTGCAGCAAAGAACGAGAAAGATAGACAAGACACTATTGATAAGTTGATTAGTGAGTTTCGAGGTGAGGTGCAATCAGCACTCTCAGGTGTTGATAGTAATATTGATCAGATGTTCAGTAATTCGAATATATTATCTGGTTTAGCTCAAAATTCGGAAAGTTGTGCCGCTGAAGCTTCCAGCTCAACTCATGAAGTAACAAATAATGTACAGCAGGTTTCTGCAGCTGCTGAAGAAATGACTGCGTCAATCGGCGAGATCAATCATCAAGTTTCCCAGACTTCAAGTGTGGTTGCGGATGCTACGCAACAAGCAAATATCTCTAATGATAAAGTCCAAGGCCTGGCAGAAATGGTGCAAAATATCGGGGAAGTTGTAAACTTAATTCAGGATATTGCTGAACAGACCAATTTGCTTGCTTTAAATGCAACTATTGAGGCTGCACGCGCTGGCGATATGGGTAAAGGTTTTGCTGTTGTTGCCAGTGAGGTTAAGTCATTGGCTAATCAAACTGCAAAAGCGACAGAGGAGATCTCAAATCAGATTTCAGAAATTCAAAATGCAACAGGTGATTCTGTGACTGCGATTCAAGCAATTGCAAATACAATGGAATCTGCAAATGATTATGCAGGTGCTATTGCCGCAGCTGTGCAAGAGCAGGGAGCTGCGACTAATGAGATTGCCCGGAATGTAGAGCATGCTGCTAAAGGAACATTATTAGCATCAGAAAATATGACAAATGTTTCTTCCTCCATCACAGAAACCAGTACAACGATTGTTAAGGTGAATGAATCTTCACAAGCTTTAACAGAAGAAGCCAAAAAATTAAGACATATTGTTGATGGCTTTTTGACACAAGTTGCGGCTGCATGATCCTTTTTGATCTTACTTATTTTGCTTAATGGGAATTCCCGAGTCGGCCTAATCTTATACTGTAGTCGGCTGCGACCGCATAATCAGGGTCGTCCTCATCCTTAACGACTAACTGCCCTGCTTTGTTGAGAAGTTTGTGGCAGTCTCGGCTTAAGTGGCGCAATTGTAAGTTTGTACCTTTTGCTTGATATCTTGAGGCGATTATTTCAATTGCCTGTAAGGCTGATTGATCGACAACACGTGAATTTAGAAAGTCAATATAGACTGTTTCAGGGTCATTCTGAACATCGAATAGTTCTGTGAAACCTGTGGCGGAACCGAAGAATAGTGGGCCGTCAATTTTATAGCTCTTTGAGCCATCTTCATTGGTTTCTATTTTGGCTGAGATACGTGTCGCATTGTTCCAGGCGTAGACCAATGCTGAGATGATAACTCCAACAACAACTGCTATTGCTAGGTCTGTGAGGACAGTAACAACTGTTACCAGAATGATTACAAAGGCATCTGAGAGAGGAATACGGCGCATTATTGTCAAGCTATGCCAGGCAAATGTACCAATCACAACCATGAACATCACACCTACGAGAGCTGCGAGAGGGATTTGTTCGATGAGGCTTGATGCGAATAGGATAAAGCTTAGAAGGAATAAAGCCGCTGAAATACTCGATAATCTTGTTCTACCACCTGATTTCACATTGATCATAGATTGACCGATCATCGCACAGCCACCCATGCCTCCGAAGAAGCCTGTTACGGTGTTTGCAACTCCTTGAGCAACGCATTCTTGTGAAGCTCCGCCTCTTTTGTTTACGATCTCCCCAACCAGGTTCAAGGTTAAAAGGCTTTCAATTAGGCCAATTGCTGCCAGGATGATTGCATATGGCAGTATGATATTTAATGTTTCCATGTTTAAGGGAACCATTGGTATATGGAATGGAGGGAAGCTACCACTGATTGATGCCAAGTCTGCAACACGTGGTATTGGCATGTTAAAAGCAATAACCAAGATAGAAACAATTGCGATTGCGCCTAATGGAGCTGGAATTACTTTTGTTATTTTTGGTAGTGCCCATATAATTAACATTGTTAATCCGATCATTGCGAGCATGATCGCAAGTGGCCAGCCCGTCATCCAGACTTTGGTGTCATCTGGTCCTGGAACTTTAAACTGAGAAAATTGTGCTAGGAAAATCACGATAGCCAAGCCATTTACAAAGCCTAACATGACGGGGTGTGGAACCATGCGGATAAATTTCCCTAATCGAAATACACCAGAAAGGATTTGGAGAATGCCCATTAATACGACTGTGGCAAATAGATATTCAACGCCATGTTTTGCAACAAGTGAAACCATAACAACGGCTAATGCTCCTGTCGCCCCAGAGATCATGCCAGGGCGGCCGCCTAAAATTCCGGTTATTAAGCCAACTATGAATGCCGCGTAGAGGCCAACAAGAGGATGAACGCCAGCAACAAATGCAAAGGCTACAGCTTCTGGTACAAGAGCTAAGGCAACCGTTAAGCCGGCAAGAACTTCTGTTCTAATAACGGTTTGGTCAAATTGATTTAGTTTTCCTTTAATCGTACCTGTCGGTTTGATCGCATCAGTTAATTGGGCAAGTATTGGTTTTAACACATCGTGCTCCACACGTCTGAATAGCCATTCCCGAATGTTTCTGCACAATATTGATTGATATATGTGCAGGAAAATTAGGAAATTGCTATAAGTAATGAGAATTTTCTAACCTTATACTAAAGTTAAGTGATGTTTATTAGGGGGTGGTTTTGATTAATGGTGTGGCGGATTGTTGCATTTGGAGGAATTTGATCACCCCATAAAAGTTCTAATTCGATTGAAAATATATAGGTTTTTCTTAAACTATATTGATGTCAATGCCAGTTGCTATACATGCGGCTTGTACAGTATTGCGCAGCAAACATGCGATTGTCATTGGACCTACACCACCTGGAACTGGTGTTATTGCCCCAGCTACTCCAGATGCCAAATCAAAATCTACATCGCCAACCAGTTTGGTTTTACCTTCGCCTTTTTCTGGAGCAGAGACGCGGTTGATGCCGACATCAATGATTGTTGCTCCTGGTTTAATCCAGTCAGCTTTGACCATCTCTGGGCGCCCTACTGCTGCAATGACTATATCCGCTTGTTTGGTGACTTCTGGTAAGTTTTTCGTCCGAGAATGGGCGATTGTCACTGTGCAATTTTCTTGTAGTAAGAGTTGGGCTACGGGTTTTCCTACGAGGTGTGATCTTCCAATTACAACTGCATTTAATCCAGTTAGATCCTCATGAATTGTTTTTGCTAAAATGACAGAGCCAAGCGGTGTACATGGCACGAGGCCTTTCTGACCAAGGGCTAAATAGCCTGCATTCATCGGGTGAAGGCCATCAACATCTTTGGCTGGGGAAATTGCTTCAACGATGATTTTACTGTCGATATGATCGGGTAAAGGCAGTTGCACTAATATCCCATGAACAGACATGTCCATGTTAAGTTGGTTTATTATGTTTAATAAGTTTTCCTCGGTGGTATTCGCAGGAAGTTTATGTTCAAAAGAGGCCATACCAACCTCATTTGTTTGTTTGACTTTATTACGTACATAAACTTGGCTTGCTGGATCTTCACCAACAAGTACAACCGCTAAACCCGGCGTTATATTATGGTTCTGTTTTAGTTGTGAGACTGTTTCTTTGAGATTTTCCCTTAAGTTTTTTGCAATTGCTTTGCCATCAATAATTTGTGCATCAGTCATGGGAACCTCCTATGAATTCGTGTTTTCTCTTAAATCAGAAAGCCGTTCGTTCAGGTCATTGATATTGCCTGAGATGATGAGAATTTTATGTCTTGATTTTGATCCAGATGTTAATTCTATATCAGATTTTTTAATATTGAGCCATTTCGAAATGAGTTTTATGAGTGCGGCATTTGCTTTTCCTTTTTCAGGAATTGCTCTTACACGTGCTCGAATTACTTCTCCATCAGGGCTTTCTTCAAAACCATCTATCGCATCGCAGTTAGCTTTTGGTGTTAGGCGAACTGCAATACGAAATTCTTGTTCTTTTGGAGATTGTCGCATTTGTTATGGAACAATAGGGAGTATATATCCAGTTAGATACATTCTGATGACTGCGATTAAAATAATCAGAATCACAGGTGAAATATCAATTCCGCGTAGATCTGGTAAAATCTTGTTCATGACACGGCGAATTGGTCTTAAGGCAGGTTCTGTAAGTGCGTATAGGAATTCACTCACCATAGCTACAAATCTGTTATAAGAATTAATAACATTAAAAGCATATAACCAGCTGAAGATTACGCTGAAAATGACAATCCATACGTAAAAGCTTAAAAGAAGATCAAGTCCAATAATAATAGGTTTCATATGTTATTATCCGTTTCTATGGCTTTATTATAGCTGTTTTCTTTTCATTTCTTATATCAGAAAGTCTCAAATAATATATTGAGATTTTGAATATAAGTCATGAAACATTATATTTTGATAAAATTCCCAGTTTTTTAACGGAAAAACACGCTTTTGAGGAGCAAAACGATGGCAAATGTCGTAATCACTGGCACTAATCGAGGAATCGGACTTCAATTGGTTAAGCAATATCAAGAGAGGGGTGAGCATGTTATTGCTGCATGTCGTTCAAAATCCGCTGCTTTAGCTGTTTGTGATGTTGAAATTTATGAAGGTTTAGATGTCAGTGATACGGCTTCTGTCAATAAGTTTGCTCAAAGTATTGGGGATTTAACAATTGATATCCTTATAAATAATGCAGGAATACTGACCCGTGAAACCCTTGATGATATGGATTGGGATCGTATTCAACGCCAGTTTGAAGTGAATACCCTTGGGCCATTGAAAGTAACGACAACTCTTTTGCCGAAGTTGAAAGACGGATCAAAAGTCGGGATTGTTTCCAGCCGGGTTGGTTCGTTGGCTGACAATGGATCTGGTGGGAATTATGGGTATAGAATGTCTAAGTCGGCAGTTAATATGGCCGGAGTTAATCTAGCTTTGGATCTTAAGCCAAAGGGTATTCCTGTGATGCTCTTGCATCCTGGTTATGTGCGTACAGAAATGACAGGTGGCCATGGTAATATTGATGCCGCAGATGCGGCACGTGGTTTGATTGCACGCATGGATGAGTTGACACTTGCAAATGCGGGGACTTTTTGGCATGCAGAGGGGTATGAGCTGCCTTGGTAATTTTGCCCCTAAAGTCATTAAAATAACTTTAGGCGCGCGTTCAAGCGCCACGCAGGCTGCGCGCCTCAATGGCGCTAGTCCTAAAAAAATATGAGAAAATATCTCATATTTTTCTTCATCCAGACGATTTCCTGATTTCTTACATATATGAAATTTTTAATTTAGAATTCCTGGTCTAGAGCTTTGCAGAGAAATTTCATCATGGGTTTTGCGGCTGCGAATGTTTCTGTGACATCATCAAGGAATTTTGCCCTTTTGGCTTGGGACATAGTTCCATTGGCCATCAGGAAGAAACTTTTTCGCTTTATGTCTTCAATGTACTTTAGGTCAGCCGAGAAGTCTTTTGGTGGCCGAGTGAGGCTTTCACCTTCGACACCTTTTTTATAGACTTCTTTTAACTTTTTGTTTGATAGGACACGTCCCCAACCTGCTGTGTCTTTCGAGATTGCTGTTCGTATTTGTTTCAGAGGGGCGCTGTCTGGTTTCCAGATCCCTCCTCCGAAGAATATATTGCCATGTTCTAGATGAAGATAAAAACCTGGTGCATGGGCATCTTTTCCATTTTTGTGTCTGAACTGACAACCTGCATTTTCTTTGTATGGTTTTTTGTCTTTGGAAAAACGGACATCACGATAGATGCGAAACATCGAACCACCAACTTTTTTTGGTTCTGCAATAAAGTGAGGTGAGATTTTTTTTAATCTCGGTTGCATATCTGTGATGAAGGCCAATGTTGGTGTGACGACTTCTTCTTCATAGCGTTTTTTATTTTCCTGGAACCATTCTTTATTGTTGTTTTCTGAGAGCTCTTTAAAGAAGTCAAAGAATTTTTTTGAGAAGCCTTGAAAGTCAGTCATGGTGTTTGTCCCAAAGTTTTTATCGTCACATTTAAAGATATAAAAAATTGATATTCTTATCGTTTTTGAACTGCAGTTCGTTTTATTTTTTTATTAAGGTTATAATAAGGTAGCTCGAAATACCTCTCATGAAGATGATCATATCTATGGGCACTATGCTGAGTTTTTAAGGCATGTTCAGGTTGTTTTTGTTGAGCTATTTTGATGGCTCTCTTTTCTAATATCTAGATGCTCTTCTGTTTCTGCCATCTTGTCTTGGAACAAAGATATCATAGTCCAGTTTTGGAGGATCTATAGGGAAGAAGGCACGGAGCCAGGGGTTGTCTTTCCACAATAGCCAGGTTTGCTCCGCAAGATATAATAGCCTTGCTTTTGCTTCCTCACTTGCGTCATCCAGGGTTTCAAGTTCTGGGCCATTTCTTAAGCGTTCCGGGGCATCTATGTAGACGTAACGTTCTCCCAACCATTTGCGTCCAATGTCTATTGCAAGAGCTTCTTGAGCTGATAAAGAGTGTAAGACAAGGTCTCTGGTTGTATGAAGAATTCTTTTGGGCCACCATTTATAACTGGTGGTGATTTTTTGATAGTTATGTGTTGAAGCCGTGCCGATATGAAGAATATTTATATTCTCAGGCTTTATGCGTAGTTTGCTTCTTAATAAAGATGCGCCAATGAGAACGGGGGCGTTTGCCACAAGTCCACCATCTATGAGACGATCATTTCCTATTCTCTCTTCTTCAAAATATGTTGGAGCGGCCGTTGTTGCCAGCAAAGCCTGTTCTACTGAAACAGGTTCTGTTCCTTTATCACTGAATTGTCTGCCTGTAAAAATTCGATGGCGCTGATTGATTCTGCTCATCGCGACAAGTGCGAGGGGTATGGGCAGATCCTGAATATTTTTTTGGGCATACCCGTTTGGTAATAAATTTCTAATCGTTCGTCTTAATGGCTCTTTGGAGTATTGTGGAAAGAATAAAAATTGTTTTACCAAGGAGCCAAATGTTTTTGGAGGAAATATTGATGGCCCATCAAGTTCAAACCTTTGTCTTATTTTTTTAGGTGGAATATTGAAAGCTAATGCGGTTGCAATTAAACCGCCTGTTGATGTTCCGATTATTAAATCAAAATGTGATTGCAAATTTCCTTTTTTTCCAGGACCTCCTAAAAAAACTTCTTCAATTTTTTCCAGGACTGCGGCAGTATATAACCCTCTGAACCCTCCTCCAGATAAACAGAGTATGTTGAAACGTTTTCCCTCATGCATCAGGAGGCCTGTCTCTCAGCAAAAATTGCAGGTCTTGAAATTGGATGAGGTTGAAGACCAAATTTTTGTTTTAGATTAGAGAATGCTGTTGGTTGCTCATAATCGATGAGGTAGAGCGGGACGTTATATAGTCCGTTTAAAGCCGTTGAAATCACTATCTTTTCTAAAAATGGTAATTTTTTTTCATGGCCATTTAAGCTCACCCAATGGATATCTTCGCTTAAACTTGAAGATGCGAATGAGACGAAGTTTTCTGTTATTGGCAGAATGCAACCATGATGCGCGAAATGAATATAGGCCGTCCGGAAGCGTTCTTGTAGTTCTCTGGCAGCACTGTGCATTGCCGGGACTTGTATGTTCTGTTCAATCTCATCATAGATTTGTATTAAAGATGCGGTGCTGACGACAATACCATTTTCAAATAGTGGGTTTTGCCTTATCCAAACAGACAACTCTTCATTGGCTCCCTTCATAAATGTATAAAACGCTTGTGTTCCAAGCAGATATTTTGGAAAAACAGACTGCATTATTCAGCTCATAATTTTTGAAACCGCCACCGATTTACTCAAATACAAATTAAAGTGCTGACCTCGATGTAAATTGGATATCGTCATAATAAGGTTTGCCCAATGCAGACCGGTGCATCAGGTTTTGTATTGCCAATGATCTTCTTTGCGGATCATTTATAGTTTGTAAAATGCGTTCATATTCATATTCAAATTGATCCGGACTTAGTTTATGGTTATTTCGTTGCTGGTCCATGGATTGTTGTGATTGGTTAAAATATTGTCTTTGGTTGTTTTGTTTTTCTTTACGATATTTATCAATCTCATCAACAAAAGAATTTATTGTGTTTTCTTGCGCTGTTTGTTGCTTTTTTTGTTTGTTTTGTTGGGTTATGTTTAAAAGACCTGAGACCAGCTGTTTTCCAAATAAAACGAGAAGCTCCATCGTTCTAGGGTCTGATTCTAAAAGCGGTATAGAAAAGTTTTCAAATTGCTGTAAGGCTTCAACAAGATGCAAGCCGGCCTGATTGCCGTCGTGTTTTAGTTCCTTTGCCAGTTTTTTAAGAGCATCTTGCATCAAAGGTTCCTGCAATTCGCGTTGCATGTTGTGAATTGCCTGATGGAGCTGGCCATGACCATTGGGACTCGGCGATGCGTTCATCGGCGATCCTGGCTCTTGATTGGTATGTGCCATGTCCGGTCCAAGTTTTT
Organism: Methyloligellaceae bacterium; assembly: GCA_965263345.1. Classification (GTDB taxonomy): domain Bacteria; phylum Pseudomonadota; class Alphaproteobacteria; order Rhizobiales; family CBDHHC01; genus CBDHHC01. The sequence goes on from CBDHHC010000006.1 coordinate 199,560, forward strand.
GATGCATATTTTATCTTTGTTCTTAGCAGAAAAAATCAAATTTGACAGTCTCTCACTGTCTTATGATTCGAGTAAAAAGTACAATTCAACTTAGTTCTTCAAGTATTTTTATCAACATAATACTTTTGAAACATAAGTATTGTTGGTTTTTTAATGGTTATAATTTATTTAAACAGATTTGTTTTTGATTTTTTATTGAGGTCTATTGTGAATTACATTTTATGTATGAGGATAACTTTTTTATTTTATTTAAATCAGTTGGTTATGATTTTTTATAAATTTAAATAGTATTGTATTTTTTAGATTAATTTGCAGATATATTATTTATCAAACAATCTGGGCTGTATTTACAGCAACCCAGATTGTGTAGTCTGATTGGTTATAATGGGACACTCACGCCGACACGTATTGACCAGATATCTTCTAACTCAACGAAGTCACCTGCGTCACCATCGGCTGCAAAACCGTCGCCAGTATTTATTTTATCGTCGAAAGAGTAGTAGAGCCCTTCAACACGAAGGCGCAGCCCTCTGTAAAATTGTTTCTCGATACCAGCACCTAGAACATATCCGATATCATCAAAATCGACAGTCTCTGTCTGGTTGGTTGTGTTTGCATCTGTTGCGGTGAAAGATGCGTTGGCATAAGCGATACCGCCTGTTGCGTAGATCATGAGAGTGTCTGTCGCAAAGCCAATGCGTCCTCTTAAGGAGGCCAGAAAGTCTATATCAGCGCTTATGGTATCTCTTCCATCGCCACCATCATTTCTATCGTCAACAGTGTCGTTTAAATCTCCACCAGATATATCTGCTTCAATACCAAATATCAGACTGCTATATTGAACGTTGTATCCGACATGCACCCCTACTATACCGCCGCTGGTGTCCAGGTCTTCAGGGAAGGCCTCTTCGTTAGTATCGCTATTGTCAAAGATACCGTCAAAACTTGCGTCAGCGTATCCTGCATGAATACCTGCATAAAGTCCGGTCCAGGTGTTTGAAGGTGCATATAAAGATCCTCCTGCAGAGGCATAAGACATGCCCAGGAGAGTTGTAAATGTAAATATAGAAAGTATTTTTGCTATAACGTTACGCCTCATTACTCTACTCCACTTAAATAATACAAATTTTATTCAAATTATTTTTCTATATTTAATGTAAAGTGGGGATTTAAAATATGATATATTGGCAACATGCAGAGTAATAATGCTTTTTATATTTGTGTGTTGCGCTTTTTTTTCTGTTTTTTTATGCAGTTGTAAGTGTTTATTGGTTTGATAGATTAAATTTGACTTGTTGATAAATATATTCGTGCTGACTAATTCCTTTGTCTAGGATTTGAGATATTTTTCTTTTTGACTCTGTTACTTTCAGGCATACTCAGCATATGGTTGAAAATGAGCTAGATAACCCGCCGCTTGGTCAAAGACGTGGGATGGATATTCCTGAGTTGAGGCGTATCGATTTGAAAACCGGTCTTGAATGTTTGCTGCTGGGGCTGCGTGATTTCAGCAGAGCCCCTAAATATGGTCTCTTTTTTGGAGGGATTTATATGCTTGGTGGTTGGCTGGTCCTTTGGCTTCTTTTTGCGCTTAATATGCCCTATTTAGCTGTTCCTTCTGCGATTGGATTTGCTTTTATTGCGCCATTTATTGCTGCTGGAGTTTATGAGGTCAGTCGAAGACTTGAGGTTTGTCAGCCGCTTTCATGGGAGGTTGTGCTCGGAACAGCCTGGCAGCAAAAAGGGCGTGATATGGGGTGGATGGCGTTGATTACCGGTTTTGCCTTTTTTATCTGGATTGATTATACGGCGATTTCCTTTTTGTTATTTTTTGGTTTGAGTGAGCTTGAGATAAGCGCTTTTTTAAAAGCATTAGTGAGTACAGAGTCTGGTCTCTATTTTATGCTGTTGGGTAATTTTGTTGCTCTTGCTATTGGGACGATTGTTTTTTCCGTTACGGTCATCTCCTTTCCCCTCCTACTTGATCGAGAAATCGATTTTGCTACCGCAATGACAACAAGTGTGAAGGCTGTTCTGCTTAATCTACTGCCTATGCTTGTCTGGGCTGTGATTATTGCTGTGTGTTTGCTTGTTGCTGTGGGGAGTGTCTTTGTTTTGCTGCCTATGGTCCTGCCTGTGCTAGGGCATGGGACCTGGCATATGTATCGCAAAGTCGTTGCGAAGATTACACAGCCTGAGGCTGTAAGGTTGTGATTTTATAAGTTATAACGTGGTTAGGTATAGGTGTCCTAAGCAGGCTTTCTTTTGTTGGTCTATTTTTCTACTGTGGAATTTTTTCTCAAGATTCTTTCTTGTCTTTGCTTCAAAATCTGAAATTTTTCTACCTTTTCCTTTTAAGGACTTTAATAGTTTGGATCTCCCTCTGTCGATTGAAGCTTTGTGACGGATTGTCCACTTCTTGTAGGTTTTTTTCATTTTGCCTGGTGTGGTGGGTAGATGTTTTGCGCAAAGTTTTCCATACACGGGACCAGCGATATATTGCGTATAATTCAGAAAGTCTCTGAGCTCTTGTTTTGTGTTACGATTTTTTAGGTTGTATCGTCCGCTCGTTTTTCCTGCACACCCTACCAGGCCTAAAATCAGGCTGAGTAAAACAATGAGTGATAGGCTTTTAGAAACCTTAAAACCAGGGGCTGCCGTCAGAACTCTTTTCATTTTGTATCTTTCTTATTGGCCTGTACGGCATACTTGCTTACTTTTTTCAGTTTATCTTCTGTTGGTATGTTTTTACAATAATTAGTTTGTGCAAATTATGCTGTTTTGGTTTTATGATATTGTTTTTTATTAATTATTGCTGTTGGGTCACAGGTGTGCTGTGTTGAGGTGCGCTTTTGGGTTGTGTGCGGTTAGAGGATACTGGTTAATTTTTTATTCAACGTCAAAATGGCTGGGGGAGATTTTTAGGATTTCTTTATGTTCATCAGCAATTGTTTCTGCGAAACGCTTTACCTCATCTAATAGGCTTGCCAATTCATAGTTTGGGTCTATGTGGAACCACTCTATACAGAATTGTAGCGTGTTCGTTTGAACTTCTCCACCTAATATGACAGGAAGGGCTCTTGCTCGTAATTGAATATTTGTTCCAGAGCGGGCCCAATCTCTGATGATCCAGGCAATCAGTTCCAAGCTTTTGTGCGCTGGTGATGTTGCTTCCAGTTCAAAGAAAATCTGTAATAATACTTCTTTCTCCAACCCCCCTTTGGTTCTGCGTAATGCCGCATGTGGTAACTCTGCGAAGGGGCCTGGGAGGCTTAAATCGTCTGTTTTAATATCTTCAAGGCCCGTGGGGAGATCTATATCGATTTCTTTTATTCCGGGTAAGGCTTGCAGAGCGTCAAGTAAATTTTGGATTTCTGGTGGAAAGCTCATGCGTTATTTTCTTATGTTTGTTGGCAAACTCTTTGATGATTTTTACTATTGTTTCCATAATTGTCCTTTGCGGATAATTTGACAATGGTAACAACCACTGTTCTCATGATCTATGTTGTACCACTCATGAGAGCCACCTTTTGCTTCACAATCTATTCCTTTATTGCAAATGCCTAGATCAATGAGAAAGTCAGGTAGTCTTCTTCGAATTGTCGTGCGTATTCTATATGGTTCCATGAAACTCTTTAACATGGTTTTCTCAATGAGAACTTATAGAGGTTATTCAACTTATCCGTATGGTTATTCCATATCACCTGAATAGTATAATGCTACTGCCACGACAACTCCCGGAATAAGCAATGCGAGAGGGTTCCATAAGCCCATAACTAATAGCACAACCTGATTTATGGCAAAAAAACCAGTATATGTATATGCTGCAATTTTTTTCATGAGCCATAAGCCAATCATACAGCCCAAGCCGATAACAGCGGACAGGGCAAGATAAGGGGGATACCAAGGGCCTATTTGTTGTGCGATATCACTAAAAATTAGTGGTACTACCGTCAAAGCTCCTATCAAGCCGGTAATACAGATAATTGTTATAGCAAGTGGGCGTTTTGTTTTTTGCATTCTTAGTCTCTTGATGAGTTTATCTGTTACTTATTTTTTATCATCATTAATATACGACTATGATCTTTTTTTGTTTTGATGGCTCCTCCTTTTGTCTTGGGCTAAACGTTAGCAATGGCATCAACGGCCTGGCGCTGGGTGCGTCGGGGATTCCAATATTTCCACAGCTATATGTCAATAGTCGTTTTAGGTCTTGGATTTATGACGTTTAGTGCGTACAGGCGAGTGTTAATATCATTTGATTCCGAGAATAAAATGAAGCAAATATTTTTATGTATTATTGCAATAATATTGATCGGTTATGTATTGTTACTTTTAAGCAATTCAAAGATATTAATTTCTGAAAATAAAGTTGAGCCTAATGTAAACTCTAAACAAGCATCTTTAGTCTGTCGTTACTTTATTGGAAGGCATATCTTGATTAGAACATACTGGTACGCGCCAAATAATATCTTTGGTAAAGATAGCTGTCCGTTTCTTCTAGTTGATTAAATTTTATAGAAGCGACTAATAATTGTCGTTAATATTTTTTCGCTGTAGTTTTAAAATTCAAAGAGAAAAGAGAGTATAGCTTTTTTTTAGGGATAGATCTATTTATGCAATTTTGCTACTTATTTTAAATGAAAAAACTTCATGCCTAAAAATACATACTCGAATTTATGGTTCGACTAATAGTTGGCGTTTGATAGATAATGGTTCTGATGGTCAATTTAAAGATTGTATTGTCAATCTAGAAATCCAGGGCAACGATAAACAGGGATATTGTCTTGTTATTTCTCCTGAAGGTTTTTTTACGGCGGATCATCATTACGATTGTTTAAAAGATGTTATACATTTATATACCGTGATTGATGCTGAAGAGATGTTCGGTGTAAAATTCATTCTTCCCTCTCCCCCTCCCACTCCTCAGGTGGGCAAACCGTAATAACTCCCTCACTAATCTTCACCTCGGGCACGCAAGCCATCGTGAAGGGAATAAGCGTTGTTTTTCCTGTTTCGGCTTGTTTGATTTCTAGGAGGTCGCCGGCGCCGTAGTTGGGGATGGAGATGATTTCGCCGAAGTTTGTGCCGTCTTCTAGCTTAGCTGTTAGGCCGATGAGGTCTATGTGGTACCAGGTGTCTTCGTCGTCTTCTTCGGGCAGGACATCTCTTGGGACATAGAGTTCCTGGCCTTTTAGGGCCTCGGCCTCGTCGCGGTAGCGGATGTTTTTGAGTTTGGCGATGACGCCTTTTTTGACGACGTTGATTTCTTTGATGATGAATTGCTGGGAGCCGTCTTTGGAGAAGAGCGGGCCGTAGGCGGCGATGTCTTCCCAGGCTTCGGTGTAGGCTTTGATCAGGACTTCGCCATGGATGCCGTGGGCGTCGGAGATGTGGCCGAGGCAAATCATAGAGGAGTTCTTTTCTTCAGCCATATTTAAAGACCATTTTTTAGTTGCGTTCAAACGGCACTAAGCCTTTTCGCGCTCACGCGGCGCGCAGTCGCGCTTGCCATTATAGTTTATGCAAAACATAAACTATAATGGAGGTGTGTGTTCATTATGCTCTGTCAAATTTGTTTGCACAATGGGGTTATGTTATTCCGCAGCGCCTTCAGCTTCGGCTTTGGCAGCTTCTTTTGCTTCTTCTTCAGCGATGCGTGCTGCTTCAATACGCTCTTGGGCTTTTTTACCTGGAAGCGCTTTTTTCGGGTTGTTGCGGGCTTCGCGTTTCATCATGCCTGCATCATCCAAGAAACGAAGAACGCGGTCTGTTGGTTTCGCGCCTTTAGATAACCAGTGTTGGATGCGGTCTTCTTTGATTGTGAAACGCTCTTCATGGTCTTTTGGAAGAAGTGGGTTGTAAGTGCCTACTTTTTCGATGAAGCGACCATCGCGTGGTGCACGGCTGTCTGCAATGACAATACGGTAATAAGGACGTTTTTTTGCGCCACCACGTGACAATCTGATTTTTAAAGCCATATAAGTTTTTCCTTTATATCAATTTATATTTTCGCAAGGCTTATACGTTTAGCAACTTGCGAATGTTCTTATCGACCTCGGGGTCGAATTCTTCAGAGAGTTTGAAATTTGGCATTTCGATTGCTTCTGATTTTTCAAACTGTTTAGCTACAAAATTTTTAAACGCTTTCGGGTATCCCTGGGTGTCCAGCAAATACGCGACCAGTTTCGGGCGACGCCTTAGCATGGTCAATGTCCCTGCGATATTATCTTTGCCTTCTGAAACAGAGATGGTTTTATCTTTCATCCCATTCCAGATGCCAAAGATGCCTTCCAGCTTTAATGCACAGACACAACGAATGCGCACGTCTTCAAGATCAACTTTGTGATCTCCATAGATCGCTTTGTCGTAAGCAATCAAATTTTCATCAGACATTAAAGCTGCTTTTAAAAGCTCTTTTCTGTCTGACCAATGTCTGTTTAAGAACTTTAGCTCTGTCTTTTTTGCAAAGATCTTAAAACATATGAGTGTCAGCAAAGCGCCTAACAGCACTCCGCACATCACTGAAATTATAATCGGTCCCGTCATAAATGTACCAACAGCATACTCAAACATTTTATCACCCTATTCTCATGTCTTATTTGTTCTTATTTAAGGTTAGCTGTTTTATATGACGGGCTTATTTCTTTTTGCCTGGCAAGCCTGGGAGACCTTTAGGGAAGTCCACCCATTCCGCCACCTAAACCCGGGAGGCCTCCTGGAGGCATTCCTGGCATTCCGCCTGGAAGTCCACCCGGCATGCCTTTGCCTTTTGCCATTTCTTCTAGTGCTTCTGGTGGAACATCCGGCATTCCACCTCCGCCAAAGAGATTTGCCAGGCCACCTTTTTTGCCCATTTTTTTCATCATATCGGCCATCTGGCGATGTGACTTTAAGAGCTTGTTGATTTCCTGCACGGTTGTGCCTGAGCCTGCTGCAATTCGTTTTTTGCGCGAGGCATTTAAGATTTTTGGTGCACGGCGTTCTTTGCGTGTCATCGATGAAATGATCGCTTGCTGGCGTGCAAAGATTGAGTCATCCAGGTTTGCTGCATCAAGCTGTTTTTTCATCTTGCCAACACCAGGAAGCATGCCCATTAAGCTCGACATGCCACCAAGCTTTTGCATCTGCTTGAGCTGTTCAGAAAGGTCTTCGAGATCGAAGGTTCCCTTCTTCATCTTCTTGGCCATCTTTTCCGCTTTTTCAGCGTCAAGAGTTTCGGCAGCTTTTTCTACGAGGCTGACAACATCACCCATGCCAAGAATACGGCCAGCAATTCTTTCAGGGTGGAAGTCTTCTAAACCATCAACATGCTCGCCGACGCCTAACAGTTTAATTGGTTTGCCTGTGACTGCTCTTGTTGAAAGAGCTGCACCACCACGACCATCGCCGTCTACACGTGTTAGGACTATGCCTGTAATGCCAATGCGCTCATCGAAGCTTTTGGCAAGATTTACGGCATCCTGACCTGTTAAGCTATCTGCAACAAGAAGTGTTTCATGCGGGTCTGTGTTGTCTCTGATCGCAACTGTTTCAGCCATGAGTTCTTCATCAATGTGAAGACGACCAGCGGTATCCAGCATGACCACATCATAGCCACCAAGGCGGGCTGCATCTTTGGCGCGTTTTGAGATCTGAACCGGGTTTTGGCCTTCAATGATTGGAAGTGTATCAACGCCAATTTGTTCGCCTAAAACGCGGAGCTGTTCCTGGGCTGCTGGACGGCGTGTGTCCAATGAGGCCATGAGGACTTTTTTCTTTTGTTTTTCTGTCAGGCGTTTGGAGATTTTGGCGGTTGTTGTTGTTTTACCAGATCCTTGCAGACCGACCATCATGATGGTCACAGGCGCTGGGGCATTGAGATCAATCGGTTCCGCATCTGAGCCTAACATTGCAACCAGTTCGTCATGGACGATTTTGACAACCATCTGACCTGGAGAGACTGAACGCAGGACTTCTTTACCGACTGCTTTTTCTTTGACTTTATCTGTGAAGTCTTTCACGACTTCCAAGGCAACGTCAGCTTCTAATAAAGCCCTACGGACTTCACGCATGGCGCTGTTTACGTCTTTTTCGCTTAAGGAGCCTCTGCCCGTTAATTTGTCAAATACACCTGATAAACGATCGGATAATGTTTCAAACATATATTAAAAACCTATTCCTGCTCTTCTTTTTCAGCGACTTCTTTCAAGCCTTCGAACATATTTACCGCTTTTTCAAACTTGTCTCTACAGCCTGGGTTACAAAAACCAACGACATTCCCATTATATAGGGTTAATGAATCTGGACTTACAGGTTTGCCTGACCAAGGGCAGAGCTTGTTGATACAGTCTTCAATTTTTAGTCCGAATGACAAAATTTAAACCTCATTTTTTTAAAACGATGTGTTTATGCACAACGCAAAAAGCGCCCGTGAGCGAACCCTCGCTGGCGGACGTTGCCTCTTCTGCCTCCCGGATTTGTTATAAATTGTTCTCCATGTGCAGAAAAGTCGCTTAAATATAAGCTTTTTCTTGAATTTGGGCTTAAAGTACTGGTTTGGGGGGGATGTGTCAATCCACTGGAAACATCTTTGTGGTGAGGTTTGTTGTGCCTTTGAGAATTCTACAGATAACGATCCAGCCTTCCATTTGGCGGTAGAAAATCAAATAATCCCGGAAAATGTACATTCTGAGGCCGAAACTGAGCTCGTCCCGGCGTTTGCCGAGGTTTGGGTATTCTATGAGGCGGTACATTTTTTCGGTGATATCGTCGATGAATTTGTCTGCAAAAGCAATGTCTTGGCGGTCAACGGCGTGATATTCCCATATGCCGCCAAGGTCAGACTGTGCCGCATCTAACAGCCTGAGTTTCAGGTCTTTTTCAATCTTTCTCTGCCCTCTTGTTTTATTTTATTGGTTAGTTCTGCTCTGGTATATTCTGTCCATTGGCCCTTGGCAATCTGTTGATCGCCCTCGGCAATGGCTGTTTTTAACTCTGCCATATGTGCCTCCCTGGCCATTTCTGCATCTTCTAATGATCTTAATGCTGCCAACATGACATCTGTTTTGCTGGCATAACGTCCTGACTTTATGAGACTTTCGATGAATTCATCAAAATGTTCATTAATTCTAAAACTTATCGCTGACATGTTCGTAACCTCTTTTGTATTACAATATAATACAAAATGAGAGTTAATTCAAAGTTTGTTTTTTAATAATAAGTCCAATTGGGCTTTTTGAACTTTGGTAAGAAAATGATCACCCCATTTTTTTATTTGTATGGGAGTGATCTAGTTTTGCATATGTTACAGCGTGTTTTTTATCTTGCAGTTTTCGCTATAGGGTTAAAGTGAACTTTTAATGGAAGTGGAATTTTCCAAAGCCGCGATGGTGGTAACGATGACCTCTAAAGCCATGTCCCCTGAAGAAGTGGTGTCCTCTAAAACCACGATTTCTGAAGCCGCGTCCCCTGAAGAAGCGACGCCCCCGAAATCCCCGACCTCTGAAACTACGCCCTCTAAAACCTCTACTGCGGAACCCATGAACCTCAACAATATTCTGTTGTTTTGATATATTATGGTCTACAGCGTTTATTATTTTTGCGCCAGCAAATGCTGATGTCGTGAAAATAAAGGCGCCAATGAATATGGCAGATAAACTTAGAACTACTTTATTAATCATAGTCATACTCCTTAATTTTAATTTATACGAAATGTTTTCATATTTAATATTTGGTGGTTGTTAAGTTGATGTTCCAATCACTCTGTTTGACGTTTGCGTGATGGGAGTTTTTTTTGTTCTTAGTTTTTGTTTTAGTATGATTTTCTATTTATTTTTTGCTTTGTTTTTCTCAATTTCATGGGATGAGACTCAGGACATGAGGGGTATCATTTTAGGAGTGCCTTTGTTTGGATTATTCGACATTTGCTTTTGGAAAAGGAAAGATAATTGGGGGGGGATGTCTTATATTGTTATAAACAAGGTATCGCTGCTGAGGGTATTCTGGATGTTTTCTTCTAAATTGATTGATTAAAATTCTCTAAGATTAGATGACCTATAGCCAATCCATTCTTCGGCTTATGAATTATGGACTTGGCTATAGTGATATTTCTTATGAATGGATTATGAAAATACGGTCCCATAATCAATTGCACTTAATATCGTGTATCCTCATGGGCGCCATGATAAAATCCAGAATGATAAAAGTGTGTTGGCCGGCCATCATGTTTATAATGACGTTTTTGAACACGAAAACGTGAGTGACTTAGATTACGTCTAGCGTTGTAGTTTCTCATCAAGGTTTCACGCGGGTGAAATGCTTGTGTATGTGTGGATGCTATGTGGCTTGAATCATTAATGATTTTGGTGTCTGCAAATACAGATGTGGTAGACATAAAGCCAGCTAATAGTGATATAGATAGAATTTTAAATTTTCTCGCAAACATAGGAATACTCCTTTTTTCTAAATACAGTTGCGTTCTAGCGTAATCTATATTTGGGAATGGCTAAGTGAATATTCTAATCACACTCATTAACGTTTGAGTGATCTCTAGTTGAGCAAAATGTTACTTTCAACTTTTGAGGGTGTAGAAGCTGATTTGTTTATTAGGTATACTATTCTATGTGAGTTGATATGCATTAAGGACATGTCTAGCGCCTTGAGTTTTATATAAAAATATATTAATAATATCTATATGGATAATATTAAATGGATATGAGTGTTATTGCATATGGTTTCACGTTTAGCCCAACGAAAATTTACAGTTTCAGAAGCACAGGTGATTACTGGTCTTAGTAAGCGACAGATTAATAATCTTGTCGACGATCTATCGGAAGCTGGTCTTGGTGTTGTGCAGGCCGGTAGTCGAATGCGTACGATTGCTTATGCTGGTTTGTTTGCCTTGCCTTTATGTCAGGAGTTGGCTGAGATGAATATAGGGCCTGATGTGCGCGAAGCGTTGATTAAAAGCGCTTTAGAGCATCCTAGGAAAGTTTCTGTCCAGGTGCCGAACAGTAATTTATTTTATTCCGTTAAACCAATACGAGATAGAATAAAGGAAGGGCTGCATACACTTTGCGAGGCCGAGGAGTATATTGTTCGCGACTCTGATATTCTTCAAGGCGAGCCTTGTTTGAAGGGGACGCGGATACCTGCATATATGGTTGCAGCTTTGGCTAAAGAGCAATCTGTGAAGAATATTCAAAAAGCTTATCCAAGTCTTACCCTAGAGCAGATCGAGGCTGCCCGTATTTATGCGACTGCGCATCCACGTCAGGGGCGACCAAAACAAGTTCAAATTCCAACGAAGAGCAAAAAAACAATAAAACTAAAAAAAGCTCAAACCCGTGACAAAAAACAAAAATCATAATTTCCGCTTTCTGATTGATGAATGTCTCTCTCCTGCCCTTGTTAAGGTAGCAAAAGAGCGTGGATATTTATCTTCACATGTCAGCCGTCTTGCAAAGTTAAAAGGCAAATCTGATGAAACCGTTTCTCATTATGCTTTACAGCAAGGTATGGTAGTGGTGACGAATAATATGGTTGATTTTGATCGTATTTATCAGAAGCAATCCAAGCATCCCGGGCTTATTTTTCTTGCTGCAGCTGATGGATTGATGAATCGAGATTCCCAGATTTTGATGTTTGAGTGTGCTTTAGATGAATATGCGGAAGAGATACTTAACAATGAAGCCCTTTATGTTCAGCTCAAATATTCTGAAAAGCCGAATTGGGAATTGATAATTGAGCGTTATGAGTTGCCTTGATTGTTTATTAAACGTTCATTTCATATGTCAATAAATTATATTTTTATATAAGAGCTTAGATATGCGTTATATTCTTACTGATAGTTTCAGTGCTGCTGGTAATATTAAAGCTGCTGGAATTTCTAATCATAATTACATCATGCCGATTGAACATGAGTTTGTTGATGGTCCTGTTTTTCAAGCTACTGATTTATATTCGTTATTTAAGAAGAGACACACTGTTTTTACAAAGATGAATAAAACATTTTTGGAAAATTTAGCAGATATCAAAAAGCGAGTTACTCAGTTAGAAGAATTTGTTGAAGACGCAATAGCGCATGGAGAACTTGAACTCTGGTTTTCAGAAAAAGCTAATGCACAACTGAGTCTCATCCATCTTATAAATTGGCTTAGAACTATACCTAATGCTCTTGAGCGAACAGTTGTTCTAGACCTTCATGAAGATCTTGGTGAGATGCACCCGACCTTTACGGCTGAAATGAAAGTTATTCCTAAACCTATTGATGAGAATGCTATCAGGACAGCTTCTGAATGCTGGTTAGCTTATTGTTCTGATACACCAGAAGCATGTTATGATTTGCTTAAAAGTGATCTAACCTCATTTCCGTATTTAAGAGGAGTAATCTTAAAGCTTCTTGGTGAACTGCCAAATTCTAAAACAGGTCTTACAAATACTCAAACTCAAATTATCGAATTCATTGATCTTGGCGTGTGTCGTGTAGGAAACCTTATTAGAGCTTTAGTTATGAATAAAAAAAATATGATATATGATTATTGGAGACACGGAGAAATTCTTATTGAGCTTTGTCATTGCAAGGAGCCGCTTCTAATTGGCATTGAAGAGAAAGAATTTTCTTTGGATCTTCATGATGATATAAAAAGGTATAAAAAGTTCAATAATGCTTATTTAGAGTTGACCCCATTTGCAAGATCAATTCTTGCTCAAAAAGAAAACTTCCTTTCAAAGAATTTGATAAATAGATGGTGGGGAGGAACTAAACTTGAAAATAATCAATTATGGCGTTGGGATGTGGAAAATTTTAAACTGATAGAAGGCTGAGTTTTTACTATTATTCGGTTTTCTTATCATTATTTATGTTCATTAAAGGTTTGTCACTTGGAAATGTAAAGGACCCATACCGCAAAACAAGAACAGAAATTGAGAGTATGAATATTGCTCCGGCCATGATGAGCAAATCATATTGGGGTTGATGATTTGATTCAACGAAACCTACGAGATGGCGTGTCATGGCGGTGATTGCGATATATATAATAAATCTTACAGGCATGTGGTTGGTCTGAAAGTATATGCCGACCATTGCTCCAATTTCCAAGTAGATGAATAATAAGAGTAAGTCTTCTACTGTGGCGCCTCCCTTTTGTACCATTCCAATGAATGCCAGAGAAGCCGCCCATACAGTTGCTCCGCCAATAACAAACAAACCTAAAATATGAAAAGATTTGACAAGAAAGTTTCCTGCAGTGTTCACGAATTTATGAAATTTTCCCAGTTTCTTTTCCATACTTTCACATCAATTGGTTTATAAAGATCTTGAAGTATAGGAATTTATTGTTTGCATGGAAAGTTGGTCATAAGTTGAGTGAGACAAAGTGATACTGATCTAAGTCTTCATTCAAGTATCATGTTCTATCTTGCTATCATCGGGAACTTGTTCGCGTTCCAACATTCCATAATCGCGCATCACGTGGGCGACTCTAATTCGATAGTCTTTAAAAATCTCAGCTCTTCCATATCTTTGAGCTTTGCGGTGTTCAGAGAGTTGCCTCCATTGTTGGACGGCCTCTTCATTTTCGAAAAATGAAATAGAAAGCAGTTTTGATGGGTCGTTTAAGCTTTGAAATCTTTCAACTGATATAAAGCCATCAACTTCTTCAAGCATGGGGCGTATATCAGCAGCGATGTCAAGATATTGGTCTTTATGATCTTCTTTCGGGTATACTTCAAAAATTACTACGATCATGGTTTCTCCGATCTCTGAGTGAGGCTCAAATATTATCTCGGTCATATTCTCATTATAACCTATACCTTATGATCACTCGGCAGGGGCTTTTATAAAGCTTTTGCATGGTCATTAATTCATATATTTTATTCCTTAAAAGCAGCTATTTGTGTTTGCTCTAAGAACTCCATGATGTGTGTCTGTGTTTTTTCAGGCGCTTGTTCTGTCGGAACATGACGGCAATTATCGATGATTTTTAGTTTTGCATCCGGTAAAGTTTTCTTGAGACGTTTTCCAATACTTACTGGAACAACTGGGTCATGGCGACACCAAACCAGGAGAGTGGGTATATCCATCCGCTTATAAGCTTTGATCATTCGTTTGAAGTTTTGAGGTTCGATATTGCGAGCTGTTTGTACCAATGCATGACGTGCTCCGCGGAATTTAAAAGGAGCCGCATAGGCTTTGATATCCTGTTCACTCAAAAAATCAGTTTTTCCATCAAGGCCCCTTAGAGTCATTTTTACAATTCTTTGTGGATTGATTACATTTAAACCAAGGTAGCTGAATAAAGGGGTTTGTAAAAATTTAACGCCTGGTGACAGTGTTTGTGGGAAAGCTGGGCTATCCATTAACACAAGCCGATTGATATAGGGTTGTTTTTGGTATTCAGAATCAAGTGCTAAAAGCAATGCGACAGCACCTCCAAAAGAATGGCCTATTACAGTGATGTTTTTAAGTTTAAGTTTTTTTATAAGGGCTTTAACAATTTCAGCATGGTCTTCAATTTTATAATCCCAGTCGATTGGTTTTTCTGAAAGCCCGAAGCCTTTCATATCGACAGCAATCATTCGATATTTTTTTGAGAAGTCAGATTGAATATATCGCCACATATAATGCGATGCCCCAAGACCATGTAGTAATACTATTGGCTCTCCTTCTCCCTGTTCTTTTATAAATAAGTTGATTGGTTGTTGCTTTGCTGTTTCGACAGTGATGTTATATGCCTTGATTTTGGCTTGAGGGAATGTTGATGCTAATACAATTGTGTTCAATGAAAGGGCAAATGCTAAAGCTAAGCAAATCATAATTGCTAATGATAATTTTTGCATATTAATACTCCAATAGTGACCCACGCAGGCTTCCTATAGTTGTTTGTAATGTACACGATTTTCTGGTTTTAGCACTTGCATACAGCGCCAAATTTCTTGCAAAAAGTGACAAAAAAATCAGTCAATTGTGCTTTGTAAAAACGGTGGGGTGGGGTGAGATTGGAGAGTACGGGCTGGCATATGCACAGCCCGTAGAAGTGTTCTTAATAACTTCCACGTTTTTCTTGTGGAGGCTGAGATGTTTTTTGAGGTGCAGGGTTCGAGTTTGTGTTTTTGTTTGCATTGTTGCCAGAATTTTTGGCACCAGACTCATAACATCCTGCAAGAAACAGAGTTGCAAGAGCGATTATTACCAAATTTTTTGAACTCTTTAAAAAATGCTTTTCCATGCTTTTTGTCCTTTTCTTTAAAATGGACCAATTTGACAGGTAAAAAACAAAAAATAGTTGAATTCTATGTCACCCACCATAGCCCAATGCTAAGTACGTCGCTGCAGTTAACAAAGAAAATTGTCAATAGTGTGAGGTTTCAGAGGCTTAAACTGATTTAACTAAACTTATCTGGCATAAAAAATTCATCTATTTTTTTCAAAAATCAATAATATCAAAAGAGTGACACTGCTTCTCTGCTTTTTCTAAATATTTGCATACTTACAGTTTTACATTTTTAATTAAACAAATTTTTAAAATATTTTACTATATTGGTGGTCAGCCCGGGTAAATCTAAAAAAACGTAGATAGTGAGGAGTATTGAGGTGTTTAAACGTTTATTAACATCAGTGTTTGTGATGTTCTTTATGGCTTTTACTGCGGTTGCAGAAGAAGCTCCATTGACAGTAGAAGGTGCAAAAACAATTGATATTGCTGAGGCGAAAAAACTTTTTGATAATGAAGTTTTATTTGTTGATGTGCGTGAAGATGCTGCGTGGAACTTAGGACGAGTCCCAGGAGCTCTACATTTAGATGTGAAGACAGGAAAGTTCTCAAAAGAAGCTTTATTAGAAGAGGCTAAGTTTGACGAGCCAGTGGTTTTTTACTGTAATGGTATCAAATGTGGTCGTTCCGCGGAAGCTTGTAAGAAGGCGATTTCTTTTGGGTATAAGCAGGTCTACTATTACCGAGAGGGATTTCCTGGCTGGAAAAGTAGCGGTTATCCTGTAGAATAATATTTATTATATGAAAAAAAATGACGCTAAAACGAAAAATATCAATATTCAGTATCGTTTCAATTCTTGTCCTAAGCACTATATTGCTTGGGGCAAGTGTTATGATCATTAATTTGATAGAATCTCGGTACAATTTTAGTACCTTCAGTAGGGATAAAGTCGTTTGGCGTCAAGTTATCGACAGTGATGTCAGTAAACTCTCGTTAACTGTTCAAAATTTCACTCGTAACAGAGACTTTTTAAAAAGTATTAAGAAAAAAAACTATGGGAAATCATCTGAACTTTTAGGTTACGTTTATAATAGACTTTTTGCAGAGGGAGTTTTGAAGCAAGTTGCTGTTTTTGATAAGAACGGGACTATGGTGACAGCGGCGCCTGACAACTTCGTTTTTAAAGCTACCTCAGTGCTGAATGATGTGATTAAAAATCAAAAACCAACATATAGTGTGGCTGCAACGAGTGATAATACACTTAAATTATTATATGTCTTTCCTATTTTTTATAGAGGGAAAGTTCTTGGTTATGTCGCTTTGTTACAAGATTTGAACAATGCGGTAAATGCAATCAAAACATACTTAGATGCAGATGTTTTCATTTTTCCAAACAATTCAAAAAATATACTTTATAAAACGTCAGATTTTAAATGGTCTAAATCAAATTTTATAAATGACCAATCTAAATTAGAAGCTTTAAGCCGTTTGACTCAAGATGATAAAATATTTGAAGCGGTATCGACACCAATTCTGGGTTTTAATAAAAAGCCTATTGGACGTTTTGTTACTCTTAAAGATTATACTGCTGTTTTCAATCAAGAAACTTTCTATACAACATTTTCCATAGTCTCGATTATATTTGGAGTTGTTTTGTTTATTATTTTAATAACCTTATTTGTTGGGCGCGCTTTTCGCCCCCTCTATAAAATGTCTGATGATATGTTGCAATTAACCAAAGGGAACCTTGATATTGCAATTGATACCTCTCGAAAAGATGAAACAAAAGCTATGGCAACAGCTATGGAGTTTTTTCTTGAGACTGCGAGATCCAGAAAAGAACTAGAAATTAAAGCAATTTCTGAGAGAAACAAAGAGGTTGATCGGCAACAAAAAATACAAACTTTAATAAAAGAGTTCCGCGAAACAATCTCAGAAGTTTTGTCAGTACTAGCACGTGATACTGATTTTATGAATAAAACAACAACTCAACTTAATGAAATTACAGAAGAAGCAGATAAGAAAGCAAGGGAAGCTAGTAGTGCAGCTACCGAAGCCTCCAGTAATGTTGAGGCCGTAACTGTAGCTGCAGAAGAGCTCTCAGCATCTATTAAAGAAATTTCAGTCCAGACTGACAAGACGAATGATTTGACCACCGGTGCTTCTGAGTCAATGATCTCTACAAGGAAAGATGTTGAGCAATTGATTGAAACCACCAAAAAGGTTGAAGATGTCGTCAGTATGATCAAGGATATTGCTGAGCAAACTAATTTACTTGCGCTTAATGCCACTATTGAGGCTGCTCGGGCTGGTGATGCTGGCAAAGGTTTTGCTGTTGTTGCAAATGAAGTTAAGCAATTATCATCTCAAACTGCACGAGCAACAGGTGAGATCGAAAATCAGGTTCAAGAAATACAATCATCAACTAGGCATACCGCGAGTTCTGTTGGGACATTTTCAGAGTCTATCACTGAGGTTACGGAGATTTCGGGTGCTGTGAACATATCAATAACTCAACAGAGAGATGTTACACAAGAAATCAATAGAAATCTAAATCTTGCTTCAGATTGCAGTAAAAGTTCATCAGGAAATATTGACGAAGTTTCAGAAGCTCTTAAACAGACAAATCAAGGTGTGTTAGAGATTAAAGGTTTATCTAATAGTTTAAAAGAGATTTCAGATAAGCTGTCAAATTCTGTAGAGAGCTTTATGGATTCATTGGATGAAGATGTTGATAATCGTAGACGAGCTATTCGTATGTATAAGGATGAAGAAATTCAAGTGACGATAAATGGTAATGTGCTTTCAAGCCGTTTGTTAGACATAAGTGATAGCGGTGCTCGAATTTTGTGTGTGGGAGGACTTAAGAAAGGTATGTCAGTTCATCTTCAGCTTGCAAATAATGATGTGAAACTTGCCAAATGCGTTTGGCAATCAGATGAAGCTGCTGGCTTTATGTTTGTTGATGAAGCAACACAACGCACAGCTGCTTAATTTAGACTTTTAAAGGCAAAGATATTAAAGCCCTTAATCCAATACGTTTTGTCCAGCGCAAGTTTTCTTCTGGCACGGCTAGTTGTAAATTTGGATAGCGTGTAAACAGGCGTTCAAAGGCGATTTCTGCTTCTAATTTGGCAAGGAGAAAGCCTAAACAAAAATGTGGGCCATCTCCAAAGGCCAAGTGGCGTTTACGGTCAAGAGTGATATTTAATTGCTCTGGACGTTCAAAAGTGGAGGGGTCTGCATTTGCTGATGCTAGCATTGCCATCAAGGGTTGTCCTCGTTTGATTTTTTTCCCGCAAAAATCTATATCATTTAAGGCAAAGCGTGGTTTTGTGATTTGTACCGGGCATACAAAGCGTAAGAGTTCATCAACGGCTTTTGGCGCTAAGGACCAATCAGATTTTAAAGTATCGAGCTGTTCCTCGTTTTGTAAAAGGGCTAAAGTGCCTCCACTAATTAGGTGAGTTGTGGTTTCATGACCTGCTACAAATAGTAGGAAACACATGGCAAGGAGTTCATCTTCTGAGAGTTTGTCCCCCTGTTCTTCTGCCAATACAAGGGTTGATATCATATCATCTTTAGGGTCTTTTCTTCTTAATTCGAAATGGTTTCGAAGATATTTGATCATTTTCTTTACTGAAGGAAGCAGAGTAAATATTCCAAAAACTGATGTTATCGTTGTGAGAGATGACATCCATTTGGTGAATTGGGGGCGATCTTGTTGGGGAAGCCCCAGCAGATCGCAGATCACAGCAAGGGGGAGTTCTCTTGCAAAGTTTTTCACGAGGTCTTTATCGGATGAGTGTTCGAGCTGGTCTAGAAGGTTCTCAGTAATTTTTTCTATATTTTCTCGATAACTTTCAACAGTTTTTCTATGAAACGCTTTGTCAACGAGCTGGCGTAGGCGTCTGTGGTCTGGGTCGTCTTTGGTCAGCATGTTTTGGGCTAACAGGTTGAAGGTTTTGGGGAGCCACCATTGCAAGCCCATAACACCTTTTTTACCTGCTCTTGTGGCATCTAAGCCGAAATTTTCCGTATCTTTAAGAAGTTTTGTTGAAGCTTCATAGGTTGTTGCGAAAGACATAGGACCCAAAAGCGGGATTCTGGTTTTCACGATAGGGCCGATCCGTCTCATGTCAGCCAATGTTGGGAAAGGATTTCGTTTGAAGTCCTGGCCTGTTAAGTCAAACCGGTATGTCTTGTTCGCCATTTTCTGATCCCAAATTCGTATCCTTAATTTCTGTATATAAGATGCAAAATGGGCATTAATAGATCAAATAAAAAAAATGGGGACATCATAGATGTCCCCAATTAGAAAATTATGCTTTTTCTTCTTTTTCCAGCTTTTCAGCTTCTTGTTTCACATCAGCTGGAATAGATTCATTTATTACCATAAGAAGAGGTGTTAAGCCTTCAGTATCCGTTAAGCGGAAGACTTCCATGTCTTGTTGAGAGCGTTCTGCCCAACCTGCGATCGCCAAGGCACGACGGCTTTTGGATAGAAGGCCATGGTTACGAATGTTTTCATCCTCTTTTACCATGCTTCTGCTTTCGCGTTTTTCTTCTTCACGTGCTTTATCAAGTTCTTTTTTGCTTAGGATTCTTACAAGGTCCAGATCATCCAGTACGCCAGCAAGCTGGTTCATTGATAAGCCCCGGAGCTCTTCATCCTTATTTTCATTTTCTATGTAATAGAGATTAGGTATGACAAAATATGATGCCCCATCATGATAGACAAAATGTTTGCGAACCCATTCAAGATCAGCATCAGGTGCACGCGCAATTGCCGTTTGTATAGCTCCATTAATTTGACGAACAACAGATGCTGTTGGAACATGGAAGTTTGCCTGGGTCCTTAGAAGCCCATCACGTCTTAC
The DNA here is from genome assembly GCA_965263345.1 of Methyloligellaceae bacterium. GTDB lineage: Bacteria > Pseudomonadota > Alphaproteobacteria > Rhizobiales > CBDHHC01 > CBDHHC01. The sequence continues at coordinate 219,635 of CBDHHC010000006.1, forward strand.
TGGAGGTGTTATTGGAGGGTTAAGGATGGCAAGAGCCAGTAGACCCAGATCAACGCCAAGTGTTGCAAGGAGAGCAATCAAGTCTCGGCCCGTAATGCCCTGTCCTTCAGACCCTTCAGGGAGTTTCCCTGTCATGACGTATGTTGGCAGGTTGGACATATAGGCCCCCATGTTTGCCCATAGGTTTTTAACTGCATTTGCGACACCGGCAGGTCCTTCAGTGAATGCGGCATCACGAAGTTTTAAGACTGCTGGTTCGGCTGCTTGTTTGGCTGCCTGTCGCAATCTTTGGGCAAGTGTTGGATCATAACAAGAGAACCCAACTTTGCCAGGTGCTATTGAAACTGCATTTGCTAAGGCTTGCATTTCCGAGGCTGTTGATTGGCCAAGAGCGTTACTTCTTGCTGCAATGTTTCTTGCTTTCCCGCGGATTTCTTTGGCCGTTTTTTCAAAATTCTTTTTTCGGTCAGAGATTGTTGTCCCTTCAATATTTGTGGCGCTTTTTCTTAAGAGGTCCAGATCTGTTTGAATTGGGGCAAGCCACGAGTTCTTTATACCACCTTGTAGTGAGGCAACTGCGTCACGGATTGTTTTGCGTGCATTATAAAGGGGGCCTTGGCCTGCACCTGAGGCTACGCCACAACTTCCACCGCTGTTTTCTTCACGTGCCATCTGACTGTCGGACCAAGTGACAACATTACCAAGTTGGATATTGACTGCATCTAGGCGGGCCGCAACGACTGCGCTTGCGTCTCGTGCATCTTCCTGCAAACCAGCTAAACTGTTACGTGTCGCTTCTTCACCAGCTATTAGGCTCCACCAGAAACCATAACCAAAGCCAATCGACCATAGTGCTAAAAAGATATAAAGGGGGGCTGTGATTGCACGTTCACTTATTCGGCGTTGCGCTCCAAATGTTTCTCGTAAGGCCAGCCACATTAAGAATGTTAGAGCAACAACAATGGCAATTACAAAGATTTCACTAGATATGGATAATCCGGCAATTTCACGTGTTGTTGCGGCAGCAGACCCTTCGCTTTGGACGCCCACGATAAAGTCGTTCATTCCACTCCAAGTTGCATAGCCAGAGATGACTAATAGCATTAAAGATGCGACGCCTATTAAAGCATTGCGGCCAAACATATAATCTATAACCCGACCCCAACCTGAATATGTCTTTGTTTTTGCAGTTCCCTTTGCCATACTGACACCCCTTAATATATTTTTTTATATTATCCCTATAAGACATATGCTTATTGTATATTTATTCATATTGGACATTAACAGGAAATGAAAAGTCTGACGAGTGTTGTTTTTAAGGAAAACTGGGCAAGTTATGATTTTATGCCTTTAAATAACGCTATGAAAAATAAAACATTATCTTTATATAGACCCATAATTTGTAAATTTTGTACTTTTTCATGGGGTTGATATGAAATGGGTTTATTTTTTAGGTTTTTGTTGTCTGGTCAATCTTAGCCATGTTTTTATGATGGCTCTTAGCGGTTTGTTGTTTCGTTGCAAGATAAATGAAATTTCTATTGGTTATGGTAAGATTTTGTTTCGCATTCCATTCCTAGGTTTTCCAATAAAGATAAAGGTTTTGCCAATTGGTGGTTTTGTTCAGTTTGCTTGTTCTGAAACTCAAGAAAACCCATTGAAGTCAGGGGAGTTTTTATTTGAACAGCTTAGTTTATTGGTCCGACTTGTTATTATCTTGTCTGGTTGTTTGTTTTTGCTTGTGATTGCGTATTTTATTGGAGGTGGTGAGGCTCTATATTCGGGTTTTTTGATATGGGATCAATATTTTCAAGGAGCATTGTCACCTCTTCATGACGCTCAAACTCTCATAACACAAATTGCTTCTTTTGTTCAAAGTACGGAAGCTCTTGTTCTATTGGCGTTTATATGCGCGAAATTTGCTGCTCTTAATCTTATGCCATTAGGTGTGCTAAATGGAGGGGCTTTCATTGGTGTTCTTTTGGATGCAACAGGAAATAGAAAATTTGGTGAATATTTTCAGATAAGCACATTAATTGTTCTATTATTGGCTTCTTGTTCCTGGTTGGTTGCTTTGTGTCTTTGGGTTCTTTAGGTTTTACCAAATATATGAGCAATTTCTTTGAAGCTAATGTCTTGATATCCGAGAGGGTATAATGGGGCCTGGATCTCATCTAGTTTGCCTGTTGTCAAAAACTCAGAGACGTTTATAGAATTTTGAACATTATAGTGCGTGTGCCGTGTTAGATAATCTTCCAAACTGTCTGATACGATATTGGGTTGGCTTAATATTCGTGTTGATTGTGGAAGATATTGTGTGAAGATTTTCTCTACCAGCGGGTAATGTGTGCAGCCTAATATTACGCGATGTGGTGTTCTTTGTTCCGTTTTTTCAAGCATCTGCCTGATATATTCTTTCACCAGACTCTCTAGGTGTTCCTGAGGGTTTCCTGCTTCGATTGCTCCGGCCAAATTTGGGCAATCTTGCTGAACAATCTCAACTTTGGGACAGCGTTTGCGAATTTCTTCCGGGTAAACATCGCTTTGCACTGTCCGTGTGGTAGCAAAAATGGCTATAAGATCATCATTGTATTTTTGAGGGTATTGCGGGGTTGTGACTGCCCATGGTGTTTGCGTTGCAGCTTCAACGGTAGGGGCAATGATCCCTAGTATATTGTGATCTTGCCAAGGACTATTCGGTAACCAGTTTTGTTGTAGAGTTCTCGCTGCGACTGCGGTTGCTGTATTGCAGGCTAGAATGACGAGTTTGCATCCTTTTTGATAGAGAGTTTCAACACCATTTTTGGTGAGTTCTATAATTTCTTCTGAGCTTTGATTGCCATAAGGAGCATTGGCATGATCGCCCAAGTATATGAAAGTGCTGTTTGGAAAACGGCGTGCTAATGCCGAATAAATCGTTAGCCCACCGTTTCCTGAATCAAACAAACCAATCATTAGTTTTTACAGCATTTTTATTTTGGATCTCTTATAAAATGATCCTATTCAATATAACTTATAGAGCCTGTTTCGTTTACGGTACTGGCTCTTTATTTTTATTCTGCAGCCTTTTTTGATGCCGCTTGCATAACTTCATCTGCTTCTTTCAATGCATCCAGAGTTGGCATTGAAACTGTATTATAGCCACAATCAACAAAATGAACTTCACCAGTTACTGCACCCGATAAATCAGATAACAAATACAGAGCTGACCCACCAACTTCATCTAGTGTTGGCGTTCTTTTCATTGGTGAATGATCTTTTTGGTAATTAAACAAGACGCGGGCATCAGAAATACCTGCTCCAGCCAGCGTTCTCATTGGACCTGCAGACAGCGCATTTACACGGATGTTATCTGGTCCGAAGTCTGTTGCCAGATAGCGGACACTTGCTTCTAGCGCAGCTTTTGCAACGCCCATGACATTGTAGCATGGAACAACTTGTGTTGCACCACCATAGGACAATGTAATCATTGAGCCGCCATCTGTCATAAGTTCAGCAGCGCGCTTTGCAACTTCTGTGAAAGAGAAGCAGGAGATAACCATTGTATTTGTGAAATTATCTCTACTTGTGTCGGAATAACGTCCTTTTAATTCCGTACGATCAGAGAATGCCAAGGCGTGAACAATAAAGTCCAACTTGCCCCATTTTTGTTTGATCGCATCAAATACACTATCAACGCTGTCCAAATCCAAGACGTCACATGGTAAAATAATTTCTGAACCAAGTGATTCTGCCAAAGGAACTGCTCTTCTGCCGAATGCATCTCCTTGATATGTGAACGCTAGATCAGCTCCCTGACCAGCAAGTACACGGGCGATGCCCCAAGCGATTGACCGATCATTGGCTACTCCCATAATCAGTCCTTTTTTACCAGCCATTATTGGTCCTGGTACTGCAATATCTTTTTCTGTCATGTCGATACCCGATTTGAGGTCCGAAATTTCCCTAATTCAATTTATATTTCAGTTTATGAGTAACGTCTGAATACCAATGTGGCATTCGTTCCGCCGAAGCCAAAACTATTCGACATTACTGTGTTTAATTCGACATTATCCTGTCGTTCTTGTGCTATTGGTATATCCGTAAATTCTGGATCTAAGTTTTCGATATTAGCGGATTTACAAATAAAATTGTTGTTCATCATTAAAATAGAGTAAATGGCTTCATGTACGCCAGCGGCTCCTAATGAATGACCCGATAGAGACTTCGTTGCGCTTAAAGGTGGAATATTATCACCAAAAACCTCACGCAATGCTTCTATTTCTTTTATATCACCAATCGGAGTCGATGTTGCATGTGGATTAATATAATCAATCTTATCTTCCAAGCCTTGCATTGCTTGTTTCATGCACCTTACTGCTCCTTCACCTGATGGTTGCACCATGTCATAACCGTCAGATGTTGCTCCGTAACCGACAATCTCGGCATAAATTTTTGCTCCGCGTGCCTTTGCATGTTCTAATTCTTCCAGAACAAGAACACCCGCACCACCTGCAATCACAAAACCATCACGATCTTTATCGTAAGCACGGCTTGCTTTGTCAGGGGTCTCGTTGAAGTTTGAAGACATTGCGTTCATACTGTCAAACAGTACGGAGAGTGTCCAATCTAACTCCTCACCCCCACCAGCAAAAATAATATCTTGTTTGCCAAGCTGTATGATTTCATATGCATTACCTATACAATGTGACGAGGTAGAGCAAGCAGAAGATATAGAATAGTTAACGCCTTTGATTTTATAAGGGGTTGCCAGAGTTGCTGAGTTTGTGCTGGACATTGTTTTTGGGACTTCAAAAGGACCAACTTTTTTAGGGCCTTTTTCTCGCGTTACATCAGCAGATCGCACAATTGCTTTTGTTGAGGGTCCGCCTGATCCCATGATCAAACCAGTGCGTTCACTTGATACCAAGCTTTCATCAAGTCCAGCCTGGTTGATTGCTTCTTGCATTGCAACATAGTTCCAGCCTGCACCGGCTCCCATAAAGCGTTTTACTTTACGGTCAATGACATCTTCCCAATTTAATTTTGGGTTACCATGTACCTGGCACCGGAATCCAAGCTCTTTATAATCTGGGGCTTCAGAGATCCCTGACTTTGCTTCTTGAAGCGATTCTAGCACTTGTTGGGCATTGTCACCTAAAGATGAAACAATCCCTAAGCCAGTCACAACGACACGTTTCATAATATTATACCTTTTATACACCAGGTGCCTTCTCCAAAATGAGCTTTGGAGTAGGAAACATTCATATTGTTAGATTTCTCGTTATTCAGATGCCGTTTCTTCATCTGCTACTGCAAGAACCACACGTAAGTCTTTTGCTGTGTAGAAAACTTCACCGTCAGCCTTGAGAATGCCATCACCAATACCGAGTGTTAGTTTTCTGTTCATGACCTTGCGTAAACTGACAATATATTCAATTTTCTTAATCGAGGGGGTTATCATATTTGAGAACTTTACCTCGCCTACGCCTAAGGCCATGCCTTTTCCTGGAGCACCTAGCCAGCCAAGATAAAATCCTAACATTTGCCATAGCGCATCAACACCAAGACAGCCTGGCATTATTGGGTTTCCCTTAAAGTGACATGGGAAGAACCAGAGGTCAGGTTTTATTTCCAATTCTGCAGCAATGTGGCCTTTGTTATATTCTCCACCTTCTTCTGAAATGCTTCCAATACGGTCAAGCATTAACATTGGAGGTAAAGGTAATTGTGCATTCCCTGGACCAAATAATTCGCCTCGTGCACAAGCTAATAACTCTTCATATTCATAACTTGATTGGCGTTCCGCCATAATTTCTATTTCCCACCCAATTGATAGATTGATGTTTTCATGATTGTTCGTGCTCGTTCAATGCCAATTTGTTTACTATCATAACTATAATATGCATATAAAGTGGCGGTTTAGCGCAATCTTGTCGCTTTTTAACATCTATATGACAAATTTGTCTATTACCTAAAATATTTTTCAATTATTTCAGTGTCTTGTTGGTTTTCGTAAAAACTTTAACTTTTGTTCGTTATGATCTTTTTTATTTTTGTTATGTGATGTTATACTTAAGATTGTAAATCTTGGCATCAGTTTTAGATAATTGTTCGTATATATTGAAATTGATGTCTCATACAAGTATAAACATTGTAAATTGACCAATAAGCAGGATTGATATTCTTTGTGAATGACTTACAGCAAAAACTTAAGGATGCGGGGTTACGTCCAACACGACAACGTCTTGAGTTAGGGACTCTTTTATTTTCAAAGGGAGATCGCCATGTCACGGCTGAAATGCTGCATGAAGAAGCCCTTGAAAATGATATGTCAATTTCCCTCGCCACTGTTTATAACTCTCTGCATCAGTTCACTGAGGCTGGGTTGCTCAGACAAGTGGCTTTGAACGGGACGAAGACGTATTTTGATACAAATGTTTCTAATCACTATCATTTTTATAATGCGAAAGAGGATAAACTTATCGATATTGCTGATGGAGATATGAAAGTTAATGGGTTGCCTTCTGCTCCGGATGGCACAAAGATTTCCAGAGTTGATATTGTTGTTCACCTCGTTGAAGATAACGAAGACTGATGGTATTTTTTTTAAGTATATGATTTATTTTAACTTTTCGGTTCTGTAGACACCCCATAATTTCTCTTGCTGAATCCAGCCTTTATGGCTTTTGATGGCAAAGTTACACCAGTTTCCATCACATTGTAGTAATTGGATTATAATGCCAGGTTCAAGGAGTAAGGCGACATTCTGATCTGATTTTAAGTTGGTTTTGTAAATTGGTACAGGTGTTGGTTTACCTTTTTCCGTTTTTTTGCTCCAAGGCGTTACAATGGCCGTACGTCGTCCAGATAATAAACGGTGAAATACCCACCCTTCAATACCTTCGCTGTCGCGAACCCGTCTCCAGTTTTCATATTCCGCAATAATTTCAATGGGTAAGCCCGCTTTTCTGTAAACCCATGATACTTTATGATCTTTACCTGGGCCATTTCTTACATTTACTTTATCGGTTTTAAGGCTGGCATAGCGGGGGAGAGGTAAACCACTTCGGGTTCCTTTTTTAATGGAGCCATCCTGTTGAATTGCATAGGAAAATTGCGTTTTTGCAGAAAATATAAAAAGGCTTATTAATGCCGCTAATGTAATTTTTAACGATATATATGGATTAATTAATTTTAAAGCCATGTTTTTTCTCTAGTTCCAATTGAGAGTTTTGCTTTTTAATCAGATGGTAGTGAAAGCATTGTTTATTAACATTTAATGTAATTTATTCTGTTAGAAAATCTGATGACATTAAAAAATATATTTTTTTCTATTTCATAATTATTTAAGTACTTAAGTTTTGCTCAATTCTGTTATATAGCATATTTAATATGCGGAGGTTTTGATGACAACGAAAAAGCCAGTAGTTATGGTATCCCGTAGGCTTCCTGAAGTGGTTGAAACTCGTATGAGGGAGTTGTTCAATGTCACATTGAATGTTGATGATACTCCCTGGTCTCGTGAAAAGCTCTGCGAAGCTGTAAAAAAAGCTGAAATTTTAGTTCCTACAGTCACAGATCATATTGATTCCGATATTCTTAAGCAAGCCGGGCCTCAGCTTAAATTAATCGCAAATTATGGCACTGGTGTTGATAATATTGATCTTAACGCTGCAACTAAATTTGGGATCAGTGTGACGAATACACCTGGAATTTTGGCAGAAGATACTGCTGATATGACGATGGCTCTTATTTTGGCTGTTCCTCGCCGTCTTGTTGAAGGCTCTATGTATTTGAAAAATAATGCCGATGTCTGGCCTGGCTGGTCTCCAACCTGGATGCTTGGGCACCGGATATCTGGTAAAAAACTTGGTATTATTGGTTTTGGTCGGATCGGTCAAGCCGTTGCACGGCGCGCCAAGGCTTTTGGTCTTGAGGTGCATTATAATGATAGAGAGCGTGCTGTAGAAGACATTGAAAAACAAACAGATGCTCTTTATTGGGATAGTTTAGATCAAATGCTGGCTCGCATGGATATTGTATCTGTCAATTGTCCCCATACACCAGCAACTTACCATTTATTGTCCAAAAGACGTTTACAACTTTTGAAACCAGATGCTTATATTGTGAATACAGCACGTGGTGAAGTGATTGATGAAAATGCTTTGGCTGATTTACTTGATCAGGGTAAGATTTCTGGGGCAGGTCTGGATGTTTTTGAGAATGAGCCTGCGGTTAATCCCATTTTACTGAACTGTGATAATGTTGTTGTTATGCCCCATTTGGGTTCTGCTACGCTTGAGGGCCGAATTGATATGGGTGAGAAGGTTATTATTAATATCAAATCCTTTATTGATGGGCATTCGCCCCCCGATCTTGTTTACTCCTCTATGTTCTGAACGTTTCATAATAAGAGATGATGAATTTTTGATATATTTCCTTCAGCGTGTGTAGGTCTTGTACTGCAACTCTTTCGTTAATCTGGTGGATTGTTTCGTTCACATGTCCAAACTCTATAACCGGGCAGAAATCTTTGATAAAGCGTGCATCAGATGTTCCGCCACTTGTTGACAGTTCGGCGGTTGCTCCCGTTGTTTTGTGTATTGCATCCGATAAGATATCACTTAATTTTCCTGGTGCTGTTAAGAAGCAGTTTCCGTTGGGTGGAAAGCGGAATTCATGAATAATGTTCGTGTTTTTGACGGCTTCTGCAGCACAATTTCTCAGATGTTCTTTTAAACTTTCGCCAGTGTAATTATCATTAAAGCGTATATTAAATGTTGCTTTGGCACTTTCAGGGATAATATTAGTGGCTGTGTTTCCAACCTCTATATTGGTTATTTCAAGATTTGAGGGAGCGAAATATTTTGTTCCATTGTCCAGAGGTTTTGCTAAAAAGCTTTGTAAAATGTCTATGAGAACTGGTATCGGGTTTTGGGCTAATGACGGGTACGCCACATGGCCTTGCTTACCTTTTACACTTAAAGTTCCGTTTAAACTCCCACGACGGCCAATTTTTATTTCTTGTCCCAATTCTTTGGGGTTTGTGGGTTCTCCGACAAGGCAATGGTCTAGTTTGATATTTTTTTCTTCTAACCATTTGAGCATTTTAGGGGTTCCATTAATGGATGGCCCTTCTTCGTCTCCGGTTATGAGGAAGCTCAAACGCCCCTTATTTTGAAAGTTTGTATTGGATAGGTATTCTAACGAGGCAGCTATGAAAGAAGCTATGCCACCTTTCATATCAACAGCACCGCGACCATACAGCCAGTTGTCTTCAATGATAGCACCAAAAGGGGGGTGAACCCAAGCTTGTTCATCTCCTGTTGGAACAACGTCGGTGTGGCCAGCAAAACAAAGATGAGGCGAGCCTATTCCTATCGTTGCATATAAATTATCTACATCAGGTGTTCCTGTATCTGAAAATAGTAAACGATGGCAGGTGAAGCCGTGGTTTGTGAAGATATTTTCCAGATATTCAAGAGCTCCTCCTTCAATCGGGGTGACACTTGGGCATCTGATCAATTCTTGGGCTAATGTAACAGGGTCGCAGTTATTCTCTGTTTTTGTCATATATGGTACTTAGGTAAAAAGTTTGGGTTTGGTCAAGGGTTTATATTTAACCGTAAGAGTTTTCGCCGTCTGTCCCAGAGTAAAACCCAAGCTCAATCATAAACCAGGCACCGATTACTAACAGATACCAAGCTATCCAGGTTGTCACGCTGTAAACAGTATCAAGATCAAGGCCTGTTAAAGAGCTTATTGATTGAATAAGCGCTGGCGCCCAGAAAAGAGCAGCTTGCCATCCGCTTTTGTTCCGGTCGTGAAGTCTTTTAATGACAATTGCCATGGCGGGGTATAGAAGTAGCAAACTGATTGTTAAGCCATATGGCCCCATTTGCTTCCAATTTTTCAAAATTCCATTAAATGGATCATCGGACAATATATTGGGATAGGCTGGAATTGCTAAAGCTGATCCAACGATCATAAGTACAATCAGGCCAAACCAAAACCCCATCCGGCCTATTCTTCCATTAAAGCTTGCAAATAGTTTTATTAAATACATGACTTCGTACTCTCAATATTATTTTTTTATACATAGTTTTAACCCTTTGCTTCGGGGGCCTCAACTGTTTTGACCAACATGATTTTTTGCCAGATTTTTCTCGACATGTTTGTTGTGAGCAATTCTATGTCATTCACAGCGCTTACAACTGAAGGGTTTCTGAAATTTTGAGAATAGAATGCAGCAAGTTTTGCTGTTAGTGATAACATTTCACTGCAATAATCCAAATATCTGATCAGCTCAAACTCACTCATTTCTCTTATAGGTGAGCTTTCTGTTCTTGGGCCCCCCTGTAAAATTACTGATGGGTCCTTTGTAAGCTGATGCATGTCAATTACATGTGTTATTGCTCTTAATTCATCTAGATATTTCAGTGACTTACGTCTTTTTAGGCGTTCTTCCATTGTCCATAATGAAAAAATCGCAGCGCCTGTAATCACGATGGTATTAATAATCGCTTCAACCCCTTGGAAGAAGAAAAATGCACCATAGTTTTCATTTTTAAATGGGGGCAGAATATATAGGAAATAGGTTAGAAGCCCTAAACCTATAACAATAATTATTGTGACTAAAGCTCTCAATAAATTATTAGGTTTGGCAATATTGTTTGCTCTTTTGGATGTCATGCTGGCGAGCTCACAGAGCTCGCCGCATACATTTTTTAGACCACTATTTGGAAAACGTTCTGAGATTCGGTTATTGAGTTTTCCAATTGTTGCGATGACTTTTTCAGGTTGAAGTTTTGCATATGAAGACATTTATTATTTTACTTCTTCAGAAAAATTTATTTTTATTTTGCCCTAGTCTCTTAGCAGATCATTGATTGATGTTTTAGAGCGTGTTTGTTCATCAACGGTTTTTACAATGACAGCGCAATACAGTGATGGTCCCCAGTTTTCTCCTGGTAGATTTTTACTAGGTACAGAGCCTGGTACAACCACTGAATATGGGGGAACTTTACCTTTGTGAATTTCACCAGTCTGGCGGTCAATAATTTTTGTTGACTGGCCAAGATATACACCCATTGAGAGTACTGAGCCTTCACCAACAATCACACCTTCGGCAACTTCTGCTCGTGCGCCAATAAAACAATTATCTTCAATAATGACAGGCCCAGCCTGGAGAGGTTCAAGAACACCACCAATGCCAGCTCCTCCTGAAAGATGAACATTTTTACCGATCTGTGCACAAGAGCCTACTGTTGCCCATGTATCTACCATTGTTCCTTTGTCAACATATGCCCCTAAGTTTACAAAGCTTGGCATTAAAACAACATTTGGGGCAATATAAGCAGAATGGCGAACAACGCAGTTTGGAACTGCTCTGAAGCCTGCTGAGGTAAATTCTCTTTCCGCCCAACCTTCAAATTTAGATGGAACCTTGTCCCACCATGTGCTTTTTCCTGGTCCTCCGTTTATGAGGTACATGTCGTTTAAGCGGAATGATAAGAGTACAGCTTTTTTTAGCCATTGATTAACGACCCATTCTCCGTCTTTTTTTTCAGCTACACGGCATTCTCCGGAGTCTAACATGTTAAGGGCGAGTTCTACACCTTCACGTATCTCTCCTTTTGTTTGAGCGTTCACTTGGTCGCGATTTTCAAAAGCTGTGTCAATTGTCGACTGAAGTGCTGCAATGTCGTTCATGATAATTTATTAACTCCGATCCGCTATTTATTTATACATGAGACGGAAACTAAGCTATGTGTGAGAATTCTGCAATTCTCTATTTGTAATAAAATAAAAAATTTATATTTTGGGATAGAATTTATGAGCAAAATTAAAAGAAAACGCCGAGGTAGTTTGCGGAGTTCTGTAGAGGATACAGAATTTTCTAAACGTATACCGCAGACCAAACAGACCAAGTCTCCAGCATATCGTTTGGCCTTTAATGATGAAGACTTTTTGCTGCAAGAAGAATTAAGACCTGTGCGTTTGCAATTAGAACTCCTGAAAACCGAGATGATTTTGCAAGAAAAAGGTATTAATTCCACTGTTGCTGTGTTTGGTAGTGCTCGAATTCCCCAGCCAGGCGCTATCGTGAAAGCGAAAACAAAAACAGCGACCAGAAATTTAGAAAAAAATGCAAAATATTACGAAGAGGCCCGTAAATTTGCACAAATGGTCTCAAATTTCTCCAGAGAGCATGATTTTAAGGAATTTGTACTGGTTTCTGGCGGTGGACCAGGAATTATGGAAGCTATAAACCTTGGTGCCAAAGATGTTGATGCGCCTTCTATTGGTCTCAATATTGTTCTTCCCTTTGAACAAGCTCCTAATTTATTTGTTACACCTGAATTGTGTTTTAATTTTCATTATTTTGCGCTGAGAAAGATGCATTTTTTAATGCGTGCAAAGGCTGTCGTTGCATTTCCAGGTGGTTATGGGACATTCGACGAGTTATTTGAAACTTTGACCCTTATTCAAACAAAACGCATTAATACTATGCCGGTTATTTTGTTTGGTGAAGAATTCTGGACACGCGTTGTGAATTTCAAGGCCCTGGCTGAAGAGGGAACTATTTCTTCGGCTGATTTAAAGTTGTTTTCATTTGTAGAAACAGCAGAGCAGGGTTGGGAGGTTATTTCTGATTGGTACAAGCTTTAGGTTTTTATCAAAATTATTACAGAGTTTTGGAATGGGCTAGAGTTCTGTAGCCCATTCTTTATTATCGTTTGATTATTTTTTCAAAGCGCAATTTGCGTAATAAGTGGTTGTTGCTGGCCAGTCTGAGAAAATCCCAAGGATTCCAACTTTTTTTGCCAAGACATCAATTGTTGTCAGGATGTCACCATCGTTTTTAATCGCATCCAATGTTGTCTGGTAATAGAACGTACCGCCTGTTCCATTTTTCATATCTTCGATCAGGCGACCGGAACGTTCTGTTGTCCATGTGATGATGTCCAGGCCAGCTTTTTTCGCTAATTTGGCATATATTGATGGAACAATTTTCTTTTTGGCATTTAAGGTTAGAAGACCGAACATTGGTGGTGCTATAATGTTTACACCTTGAGCTTTTAAGTCTTTGAAGTTTTGCAACGTTGGCTCAAAGTTAGGCTCTGTGTATACACGGCTGTCTAAGTAAACAGCTTTTTTACCAAATGACGGGTTGTAATTAATCCAATATAATACGTCATTTAAATTGAAAGACTGAGCGTAAACATTTTTTGCTGGAACGCCAGCTTCTTTATACTCATCAATCATTTGTTGCGCGTATTGTTCTTGTGTGTATGTACCTTGGAAAGGCATCTGAACGCTTGGAGCTTTCAGTTCTGGTGTCATTTTTGTTCCAAGTTTTTTAAACAGTTTGATGCTTTCTTTATGTGTTAAGAGCGTTGCACCCGTTGCATAAAGGTCAGTTCTGAAAACAGCTGTTCCACCTACATACTCATTAACAGTACGTGCATTTGGGTCTGAGGCGTCCATTTTACCTTTTAGTGTTTTGAATTCTTCAAGAGTGATGTCACTTGTGCAACATTGTGCGGAAGCTGCTTGTGTACGTTCTCCTGTTACAGGATCAAACTTTGCAGGTGTAAATGGTTTTGAACATTTTTTTGCAAGAGGTGTTTGAAGGATATTTGTTGTGGTGTGTAGATCGCATTGAGAATGACGACATACAAGTTCACGGTCTTTTGTGAATGTTACATCACATTCCAAAATGCCTGCGCCCATACGAGCAGCAGCTTCATATGATTCTTTTGTGTGTTCTGGGAATAATAATGGCGCTCCACGATGGCCGATAGAAAAATCTGATTTATGGAATTTTTTTACAGAACAATTTTTTAATTTGTTTTTCAAACGTCCTTTGCTCATTTGATCCACTAGATAAAATGGACGAGGACCGAGTTGTATACTGTCTTTATTATGTTTGCGGTTTTTATATCCTTCAGCAAAAATTGATTGTGGCATTAACAAGCTGACTAGAATTGCGATTGCGAGTAATTTTAAAGAAGTTTGTTTTCTTTTCATAATATAACCTCTCTTTTTCACTTAAATATATTGGTTAATTTACTGTTTAATATATTTTTTAAAACGAGCTTGAGCTCAAATTTAAGTATACAAGAAGTATATGTTATATAAGCGAAGGATATATATCAGATCTATGACGCCTTAAAGCTATAGCAGCGCTTTGTTTTTTTAATTTTTATGAGAGATGCGAAAGGTTATATTACATAATTATTTGATTTATTAAGGCCATTTGTTTTGCTGCCTGGTGACTTAAAAAAGCTGTCGTTGGTTTGGCTTTTTTATTCATATTACTTGGTTGAAAATTGTACTTAAGAGTATTATTAGTCAAAAAAAATAAAAATTTTTGAGTTGTTTTGATATGGCTGATTTTATTGCGTCTTATGTTCCTATCTTCTCCGCTTTTGTGTCTGTTGTTGCTGTACTTATTGCGGTACGAACATCTTATAAACAAAGTGTGCTTAATCTTAAGATTGCACAAGACGAACAAAAGTTGATCTATCAACAAATTCGATTGCAACGAGATAGCGATATCATTCAATGGGCTGATCAGTGCATTGATATTGTTGCTGAACAAGAGAGTTTTTTAAGGTGTCATACAATTGATAACTTAACTGATGCGCGAGAAGATAGAGCTTATGAGCTTCTGCACCAGCTTTCTGCCCTTATTGATCGTGGGCGAATTTTTTTTCCAAATGATTTCATAAAAGGTAAGGGTGAAAATAATCCCAGGGCTTACAGAGGCGAGCGCCAACCTATCCTATCTCATCTTGTTATTTGCTATAACCTGTTTCAATCTTCATTGACGAAAAGCCAGCATGATCGCGCGAAGGATATTGCTTGTAAGATTCATGATTTCAGGCGTCTTTTTGTCTCAGAAACTCAATTGGCTATTGATCCTCACAGATATCTTCAATTTTTTGAAATGCATGATTTGCGCGAGGCCTCCGGCGAATTTGATCCTGCAAAGTTAAGCAAAATGAAAAGCCTGTAAATTATTACTCTTTTTCATGAAATTGGTATTCACAAACAATATGAACCGGCCCTAATTTTTTGGTTGGATGGCGCTCTATTATGATTTGTTTGTTGAAATTGCAATATCTTGCAATGACAAATGAATAGGCAACATTTTTTGGGTCTATTTGTAGGTGTAAAATACTGCCCTGTTTACAGCCTTTTATGGGCCCATTATTAATGAAATAGTTTTCAATAAGTTCATATTGAGTACATAGATTTGTTTTTTCTTGAGCGTATGAGGCGGATGCTGCTAAAAGCATGATACTTAATAGTAGATATTTCATTGTTTCTTATTCTCTATATCGAGTATTATCTTTTTTATATCTATATCATTCTGATTTTTTTATATATAGTTCATCAGATTAGAGGTTACACTGTCATGGACTTTATACTTAATTCTTCTCATTCTTCAAATATAATCACCTATGGACTTATTCGCAGATAGCAGCTTTCATCTTATTCTTATTACGTTTATTGCAAGTTTTGCAGCTTGTTTTTTTTCTTCGTTATCTGGCGGTGGCGCTGGGCTTATCTTGCTTCCGGTCCTTATTTTCACTGGTTTGCCATTTATTAATGCTCTTGCCAGTCATAAACTTGCGGTCGGGTTTATTGGCATTGGTTCAAGTATCAGATTTATTCAGGAAAATCTTATCAATTGGAAGGTATTCTGGTGGACCGCACTGGTTGGTACGCCATTTGTTGTTCTGGGAACCCGTTTTGCTGCAGAAATCCCTGAAGATATTATGAAACCACTGGTTGGAGGTACAATACTCGCTATGGTTTTGATATCACTCGTTAAAACTGTGTCGCCAGATCGTTTTGAACCTCGTCCATTTACGCTGAAAATTGCTCTTATTGGTACTGTATTTCTGGCTCCAATGGCCTTTTATTCTGGCTGGATATCTGCGGGGGCTGGTGTTTTTACGACTTTTTTGTATCTCACTCTTTTGCGTTATGATCAACTTCATGCCACTGCCATGACTTTATCTGCAAATGGGATCTTATGGAATGGGGTTGGGGCCCTTGCTCATACGTTGATGGGGCATGTGGTTTGGTCGTTGGCTCCCGGGATGATTATTGGTGCAATTTTAGGGAGTTATTTGGGAGCTCATGTTGGAATAAAAAAGGGAAATAAGTTTTTGAGAATTATGTTTCTTGGTACAGCAACAATCACGGGTATTTTGTTGTTATTACCTGCTTTAAAACGCTTGATTCTTTGATAAATTTCTAGATCTTGCCACACTTATCTGTTAGAAGGCCCCTATCGACTTTGACTGGAATACCGATTCTATACGCCTTTGCATGGCTGGGCGCATGTTCTAAAACTCCACAAAAATTCGACTATAGACAATGTCTTACACTTTTATGTTGGACGTTTTATGCAACTGCTAAGCAAAGGAATACCAAAATGACACCAGGTGTTGTTAAATTTTATAACGCTCAAAAAGGATATGGGTTTATCCAGCCAGATGATGGCGGCAAGGATGTTTTCGTTCATGCAACAGCTCTAGAACGTGCTGGAATTAATGGACTTGCTGAGGGGCAAAAAGTGAGTTTCGATACTGCTAAGGACGAAAGAACTGGCAAAATCGCAGTAAGTGCTATTCAAGTTTCATAAGAAACTTTTAGGCTTATATACAATATCATGAATTAAGGCCAGTTTGTTACAAGCTGGCTTTATTTTTTGTCTGAGGTGACAGGCTTTATTTGCTTATTTAGCTTTTTTCAAAAACCCTTGGGACAAAACTTTCCATGTCTTTGCGGATCGAACATTTCAAAGAATGGCGTACTCGTTCGAACAAAGTTCGAACTCGTATTTAAAGATGGGGTTAGCATTCCTGAAGGAATGGCGCACCGGGGAGGATTCGAACCCCCGACCCCTTGATTCGTAGTCAAGTACTCTATCCAGCTGAGCTACCGGTGCTGATTGGTTTTTTTAGGGGCTGAATTTATGATTGTTTGATCATATTTATATTCATAAGCTTTATGAACTCATTTATGCTCATATTTGCTTTCCCGCATGCTGAATGCACTGTCCTAATGGTTTTTTAGGTTGAAAGCAAGAGGTGTTTGGAAAAATTAGGAAATTTTTATGAAAGGTGCGTATGCTTCTTTCACGTCTTGTTGAAATATTTAGCTTTTTTCTGCCTCATGGCCATTTAATGTAATACGGAAAACTGCCCCTTTTTGAGTGTCTAGCAATTCTAGTTGTCCTCCATGGGCTCTAATTAATTCTGCGGAGATTGCTAAACCCAGTCCTGAGCCGCCTTGTCTTACAGAGCCTTTAAACGCATCAAAAAGATGTTGTTTGGCTTGTTCTGGAACTCCTGGACCATCATCAGATACCTCTATTAATGTGTGTGAACCATTTAATTTAGATTTGATAGAGATTTGATGCTCTGAATTTGAGGTGTCTGCTTCTAAAACTTCTTTGGCATTGCGGCATAAATTTAATAGAACGCGATATATTTGGTCGCGATCTGCAAAAAGTTCGATATCTTTATCGATTTCTGTCTGCCAATTAATGGATTTATGGGTGGTTAAGCCCAAGCTTTCTCCAACCTCGTCTGCGAGTTCGTCTAAAAGAAACTTACTGCGTTCTGGGATTGGTTCTGGGGCCTGACCATATTTTAAGGTATTTTGACATAAACGGATGGCTCTATCGAGTGATGTAATGAGCTTTGGTGTGAATTTCTGCACCTGCTCGTCTTTTATCATGCTCATACGATCGGAAATCAGTGTCGCATTTGCAAGCATATTGCGCAGATCATGATTAATTTTACTCACGGCTAGGCCAAGAGAGGCTAGTCTGCTTTTTTGTTGTAACATTGCTGAGAGTTCTGTTTGCATTTTATTCAACTCTGATTCGGCAATTCCAATTTCATCTTGGCGGGATGATGGGCTGATAATTCGCGTTTGATCTTCAGGGTTATCACCATAGTGGACCATGTTACTGGTTATGCGCATCATAGGAGATACCAAGAGAGCATTTAGGGCAAGATATACGAGGGTTGCTGTTATTATCGATATTATGATTGAAAGACCCAGTATTTTTAATCCGAAATACATTGCTGCTTCCCTGCAGGCAGCTTCATTCACAACGATATCAATCATATCACCGGCCCCAAAAACGGGTTTGCCTAAGACACGAACCAATCCTGGGTTTGGGTTGAGCATTAAAAGTGCCGTGTCTCGAACGAGAGCCCAAGATGAAGGGTTTCGAAGGTCATATGTTGTTGTGAATTTTACAGTATCTGTTCCAGACTCAGGGCTGAGGACTAAGCGTCTTGCATCTGCACGATGAAGAGCCACCATATAGACCTGGGCATTTTTTAGTAATTCTTTTTGAAGCATTCTTGGTAATTCTTTGTCAGGAGATGCTTCAACTGATAAAGCGGCAATCTGAGCTGCCGCCAATCTTTCTTCAAGCCAATTCTTACGAAAATTTGCAATAGATGGTACAAAAATTAAAATTTCAGCCAACATAACAAACAGAATTGTTAAAATCAGCAACTTGGCTGACAGGCCCAGTCTTGTGGGTTTATTTAAAAACCACTTATTTAATTTTGTAGCCTCTTTCACACGTAATTCCATAACCAAATATGTTTCATTTAGTGTATTTCAGTTTTTAATATTATTTAGATGTCCTAAAAACTAGCCAAACTTTGATAAAAAGTTAATGGTCCTTCTTAACCATGGGTTTGATAAGCTTGGTATAAAGTAAGTATAGGCTACGCGCTTGTTAATTTCTGTTAATGTTGGATATGGTGAGATAAATCCTGTCATTGCAGAAATTTTCATTTTATTTGAGATGGCCAAAGTCCACATTTGAATTAGCTCACCAGCATGTTCTCCAACAATACTCGCGCCTAATATGCGACCTCTCTTTGTGGTTATGACTTTTACAAAGCCTTCTGTGACGCGTTCAGCTTGTGCCCTATCATTTTCTGCGTATGGCCAGCGCAGTACACTAATTTTTTTGTATTTTTTGCGGGCTTGCTCTTCAGTTAAACCAACATTGGCAAGCTCAGGTTCTGTGTAAGTTACCCAAGGTATTGCATTTGATGATGCTGTTACAGGCATACGGAAGAGCGCAGATCTAATTACAATACCAGCATGATAGTTTGCTACGTGGGTAAATTGTAGTCCGCCAGCAACATCGCCGATTGCATAAACTCGGCTATTTGATGTTTTAAGTCCCTTGGAGACTTTGATGCCTTGGCGTTCGTATTTGATGCCTGCTGCTTCAAGGTTTAGACCGTCCAAGTTTGGTTTCCGTCCAGCTGCAACTAACAAATGGCTGCCATCCAACTCACCTGTCTCTCCTTCTTTGGAGACATATGCACGGATACCTTCAGGTGTTTTTTCAAGTTTCTCTATGCGGACATTTTCATATATATCCACATTCTCACTTTTGATCTGATCAATAACTACTTTTGTGAGCTCAGGGTCATCTTTAGCCATAACATTAAAGGCTTCTAGAATTGTTACCTTTGCGCCCAGTCTTTTGTGAGCCTGGGCGAGTTCCATGCCAATTGGGCCGCCCCCGACAATGATCAAATGATCTATTGGTTCGCGGTTTTCGAAGATTGTTTCATTAGTTAAATAAGGAACCTTATCAATGCCAGGGATTGGTGGGACTGCTGCTGATGATCCTGTTGCAATTATTGTTCTGCGGGCCTGGATTTCATAGTTGCCAGCAATAACAGTTTTTTTGTCTTTAAAGCTTGCTGCAGCTTCTATGACATGAACACCTAAGCCGGTGAATCTTTCTACTGAGTCATTTGGCTCAATAGCAGCTATAACACTTTTGACATGATCATTGACTGCGGCCCAATCAACAGTTGGGGTTACAGATTGAATACCAAAAGGAGAAGATGTTCTCATATTGTGTGCTTTTTTGCCTGCAGCGATCAGAGCTTTAGACGGAACACACCCATAATTTAAACAATCACCTCCCATTTTGCCCTTTTCAACCAAAACAACGGAAACGCCAAGCTGAGCTGCTGCTGCTGCGACTGAAAGGCCACCGGATCCTGCACCAATTACACAGAGGTCGGGTGTTAATATTTCTGCCATGATCCTATTCCTTATTTTTCTTTATCGTTTTAACACTTTTAATATCTGTTTGCTTTTTGAAGCTCTATGTTGCTTTAGATGTTTTTCTAAATCGTTTTAGAACCACTGGAATTAATGCAACCAGTCCTAAAAGTGCGAAGGCAATTACAAGTTCTTTTGTTACTAAGGCGCTTGGCGAAAATGCAAATGTGCAATCCGTTTTGCCTGATGCTAAACATTCCTGATAAGGTTTCAGCTGAGCATCAATTACACTGTCTAGGCCAACACCTGCGTAAGAGTAGGCAAATGTTCCAGGCATGATGCCAAAAAATGTTCCAATGAAATATGTTGAGAGTTTGACACCCAAAATTCCAGGAGCAATATTAACCAACCAGAATGGGAAAAGTGGGACCAAGCGCAAGAAGAACATGTAACTTAAAGCATCTTCTTTGAAGCCTTCACGTAAATTGTTTACCCATGGTCCTGCTTTTGAAGCCAATTGCTCTCCAAGTGCAGATTTTGCTATCAGGAATATGATAACAGCTCCTATTGTTGCTGCGCTTACTGTTGCCAGACCGCCAACGAGAACTCCAAATAGTAAACCACCTGATAATGTCAGGAAGGCTGCACCAGGGAAAGATAGGGCAACAACAATTGTGTAAATTGCCATATAAGCGAGTAATGCAATCACGAAATTATTCGCAATATAATCTTTTAGAAATTCCCGGTTCAGTGCGAGTTGTTCAATTGTAATGTATTTATACCACCCCTGCCAATATATCAGGCCTGCCACTGCAGCCAGGATGACTATAGGCAAAAAGCGTTTGAAGATGCTTGATTGGTTTGCATTTTCTTCAGTTTTGTTTGTTTCTGTTGTTTGTTCCATGACTTTTACCAAATTTTTTTAAAATACCTTATTTTACAATATCGTTAAGATTCCAGTCATATTCATAGGAATAAATATCTTTAACACCCTCAAGCTTTTTAGCCAAATCAGCTGATGCGTATTGGCGGATGTGTGCCAGGATATTTTCTTCAGATGTTCCAAAATCTTTTTTAAACCAGCTATAAATTTTAGATGCTACGACGTTTTTTCCAGATATCTTGACGCCTCTTGGGCTGTTTACGTAAGCTTTGGCACCAGCTTCAAGCATTTCATTTAGATTTGCACCTGTGTAGGCCGCATTTGCAAGGTTTGGACAGCCAATTGAGGCACAGTTAACACCATAATGAACACGCGGGTCTTTCCAGATCACTCTTAGAATTTTGTGTTCTATATCATCCAAGCTCAATTCAGTGTTATTTACTTTGGTAAATTTTTTGCTCCAAGGTCCGCTATATGGAATGATTGAAAAACTGATATTTCTGATAGATGTTGTTGGATAATGTTGTAAAATCACATCGATTGTCACTGAATTGTAAAGATTTACCCAAAAAGCAAATTGTTCATCTTTATTGAGTTTTGTGACATCAACTTTCTCGAGGCTTTTAATATATGCTTTCAGGTCTTCCTTACCTTCAGCTTTAAATTTTGCGTATTGTACTCTGTTAAGGTTATTTTGGTCTGGAGAGACAAACTTTTTTAGTAATGTATCCCATTTTGAGTGATCTACTGTTATCTGAGATGCCTCGTCTGAGACACTGAATTTGTCTTTTAAAGATTGTGCATTTGCGAAATTGCTGTTTCCTATAGTGACAAGGAAGATAGCAAAAATTGCCAAAAAGCCTGAAAAATAGCGTTTTGATCCTTGGAAATCGTTATTCATTCTTAATTCCTCTATTTTGAACTCATTTGTAAGCATTTATCAGAATGTGTTTGGTGCTGATGATTTTTTAGATAAGTGTATTCAAAAATTCTGTAAGGTATATTCAAGTCAACGTGATCCTCATGTTAGAAAAGTTGATCATAACCACTGCAAAAATGCAGATTCTTTGTAAACCTTTACGAATCCTAGGAATTGACTTGTGAGCCATGGCTTCGTATAAGCTGATGACTTTCTTTTATTTTGATTTAATAGCAAACGTTTTACTTCAATCGTAAGACGTTAAGCTTATTTGCATTTAACGATGGAGAATTTAAGGTGAAACGCACTTATCAACCTAGCGTGCTTGTACGTAAGAGACGACATGGTTTCAGAGCACGTAAAGCGACAAAAAATGGGTTTAAAGTTTTGGCTCGTCGTAGAGCTCGTGGTCGCAAACGCTTATCAGCATAAGAGATCAAATGACAGTATAAGCCGTTTTTTCTCATATTTTTGCCATAAGAGCTACTTATGTCACTAGAAACATTAAAGAAAAGAGAAAACTTCTTATACGTTAGAGAGGGTAATGTATGGGTTACCCCATCTGTTGTTTTACAAGCTAGAAAACGTGAAAAGCCGCCGATATCAACTTGCCAGCAAGAAAAATCCTTGAAATTACATGATTTGCATTCAAAACCCCGCTATGGGTTTATTGCAAGTAAGAAAGTAGGAAATGCTGTACAAAGAAATCGAGCAAAAAGGCGTCTAAAAGAAGCAGTCAGGCGACTTGGACTTGACAAGGGGTATAAACCAAGTCGATCTCTTTATGACTATGTGTTGATAGCACGGCAGGCAACATTGAATTGCGAGTTTGGAAATCTACTTAGAGATATGCAGAAGGCCTTTGATAAAGTTCATAAAACTCAGGCATCTAAGCAGGTTTCTAGACCTAAAAGGTGATTTTTTCCAATAATTCTTTATTGAATATGGTTTTGTGCAATCTTGAACATGATCGTTTGCAAAACATGAAGTTACGGATCAGAATCGATGGATGATAATAACAAGAATTTTTTGCTCGCAATAACACTCTCAATTGGTGTTTTGTTTGTCTGGCAGTATTTTTATGCAGGCCCAAAGCAGGAAGAGCAATTAAAGCGTCAAAAGCAGGTTGAAGAGGCCCGCAAGGCGGCGGCTAAGAATCAACAACCTGGAACGATTCCAAGTGTAAAAGGACAACCAGCTTCATCTAATCCGGTTTCTGGTGTCCCTATACAGTCTCCTGTTAAAAAGATAGATCGTAAATCTATTATCTCATCTTCAAAGCGTGTGCTTATTGATACACCAAGTCTTTCAGGGTCTATTTCTCTAAAAGGTCTGCGTTTAGATGATCTGACTTTGCGGAAATATAGAGAAACGGTCGAGAAAAACAGTAAGAATGTTACGTTACTCTCTCCTTCAGGCAGTTCTAAGCCTTATTATGCAGAATATGGCTGGGTTACGAATGCAGATGCCAAGTTAAAACTCCCTAATGCTGAAACTGTTTGGAGCTTGGAAAAAGGCAGTCGGCTGACGTCAAAAACCCCACTCACTTTTGTTTATGATAATGGTGAGGGGTTGATTTTTAGAAGAACGATTTCTGTTGACAATAATTATATGTTTGCCGTTCAACAAGAGGTTCAAAATACAACAAAAGAAAATGTTGTTCTTTATCCGTATGCCCTTGTTTCCCGACATGGTACTCCAAAACTTGTCGACTTTTTTGTTCTTTATGAGGGGTTACTGGGCGTTATTGGCGGCGAAGAAAGACGTGTCTCCTATAGTGAAGCCTTTGAAGACAGTCAAAAATCTTATGATCAACGCGAATTTCGATATGAGAATAAAGGTGGTTGGCTTGGTATTACAGACAAATATTGGGCGACTGCGCTTATTCCGGACCAAAAGCTTGATTTTCTGGCGAATATGAGTGGTCCAAAAGAGATATATCAGACTGATTATCGTCTGAATGGATTGACTGTTGCACCAGGTCAAACAGCCAGTGTTAAAGGACATTTGTTTGCTGGAGCGAAACAGACAAATCTTATAGATACTTATGAGAAAAGTCTCAATATTGATAAGTTTAACCTTATGGTTGACTGGGGATGGTTTTGGTTCCTAACGAAACCTCTTTTTTATGCACTTGACTATTTCTTTAAACTTTTTGGAAATTACGGCGTTTCTATCCTTATTGTTACGGTTTTGATTAAACTTATTATGTTCCCTCTGGCGAATAAGTCATATGAATCTATGAGCCGTATGAAGAAACTTCATCCTGAAATGCAGCGTATTCGTGATCGTTATAAAGATGACCGTATGCGTCAGCAGCAAGAAATGATGGAGCTATATAAGAAAGAGAAAATCAATCCTATGGCTGGGTGTCTGCCGATTTTTATTCAGATACCTGTGTTTTTCGCACTTTACAAAGTTCTGTTTGTGACCATTGATATGAGGCATGCGCCTTTCTTTGGTTGGGTGCAAGATCTTTCAGCGCCAGATCCAACAAATCTCTTCAATCTTTTTGGTCTTATTCCTATTGAACTTCCGTTCCCATTCCATGTTGGTGTATGGGCAATCTTGATGGGGATCACAATGTGGGTTCAAATGAAGCTGAACCCACCACAAGCAGATCCTATGCAGCAAGCTATCTTCAATTGGATGCCAGTGTTGTTTACATTTATGTTGGCAACATTCCCAGCCGGTCTTGTTATATACTGGGCTTGGAACAACCTTCTTTCGGTTATTCAGCAATGGTATATCATGAACAAAAATGGTGTTGACGTAAATCTGATAGAGAATATGGGACTGGACAAAGCCTGGAATCTCTTTAAATCCTATACCAGCACGAAAAAAACTTAATCCTTAGTCAGATATATGATGACAGATAAAGAAGCTGCTCCTGAAGACGTTAATATGGAGCAGTTTAACCAATTTCAAACGGTTCAATATGACGATGCTCAGATTGAGAAAGGGCGCAAGTTCTTTGCGCAACCTTGTCAGTTTCTAAAAGGCGTCGTTAGCATAAATGATTTGCCTCAAGATGCGCGTGTTGAGGTGGCTTTTGCCGGGCGTTCTAATGTTGGTAAATCCAGTTTGCTTAATGCCATTGTTAATCAAAAAACTCTTGCCAGGACGTCTAATACGCCTGGCCGTACGAGAGAAATCAATTATTTTACAGTAACTTCAGACCTCTATTTGGTGGATATGCCGGGGTATGGATATGCGAGAGCTTCAAAAACGCTTGTTGCGGGCTGGACAAATCTTATAGAAAATTATCTGAAAGGGCGTTCTCAACTCAGGCGGCTTTTTTTGCTTATAGATTCCCGTCATGGCCTAAAAGAGAATGATATTACGGCTATGAAGCTCATGGATGTTTCAGCTGTATCCTATCAGATCGTTCTCACGAAGCTTGATAAGCTTAAGGTTACGGAGCAGAAAAAAGTCATTCAGTCCGTATGTGATCAGCTTAAAAAACATCCTGCGGCTTTTCCGCAAGTTATTCCGACCTCTTCTAAGAAAGGTAAGGGAATTGACTTGCTCCGAGCGAGTATTTTAGAACTTTTATAGATTATAGCGGTATCAAATCAGGCAAGCCCAAGCATTTGAAGGATATTTTCGCTGTATTTTCCAAGAACTCCACCAAGACATGCCAGGGCTATCCATCCTGCAGCCATTTTACAAATTTTAATGTAGTTGACCTGGACGTTCACTTGGACGATCTGTTCTGGTAAAGAACTCTGCGCGACGACACCATTTTCTCCAACAATACGTGCAGAAATTGTCAATTGCATTGGGTGTTGCCCGCTTTTGGTTGGCGTTACCCGCCATCTCCATGTTGCGTAGTTATCTCCATGAACACCAAGACGGTTATCAATCCATTGGGTTTCTGGAGATCTGTTTTCAACGGTGAATTGTCCCTTCGGCGCAACAAGCTGAACACTCATTGCCTCAGTGACCAATACTTCA
Source organism: Methyloligellaceae bacterium (assembly GCA_965263345.1). Classification (GTDB taxonomy): domain Bacteria; phylum Pseudomonadota; class Alphaproteobacteria; order Rhizobiales; family CBDHHC01; genus CBDHHC01. The sequence continues at coordinate 245,464 of CBDHHC010000006.1, forward strand.
TGTCGTGCAACTGGATTGTTGCCAATTAAACCGCGCTCAACATCTTGGATATCTGTTCTGGCGACCCGTACCTCTATTTCTACTGGTGTATCAACCTGCATTGATCTTGGAATATTTTCAATCAGCTGACCTTTTGTAACCTCTGGGCGTGGCTTACGTTTTCTCATTCTACGAGGGTCTTGAGGGGGAGCTGATCTGTTTACTCTCGTTGGGTCATTGGGGTTCCCAATGGGAGGGAAATTTCCTTGCTTTTCATCCCGCTGCATTCTTTGGTTTTCTGGTGCATTAGTTGCTTGAGGGGGACGGAATTGCTGTTGGTCCTGACCTGCTGGAAAAGTGTTCGGGGCTAATGGAGGTAATTTTTTGTCCTGATTATAGCCTTCATTAGGAATTGGAGGAACATTTAGTCTGTCTTGCTGGCCAGGTGGCATGCCCTGCATTGGGTTAAAGTCATTAGGAGCTTGTTGTGTGTTTGTTTGTGTAAATGCTGTGTCCTGTTTTCCTACTTCCGAATTTTGAGCAGGCGTTATTTCTGGGCTATTATTGTCCCGCACTAAGCCCGTATCAGGTTTTTGAGGGGGGGATGAATATGGATTTTGAATATTTTGAGACCTTTGCTGAGGATTAAAATCTTTTGCAGGGCCATCATAGGGTGTATTTTGCGTACGGTTATGCTGTTGGAAATTATCAGGTTCTGGTTCTGTTTTAATTTCATCATCTACCCCAATGATTTCTCTTACTGAGGCGAGTATATCTTCAACAGTTGAGTCTCCATTTATATCATGTGACTGAAAATCAGGAGCAGATTTTGCGGCTTCTTGAGTATTTACTTGAGTATTTAACTGTGGGTGGCTCTGATAGTGAGCCCCTCCAGCGTCTCTTGGCATTTCATTTTGATTTGGCGCTGCCTGTTGCGGTGCAGCCCGATGTCTCACCTGTTCGGCGGGGTGATGAAAATCGTGTGAAGCAGATCCAATACTGTCAGCTAGAGCTTCTGAGAGTGATGTCTGCTCTTCTTCTGGTCTTTGTGAATAATCAGGTGTATTTGCAGTCGTCTGGTGGTTTTCATTTACTATATTTGATTCGGGAACAGGTAATTCATTTGGTTGTTCTGTATGACTTTCGTTACTCTGATCTGTGTTTTGCTGTTCTGCTTCAGATGCTTGAGCGCCTATTTTTAGATTGCTCACTACAATTTCAAACGTTAAGCCATGAGAATTCAGTATATTTGCAGCCTGACTCTCGCCTTCTCCAATAAGAGCCGCGAGAACGATTGAACCATCTATATGATTGCGTTGAGATTGTTCTGCTGCTGCTGAGGCATGGGCCATTACTTTCTTGACGCCTTCTGAAGGCTCAAGAATGCCGTCTGCAAGTGCAGTTAAGTGTCTTAATTCGTTGTTGATATATGCAGTTACGTCTGTGCGTAAATTAACCAGATCGATTCGGCATGCCTCAAAAACAGCTGCGGCATTTTGGTCGTCAATTAATGATAGTAAAAAATGCTCAAGGGTAACTTCGCTATGTCCGCGTTCTTGCGCATAATTTAAAGCGCGTCCCATCGTTATTCGCAGATTTTCTGACTTAGGGACCCAACCTAAGCGTTCTGCAAAATTTTGATGCATTTTTTGCTCCCGTCTTTTTTAATCCTGTTTATAACATTCATTATTATTTCTATTATGTAATGTCATTTTTCAATTTGCCTATTTTAACTGAAAATATAAAACATATTCACAGGCAAATATATCTTTTTCGCCGTTATAACACTAAATGTGGAACTCTATAGATACTTATTTTGTCTATAAAATAAATGGGCACATTAAGCTATTATTCAAACTGTCATGCTCAATTTTTCAGCTATGAGCTTTATAATTAGCAACTCAAATATTTATTTAGAATATGAATATCATTGAGTTTATGACAAAATAAACGGTAAAATTACCGGAAAACAATTTGTAGCAGTAATCTATTGAGATTCGAGGCAAAAAACAAATATATTCGCAGATTAAGCGATATTTAGGATTTAACATATGTCAGACTTTACGAATCATCTGTCAGAGCCACATCTACAAGCAAAGTTTTTGTCTGAAGCTCTGCCTTATATGCAATTTTATGACAGTCAGAAGGTTGTCATAAAATATGGCGGGCATGCTATGGGAGACCCAGAACTTGCGAAAAGTTTTGCTAAAGACATCGTGCTTCTAAAACAAAGTGGTTTACACCCTATTGTTGTTCATGGTGGTGGGCCACAAATTGGGACTATGCTTGAGAAGCTTAATATAAAAACTGAGTTTTTACACGGGCTTAGAGTTACTGATCAAACTACTGTTGATGTGGTAGAGATGGTTTTGGCTGGCGCAATCAATAAGCAGATTGTTTCTGCGATCAACAGACAGGGTGGGCAAAGCGTTGGTATCTCTGGGAAAGATGGCAATCTTATGCGGGCTAAGAAACTGCTGAAGAATGTCAAAACTCCTGATGCGAGTGCCTCTAATATCGTTGATTTTGGTTATGTTGGAGAACCAGAAGTTGTTAATCCCCATATTGTTGATTCGCTTATACAAAATGGGCTTATTCCTGTTATCGCTCCGTTGGGGTTTGATGAACATGGCCAGACTTATAATATTAATGCAGATACATTTGCAGGGGCACTTGCTGGTGCTTTAAAAGCCAAACGCTTATTATTGCTGACAGATGTCTCTGGTGTTCTTGATGAAGATAAAAATATTATTGAAGAATTACAGGTTTCTGAAGCCCATAAACTGATTGAAAATGGCGTTATTTCTGGCGGTATGATTCCGAAAATAGAGAGTTGTATTTCAGTTGTTGAACAGGGTGTTGAGGCTGTTGTTATTTTGAACGGTAAGGTTCCACATGCTGTTTTGCTTGAGCTGTTTACTGCTCATGGTGTGGGGACTTTGCTCGGGAAATCTCGTGAAAAGCTGGACAAGGGCTAGACTATGCCATTTTCCAAAATAATTGATTGGGTTTTTGATCTTGATCACACTTTATATCCTGCCGAATGCAATCTTTTTGCTGAGATTGATGTTCGAATGGGCGAATTTATTTCAGATTTTCTTAATGTTGATCCTTTTGAAGCTAAACGTATTCAAAAACAATATTTCAAAGACTATGGTACAACCTTGAATGGGTTGATGACATTGCATAATCTGAAACCCAAACTTTTTCTTGATTATGTTCATGATATTGACCATTCCCCTGTTACACATAATCAAGATCTTGATAAAGCTTTGGGGAAACTTCCTGGGCGCAAATTTATTTTTACCAATGGTACTGTGAAACATGCAGAAAATGTGATGGGGCGGCTTGGCGTGTCTCATCATTTTGATGATATATTCGATATTGTTGCGACCGACTATATCCCTAAGCCTCAGCGTGAAGCTTATGATTATGTTATTGATAAAACGAAGCTTGATCTTGAAAATGCGGTTATGTTTGAAGATCTGGCACGTAATTTAGAAGTTCCTCATCAACTTGGAATGACAACAGTTTTGGTTCAGGCTAAAGGCGATCACCCAGATGCAAATCTGGGTGTGCTTGGGACTGGTGAGGAAGACCATGTGCATCATGTCACGGATGATTTAACATATTTTCTAAATGATGTTGTTCTCAAATAATTCGTAGGCAGCTCAAGCGACCTTGTTGCTGATTTCATTGCTTTTTTAGTATTTGATAATCTTCCGATATAGATGCCATGTGGCGTGTCCTAAGATTGGTAATATAATTATTAGCCCCAGGAAAGCTGTTAGCATGCCAATGCAAAGCATTATGGCTATGATGAGTGCCCAGATAATCATTACAAAAAGATTGTTATAAACTGCTTTGGCAGAGATGACGACAGCTTCGGCTGCAGTTGCGTAACGATCAACTAGCAAAGGAAAAGAGACGACCGTAATTGTAAATACTAGTGCAGCCAAAAAGCCTCCTAATATATTTCCAACGATTATGAGTTGATGCCCGGCATTAGTATAAAGAATCTGGTTCATAAATTCATCGAACCGTTTTGGGGCTAGGTCAGATATAAATAATTCATACAAACCCTGTGCGGACCAAAGCCAAGCTACAAAAATAACAAATAAGACCAGTCCTAAAACTATGATCGATGCAATGGATGGTGATTTAAATACGGCAAACATTGAATGCCAGGGAACAGGTTGGTTTTGTTCGCGTCTGCGACTGAGCTCATATAGGCCGACTGTTGTGATTGGACCTATGAATGAGAAGCCAAGCAGCATGGGGAATATTAATTCTACTATTTGTTCATTTAAGGCGATGCTTACAAGAATATATCCTAATACTGGAATGATTAGGATCATGAAGAAGGCATATGTTGGCATGACTTTGAAGTCATCATAGCCATTCTTTAAAGCAAGCCCTAAGTCACTTATGTTTATCTTATTAATTTGAGGGGTGGCTGATTTATAATTGTATTTTGGAAAATCGGCATCTGTTACCATCGTCTACCTCCTAAGGGGGTCGTAGCACCAAAAGGAGGGAGAGTGATGCCCTCCGTTTATGTCCACGAAGGTTTTCTAATTTTTATTAATTTATCATATTTATGGGGAGGTATCAGTTATACTTTGAACTCATTTTTGAAAATTGTTATTCCATAATTTTGTTTTAGGATTCCTGCATCATTTTCCCAATGCCGATCGTAAAACCTGCAATGGCCATAATGATGGGGATGCCGTAGCTTGCCACAGTTACGAGAAACACTGTAAAGCCAAATTCAAAAACAGTTCGCCAGGTTTCATTAACGCATTTTACAGTAAAGCTTAAACTCCCTTTGCCCTGGCAAAGATTAAATTCAAAAACTAAGAAATAGCTGAGCAAGCCTGTAGTTACGATGAAGAAAGCCAGGTAACAAATTATACGGATTGCTGCCCAGACAGCCATGGCCATTGTGTTTACTCCCTTACCTTATGGGTTTCTATAGGCTGATGATGGCGGAATTTTGCGTTCTTGTTATTATTTTTCATAATTTTAAGTATTTATGTTAAACAATTTTTTTTATATATGTTCTTGAAAGCTGTATTCTTTGGAATTTTACAACTCTTTTTTTTATTACAGGATCAGTGATGGATTGTAATATTTGTTGTTTTTCGAGTTGAAATTCTCTTGAATTTATAAAACTGTTTTGGACTTGAGTCACTTATGTTTTTTGATTTAATTCTATCATTGTTAATGGGGTCATTTAGAAGATTTGACCTGAACTTAAATTTTAGATTTTGGTTAAAATTCTGCGGGCGTGGGGCATATAAATCAGGTTTTCTTTCAATGATATTTATGCCTCAAAATGTGGGCTATATTTAACACTAAAAATCAGTGAAAATCGCTAAATCTGTTCAGATAAATTCCTCAAAAACTCCAATAAAAGTTATAAATATTTTACGGGAAAAAGAGAACAAATAACCCGTCATTTCGGAGTGTGTTTATCTCGCGCACTCTACTCATAAGTCTAAATCTGTTTTGGTGCCATGACTCAAGGCCGTGACAGTGACAGGTTGTGCAGCCAATCTGTAACTGAACCTTGGTGTGTGCGCACCTGACAGATTTTTTTTGAAGCCATTTATGTCAATATGCGGAGGAAATCATGAGACTTCATGATATAATGACAAAGCTTTTTACAAAACTTTTTATCGTTTTGTTTTCAATATTAATAAGCATTGGTGGTGCATATGCTTATTATGATTATGATCCTTTGAAAGGAGCACGAAACTTACCATCAGGCAAACGTGTTCATTTTGTCCTTGGACAGGATGGGGATACGCTTCTTAACTTTAAAGCAGCTGTGTTGGATAAAGATAAAAGATACCCTCGTCCATCAGGGGTTTCTATGTTTACCAGTATTAACGGTACGACGCCAAATAATGCATTTTGGAGTGCTGTTGATTTTGATATTGGTGTTACGCACTATGAGCCTATTTTGAGTAATTATAGTGGTGTCTGACTATAGGTATTGAGATGATTGATTATTCTCAGGACCTGAGTACGGAAAACCGAAATCTTACCTCAAGAGCTATTGCGGGTGATCCTCGCGTTGCACCCGAGGTTATTGACAGGTATCGCGGATGGGTTGATGAACTCATTCAGTTTGCAAAATCTACCAAACGAAAAGTTTATCTGAAAATCGGTTATGAATTTGATGGGCACTGGAATAATTATGAGCCAGAGTCTTATAAGGCCGCTTTTCGTTATATCAAAAAGAGAATTGATGATTTGGGAGCGTGGCGTGTTGCAACAGTCTGGCAGACTGCAGCCTGGGGCGCGGACATTCCTGAAAAACCAATTGTCGGTAAAGAGAATTATGAAGTCGCGAAAGCTGTGAAAGACGGCAAAGCGATTGAGTTTTTCGATAAATGGTATCCAGGTGATGATGTCGTTGACTGGATGGGTATCTCTCAGTTTATGACGCAGAATTATAAACGTGAAGGCGGCCCATGGGCATGTGATAGAACTGAGAACCCTGAAGTCATTGCTCCAAGAGCTGTACAAAATGCCATGCTCGATTATGCGCGTCTGCATAATAAACCTGTGATGGTTGCAGAAGCTGCCCCTGCAGGGTATGACCTTGGGGACCTTACCGTTGCTTGTCGTTTCAGAGAGGGTGAGCCCTGGCTTGATGCGAATAAAACTACGCTAACGCCTCAACAAATCTGGAAAGAATGGTTTGCTCCAACATTTGAGTATGTTCGTCAAAACAGGGATGTCATCCGGTCCATTACGTATATCAATGCGCATTGGGAAAGCCAGCTTAACTGGTTGTGCGGACCTTTGCCGAGTGGTGACATCAGATGTAATGACAATTACTGGGGTGACAGTCGGATTGAGACGCAGCCATATATCCTTGATAAAGTTAAGGCGGAGCTGAGAGATCGCAGGTTCTGGGAAATTGGGCGGAGATTTACAAGGAAATTCGAAGCTCCAGATTTCTCAAAAGGGCGCGGTGTTTATGAAGCTGAGTATTCTGAAGGCGATGCTTTTAAACAGTGTTGTGGTCTTGGGACGCTTGGACTTGTTAATCTGTCGGCTTCAAATGAGCGCGAAGTGATGGTGCTTAATTTTGGAGATGGCGGGCAAGGCCGTTATGGTGTGAATTTTGAAAGGGTGAAACCTGGAAAAGCCATCATCGTTACGCTTCGCGGTAATCCAACACCGGCTGTTGCAGATGGGACGTTCCGCGTGCTTGTAAATGGCAAGCAAGTTGGAGAGTCTGTGCCTCTTCCATCAAGCACTGAATTTGAAGATTTCAGATTTGAAACGAAAGTTCCTCCCGGAGCGACTGTTCGTGTTGAAATGAACCCGAATAGTGGTGGTGAGATTTTCTGGTTAGATAAGATCAAAATCGTTCGTCGTTGATTGAAGTTTGATTTTGCTACATGATCTTCGGTCGGGGTGAGGAGCCCCGATCGGACTTTCTATTTGATGTATTTGATCAATATTTTCTGATTGTTCTATCGATTTGTTTTATAGACATTCTTTTCCATATGTTGAGGTCAGGCGCATAAGCCATTCGTCAAAAGTTTTCCATTGTTTTAATTCATCGGTTATTGATACATAGTCATAAACAGGATCTTCATGACAATAGACATTGAAGTTTTCAGGGCCGTCCCGGTTTATCGTGAAACCAAAAAAATCGCCGAGTGATCTTATGCTTCCTATCATGCAAAACTGATCTGTGATGGGCTGGTCTTCCTCCATCGTTTTAAGATCATGATGTATTTGGGTTATGTCGTTTAGATCGTAAAAATCAAGGCCTAATCCAAACCGATCGACGAATAGCATGGCGTGGCCGATTTGTTTCAGACAGGATTTATAACTTTCTGGCAATTTCCAGCCGATTTTCTTTTCTGTTTCAGAGATTTCCTGATCAGAGAAGGTTTTGTATTGGTGAAACTCATAGTTTAAGCCATCTGTGATTTCAATCATTTTCCCATGGCTTAGCTCACACCAGCTTTTGAGTTGCAAGAGTGCGCTGTCAAATTCGGATATGTTATTCATTTGCTTGCTTTAAAATCACGCCATTGCTGCCAGGCCTGTTCTGGGTCTAAGTCAGGATAGCCGCGCTGATTTTCAATTTCATCTGCAACTTGTTTTGTCAGGGCAATGGTTATTCCGCTGTCTCTGATCTGCAAAACTTCGCCTTCTGTAAGGTCTGCCCCTTTTTGTTTTTCTGCATCCGTCAGCAGAGAAATGAGAGGCGGAATGAAGACCGGGATGAGGTTTTCCGAGTTATCTGTCATGGTTCCGAGCCTTGTTTTTAATGTTTCTTTTATTTTGGGGTGTTTTTAGGGGAGATGCAAGGGAGGTGGTTGACTTATGGAAAAATGTTATCGTTTTGTGAGATGTTCATAAAAGGTTAAGGAATCGAGGTTTCTTGATAGGGTTACCCTTTCTTGCCTCAATTGCAATTGGGGAAGCCCTTTGGCTTGGTTACAAGACAAAGGGAAGGGGGGTAAAATGTGAGGCTTGTCATATGTCGCTTTACCCCCATCCCCCTTGCTTTGCAAGGGTACTTCCCCCACAAGCCTCTGGCTTGCGAGGGAAGAAAGAGGGGTGGATGTTTTGTGGTTTAAGACTTCCCTAACTATAATTTCATGAGGATAAATTCCTGGGAAAAAAGTCCTTGACAGCGTAACGGTACTGTGGTAGGGTTATGGCATAATCGAGAGAGTTCTCAGAGAATTTGGTGGTTTTTCCCCTTTTTACAAACACAGTTATTCACACTTATTCTTTTTTAATTGTTCTACTCCTATATGAAGCTATAAATTGAGCGAATCAAAATACATCGAATTTTATATAATTTTAGAAAATTGTGAGCTACAATGACGCCTACTTCTGACTCTTGTATAGTTGATAGCCCTGTTTTATCGAGAAATTTATCTAAAAAACAAGAGTTTTTGTACCTAGTTTTGTTTATGAGTGAAGTTTTGAAAAAAAATAGTTTCAAAAATGAGCGAAAAGTAATAAATCAATCAACGGAAGAAAAATTTAAGTATTTTCTTGATGGTTACTTTCAATCATTTGATTTATTTCCAGTCTGTGATCGCCATGTTTACAGCAAAACAGATATAGACTCAGTATTAGATGATTTTTGGTCTGTTGTCAGAGAACTTAATATTACTACTCAAGAATTTGTATCTTCCCCAGATCAGTTAATAAATGATATACGGGTAGATGATCATGACATCGGACACAGAAAATCCGAAGCGGCAAGAAGAGCCCTCAAAGGAATTATCAACAAACTCTCAGAAAAGTGAGCTTGATGCACTTCCTGATGATATTCCACCTGAAATAGTTAAAATTTTAAAGGATTTATTTCAACAGAGTGATTCTAAAAATATAGATACTAAGGCTATAACTGCTGAATTAAAATACTCCTCGTACCGTGGGAACTTTGTACCACCACAAATTATTGAAGCATATGAAGAAGCTTTTCCAGGCGCAGGTAAATGGTTACTTGAGCAAACTGAGAAAAGGATGGAAGCTTCAATAAGAAAACAAGATAAACAGATCGATAATCAGTATAAATTAAAATCAAAGGGACAATTCATCGGTGCAGTCGTCGCTTGTATATCTCTAATTGTGGCTGGTATTACTTTTATTTATACAGAAAGTGTTATTGCTTTGAGTATTCTAGTAGCTTTTGGAGTTGGAGGGCCAGTAGCTGGTAAGGCATTATTTGAAAGCATCACTAAAATAATTTCACCGAAAGAAGAAAGTGCCAAAGAGTAAAAATTTAGCTTTAAACTATATAAAATTTTACTAGCTAAATTCTCTAAGATTTAATTTGAGTTTGATAGCATTAGGAAAACGTACTTTTGTTATGAAGAATGAATGGTATCTTTATCTGAAGAACTACAACAATTTTTAGCTGAAAAATTTCCTAATGGTTTTTTTTCTGAAATTGTTGGGAATCGCCTTTTTTTGAAGGAGAACTTGGTACTGGGAATCGATTTGGTTGTTTATCAGGTGAGAAATCTGTAGAGGAATTCGTAAAAGGTATCCTCTTAGAAGGTTAGGTATAATCCTGGCGGGTGAATATTATCCACCAGGATTTTTAATATTTCCTAAAACACCTCATTGCTCTTCTTAACAGCATCCTCAGACACATAAACCTCTGAACCAAGTTGCAGGAACTTTTCGCTCATTTCGTTCATGCCTTGCTCTTTTTTCTCCAGTTCGGCGGCGTAGTCGCGGACGTCTTGGGTGATTTTCATCGAGCAGAATTTTGGGCCGCACATGGAGCAGAAGTGGGCGACTTTGTGGGCGTCTTTTGGCAAGGTTTCGTCGTGATATTCTCTTGCTGTTTCCGGATCAAGGCCTAAGTTAAACTGGTCTTCCCAGCGGAATTCGAAACGGGCTTTTGACAGAGCGTCGTCTCGAAGTTGTGCTGCCGGGTGGCCTTTGGCGAGGTCGGCAGCGTGGGCTGCAATTTTATAGGTGATCACGCCAACTTTAACGTCATCGCGGTTTGGAAGGCCGAGGTGCTCTTTTGGTGTGACGTAGCAGAGCATAGCTGTTCCGAACCAGCCGATCATTGCCGCGCCGATGCCAGAGGTGATGTGGTCATAGCCTGGGGCGATGTCTGTTGTCAGTGGGCCTAATGTGTAGAATGGCGCCTCACCGCATTCTTTAAGCTGTTTGTCCATGTTGATTTTGATTTTGTGCATCGGCACGTGACCTGGGCCTTCGATCATGACCTGGCAGCCTTTGTCCCAAGCGATTTTGGTCAGCTCGCCAAGGGTTTCGAGTTCGGCAAACTGGGCACGGTCATTGGCATCTGCGATTGATCCTGGGCGTAGGCCATCACCTAATGAGAAGGTGACATCGTAAGCGCGCATGATATCGCAGATCTCATCAAATTTTGTGTAGAGGAAGCTTTCTTGGTGATGGGCCAAGCACCATTTGGCCATGATGGAACCGCCACGAGAAACGATGCCAGTGACACGATCTGCTGTGAGGTGGATATATGGTAGTCTGACACCGGCATGAATTGTGAAATAGTCAACGCCCTGCTCGCATTGTTCGATGAGTGTGTCTCTGTAAAGTTCCCAAGTAAGTTTTACAGGATCGCCATCACATTTTTCAAGGGCCTGATAAATTGGAACGGTTCCGATTGGAACTGGTGAGTTACGCAAAATCCATTCACGTGTGTTGTGAATGTTGCGACCTGTTGAGAGGTCCATGACTGTGTCGCCGCCCCATCTTGTGGCCCAGACCATTTTTTCAACTTCTTCTTCAACAGAAGAGGTTACGGCTGAGTTTCCGATATTGGCGTTGATTTTCACCAGGAAATTTCGGCCAATAATCATGGGTTCAATTTCCGAGTGATTGATATTGGCAGGAATAACAGCACGGCCTTCGGCAACTTCTTTGCGGACAAATTCCGGGGTGATAAATTCCGGGATGTTTGCGCCAAAGCTTTCGCCATCGCTGATTTTTGTTTGTGCTTGTTCGAGGGCTTGTTTGCGGCCTAAATTTTCGCGATGCGCAATGTACACCATTTCGTTGGTGATGATGCCCGCGCGGGCAAATTCCAGCTGAGTAACTGGGGCATCACCAACGCCCCGCAATGGTTGGTGTTTGGTTGGAAATTCACGGGCCAAATGTGAACCTGAGACATTGCCATTGTCTTCAGGTTTGACGTCACGGCCTTGGTAATCTTCAACGCCGCCACGTTGTTTGATCCAGTCTTCCCGTAGTCTTGGAAGTCCGTTTTCGACATTAACATTGTATTGAGGGTCTGAATATGGTCCAGAAGTATCATAGACCTGAAAAGTCGGGTTTTCTTTGTCTGTCAGCTCAATTGATCTGAACGGCACTTTTATGTCTGGGGCCCCTTCTGGTGAGGTATAGACTTTTTGAGAGGCTGGCAGGGGGCCAGTTGTGACTTCAGGTTTTATAAAGTTTTTGTCATGAATATTCATGCGTTTAAGACTCCACAGGTCAGGTGATAAATTGATAACCAGCTAAGGTCAGGTAACAGCCAAGGGCGAAATTTATGGCGATAATGACTAAGAGCAATGTTTTACGTTCGATCATGGCTTTTCCCAGGGTTTTTACCTGGTTTGGCATAGACACACGGAATATGCCTCCAAAAAAAGCTAACCAGCCAAAAATGGTGATGATTACAGGCCAATCTGCGATCCAGATATTGTGGGTGTTGATAAGAACAAGTCCGATTAAGATAGCTAATAGACCCGCAATATAGATCAACGCAGGGCTTTCCATAAAATTTTCAGCCATTTTTATATAATATTGTGAGTTCAGCAAACCACTTATGCTAACTATAATGAGGAATGGCCCCATCAGTTTGGCAATAAATAACGAGGTTTCCATCTGATACTTCCCTCTCTCTTCTATCAAGAAGAGAAGATATTACACGAAACTAGCGGTTTTTTGGTGTCCAGATGACGTTGGAAAAGGTAGGACGTTACATATTTTCCGTCCCTTCGCCAGCATGACCTGGATCAGGTTCTAAGGGTTCACACGTGGTCTTTATGGGACTTTTGTGTATCTCAGCAGTACAACTGCACCCCTCGGATGTCTCTAAAGTAATGGTTTTTGCTGTTTTTGGCCATAGTCATTCTTATTAAAAGTCCAAAATTTTTCTAAAAGGACTTAAGTCAAAGAAATTTTTAACATAATTCCATTAGATTTTAGATAAAGATTGGTATGGAGTTATCAATGAAAATTGAAGTATTAGACTTTTCCGCGTTAAAGGTTTTCGTGGTGGAGCCCTATGACGCTGAACAAAGCGATCTTCGGGCTAATTTAATGGGGCTGGGTATTCGTTCAGAAGACATCAGATCTTATGATTCTATGGTTTTTCTGGAGCATGTTCTCGAAAACCCTGTTGATTTGATCATATTGAACTGTATGCATGGGTATTTTCACCAAAAGATTCTACAGACGACGTTAAATATCCTGCAAACGAGTGTGCCAAAGCCAATTCCGGTGCTTTTTGTTTTAGAAAAAGAGATTGGTTTTTTAAAAACACAATTTTTAAATCAAAGCCTTTATTCGACTATTCAGATGCCTCTTTATAGTAAAATGTTGTATTTAAAGATTAATTTGCTTGTTTCTGGGGGGCGCCGTGAGACTGTTCCGGCTGGGATTAACGAAGTTGTTATGCTTCGTGAAGATCGGTTTGCCTTGCAATAAACCTATTGTGACTTTTTATATAGTCTGTATGTGTTATTAGTAGTCAACATAAAGAACAAAGACTTACAGGCCAATATAAATGAACGAAATCGCCATTCTATCCCAATCAAAACATGGTGTTAAAAGCCTTGGGAAATTTGAGCATCCTGATCTTACTGCTAAAGGTGAACAAAGAGCACAGGTTCCCTTGGATCAATTAGAAACGTTGTGGATTAATACAGGGACCTTATGCAATATTGAATGTGTCAATTGTTATATTGAATCCAGTCCTAAAAATGATCGTTTGGTGTATTTCAAAGCCCAAGATGCCATAAGTCTTTACGATGAAATTCAAAATTTGAAGCTTGGTACTAAAGAAATCGCTTTTACAGGCGGTGAGCCCTTTATGAATCCTGATATGCTGGAGATGATGGAAGAGGCTTTGAAACGTGGTTTTGAGGTTTTGGTGCTTACAAATGCCATGGTTCCTTTGCAAAGAAAAAAAATTAAAGATGGTTTGCTTAGGCTCCAAGAGCACTATGGGGCCCAATTAACGCTTCGAGTTAGTCTTGATCATCATAGCCAAGAATTACATGAAAAAGAGCGTGGGCCTCGCAGTTGGGACAGTGCAATTGCCGGTATCGACTGGTTGTCTGAACAGGGCTTTCAGCTTGCAATTGCCGGGCGTACATGTTGGGGTGAGACAGAAAAAACCTCACGAGCTGGTTATGCTGATCTTATTTCCAGCCGTGGATGGGCCATTAATGCTTATGATACCTCAGTAGTTGTTCTGTTTCCAGAGATGGAAGGACAAGAGGATGTTCCCGAGATTACAACAGCCTGTTGGGACATTCTTGGAAAAACTCCATCGGATATTATGTGCTCAAATAGCCGGATGGTTGTGAAGCGCAAAGGGGATGATAAACCCAGTGTGCTCCCTTGTACTTTGCTACCTTATGCCGAAGAGTTTGGAATGGGAGCAAGCCTTGAAGAGTCTCTAAAGGCTGATGGGGGCATGTTTGATGAGGGGGCCGTGAAGTTGTGTCATCCTTATTGTGCGAAGTTTTGTGTGTTAGGTGGGGGCAGCTGTTCTACATAACCTTTAATCACTCCCAAATCTTCCTGGACTTCGTTACTCGTCACTCACTTAGCCTTCCTAAGCATCGCTCCTCGTGCCTAGCCCAGAAAAATTTGGAAGCGACTTTTTTTTATTTTTATCTAAGTTTTTCATATGACTCTTGCTAGTATATTTTCTTTATTTGGTGCGATGATGGCCCTTGCGATTGTACCTGATGCGAGTGTTCTGGCCGTCGTAGCGCGTTCTGTTGCATCTGGTTTGTGGCATGGTGTTGTGGTTGTACTTGGCATTATTGCTGGGGATGTGATTTTTATTCTTTTGGCCATTTATGGTTTGTCAGCTCTTTCAGGTGTATTAGGCGATCTGTTTGTTTTTGTAAAGTATGCTGGGGCTGCATACCTAATTTATTTAGGTGTTTTGATCCTGCGATCTCAGTCAAGTGCATTTAAGGTTGAAGATGTTCAAGCAGCGTCTTGGATATCCAGTTTTTTGTCTGGGTTATTTTTAACTTTGAGTGATGCGAAAGCAATTCTTTTTTATATGAGTTTTCTTCCTGCGTTTTTGGATCTTAGCGCAGCTTCATTTGTCGATATTGTGATTGTTATCAGTTTGGCAGGTCTTACGATTGGTTTTACAAAACTTGGGTATGCTTATTTTGCTCTTAAAGGTGAAGGGGTTTTTCTTAAGCTGAACTCCTTTGTAAGCCCGAGCCTGATTGCCGGAGTGGTTTTGATTGGTGTTGGAATTTATTTGGCCGTGCGAAGTTAAAAATATGAACTTTTATTGTTGTTCGAACGACTGAAGGATTAAGTTATATAAGTTTTTACAAACTCATGAAAGCATGGTGAGACTTCACGCCAGAAATGCATCTGTTCTTGTTGCAGGTTTGATTTTTCTGCTTTTGATATATCATGTTGATCAACATAAACTGAGGCAATAACTCTTGGGTTTGATGGGGTTTTTCGGAAATCAAGAGCGAGTGCAAGGTCAGATCCTATCTCACGGTTTACAGCAATCAGGAATGCTTTATCAGCGTTTAGCCATAAGGAGTGATCTTGATAATGAGTTAAAATTTTGGAAGAACATATGGACCATTGAAGGCCTGTTAAATAGTCCAGGCCTCTCGATTCAGATTGCATTTTATCCAATGATAAAAGTAAATCCACTTGGTCAATAGGTTCTTTCAGCCATGGTGTGATTGTTTCCCATTGATGCTTTGAAGGCTGAAGCCATTTTCCTTCAGCGATCAAATCCAGAAGAAGATCCGGGACTTTGTTATTTCGAATATATGTGTCTTTGTGCATTTTTAGTACCATTTTGTAATATGCTTTTGTTTAAATATATCAGATAAAAGGCAATTGGGTGTTGTCATGAAAATTAGATATCAGATTACAAAAGAAGACTATGAAGAAGCAATGAAGCTCGTTTGGCAAAGACCAACAAAATATTATCTATTTTTTGCTTTCCTATTTTTAGGCTTATGCTTACTTGGCTTTTTTTATGGGTTTGATAAGTGGCTTATTGGGCTGCTTGTTATGTTTTTTGTGTGCTCATTTATCATTTTTCCTCTTTGGCAGAAGTTTATTACTCATCGAAATTTTTATTTACACAAAGATGATATCACTCAAATGCGGATGATCGAATTGCAAGGTAGCGGTCTATATCTGTCCACTGTTCATTCGCAACATTTTATTCCGTGGGACAAAATTAAAAGATGGCAGGAGAATAAAGATTATATATTGATTTATGTGAGGCCACTTGTCGTTCATATTATCCCAAAAGGATTATCCGAACAGGGTTTTGAGGTTGATGAGTTTAGAAGTCGTTTGATGGAGTTTGTTGGGCCGGTAGGTTAAAGCCTCTAATTTTTACCAATCAATATTCTGCTTTTACAAAATACAGTCCGTGCGCTGGGGCGACGACACCGCAGCGCGACCGATCTGCTGCTTCTAAAGCTGCTTTGAGGTCGTCTGTGGACCATTTGCCTTCGCCAACCATTTTGAGTGAGCCAACCATCGATCTGACCTGATTGTGCATAAAGGATCTTGCGGACGTTTCAATCAGGATTTCTTCTCCCGCTCGAATGACACAAAATTCGTCTAGAGTTTTATGTGGTGATTTTGCCTGGCAGTGAGCAGAACGGAAGGTTGTAAAGTCATGTTCGCCAACAAGGCATTGGGCGGCCTTGTGCATTGCAGGTGCGTCTAATTCTGTATTGATATGCCACGCTCTATTTTTATCCAGTGCGAGACGCGCTCTTCGACAGATGATGCGATAGAGATAATGTCTAGATTTGGCAGAGAAGCGAGCATCAAAATCGTCATCTGTTTTTTCGCATTTTAATATGGCTATAGGATTAGTTTTTAGATGGTGATTTAGTGCTTCTCGTATTTTTAGTGGGTCCCAATCTTTTGATAAGTCGATATGTGCAACCATGCCAAGGGCATGAACGCCTGAGTCCGTTCGTCCTGCCCCTGTTGGATTACATTCTTCGCTACTGAACGCCTTTATGGCTTTGGCAATTTCACCCTGAACAGACGCACCATTATCCTGGATCTGCCAGCCAACTAACGGGGTGCCATCATATTCTATGGTGAGTTTATACCTAGGCATTGATTTCAAGTTCGCGTTTAAGCTTGTTTTAGGATTTCATTTGCAAGTTCTGAAAGATTTTTTTCAGGGCGGGCGCCATAATGAGATATGATTTCTCCCGCAGCAAGACTTGCCAATTGACCACACGTTTTCAGCGGCTGGTTTCTAGAGTATCCATAGAGAAATCCAGCGGCATAGAGATCTCCAGCACCAGTTGTGTCTAAGACTTCCTGGACTGGGACGACGTCTATTGGAATGGTTTCTTCTTTTGAAATAATCACAGAGCCTTTGCTTCCCTTTGTCAGGGCAGAGATTTCACATTCTGTACGGATATTGTTTGCGGCTTCGTCGAAATTTTCTGTTTCATAAAGGGCGCAGATTTCTTCTTCATTGGCAAATAAGATATCAACGTCCTGTTTTATGAAATCATGAAATTCTTGTCTGTGACGATTAACACAAAATCCATCTGATAGGCTTAGAGCGACTTTCGTATCTGCTGATTTGGCGATTTCCGCAGCTTGATGGAAGGCTCGTTTTGCTTCTTCTTTATCATAGAGGTATCCTTCAAGATACAGAACTTTTGCTCTTGCGATCATGTCTTTATCTATCTCGTTGTCATCCAGTTGTGTGCTGGCCCCGAGATAGGTATTCATCGTACGCTCACCGTCAGGTGTTACAAAGATTAAACATCTTGCTGTTGGGATGCTATTGAGTGCCAATGGGGTTTGGTATTCCACACCAATTGATCGGATATCATGCTGGAAAATTTTGCCGAACTGGTCATCCGCTACTTTGCCTATGAATGCGCCATTACCGCCAAATGATGCGAGGCCAGCAATTGTGTTTGCTGCAGATCCGCCAGAGCTTTCTATGGCCGGGCCCATTTTTTCGTATAAATTATCCGCTTGTTCTGCATCAATGAGCTGCATATTGCCTTTGAGCAGGTCTAACTCTTTTAAGTTTTCATCATCACAACTTGAAATGATATCAACAATAGCGTTGCCGATGCCTAGAACATCGAAGTGGGTCTCAGACATAAAGGAAATCTCCGAAAAAGGATTCTTGATTGAATAAAATGTATTAGCCGCGCACTATAAAACAGTCGTTTTTATATGCAAGATTAAATCGATTTGCCTTCAAAGGCGCATAAATCTGAGATTTTGCAAATTTCACATTCAGGTTTTCGTGCTTTGCAGACATAACGTCCATGTAAGATTAGCCAATGATGGGCGTGGGTTAGATATTTTTTGGGCACGTTCTCTAAGAGACCTTCTTCGACTTTTAGAGGATTTTTGCCAGGTGCCAGGCCAGTTCTGTTAGAAACCCTAAAAATATGTGTGTCAACTGCCATTGTTGGCTGACCAAACACAACATTCAGAACAACATTTGCTGTTTTGCGGCCAACTCCAGGCAGTTTCTCAAGGTCTTCACGGATTTCAGGGACTGTCGAATTAAAGTCTTCGATTAACATTTTGGAAAGGCCAATGACATTTTTTGCTTTATTTTTATAGAGACCAATTGTTTTAATGTAATCACGAAGCTTTGCTTCTCCTAATTTGACCATTTTTTCTGGTGTGTCTGCAATTTTAAACAAGTCTTTGGTGGCTTTATTCACACCAACGTCTGTTGCTTGTGCAGATAAAGCCACAGCAACCACAAGTGTGTAAGGGTTTGAATATTCTAATTCTGTTTTTGGTTCAGGAGCTTCTTTTTGAAATCTTTTAAAAATTTCGTTTATTGTTTTTTTATCGAGATTGGATTTGACAGATTTTTTGGTCTTTTTCGGAGATGATGTCATTTTGTTTCGTATTTCAAAGGAAAATTGCTAAACTTTCATGATGAGTGAAATTGAACGAAATCTACAAGAGTTTTCTGGCCAAGACCAGATCCATTTTTCGGCAATCCTAAAACCATATAGATCATTGAGTTCTAATGGTTTTCTTGTCGTTATGGGACTTATTGGGGGTATAAGTTTTATAGCTGGGATTGTTTTTTTTCTGATTGGTGCATGGCCTGTGGTTGGTTTTTTAGGCTTAGATGTACTGCTTATTTATTATGCATTTAAGCTAAATTATCGCTCTGGTCAGATTTATGAAACAATTGATCTTATCAATGATGATTTAAAAGTTAGTCGTTATGATCCTTCTGGGAACTACAAATGTTGGACTTTTAACCCCTATTGGGTTCGCCTTGATATCCATAAACCCAGGGAGCGTACTATTACGCTGACGTTATCTTCTCATCAAAAACGTCTTGTTATTGGTGATTTTCTTACCAATGATGAAAAAGAAGATTTTGCCAGGGCCTTAAATGAAGCTCTTGTTTCTTATCGAGGTGGGGTGAGAATATAAAGTCTCTTCCATAATATCTTAATATTTATTATAATCTCTGTTTATAAGTTATTATCAATTCTTATGTCTGGACAAGTTTCGGGTCGCGTTAGCTGCAAATTCTGTTATTTTGTTGTCTATGTCAGTACTTGAGAACATAACAGCAGATACACCTTTGGATACATATCCGATGGACTATAAAAATTTATCTGAAGGGCGCCAGGATTATGATTTGGTGCGCAAAGCACTTGAATTTATGTCGGCGAATTGGAGAGACCATCCAAGCCTAGATGTTATTGCTGAACATGTTGGTTTAAGCCCTTCCCATTTTCAAAAACTTTTTAAACGTTGGGCGGGGCTTAGTCCTAAAGAATTTATTCAATCTATAACATTAGACCATGCGCGTGATATGCTCCGTGGTTCTGCCAGCCTCCTTGAAATTTCGGATGTTTTGGGGTTATCAGGGCCTGCTCGTTTACATGATTTGTTTGTTACTTATGAAGCCATGACACCTGGGGATTACAAGAAGCTTGGGAGTGGGTTGAAAATTTATTATGGTTTTCATGAATGTCCCTTTGGTCTTGCCTTAATGATGTGTACAGACCGGGGCGTTTGTGGATTGGGCTTTTGCGATCATGAAAGCGAGAAGGATGCATTGCTTCTTGATATGAAAAAGCGTTGGCCAGATGCTACTTATTGTGTCGGTGAAGATAAAACCGGTGTCTGGATTCGTAAAATATTTTTGCCTTATCAACCTGATTTTGTTGATCCGATTAAAATCATATTTATAGGCTCGGATTTTGAGATTAAAATCTGGGAAACACTGCTAAAAGTTCCGGCTGGTCGTGCTGTCACATATTCGGACCTCGCAGAACATATTGGGAATCCCGGAGCTCATAGAGCTGTTGGTTCGGCTGTTGGACGTAACCCTATTTCTTTCGTTGTGCCTTGCCATAGAGTTTTAAGAAAAGATGCCAGTCTTGGAGGGTATCACTGGGGATTAACTCGTAAGCAGGCTATTATTGGCTGGGAGGCTGGTAAACTTAGAGCAGAAATGAACGAATAGTTTTTTTTTCAACCAAAACCTTTTGCAATTTCTTTCGCCTGTAGAGTCATAACTTTTTCCATATGCTGTAATGAAGTGGGTCTTAGGTTAAATATGTCGTGAATGACTCTATCTACATCTTCTGAAAAGAATGGTTTATACAATAGATGTGTTACGCCTAAGCTTTCAATTTCTGGATTGAATTCTATTGATTTGTCGCTTGTCATTAAAATTGTTTTAGGAACAATTTCTTTCTCAGCTAGTTTTTTTAAGACGGTTAATCCATCTAGGTCTGGCATATTTATATCTAAAAATAAAACATCAGGAGCGCCTGTTTCGATTTCCTGGATTGCATCCAGGCCACTTTTTGCTTCACGAATTAGCATTTTGAAGACACTGTCTGCTAAAATTCGCTTCATAACTTTTCGAACTGTTGATGAGTCATCAACTATTAAGACATCAGATAATTTGTTAAAGCGAAGGTAATTAAGCAGTATCGCCGTAACATCTTTTGGAATGATAGGCTTTTTTAAGTATTCATATGCGCCTGAATCTCTTGAGATCTGCCTTTTTTCATCATCAATTTCTGAAGACATTATGACAGTTAAGGCTTTTCCGCCACGTTCGCGGCTAAGTTTCAGAGCCTCCAAACCTGTCATATCAGGCATATGCACATCTACGAATGCTATATCACACTTTTCAGAACTTAGAAGTTTCAGGCATTCTTCACCTGTATGCGCTGTTGCGATTTTGGTGTTAAATGGGACTTTACTTAATATATTAGAAATAAATGAGCAGACTGTTTTGGAATCATCTGCAATTAAAATATGTATTGCTTTTTTGTCCACAGCAAAAATCTATACCTTTAATAAAAGTTCTTGATATATTCGAGTGATTTTAAACAAGAACTTTTATTATTTCATTAATAATGAGTTTGTTTTTAACATTGTTACTTTGTTAATGAAGTCTTAATATAGATTATTGACTTAAATTTTCGTACACCTAAGCTAGTAAATCTTTGTGATTGGCAACAGAACCATCTTCATTAAATGTATATAGTATCGGAACACCTGTTCCTAGCTCACGTTTTAGGATTTCTTCTGGTGATAGGTTCTCAAGTTTCATGATTAATGAACGCAGTGAATTGCCATGTGCTGCTATGATAACGTTTTTACCTGCAGTGATTTCAGGAACGATTTTTTCTTCATAATATGGCATTACGCGTTCTGCAGTATTTTTGAGGCTTTCTCCACCTGGAGGTGGGACATCATAAGACCTTCTCCAAATGTGAACTTGTTCTTCTCCCCATTTTTCTCTGGCGTCATCTTTATTTAGGCCAGTTAAGTCACCATAATCTCTTTCGTTAAGAGCCTGGTCTTTTATTGTTTCAAGACCTTCTTGATCTAACTGAGTGAGAATTAAATTCAGGGTGCGTTGAGCACGTGTTAGAACACTTGTGAATGCAATATCAAAATTTAAATTTTCAGCCTTTAGAAGGTTTCCTGCTGATATTGCTTCTTGAACACCTTGTTCTGTTAGGTCAGGGTCTTTCCATCCAGTAAAAAGGTTTTTGAGATTCCATTCACTTTGGCCGTGGCGAACAAGGACTAGAGTATTATTCATTGTGCACTCCATATTATCATTCTTCAGTATTTTCTTTGTTAAATTCCTAGGACGTCATACATTGAATAGATACCGGGCGATTTGCCACGGCCCCAAAGAGCTGCTTTCACAGCGCCTTTGGCAAAAATAGAACGGTCTTGCGCTTTATGGGTTAACTCAATACGTTCTCCTTCACCCGCAAAGATAACTGTGTGGTCGCCAACGACGCTTCCACCTCTTAGAGTTGCGAACCCTATTTTACCGCATTCTCTAGGTCCAGTAATTCCATCTCTTTTACGAATAGATTGTGTTTGCAAGTCAATTCGTCGGCCTTCAGCTGCGGCTTCTCCTAACATAAGAGCTGTTCCTGAAGGGGCATCAACTTTGTGTTTATGATGCATTTCAACAATTTCTATATCAAAATCAAGGTCAAGTGCTTTTGCTACTTTTTGGGTAAGAGATGCTAAGAGGTTTACACCCAGACTCATATTTCCTGCTTTGATTATGGTTGCATGGCGTGCTGCAGCCTTTAGTTTTTCTTCTTGTTCTTCAGAAAAACCAGTAGTGCCAATGACATGCACAATACGTGCTTGTGCTGCGAGTTCTGCATTAGCAATCGAGGTCTCAGGTGTTGTAAAATCGAGAATTGCTTCAATGTGAGTAAATAAGTTTAGTGGTTGATCAGTAATTTTGACGCCAAAATCTTCTAATCCAGCAATGGACCCAAGATCTTTTCCTATTGTTTCAGAATTTGGTGCTTCTGTTCCACCTGATACTTCGCAGCCTTTTGTTTCATAAGTTGCCCTGGTTAAAGCCTGGCCCATTCGACCAGCTGCTCCCATTATGGCAATTTTCATATCATCCATCTTCAGTCCTCTCATCTATCACCCATAAAAAGTTTTACTGGGGCGAGATTTATGATGTGTTTGTAATTAAAATAAGCAAAAAATAACAGATTTGTTAAGCTTTAGAATGCTTTAAATTTAGAACAGTCTTTTTTGTCTTTAAAATTACTTATTTCGAGTTTTCTTGATTTCCTGTTTCTTCCTTATTGATAGTCATATTATATAATATATATGATGATCAGAATTCTTCGGACTTTTCTTTTTGAATATCGAATGATTAATAATCGTTGAAACTCTTTGTTTTTAGGCAAAGATTGTGATTTCTCTCGATATTCATAACCTATCAATTCTTACTAGAAGGGCTATTATGACCAACAAAGTAAATCAAGAGATGATTATTGCAGCTTTGAGTAAAGTCAAAGTTCGCGATGGAAACAGCAATTTGGTCAGTTCGGGTCTTTTATCTGAAATTGTGATTCATGGAGGTAAGGTTTATTTTTCTATAACTGTTTCTCCTGACAAAGTTGATGCATTTGCAGATATTAGAGCTCAAGCCATTTCATTGGTTCAAGAGCTTGACGGTGTTGATCATGTTAGCGTGACGTTGACGGCGGATCATGACGCCGGCCAAGCTCCCAGAAGTCGTGTTATGCCTGGTGCGGCTCCTAACGCAAAAAGGCAGACAGGCGATACAAATAATAAATTAGGTATTCCCGGAGTAAAGCATATAATTGCTGTGGCTTCTGGTAAGGGAGGTGTTGGAAAGTCTACGACATCAGTGAATTTGGCAATGGCTTTTCAGGCAAATGGTCTGAAAACTGGCATTCTTGATGCAGATATATATGGTCCTTCTATGCCACGACTTCTTGGGATTACAGGTAAGCCCCATCTTAATGATCAAGACAAACTTATTCCCATGCAAAGTTATGGGGTAAAGGTTATGTCTATGGGATTTATTGTTAACGAAGATGAGCCTATGATCTGGCGGGGGCCTATGGTCATTTCTGCGCTTACTCAGATGATGAATGATGTTGTCTGGGGTGAGTTAGATGTTCTTGTTGTGGATATGCCTCCTGGTACTGGAGATGTGCAGCTTACTATGGCTCAAAAAGTTCCTGTTTCTGGCTCAATTATTGTCTCAACACCCCAGGATCTTGCGTTATTAGATGCTCGTAAGGGGCTAAACATGTTTCGTAAAGTCGAGGTTCCTGTTCTTGGTATTATCGAGAATATGAGCTATTTTATGTGTCCAAACTGCGGTGAGCGTTCGGATATTTTTGGACATGGTGGTGCGCGTAAAGAGGCAGAACGTCTGAATATTCCTTTTTTAGGAGAAGTCCCTTTACATATGGATATTCGAGAGAAATCGGATCAAGGTGAACCTGTTGTGGTAAGTTCTCCTCAATCGGATTATGCTAAGATATATAAGTCCGTTGCTTCACAGGCATGGGATTATCTTTTGTCGCATCATGAAAATGCGCAAGGGCAAATGCCAGAGATTATTTTTGAGACTTAAAATATGCGTTGCGCATTAAAAGGTAAGTAATATGTCTGATTCTGATGATACATCTCCTTCTTCTCCCTGGCCAACTAATTTAACTTTGAGCAAACAGAAAGATTTGTTGACGATTACATTTGATTCAAATGAGACATTTCAGTTTTCTGCAGAGTTTTTAAGGGTTTATAGTCCTAGCGCTGAAGTTAAAGGGCATGGGGCAGAGCCTAGAAAAATTTTGGGGGGTAAAAAAGACGTCCAAATTTTGAATATAGAGCCTGTGGGTAATTATGCAGTTAAGTTAGTATTTGATGATATGCATAATACAGGTATTTATTCGTGGGTTTATTTTTATGAGCTTGGTGAAAAAAAGGATGACTATTGGCAAACATATCTTGAGGACATTGAAAAGTTAAATCTATCCAGAGAAAAACGCGGTCTTTCCTAGGTTTTGTGAGTGATCTCTATTCTCATTTGCACCTTAGTTTTTAAGTTTTTTGCTCAGTCATATTTGATTGGCATTAGCATTTCATTAACCTTCAAGGCATCTATAGGTTTTATGTGTATACTATTTTGCTTATTTTTTTGAATTATTTTTGGGGAAGATTTTTGTATATCAAGCGTGTGACGTGTGGAAAGTTATTCTTCGTCATATGGTTGTAATCAAAACATAGTTTTTTATCTTAGAAGATAGATATTTTCTTTCTTTTTGAATGGTTTGTCGTATTTGTAATCTCGATTTTATGGACCTATAGGGTGCCAATATTTAAATATATTATTCAGGTAACAGAGCTGTGAGTAATCGTAGGAAATATATTTTGGAAATGGATAAAGATGGTATAGGACGAGTTTCACCAAACCAAATTCCTGGTGTGATACGTCGTGCTCGTCTTAACCTTTATGCTCGAAGAAGCCTACTCATGGTTGTCGCGGTCGTGCTCATTTTCATGGCTGTTCTTGCTGAGACCTCACTTATTATTGCGGGTTTTGGATATATCATAATTTCTGCTGCGGCTGCTTTTTTACCACGACATGGTATCTTGAGACCTCTCGTTTCAATTCGTAAATCACCACCTGTTCAGCAAGTTGAGAGTATTGCATGCCAACCTATTCTGGATGCTATGCCTGACCCTGCCCTCCTTTTAAATTCCTATGGCAGAGTTATGAATATGAATGGTAAGGCGGAGGATTTATTTTCTCTTAGCCCTGTTGGCAATCATATATCTTCAGTTATTCGTGATCCTGATTTACTAGATGCTATCATTCGTGTTTCGAAACATGATGAAACTGTCGAGATACTTTATTCAGAGCGGGTGCCTGTTGAGAGAAAAATGAAGGCAACGATTGCTCCTTTAAAGGGCTTAAGTGTTAAGGCTAGTGTCCCTAGTATATTGATTTCATTGAAAGATTTAACGACACACGGTCGTTTAGATCAAATGCGTTCTGATTTTATAGCAAATGCAAGTCATGAATTACGGACTCCTCTTGCTTCTGTTTTAGGTTTTCTGGATACGCTTCAGGGATCTGCACGTCATGACAAAAAAGTACATGATGAATTTATGGGAATTATGCGTCAACAAGTTGGGAGAATGATACGGCTTATTGATGATTTATTGTCTCTTAGCAGAGTTGAAATGGTCGCCCATATAGCTCCTGGAGATCGAGTTGATGTGAATGAGATCATTGATTATGTGGTTACAACTCTTCAGCCAATTGCTTTAGATGCCAATATCACAATTCAAGTCGATGCCCGTATTGATGTGGCCGATGTTAAAGGCAATCGTGATGAATTAATACAATTGTTCCAGAATCTGGTTCAAAATGCCATAAAATATGGTCAAGAGGGTGGTAAAATCACGGTTCTTATTGAGCAATTGTTGAAAAGTTCAAAACAATCTTCGTTAATTTCTGTTTCTGTAATTGATAATGGAATTGGTATTTCTGTTGAACATTTACCTCGGCTTACAGAGCGGTTTTATCGTGTGGATGTTCAGTCTAGTCGTGAAAAAGAAGGAACAGGACTAGGTTTAGCGATTGTTAAACATATTATTAACAGGCATCGTGGAGAGTTAAAAATAACCTCTAAACTTGGAGAAGGCTCTACTTTCTGTGTTGTAATACCAGAATTTAATGATTAGCTTGTGTTTTTCTAAAAAAATACTTTTTTCAAATACTTAACTTCTTGAAATGTTCATTGAAATTCACCTCAAAAAATAAGTTTTTTATTGCCTATTAATAAATATATTAAGTGATTTTTAACGATATATTTTACAAAAACAAGTGTTTTCGAAATGTGCTATATATATCAATGGGATAATTTGTCATATTGGTGTTATGCATGGGGCATAAAACATTCACTAAGGCAGTATTGAAATTGATATTGTCTTTATTATCTTTCTCCACATCGAAAAACACTAAGGAGAGCTCAGTGAGGAATAAATTTATTGCACTTGCAGCAGCTGTTGCTGTTTCAGGTCTTCTTTCTGGTGGCGCTGCATCTGCACGTGACCAAATCAATATCGTTGGTTCATCAACTGTATTTCCATTCGCAACTGCAGTTGCTGAGAAATTCGGTTCACAAGGTAAATTCAAAACACCTAAAGTTGAATCAACTGGTTCAGGCGGTGGCTTGAAGCTATTTTGTAAAGGTGTTGGTAAATCACACCCAGACATTACAAACGCTTCTCGTCGTATCAAAGCTAAAGAATACAAAAATTGTCAAGAAGCTGGTGTTAAAGACATCGTAGAAGTTGTTGTTGGTTTCGACGGTATCGTTGTTGCTAACGCTAAAGCTGGCGTTGACTTCAAACTTACTCGTGAGCAGCTTTACCGTGCTCTTGCAGCTATGGTTCCTGGTAAAGATGGCAAACTGATCAAAAACCCATACAAGAATTGGTCAGACGTTGATCCTTCTCTTCCAGCTCAAAAAATTGAGGTTCTTGGACCTCCTCCAACATCTGGTACTCGTGACGCATTCGAAGAGCTTGCTCTTGGTGGCGGTGCTAAGAAAATTGCTTGGTTGAAAACTCTTCGTGGTCTTAAAAAAGGCGACGCGAAAATTGCTGAGCTTGCTAAGAAACACGCTATCCCAGCTAAATTCCTTGAGAAAAAAGGAAAGCCAGCTAAGGGTAAAGACGTATTCAAGAAAATCGCTTACCACATTCGCGAAGATGGTGCATACATCGAAGCTGGTGAGAACGACAACTTGATCGTTTCTAAGCTTGAGAAAAACCCTAAAGCTCTTGGCGTATTTGGTTTCTCTTTCCTAGACCAAAACAAAGACAAGCTTAAAGGTTCTATCGTTGACGGCGACGCTCCAACATTCGAAAACATTGCTTCTGGCAAATATAAAGTTTCTCGTTCGCTTTTCTTCTACGTGAAAAAAGCTCACGTTGGCGTTATCCCAGGCATCAAAGAATTCGTTGCTGAATTCGTTGCTGAAGGTACTTCTGGTAACGAAGGTTACCTAGTTCCTAAGGGTCTTATCCCTCTACCAGCTGACAAGTTTAAAGCAAATGCAGAAGGCGCGCTTGCTCTTAAAACTATGACTGGTAAAGAAAAACTTAAGTAAGTTTTTACTTTAGGGAGTATGGCTGACACAGCCATACTCCTTTTGTATGTTTGATACTTAATATCGTTTTTTGAGTGTCTTTCTTATACAAGCCTATGTAATTGGCTTGTTTGCGCAGAACAATAAAGGGCAAGAACATGATAGGTTATGCTGCGCTCGCACTTATGGTAATTAGTATATGTGCATTCTTCTTCAGCCGTTCAAGGGCAGTTGCTTCCGTTGAGGGCCAACTTGGTAAGCTTCATTCTCGTCCTGGATATCACGGCTTTCTATTCATTTTTATGGACAGCTATTATTGGTTTTGGCATTTTAATCGTCGCTAATATGCTTGCTGTACAATATGTTGATTATAATCTTCGCAATTCTCTTCCACCTGAAGCTTTAAAGCTCCCTGAAATTAAACAAAACTTTCTTCTAGATCAGGCGAAAGCTATTGCAGAGGGACGTCTCGTAACTCCTGCTGATAATGAACAAGAAAAGGTGATTAGAGAAGATTTAGCAAAACAATTTGCTGATATGAGTTATTGGAGAAATATTGCAATTAGTGTTGCAGCTATTGTTCTCGCTCTTATCGCATTCTTAACCACATATCTTCGCGCTTCACCTCTTGCGCGTGCGAGAAATAAAACCGAAGGTATTGTCTATATTATACTTGCTTTATGCGCTGGTGTTGCAATTCTTACTACAATTGGAATCTTAGGATCGTTGATTGGAGAAACTGTTAAGTTTTTCAGTCACGTGCCCGTTCATAAGTTTTTGTTTGGTACGCAGTGGTCTCCTTTATCTGGCGTTTTTGAAGGTAAAGTCGATGAAGAGACTGTTGGTGCAATTCCATTGTTCGCTGGCACATTTATGATTGCTTTTATAGCCATGCTTGTTGCTGTACCGATTGGTTTGATGGCTGCAATTTATCTCTCAGAATATGCTAGTCCTTTCGTTAGAACATGGGCAAAGCCTTTATTGGAAATTCTGGCCGGTATACCAACTGTGGTTTATGGCTTCTTTGCTGCTATTACTGTTGCTCCTTTTATACGTGGGTTTGGAGAGAGCATAGGGTTGAGCGTCGCTTCAGAAAGTGCTCTTACAGCAGGACTTGTGATGGGTGTAATGATTATACCATTCATATCCTCACTCTCTGACGATGTGATTAATGCCGTGCCACGGTCTTTGCGTGATGGATCACTAGGCGTTGGAGCAACCAAAGCAGAAACAATAAGCAAAGTTGTTTTACCTGCTGCTTTGCCAGGAGTTGTATCGGCTATACTGCTTGGCTTTTCTCGTGCAGTCGGTGAGACTATGATTGTGGTGATGGCTGCTGGTCAGGGGGCTAATTTAACCTGGAACCCACTAGAAGCAATGACCACTGTTACTGTGCAGATTGTTGCTCTTATCACAGGAGATACTGAAGCTGATACAGCAGCAGGACCTGCGTTTGCACTTGGCTTCACCCTTTTCGCAATAACGTTGGCATTTAATATTGTTGCTTTGCGTATTGTACAAAAATATCGCCAGAAGTATGATTAAAGGGCATAAAAAATGAAACAAGATATTGATAAAAGAAATATACATACTTCTGATTATGCTAGAAAGCGTCTGGCAAAACGTTATCAATCAGAAGCCCTGTTTAAGTTTTTTGGAATGATTTCAGTTGCAATCGCAACAGGCTTTTTGTTTGTGTTGCTGTTTGATATTTTCTGGAAATCTAAAGGTGCTCTTTCTGAGCATTATATCACATTAGATGTAACATACGACAAAGCTGTTGTTGACCCAGAGGGTAAGGCTGATCCTCAAGAAATTGGGACTAAAAACCTTGATAAACTCTGGAAAACTTCAATTAAGGAAGCCTTTCCATATGTTACTGGGCGAAACGATAAGTTTGCATTATATGGATTGTTGAGTGATGCTGCTGGTCTTGAATTACGAGATGCTGTGAAAGCTGATACAAGCTTGATCGGTAAAACTGTTAAAGCAAAACTTCTTGTTGATGATGATGCTGACCTTTATCTGAAAGGGTATGCTGGGATATTAGAAGCTAATCAAGGGTTTGGAACAGCAACTCCTGTTCAAGAAGGTGATCAAGTTAAAGTCATTATCGAGTCGAATGTTCTTAACGAAACATTGGCCTCAATCAAAAAATCTCTTGTTAGAGAAGCGAAGCGTTTAGAGAGAAATGCTCAGGGACAAATAAGAGCTGTTAATTTTTATGAAAAACAGCTGAAGCTTGTTAAAACTGATGAGAAAAAAGCGTCCGTGCAATCAAGTCTTGATAATGCAATACGCGAACGAGATGAATTATTGTCCAAAGCAACATCACTTCGTGAAAAAGCTAAAGCACCTGGTGGTGTGGGTGAGTTGACCCGTGACCTTGTCAGTAAATTTGTGCAGATCAACGATGGTGTTGTTAAGATCAAGACCGTTGCAGCTGATAGTATTATTGGCCAGGCTATCGTTCCTTTAAAATCTTTTGAACCGGCTAAAAGCGGTGAGTGGAAACTTCTTGTCAATGAGAGGCCTGAAGCCAGCCGTAAAATTTCTGATAAAAAAATTATCTGGCTTGAGAAGTTAAAGCAACAGGGCCGTGTTGAAAGCGTCTTTAACTGGCGTTTCTTCAGTGCTGGTGACTCAAGGGAACCTGAGCAAGCTGGTGTCTGGGGAGCTGTTGTCGGTAGTTTCTGGACTATGCTTGTAACACTATCTCTTGCATTTCCGATAGGTGTTATGGCTGCAATTTATCTGGAAGAGTTTGCTCCTAAGAACAGATTAACAGATTTTATTGAGGTGAATATTAATAACCTTGCTGCCGTTCCTTCGATCATATTTGGTTTGCTTGGTCTTGCGGTTTTCCTCGCCATTATGCCGAACTTACGTTCAGCTCCTTTAATTGGTGGTATGGTGCTGGCTCTGATGACATTGCCAACGATTATTATTGCTGCTCGCGCTGCGATTAAAGCTGTCCCTCCTTCAATTCGTGAAGCTGCACTTGGCGTTGGTGCTTCAAAAAATCAAGCTGTTTTCCATCATGTCTTGCCGCTGGCTATGCCAGGGGTCTTGACTGGAACAATTATTGGTATGGCGCAAGCACTTGGTGAAACGGCACCATTGCTCCTGATTGGGATGGTAGCATTTATTAAGGACATACCTACAAGTGTTCTTGACAATGCAACTGTTCTGCCCGTTCAAATTTTCCGATGGGCAGATTTCCCGGAACGAGCGTTTGAAATGAGAACTGCTGCCGCGATTGTCGTGTTGCTTCTCTTTCTTGTGATAATGAATGCAATTGCCATATTCCTCAGACAAAAATTTGAGCGTAAATGGTAGATATAGGGATTGTTAAAATGGAGACTGTCGTGACAGAGGATGCTGCAAAAGAAACAAAAAATGTGAATGGCGTACCAAAAATTACAGCCCATGACGTATCTGTCTTTTATGGTGCAAAGCAAGCTCTTTTTGATGTGAAGATTGATATACCTGATCGTAATGTTACTGCATTTATTGGTCCATCAGGGTGTGGTAAATCAACGTTTTTGCGTTGTTTGAACCGTATGAATGATACGATTGATATCTGCCGTGTTACTGGTGAGATTAAACTTCAAGAGCAAGATATTTACGATAAGAAAATTGATCCGGTTCAATTGCGTGCCAGAGTTGGAATGGTTTTCCAGAAACCAAACCCATTTCCAAAGTCAATTTTCGATAATATTGCTTATGGGCCTCGTATTCATGGTTTGGCCTCTAATAAAACAGATCTTGAAGAGATCGTTACAAGTAGCCTTCAGAAAGCTGGTCTTTATGAAGAGGTTAAAGATCGGTTATTTGAACCTGGTACAGGACTTTCTGGTGGTCAGCAACAAAGACTTTGTATTGCTCGTGCTATTGCGGTTAGTCCTGAAGTTATCTTAATGGATGAGCCTTGTTCTGCTCTTGATCCGATTGCGACAGCAAAGATTGAAGAGTTGATTGATGAGCTTAAAGAGAATTTCTGTATTGTTATAGTTACTCACTCAATGCAACAAGCCGCTCGTGTGTCTCAAAAAACTGCGTTTTTCCACTTGGGAATTTTGGTTGAGCAAGGTGAAACAAATCAGATTTTCACAAATCCAACAGACCAAAGAACTCAAGACTATATAACAGGACGATTTGGTTAGGACGGGTTTGATATCGCATACGTGCACTTTTTGCTATAGGCTAGCGATTAATTTATTTAATTATTGAAGGCCTTATTATGCAAAGTGAACATATTGTTAAATCTTATCAAGAAGAGCTTTCTCTTCTTGATAATCATATCGCTAAGATGGGTGGCCTTGCTGAAAGATTGCTTGGTGATGCTATTGAGTCTCTTGAAAAACGCGTTCCTGATCTCGCTCATAAGGCCATTGAAAGCGATAAATCTATTGATGAACTTGAGAGAACGATAGAGCAATTAGCTATCAGCATGATTGCAAGACGCCAG
Source organism: Methyloligellaceae bacterium (assembly GCA_965263345.1). Taxonomy (GTDB): domain Bacteria; phylum Pseudomonadota; class Alphaproteobacteria; order Rhizobiales; family CBDHHC01; genus CBDHHC01. The sequence continues at coordinate 277,639 of CBDHHC010000006.1, forward strand.
CCGATGGCTAATGACTTAAGACAAATCATGACGGCTCTTAAGATTTCTTCTGACTTGGAGCGCGTTGGTGATTTAAGTAAGAATATCGCAAAAAGGTCTTACGTCATTTCTGGCGAACATCATCCTAAACAGCTTATTTTGGGGTTTAGGCATATGGCAGACCTTACACTTTCTCAATTGAAAGATGTTCTGGATGCTTATTCTTTAAGAGATGCTGAAAAGGCTTTGAAAGTTTGGAAAAGCGATGAAGATGTTGACGCGATGTATAATTCAATTTTTCGAGAGCTTCTGACTTATATGATGGAAGACCCTCGGAATATTGGGTTATGTACACATTTTCTATTTGGGGCAAAGAATCTTGAACGCATTGGAGATCATGCCACCAATATTGCTGAGAATGTTTATTATCTTGTACACGGCGAAAATTTGCCAGATGGCCGCCCTCGTATGGATACGACTTTATTTAACAACCAAGAATGATAGTGCATTCTGTGCTGTCTGCTTTAGAGGTGGTTTAAAGATATGAATGCTACAGTTCTGATTGTTGAAGATGAAGAACCAATTGCGTTGCTTTTAAGATATAACCTTGAAGCTGAAGGGTTCAAAGTTGTTGTTGTTACAAGAGGTGATGAGGTCGAACTTGCAATCGCAGAAGAATCCCCAGACCTTATTATTTTGGACTGGATGTTGCCTGGGATTTCTGGTCTTGAAGTTTGTCGTCGTATCCGTTCTGGCAGAGATTCTCGTAATACGCCTATCTTGATGTTGACTGCTAAAGGTGAAGAGAATGATCGTATCCGTGGTTTAAAAACCGGTGCGGATGATTATGTTGTTAAACCTTTTTCTGTACCAGAGTTGATGGCTCGGGTGAGTGCTATTTTAAGGCGGACGAACCCAGAGCGTATTGCTTCTGTGTTGCAGGTTGAGGGAATTGAGTTAGACCGTGAACTCCATAGAGTTACGCGCAATGGCCGTGATGTTCGTTTGGGGCCAACAGAATTTCGTCTGCTTGAGTTTTTTATGGAAAGCCCTGGGAGGGTTTTCAGTCGAACCCAATTGCTCGATGGTGTTTGGGGGCGTGATGTTTATGTTGATGAGCGTACAGTCGATGTTCATATCGGGCGTTTGCGCAAAGCTATAAACAGAGGCAAGGAAGAAGACCCGATCCGCACAGTTCGTGGTGCCGGGTATGCTATGGGGCATAAATATAATAATGCCTCCTAGGTTATAAAAACATTCAATGGCCTGTCATTTCCCTTTTTGGTTTTGGCTGAAAGGGAGTTTTTACTTTTATCCGGCTAAACCTTGTATTGTTAAAAATTAATCAAGTCCTATCTATAAAAAAGATATTTTTAAATATAGATCAGGACTAAATGATGCTTGAGAAAGTTGATGAACGTATCTGGCTTGCTGAAGGGGAATGCGTTAATTTTTATGGATTTGCTTATCCTACGCGCAGTGTGATTGTTCAGCTAAACGATGGTGGCTTATGGGTTTGGTCGCCTGTTCAACTTTCCAAAAATCTTAAAGACGCTGTTCATGAGCTTGGCACTCCTAAGTATTTGGTTAGCCCCAATAAGCTTCATTATCTTTTTTTACAAGAGTGGCTTTTGGCTTATCCAGATGCCAAGTTGTGGGGGCCTCAATCAACGATTGATAAATGTAAAGAGATAAAATTTGACGGGGTGTTGACACATGACTCTCCAACTGACTGGAAGGGGGAGATTGAGCAGGTCTGGTTTAATGGGTCTCTGGCTATGGATGAAATCGTGTTTTTTCATAAAAGTTCCCGTACTGTGATTTTAGCAGATTTATCCGAGAATTTCAGTGAAGATTTTCTTATGAAACACTGGTCTTTGTGGCAGCGGCTTTTGGCGAAAGGCTGGGGGATTGTTGAGGGTAAAGGTTATGCGCCTCTTGAGTGGAGGTTATCATTCTGGCCGCGTAAAAAGACGCAGAATACCCTCCGGGAAATGCTAGATTGGGAACCTGAGAAAGTGATTATGGCTCATGGTGTATGGCAGAAAAGTGGTGGTCGGGCTTATCTGGAAAAGGCCTTTAAATGGGTTGGGTGATTTTATAAGTATTTGGCTGGAGTCTTTTGATGCTTACAAATGATATTAAATATTCCATCGAAACCAGCGTTCTTGGATGGCTTGCGACTGTCAATGAAAATGGGCAGCCAAGTGTTTCTCCTAAGGAAGCTTTTGTTGCTTATGGAGACCATTCTGTTTTGGTTGCTCATATTGCTTCTCCTAATAGTGTTCGTAATATTAAATTAAACCCTAAAGTGTGTTTCAGTTTCGTTGATGTGTTTCGGCAAAAAGGGTATCAGCTTTATGGTGATGCTTTTATCATTTTAAAAAATGATGATGATTTTGGTAGCTATTCTTCTGCCTTAAGAGACATTATTGGCGATGATTTTCCTATTCAAGCTGTTATCAAAATTGATATTGAGAGCTTTAAGCCAATTATTGCGCCTAGTTACAGATTGTTTCCAGACAGAAGTGAAACGGATCAAATTGCATCTGCAAAACAGACATATGATGCTTTATATAACCGCTTAAATTCAGAGGCCTCCCATGACACTTGAAGGTGATGACAAGTTGGTTGTTATTGTAAAACTGATCATAAAAGAGGGGCAAATACCTGCTTTTGAAAAATATGAATAAAAAGCACTTGGTATTATGACACGGTATGATGGTCAGTTACTCATGGCTATCAGGCATATTCCTTCAGAGACAGAACAAATTGAAACACATATTTTGAGGTTTCCGGACCGTGATAAATTTGATGATTATCGTGCAGATGAAGAGATATTGAATTTAACTTCTGAACGAGCTGCTTGTATTTCTCATACAGAAATTTCGTTCGGTGTTCAAATTCGAGAAATAATCTGAATCTTTTTATGTGTTGAAGCCACCAATATATTATAAAGTTTGTTGATTTTTTTATTGTCTATTTACTTTCATGAACGGATTTTTCTTAAGGAATAGGGAAAAAAACCTATTCCTGTAATTTTATTTTTTATTGATCACCGAAAATTAAATATAATCAGTTTATACTTGGTCCAGTTAATCTATGGATTGGTTAAAAGATGTTAAGACTTATTGTATTTGCTTTTCTGATGATGGTGCCTCATCTGGTTTATGCTGCTCCCCAATGTTCGAGCTTGCATACCAAGGATCAGGCCTTAATGAGCCGCGTTGATAAACTTTTCCAGACACATCGTGAGAGCATTTCATTGTTTGGTTTCAGCTATTTGATGGTGAAGCAGAGAGATGTTGGCACAACAGCTGGCCATGTCGTGCGTGTTGAAGGTCTTATGAAGGGTTGCCAGCAACTTTTAGATAAGCAAACCTGCAAAAAGGTGAGTGAAGATATTATTGATGTTCTCTCACAAGGCCTGATTTTGTGTACGAGCGATCAGCAGTTTAAATGTGGTGTTTGTTCTTAGGGAAAATTTCTTCTTAAATTGTTAATTTGAGTAATCTCTTCATTTCCCGCTTATTGGTATTTCAAAAGCAAGAAAGCCAGAGCTGCCCCCTGCAACTCTGGCTTTCTTTCCCCGCTTTGCAGTTCAAGAAAATTTTAATAAAATTCTTGGACTACGCCCTCCTTGATTAACCTGCTTTTAGTTCGCGCTGTTTTCTGCGCGTGTGCATTGGGTTGAATGCAATGGAGCCATGATATTCACAATAAGGTGTGCCTGGCACTTTATTGCGACCGCAAAAATGGAAGTCATCATCTGTCGGGTCCCCGATTGGCCAGCGACAGCTGCATTCCTTTAATTCTAAGATTGATTTACGTTCTTCTAGTGGAATGAACAATTCGACATAGTTGCTGGTTGGCAATTCTGGTTTTGCCATTGGTTCCAGACCACCGAAATTTGGTTTTGCCGATGCCCCTGTTGCGCCTGCATATTTTGGACGCATAGTTTTGTTGCTTGTTTTTGCAACTCGTTTTTTGGGTCTGATAGATTTCACTCTTGACGTTGTTGCGCGTCCAGAAAGTCCTAAACGATGAACTTTTCCGATCACAGCATTTCGTGTTACGTTGCCAAGACGATTTGCGATTTGACTCGCACTTAATCCCTCAGTCCATAGCTTTTTAAGCAGGTCTACCCGCTCGTCAGTCCACGCCATAGTGGATGCCCTCTCAAAATGTTTTGACTGAAACAAGAATGGCCCTCTCCGTTGCTACCCACAACGCAAAAAACCACTAACGATACGCTAATACTGGAAAGAACTCTGTGCTAATAAACACTAGCACTCTTAAGCCTTGTACTCGATACTGATACTCATGAAATTGTACTGGCCTACGGAAACTACCCCATCTCGTAGGCAACTTGGGGTAAGCTACTATATCATTGATTCATTGGGCAACAGTTATAGTTAATATTTCCTTAGTTTTCAGAATAAATATTGTAAAAATGCAACTTTTCGATGCTTTAGATGAGTTTGAAGGGGATAAATAGGTTTTGGAATTAGATTGTCATTCGGGGCTAGTTGACACGAAAGGTGTAGTCAATTAACGTGCTGTTCTATTTATGTAGCACACATGGCTGCCTTGGGCAGCTTTTTTTATTTGTTAAGGATTGGGATTTTGGTGTATGTCTGCGCTCTTACCAACCTACATGCGCGCAGAGCTTGTCTTTGAAAGTGGGCACGGCGCTTACCTCATAACACAGTCAGGTGAAGAGTATCTGGATTTCGGTGCAGGAGTTGCCGTTACAAGCCTTGGACACGCCCATCCTCATCTGGTTTCAGCTTTAAAAGATCAGGCTGAAAAGTTATGGCACACCTCTAATTTATATCGCATTGCTGGACAGGAAAAGCTTGGTCAACGCCTTGTTGATGCGACTTTTGCTGATCTTGTTTTCTTTGCTAATTCAGGTGCGGAAGCTATCGAATGTTCTTTGAAAATGGCTCGTAAATATCATTCAAGTAAAGGTGATGATGACCGTTTTCGTATTCTTACGTTTGAAGGAGCCTTTCACGGGCGGACTTATGCTGCTCTTGCTGCAGGTGGTCAAGAAAAATACCTGGAAGGGTTTGGGCCTGTTTTAGAAGGTTTTGATCAAGTTAAGTATGGCGATTTTGAAGCAGTTAAAGGTCTTATTTCGTCCCAAACAGCTGCCATCCTGGTTGAACCATTGCAAGGCGAAGGTGGTATTCGCACAGTTCCGTGGAGTTTTTTGAAGGATTTGCGCCGCCTGTGCGATGATCATGGGGCGTTATTGATTTTTGATGAGGTTCAAAGTGGCGTTGGGCGTACGGGTCGCCTTTTTGCTCATGAATGGAGCGGTATAACTCCAGACATTATGGCGGTTGCCAAAGGTATTGGTGGTGGTTTTCCACTGGGTGCTTGTCTTGCAACTTATGAAGCGGCTTGTGGTATGACAGCAGGCACGCATGGGTCTACCTTTGGAGGAAACCCACTTGCTATGGCTGCTGGCAATGCTGTGTTAGATGTGGTTCTGGAAGATGGGTTTTTGGAAAATATTCGCGATAAATCAATCATTTTACGCCAGAAACTTGCGCAATTGGTTGATGAAAATGATGATATTTTCGAACTTGTACGTGGCGAAGGCCTTATGATTGGGCTTAAGTGTAAAGTCCCTGTTCAATCTGTTGTAACAGAATTGATACATCATAAGCTTTTGACGATTGCTGCAGGGGATAATGTTCTTCGTTTACTTCCCCCACTTATTGTTGGAGACGAGCAGATTCAACAAGCTTGTGAGCGTATTCACAATGCTTGTGCAATTCTTCGTGATCCAGCGAAAGCTATCCGTTAAATTTTAGTCTTAAAGAGTGATAGGATTCCATTGAGATGGTAATTAAGCATTTTTTAGATATTGATGATTTTTCAAAAGACGAACTGGTTTCTTTTGTTGATTTGGCCAAACAGCTTAAAACAGGACAGAAGTCACTGGCTGTGCGGTCTGGTTTTCCACCTAATCTGGTTATGATTTTTGATAAACCTTCTACGCGAACGCGTGTTTCTTTTGATATCGCAATGCGTCAACTTGGTGGTCAGACATTGGTTTTAAATCAATCTGATATGCAGCTTGGGCGTGGCGAAACCATTGGGGATACGGCCCGTGTTCTCTCTCGTTATGCTGATGCAATTATGGTCCGCTGTTCGGATCCTGCGCAATTACTAGAACTTGCACAAAATTCTTCTATTCCTGTTGTTAATGGCATGACCAATAAATCTCATCCTTGTCAAATTATGGCAGATATTTTGACTTTTGAAGAAAAGCTTGGGGCAATTTCTGGTAAAACAATCACTTGGGTTGGAGATGCAAATAATGTTGCAACATCATGGGTGCATGCTGCTGTTCGATTTGGCTTTACATTAAGAATTTCCTGTCCAGAAGAGTTATCTCCCAATACTGAACTTTTAGAATGGGTTCAAAATGAAGGTGGGGATGTTACGATTATCCGTGACCCTAAAGATGCTGCTAAAGATGCAGATTGTATTGTTACAGATGTATGGGTTTCTATGGGGCAAGATGATGCGGATCGACGTTATCAGTTGTTGCGCCCATATCAAGTTGATAAAGATGTTATGGCGCAAGCAAATGAGAATGCGATATTTATGCATTGTCTTCCTGCCCATCGTGGAGATGAGGTGACAGCTGAAGTTATTGATGGTCCACAATCTGTGGTATTTGATGAAGCGGAAAACAGACTCCATATGCAAAAGGCAATTCTTGCATGGTGTTTAGAAATGGTTGAATGATGAGTCATCAGACGATTGATACGCTGAAACATGGTCCAGAAGATGTGGATGATAATTGTGTTTTACCTTTTCATGCAGAATCTGCCAATGCAAACGGGCGCCTGGTTCGTTTGGGTGGGAGTCTGGATGCAATATTAGATAAGCATAATTATCCCGAACCTGTATCTAAGCTTCTTGGTGAAGCTGTGGCTCTTATTTCCTTGCTTGGAACCTCTCTTAAGTTTAATGGCAAACTTATTTTGCAAACGAAATCAGATGGTTTGGTCAAGATGCTGGTTGTTCAGTATATGACCCCAGGTTATGTTCGTGGTTATGCCAGTTTTGAAAAAGACGATTTTAAAGATCTGGAGAAGATTTCTGAGTTAGATGAAAAAACTCTTCTTGGTCATGGACATCTTGCAATGACTATTGATCAAGGCAAAGATATGGAACGTTATCAAGGCATTGTTGCCCTTGAGGGTGAAAGTCTGGCCCAGGCTGCACATAAATATTTTATGCAGTCAGAACAACTCCCAAGCTTTTTAAGACTGGCCGTCGCCAGGCATTATGTTTCTGGTGAGGCTGGGCAAGCTGGCCAATGGTATTGGCGTGCTGGTGGGTTAATGATCCAGGATTTGACGACTGAAGGAGGTACTTTAGAGTTTCAGAATGACCTTGATGAGATCGATGAAAATGAGATTGATGAAGATGGATGGAACCGGATCTGTCATTTGGCTGAAACAGTTGAGGATCATGAATTATTAGATCCGATGCTCGCTCCAGAAAAATTGCTTTATAGACTCTTTCATGAAGAACAGGTGCGTGTTTTTCATTTGCAGCCCATTGATAATAAATGTACTTGCTCAAGGGAGCATATTCAGTCTGTTTTAAAGCAATTTAGTAAGGAAGAAATTTCTGAAATGGTTGAGGATGGGCAAGTGGTTGTCACATGCGAATTTTGTTCTACAATTTATTTCTTTGAAGCAAGTGAATTTTAATCTTTTTTGTTATTTGTTTTACCTTTTTATTTTTGTTTTTTTGTCTATTCTTATATTTTTACTTTATTAAAAAAAAAATATTGTTTTTGCTTCCTGACTTTCATAATTTAGACTTATTAGAAAGACATTAATATTGGAAAATTGGTGTTTTGTTAACCTATAAATACTTGTGTGTTCTATGCACTCCTAATATGATGATATTTTGATTTATTAGGACTAGAATATTGTGTCTTATGAGGGTAATTTAGGCGATAATCACGTATATGAGGCCTTGAAGTGATTAGTAAAGTCATAATATAACAACGCCGTGGGGCAGTAGCGTACAATTTATGGATTGAGAGTCAATGAATATGTTTACTAAGAAGAATGAAGCAGGTGGAATGGGTGGAAATCAGATGGTTGGTGGCGCTCCAGGTGCTGCTTCACACAATCATTCTAATGAGCCAAGGCAATCTGCTGCACAAAGTCCATCTCGCGGTGGATCTACAATGAGAAGTGAGCCTTTGGGTGCAGGAACAATTATTAGTTCTGATCTTACTATCATTGGTAACGTTGTTTCAAAAGGTCAGGTTACTCTGGATGGAACAATTCAAGGTGATATGCACTGTGCGTCTCTTGTAGTTGGCGAAAATGGTGAAATCGACGGTGGTATCATTGCTAATGAAGTTGTTGTTCATGGTCGTGTGACTGGTGCTATCCGTGGTGACAGAGTTATGTTGCAAAAAACTGCTCATGTTGAAGGTGATATCTTCCACCAGGAAATCGGTATTGAGATGGGTACGCTGTTTGACGGTACATTAAAGCGTACAGACAAGCCAACAACTATGGTTCAGCAGCCTACAGTTAAAACTCAAGGTTAATACAACCTAAAGTTGAGATTTATTTATAAAAGCCTTTGAGATGGTGCCATATGTGCCTTCTTAGAGGCTTTTTTGTTAAGTGTTCAAGCGCCACGCAGGCTGCGCGCTACACTGGCGCTAGTCCTCAAGAAACTGCTTTTGCACTTTTTATTGTCTGGTCTTTTTCATTTATTATGTCTTAAGGTGTAAAGCATTCCGTGCAATGATAGTTATTGTTCCGGCATATAGGATTAAGGGTTCATAATCTCCTGCAGAGCTGGGTTTCCTTGATATGTTTTTAGAGAGTTAGTGCAAGGTGGCTGGAGGCTAGATATCTTAAAAATGAATAGTTACTTATTAATATGTCCTTAACCTTAAATTTTATTCTAATTACATTACGCTTTGTTTACTTAAATTATATGTATGCCCCACCTGTTAATAAATTTTTCTCCTCCTTGCTGTAAATTGGATAGTCTATTTTGAGAGCAGTCATTTGACGATATTTGTGCTTTCAGGTTGGAGGTCCGGTTGAAAGGCTTGGTATTTCGAGAATTTTTAGAAATGGTTGATCAAACCATTTCGCCTGAAGTTACTGAAAAGATTATCAGTTCGTGTGATCTTCCCTCTAACGGTGTTTATACAAATGTTGGTACTTACGATTGTAAAGAGATATTCCAACTTGTTTCTGCTCTTAGCTCAGAAACAGGCGTAACACCTCCCAAGTTGGTTCATAGTTTTGGTGTTTATCTCTTTGGCCGATTTGTTGAGAATTTTGATTGTTTTTTTACAGATAAACCCAACGCTTTTTTGTTCCTGGAAAGTGTTGATGATGTTGTCCATATCGAAGTTCGCAAACTTTATCCAAATGCAGAATTACCCAGCATTACCTGTGAACGTGTTTCTGATGACAAACTCATCCTTGTCTACAAATCGATGAGGCATATGGGGGATTTGGCACAGGGTCTTATTGAGGCATGCATTGATCATTTTGGCGATAAAATTTCTCTAAAGCGTGAGAATATCAGCGATGGTGTAGAGCAATTAATTCGTTTTGATCTAACTCGAGAGATATAGAGGTCGTATGAATAATCAAATTCTTGAACAAAAACTTGAGCGAGAACGTTTGGCGCGTATTGAGGCAGAAGAACTTTTGGAGAGTAAAAGCAAAGAGCTTTTTTTGATGAATAAAATGCTGCGAAGCACAGCTGATCAACTTTCTCTTCAAACATCCCAACTCAATATCATTTTGGATAATACTCTTAGTGGAATTGTGTTGGTCAGTGATGAGTTTCATATTATTCGTGCGAACCAGTATGCTGAAAAACTGTTTGGATATGAGAAAGATACCTTGTTTGGAAGCAATATTTTGAGTTTTATAGATTGCGAGCCTGATCAGATCCAATCTCTCGTTTCAAATAAATCTTGTGTTTCTGTAGAAGCAAAATACAGCGAATTTATTGCAACCTGCAGTCACGGCAAAACCTATCCTATTGAGCTTTCTATTTCAGAGGCTGATATTAAGGGCAACTCACATACGATCTGGATCTTTAGAAATATCAGCCAAAGGAAAATACAAGAAGCTGAAAGAGAATTGCTTGAAGAAGAATTAAGGCAAGCTCTTAAGTTAGAAGCTCTTGGAACCTTAGCGAGCGGAATTGCCCATGAGATCAATACGCCAATTCAATTTGTCGGTGATAATTTACATTTTCTGAACGATAGCTTTAGTGATTTAATGTCTCAGATTTCATCTGCTCAGAGTGAAGGCAATCAGGCAGTCGATAATTCTGCAGATGATGATCTCGCATTTATGATGGAAGAAATTCCTCAAGCTATTGCGCAAAGTCTTGATGGTATTACTCGAGTTAGTGAGATTGTTAAATCTGTCAGGAATTTTTCTCACCCTGGAACAAAAGAGAAAATACTGACAGACATGAATCAATCTATCGAGGGGACTGTCACACTTTCAACTAATCAATGGAAATATGTCGCTGAACTGGAAACACAGTTTGAGGATAATTTACCTGAAGTTAGTTGTATACCAGGAGAAATTAATCAGGTGATATTGAATCTCATTGTTAATGCAGCTCAAGCAATAGAGACGTGTGACAGTGCTGAAAAAGGAAAAATTAAGGTTCAGACTCGGCTGGTTCCTGACTATGTGGAAATCAGTGTGAGTGATACTGGATGCGGTATTTCTGATGAACACAAAGATCATATCTTTGATCCTTTCTTTACGACCAAAGAGGTTGGTAAGGGGACAGGTCAGGGATTAGCTTTAGCTCATAATATCATTGTTAAAAAGCACTCTGGTAAATTGTATTTTGAAACTGAGGCAGGTAAGGGAACAACCTTCTTTATTAGATTACCACTTAAAGAAGCTGATGTTCCTGAGAAAGCTGCGTGAGGAGAGACGTTATGACAGAAAATGTTTTATTTGTTGATGATGATGCTCGTGTCTTAAATGCTTTTAAGCGCAGGCTTTATAAAAAATACACTTTCCATACTGCAATTGGTGCTGAAGAAGCTCTAGACATTTTTCAAAAACATGGTCCGTTTGCTGTAGTGATTAGTGACCAGCAGATGCCAGGAATGGATGGCATCAGTTTTTTGAAGAAAATTATGGAACAGGACGCACTCACGGTACGAATGATGCTGACCGGGAATGCAGATCGGCAAACAGCGGTTAATTCCGTTAATGAGAGCAATGTTTTTCGTTATTTGAATAAGCCATGTACTCTTGAGCAACTTACAGAAGCAATTGATGATGCTGTCCATCAATACCAATTGCAAAAGGCTGAAAAAGACCTTCTAGAGCAGACATTGGCTGGAAGTGTGAAAATGCTGGTTGATATTATTGCTTTGAGAGACCCTCATGCAATTCAATCAACAGGTCCTATGAGGAAAGCTGCTCGTAAGTTTGCCAGATATCTTAAGTACCCAAAAACCTGGGAATTAGATATGGCTGTTATGCTTTCCAGTATCGGTGATATTGTTCTGCCTGTGCAGGTGCGTGCTAAATTAATTTCTGGTGAGGAATTAACGCAGGTTGAGAGGGAAATTTATAATTCTGCTCCAGGTTTGGCAAAGGACCTTCTTACTAATGTACCAAGGCTCGAGCCGATTGCAGAGGCTGTATATTACCAAAATAAAGGCTTTGATGGCTCAGGGTTTCCAAGAGACAATATTCAAGGGCATGATATTCCCTTCCAATCAAGACTATTGTGTTTGCTGAAAAATATGCTTGAAATCTCAAAGGGACGCGTTCCAAATGAAGATACTTTTGTAGATTTGGCGGAGAAAAGTGCTCAATTTGATCCAGAATTACTTGAAGCAGCTCATAAATGCTTCTTGGATATTGTGGATCAAGAGATGCCAAGCGAAGAAAACCTTCATGTCATGATTAACCAGCTTCTACCTGGTGATCTACTTTTAGAAGATTTGCGCACCCTTGATGGTGAGCTTGCGCTTGCTGCAAATAATGAGCTTACAAAAGCTATGTTAGTTAAAGTGCGTCAGTATCATAAGCTTAATGTTTTAAAAGAGCCCGTTAATATTAATCGAACGCACACTAATAGTAGTGATCAGTCTGCGGCATAAACTTATAAGATATGAAAAAGGTTTGATAGTTTTGAACCCAAAAAGTTATTTTATGAATTGATATTGTCATGTTTTTTTCATAATTGCATTAAATAAGAAATTTTGAGATTATAGAAATAAATGCTATACGATTTCGAAAGGCCCGCATTCTATGTGGTCCTTCCGTCTGGATATATAAGATTGACTTTGAATAAATTATTTTGGGGGAATTGATGGCCCGCACTTTTGTATTTGCGTTATTATCAATTATTGTATTTTTTTCGTCTATTAGCTCAGGGCTTGTTTATTTCAAATCTATTGAGGCTGAAAAAAAACTCAGATCTGCTTCTATCATTAAAGCTAAAGTTGGAGCTGTTGTGAAGCAGGCTAACCTTCGTACGGATAAAGAAAAAAATGCCCGTGAAAAAGCTGAAAAGACACTTTTTACAACTGCAAATGATTTAGGTAATGCTCTTTCAGATAATAAAAAACTCAATAAGGCTCTGAGAATTGCCAACCGTCAATTGACTGAAGAACGTCAGAAGGTACAAAAATATAAGTCTGACATTGCAAATACTCGTGTTAAATATGAAGAGGCCTTAAAGAGTAAAGACGAAACTGTTGGGACTTTTAGTAAAAAAATAAAAAGCTTTGAAGAAAAACTCGCTAGAATGGCAAGCCTTAAACAAGAGCTTCAAGAAGAACAAAAGAAGAGACAAGATATTGAGGGGCAATATAAATCTATAAGCGAAGAAATGGTTTCTCTTAAAAAAACAATTGCAGAAAAAAAGATTAATAAAGAGAAAGTCGTTGTTGCTAAAAAGGAAGATAATCAAGAAAATTTAAAGCTAAAACAAGAAATTGATCTTTTAAAGCAACAAAAAAATACTGAAACTGAAAATAGACAAAAAGTGGAGAGTCGCCTAGAAACAATTAATGCAGAGAAAAAGGCGATCTCTGAAGACTTGAAGCTTGCTCAGGATAAGCTTAGTAAATTTTCAGAATTAGAGAAAAAGCTTGTTGCTGCTGAAGTATCACGTAAAAGCTCTTCGGAAGATTTGTTGAAGTCCCAGAAAGAGCTTGCACTTTTGAAGAAAAAAGTTGCGGATCTCTCTGCTACCTCCAAAAAGAAACCAGCTGCTCTTTCTGATGCAACCTTAAAATTGAAAAATGAACTGGATACTTTAAAAAAACAACGGTTGGCAGAACAAAAAAGTAAGAAAGCTCTTGAGACAGATCTCGTTAAAGTTCGCAAAGAATTAAAATCTCTTAAAAAGAAACTTAAAATTGCACGCACTCCTAGCATAAAGCGTAAAACTGAGAAACAAAATCAAGTTTCATTAAACAATAACGTCACCAAGAAAAAAGAAAATCGACGTGAAAAACTTGCAAAGAATGTGCAAAAAGAACTTAAACGTCTCGGGTGTTATAATGGTCAGATTGATGGTGTTTGGGGAGAGCGATCTCTGGCAGCCTTGAATGAGTTTAGCCGAAATGCTGAAACTGGACATTTGCCTCGATATCCAAGTAGTCGTACAGTAGAGTTGCTTAAATCAAAGGTTGGGAAATTCTGTCCGAAAGTATCGGCTGTCAATTAGTGTATGATCAATGTTAAGTATTAATTCATAAGGCTAGATCATCAACATTATTTTCATGTTATCTTTTAGTCTATATAAAAAAAATTGGTAATTTAAGTAAAGCGTCTTTCAATGAATAATTATAAGTTTTTTCTTTCAGTTTTCCTTCTTATTATTAATACCTCGCTTTCGGGTTTGGTTCATATAAGCCCTGGTATTGCCGACTATCTGGGGGGAAATTTTCCACTTATTTTCTTCTTTATGATCTTTCTAATTAGCTATATTGCTGTTTGTTATCTTGGCTGGCACATATACAAATCATTTGCAGAACATTTAGACCCATCTGGTCAGTGCATCACTGGATTTATACTGCCCTTTATATGTGCTTTTATTGCCACGTTAAACTGGTCAGCATTTTCAATCCTTTCTGGGGTAACTGCTGATGCGCCAGATGCTTATTTGGGACGATTCGATTTTTATTCATTAATGATGATTTTTATTATATTTATTGTTGGTGGACTGACATGGGGCGTGTTTATGAAGACCCCTGAATATGATGATAAAGCCCAAGAGAATGTTGCAGTAGGGTTTACAGTTTTAAGTTATTGGTTTGGTTTTATCGTTTTTTGCTGGGGCTGGTTAATCTTAGATAACCTTATTTCGTGATATTCTACAAATAGCTGAATTGCCAATCTCTTGTGTTTGGTTTACTTGAAATTGGCAATGTAGCAAGGTTTTAGACTTTTGTGTGATCAATAACTTCACCGCGTCCTGGGTAATCATTTTTGATCACGAAATCTAACGCTCCTAAAATATCAGTGAAAGACGGTCGGGCAAAAGGCATTGTTTGAACTGTTGCGAAATATAACTCACTATTTGGGCGAACCAGGAAGAGCCCTGGCTCTATAAATAAATCTGGTTCCACAACACCAGTTGAGGTTTTTCCTTTTGAGGTAGAGATGTATAAGCCTAACTCACGACCTTTTTCTAGAGATAACCCATAACCTATTGTTAGTTTATCAAGTCCCCAATCCGTTTTTGCTTTTTCGGCTCTTTCTTGGGTATCGCTAGACGCTACGAAAACATTTACGCCTCTTTCAGAGAATTTTTCAATTTTGCTATTTAAATCTTTTAGATAAGTTGCACAAATTGGGCAATGTAACCCACGATAAATTACAATCATTGTGAAGTTTTGTGGCAATTGTTCAGATAATGACCAATTCTCACCGCCAACAGTCGGTAAAGAAATTTCTGGAACTTGTTGTCTGGGAAAGAGGGGGGCTAATTGTGACATGGATTGTCTCCTAGTGTGAATTTGCGTGAGAGCGAACTGACTTTTGTTAGTTCAATTTTCTCGAACTACTTTTATATATAATTAAATTTTGTGAGTTCAATATTCTTGAACTATTGAATTTTTATTTTTTGAGATCATATAAATCTGATGACACAGTTACCTAGTTCTCCAGCCTTGGATGATATTTCGCTTACGGATATGTTGTATGCTCTTGCTGATCCGACGCGGCTTGCAATTGTTGCGAGCCTTTTTAAGGCAAAAAGACCCCTCAACTGTCGGGATGCCTCGCCAGAGGGATTACCTAAATCTACTCTTTCACATCATTATAAAGTTTTAAGAGAGACAGGACTAATTCTTTCAGAACGCCAAGGTGCAGAAGTCTTTAATACTTTGCGTTGTGACGAACTCAATGCTAAATTCCCAGATGTCTTAAATGTTATTATGAATGCCAGTAAAAAAAATAATATCTGAGAATTTTGTCTTTGTCCTTGGGGGATATCATGAGTGTGTTTTGGAGTGCGCTTAAGCGTATGGTAAATGAGAATGGGACTTCTCTTGCCAGTTCTGTTGCCTTCTCTTTTCTTTTATCTTTATTTCCTTTGTTTGTTTTTGCCTCGTCTCTTATCGCGTTTTTTGGCAATGAAAACCTAGTCAGAGATATTCTTTCGCAAATTGCCGTTATTTTTCCACCAACAATATCTGAACTTTTAACTCCAGAGCTTAATAAAGTCTTAAATACGAAACGGGTTGAATTGCTGACCATAGGCGGATTTTTGATGTTGTTTTTTGCCTCTACTGGTGTACAGAGTTTGAGAGGGGCTCTCAACCATGCTTATCGAGTTGAAGAAACACGTTCCTTAATTTTATTAATGTTGATTAGCTTTTTGTTTATTATCCAGTTTTCCATTGTTTTGGTTTTGATAGGTGTTGTTGTATTGTTTGTACCTTATTTTGTTGAGTATGCTTCATTAATTTTTGGTGGTTTCCAAAATACAGCTGCTTTCTCACAAACAGTGAGTTATATCCTGGCATTTCTTATTATGTTTTGTGAGCTTTTGCTTATTCATGCTTGGTTGCCGAAGGGCAAACGAAATTTGGGAGATATTTTTCCGGGTGTGTTGATATCTTCTTTGTTATGGCTTGGATTGGTTTATCTGTTTGCTTATTATGTACGGATTGCAGGATATGATGAGCTTTATGCAGGTGCAGCCCAAGTTATTGTTATATTAATATTTTTTCAAGTTACAGCTCTGGCCATTATTTTCGGTGCCTGTTTTAACCGCGCAAGAATAGTAGCTCGTGGGGATGGATAACCAATTATTTGGAAAATTTAATAGTGCAGACTTTTTTTACATCAGATACTCATTTCGGTCATGAAAAAATACTCAAATATTCCAATAGGCCTTTTGATAGTGTTGAGGAAATGGATGAGGCCTTGATTGCGAATTGGAACGAAGTGGTTTCTGAAAGTGATGTTGTTTATCATTTGGGTGATTTTTGTTATCGTAATGCAAAAAGTATTGAAGAGTATCTCGAACGCTTAAATGGTACAATTCATCTGATTATTGGTAATCATGATGATGATCTGTTGAGGGATGGTTCTCATCTTTTTGCTTCAGTTAGTGATATTAAAGAGATTGTTATTGAGACAGATAAAACTATAATTATGTGCCACTATCCTATGCGTGAGTGGAAGTTTGCATGGCGTGGTGCGTGGCATCTTTTTGGTCATGTGCATGGGCACCTTGAACCCTGGCCTCATGGGTTTAGTCTTGATGTCGGGGTGGATTGCCATGATTTTAGACCTATTGGTGTTGAACAAGTTAGACATTTCATGAGGCAAAGAGAGAACCCGTTTGTAAACCGTGGGGATCGATCCGTTAAGCGTTAGTTTTTACTTGTTTGGTATCGTCTGTCTAGAAACAATTAAATCTTTCTTATTCTATTGTTGTATTTGAGTGTTCATCAATCATTCAGTTGCTGTTCTGCATCATTTCATAAATTAGTTGTATAAAAAAGTTTTGCATATCTAGCAGGAATAATATTCCTGTAGAAAATCTTTTGAATAATATTTACCTTATATGCACCGACAATATTGTACATTGTTTGTCGTTGTAAGTTATATTAGTGCATTCATCGTGTTGGGGTAAAGCGTATGTATCTAACCAAAGTTTATTTTTCTTTTACTTTTTTATGTGTGTTGATTTTCGCTACTGTCTTTTTGTCTACAGTTGCTCATGTCAAAGAACCTAAAAGATCTCACAAAAATGTTGTTAAACAATGGTATCTTGAACAAGCTCAGTCTGGCCCCGTTCAATTGATCGTTTCTCTTCCTGATCAGAAAATGAATGTTTATCGCAATGGTCAGCATATTGTTGAAACACGGATTTCATCAGGACGGCCAGGGCACAGCACTCCTGGGGGTGTTTTTAGTATTTTAGAAAAGCGCCGTGAGCATTATTCTAATTTATATGATTGGGCACCAATGCCTCATATGCAACGGTTGACCTGGTCAGGTGTGGCACTACATGGAGGCAACGTTTCACGTGGGTTTGCTTCGCATGGGTGTATCCGACTTCCGTTTGGTTTTGCTAAGAAGCTTTTTCGTTATACGAAAAGGGGGGCTCATGTCATCATTGCACATGAACGCACAGAGCCAAAAGTAATTTCTCATAAAAACCTCATTAATCCTCAGCAAAGACTGGTTCCCATCAGCGAAAGTGCTCAGTCTAAGCCTGTAAAAATTTTGGTAAATTTAGCATCTGCGTCAAAGCCTTTAGAGAAGGCTAAGACAAAGGAAAATTCAGGAAATAACGAACAATCAATTGTAAAGTATAAACTTTTAAGAACAGAAGCAGAAGCAAAACTTAAAACATTGCTTGATCAAAAAAAGCAGTCACGGCTTGCCGTGAATGGCTTTAAAAAACAATTGAAAAAACAAAAAATTCAGGTTCGTGAATCTTGGAAGTCTTATCAAAAGACAAATAAGAAATCAGCAGGACTTGAATATAAGCATAAAAAAATTCTCAAACAAATCAAATGGGCGGAAGACCGTGCACTGAAAGCCAAGAAATCGGCTGAGATAACAAGTCCAAAAACTCTAGCGTGGCTGGCTGCATCAGAAAAAAAATATGCAAAACTTGAAGGAGAGTTGCTTGACCTTAAAGTTGAGCTTACTTCGTTAAAAGAAGCGCATGATGGTGCCCAAGCTGGCGAGCAAGGTATTGCTAAAATTAAAAAGAAAATTTCTGCGCTTACCTATAAGCAAACTCGCGTGTTGAAGAAACTTAGTAGAGCCGAGAAAAATATTAATAATGCTCAAAAAGCTATTGAGCGGCAACGCGATAAAGCAAAAGCTTGGGTTGAAAAAACAGAAGCAAAACTTGCAGATATCACTCATAAATTTGATCTGCTCAATAAGGATTATGAGCCTCTTCGGAAAAAAAGAGATGAAGCAAAGTTGACTTATGAGAGTGAGCAGAAAAAAGAGCAAAATATTATTGCTTCACTTAATGCTCTTAAAAAGACACTTGTTAGCTTAGGCCGTGATATCAAGCTTGCTCGAGAAGATATACGAAAGCAAAAGAAACCCTTGCGCATTCTTCTGACAAGGCCAAGCAGGCAGAAGAATGTAAAAGATATTCAACAGTCTCTTGTCGATCTTGGTTTTGCTTTAGAGAAAGTGGATGGCCTTTATGGCCGGGAAACAATTGGTGTTATAAAACAGTTTCAAAAGGCGAATGGTCTTAAAGTGTCTGGTCTTATTGATGATGAGCTTCTCGTTTCTTTGAGGAAGAAACTTGGAAAAGCTCCTATGAAACCTGGTCACATTTATGTTCGTCAGGGTTTTTCTGATATTTTTGATGCGCCCATTGATATTTTAAATCCAGAAAAACCTCTTGGGACGCATTTTTATACTGCTTTGAATTTCAGTAAGAAAGATAGCCAAGCTCGTTGGACAGTTGTGAGTTTAAAAAGGCGAGACCAGCTGAATACAAAACAGTCAAAACCACTTGTAACTGGTTCTATTCCTGAGCGTGCTCCTGAGCAGAGTACAGCTTTAGATGCGTTAGATCGCATCAAGCTTCCTGAAAAAGTTCGTGCCTTTCTATCTAAGAGACTGACACCTGGTTCATCTTTGGTTATTTCCGATAAAGGTCATAGTCATGAAACTGGTCGAGGGACAGACTTTATTGTTTTGACTCGATAAATGAGATTTTCATGATTGTTATCGGTGTCCTTGCTTTTATTGTCTGTCTTGCGCTTCAGGCTGTACTGTTTCATTCTGTTGTCAAACAGGATCCCACTGAAAAGCAAATGCCAGGAAATAGTGAGGGTATTGGTGTTCTCGGCTATGTTTTCGTATTTGCCGGATGTTTTCTATTTAATGTCCTAATTTTTGGTTTCGTCGGAAAAATACTTATTTCTCTTTTAAATGAAACACGTTTTCCTATCGTGGTGATGACAGGTTTATTTGCCGTTTTATTTTTCCTCGTTTTATATTGTATTACCCTTCTGTCAAAATGTAATGATAGGTTAAAGGCGCATGTCTTTTATTCAGGCTCTGTATCTAAAACAATTATTTTATTATTTGGTTTCAGTACTTTTTTTGGGATGATTGCTACACTTGGTTTATATCTTTTGATTGTCTTTCACCCCCTTACACCTCATGATATTTCTAATGGAGTTACATATGTGGCTGGGGGAATTTTGGTTCTTATAACAGCTTGGTTCCTGTTAAGCCAAATCGTTCGAGGTCTCAAGAAGGTCATTTAAACATTGAAAATTCCTAAGTCAGTTAGATATTTTAAAGCATGCTAATGGAAAACTAGGGTCTCCAAGGTGCTCGTCCGACCGGTCTTGTACGGCTTAACGAGCAAATGCGTCCAGTCGCAAAGCATTTATGTTTATACACGACACGCCGGCTTGATCTCGAATAAGTTCTGCCGAATATTCTACATGTTACATTGAAGTTTAGAAAACCGGCAACTGGATTTGCCGGATCTACACGTCTTCCGGTTTTTTGCGCCAATATACGAAGAGTCTGTAAACGTGTCGGATAGACGTGTCCGCTACGCATGCGTTCTGCAATGTGAGTATTGCTGGTTCCGATATTATAGGTGATATAACTAATGGGAGATGAGGCACGAAGTGTTCTACATTCGCTTGCAAAACTCTCTTTTGGGGCAATGAATATTATTGGAAGAATAAATGCAAATGTGATTACAAGCTGTAACTTTTTCATCGATAGAACCTTTATAACGAATTTGTCTGTTTTTAAGTTGGTCTGTTCAGCTTACATTTAGGTTCAATGATCGATAAAATAATTTGTGGTTTGCGATATAGGTTCTCAATGATCATTTATTTGATTAAAAAACAAGCTAACTGTTAAGTCTGATCTGATGGCACAGAATTCAACATCTTTAAAAGTATCTGCCTACTCCACTGCGCGTTATGGGACGTGGTATTTTCTTGAACAGTATAATCTTTTGTTTGATGCTGGTGATGGGACAGTTGCAAATTTAAGGGGGAAGTGTGGCAAGGTTCGCCATGTGTTTTTGAGTCATGCGGACAGGGACCATTTGGGAAGTTTGATACAGTTTTATCAGACGGTTGCAGCCTCTCCAAATCCACCCAAATTTTATTATCCGAAAGATAGTGGTTCTTTTCCGGCTTTGCGTGATTTTTTGCATAAATTTGATCCTCATTTGCCGCCTTGTGAGTGGGTTCCAATTGAAGGGGGCATGCGCATTGAGGTTTCGGACCATCTTCTGGTGGAGATTGGTGAGAATGATCACATTGCGTCTTCGCAAGAGGCGGCTAGAGGGTTGGTGAAGAGTCTTGATTTTTCTTTGATCGAAACGAGACGGAAATTGAAGGTTGAGTTTCAAGGATTGCCTGGACAGGAAATTAGTAAGTTGCGCACTGAAAAGGGTGAAGATTTTATTACCAATGTTATTGAACGATCTCTCTTTGGGTATTCTGGTGATGCACCTTGTTTTGATCAGGTGCGCTGGGAAAGATCAGAAGTTTTGGCACATGAGGGGACGTTTATTTCTCCTGATGAAGGGGACCGTGGGCATTGTGAGATGAATAGTGTTCTTCAAAAGGCCTCTGAGTTAAATCTCAAAGCACTTATTATTGGGCATATATCTGTTCGTTATAAGAATGAACAGATTCTAAAAACGCTTAAAGAAGAAACTGAAAAGTTACAACCTTCGTTTCCGGTTTATGTGATATTGCCGGGACAAGTTGTTTGGGATGTGTTAGGGCAAACACCTGTTTGGAGTGTATAGCTCTCCCAAATTCTTTGCTATTTCGTTGCTCTTCATTTAGGTAGGTCTACAACACTGCACTCATCGCGCTTCGTATCAAAAAATTTGGGAAAACCTATATATACGTATTTGATATTTAGAGTTTTCCCTTCTCACTCTTCAACTCCATCACGTGCTGTTGTAGAGCAGCTATATCACTTCTTAGTTGCTTTAGTTCTTCTAGGGTGTTTTTGTTTTCTTCATGTAGAGCATCGCGGTCTTCTTGGGCGCTTTCTTCATAGTCCTGCTGCATGGAAGAGACGATGATACCGATGAAGAGGTTGAGGACGGTGAAGCTAGTGAGCAGGATGAAGGGCACAAAGAAGAGCCAGGCTAATGGGTATTTGTCCATGACGGGACGAACGATGCCCATTGACCAGCTTTCCAGGGTCATAATCTGGAAAAGAGAATATAAAGAGCCACCGATTGATCCAAACCATTGTGGGAAGCTCTCAGCAAAGAGATTGGTTGCTATCACAGCGAATAGATAAAAGATCATTGAAAGTAATGCTGTGATTGATCCCATGCCTGGGATCGCTGTGATGAGACCATTGACGACACGTCTCATGGAAGGAATTGCGGAGGCCAGTCTTAAGATCCGTAAAATTCTTAATGCCCGAAGGACCTGGAATGGGCCTGTTGCCGGGATGAGTGCAATCGTGATGATGCAGAGGTCAAAGACATTCCAGGCGTCTTTGAAGAATGAGAGACCTTTGGCATAGAGGCGCGCAACTATTTCGATTACAAAAAGTGTCAGGATTAAAATATCCAAAAAATGAATGATTGAGCCAAAGGAGGCCATCACTGATTTACTGGTTTCCAGGCCGAGAGTGATTGCATTTAATATGAGCAGAACGATGATTGTCTTTTCAACAAACTTCGTGGAAATGATTTTATTGATATTATCTCTTTTGAGAAAAGTTAGAATATTCTTCAGCATTACTCATTTCTCTGCATTTTGGCTAGAACTCTCGATAAATTGGGAAGGTTCATCGAATCAATTGTTATAATTTTTAAGGATGACATGGTCTTGCGTCCAGAACTAATTGGACGCAGCTATATGTTGTTTATCCGGGAAATTTTTTGGATTTTTTTAGGAATTCTCTAAGCCACCCATCAAAAGGTATTTCATTTCCAGGAATTCATCCATACCATGATGAGAGCCTTCACGGCCCAAGCCTGATTCTTTGACACCACCAAAGGGGGCAAGTTCGTTTGATATGATGCCTGAGTTTATACCAACCATGCCATATTCCAGCTTTTCTGCGACTTTCCAGATGCGGGCGATATTTTGTGCATAAAAATAGGCAGCCAGTCCAGAGTCAGTGTCGTTTGCCATTTCAATAACGTCATGGTCTTTATCGAATTTATGTATTCCTGCAACGGGACCAAACGTTTCTTCTGTTGATATTGCCATATTCATCGTGACATTTTTGAGTATGGTGGGCTGGAAGAAGGTTCCCCCCAGTTCATGTCGGTTTCCGCCTAATATGAGTTCAGCGCCTTTCTCAACAGCATCTTTGATATGTCGTTCGCTTTTTTCAATAGCTTGAGCATTTATTAGGGGCCCTTGTGTTACTCCTGCTGCTAAGCCATCACCCAGTTTAAGGTCCTTAACTTTTGCCGTTAGTTTTTCTATGAATTCGTCATAAATGGGGGTTTGAACAAAGATTCTGTTGGCACACACACAGGTTTGTCCCATATTTCTGAATTTTGATGCGATTGCCCCATCGACAGCTTTGTTGATATTCGCGTCGTCAAAGACGATGAAGGGGGCATTTCCTCCTAATTCCAGGCTTACTTTTTTTACTGTATCAGCCGCCTGTCTCATCAACAATTTTCCTACGTCTGTTGAGCCAGTGAAGGATATTGCTTTTACACTCTTACTCTCCATAATAGCTTTGCCTATATTTACAGCATCTCCGGTTATTATTTGGAGTGCCCCTGACGGAATGCCTGCCTGTATCGCCAATTCTCCAAGTGCTAATGCAGATAGAGGTGTTTCTGGGGCTGGTTTAACAATTACAGTGCATCCTGCAGCGAGTGCCGGGGAGACTTTGCGCGTGATCATGGCAGATGGAAAATTCCAAGGTGTAATGCATGCAGCAACGCCAATTGGCTGTTTCGTAACGATGATTCTGGCATCTTTAATGTGGGTTGGGATTGTTTCGCCATAAATACGTTTGGCTTCTTCTGCGTAAAATTCAACAAAAGTCGCCGCATATGCTATTTCTCCCCGAGCTTCTGCAATCGGTTTTCCTTGTTCCAAAGTGATGATTTTTGCGAGATCTTCGGCATTCTTCTTTATCAGAGAAAACCAATTTCTTAATATTTGGCTTCGTTCTTTGGCCAGCATCTCTGACCATGTTTTAAAGGCGGCATTTGCATATTGGATTGCATTAATCGTGTCTTTTTCACCAAAGTTTGGAACTTTAGATATTTCCTGCTGATTTGCCGGATTGATTACGGAATTTTCTGGTGTGCCTTGCCATTTTCCATTTATGAGGCAATTCTGTTTTATAAGTGATGTATCTTGAAGGGTCATGGAGATTTCGCTCTTAAAATCGTTATGCAAGTCTTTATGCATATTAAGAAGAAGATATAAGATTTGGTATTGTCTATAAGGACAGTATGGTTATTTATAGCTGCTAAGATTGTTATAAAAAGATAATAAAATAATAGGGAGCTTTTCTTAAATGGGTCATTTTTTTCCAGTGGTTATTTATCATAATCCAGCATGCGGAACCTCAAGGAATGTTTTGAAAATCATTCAAGATTCAGGTTATGAGCCTGAGGTTATAGAATATTTGGAGGCTGGATGGACACGTCCACAATTGCTAGCTTTATTTGCTGCAGCTGGTTTAACGGTTCGTCAGGCTTTACGTGAGACCAAATCGCCAGCTGAAGAGCTTGGATTGTTAGAAGATGGTGTTTCTGAAGATGTCTTGTTAAAGGCCATGTTAGAGCATCCGGTTCTGGTTAATCGACCGATTGTTGCTACGCCTAAAGGTGTCAAACTTTGCCGTCCATCGGAGGCTGTTCTTGATTTGTTGGATAAATTTCCGGCGGGGCCTTATGCAAAAGAAGACGGCGAATTGATTATTGATGAGACTGGTCAGAGGGTTAAATAATAAAAAAAGGACGTTATAAAACGTCCTTTTTACTAAATCTCATTGATTGAAGAGAATGACTTAATCTTCTTTTTTCTCTTCAGCTTCTTCTTCAGCCGGAACTTCTTCTACTGTCGCTGCAGCCATAAGGTCTCTTGCTTGCTCAACCCATTTTTCGCGTTCGATGCGGCCTTTAAAGTTCAAGATCTCATCAACTTTTGTTAAATCATCGTCTGAGAAGTTAACAATTTGTTCGAATTTAACAATGCCGAACTTTGTTAAGCGTTTTTGAAGTTCTTCACCAATTCCTTTGATTTGTGTTAAATCATCAGGATCGCCTTTTGGCTTTTTGAAGCCTTTGAACTTGTCTCTTGCAGCAAGTTTTTTACCACGGGCATCTGTGCGTTCAACAATTCTTGCAGCTTTACCACGTAGACCGCGCAGGTAGTATAGTTTCGCTCTTCTTACTTTACCACGGCGGATCACCTCAACTGAGTCGATAAGTGGTGAAAAGATTGGAAAAACTCTCTCTACACCTTCGCCATATGAAATCTTACGAACCGTAAAGTTTTCTCTTAGTCCAGCACCTGCTCTTGCAATACATACGCCTTCGTAAGCCTGGATACGCTCTCTTGAGCCTTCTTTTACTTTAACATTAACACGCACAGTATCTCCTGGCGCGAATTCTGGAACTGGTCTTTTTGATTCCAATTCTTGAGAATGTTCTCTTTCAATTTCTTCGATGATATTCATCGGTTTATACCTTTCAAACGCGGGTGGGTCGCGTGGTTCGCGCTCTTGCTCACCCGATTGACAATCACGTACCCGTAATTTTCTATTGAGGAAAGCTGTCTTTTAGCTGAATTCAAGTCGTTTGTCGATGGGGCAAAGTCAAGAAATGTTATTTTTTTGTCAGAAAAACAAATTTATTTAACATTATCAGTAAATTGTCAGGTTACTATCAATATAATTACGGTTAATTCGTAACATAAGATCAACAGTGTTGTGCTTGATTAAATGTATATGCGGAAAACAAATGATTTTCCGCATATTACATAATTAATTATTTGCTTCCGCTTAATGGCCAATCAAAACTGTATGCTAAGCCAACCAAACCTGAGAATTGGTTTTCATCTTCAACAATTGGACTATCAGCAGCATCGTCAAGTAGGCGTGTGTATGTGCCTTTTAGTTTCATTTCCCAGTTTTCGCTGAGTATGACAGTCATACCAAGGCTTGCATAAACAGATTTAAATCCAGCATCTGCATCAAATGGGGCAAGAGGACCAGATGATACGCTAAAGAATGCATCCATATAGTCGTCACTTGAGTAAGTTGTTCCTACGCTTGCATCAACTTTAACACGGTCTGACAGTTCACGCTCGGCGCCAGCTTTAAGTTTAACTTCATAGCCTGTTTCATCCCCTCCGATTTGGTGGTGATAAGATGCTCCGAAGTATACAGATGATCCTAGCCAATATTTAAAATATCCACCTGCAACAAATCCACCATCAACATCGCCGGTGCCTGCAAGTAAATCGCCATCATCTTCATCTCTGCCAAAGCGATATCCAACAAGTGGTCCAAATTCAAAACCGTCTTTCTTATGAATGGCATATTTAACTGAGTCAGCGCCATCAATTGTTAGGCGATTCCCCAGGGTCCCCAAGCTTAAGTAGGGAAAACCAATCACTTCATACTCGTCAGAACCTTCATATTTGGGCTTAACAAAAGCGCCAGCACCAATTTTTACTCTTTTGGTTTTTTGTTTCGGTTCGTAGACATCGCCACCAGAAAGCGCTGAAGTACTTCCCATAACCAGTACTAGCAGGCTTGTCGCGGTCAGCATTTTAAGGCTTTTGCTTATTGTCTGCCTCAGGGTGTTCATTCGTTTTCTGCCTTGTTAATAAATTTCGCCCGTATTCGTATTTATACTGATGAGCTTTGCGTTAATATTTACCTTCTAAATAACAAAAATATGGTTGTTTTGACTATGCTTATTTCGTCACATATTGTTTAAAAAACAATAATTGTTGTATTTTTTTTGCTTTTTATGTTCTTTTTTCATCTGAAAAACGGGGTTTTCTTGACGTATGCCTAAATTTGAGCATATCTGTTGCTAGAAAACATGCAATTCGCATTATCTTCCAACATTATTAATATCGGGTAGTGGATAAATGTCCGCAATGAATGACACTTCAAAAACACTTTATGACAAAATTTGGGATGACCATCTGGTTAATGAGCAAGAAGACGGTACTTGCCTTCTGTATATAGATCGACACCTTATTCATGAAGTAACAAGCCCACAAGCCTTTGAGGGTTTGAGAATGAGCGGGCGTAAAGTGCGTTCTCCAGAAAAAACTCTTGCTGTTGTTGATCACAATGTTCCGACAACGGATAGATCTAAGGGTATTGATGATCCTGATTCAGCCTTACAGGTTGAAACATTGGCGAAAAATGCGAATGAATTCGGCATTGATTATTTTAATGAAGTCGATTTGAGACAAGGCATTGTCCATATTGTGGGGCCTGAGCAAGGCTTTACTCTTCCAGGAACAACAATTGTGTGTGGAGATAGCCATACTTCTACTCATGGCGCTTTTGGAGCTCTTGCACATGGGATTGGTACTTCAGAAGTTGAACATGTGCTTGCAACTCAAACGCTTATCCAGAAAAAAGCTAAGAATATGCTGATCCAGGTAGATGGACAAACACCAGAAGGTGTTACATCAAAAGACATTATTCTTGCTATAATTGGTGAGATTGGGACTGCTGGCGGCACAGGCCATGTTATGGAATATGCGGGTGATGCAATTCGTTCGCTTTCTATGGAAGGCCGGATGACGGTTTGTAATATGTCCATTGAGGGCGGTGCCCGTGCGGGTTTGATTGCTCCAGATGAAAAAACCTTTGAGTATATTAAAGGACGCCCACGTTCTCCAAAAGGTGCCGCATGGGATTTGGCTCAAAAATATTGGGAAACTCTTTATACTGATGAGGGTGCTGAGTTTGATACGGTTGTTAAATTAAACGCGGCAGACCTTCCTCCGATTGTAACTTGGGGGACAAGCCCTGAGGATGTTGTTGCTATTACAGGTGCAGTCCCTGATCCAGAAAATGTTGAAGATGTAAATAAGCAGGTCGCTATGAAACGTGCTTTAAGTTACATGGGGCTGGAACCTGGTACAAAAATGACCGATGTTAAGCTTGATCGTGTGTTTATCGGATCTTGTACAAATGGCCGAATAGAGGACTTGCGTGAAGTTGCCAAAGTCGTTGAAGGTAAAAATGTTAACGAAAATGTTAATGCTATGATTGTTCCAGGATCAGGTCTTGTTAAAGAGCAAGCTGAGGCTGAGGGCCTAGATAAGGTCTTTGTTCAAGCTGGCTTTGACTGGCGTGAGCCTGGTTGCTCCATGTGCCTTGCAATGAATGCTGACCGTTTATCGCCTCAAGAGCGATGTGCTTCTACTTCTAACCGAAACTTTGAAGGGCGTCAGGGGCGTCAAGGTCGTACACATCTGGTATCTCCATCTATGGCAGCAGCAGCGGCTATTGCGGGTCATTTTGTTGATATCAGAGAGTTTTCCTGATAAGCCTTGCAGAATAAGAACTATTTCCAGTTTTAGGATTATGTTGAATATTGACCAAAAAAATCTGCGAATTATAAACCCGGCAGCATGAGTGCGCCGGGTTATACCTGTTTTTAATTCCCAAAAATAAGAGTTTTTTTAAGCATGCACTTTTGGGTGATGTATGGGAAGCCATAGCAGTCTTTTGAATAGATGGCATGTTAGTTAGGTCAATAAGATGAATAAATATCGCAAGATCGTCTTGGAAGATGTTTCAGAATGCTCTGCATATGATGATCAGAATGTGAGAGCAATGTTTTATGTTTATGCAAATCCAGATCCTAATTTGATACAAAGGGTGGTTGGGATTTTTGCTAAATTGAGTCTTGTGCCTGACAGGATATACGTCGATCGGGAAGTTCATGCTGACCGTAATTTGAATATCGAATTACGATTATTGAATTTAGATGTTGTCTGTGCGCAAAGAATAGAGAAAACACTTAGGTCTATCATAGGTGTAGAAAATGTAATAATGGTGGTTGAGGCTCAGGTATGATCCTCAAGACGGCTAATGTTAGCCGAATAGTGCAATGAAAGGGGTTGTTCTATGGATAAATTTAATAAACTCACAGGAGTTGCAGCTCCTCTTCCTTTGATCAATATTGATACCGATATGATTATTCCAAAACAGTTTCTTAAGACAATTAAGCGAACAGGTCTTGGTAAAAATCTGTTCGATGAGATGCGTTATGATGATGATGGTGCTGAAATAGAGAGTTTTGTGTTGAACAAAACTGCCTATAGAAATGCGACTATTCTTGTTGCCGGAGATAATTTCGGTTGTGGTTCAAGTCGTGAACATGCTCCTTGGGCTTTGCTTGATTTTGGTATTCGCTGCATTATTGCTCCTTCATTTGCCGATATCTTTTATAATAACTGTTTTAAGAATGGCATTCTTCCTATCTGTCTTCCTCAGTCTGATGTCGATAAGCTAATGGATGATGCTGAACGCGGTTCAAATGCGACTTTGACTGTTGATCTGGAAGCCCAAACTATTTCAGGGCCTGACGGCGGTGTTATTTCTTTTGATGTAGATCCTTTTCGTAAGAAATGCTTAATTGAAGGTCTTGATGATATTGGTTTGACGTTGCAGCATGAAACGAAAATTACTGATTTTGAGACACGTAAACAATCAGAAAGGCCATGGGCTTAAAGGCCTTTTGGATTAATGCCCAATGACAGTTCAACTTGCAGTCATAGCTTTAGCTGCTGTTATCATGATTGGTGGCAGCTGGATGGTTTTGCGTCGCTCCCAAGAGATTGATTCTGCTGCCTTACAGGCTATTGGGGTGGTCTTGCTGATTCCTTCCATCCTTATTCTAGCAATTACAAATGCTTTAGAAAATCATATCCTTGCTACTTTGCTTGGCGGTATTTTCGGTTATATTTTTGCAAAGTCTAGCGATAGTACGAAATAAATTAAAACTTGTGAAATAAGTGTTTGGAGTTATTAAATCTCTTAAATATATATCGTCGTATAATTTTAAAAACGGCGATATTTCTATAAATACTTCTAAATTATTTATAAAAAACCTCAATTAAATCGGGGCATAAAAATAAAAAGTTTATATTTCTTATAAACAATCTTGCAAAAAAAACATTAAAGCTTTAGGCATTATTCTAACCCAAAAGGTTTCATAAAATATTCATAAATATAAAAGGTTGTATTGATGACAAGTTTCAATCTTCTTCTTCTTCCAGGTGATGGTATCGGCCAAGAAGTGATGGCTGAGGTTAAGAAAATAATTGATTGGTTAAATACTCAAAATGGCGTTGCTTTCAATATAGAAGAAGATCTTGTCGGTGGTGCTGCTTATGATGAGCATAAAGTTGCAATAACTGACCATGCGATGGAAAAAGCCATGGCTTCAGATGCTGTTATATTTGGGGCCGTTGGTGGTCCTAAATGGGATGCTGTGTCATATGAGGCGCGTCCAGAAGCTGGATTGTTAAGACTTCGCAAAGATCTTGAATTGTTCGCTAATTTACGACCTGCGATTTGTTACCCCGCCTTAGCAAATAGTTCTACTTTGAAAAAAGAGTTTGTTGAAGGTCTCGATATTATGATTGTTCGAGAGCTTACAGGTGGTGTTTATTTTGGTGAGCCAAAGGAAATTACAGAATTGCCCGACGGTCAACAGCAGGCCGTTGATACGCAGAAATACACAACTTCGGAAATTGATCGTATTGCGCGTGTTGCTTTTGATCTTGCCCGTAAGCGTTCGAACAAAGTTCATTCTGCAGAAAAACGAAATGTTATGATTTCAGGTGTCCTTTGGAACCAGGTTGTTACGAGTGTTCATAAAGATGGTTATTCTGATGTTGAGCTTAACCATATTTTAGCTGATAATTGTGCTATGCAGCTTGTACGTTGGCCAAAACAATTTGATGTTATCGTGACCGATAATTTGTTTGGGGATATGCTCTCAGATCAGGCTGCAATGCTAACAGGATCACTTGGTATGCTTCCTTCCGCTGCTCTTGGGGCAACTGATGCGGCAGGTAAACGTAAGGCAATGTATGAGCCTGTTCATGGTTCCGCTCCAGATATTGCAGGAGAAAGTAAAGCGAATCCAATTGCTATGATTGCCAGTTTTGCTATGGCCTTGCGTTATTCTTGCGATATGAAAACTGAGGCTGATGCAATCGATACAGCGATCTCAGCTGTTCTGGATAATGGTTTAAGAACTGGTGATATTATGCAAGAGGGTATGACACAAGTTAATACTCAACAGATGGGTGATGCTGTTCTTGCTGAAATTCAGAAGGCCCTTTAATTCTTAAATTTTTTATTTGGGCTGGGGATGTAAATTTCTAGCCCATTTTATTAGTTTTCTGAGAGGGGCGGCCCCCGCTAACAGCCATATCGCCAGAATTAATTCCAGGATTGTTGCAGATATAGAGGCTATATTTTCTGGTGTCCAAAAATAGTTGGCCCAAGGTTGATATGTATTCTGGTTGATCTTTAAGGTTAGCCAAAATGATGCATAAAATGTTATATTTGAGGCTGATTTCACTAGAAATAGTAAACCGATAATTGCGCACGCCAAATTTTCATAATCTTCATAAATCGGGTTCTCGTCTTTTATTTCTACTCTAGGTTTGGGGATAATTTTCAGAGCAACAATCGATGGGAAGACAATCATACAAAATGATGCACTGAGCATGAATGCAATAGGTGTTAATGCAATCCAAAGATTTGCGTGGTTTTGTGAGGTTAATAGTGCAATTATTGCTGGAGATATTGTTCTGATTGTTAAGATTAGAACAATAATTCCTGTGATCCGGATTGCCAAGGCGGTTAATTGATAGAATTTCATTTTATGCCCCTTGGTGCCATAATTTATTTTTTTTATCATCTAAACTACCTTATTCCATTCTCTCTCATAATGAGGGCGAATATTTGGTGCGATAAGCTTTGAATGCTAAGTTTTTGCCAAAGTTTTCTTGATTCTCATGTAAAATGCGCTATGTCATGTAATAGGTTTTTCCAAAGTTGGTGAAATCGCCAGTTTTTGAGATCGTTTCTAAACAAAAATCTGGCATAGTCTTTCAGTCAAAACGCTGTTATTTTATAGGTCTTTATTGTTGGATCGTAATTTCTCATGAAATTGATTGTAATGGCGTAAGGTAAAATCTCTCGGAGATAAAAATGAGCTACAACGTTGCTATTGTCGGCGCCACTGGGAATGTGGGCCAAGAAATGTTAACTATTCTTCACGAGCGTGGTTTCCCTGTAGATACGGTCTATGCGGTTGCATCAAGACGTTCTATTGGCAGAGAAGTTTCATTTGGCGATACCACGTTGAAGTGTGAAGATCTTGAACAGTTTGACTTTTCTAAGTGTGATTTTGCCCTTATGTCAGCTGGTGGAACTGTTTCTAAGGATTGGTCTCCTAAAATTGGTGCACAGGGATGTCTTGTAATTGATAACTCGTCAGCCTTTCGATATGACCCAGATGTGCCACTTATTGTGCCTGAAGTGAATGCTGATGCTGTTGTTGGTTTTCGTAAGAAAAATATTATCGCTAATCCAAATTGTTCGACCGCTCAATTGGTGGTTGCTTTAAATCCCTTACACAAAGAAGCAAAAATTAAGCGTGTTGTGGTTTCAACTTATCAATCCGTGTCTGGTGCTGGTAAAGAAGCTATGGATGAGTTATGGAACCAAACTAAAGGTATTTTTGTTACTGACGCTCCTGAGCCTGAGAAATTTACAAAGCAGATTGCTTTTAATGTCATTCCTCATATTGATGTGTTTATGGAAGATGGATTCACAAAAGAAGAATGGAAAATGACTGCTGAGACCAAAAAAATTATGGATCCAGGTATTAAGTTAACTGCAACTGCAGTGCGGGTTCCTGTGTTTGTTGGTCATGCTGAGGCTGTGAATATTGAGTTTGAAGATGAGATGACTGCTGAAGATGCGCGTGATATTCTTCGTGAAGCTCCAGGTATTCTTGTGGTTGATAAACGTGAAGATGGTGGATATGTCACGCCAATTGAATGTGTTGGTGATTATGCAACTTATGTCTCACGTATTCGCGAAGATATTACCGTTGAGAATGGGCTTTCAATGTGGGTTGTTTCAGACAATCTTCGTAAGGGAGCAGCCCTTAATACCGTACAAATTGCTGAAACTGTTATAAACCGTAATTTGCTTAAGAAAGCAGCGTAAGTTACTGTTTCAAAGTACTATTCTGTTGGAGTTTATATATAAATCCTAGTGGTTTCTTATAAACTCCTTGACGTATTTTTATAGTTTCTGTGAAAATTTAGGTTCACAACAACCATCAAAGCCAATTATAAACCATAATTTGCTAAATATGGTCAGTAGTATATTTATAAACTTTACGAGCTACATTATATAAGACAATAATGTCATATTAGTTGATATTCGAATGCTAACCTGAACTAGGTCTCATCATACAGATTATGTAAGGCTTAAAGTGTTGATAAATTGATTATAATTCTGTCAATTTTAAGCTTTATCTCTCAAATAAGCTGACATTTGGAATTTCTTATTCGGTTTTAGTATTTAACCATTGGAGTAATATCTGTGTCCGTCAATGACATAGAAAGAGGACTGATCGCGTGTTATGTGTCACGTGTGCTTGAGCGGAGTGATTTACCAATTCGTTCCATGCGTTACATTTTGTATTGGCTTAATGATCGTGCAGACTTATTAAATCTGCCTCTACCTAAAGAATTAACAAAATCTATTGGTAATATTTATTCTGGTGGAGCAAGTTTAACCGATTTTTCAAAAGCCTACCAAGTCCATCGATCTAAACTGATTGCAAGTTTGCAAAAGGCGGCTAATACGACAGGACAACCTGAGCCTTTATCCAGCAATCTTCGTGAGCTTGTTGATATGTTAGGTTTACCAGAGGTTGCTTGGAATATTGTTGGACTGGTTGCCTTTTATTCACGCTTTGAACAGGTTCAGTATTTCTGTGATAGTGTTTCTGAAGCTGCGGGTCCTATTAATCGTGCTGTGTCCATTCTTGTTGGGGCTTCTCCACGTGTGGTTGACCAGTTAATTTCTCCGACTGGTGAATTGATTACTTCTGGCTTATTGCAATATCGTGAAGGTAACCAAGAAATTGGTGGACCTGGTGGACGATTTTCTATTCCGTCAAGACTAGATAATAGTTTGGATCAGAACTTTTCCAATTTTAGTGATTTTCGCCAAAAGCTCTTAGGGGATTCTATTGAGCCTGGTATTGTTGCGAGCGATTATGATCATATTGCTACTGACCGTGATTTGATCACGTCAGTTTTAAAAGGTGCTGCGGCTGAAAAGGCAAAAGGGGTTAATATCTTGCTTTATGGTCCTCCAGGGTCAGGCAAAACGGAATTGACCAAAGTCGCTGCTAAAGTTTCTGGTTTATCTCTTTATGCTTCTGGTGAAGAATTTAGCGTTGAGGGAGAAACGGATCGTTCAGGACGTTTATCTGATCTTGTTTTTGCATTAAAGTTATTGAACGGATCTGGCAAGACAGCGTTGCTTTTCGATGAAATGGAAGATATCGCCTGGCAACTTATACGTCGTGGTGGGTCAAAACTTTACCTAAATAGATTATTAGAGAATAATAGTGTTCCTGTTTTATGGACTTCTAATAAAATCGATGAGATCGATCCTGCAATTTTGCGTAGAATGACGCTTGCTATTGAGCTGAAAAAACCTCCTGCCAAACAACGAGAGAAGATTTTACGTCGTTTGTCTAAACGTGTTGGGGTGAAACTTACTAAGAAGGAAGTTGAGAATTTAGCACGCAAAATTGATGCAACGCCAGCAGTCATCGAAAATGCACTTAAGGCTGCGAAGTATGCGGGTGGTGGCGAAAAACATGTTGAACGCGCGGCATTGGGAATTGTACGTGCTGTCTCTGGACAAAATTTAAAGCAAGTTCCGATTGCTCCCGATTTTGATCCAGAGCTTTGTAAAGCAGATATTAATCTGGTTGATTTGGCTGATAAACTTACAAATTCAGAACGGTTAGGATTTTCTTTATGTTTGTCTGGTCCTTCAGGAACTGGTAAGTCTGCTTTCGCGCGTTATTTATCGACCCGGATTGGTCTGGATCTTATGCAAAAACGTGCTTCTGATTTGTTGGGGCCTTTTGTTGGCCAATCAGAGCAGCAAATTGCAGATGCTTTTGAAACAGCCCGAGAAACAAAATCATTTCTCGTTTTTGATGAAGCTGATTCATTATTGTTTGATCGTACCCAGGCTCATAGATCTTGGGAAGTTACACAAGTTAATGAGATGTTGACATGGATGGAGGATCATCCTTTTCCAGTATGTTTTACGACCAATTTAATGGGCTCAATGGATCTTGCTTCCTTGCGGCGCTTTACATTTCATGTGACATTTAATTTCTTAGATAAAAGTGCTCTTAAAAAAGCTTATAAACTGTTTTTTGGATTTAATACTTTACCAGATGATGCTCTCTTGTTTGAGAATCTCACGCCTGGTGATTTTGCTAAGGTTAGAAAACAAGCTGAGTTTTTAGGTCAATTGAAAAATAAAAAGGCTATTGTTGATCTCCTGATGAAAATCAGCATGGGTAAGCCTGGTGCTAAATCAAATCTTGGGTTTTCTTTTTCTTAGTCTGAGTTGCCTATAAGTTTACTGTTTGCCAAGGTTTTTCTTGAACCCATTTTTCCTGTGTTGTGATGAGTTGTAGTTCATTTTGTTTCTGACTTTGGGAGAGTACGGCTTCAACGCCAGAGGTGGCGTATGATAGTGCCTCTTTCTTTGTTCTGTTGTTTAGCACATGTCCGATAAATAGCGATGCCATCAGATCTCCAGTTCCTTGAGGTGGATTGATATGTTTTTTTACTTCTGTGGCGCATGTTTCATTTTCTGAGAATAGTAAATTTTTTATAGTTTTATTGTTTTCTCCTGGTGCGGATGTCACTAGAATATCATTTATATTCAGAGATTTTGATAGGTTTAGGATTTCCTCAATTTGTGTTGTTTGGCTATTTGTTAGCCACTGAAATTCGAAGAGATTGGGTGTTATTATATCTGCTAAAGGCAACAGGTGTTCTTTTATCATTTCTGCTATTGAGGGTTTTATGTATATCCCTTTTGGGTAATCTCCTATAACCGGATCACACATATAGAGCATGTTAGGGTTTTGAGATTTTATTTGCTTGAGCGTTTCTTTTGTAAAAAAAACATGATCTTCACTCGGCATATATCCTGATATGACGGCATCTATTTTTGGTAATTGTTCATTTATTTTTATCATATTCACGATTTTTGATAGTAAGCTTGTATTTATCTTTGAAGCCGCAAAGTTCTTATGTCCTGCGTGATGAGATAAAAGAATTGTTGGAACAGGTAAGACATTATGGCCCATGCGCTGTAAGACAAATACGCTTGTTGAATTTCCGACATGGCCACAGGTCACTTGTGAAGAAATTGTCAGAATATTCGCCATTTTTTGTTTACCCCCCTTGTTTTTGACTCATTCTTATTAATGTTTACTTTGAAAACTGAATGAAAAATATAATAAATTCTGCTTTTGCAGTTCATGTGAATAAAGGATCAATCCGTGTTATACCGACCAAGACGCAGTGTTTTATATATGCCTGGCTCAAATACAAGGGCTTTAGAGAAAGCAAAAGAACTCAATGCAGATAGTCTTATTTTTGATTTAGAAGATTCTGTTTCTCCTGATTTAAAACTACATGCCAGGCATCAAGTGTGTGATGCTATTGATACAGGCGATTACAGTCATCAGGAAATAATTGTACGTGTTAATGCTCTTACGACTGAATGGGGGGTTGATGATTTTCGGGCTGTTGCGGATACTCAGACTAATGCTATCCTTATTCCTAAGATCAGTCGATCGGGCCATGTTATTGAAATATCAGACACTTTGGATAAGTTAGATGCGCATGAGAACTTAAAGATATGGGTGATGATGGAAACTCCACTTGCAGTCCTCAATGCTAAAGAGATCGCTGCTACTACTCGAAGTGTTGATCGGTTTGAGTGTTTTGTTATGGGGTTAAATGATCTTGCGAAAGAAACTGGTGTGCAGATTTCGCGAGATAGGTCTCTTATGATGCCATGGCTTTCACAATGTGTTTTGGCTGCAAGGGCCTATGGTCTTACTATTCTTGATAGTGTTTATAATGATTATGGAGATACAAGAGGGTTTAAAGAAGAGTGTCTTCAAGGTTATCGTTTAGGACTTGACGGCAAAACACTTATTCATCCTAATCAAATTAATATAGCAAATGAAGCCTTTTCACCAAGTTCAGACGAGGTTGAATGGTTAAAGAAGATCGTCAGTTTTTATGAGAAACCAGAAAATAAGGAAAAAGGCGCTATTTCTATAGATGGTGAAATGGTTGAACGTTTGCATGCTGATATAGCATATCAAAAGCTTGAGATCGTTAAAAAAATTGAGCAAATTGAGAAAAAATAATAGATGGTGGTTTTAAATGAAATTGTTTCGTTTTTTGACTGGACCTGATGATGCTTCTTTTTGCCATCGGGTTTCTGAGGCGTTAAGTCAAGGCTGGCAGTTGCATGGTTCACCAAGTCTTTCCTATGATGCTGAGCAGAAGCGTATTGTTTGTGGGCAAGCAGTCATTAAAGATGTGCCTGGAGAAGATTATAAACCTGATATTAAATTATCGGATTATTGATTTTTTCTATAACTTTAAATCATAATATAAAAAGACATAATTCGGGGAGCTTAGATGGGTTACGATTTGTACCTAAAACCTATTGAGGGGACATTAGATTTACAAAAGTTGCATGATTTTTTTGCTTCACGATTAAATTATAAATATGAGGATACAACATTTTGGTATAATAACGGGAATACTGGTGTTTATTTTTCTATTTATTTTCAGGAGAATTTAGAGACATCTGAGGTTTCTGATGAAATAGCTGCATCATATCCTCTTTATTTTACAATGAATTACCTTAGACCAAGTTTTTTTGCTTACGAAGCTCAAATTGAATTAAGTGCTCTGGTGGATCATTTTTCTTTATGTGTTTTTGACCCTCAGAGCCAAGGTATGGGGGAAGGTTCTTATGATGCTGAAAAGTTTCTTTTAGGGTTTCATCACGGGAACCAGGTTTCTTATCAAACAATGAAAGAGGTTCAGAAGCATGAAGACCAAGGTATTCAGATTAATGTTATGCCTCAAAAAACTCTCAATGAGATGTGGGGGTGGAATAAAAACCGCGTTGTTTATCAAGAACATTTAGGTAAATCTTATTATGTTCCTCCCGTATGGCCCATGCTTATTGATGGCATGTTGGTGACGACAACAATTTGGCCAGATGCCCTTCCATCTTTTCTACCTGAAACAGATTTTATTATTATTTCCAAAAAGACGGATCAAACAAATCCTGATGATTATGGTGATATGCAGCGTATTTCGGTCGAGCCTTGGGGAGTTATTTTCCCTCATATTGAGTCGTATTCGGAGAAGATTCAAACAGACGGTTATCTTATTAATAAGTATGAAACACCTCCAGAAGAGCTTAAAAATTTTATTCGTTCACTTCCTGAAAATGCTAAGAAGATTAAACGTGTTGCCTTTGATCATATCTTTGATGAAGAACTATGGGGAACATCGTAATCAAAGATTTCATGGATTTTATAACTCCAATCTATTGGCGAAATCATGCCATGTTTAGGGTTTGATAAGCGGAAAGATGTACTAATCTTTCGTAGTGCGATGATATGGCCTTACAAAACTCGTTGATTTTTTTGGAATATCGATATTAATTTCCCCATAACCATTGCTGTTCTGTTTTCAACAAGCTAAAAGCTATAGCAAAACGATATAATTCAATTTCGCTCAGCATATAAAAAAGGATAAGCTTCATGGCTGATATCCCAAAGCCGGTAAAAAGACCTTTATCACCTCATCTACTTATTTATAAACCTATGCTCACGATGATGATGTCTATTGCACATCGTATCACTGGTGTTGCGCTTTATTTTGGTACTCTTTTGCTCGCATGGTGGCTGATTTCTGCAGCGACAAGTGCAACTTATTTTGACTATGTGAATTCACTGCTTGCTTCACCAATTGGACGATTGGTTTTATTTCTTTTCAGTTGGGCCCTTTTCCATCACATGCTTGGTGGTATCAGACATTTTATCTGGGATACGGGCAAAGGTTTTGATCTAAACACTGTTGAATGGCTTGCCAAGTTCACATTGTTTGGTGGTTTCGTTATTACGCTGATTGTTTGGGCGCTCGCTTATATGACAATGGGAGTTCTTTAATATGAATTTACGTACTCCGCTTTCAAAAGTTCGTGGTTTGGGTTCTGCAAAAGAAGGTGCTGACCACTTCTGGATGCAACGTATTACAGCCGTTGCAAATTTATTCTTAGTAATCTTTTTGGTTTATTCTATCGTAATCCATATCGGAGAGAGCCATGAGGTTGTCAAAGCTTACTTAGCTTCCCCTCTGGTCGCAGTTGCTTTTTTGCTTCTGATACTTTCCGGTATTACACATATGAAACTTGGTATGCAGGTTATCATTGAAGATTATATTCATTCAGAGGGGCTAAAGATCATCTGTCTGATGCTTAATACATTCTTTACTATCGCG
Source organism: Methyloligellaceae bacterium (assembly GCA_965263345.1). Classification (GTDB taxonomy): domain Bacteria; phylum Pseudomonadota; class Alphaproteobacteria; order Rhizobiales; family CBDHHC01; genus CBDHHC01. The sequence goes on from CBDHHC010000006.1 coordinate 316,820, forward strand.
GTAGGTTTGACTTGTATCTTCGCAGTTTTAAAAATAGGTTTTGGAGCTTAAAACATGACTAATTTGAACGGACAAGCTTACCCTATTGTTGATCATACGTATGATGTTGTTGTTGTTGGGGCTGGTGGGGCTGGTCTTCGTGCAACACTTGGGGCAGCACAAGCGGGTTTGAAAACAGCTTGTATTACAAAAGTGTTCCCGACACGTTCTCATACTGTTGCGGCGCAAGGTGGAATCGCGGCCTCTTTAGGTAATATGGGACCGGATAACTGGCGCTGGCACATGTATGATACTGTCAAAGGATCTGATTGGCTTGGTGATCAGGATGCCATTGAATATATGTGTCGCAATGCTCCAGAAGCAGTTTATGAATTAGAACATTTTGGTGTTCCTTTTTCCCGTACAGAAGATGGTCGCATATACCAAAGACCATTTGGTGGACACACAACAGAGTTTGGTGAAGGCCCTCCAGTTCAGCGCACATGTGCTGCTGCTGACCGTACAGGCCATGCGATATTGCATACGCTTTATGGGCAATCTTTAAGATATTCAGCTGAATTCTTTATCGAATATTTCGCTCTTGACCTCATTATGGATGAAGATGGAGCGTGTCGTGGCATTATTGCTATGAATATGGATGATGGTTCCATACATCGTTTCCAGTCACATAAAACTGTTCTGGCAACTGGTGGATATGGACGAACCTATTTCTCATGTACCTCAGCTCATACTTGTACTGGTGATGGAAATGCCATGGTTCTTCGTGCGGGACTGCCGTTACAGGATATGGAGTTTGTTCAGTTCCATCCAACTGGTATTTATGGTGCTGGTGTTCTTATTACTGAGGGTGCGCGCGGAGAAGGCGGATATTTAACAAATTCTGAAGGAGAACGCTTTATGGAGCGTTATGCACCTTCAGTTAAAGACCTTGCATCTCGTGATGTCGTTTCCAGATCCATGACTATGGAAATTCGTGAAGGACGCGGTGTTGGTAAAGATGGCGACCATATATATCTGCACCTTGACCATTTGGATCCGGATCTACTTGCTGAACGTCTTCCTGGTATTACAGAATCCGCAAAAATTTTCGCTGGCGTTGATTTGCGTAAAGAACCAATACCGGTTCTTCCTACAGTGCATTATAACATGGGTGGTATACCTACCAATTATCATGGTGAAGTGATTTGTCCAAAAGAGGGTGACCAAGATGCTATTGTTCCAGGGCTGATGGCAATTGGTGAAGCGGCTTGTACGTCTATTCATGGTGCAAATCGCCTTGGTTCTAATTCCTTGATTGACCTGGTTGTTTTTGGTCGCGCCTCAGGGTTACGTTGTGCCGAAACAGTTGAAGCTGGTTCTTCACATCCTGAATTGCCTTCAGATGCAGGACAAGCAGCTCTTTCAAGACTTGATCACTTCCGTTATGCAAATGGCGGTACTCGTACCGCGGACTTACGCCTTCGTATGCAGAAAACAATGCAGACGAACTGTGCTGTGTTCCGGACAGGTGAAGTTCTTGAAGAAGGGAAACAAGAGATTTCTCAAGTCTGGAATGATAGCTCTGATATTCAGGTCACGGATCGTTCATTGATCTGGAATAGTGATCTTATTGAAACTCTTGAGTATGATAATCTGATTTCCCAAGCCGCTGTTACGGTGAATGGTGCCGCTGCTCGCCAAGAGAGCCGTGGTGCTCATGCACGGGAAGATTTCCAATCTCGTGATGATGTGAATTGGATGAAACATACACTTTCATGGGCAGATAGCGATAAAAAGCAAGTTCGCTTGGATTATCGTCCTGTTCATACTTATACAATGACGGAAGACATGCATTATATCGAGCCTAAAGAGCGCGTATACTAATTTATGGATATGGGATATCATTATGGTTGAACTCGCATTACCAAAAAATTCAAAAGTTCGTTCCGGAAAAGCCTGGAATAAGCCTGAAGGCGAAGGTAACTGGAAGCAATTTAAAGTATACCGCTGGGACCCTGAGGATCAGGATAACCCTCGTCTGGATACATATTATGTTAATCTAGATGATTGCGGTCCAATGATTCTGGATGCTATCATTAAGATTAAGAATGAGATTGATCCGACTTTAACGTTCCGTCGTTCCTGCCGAGAGGGTATTTGTGGTTCCTGTGCCATGAACATTGGTGGAACAAATACATCTGGCTTGTACAAAAGCTATCGAAGATATCAGCGGTACGATCTACAATTTATCCATTGCCTCATATGGAAGTTGTTAAGGATCTTGTCCCTGACCTGACGAATTTCTATGCTCAGCACCGTTCTATTGAGCCATGGCTGCAGACAGAGACGACTGAGCCTCCAAAGGAGTGGAAACAGTCTAAAGAAGATAGAGAGGAGCTAGATGGGCTTTACGAGTGTATTCTGTGTGCTTGCTGCTCAACATCATGCCCAAGTTACTGGTGGAACTCTGATCGCTACTTAGGTCCCGCTGTGTTGTTACAGGCTTATCGCTGGATTGCTGACTCTCGTGATGAAGCAACAGGTAAGCGTCTTGATGATTTGGAAGATCCGTTCCGTCTTTATCGTTGTCATACGATTATGAACTGTGCGAAAGCATGTCCTAAAGGGCTATCTCCAGCCAAAGCGATTGCCGAGATCAAGAAGCTTATGGTTGAGCGCAGATTTTAAGGGGTTTTATTATACCAACAGTCATTAAAATGACTGTTGGTGCCGTTATTTCTCGCTTACGCCAATTTTTGTGATTGCAAGAATAGCTGCGCTGTTGCGAAGCAAAGCTTCGAGATCCTCAAACAATCACATTTGTATTGTAATCGTCTTGGTCCTGCTATCCTTGGTACTCTGTTGTTTCCATCCAAATCAAAGTTGGGTGTGCCTCCATTTTCATATACAGCATGCTTTGAATGTTGTAGGCCTTTGGCACATTACTGTACATTTACACAACCCAGCTTCCAAGTTCTCTTAGCATAATGCTCATAATCTGAAAACGCGGGAATGTCTATCAATAAAATAGCATGAAAGCTAAAAGACTTGAGCCTCCTAATTAATTTAAATCCATATTATTTCTAGTGTTATACTAAGGTCTGAATCATATCGATGTTATCGATAACATGTCAATATCCTGTTAAAATTTTGATCATCCAAATATAAGTTAACTATCGATAAGCTTCTCAATAAGTTTTTTATCTCAAAGATAATACTTCAGTAGAAAGTAATGTTGAGCAACACTCCCAAAGGACTATTTTTTAATAATATTGAAAAGTCCTTTGGTGGAACACATGCCCTTAAGGGGGTGTCTCTTCATATTAATCGTGGTGAGATTATCGCTTTACTGGGAGAGAATGGTGCAGGTAAATCTACCCTGATCAAAATTCTCGGGGGTATTCACAAAGCGAATAAAGGCGACGTTCTTATCGACGGGATCTCCTATCATCACTCTCCAGGCCGTGTCAATGAACGGCAATCTGTTGCCTTTATTCACCAGGACCTTGGTTTAATTGAATGGATGACAATTGCGGAAAATATTGCTTTGGCTCAGGGGTTTCGTCTGTCTTTTGGATTAATAAACTGGAAGGCTGCTGAAGATCTTGCCAGGGAAGCTCTTTCTAAAGTTGATTGTGATCTTGACCCAACTTTACGCATATCTGATCTAACACGTACAGAAAAGTCACTTGTTGCAATCGCAAGAGCAATCTCAGTAAGCTGCGATTTCCTAGTCCTTGATGAACCAACAGCAAGTCTACCTGCAGATGAAGTTCAGCGACTCTTTTCAGCTCTGCGGCCATTAAAAGAAAAAGGCGTGGGCATGATATATGTTTCACACCGTCTGGACGAAGTTTTCAAACTCGCAGATAAAGTTGCTGTGTTACGAGATGGCAATCTGGTCGGCCTTCGAGATATCAATCAGACCAACCCTGAGGATCTTGTAAATCTTATAGTTGGTAAGAAAAACAGGGAAATAAAACGCCCTGAGTTAATTTCCGGAAAATCCATTCTTTCTATTGAAAACATGACAAGCGAGGGCGTTGGTCCTGTTAGTTTTAAAGTACTTCAAGGAGAAATTGTAGCGCTTGTGGGGTTGAGAGGGGCTGGACATGAAAATATTGGACGAAGCCTCTTCGGAGAGGTTGCTCATAACGGTGTTGTCAGCTTATTAGGCCAAGCACCTGATATGTCTTCACCGCGCAAAGCGACAAAATCTGGTATCGGTTTGATTGCCAAAGACCGGGTCATTGAGTCTATTGTTCCAACTTTATCAATTCGAGAAAATGCTTTTTTAAACCCTGAATTTGTTGGGCGCGGACTATTTTCATTTAAGTCTGTAAAGTCTGAAGAAGAGGATACAGTCAAACTTGGTCAGAGTGTAAACTTAAGTCCAAATGATCCAACCTTAGCTATTGAAGCTTTGTCTGGTGGGAACCAGCAAAAAGTTGTTGTTGGGCGCTGGTTAGCCGCCAAACACAGACTTCTCATAGCAGAAGATCCTACCTCTGGTGTTGATGTTGGCGCAAAAGCAGAAATTTATAATCTGCTTTTTGACGCCTTGTCCCAAGGGGTTGGTATTCTTGTTGTTTCTACAGACTTTGAAGAAGTTGCCGCTATTTGTCATAGAGCCATTGTTTTTAGTCGAGGCAAGGTCGTCGCTGAGCTCTCTGGTGATGCGATATCGACACAATCCCTTATTCAAGCCGCTTCAGCTGGTGAAGCCATTCATAAAGGTGAAATAGTCAAAGATGCAATCAATTGAATCTAACGCTCTGGAACCAACTAAAGCTGAATTAAAACGGTTGTCTTTCACTGGGAAGATTATAAGGCTTGTACCTGTTTATGGTCTTATAATTCTTACAATATTGCTGATTGCTCTGTTTTCAATCATCCTCCCAGATACATTTCCAACACTCCTGAATTTAAGAACCCTGATTTTTGCCAATGCCGTAATTGCTCTGTTAAGTCTGGCAGCAATGGTTCCGATGGTTGCGGGAAAGATCGATCTGACTGTAGGGTTTGGTATCGTACTCTGGCACATTCTCGCAATATCCTTACAGACTATTTACGGTATCCCCTGGCCTATAGCAGCAGCGATTGTATTGGTACTTGGGATTTTTGTTGGGTTTCTAAATGGCTTATTAGTCGAAATTGCGAAAATTGATGCATTTATAGCGACTCTTGGTTCTGGCACAATAATATACGCTCTTGCCCTTTGGCATACGGGGAACCGCCAGGTCGTGGGTATTATGTCTGAAAGTTTTTATGCCATAAGCAGCACAACTTTGTTTGGGCTCCCAATCACAGGTTATTATGTTTTGATTATTGCAGTCATCTTATGGCTTGCCTTGGAATATACTCCGATTGGGCGGTATTTATACGCCATTGGAGCTAACCCGCGCGCCGCAGAACTCAATGGTATTCCAACACAGAAGTTTGTCATCGGCGCATTTATAACATCTGGTTTCATAACGGCATTAGCAGGTGTTATCTTAGCGTCTCAGCAACGTATTGGACAGGTAAATAACGCGGAATTGTTATTACCAGCTCTTGTTGGGGCCTTTCTGGGCTCAACGACAATAAAGCCAGGACGGGTAAATGTATGGGGTACTATCGTGGAGTCGTAATTTTAGCCGTTGGTATTTCAGGAATTCAACAATCTGGTCAATCAAATTGGGTAACGCCATTCTTTAATGGTGCAACACTTCTGATCGCTATTGGTATTGCTGGATATGCTCAACGTCGTAAGGGATCTAAATCAAAATAATACTTACATCAATGTAATCAGGGAGAAGATTAATGTTTAAGCAAATACTTTTTTTCTTATTCTTATCGATATTATTTATTGTGCCCGCTCAGGCCGATAAAATCACAAAAGCAATGGAAGCTGTAAAAAAACATGCTGGACAGAAGAAAATTTGGGACGGCCCAAAAACTGGCCCAAAAGCAGCCAAAGGTAAAACAATTGTGGTCATCGCTGCCGATATGAAGAATGGGGGGATTTTAGGCGTCACCAAAGGTATCGAGGAAGCTGTTGCTAAGATTGGATGGAAGGTGCGGGTATTGGATGGAGGTGGAGCCATTTCCGGCCGTACAGCTGCCTTTGGACAGGCACTTGTGCTCAAACCGGATGGGATCATTATAAATGGATTTGATGCTGTGGAGCAAAAGGCCAGTCTGGAACAGGCACGTAAGGCAAAAATCCCAATGGTAAGCTGGCATGCCTCACCAAAAATTGGTCCTGATCCTGAAAATGGCATCTTTGCCAATGTTTCAACGGATGCAATGCAGGTTTCTGAAGCTGCCGCGCAATGGGCATTTGCAGATGCTAAAGGAAAGCCTGGAGTTGTTATCTTTACAGATTCAACCTATAAAATTGCCATTGCAAAAGCTGACAGAATGAAACAGGTCATAGAAAAACTCGGCGGGACAGTTCTGGAATATGTTGATACGCCTATTGCAGATACATCAAACCGAATGCCACCCCTAACAACGGCTTTGTTACAGAAATATGGTAAGAAATGGACACATAGCCTTGCGATTAATGATATCTATTTTGACTTTATGGCCCCATCTTTGATCGCTGCAGGTATTAAAGGAACCGCTCAACCAAAAGCTGTTGCTGCAGGAGATGGTTCAGAAAGTGCATATCAGCGGATTAGATCAAAACAATACCAATCTGTGACTGTCGCAGAACCCCTTAATCTTCAAGGATGGCAGCTGGTTGATGAATTAAATCGTGCTATTCAGGGAGAAAAATGGTCTGGATATACTTCGCCGCTGCATGTTGTTACATTAGAGAATATTGGCTTTGATGGTGGAGACAAGAATGTCTTTGATCCAGATAACAAATATAAAGAGGAATATGGTAAAATCTGGGGGAAATAGTCTTTCATTAACCAGGGCCGGGAGATAATTCCCGGCCTTATCGCTTTACAGGCGTCGTTTTTGTCGCTCACGCCAATTTTCGTTTAAGCAAAAATGGCTGTGGGGGGGTGAAGCAAAGCTTCGAGGTCCTCAAACGAAATTTTTGTCTTCGTTATTGTCCGTTTTTTTATTTTGCTCAGGAGACACTAAGCCTTTTTCGCACTAGCATACAGTATTTTGAGAGGTTCATAATACTTTATGGTTTGAGGTTGCTTGATAGGTTTATCTGTTTTGCGGGAAATCTCCCCACCATCCCCTAAAGCCTCCTACAGATGCGGAATCAATTTTGTTAATTTCCAATCCATATCTTCAAAACCCATCACAGCAGTTACGTCAGGCTTGTTAGCATCCCCATCTTTGGCAATAGAAACCTGAAATTCTGTCAAGCTGTTAAAACGCAGGCTTTTGATATTTGAGAGGCTGAATGATTGGTCATCTTTGTTATCTTGCTTTTTAGAACTGCTTTCAGAGCCAAGTCCTGTGGTTCCAGTTATACCAGGTATCTTCACACCAAACTCAGTAGCTTTTTTTAGAAGACCGCCAAGCCCTCCGTCCTCACCATCATCCCCATTGCCAATATTTAACTGGCCAGCAATATTAAATTCAGTCAGATCTATCTTTCCACCTGATTTTGCAAGGTTGATAAGCCCTTTCGGTGTCATATAGGCCTTAAGGGCTTGTTTCACAACAACCTCAGACACATTATTAGATAAACCAAGAATATCGTTGTTATCTTTACTTATTTTTGAAACTTCTCTTTTCACAGCTTCGCGCACAGGTCCTTCAAAAGACTGGCGCACACTCACCCAGTTAATTTTTTCTTTTAAAAGAGGTTCATCTGCCGTCACTGCCCCATTATAGATCTGATAGGCAGAGACAGCTGGCCAGGCAAAATAGCCAATACCAGCGAAAACACATATGATAACACTCCAATTAAATAAACGTTTCATCCCACTCTCGCTTTCATGTAGCCCTGTTATCAGGATTTTTGTCACTATCTATGACACTCTTTTCATCTTTGATTTTTACATAAAACATTATTGCCTGAAATCATAGCTAAATTACGCCTGTGGCAAATTCTGGGTGTGTGTCTTAGAATGATTGTGGGTTCCTCTTTAACAGGGCTGATGTGTGGTGGGGTGGCCGTTTTTGTAGAAGTGCATATTTAACTATTTATAAACTACAACAAAAATGAATAGAATCCTGGGAAAAAAGTCCTTGACACCGTGACGGTACTTTGCTACAGTTATGGCATAATCGAGAGAAATCCAAGAAAAACTGCATAGATAAGCCTTTTGGAGTTTGTGCTTTTGGCTCTTTTTCAATAGTTGATTTCAATTTCAAAATTAGGCGATGACGGTTTTAGGGCATAATTATTAGCGCCATGCAATTATGTATGCCGTTTTCTGTCAGGCAATTTTTAGATAGTTATGATTTGTCTTAAAGACTGTTAAACGGTTTATCCATACAGGAAAGCATAAAAGGAATTAGGGTATTTGGGTTGAAAGTGCGTTTTTAAGCTCTGCTGGTGGTGTATAGAGCATGCAATGTTCATTTGTAATTCCTTCACATGCTCTATATTTTTGATTTTCGACCCGCGCAGTATTTATGCGCGGGGAAATTCGCTATGAAACCTGTTCTACCCGCTTAGATGTAAATAAAAAAGACCACATCAATTTTTGAGTGCTTTTATTCTTGTTACATTCTTGGCCGCATTGTTTATCTCGCCCAATAATCTCAATCCGCCCGACTGATTACTGGTTAAGACTTTGTATACATAAAAACTACAGACGGGGTCTCCTCAATATACTATTTTTCTAGTCTTTAAGGAGCCCCAAACATGTTGTTATCATGTTATTGCCTCGCTCTAATATCGGGTTTTGATCTATAAAGACCTTACGAAGCTAACATCTTGTTAAAGAGTGTCGCTTTTACCGACAAGCGAGAGCAGAAAAGCTGCCCTGCTTGGAACTTAGGCAACCTTAGCGGGTGTTTTTCTTGCTGTTGTCTTTCTTGCAGCAGGTTTCTTAGCCGCAGGTTTTTTAGCAGCTGCTGTTTTTCTAGCAGGCGCCTTTTTTGCAGCAGTTGTTTTGCTTGCAGTTGCTGTTTTTCTAGCAGGCGCCTTTTTCGCAGCAGCAGGCTGCTGTTTTTCTAGCAGGTGCCTTTTTTGCAGCAGTTGTTTTGCTTGCAGCTGCTGTTTTTCTAGCAGGTGCCTTTTTCGCAGCAGTTGTTTTGCTTGCAGCTGCTGTTTTTCTAGCAGGTGCCTTTTTCGCAGCAGTTGTTTTGCTTGCAGCTGCTGTTTTTCTAGCAGGCGCCTTTTTCGCAGCAGTTGTTTTGCTTGCAGCCGCTGTTTTTCTAGCAGGCGCCTTTTTCGCAGCAGTTGTTTTGCTTGCAGCCGCTGTTTTTCTAGCTGGTGCCTTTTTCGCAGCAGTTGTTTTGCTTGCAGCTGCTGTTTTTCTAGCAGGCGCCTTTTTCGCAGCAGTTGTTTTGCTTGCAGCTGCTGTTTTTCTAGCAGGCGCCTTTTTCGCAGCAGTTGTTTTGCTTGCAGCTGCTGTTTTTCTAGCAGGTGCCTTTTTCGCAGCAGTTGTTTTGCTTGCAGCCGCTGTTTTTCTAGCAGGCGCCTTTTTCGCAGCAGTTGTTTTTCTTTGCTTGCAGCTTGCAGCTGTTTTTCTAGCAGGCGCTTTTTTCGCAGCAGTTGTTTTGCTTGCAGCCGCTGTTTTCTTAGCAGGCGCTTTTTTCGCAGCAGTTGTTTTGCTTGCAGCTGCTGTTTTCTTAGCAGGTGCTTTTGCTTTAGCTGCTGTTGTCTTCTTAGCAGTTGTTGTTGAACGTGTTTTTGTCGTTGACGCTTTACGTGTCGTTGTGCGACGTGTTGTTGTCGCTGCCGGAGTTCCTAGACCTCCAACTGATTTTTCGTTTCTAGCCATAGCTATGTCTCCATAAGTTGAGTTATGATTCTATAATAATACGCGAACTAATTAATACAGTTTATTTTTTTTATATATAAATACCAAAAAAGAGTGAACAAAATGATGATAAATAAAATAGTTTCATTAATTGCGAGCGGAACAGAGGTAATTTGTGCAATTAAGCAACAAAAAAAACTTGTTGGACGCAGTCATGGCTGTGATTTTCCATCAGATGTTTTGAATCTTCCTGTTCTAACTCGTGCAAATTTTCCAACAGATGTTTCAAGTGCTGAAATTGATTCGCATGTTAAACGTACTTTGTCGAACGGGTTGTCAGTTTATGATGTCGATATTGATTTGTTGTCATCACTCAAACCCGATTTGATTATAACACAAGATCAATGCGATGTATGTGCGGCCAGTTTAAGTGATGTTGAGAAAATTGTACGAGAGTATTTGCAGAATGATACTCAAATTATTTCTCTTAAACCGCATAAGCTCGATGATGTTTATCAAGATATTTTAAACGTTGCGCAGGCCCTTGGTGTTGATGAAAACGGTCATGCAGTTATTAAAGATATAAAAGATAGATGGCGTTTCGTTCGTTCGCACTCCCAGTCTTTTAAATGGAGTCCTAAAATTGCGTGTATAGAGTGGATTGATCCCCTTATGGCAGCTGGACATTGGATGCCTGAAATCATTGAGGCTGCTGGTGGGATTAATTTGTTTGGAGAGACAGGGCAAGCGTCTCCTTGGATTAGTTGGGAACAGCTTATAACAGCTGATCCTGAGGTTATATTGGTTTTGCCATGTGGTTTTGGTATTAAAAAGACTTTAACTGAGATGGGACCTTTGACTTCTCGACCAGAATGGGCCGATTTAAAGGCTGTTAAAGATGGGAAAATTTATATTCTTGATGGGCATCATTATTGTAACCGACCTGGGCCGCGTTTAAAAGAGTCCTTAGAGATTATCGCGGAGATTTTACACCCACAGTGTTTTGATTTTGGCCATGAAACAAGTGGTTGGATCTGGTATCCGTCTCATTCATAGTCGTCAATGTTGCATTGTCCTATATAAAGAGTGTCTCCAAGTCTTATACTTATATACTAAGTAGTGAAATTAGGCTTTCAGCTTTTCTTATTCTAGATGCTCTGTTGTTGTTGCAAAAGCTGTTTGATTATTTGTGTTACGAAAAAAATATTTTACGGTTCATTTATGTTATCCCCAGGACTCTGTATCTATCCACTTGCAATTCTTTGGTATGAGTGCAGAGTCGCCTCATAGTTATTGGTGGTTGTACCAATAAGGGGGTAGTACAGGCCAATGTGGCGGCATTTGGCCTATTGCGGGGAGTTAGTATCTTATGTCTTCTTCTGATGATCGTAAATTCTCACCAGGTGGTTCCATGATCATGCGTTACGAAACAATGCAGGATTGTGAGCCAACACCACAGGTTTCTCGGTATTTTGATGAGATTGAAGGGCATGTCGAAAGACATATTGGCCCGGTTGAATATGTGTATGATGAATTGCACAAAGATTCAGCCTCAATTGACGTTATGGTTGTTCCAGCCAACTCAGATCGTCGCTTTCATTATCTTGTGACTTCAGGGATGAGTAATCATCCTATGCACCTTAATAAGGATATTCCCAATGCTTCTGATTGGAGCCATGCTGAATTGGTAATGGCTCTGCCAAAATACTGGCCTGTCGCAGATGAGAAGGCTATGCAAAAGGAAGAGTGGTATTATCCTATTGAGCATTTGAAATTTTTAGCAAGGATTCCGCAAAGTTTTAATAGTTGGTTATCAGTTGGACACTCTATACCTAATGCTGAGCCGTCAAAACCTATCGGACCGAGATGTGATATGACTGGTTTTGTGATTGATTATCCTTATATCGCCGGCGATCGTTTTTCCAAAATGAAGACTTGGGACAATACTCTTGTCCGTTTTTATGCTGTATATCCTGTGCATTGTGTTGAGATGGAATATAAACTTAAAAAGGGTTATGACCATCTAAGAGAAAAGTTTACTGAAAATAATGTTCTTGAGATTTTTGATCCGATGAGACGGCCTGTAGTACAACAGGGCTGGAAAAATCTTTTAGGTTGGTAATTTATATCGAGAAGGCATTTAGATCGGTCATTTGAGATGACCGATCTTTATATATTATTGCTTATTTTTTATCTTTATATACATCTGAAGATGTTTTTGATTGTGTTTTATGCGTTTTCTTTTTCTGCATATGCTTCTTAAAGAGCTCGCACTGATCTTCTCTTTCTTGTGCAGGCGTGAACCATATATAGTCCATTGCTGGTTTTGTTGATGGATCTTTGGGTATGTATTTATCTACATCAGTTTCATTTTCGATAACTTCAGTTAAAGATAATGTAATGACGCTTGCTTTTGGTAAGCGTTTGTTAAGATAGTATGGAATTGCTCTGTCTGTCCTGATATGTCCGCTACCAGCTATTAGTATCGCTCCTTTATTGTTTCCAGCTTCAATCAAGCTATCAGTCATTGTGGCATCGACAAAACGCTGCATATTGGCCATAGCGCCTAAAGCAGAAAAGGGTAACATATTACAATGAGATTTATTTAGCTCATTCTTTAGATCGTTGAGTAATACTGTATCTAAATTTTCATTGAGTGCGAGTTTTTTTAATTTTTCCTGGCCAAGTGTTTTAAGTCCTTTTTTACGAACTTTGAAGATATCTTGTTTGTCAGGACGAGCGCCAGAGAGCAAAAGTCTATTTGCAAATAAGGTTGATGCTATTGGTTTATAGATTTTCCAATCGGGCCAACCTCTTTTTTTCCAATTTAGAGCTTCACCAAGTTGTTCAGCCGGCTTTTTTTGTTTTTTTGCTTTTATATCATCATAAAAGGACTTTATTATATCGTTTTGGCTTCTATCAATCATCTCCATAACGATTGCCGGTTTGCGATCAAAGCGAACGACTCTACTTATGACCCAGGCCTGTAAACGATGATGGTCAGGGTTGTCGTGTATTTCCCCCAAAAGGATGTAATCACGTATTGCTAAGCGAGCTATGAGTTCTTGTTTTGTGATAAAAGTTTTATCGGCTGTAGACCATATTTTACCTGTTAATTTGTGATTAACATGTTTTTTGCTTTTCCAGGCTTTAAACGGGCTTTGTGATTTTGCAAAGACAGGAATGGAGATAAGTAACGAAATAACGGTTACAAAAATTGCTGTATAAAATCTCACGTTTTTTCCCTTTTGTATGAAAGGTTATCTTTTCGTTTGCTCAATTATATTCGCAAAGCGTGTGAAAAGATAATGACTATCTTGTGGCCCAGGTGATGCTTCTGGGTGATATTGTACAGAAAAAACAGGTTTATCTTTTGATTTTATCCCACAATTGCTGCCATCAAATAGGGAGATGTGAGTTTCTTCAACATTCGAAGGCAAACTTTCACGATCAACTGAAAAGCCATGGTTCATAGATGTGATTTCTACCTTATTGGTGGTATGATCTTTGACAGGGTGGTTTGCACCATGGTGGCCTTGATGCATTTTGATGGTTTTGGCTCCCAAAGCTAATGCCAGTATTTGATGCCCAAGGCAGATTCCGAAAACAGGAATTCCAGCTTGAATGAGTTTTCTTATTTCTTTTACTGCATATGTACCTGTTGCTGCAGGGTCTCCAGGGCCATTTGAGAGAAAAATTCCATCTGGATTTCTTTCTAATATATCTTCTGCAGTTGTTTGAGCCGGTACAACTGTTACTTTGCAACCAACACTTGCGAGACATCTTAAAATATTACGTTTGAGACCAAAATCTATAGCGACAATATGATATTTTGGATTTGAGATTTTTTCAAATCCTTTGTTCCATTGCCATAAGCTCTCGTCCCATGTGTAGGATTGCGTGCAAGAGACTTCTTTTGCTAGATCCATTCCTTCTAGGCCTGGCCACATTTCTGCTTTTGCCTGAAGTTCTGGAATGTTAAATTCTCCTGATGGACTATGGGCGATGACACCATTTTGCATTCCATTTTCACGGATGTAGGCGGTCATTGCTCTTGTATCAATGCCACACGCGGCAATTATCCCACGAGATTCTAACCATTCTTTGAGATGTTTGGTGGATCTATAGTTGCTTGGGTTTGTGATATCAGCTTTTAGAATACATCCTCTTACCCCTGATGTACTGGCAAGGTTTGTGCTTTCTATATCTTCAACATTGGTCCCTATGTTTCCTATATGAGGAAAAGTAAAGGTAATGATTTGCCCTGCATATGATGGGTCAGTCAAGATTTCTTGATAACCAGTGATTGATGTATTGAAGCAAATTTCTCCTACATTGTCGCCGACTGCACCAAGCCCATATCCATAGAATACTTGGCCGTTCGCCAATACGATTGCTGCTGTAGGGGAGGTATCTGACCAATTTTTGGAATTGTCCTTAGATTGTACTGTCATTATTTTATCATTTTACATTTATTATTACGGATTTCAGGGGAAAGACCTGCTAAAGTCAAATTGCTCGGAAAATAAGGGATTGATACGTCAGGGTCAAGTTTAGAATGATTTTGTGTTTATTTTTATTGCATTCTATTTTAATTAATTTATACAACTCAGAGTTAATTATATCGGATTATTCGTTTTATTTTTTTATATCAATGCTTTAGTAGTTTTATTGCAATTGTTAATTATATTATAGATTTGATACTAGATTCGCTTGTTGTATATGTTTAGATGGGAAATAATCATTATATAGTACTGGTTTATATTAATTATTGAATTTTACGAGGTTTTGTAATTGATAGAGAAAACTATGCGCAGTGATATTAATTTAGCTCTTAAAGATGCTATCAAACGGCAAGACAAAAAGACGACGTCTACACTTCGGCTTATGTGTGCCGCTATAAAGGACAGAGATATTGCTGCTCGTGCCAACGGGCAAGATTGTGTTTCTGAACCTGAAATATTAGAAATTTTGGCAAAAATGATCAGGCAACGCAGAGAATCTGTAACGACTTATCAAAAAGGAGGACGAATAGACCTTGCTCAATCTGAACAAGATGAGATTGATATTATATCGTCTTTCTTACCTAATCAACTTGATGATAAAGAAGTCAAAGAAGTTGTAGAAGTTATGATCAATAAAGTTGGAGCCCAAGGTTTGAGGGATATTGGTCGAGTTATGAGTGCCCTAAAAGAACAATATTCTGGCCAAATGGATTTTTCTAAAGCTTGCCACTTAGCTAAAGAAACGTTGGCTAATTAATAGCTTTCACCTTAACCTAACGATAAAATAGCACATTGTATGTGCCTGATTTCTAATAATTCACTACTATGAACTATCCGGAAGATTATCATATCCCTTTGACACTAAAGATTTTACAGTCTGCGTGCGAGAGGCATGAATTAAATATTGAGTTTATTGGTAAGGATAGTGGGCATTTGGCCAGAGTAACAAATGGTAAAAAAAGTTTTTATTCTGGTGGTGCAATAACGCCAACTTATCCAATTAATTGTGCTGTTTCTCACGATCTTTGTGCAGATAAATTTTATTCTTATAAATTACTTGAAGAAACAGTTATTGTTCATCCAAAAACTCAGATTTTCTTTCCTGGTTTTCCGAAGTTTAATGAATATAAAATTGATGGTTATGGCATACCTGAAGCATTGGATTTTGTGTACTCAATACTAGGGTATCCCGTTATCGTAAAACCTAACCGTGGATCTATGGGTCGTGGGGTTCAGATCGTAAATAATGACACAGATCTAATCTTGGCGATGCAACACACTTTGGGTTATGGACATGCTTGTCTGTTACAAGAAAAAATTGAAGGTGATGAGTATCGTTTGTTCTGTTTAGAAGGAAAACCAAGGTTTTTATATAAAAAAGCTCGCCCAATGATCATTGGTGATGGTGAAACACCCTTGAGAGACTTTTTTAGACAGGACCTTAATTTTGAGTTTTATAATCTTAACTTTAAGGACCTAACAAATGGTATCCGACAGCAATATCAAAAATTTTTACCAGGGACATATGAGAATGATATTCTTGATGGGATCTTGAAGCTTGATGCTGTACTAGAAGTTTCTTTTTTAGGGAATATTGCTTCTGGCGCTAAGATTTCAAACTTGCAATTAAATTTTGCGCCTCTGCATTATGAACTGGCACAGATTGTCAGAGATAAGATTGGAGTTCAAATCTATGGGATCGATTTTTTTGCTTTAAAAGATCCTAAGACATTTCAGGATATAATTGTGATAGAAATAAACGGGAATCCCTCGCTTAAGGGGGTATGGCAAACAGGGCAAAAGGAACTTTGCATAAATATATGGCGAGATATATTTGAAACCTACTTTGAAAAACCGATTTAAGAGTGTCTAAGTGGCAACTTTAATTGAAACCCATGATTTACTTGTCAAACGCATTGAAGCCTTAGGGCAAGACTTTTCTGCAGATAAAAATCTTAAACTTGAGAGAATTACCCATTTGCTTGAGTTGTTGGGTAATCCTCAGAATGATTATAAAATCATTCATATTGGTGGCACCTCGGGCAAGGGGTCCGTTGCGACACTTACCAGAGATATATTGTATCAAATGGGGTATCGTACAGGTCTTTTCACATCTCCTTATTTACAAGTTATTAATGAAAGTTGCCAGATTAATGCAGAGTTGCTTTCTATTCAGCACATGAGTGAAATTTTTGATGAAATTCTGCCTTTTGTTGAGATCGTTGCCGTTGAAAATCCCTTTGGCCGCCCAAGTTATTTTGAAGTTCTTTTAGCTATCAGTTTGGTTGCTTTTTCCAGAGAAAATATTGATATTGCAATCGTTGAAGTGGGTTTAGGCGGGCGGCTTGATGCTACAAATGTCCTTAAAGCTGACATTTCCATTCTCGTCAGTGTTGGACTTGATCATGTAGAAATTTTAGGAGGCACTTTAGAAGAAATTTCTATAGATAAAGTACAGATTATTAAACCTGGTCAAAGTGTTATTTGTGGTTTTTTGCAAGATAATGTGCGCCAGATTGTTCAAAAGCATGCGACATCTGTTGGTGCTGTGCTTCGGCTTATAGGTGAGGATTTTTCTTACACTTATTCTGACCAGAAGACGCTTACGCTTAGTACGGAAAAAAACACTTATGCAGATTTGAAAGTTGATCATCAGGCGGCTTATCAGGGGCATAATGCTATATGTGCTGTTTCAGCGTGTGAGTATTTTATGAACTGCAAAGTAGATGACTTTCGCGAAATTATACAAATTTGTTTGAATAATTTTTCAATTTCAGGACGAAGTGAGGTTATAACACATTGCCCTCTTACAATATTAGATGGTGCTCATAATGTTGAGAAAGTGCAAAGTGCGTTAGACAATATTATTGAAACTATCAATGATAAGAGAGTTGCAATTGTATATGCTGCGAAAAAAGCTTTTTCAACACCTGCTCTTGTGCAAAAGGATTTGTCTATAAGGCAAGATAAAATCTTTAATGAATTGGCTCAGATTGACCCTGAGTTAGTCATTTTTACAGAGTTTTTGCAGAAGGGGATATGGCAATCTGAGACAGCTGAGACATTATACGCAACTTTTAAAATGGCATATCATCAGGTCTCAGTTGATACTATCGCCTCTTCACATGAGGCTTATCTAAAAGCTAAAGATATAGTGGGACCTGATGGTGTTATTTTGGTGATTGGTTCATTTCATTTGGTTGGTGAAATACGTGATTTATTTATTTCGCCAGAAGACCTATTGTCATAATGTTTTTTATTACAATTATTACCCTAGAAAGCGTTTCCAAGTGATTATGACTTCTGTGCCTACTGGCACTCTGGGGTATAATTCAATTACATGATCGTTGTGCATGCGGATACAGCCCTTTGAGACGGCGCTTCCTATTGTCCAAGGAGCATCTGTTCCATGAATTCGATATAAAGTACTCCCAAGATAAAGCGCCCGCTTACCCATTGGGTTTTTAGGATGGCCACCTGGTACAAACGCTGGTAATTTGGGATTTTCAGCACGCATTTCCGCTGTCGGTGTCCATGATGGGTTCACTTTTTTGCTGGTGACTTTGAGGTTACCCTTCCACATTTTATTGTCACTTGGGACTGCTATAGGGTAGCTGATAGCTGTTCCTCTTCTGTCAATAAAATATAGTCTTCTATCGCTGAAACTTACTATAATTGAGCCAGGGGCATAAGTTTTTGAAAAATTAATCGTTCTTTTGCCTCCACCATCAGAAAAATTACCAAAAAGCTCATCAAAGAAGTTTTGTGCGTGAGCAAAGTTGCTGCTTAGAATAAAGGAAAGTATAATCACAAGACTTATTGGGAGAGTTTTTATTGTTTTTTTAAGAAACATAGAAAATCGCCTCATAAAAGTTTCATAATAAGTTTTCAAAGATAAATATGGTTCTGATTTATTTGGTGTAATTCTGTTAATATTTTATTTTTATCTCCACAGAAACAGAAAAAGCTATTTTTTTAATAACAAATTTGTGAAGCGATGCTCAATTTATTTTTTACACATTGCCAGCTTACTTGAAAATAAAACAATAATTTTTGTAAGGCAAATTTATTTTTTTGAGAAGGCTTGACTGAGAGGTGTGCTTTTATCTAGTTTCGCATTTCTTTGCAATTCATGTTGCGTATTAAGATATCATATTAAATTTTTGAAAAAATGATTTCTTTTTATCAATAATGTGGAAATGTAAATTCAATCAATGAATTAAATAATAATCGGTGTAGTTCGAAGTTTTTCATGGTAGAAAAAAAAATATTAATACTCGCTCTAGCGATATGTTGTGTTTTGCTTTTTTCAATTAAAGTGAATGCAGAACGTTCTTATAAAGCTGGTGATATTTTCAAAGATTGTGAACATTGTCCTTCAATGGTTGTTGTTCCTGCAGGTTCATTTATGATGGGGTCAACGTCATCTGAAACTGGCAGAAAATATAATGAATTGCCTTATCACAAAGTTCGTATTCGGAAACCTTTTGCTGTTGGTCGTTTCGAACTTACATTTTCTGAGTACGACATGTGTGTTCAACTCAAAGGTTGTCCATATGCCATACCAGATGAAGGATGGGGTAGAGGTCAAAAACCAGCAATTAATCTGTCTTGGAACTATGCAAAATCATATGTGAAGTGGCTGAGTGGAGTTACTGGGAAACCATATCGTCTGTTATCTGAATCTGAATGGGAATATGTTGCCCGGGCTGGAAGTGATACAGCTTTTTGGTGGGGCAATAGTATTTCTTCGTGGCAAGCGAATTATAATGGTAATTTTGTCTATAATGGTGGTGAAAAAGGGATAAGTCGTGGTCGGCCTGTAAAAGTCAATGAATTTCAGCCAAACCCTTGGGGGCTCTACAATATGCATGGTAATGTTCATGAGTGGGTGGAAGATTGTTATCATAAAAATTACTACAATGCCCCAAGAGATGGTAAACCACGTATTAAAAAACATTGTTTTCGTCGTGTCGTTCGCGGTGGGTATTGGCACGCACATCCTGAAAATATCAGATCTGCTAGCAGAGATTGGGGCAATGCAGGGTATAAGGTTGAAACAATCGGTGTTCGTGTTGCAAGAGATCTAGAATGATATTTTTTCAAGTAAAACTCTTATGTGGATTTTTATTTTTATTTCTTTGGGCCGCAAATGCTTTTTCAGGTTCTTTGGATATAGATGTTATTAAAATTCCTGCAGGGAACTTCTTTCAGGGCTCTGATCGTAAAGAACGCGAATATGCATATGTTCTTGATGAAAAAGCTTATGGGCACTCAGTGACACGAAAACAGAAATGGTATGAAAATGAATTTGATCGCAAATCTGTGTTTGTAGATGAATTTCATATTATGAAGAATTTGGTCACGAATGAGGATTATGCCAAATTTATAAAAGATACAGGTCACCTAGCCCCGTATGTAGAACAGAAAATATGGGACGGATATGGGCTTATACATCCTTATTCTCGCGCTAAACCATTTTTCTGGAATAATTCTTTACCTCCAAAAGATAAAATTACGCACCCTGTTGTTGCTGTTTCTTATTTTGATGTTACTGCCTATGCCAAATGGCTTTCAAAAAAGACTGGTCATCAATGGAGGTTACCATCTGAGATTGAATGGGAAAAAGCTTCTCGGGGCGTTAAGGGGAGGTATTTTCCCTGGGGTAATGAGTTTTTTGCAGATAAGTTAAATAGCCATGATAGAGGTCCATTCCGTACGGTGCCTATTGGATCTTTTCCAGATGGAGCAAGTCCATTTGGGCTTTTAGATGGTGCTGGACAGGTTTTTGAGTGGGTCTCAGCGCCAAAAGATGCAAAGCGTGCATTTGTAAAGGGTGGTTCCTGGGATGACAAGGGGTGTGGGACCTGTCGGCCTGCGGCCCGGCACACCAGGCCCAAGACAATCAAGCATATTTTGGTTGGATTCCGGTTAGTAAGATAAACAAGTTATAATTTCGCTATGAATTTTAAATATTTAGCTTTCATGAGCTTATAGAACATACTTACATAAAGTTTTATTGCACCTTTAACTTTCACTTAGGCGCTCCTCGTTTCCTTAGATTTGTCTACGTATTTCAGTATTTTTCTAAGTAGTCATCCCGGATAGATTTCTTGTCTTTGAACTGATTTGATCTCACTAATTTTAAGCATGAATTCTCTCGGGGTGTTTTTATGGTTGATGTTGTTGGTGGTGGTTTTACGAGTGGTACTGGTGGTTCCAATATTGTTCCAGATTTAGAAACCAAAGACACAAAGAGTCGTGTCAGTGAGTCGCTTATAGAAGGTGGTACAGGTCATAAAGGTTTTACAGAAGGTTTAACCGAACCCAAGGAGAGAAGTGAAGCTCGAGGAGGTGAACTACCACATGAAACTGGTGAGCCATTTGTTGATTATGAACCTGGTCTTACGCTTTCACAACAAAAAATGCTTACGGAGTTTGAAGGGGGACAAGGTACAGAAGCAGTTACCTTAGTCAGCCATCAAGGGAATGATCCTGTATCCCCTGAAAGACAAGCTGAGATTGACAAGTGGTATACAGATAATGTTGAAAAACCATGGTGGGGTAATCAGGGTAATTTTGTTGAAGCTATAAAAGGTGAAAGTTCTTTAGGTTCATTAAATCCTGGCGAGCAAGAAGTTCTGCTAGCTAATGCTTCTAATAATAGGATTAGCAGGGCTTCAGAAGAAATTATGGCTACCTCTGTTGAGACTAGGGAAACTGTTGCAGGGGTCATGATGGAGCGTTCTGTTGCTTTGATGCAGAGGGACAATCCAAATGAAATGTCAGCTGGTTTATTGGCTGTCAAAGCTTTGCGGTTAGCTCCAAATAGTGCTGAACTAATTTCAGGACTTTCTGTCGAAGAGAGTGGGGTTGTTGCCAAAGCCATTGGTCCTTTGATGCAACGTATGCTTCCTGGTACTTTTGAGCCTAACCCTTTAATGCAAGCTGTTGAATCAACATTAGATAATTTGGCTTCTCGCCCTATGAATGAGGCTGGACAAGCCTTTGTTGGACAACTTTTTGCCAATACAGATTCGATTGTTTACGAGTATCATACAACACTTGCTGAAAGTATGGGACCTGCTTTAGCTTCTACATGGTATCCGAATGATGCGGCTAAGCAGAAAAGCGAAGGGAAAAGATTAACGGGGATCCTTCAAACTGAGCAAGGGCGCTCTTTGATTTCAGATACTGATGTTCATGGCCTTGCTCGCTTACAAGCTTTGGAAGTTATTCAGGCAAATCCTGAAATAACTGGCGAGGTGTTAAAAGCACATCGTGGTTCTGGTTGGGATAATCCTGTCCTTACGAAAGCAATGGCCCAGCCGATGGCTGAGCAATATATGCAATTAAGGGGGGATCAATCACTCAGCTTAGCTGGTACGCATCTTGATAATACCGTAGGTTTTGCGATGAGTGCAAAGCCTTTAATTCCTGAGAATGCAACGCCTGAAGAAATAGCCGCTCTGGAAGAAAAGTTTGCAGAAGGTCGTCATTCGTATTTTACTGGAAATGAAGACGTTGAAAAGGTAACTGATCGTATAAGAGCTGTTGGAGGGGATGACTTTAAAGTTGCGATTCTTCCAGTTCAGTTTACGAGCCCAGAGACAGGGGCTGTTACATTGCCATTGTTCCGTGTTGAAAGAGCTGATGGGAGTATTCGGTATGTTGATAATGTCGGTCGTTCTTATGACAGCTTTTCGAAATGGAAGAAAGATAATCAATTGCCTCCTGGAACAATGGTTTTTCCAGAGAATGGCCATCTTACTCGTGGTGCTAATGGTGAGGTTCGTCTAGGAAGCGCTGCGACACCAAAAACACCAGATACTTTTGGTGAGCATCTTGTTGGTGTTCTTGATAAGGCTGCTCTCGTTGGTGGTATTGTTGCTGGCGGATTTGTTATTTTTGGTTCTGGAGGATTGGCTGCCCCCCTTGTTCTTGGTGCTGCTGGCTTATATCAGGCAGGACGTGCAGGTGAAGGGCTTTATGATAGGTATGCTCATGGTCAATCTCTTGATTTATCAGATCCACAAGCGAGGCAATTATGGTTTGAGTTTGGCGCCAGTGCCTTAGGATCTCTTGCAGTTGGTAATCTGGCAAGAATTGGTATGAGTGGCAAAGCTCTCACACCCCTTGGGGCGACAGTTGCAACAGGATTAAATATTTCGGCAGGTGTTGCTGATACTGCCGCGATTGCAAATACAGGTTATGAACTGTTAACAAACTGGAATAATCTGAAGCCAGGACAAAGGGCTCAAATGGGGCTTTCCATGGCGTTCTGGGGTGTGCAACAAGGAGCTGCTCTTAGAATGTCTGGTGCGCGAAGTTTTAGTGATGCCGTGAATATGACGTTTAATCCTGCATTTATGCGAAACCAGCTGCTTACATCTTTTGCTCCGCCGGTGATTCGAGATAGTTCTCTTCCAGGTAGTCAAGTTCGTATTGAGTATACTGTGACTAACGGGCTAGTTGATGGTGATATCCGTATAATTGCTGGTGAGGGAGCTACTCAACAGGACATTGATATTCATATACAAACCGCACAAACGATGCTTCGTCATTCCGGTTTAGAAGGACGTATGAGAGGCATGTTCACAGATGGTGCACCTGTTGGCTCAGAAAGGTGGCGTCTTAACTTTGAAGTTAATAAGCTTGGTTCTGTTATTGAAGCGCATACTGCGAGATTAGAAAACCCGAATTTGTCTAATGTACAACGTACTCAAATTGAAGCTGATATTCGTTCATATCAAGAGCAGTTAGATAATTTTAATGTGAGATTGGCACAAATGGAAGCTGATCCGCAAAGAGGGTTTGGGCAGGTCGATGCAGAGAGTGCAGGTGGGATTCGAGCTGAGGAACTCGGACTTCCTGAACAGCCTGTTTCACCCGAGCGTCTTAAAGCATTAGGCCTTGATGAAGACGCTGGATATCACTGGCATTTACCTAGTGGGTCTGATACACCGGTTATTCGTTCACATAAGGAAGGTCAAGACAGATTGGCTTGGGACAGTCATGCTGGACAAGCTGTTCGCGTAGGAGATGATCCTGTAAGGCCGACATTTGTTAATGATAGCCCTGGGACTCATGCAGTCTCAGAATCTTTTGATATTGGCCAGGCAATCAAGACAAGAGATGCTGCGATTGCAGAACGAGATGTTCTTCTTGCCCAGAGAGAAGAAAATGGGACATTAAGTGATGCGGATGCCTCTAAACTTAGTCGAGCACGTGGAACTATCAACGAGCAAAGTCGTCTTATTGGTGAAGCGGGAGCTGTCGATTATATTCAAACTACTTATCCAAATGCAGTGCTCGAATATGGTGGTCCAAATCAAGCCTCGCAAGCAGGGGATTTTGATCAGATTTGGCGTATACCAGGTACAGATGGTGCTGGCGATCAATTTATCCTAGTAGAGTCTAAAGGTGGAACGGCTTCGCTTGGTACCCGTACAATTGGTACAGATGTGCATACACAAGGAACACCTGAATATTTTGCCGAAATTTCACGTATTATGGGTAATTCCAGTGACCCAGCGATTCGTAGCTTGATGAGAGATATTAGACTTGCTAGACAAAGAGGCGATGTTAGATATCTTGAAGTTAAAACTCCTATCGTTGATGGGGCAGTTGTCAGTGTCAAACATAGAGAATTTGATATTGCAGCTCGATAGATTGTAGAGGCAAAAATGTCAATCAGTTCCCAGGTAGAGCCTGAAAACTATTCAGATTATATTTTCAGGCATGATACTGAAAGAGACAATGAGTTTTATAAAGAATTGCTTGAAAACCATGAAGAGTATTTTCAAGCAGGTTTGGATAATCTAGGAAAGCTTCCAAAAAATATTCACTCTATGTTTCGTGATGCTCTTGATACTATCCCATTTCGAGCTGCCTTGAATCCTAATGACCCCTTAATGCAGAGAGATTTGTTCCGTGCTGCTCGTTGTATTTCAGCATATTCAAGAATGATACAGCTTAGAGACGGTTTTATTACACTTGATTTGGGTGATGGAAATATTATTAATTTGCCACCAGTTGAGGGGCATTTAAATTCCAGTGATATTGCTGATGGTATTTATGCAGCAATTATTTGTAGAGATAGAACTTCTTTGAAGGCTCTTTGTCAGATTGATGTACGTAAATTTCAGAGCCCAAATGTTTTGACATCTTCTTATACGTTTACCTGGGTAGAATTCCTGCAAGCTTTTGTTACGAAGTCAAATCAAACTATGGAAAAACTACGTCAGGTTTATACGGAGTCCGAACCTGAAAAAGTCGAGACGAATGTTGATTATGCTCTGTATATAGCTTCAGGTTTAATGGAAGTCTTTTATAATTTTGGAGCTCAAGATCGTCTTAGTTTTTATAAGGCTCTGGCTAAATCCCTTGTGCGTCATAAACGCTATTTTGAAGTTGTACAATTGACCTCTGGTGAAACGTTACGGTCAGAACCTCGTGGATATATATCCCTGGGTTTACTATCGGCATCAGTCTTGTATCATGATCTTGGAAACCCTATTGACGTCCAATCTGATTATATTCCAAAAGCCCTTGTTGAAGGTCAGTTTATAGACAAGGAACTACATTGGAAAGCTCAAGGCGAAATGCCTTTGATGAACTTTGACAGTTAAGCAGCATAGTTAAACCGCTGAGAACGTCTCTGCTGTTGCCATTTTCCAGTATCTAGCAAAACGTTTGTCGTCAGTTCCATTGAGGAGTTCACCGGGCTCTATTGTCGGGAAGAGTTCTGAGAAAGAACAGATCTTCTCTCCTGAAACACGGCGGGATAAGTGCCGTGGTCTTAGTTCGCTTGGATGAGATAGCCCCATTGCAGCAACTAATTCAGCTAGTGCTTCAATCGTTGAGTTATGGAAGTTATAAACACGTTCATATTTATCTGAAACAACAAGTGCTCTCTGGCGGAACCAGTCTTGGGTTGCAACACCGGTTGGACAGTGATCTGTGTGACATTGTTGAGCTTGGATACAGCCTAATGCAAACATAAATCCACGGCCTGCGTTGCAGTAATCTGCTCCTAAGGCCATAACTCGTGCCATATCAAAAGCCGATGTTATTTTACCGCTGGTTCCTATTTTAATTTTGTCCCTTAAATTTACGCCTATTAAACTGTTGTGGACAAAAGAGAGCCCCTCACGAAGTGGCATTCCCATGTGATCTGCAAATTCAAGAGGTGCGGCCCCTGTTCCGCCCTCTTTTCCATCAACTACGATAAAATCAGGTGTTATTTCAGTCTCTACCATAGCTTTGCAAATTGCTAAGAATTCCCAAGCATGTCCCACACATAACTTAAACCCAATAGGTTTTCCCTCTGAAAGATCTCGCAGTTTTGCAATAAATTGCATGAGTTCTATTGGAGTTGAAAAAGCTGGATGGGCTGCGGGAGATATGCAATCATGCTGTCTTGATATCTTTCTAGTTTTAGCGATTTCTTTTGTTATTTTGGCTTTTGGTAAAACACCTCCATGTCCAGGTTTTGCTCCCTGGGAGAGTTTTAATTCAATCATTTTTACATAATCAAGTTTTGCGGTTTCAGCAAAAGTCTGGTCACAGAATTCACCATTTGCATCACGACATCCAAAATAGCCTGATCCTATTTGCCAAATGAGATCTCCTCCATATTTTTTATGATATTTGCTTATTCCGCCTTCACCAGTTGTATGTGCAAAGTTTCCTTTTTTTGCACCTTTGTTTAAGGCTCTGATGGCATTTGGGCTGATAGCTCCAAAGCTCATACCTGAAATGTTAAATACGGATGCATTGTATGGTTGTGCGCAATTTTGTCCACCAATCATTATTCTGAATGGTTCTTTTGCAACTGGTTTGGGGAATGTTGAGTGATTAAGCCATTCAAACTCTGACGCATAAACATCATATTGTGTTCCAAAAGGTCTTTTATCGAGTTGCTGTTTTGCTCTTTGATAAACAATTGCCCTTTTATCTCTGCTAAATGGCATTCCATCTTTATCACCTTCAAAGAAATACTGACGCATTTCTGGGCGGATTTCTTCGAGCAAGAAGCGTAATTGGGCTGCTAGTGGATAGTTGCGTAAAATGGAATGTTTTGTTTGTAAGAGATCTCGGAAACCCCAGAGAGTTAATCCACCAAACAGAAGAAGTGGGACCACTAATATGTAATTATACTCGGGGAACCGAAAGAGTAGCCATACGCAAAGAGCGGTCATCGCGATCATTACAGTTAGTACACTGTAACGAAGCTTGAATGGAAGTAATAATATATGCATGTTTCTAAACCATGTGTTTTTTTCACATGATAAATCAGGCATATGTCCACTATATGAAATTTTAAAAGATGAACTATTTAAGCCCTATATTCTGAATAAGGTGCATGAATATGAAGGACACCTTTCTCATCCATAAATGTTTTAAAAGATGCATATGAGTCCTCTTCTGTCCAATAGTCTAATATTTTGGATGACATGTGCTTTGGGGACTTTGACCCACAAAAGCGGATTTTTTGATGTCATCGTGTATTCGGGATTTAAACGCATTGCATAAGATTTTGCTTCTGCAACGAGTTCTTTAAGTTTTTTTAGTTTTGTTTCTTTTGCTTTCATATTAATTACCTCAAACTTTGTTTCTTGATTGTTATAATTGTTTATTTATGAAATACAGCTTTTTGTGAAATTTAAAAATTCTCATATATCATTGTCATTTATTTAATGATTTTCATTTATATTATAAGGAGTAAATATAAGGTATATATTTACTTATGAATTCTTAGTTCTCATGATACTTTCTAAATTTGAAGAAAGGTGCTCATAATGGGAAACACTGCAACGATTACCAACCCTAAATATGCTCAAATTAATATTGATGGTGCTACGTCTGGTGTTGCGAAGGTGATTTGTAATGGCTTAAAAGAGCAATTTGGCGATAGCATTCAGCATAGTTTTGGAACTGATTATGATGTCATTTATATTACTATGGCAGAAGATGAAATTTCTTTAGACGAAACTCTCAGAGAGATTTTTACAGAAAATGATCTAGAGATCGTGATTGATAAAACAGATAATGATATTCATTTAGGTTTGGGGCCTATTACAAGTCGTAAGGGGCATTTTTATCGTGTGAAGCCAGTATGAAGTCTTAATTGCCATAATTTAAGCTTCCGCCTTTTCAATAATTGTTTGTAATGTAAATTTATTTAAATGTTCAAGGAAAGCTTTCGTTGCTCCCTTCATTATAGGTGTTAGGGCGCAATTAGGCAGAAAATAACAATTGCATTTTGTAGATTTTAAACATTCGACAACGGCAAAATCAGTTTCAATAATTTGGACAATGTCACCCAATTTTATATTTTCAGGGGGCATTGAGAGGGTAATTCCACCAATCCTTCCTCTATTGGTTTTTAGATAGTTTTGCTGACTAAGTTTCGCAACTATTTTCATAACATGTGACTTCGAAATATTCAGCTTTTCCGTGATTTCGTCTACAGTTATTGTTGTGTCTGATTGAGACAAAAGCATTAAAATTCTTAAAGCATAGTCGCTTGCCATATTTAATCGCATCAGTTTCCCTTAAATCATTCATTTTATATGTTGCTTTTATCATGAAATGTATTATATTAAAAGATACATATTATATGAATGATAATGCGAGTTTTAGATGGGAAAATTACCCTCTTGAAGCTAGACCCAATATTATAAGATTGCCAGTCCATGAGTCTATCACCGTTGATCAGATCAGTCGTTTGGTCGATTTGTTTTATTCACGTGTTCAAAAAGACACTCGGGCTTGGCCCTGTATTTGATGAGAAGCTTCAAGGGCGCTGGGATGAACATCTCGTAAAGATGAAAAGTTTTTGGCGCTCTGTCCTTCTAAAGACTGGCGAGTATAAAGGCCAGCCTATGCCTGCTCATGTTCGATTGAAAACAGCCGTTTCTGAGGATTTTCAAATCTGGCTTGGATTGTTTCGGGACACCGCATTTGAGTGTTTTGATGCTGAAGCAGCCCCGCTTGTTATTGAAGTTGCTGAACGGATTGCACAAAGTTTTTGGTTGGGCATGTTCGGAACCCCATTTTCTTCACCTCCTCAATGGATGAGTAGTCAGTCATTAAATCAAGTTACAGAATGTTAAAGGATTGATATCATGAAAGTATTAGATTTTATTGCTTTGGCCTTTCTTTTCCCTGGCGATGTTGTGCGTAAATATGCTGGCATCTCTATTGAAGAAGATGGGGGTATTTTACGCTCTTTTGTGAATATGGTTTTCTGGGGCGTTATTTTCTCAGTTGTTGCATTTCAGTTTTTTGTAGTTTGTTAGAGGACCCTAATTTAAAAATAATAGAGGTTCCTTTATGACCAAATTTTCTGGCATTGTTCCAATTATCCGCAGCTTTGATGAGGCTAAGATGCGGGAGTTTTATCTTGATTTTTTAGGGTTTGAGATTTTGTTTGAGCTTCGGTTTGAAGATGACCTTCCTCTTTATGTTGGGGTTAAAATAGACGACGTTATTTTACATATTTCTGAGCATTTTGGTGATGCCAGCCCAGGTTCTACCGTTCGTATTGAAGTTGATGATGTTCATGGGTATTGCAAAGTGTTAAATGAAAAATCTTATAAGCATGCTCGGCCTGGTGTTCAAAAACAGCCTTGGGGTTATGATGAGATGTCAATTTCGGATCCTTTCGGGAATAAGCTAATCTTTTGTGAAGAGCTTAAAAGTTAGTGTTCTGTCTTTGCTATCAAGCTGATGAAATCTATTATAAGGGAGGCTCAAAGGACGTGCACAACTTTTTTATCTCAATAAATTCAATGATTTGAAAAATTTGTTTTGGTTTATTTTTTGTTAATGAGAGGAACGGGGGATGCCCGTTCCTGCCGTCATATATTCCTAAAGCGGAACACATGGTTTTGCCTGGGCATAGCAGGCCCATTTTTTTCATGATATACTTTTACAAGAATACATTCGGTTGTGTGCGCTGCAGGGAGTGTCGATACCCTAAGACAAGGGTTTGTTTTGTGACCTGTGTGCGCCAGCTTGCACGGGCTTTTTTCTTGGCTTGATCTTTGCTTTTATGTTTTCTGTATTTTCCCGTTGTTGGTTTTAGACAATGGGAGGCGGCTTCTGCTGTTGTTATCGTTGTTGTGTTATATGACGTTATTGCAATAATAAAAGCGCCAAGAATTAATAATAATTTTTTCATATTTACCTTTCTTACATTTTGTTTCGTTTGTAGGGAGTGTTGTCGAGGCAAGGTGCGGAAAGGTTCAGATTATTTTTTTAAGGTATTTTACAATGACACCAGAACTATCAATAAAATTTCTCTGAGGTTGAAGCAAAGCTCACGGGTGAAGGTTCGGGGCATGATTGGTGGCATATTAAGCGCGTTTGGAACATGGCTCGGAAGATTGGTGCTATCGAACAGGCTGATATGCTGGTGGTTGAGCTTGCAGCTTTGTTGCATGATATCGCGGATTGGAAGTTTCATGATGGGGATGAGGAGATTGGTCCGCGTATCGCGTCTGAAATGCTCGCTCGTTATGATGTTTCTCAAGATATTATTGATCATGTGTGTTTGATTATTCGAGGAAATGGTTTTAAGGGTGCGCCTATTACTCCTTCCAGTTTAGAGGGTAAAATTGTGCAAGATGCAGACCGGCTTGATGCGCTGGGGGCGATTGGTATTGCTCCGGACTTTTGTCTATGGCGGTCATATGGGGCGTCTGATTTATGACCCTGATGTGAAGCCCGTTATGCATCAGAGCAAAGAGAGTTATGCCAAAAGTGAAGCCCCTGTGATTACGCATTTTTATGAGAAATTGCTCTTGTTGAAAGATTTGATGAATACGGAGGCAGGAAAAAAGCTGGCTGAGGAGCGGCATCAGTTTATGGAGGTATATTTGGAGCGGTTTTATCTTGAGTGGGAGGGGGAGGTTTGAGGGGGAGGATAATCTCAGCGTCTCATTAAGTTAAAATTTTCAACAATAATGCTTTTGGCAGGTTTGCAAGACCAGCTGGCTGAGGGTTGGCTAATTCATGATTTGTATTTAATATGTTTGTTGTAGAATTTTAAACATCAAGGTATTTCTATATGATTAAATTTGTTATGTGCTTGACCCGTCATCCTGATATGACTCGTGAAGCATTTAGAGATTACTGGACGTACAATCATGGTCCTTTTTTTATGAAAAATGCTGGTATTATGCGGGCAAAAAAATATGTACAATCCTGTACGATTGATAGTCCTTTAAATGAAATATTGAGAAATTCCAGAGGGATGCAACCAGAGTATGATGGTGTTGCTGAAGTCTGGTTTGACTCGGAAGAGGCGCTCGTTGAAGCAATGAGCTCTCCAGAGGGGCAGAAATTAAGTGAAGCTTTATTAGAAGATGAGGGTAATTTTGTCGATCATTCTAAATCCTGTACCTTTATTGTGGATGAGTAAAGAGTTTTAGGGTGGGTAATATAGGGTTTGACCATGAGGAACGGGTGTTTGCTCGTTCCTGGGAAGATCTTTATCCTTTATTTTATGATATTATATGAGCTGGATTGTTCTCTTTAATTGCTTTCCAAATATAAAGATCATTCAACATGATGTGCTTCGTCGATCCCATACGATATTTGTTAACATCACTTGAGAGTTCTGCTATCTCTTTTAAGATATTCTCAACATCTATATCTCTTATCAATGCCTCTTTACAATCTGCCCTGAGTTCAAGCAGAAAATCACGGGTGTCTGCGCCATGATCATAAATCGAGAGAAAGATTAACTTGTTGCGAAATTGAGTTTCATTGAAATTTTCATAATCGATGTCTAGAAAAAATAAGAACCAATATAAAAATTTCTGATATTCTTCAAGAAGTTTTCTAATTTTGTCTCGTTCGTAGGAATTTAAAGTTAAATAGAGGCTTATTACTTTTTGTGCCAAAGCTTTTGAAGGTGACAAATCCACATCTAGCTTGTCTAGGTCTTCTTTAATATCTTTGAAGCTTGCATTCCATTCTTTCAAACCTTGTTTTAGCGCTTCAATATCTTCTTTTGTCATACGGTACATTCCTAGCGGTTTTTGCTTTGTGTTATTTGGGTGCAGAGGAATTATTTTATTTAAAATTTATGACTTTCCTTCAGGGTATTTATAGATTGAATGGGAGGCATAGGCAATATGTTCTGTGTTTGGGCAAGGTGCTGGCTTAGGAGCGGCGGCGGTTTTATCTTGAGTGGGAGGGGGAGGTTTATGACCTCAATGATTGTGTAAATGTAGTCTTTTATGAGCGAGCAGGTTTACAAAACCAGCCCCAAAAGGGTTTATGTCTTTACACCGTTCGGCATAAGCTTTCATGGCTGACGTCAGGTACTCTGTAAAGCCTTTGGCTATTGTTTCATATTTGTTCTGAAATCAGGATGGAGGATACATGTCTGCCAGGCCGGCAAAGTATTGTCGGTAAGCAGGGTTTGCCCCACATTCTAGCGACATAGGCTCGATGCTGATCAAGCAGAGTATCCAGGGTGTCAGATGTCGCTGGTGTTCCATTGCTCATCTGTTGTGGGATCCTGATTCTATTGCCTCAAGCTCCTGCATTGCTTTTGCCATGTCAGCTTCAGACATTTTGCCGGCAGGTTTGCTCGTTTCAATGCTTTCCTGCATTTGTGAGCGATATTTATTTATCAGCTCGATTTCGTATTGGGCCTGTTTTTCTTTTGAAAAACCCTGGTGTCAGAATGTTTCATAACGCTTTCTCCTGTTAAACTTGCGATCGTTTGATCGATAGTTACAATTTGGTTATGCGCTTGACCCGTTTATCAACCTTGTCTTATGCTCATTAAGCGCTGAGATATGGTCAAAATCTGGGGTATCGAGAAAGTTTTTGATTTCTGATAAGGGTACGAATTCCCGAAAAAGGAGGATTTCCTGTAAGCGATAGAGCTCATCCTTACCGTGATAACGATAGCGGTTCTGGTATTATGCATGGGCTTTAAAAGGCCGAAATCATCGTAACAATGTCCTGTACGCATTGATACGCCGGTCAGCTTTGAAACTTCTTTGACCGAATATTCTTTGATGGCTCAATACCTTTCCGAGAAGGGATGCATAGTCTCACGTAGTATGATGGTCAAGTTGCTGAAAGGGGTTTTTCTGGTTTTTTCGGGTGAGGGGGTCGAATATGAAGCAATGAGACTATATCCGTTCCAGAGTAGGGCAGAAATTGCCAGATGGAGTTGCTTAGAAGATAAACGGGTAATTTTGTCTGATCTTTATTCTATACCACTCCTGTGAAACGAAATGATAGCATGCACAATAGGGACAGGATTGCAAAGCAGCCCCCACGGAGGTTTTACGGGTGAGGCTAAAGCCAATATAGGAGTATGCTGAGATGACTAATGTAACAGAAAACACTGTTGGTATGTGCTCGTTCCTGGTGATGATCTTGCCCTCCTTGAAGAAATAGAAACTGTTTTTGATGTGATATTATTTAATGAAGCTGTTGAAAATTTTGTTACTCTTGGGAATGTTTATGACTATCTTCCAAGAGCTGAACGCAAAGATCAGTTAAACGGATGATGTGCTTTGTCATCCCATCACTATATTATGCTTGCGCCATGCACTTAAGGGAAGAGCACCTTCTGCTGATACCCTCTGATTTGGACAGCCTTATATATCAAAAAGACATCTAGGATCAGATCTTCATCAAATAAGCTTCAAAGTTTACAATCTAAACTTCCTGAGTACTCAATTTCTGGATTTAAATCACGGGTGTCTGTTATTCCTTTTGCCAATTTTGATTGGATTAAATATTGGACTGGATTTATCTCCTAATTGCTCTTTTGAGTTTCCATTAGTCAAATATTCACCTCGTGATAATCGATGGTCTAGATTTAGGAAAACTTTCTAAGAAAGTGGCACATATAAAAATTGGTAAGCTGTGTAAATATTCAGGTGGGTGCAATAGCAAAGTTTTCTAATACTTTGGTACGCGTTCGTAGGACCACTCATGCACCGAAAGCCAATCAATAGAGGACTTACTTTACTATATGGTTAAATCCATAAGCTATAATTGACAGGTGACAAATGAGGGATTAGCTTGCGCGTAGTGCATATATTTTAATAATCTTTGGGCTTGCATTTGTCGCATTCTTATCATGACACCTTGTTTTAGCGCTCACCACAACCATCATTCCGGCTATTAATTGTTATTCGGTACATTTATTGCGAATGTGAATACTTGCAAAGTGAAACAAGTTCTTATTGGGTGACAGAGGATAAACGGTTTCTTACAAAACTTTCCTTGATGAGGAATTCACTACATATATTTTCAGAAAAAACTGTTCAATTGCTATCTTGATAAAAATATACGCATTGAAGCCTTATCCTCTCTGGGAGGCGACTTGGCTAAATGTTCTGTGTTTGGGCAAGGTTGCCGACTGGCTTAGGAGCGTGCATCAGTTTATGGTGGTTATATTTGGAGCGGCCTTTTGCTCGGCTTGAGAAGGGCTTCGGGGGGAGGTTTAGGTGAAGTGACCCTTACAGTTGGTATTAATGTTGAATTTAGCATGAACACTAGGGGCAGGTTTGCTAAACCAGCCCCGCTGTGTGTCTCGAAGTTTGTGGCTTACCTTACCCTCGAATCTCACCGCCCGTGGACTTCTTCACCTGAGCAATCACCTTATCCGCAACTGCTTCTATTTCTTTTTCGGTGAGGGTCGCGTCTTTGGGTTGGAGGGTGACTTCTATGGCTAGGGATTTTTTGCCGTCTTCGACGCCTTTGCCCTGGTAGATGTCAAAGACTGAAACGTCAGTGATGAGTTTTTTGTCTGACCCTAGGGCAGCTCTGACAACATCTCCGGCGGCGACATCTTCGTTTAGCAGGAAGGCGAAGTCGCGTTTTACGGTTTGTAAGTCGGTACTTTCCAATGCTGACTTTGAGATGGATTTGCGTTTTGGTTGTGGGATGGAATCGACATAGATTTCAAAGCCGACAACTGGGCCTTCAATGTCCAGAGCTTTGGCTGTTCTTGGGTGAATTTCGCCGAAGACACCGAGCAAGATTTTCGGGCCTAATTTGATTGCGCCTGAACGGCCCGGGTGAAACCAGTCTGGGGCATCTCTTGTTATTTGTACTTTGTTTGGATCTTGTCCTAGTGATTGTAGAACAGCAAACGCGTCGGCTTTGGCATCGAACAGGTCGACGTTTTGAGCTGCACCATCCCAATGACGGCCAGCGCCTGCCTGTTTGGCTGTGCCCAGTCTGACACCTGATGCGCCGATATATTGGTCCTGCATTTCATCGCCGCGATAGGCCTGGCCCATTTCAAACAGGGCGCAATCGTTAAAGCCACGGTCGGCATTGCGCTGGGCTGCGGTGAGCAGGCCAGGAAGCAGGCTTGGACGCATGCTGGACATTTCAACGGAGATGGGGTTGGCGAGTTCTAGCTCATCCTGACCACCGCCAAAGAGGGATGCTGTTTCTCTTGGTAAGAAAGACCATGTCACGGCTTCAGTCAGCCCACGCCCTGCGAGGACGCGTCTTGTTCTGCGGACGCGTTTTTGGTTTTCGGTCAGGTTGGTTTGGCGATGCCGCCTAAGTTTGGCAGAGGTGTTGATGGGATATTGTCTACGCCATAGAGACGGATGACTTCTTCCACCAGGTCTGCGGATTGTGAAATATCCGGGCGCCAGGTTGGGACTTTGGTTTCGACTTTATCGCCTTTGCCATCCACTTTGAAGCCAAGACTTTTTAAGGTTTTCTTAATGTCACCAGATTTGATTTTGACGCCTGTTAAGCGTTCCACCTGGTTGATATCAAAATCGATTTCAAGATCTGGATCTGGGGCTTCTCCTGCTATAAGCATTTCGCTTGGCTCACCACCACAGATTTCTAAGATCAGTTGAGTGGCATAGTGGAT
Source organism: Methyloligellaceae bacterium (assembly GCA_965263345.1). Taxonomy (GTDB): domain Bacteria; phylum Pseudomonadota; class Alphaproteobacteria; order Rhizobiales; family CBDHHC01; genus CBDHHC01. The sequence continues at coordinate 352,027 of CBDHHC010000006.1, forward strand.
ACCGAGTTCAACAGATTGCGGATCAATGCCGCGTTCGAAACGATAGCGGGCATCTGAATTGATGCCTGTTTTACGCCCTGTCATAGCTGTGCTGATGGGATCGAAATAAGCTGACTCTATCAGGACATTGGTAGTCTCTTCTGTTGAACCGCTTGTTACGCCGCCCATGACACCGCCAAGGCCAAGAACGCCATTGCTATCCGCGATGACACACATTTCTTCGTCGACTTCATATTCTTTATCGTCAAGAGCTGTGAACTTTTCGCCTTCCTTGCCAAAGCGTGCATGGATGGTGCCTTTGAGTTTGTCGGCATCATAGACATGCAATGGGCGTGCGCGATCATAAGAAATATAGTTGGTGATATCGACCAGTGCATTGATCGGGCGCAGGCCAATGGCTCGGAGACGTTTTTGCATCCAGTCCGGGCTTGGGCCATTTTTGACGTCTTTGATATAACATCCGGCAAAGACCGGGCAGATATGCTGGTCTGCTTTTTTGAATTTGACGCTGATTTTTGTGGGGCAATCAAATTTGCCTTTGGTTGGTTTGACTGGGTCTGGTTTCAGTTTGCCTAAACCAGCTGCTACTAAGTCTCTAGCGATACCACGTACGCCTAAACAGTCCGGGCGGTTTGGAGTGATGGCAATCTCGATGATTGGATCATCAAGGCCAAGGGCTTTAACAGCTGAGCTTCCGGGTTTGGCTTTTGTTTCTAACTCAATGATGCCATCATGTTCTTCAGAGATTTCAAGCTCGCTTTCAGAGCACATCATACCATTTGATTCAACGCCGCGGATTTTTGCTTTTGTGAGCGTAAAATCAATACCAGGAACATAGGTGCCGACAGGCGCGAAGACAGCTTTGATGCCTTCTCTGGCATTTGGCGCTCCACAGACGACCTGCAGCGTCTCTTTACCAGTATCAACCTGGCAGAGTTTAAGTTTGTCTGCATCTGGGTGTTTTTCAGCGGAGACGACTTTAGCAACAACGAAGTCTTTTAGGGTTTCGGCTGGGTTAACAACTTCTTCTACCTCAAGGCCGATGACAGTCAGAGTGTCCAGGATTTCTTCTAAAGATGCGTCTGTTTCTAAATGGTCTTTTAACCAGGATAGCGTGAATTTCATGAGCTGATCCCCCCTGCTAATGTTGGGACATCGAATGGTAAGAAGCCATAATGTTTAAGCCAACGTAAATCTGCACCGAAGAATGGGCGAAGGTCTGGCATGCCATATTTCAGCATCGTGATGCGGTCTATGCCAAGACCAAAAGCGAAACCTTGATATTCTTCAGGGTCTAGATTTACATTCCTTAGGACATTTGGATGAACCATGCCGCAGCCTAAGATTTCCATCCATTTGTCGCCTTGGCCGATTTTGATTTCATCTCCGATGGATTCATATTGGATATCTGCTTCCATGGATGGTTCTGTGAATGGGAAGTGAGAGGCGCGGAAGCGCATTGTGACCGCATCTACTTCGAAGAAAGCTTTACAGAATTCTTCCAAAACCCATTTTAGGTGGCCGATATGGGTTTCTTTATCGATTACCAGGCCTTCTACCTGGTGGAACATTGGGGTGTGGGTCTGGTCACTGTCGCATCTGTATACACGTCCAGGGGCAATAATCCGGATGGGAGGCTGTGTTTTCAGCATCGTGCGGATCTGTACAGGACTTGTATGTGTTCTTAAGACAGAACGGGTGTTTTCGCCCTCTTTGGCATTAAAGTAGAATGTGTCGTGTTCCTGTCGCGCTGGGTGTTCAGCTGGAATATTTAGAGCCGTGAAGTTATGATAATCGCTTTCAATGTCCGGGCCTTCCGCAATCGAGAAGCCAAGATCAGCGAAAATTTCCGTAATTTCGTCCATAACCTGGGAAATTGGATGAATACGGCCTTCTAATAAAGCGCCAGATCTTACAGGAAGCGTGATATCTTCTTGCTCTTCGGCGAGTTTTTCCTCTAGTGCAGCTGTTTCCAGCTGGTCTTTTTTCTTGGTTATTTCATTCGTTATGGCCTGTTTTACAGCATTGACGGCTTGCCCAAAGGTTTTTCGCTCCTCTGGGGCCATTTTTCCTAAATTTTTCATTAAGGAAGAGATCTGACCCTTTTTTCCAAGGGCAGACACACGAATTTCTTCCAGGGCTGTAAGATCTGATGCGGATTGGACAGCATCACATAACTCTTTCTCAAGAGCTTTTAGATCTGTTTCTGGTATATCAGCGACCGTGCTCATTATGGTGGTTTCCCGCTTTTTATTTTGGCTATAGCTGATGCTGTTTTCTGACCTTCATTGTTTTTTTGTCATTTTATGAAGGCATAGCGATCTCTCGCCTTAAATTTAAGGTTTGTAGAGATCTGTTTTGCAGCAAAAGTAAATATAGGTTGGCTATAACACCACGGGCAGATAATCAAGAGGTAATAACAGCCTTTGGACGTTATTGCCTCTTTCATATCACAGAAGATGGGAGAAACTGCTCTTTTTAGGCGTTTACAGCCGATTTTGCTTTCTCAACAAGAGCTTTGAATGCCTCTGGTTGGTGAACAGCAAGGTCAGCTAAGACTTTTCGGTCAATTTCAATGCCGGCTTTATTTAGGCCATCAATGAAACGGCCATATGTGAAGCCTAGTTCTCTTGTTGCTGCATTGATACGTTGGATCCATAAAGAGCGGAAATTTTGTTTTTTTGCTTTACGGTCGCGATATGCGTACTGGCCAGCTTTTTCAACCGCTTGGTTTGCTACACGGAAGGTGTTTTTTCTGCGGCCATAATAGCCTTTTGCAGCTTTGATAACTTTTCTATGGCGCGCGTGGGTTGTAACGCCTCTTTTTACACGTGACATGGTGGTGTTCCTTTTAAGATCAATAAATTAGGATTTGGTTGTCGAATATGGTTAATTTCAATTAACCGTAGGGCATAAATTGTTTCACAATGCGCGCGTCACAATCTGCTAAGATTGTTGTGCCTCTTTGATTGCGAATGAATTTATTTGATCTTTTGATCATGCCATGACGTTTGCCAGCCTGTTGGCCACGAACTTTACCAGATCCTGTAAGCTTAAAACGCTTTTTCACACCACTTTTGGTTTTCATCTTGGGCATTTTGCTTGTCTCCTTAAAATAATATTAAGTTGTTTGTTGAGAAACAACTTCAAGCATTGTGAGCCGCCACGGCATGCCCCGCCGGGCTCGCTCTCTTAAAGTTAAACGATGCTTATAGTTTTAGTTTTTATTCTATGCAAGCTTTTGTATGAATTTTTTATTTAAAAATAAAAAAGTCTATTAGATCAACTGAGCTATTATTCTTCTTATTTGCAAATGACTCTTAACAACTTCCCAAGAAAATCCATAAGTTTTTAGGAAAGATTCTCAACTAGATAAAAAATAATCATAAGTTCGTGCAAAAAATGTTAAATTTTGTATTTTAATGCATTTGAACCATTCATATTACATAATTCTTTTGCTAGAGTGGGTTCTTGTGGTAATTGGCTTCGTTTGTATAGAATTGGTTTTGACACCAGTTCAATGAGATGTCATTTATCATGATTGTGTTTTAGATCTTTAGCATGACAGTGGATTTGTTATTCATGATTGTTAAATGCGTTTGAAACACATTCTTGCTCCTCTGAGCAAGTTCCGAGAAACCTCTTAGGGCTGCAGTTTTCTGTAGCCCCTTTTTTATGGTGATATAACACTAAAGATTCTAATTTTAGCTGTTCCTTAATTACAATGTGATAAGTTTTATCTATCAGATAACAGAGTATCGTTTTGTTCAAGATCGCATGCCATTGTAATGATGGTTCATGCCTTGTATTTAATGGTGCAGATTCAGGTAATTAGTTATGTATGTCGTCATCGTAGATTCTAGCCGTGTTGTATTACAGATTCTTGAAAAAACAATTCAAGAAAGAGGTGACAATGTTAAAATGTTTACAGACGGTCGTGAAGCATATGATTATATCAAAGAGAATCAAGATGTTGATGTTTTGTTAACTAGTTTTGAATTGAAGTCTATGTCTGGGCTGGAGTTGTGTTGGGAAACTCGCGCCCTATCCCAGAATCGTAGCAAGCCAATTTATGTTATTGCTATGTCATCGATTGATGATCAACATAAGCTTGTTGAGGCACTTGACAGTGGAGCTGATGACTATATTCAAAAACCACCTTCCGCAGAAGAATTTAAAGCCAGATTGAGAGCAGCGGGGCGTTTGACATCGCTACAAAATGAACTCATTAGATTGGCCACGATTGATCCTCTTACGAGTATTTATAATCGCCGTGCTTTTTTTGATAAATCCACTCAAGCTATTGAAGCTGCGAAGACCAGTAAATCTCTTTACGGGATCATGTTTGATATTGATCATTTTAAACGTGTTAACGATACATATGGACATGATATTGGTGATATAGCTATTCAGCAAGTTTCTTCTTTAGCTTCATCTTATGATGGTGTTGTTGGTCGATTGGGTGGAGAAGAGTTTTCTTTGGTTATGTCAGATATTGAAAAAGACGATGTCATTGATGCTGTAGAAGCGCTTCGTGAGAATATTTCGCAAATTCAGATTAATACTGAAAAAGGCATTTTATCATTTACGTGTAGTTTCGGTGTGACGGGTATGCTTGATGGTGACGATATTCATGCTATTTTAAAACGAGCTGATATGGCTTTATATCAAGCGAAAGAGAGTGGGCGTAATAAAGTTGTTTATTTTGAGCAGGTGTGCACAGCTTAGTTCTTAAATGATTACTTAAGTACTTTTAAAACATATTTAAAAACATTTTTGAGAGCTCCGTTTCTACCTGATATGCGAATATTGTGAAAGATACAACGCAAGATATTGCAATCGAGAATGCTGGTAGTAATTTCCAGAATTTCAATTCTAAATTCTCTTTCATCATCCAGAGAAAGAGACCAAAAGACCAAATCAAAAAAACGATAGCAATATAAATCATGAATTGAAATATGTAGGCGTGTTGCGCCAAAAAATCTACCAATTGCTCTAAGCCTAAATCTATAAGTTGTTGTGTATTGAACAGCTTATCATGTTTTGCCTGTTCAGATATTAATCCTATACTTGTTGTCAGCGTCATTATGATGATTGCAGCGCCTGCTGGGTATGCTAGGCATTGATATATATTAGAAAGTTGAGTGTTTTTTTCCCTCAAAATAAATAGCACTGCGCTTGTAATTAATCCTAAAAGCAGAAAATCAATAATAAAAATTGCATACCAGACAATCTCGCTCAGTTTTACAGGGAGAAATAATGATGCGAGTAGTGAGATAAGAATTCCGAGCTTAATTGATCCCCATAAAAAATCGAAAGCGTGGAAGTAACATGCTTCGCTCTTATTTTCTATTTTATGTTTTATCTTAATAGGAAAGAAAATGGTCAAGAATAAATCTTTATAATAAGAGCCACTAAAAAAACGAGATTTAATCCAATAGTACAACATGTTATATTTCTTTTTTCGTTGATATTAATTCTTTAACTGATGATTATTACATAAGTATTTTTATGTGATTTTTGTATGTAAATGTCCTTATCTTTCTCTGACTTTATTGTGAACACCATGTTATCGAAAGGTTTATTTGATGAAACAAATTAAAACAGTCAATCTTGCATTACAAGGTGGCGGAGCGCATGGGGCATTCACATGGGGGGTATTAGATAAAATATTACAGGATGGCCGAATTAAGATTGAGGCTATTAGTGGTACCAGTGCTGGAGCCATGAATGCTGTGATCATTGCTGATGGCTTAAAAAGGAATGGTTATGAGGGTGCTCGTGAGAAGTTACATGAATTCTGGCAAGAGGTTAGTAAAGCCAATCAGTTAAGTCCGATACAAAGATCGCCACTCGATGTTTTTATGGGAAATTGGAGTTTAGATACTTCTCCTACATATTTGTTTTTTGATCTAATGAATCAATTGGCTTCTCCTTATCAAACTAATCCACTTAATATCAATCCATTAAAAGAGATTTTAAACCGTGTTGTTGATTTTGAGTTGATCAGGTGTTGTAGTGATGTCAAACTCTTTATCTCAGCAACAAATGTAGAGACAGGGCGTGTAAGGGTTTTTGACCATAAAAATTTAACTTGTGATATGGTTATGGCTTCTGCTTGCCTTCCATTTATTTTTCAAGCCGTAGAAATTGATGATATCCCTTACTGGGATGGAGGTTATATGGGTAATCCCGTATTATTTCCCTTTTATCATCATAGTCATTCTAATGATATTTTGATTGTACAGATTAATCCAATAGAGCGTAAGGGAGCTCCGAAAACAGCTCGAGAGATATTAGATCGTGTTAATGAGATTACTTTTAATGGTAGTCTATTGAAAGAATTAAGGTCTATAGACTTTGTTCGCCGTTTGATTGAAGATGGTCATATTGAACAAAAAGAGTATAAGAAAATACGAGTGCATATCATTGAATCGCAAGAGCAACTTAATGACCTAGGAGCATCCAGTAAGATTAATGCTGAATGGGCCTTCTTAAAACATTTACATGGTATTGGATATGATGCTGCAACGCAGTGGTTGGAAGACAATTATGATCATGTAGGTGAGAAAAGTACGGTCGATTTAAGAGAAATGTTTCAGGGTATTGGTATGCAACATCAGGGGTAATTTGCATTTAATTCTTTTTTTACTTTAAACTCAAGATAATTGAATATGTATGGTTTATACGGAAGGCGGGCATTATTTGGTAATAACACATCAATTTCTTATTGTTAGAATAGCCAGACGCATGTTTCTTGAAATTAAAAATATTTGATTGAATTTTATAATGTCAAATCGCTCTATTCATGATGGTTTTGTTGAGCTTATAAAAAAGCTTGAACCGAATTTTTCTGAGTCAGAGATTTCTGAGAGTAATCTTAGTGATATAGAAAGATGCCTCAAGTCATCTTTTGATATGAATTATATGATCAATTATGGCTCCATAGGTCATGGAACGCATATATCTGGTTATAGTTCTACTGACTGTTTTGCTGTGATTCCTAAAAAACATCTTTTTGAAGACTCTCATGTCTCATTGAAAAAAGTTCATGAATGTTTGCTTGAGTCCTTTCCTAATGCAAGCATGTTGGAGGGGCGTCCCGTAATTTCAATTTCTTATGGTGAAAAAGCGTTTGAAAGACATAATATTGTGCCAGCATTTCAAAATGGACAACGTCATGGACATGATGTGTTTGGGATTCCAGGGCCAAGCCAAAGATGGGTTTCCTCATGTCCTGGGGGGCATAGTGAAAGGATAAATAAAGTTGATACTGAGCTTTCATCTCAGTTAAAGTCGATGATCAGACTTGTAAAAGCATGGAATTATTATAATAATCAGCCACTCTGGTCGTTTTATGTTGAGCTTGCAATGGCAGAGTTTTTAAAAACCGATTACTCTGTTATGTATGCTCAAGATTTTAGGAACTTCCTGAGATATTTACAACGTAGAGAATTAGCTCCCATAGAGAATAGTATTGGGAGTAATGAACCTGTCTATGCAACACCCAAAGATCAGAAAATCATGGCTTTAGGTACTTTAGATGAGGCTATATATAAATCAGGAAAAGCTGTTAAGTTTGAAAGTCGTGGTAATATAGCTGAAGCATATTACTGGTGGGGAAAGGTTTTTAATTTTCATTTTCCCAAATATTGAGAAATTTATTCATTATATTTTACGAAAATAATTTGCATTTTGTATTTCTCGATAAATACTGGTCAAGATATAAGCCACAGCTATTCCGTAGAGATTACAATATATGTCTATTAACTCTGGTGTTCTTTGTGGTACATAAAATTGTCCAATTTCCGATAAAATTGCGTATAGGCTAATCATTATTAGGGCTGTATTTTTGGGCATAATGCGCAAAGAAAAAATTAATAGGCCTCCAATAAGGAAAACCAGAAAGTGCAGTATCGGGTGAGGTATACCAAATGGTGCTCCAAAACCAGGTGTTAACAGGCCAATAATGGATATAATGGCGGCAAAAAAAGTAATTGTTAGACGTGTTGATTTACCCATATAATCTCTCCACCTACCCGAGAATTTTAATCTAATGGGTTTAAAAATAGGTAAGTTTTCTTATCAAGAGGGTATCATTTTCTATGTATTTGGTATTGAGGTGAAGAAGTTCTTAATAGTCTATTTACAGTTTCTTTATTCTTGCTGCGAAAAAACCATCCATACCCGAATATTCAACTTGTTCTGCTGGTAGTTGAAATGGAAGGCACCTTAAGCATCCTTCAATAAGCCATTGAGAGTATCCATGTACTTCTGAAACCCGTATTGGCTCAATCCTAATTTGTGCACCGCTACTCGACAGGCCGGCTATTTGGTAAAGACCTTCTTCTGGTTCAAGTGAGCAGGTGCAATACACTAGTAATCCTCCTGGTTTCAGTATTGACAGAGCATTTTCCAGGGCTTTTTTTTGTATTTCGGCTAATTCTATTATGTCTTCTTGCGATTTTAAATACGGGATATCAGGATGTCGGCGAATTGTTCCTGTTGCAGAACAAGGGGCATCAAGAAGTATCGCATCGAATTGTTCTTTTGGTTGCCATTTTAAAATATCTGTTTCTACAGTTTCTGCTTTAAGGTTTAAGCGCAAAAGGTTTTCTTTTAATCGATCAAGACGTTTGGCTGATATATCCACAGCTGTTACATGGGCTCCTGAATGGGCCAATTGTGCTGTTTTTCCTCCTGGTGCGGCGCATAAGTCTGCAACCTTTAATCCTTCAACATTCCCTAATAAAGGGGCACAAAGAGATGCTGCAACATCCTGTATCCACCATTCCCCGGATTCATAGCCTTCAATTTGTTCAATGCGCCCTTTGTTTAAAATGCGAACGCTGCCATTAGGGAGTTTATGTCCGTTTAACTTCTCCGCCCACATATCTGGGTTTGATTTAACTGTCAAATCGAGTGGAGCTTCAATTAAGTGGGCATTGGTAATTTGCTTCGTATATTCATGGCCATAACTATGTTCCCATTTTTGCCACAGCCAGTTAGGTGTATTTAATTTTAAGTAGTCCTGTTCCTGTGCAATCCCTGTTCCCTGCTCTGAAATACGACGAAGAATAGCGTTAGCAAGTTTGCTAAAGCGCATTGTTACTCTATTACTCTTACATTGTCTTACAGCCATATCTATTGCAGCATGAGCGGGGGTTTGTAGAAAGACAATTTGTGCAACGGCACTCATTAAAATTTCTTTTAGTGTTCCACATTTTTTGGGAAGTGGTTTTTCAAGGAAACGAGAGATGAGATCTTCAATTTGTCCCTTGCGTCTTAGAGATGTTGCAATAATTGCACGAGCAAATGCACGATCCCGTGAGCTGAGTTCTTTAAGTGGCCCACCACTTCCATAACGTCCTAAGGATTCATCTAAGGGGCGTTTCTCTTTGAGAACAGTTGAGAGTAGTTGGACTGCGGCTTTTCTAGTTGCAAGGCCTGCTTTATCTTGAGACAAGGGAATTCCATTATGACTAATTTTTACCTGTATAACACATGCTGCAAAGCCATATTGGAATCAAGTGAAAATCTTTAGCCCCATGGGCCTGTTGGTGGTTTTTTGTCCCTTGGCGTCTCTTGTGTATCACTTATTTCATTTTGCCCCCAGTCTTCAGCCATGTCTACTAATCTTCCAATGCGATTATGTGCATCTGGGTGAGTAGAGAATAGTGGGTCCATACGTTCCCCCGATAATGGGTTCATGATAAACATATGTGCCGTAGCAGGGTTGCCTTCTGCTGTCATATTTGGGATATGAGTGGTTGCACCTGATATTTTCTTCAAGGCAGAAGCTAGCCATAACGGACGACTGCAGATTTCTGCACCCATTTTATCAGCTTCATATTCCCTTGCCCGACTTATTGCCATTTGTACAATACCTGCTGCCATAGGGGCTAAGAACATGATTGCTATTCTTGCTATGGCATTTCCATTGCGATTGCCCCCAAATAACATTCCAAAATTTGCTAACATAGATATAGCACCAGCGATGGTGGCTGTAATTGTCATGATCAATGTGTCGCGGTTTTTAATGTGGGCAAGTTCATGGGCCATAACACCAGCAACTTCTTCTTTGGACAACATCTTTAACAGGCCTGTGGTTGCACATACTGCTGAGTGCTCCGGGCTTCTACCAGTTGCGAACGCATTTGGCTGGTCAGAATGCATTATATAGGTTTTGGGCATCGGCAAATCGGCATTTTCTGCCAATTGTTTGACAATATCATAATATTCTGGTGCGCTACGTGCATCAACTTCTTGGGCATTGTGCATACGAAGGACCATTTTGTCGGAATTCCAGTAGCTAAATGCATTCATACCTAAAGCTACAACGAAAGCGATAAGCATTCCTGTTTCACCACCGATAAAAAAACCAACCGCCATGAAAAGTGCTGTCAACACGGCAAGGAGAATTGCTGTACGGAAGTAATTCATGCTTTCGTTCCTATGTATTTTTCGTGTGTATAACATAATTTTAGGTTTATCTACACCTAATAATTATTGCATACTTTGCCTTAACTTCTTTTTTCTATATAGTAATTATAAGCATTAGATCAATCTACAATGTTTAAGGTTAACATGTATTTATCATAGGAACTTTTTGTTTTGAGTGAAGGTGAAATAAAAAAGGAGCTATCTCCTGAAGCTGAACGTGCTCTCAAAGAAGCTGAAGAGCGGCGTAAAATGCGTCAAGCCTCGACTTCTCCAAAAGAAGTTGGAGGGCGAAAAGGTCCAGATCCAGCTAGGTATGGTGATTGGGAAAAAGACGGTATCATCTCAGACTTTTAATAAATGTTGAGAATCTGTGTTATAATTAAATGAGAAAGCTAACACTGTCTCAAATTGAAACGTTCAACTACTAATTGCCTTATTCTGAAAATTTTCATTAAAACAATTTTTTGTCGTCTTTTTTCTTAAATTCTTGGCTTTTTTACCTTTAGCTTTTAGGTAGAGTCGTCTTTAGGGCTCATCATAATATTTTGGCATGAAGCTTGCTGTATTACACGAACAATTTCTTTTGTGTGTCAGGAAGTAAGATATATGACAGTAAAGAGCTTTATTTCAGTCCAAGATGTGTTTAGGTCCTTTAGTAACTCTGATGATGGATCCTTAACAACATTCTTTGCTGCATCGCTCGTGATGCTTGGTACAGCAATTAGTCTTTCTGTTGATGGTGGACGTGCATTTAATGCTTACAACAGCACTGGGCATGCCTTGGATGCAGCTGCTCTTGCAGCGGCAAAAGCATTAAATGAACAAGGGCTTAGTGATAGTGAATTGCTTGATGTTGCTAGAACAGTATTTGAGAGTAATACGCATAATGCCAGCAGTCGTAATGTCGCTTACCAGAATCTCAGTTTGCGAGCTGATAGAGAAACCAATGAAGTTTCTGTTTCTGTTGAAGGAAATGTGAAAACGACATTTGCTCAACTTATGAATATTACTGAAATACCAATCGCAACTTCTGCTAAAGCTACCTATAATACTAAAAACATTGAAATGGCTATGATGCTTGATGTGACAGGTTCAATGTCTGGACGTAAGATTAGAGATCTTAAGGTTGCAGCAACTCAGTTGGTTGATATTCTTATTCCTGATCAAAGTGCCCCACAGAAAGTTCGAATTGCACTGGCCCCATATTCTGCTTCCGTCAATGTTGGGTCTTATGCTCATCAAGTCAGTAATGGTGTCAGTCGGATGGTTGTGTTTATGAGCGCGGAAACTCTCACGCCTATCGTGATACTGCTCCAGGAAGAAATGCTTACTTCAATGCGGTGACGAACCCGAGACGAGCAAGTAATAATAAGTATGGCTGCCCTAATGCAGAGATTTTACCTCTATCAGATGATAAACGCCTATTAGAGCGCACAATCAATGGATATTCTGTCGGCGGGTGGACAGCTGGCCATCTGGGAACTGCTTGGGCATGGTACTTGGTTTCTCCAAAATGGCAACATGTTTGGCCAACAGAGAGCCAACCTGTATCTTACTCTGACCATAAGACTATTAAGACTGTTTTGCTTATGACTGATGGTGAATTTAATACAAGTTATCTAAATGGGCGCCAAAATCGTACATCAAATAGACAGACACGTACTTTGTGTGATCAAATGAAACGTCAGGGTGTTCAAGTTTACACTGTTGCTTTTGAGGCTCCCGCATCTGCTCGTCGGACATTAGAAAATTGTGCGACTTCCTCTGATCATTCATTTAATGCAGAAAATGGCGCGGAACTCATAAGAGTTTTTAAAGATATTGCTGTTCGCCTATCGAAGTTGAGAATTTCTGAATAGTTTAACAGCTCAAGTGAAAACGGATGGGAAGAATGCGGCGTCCTCTTTTATTAAGAGGCGCCACATTTTTTTGTATAATATGTATTCAATCTATAAATTATACTTGGTTTAACTCGATTTATTTTGGCGGTTCTCTATAAGATCGTCAACAACAGCTGGTTCTGCCAGAGTTGAGGTGTCACCTAGGTTCGAGAAGTCATCCTCTGCGATTTTACGCAGAATGCGTCTCATGATTTTTCCTGAACGTGTTTTTGGAAGTCCGGGCGCAAACTGAATTAGATCGGGTGATGCTATTGGCCCAATTTCTTGTCTGACCCACGTCCTTAGCTCTTTCTTTAGATCATCAGATGGCGTTTCTCCAGTCATCAGAGTGACATAACAATATATGCCCTGACCTTTGATATCATGTGGGTAGCCTACAACTGCAGCCTCAGAAACTTTCTGGTGTGCAACTAGAGCTGATTCGACTTCAGCAGTTCCCATACGGTGTCCAGACACGTTAATAACATCGTCTACACGTCCAGTAATCCAATAATACCCATCTTCATCCCGGCGGCAGCCATCTCCAGTGAAATATACATTGTCATAAGTTGAGAAGTAAGTTTGCACGAAACGTTCATGATCACCGTATACGGTTCGCATTTGACCAGGCCATGAGTCTAGAATTACAAGGTTGCCATCGTTGGCTCCAACCAACTCGGTTCCCTCACCATCAAATAATGCAGGTTTTACTCCAAAGAAAGGTCTTGTTGCCGAGCCTGGTTTTAGTTTGGTTGCTCCTGGCAAAGGTGTTATGAGTATGCCGCCTGTTTCGGTTTGCCACCAAGTGTCTACAATTGGGCAACGTCCTTCACCAATTATATTATAATACCACTCCCAGGCTTCAGGGTTGATTGGTTCTCCTACACTTCCAAGTAACTTTAAAGTTGATCTACTTGTTTTTGTGACAAAATCATTACCAGCTCCCATAAGGGCTCTAATTGCTGTCGGAGCTGTGTACACGGTATTCACTTTATGTTTGTCAACAACTTCCCAGAACCGTGCAGCCGTTGGGTAGTTAGGGACACCCTCAAACATGAGCGTTGTTGCTCCATTTGCTAGAGGACCATAAACGATATAACTATGACCTGTTACCCAACCGACGTCAGCTGTGCACCAATAAATATCACCATCATGATAATCAAAAACATATTGATGTGTCATTGAAGCGTATACAAGGTATCCACCAGTTGTATGTAAAACTCCTTTGGGCTTTCCTGTTGACCCTGACGTGTAAAGGATAAACAAAGGATCTTCCGCATTCATAACTTCAGGAGGGCAATCTGATGTGACTTTGTCCATTTCTTCATCAATTAAGATATCCCGCCCAGAAGTATAATTTAAATCAGCATTAGTTCTGCGAACAACAAAGACTTTTTCTCCTCCAGGGCATTTTTCAAGTGCTTTATCAGTATTTGCTTTTAGTGGAATATTGCGGCCACCGCGAACTCCCTCATCTGATGTTATTATAAATTTAGACTCGCAATCGGTAATTCTTCCTGCTAAGGCATCAGGGGAAAATCCTCCAAAAACAATTGAATGTACCGCGCCAATTCGAGCACATGCTAACATTGCATAGGCAGCTTCAGGGATCATAGGTAAATAGATTGTAACACGGTCGCCCTTTTGGACGTTATGGCTTTTCAGAATATTAGCAAATTTACAAACATTCTCATACAGTTGTCTGTAAGTGATGTGTAAATCTTCTGTTGGGTCGTCCCCTTCCCATATGATTGCAGTTTGATCAGATTTTGTTGCTAAATGACGATCTATGCAGTTTGCGCTCACATTTAGCTGACCATCTTCATACCACTTTATTGAGACATTCTCTTTAGAATATGATGTGTTTTTTACTTTTGTATATGGTGTGATCCAATCTAATCTTTTACCATGTTCTCCCCAGAAGGCATCGGGGTTATCAATACTTTGCTGATACATCTCAATATATTTTTCATTATTAATGTAGGCATTTTGCTGCCAGTCTTGAGACACATCATAAAGTTTCCCGTCAGACATAATTTTTCCTTCCCATAAACACAAAAATGATTGCTGTAGAGCTTCCTAATCAAGAAACTTAAAGTATGATCTCAAGTCCTTGTTTTTAGAATATCAAAATCAAAACATTGTTTTAACAGCGGTACCAAAAAATATTCTTTTCAAATTTTTATATCAAGCTACCAATTGGTTGTACAAAACATGTCTTTTGTGACTGCCAATGGTTCTATTTACGATGTGGATCTTAACTATGTTTTTAGTCGAATCAATTATTTCCTTACTCAAAGGTGGGGATATGTTATGACAATAAATGATGTGCTAATTGAGAATGATTGCAAAAACATTGAGTTCGATGAGTTACATAATATTGTAGCAAAACTAGATGGGTATTCAGGTGCTGAGAGAGACAAGCTTATTGAAAGAGCTGCCCAACTTATTTTTCCTCATATAAGTCAGAAGTCTACTATTGCGGAGTATTATTTTTATGCTGGAGAGATATGTGTTAAACAAAAAAATAATTTGCAAGCATACGACTATTATCAGCAGGCAATATCGTTAAACGAATCTTATTTTGATGCATGGTTTGGTGTAGGGCGTGTTAGGTTCCTTCAAGAAGATTTTTATGGAGCTGTACAGCACTTAGAGCGTGCAAATTCATTGCAGCCAAATAATATCGAATGTCTTTTATGTCTTTCACATAGTTATTTTGGATCACATCGTTTGGAAGACGCAATGGATGTGCTATACCGCATTCTGGATATACAACCTGACTGTGATCATGCTTATTATTTGATGGGTATTCAGCATCAGGCATTAGGTGAATATACCAAGGCAAAAGAAGCATTTGAAAAAGTTTTTATGCTGAAACCTGATCGTATTGAGGTTTATTACCAACTTGTGTTGATGCGGGAATTTTCTGGACAAGAAGATGAAATTATAGAGCGCCTTGAGACTTTGTTAAAAACAAAGCAGCTGGTACAAAATCAAGATATTTTAGCGCTATTTTCTATTGCTATTTTACAAGATCGTCAAAAAAAATATGATAAGGCTTTTGCGTATTATAAAAAAGCCAATGACTTGATTAATATGAGAGGGCAAATTGATATCAGGGAATATGAGGACCTCGTTTCTAACTCAATGCATGGCTTTACAAAAGACATTTTTGAACACTATCGTTCTGCGGTTAATCCTTCAAGAAAGCCAATTTTTGTACTTGGAGTTATGCGATCAGGAACGACACTGGTAGAGCGGATTCTCGGACGGCATCCTGATGTTTATGCAGCTGGTGAAATTAGCAAGATGTATAAAATTACAGCGGAGCTATTACATAAAAATACAGATCATAAGCAATATCCCCGTGATATCTCTCATATCAAATCTGAAGACTTTAAACAGTTCGGGGAAGATTATTTAGAATATATTGATGGAATAAGTGGTGGAGCAACTAAACATGTTACAGATAAACTTCCATTGAATGTTTTCCATATTGGTCTTATTGCACTTTTGTTTCCCAATGCGAAAATTATTCATTGTGTTCGTGACCCAATTGACACTTGTCTATCGTGTTATTTTCAGTGTTTTTCAAATAGAATTAATTCTGTTATCTCCTCGGATTTGGAGAGACTTGCAAAATATTACAAACTTAAGCAAAAAATGATGGATCATTGGAAAAAGTGTTTCCCTGATATGATTATGGATGTTCATTATGAAGATCTGATTGAACAGCCAGATATAATAACTCGAGACATGTTAGCACATCTGAAACTTAACTGGGATGATGTGTGTTTAGATCAGAGCCATAACTCAGGTGCTGTGTTTACGGCGAGTCAGTATCAAGTTAGACAACCAATCTACAAAAGCTCTATTAAACGTTGGAAAAATTACGAAGCACATTTGCAGCCATTAATTCAAGCTTTTGCAGGTTCTTAAAATAAGTTTATCTATCTTTAAACTCCGAAGAAACCGATAATAGCTCCCATCGCAATAAGAACAGCAAGCCAGTGCCCTGCATCTATGATTGTTAGTATTCGAGAAGATCCTTGGAAACTGTGGTTTACAATCATGGTTGTGAGTACAAAGCCAACCCAGCAGAAGGCTGCCGAGATTATTCCATTACTTATTGTCACGCTGTCTTTGCCAAGGTGGCCGATTAAACCGGCTAGAATGTAAGCCATAACAAGTTGCGCAATAAATGCTATAATAAAAGGTAAGGGGGTTGGTTTAAGGTCTTGTTTTGTTTTTCCTAAAGCGTTCATCCAGGCTTGGCCAAGAGCCATATACCATACAGATCCGATGGCAAAGCCAACTGCTGCCGCGATAATTACCGCGGTATAATTGATACCTGCAAATTCCACGTTCACTACTCCAAACATTATTTTAGATCTTTTGGTTTAATTTTACACATTTTACAGATCAGTTTCCATTCGTCAGGTTTCACTGGTTGAACGGATAATCTTGAATTATTCACTAAGACCATTTCAGATAGTTTTTCTTCTGCCTTAATGTCTTCTAGGGTCACAGGGGTTGGAGCTGGGCATACAGCTACAACATCAACACATTCCCATTTTCCTGTGCTATCTGTTGAGTCCGGGTGAGCTTCAGCAATCACTTTGACAACACCAACTATTCTTTTTTCGTTGACTGAATGGTAGAAAAAACCAAGATCGCCTATCTTCATTTCACGCATAATATTGCGTGCTTGATAATTTCTTACACCATCCCATTCAGTTCCTTTTTCAGCATCGTTGACTTGATCATCCCATGAATATGTTCCAGGTTCAGATTTGAATAACCAGTATGCCATTGCTGCTCCTTTTTGGTGCTACCGTTTTATTTGTTTGCAAAAACTTTACCTCAGTCTTTTCCTTGGCCAAACAACCAATTCCAAGGGCGAATATCAACTGTTTCGAATACATCTGCAGATGTATATGGATCATTTGCGATAATCTGCCTTACTTCTTCAATGTTATTTGCTTCATAAACAATTAAGCTTCCAACTGGCTTCGTTCCGTCTTCACTTAAAAAAGGTCCTGCCATCTTAACTTTGTCGCTAAGAGTTGACAGATATTCTAGGTGTTCTCTACGAACTGATTTTCTTCTCTCTAAACCATCAGGTTGTTTATCAATACCGATCATTGCATATAGCATGGTGTTTTCCTCTTTTGTTGTTTTTAATGTTCCGCTTTGAAAGGACGTGCTAACAAACTCTCAATTGCTTCTTGTACTGAGATATTACCACTTAGAATTTGATCTACAGCTTGTGTTATTGGTAATATTAAACCTTTATCTTTTGCAATTTCTGCTACTGCTTTTGCAGTGTAAATACCTTCTGTCACTGTTGTTCTTTTTCGTAATATGTCTTCTAAATGATTACCTTGACCTAATGCTATGCCTAGTGACATGTTACGTGATTTTGGACTTGAACATGTTAAGATCAGATCTCCTAGGCCAGATAGTCCTGTTAAAGTTTCAGGCTTTCCCCCAAATGATTGACCTAGGCCTAATAGTTCGACAAATCCCCTAGTTGTGAGGGCTGCAAGGGCATTTTTGCCTAAGTTTTTACCTTCAGATATACCACAGGCGATTGCCATAACATTTTTTGCGGCCCCACCAATTTGTGCTCCTATGATGTCATCTGACCAATACAGCCTTAAATTTGTATGTCCAAGTGTATGGATAAGTTCTATTCCAAGCTGTTGATCTGAACATGCCAGAGTGAGAGCCGCCGGTAATCCCTTAGCAACTTCGTCGGCAAAGCTTGGGCCTGATAAAATAGATATCTCAGTGTCAGGCAGGACTTCAGATAAGACATCTGACATCAATGCTTTGTTCTCAATTTCAATTCCTTTAGAGCATACTACTATTACAGCGCCAGGCTTTAGGTTCGTAGAGAGTTGTATTGCAATTTCTCTTAAGGTTTGAGCAGGTGTGACCATTAATATAATATCAGAATTATGCAGAGCATTTAGATTTGAGGTGGTTATTATATGTCCATTGAGTGGAATAGCAGGTAGATATTCATGATTGATGTGGTCGTTATTGATGTTATCAGTTGTTGCTTGGCGATGGGCCCATAGGATAACTTCCTCATTGGTTTGACTTATAGCTTGCGCTAAAGCCGTCCCCCAGGCCCCAGCTCCGACTATACCAATTTTCTTTTTTTGCAAAACGTTCTCCCTATTTCACGTTTTTATGCTTTTACTCCGGCACCTGGAGCAGGTTGGGCTTTTTCGTCTAAAGGCCATCTGGCCTTCGCTCCGATATCAAGGCTATCTTGCAACCCTTGTTCCAGCTTTTGTGCACCTGCCCAGCCGATCATAGCAGCATTATCTGTACATAGATGCATTGGTGGTATGTGGACGTTAAATCCGAGATTATTTGCAAGAGTATTTAATCTATTCCGTAATTGTGAATTGGCAGCAACCCCTCCTGATATAACCAAATGCCTAGGAGCGTTTTCTCCAAGCTGTTGTATATAAATTTGCATTGCTTTTTCAACACGATCTGAAACAGATCGTATAACCGCTTTTTGGAAACTCGCACAGATATCAGAAATATCTTGATCTTTTATTTGATCAAGGGATTGGACTTGTTGTCTTACTGCTGTTTTGAGACCCGAAAAAGAAAAATTAGGTTCTTGACGTCCTATCATTGGCTTTGGAAAGTTAAATCGGTCTTCATTTCCATTTTTTGCCCATTTTTCTACTTGTGGCCCGCCAGGATATCCCAAACCCAACAATTTTGCTGTTTTATCGAAGGCTTCTCCCAGGGCATCATCTAAAGTTGTCCCTAAGCGTGTATATTTTCCAAAAGCATGTGTTACTAATAATTGTGTATGCCCCCCTGATATTAATAAAAGGAGGTATGGTGGTACCAGGTGCTCTGTCAAACCAACGGTTAAGGCATGTCCTTCAAGATGATTTATTCCCAATAATGGTAAATTATGAACAACGCATAATGCTTTGGCAGTCATCAGTCCCACCAATAAACCACCTACAAGACCTGGCCCTGCTGTGACTGCAATACCATCTAAATCAGAAAATGTTAGACGGGCTTGTTCCATAGCCTGTTCAATTATGTAATCTAGACAATCAATATGTGCACGTGCTGCAATTTCTGGTACGACTCCTCCAAAATCTTGGTGTTCTTTTAATTGAGATCTCACTAGGCTGGACAAAATTTCTCCATTATCTGGGGAAATATATTCTATAACGGAGGCCGCTGTTTCATCGCAGCTTGTCTCAATGCCGAGTATTATGAGTTTTTTCAAGGTTTTCGCTTTACTTTAAGGGCCTGTATTTATTACGTATATAGAAATACGTTTACGACATATATAGCATAATACTTGTTTTACTATATGCCCTATCATTAGGAGGCAATAATTTGCAATCCAAAAAAGTAAGAATTGGAACACGTGGTAGTCCACTAGCATTATGGCAAGCAAATAGAGTCCGTGATTTATTGTTGAAATTTCATGATTTGGAAGACACTCAAGTTGAAGTTCATACCTTTAAAACCACAGGAGATAAAATCCAGGACAGAGCACTGAAAACTGTTGGTGGTAAGGGGTTGTTTACAAAAGAGATTGAAGAAGCTCTTATTTTGGAACAAGTTGATATTGCTGTTCATTCTATGAAGGATATGCCAACAGTGCTGCCTAATGGGTTAGAAATTACCTGTTATCTCCAGCGTGAGGATGTTCGAGATGCGTTTTTAAGCCCTAAAGCTGATAATATCATGAATTTGCCTCAAGGTGCGGTGCTTGGAACTTCATCTTTACGTCGGCAAGCACAGATTAAGCGTTTGCGGCCTGATATTGAAATCGTTACTTTTCGGGGCAATGTCGATACAAGGTTAAATAAATTAAAAAATGGTGATGTGGATGCCACTTTGCTTGCTTGTGCAGGTTTAATTCGTCTTGAGAAGCAGGATGTTATTACTTCTTGTATAGAGATCGATGAGATGTTACCTGCGATTGCTCAAGGGGCAATAGGCGTCGAACACCGTAATGATGATCATCAAATTAGAACATTGTTGGAGCCCTTAAATGATCTAGATACAGAGCTTTGTGTAAAAACTGAAAGAAGTTTTCTCAAACAACTCGATGGATCATGCCAAACTCCGATAGCCGGGCTGGCTGAAAAGAATGATGGAAATGTTTTGTTTGTCGGTGAAATCTTAAAAACCGATGGAAGTTTACATTATGAAGCTTCTGGTGAAGCTTTGCCTGAAGATGCAACTGCTTTAGGTAAAGAACTCGCTCTTCAGCTTCTTACCGAAGCTGGGCCAAACTTTTTTGATAGTTTATAAAAGTCGGTCTTCACATGCCTATATCTAAGCAATTACTTGTTACACGTCCAGAGATTGAAGCTGAGGCAATTGCTAATAGTTTGGTAGATATAGGACATGTGCCAATTATTGTTCCACTTTTGCATGTTCGATATAGAATATGTGAAATTGATTTGCGAAACCTACAAGCTGTCGTCATTACGAGCAAAGCAGCATTACGTTGGTTAGATAGTTTTGATAAAAAGAAGCAACTTTTATCTCTTCCAGTCTTTGTTGTTGGTGCAGCAAGTGCAAAATTTGCACGCTCGATTGGTTTCATGAATGTTTTTCAGGGCTTAGGTACCGCCAAAGAGCTCGTTCCAATTATAAAAATGCATTCTCATTGCGACAAAGGAGTAATTTTGCATATATCAGGTCATGATATTGCTTATAATATTTTGCCTGACTTAAATGAATTAGGTTTTAAAACAGAACGTGTTGTTGTTTATGAAACTCTGGCTTTAGATAAACTCCCCCAAAATGTGTGTGACTTAATTACACGTCAGGAGCTTGATGGTGTTTTGTTGCTTTCTCCGAAAACCAGCAAGATATGGGTGAACCTTGTATCAAAAGTTCCAGATATAGTGGACTTAAGTTATATGACAGCCTATTGTCTATCCACAGCAGTCGCAGAACCATTAAAAAATTTTAAAAATATATCAAAAAAAATTGCTAAGAAACCAAATATTGAGGAATTACTTGCACTTATTCCTTAGTAGCCTACATGACTATACTCGTTAGGCAGAAAGATATGTTATATGTGTCCATCTCTGTTAGAAGGTATATAGTAGAGCAAACTATAATGATCTTACTAAAAGAGATTTTTAAATTTTGGAGACTTTAAGTTTATGGTAGATGATAAAGATAAACCTTTGGGATCAAAGAACCTGTCTGATCAAGATCATCTTAAGTCCAAACGGCCGACCGCAACACTCGAGTTGAAAGCTGAAGACGTAACATCTGAGGCAAAAGAAGGTGATTTTGCCAAATCTACTAACATTTCAAATGAAGACGAAATAGACCTTCAAAAAGAGAATGAAACAGAAACTGCAAAAGACACAAAATTTAAAAGCCAAGATATTCCAGTTGTTTCGTCACATATTTTTTCAGGCCTCATTGGTGGATTTATTGCGTTTGGAAGTATTTTAGGTGCTCAATATTTAGGCTTGGTTTCGAATAATGCTTCCAATCAGGTTTTTGAACCTCAATTCGTTGAGGAGCTCACAAGCAAGATGGACCGCATTGAACAACGAGCTGAGAAAACTATTCAGCAGAGTGCAGAAAAAGCTGTTCAGGGGTATGCAGATCGTTTGAACCAAATTGATAAAAAAGTTTCTGTTATTGCTGGATCAGCTAAATCAAAAGATGGTTCTCGAGTAGCTGAAGCAGCTGCAATTACTAATCTGTTGAGTGAGCTTGAAACAAATTTTGAAAAGAAACTCTCAAGTTTAAGATCTCAACTAGAAACACAAATAAGCGAAAGCATTACTCAATCACAAGCAGACTTTAAAAAATCCTTGAAGAGAACTCCAATAATCTCTGGAAAAGAAAATTCAAATATTATGCGTCAATTACTTAGTGATAGTACGTCAGATATCACCAAGAATATTGATGATTTGCAGACTAAGATTGCATTATTATCACAAGGATTAGAGAAACTTGAAGGGGCATATAGTCAATCACAAACAGGTTTTGAAAGCTCTAAAGCTAATGTTGACAGAATAGATCAACGTATACAGGATGTCGCTGGGGAAATTGATGTTTTAAGAAATCAAGCTTTTAACCAATCTAAGATTGAGGGGACTCTTCGTCCGATTGCTAAACGCATCGCAAGCGTAGAAGGTAAACTTAAAAGCATCCTTGAAAAGAGTGAACAATATGATGATGGGTTAAAAAATACAGCGCTTTCTATAGCATTTACAGGATTGAGACGTACTGTAAACCGCGGAGAGCCTTTTGGAGAAGAATTAGAAGTTGTTCGCAAATTAACAAAAGCCCCCGTAAAACTTGATGGATTAGATCGTTTTCAAACTCAAGGTGTGCCTTCTTTACAGGTTTTAGAAAAGAAGTTTCCTGAATTATTACAAAATATTTTAAAAGCAGATGCACGCACTGAGGCAACTTCGATGTGGGATAAATTTTCCCAGAATGCCCTTTCTATGGTTAAATTTAGGAGGGTTGGCAATATTGCTGGCAATGATACAGAAGCAATTCTTGCTCGGATGGAATTTCAGCTTAAAAAGCGTAATTACGCAAAAGTTATTGAGGAAAGTTTAGGTCTGAAAGGAAAGGCCGCTGAAGTTGCTGAGAAATGGGTTATGCAATTAGATGCCCGATTAAAACTTGATGAGGCATTGCAGAAGATTGAAATGATGCTCCTTTCACAGTTTGGTTCTTCAGAGAGTTCCGTGTCTAGTGGGAAAATCCAATAATGTTACAGGTTGCTTTATTATTAGTTGCTATTTTATTTTTCGCACTGGGCTTCTCATGGTTGTCAGATCAGTCTGGATCAATTTTGGTGAATTTTGCCGGCTACGAAAAGCAATACACTCCGGTTGAGTTTTTTTTATCTTTACTTGTTTTGATGGTTATCATAGGTGCTGTTTGGATATTGCTTCAACGTCTTATAGGAACCCCTGCGTTTATTTTTCGCTTTTTTAAGCAACGTCGTGAAAAAAGAGGGTTAGAGGCTTTGTCTAGTGGTCTGATTGCTGTTGGGGTTGGGGATCGTAGTTCTGCTGGGAAGTTTGCTTTGCTTGCTAGAAAATCTCTTCCGAACGAACCATTAACGGCTCTTTTGCGTGCTCAAAGCGCACAACTGATGGGAGATAGAAAAACAGCTCGGAGAATTTATGAAGCAATGTTAGGGGCTCCTGATACTGAAGTTCTAGGTTTACGTGGATTGTTTTTAGAAGCGCAACAAGAAAAGGAAGAGGAAGTTGCTTTTCAATTTGCTGTTCAGGCTACAAAGCTAGATCCATCTCTTTCATGGGCTATTCAAGCTGTCTTTCAATTTCAATGTAAAACGGGTGATTGGGGTGGCGCATTAGAGACTTTAGAACTTGCGAAGCGATATAAGCATGTTGAGCGAACTGTTGCTATGAGAAGGCGGGCTGTTCTACTAACAGCCCAAGCCATAGAAGCTGAAGATAATGATATGGATAAAGCTTTGGAACTTGCCCTTGAGGCGCATAAGATAGCTCCTAGTCTTGTTCCAGCAGCTAATATTGCAGGTCGTATTTATGCTTCAAAAGGTATCACTAGCAAAGCTGCAAAAGTAGTCGTGAAATGTTGGAAGCTTTCACCTCATCCAGATTTGGCTATTACATATGGATATTCAAGGACGGGTGATTCACCGCGAGATCGTTTTGCGCGCATTAAATCCTTAGCAGCAATGACACCTCATAGTAAAGAAGGTAAGATTGCCGTTTCACTCGCTGCTATTGAAGCTAAAGATTGGGACGAGGCAAGGCGCGCCCTCATGAGCTTATTGGATCATCACCCGACTGCACGTGTTTGTGCATTGATGGCCCGTATCGAAGCTGAAGAAGGAGATCAGGGGCGTATGCGTGAGTGGTTAGCAAGAGCTGTTAAAGCTCCTCGCGATCCAGCATGGACTGCAGATGGATATGTTTCTAAAAGCTGGTTGCCTGTTTCTCCTGTTAATGGAGAGATCGATTGTTTTGAGTGGAAGGTGCCTTTAGAGCCCTTGGGACTAGATGTTGGTCGTGATATTGAAGATGTTCTTCCCATGGAAGTCGTAACAAGAGATATGCTAGATAGTAAAATCAATCGTCAGGATATTGTTGAACCAAAGGGCAATTTACCCGTTGAGCATGCACCAGAAGATTTAACTGAAAAATTGCCAGTTGAAAATGAGGTGCAATATTCTTCTTCTGCAAAATCAGCTTCATTGACGACATCTTCTTGGACACAAGGGAAATTGACAGAGTTTGAACAAAGCGAATTGAAAGCTGTTGTTCCTGTCTCCCAAGTTAAAAATGAAGAAGAAACTGAAGAGATACAAGGTTCGCATGATGATCAAGCCATTTCTCTTAAGCAAAAGTCTGTTGATGAGTCACAAGGTTCCCAAGAAATAAATTCGGACAAAGATCAAATTGCTTATCAATCAAAAGAGTCCTTACCTCCAGACTATACTAAAAGTGTTTCTAATAAAGAGCCTAAAATTTATATCCCCCCCAGAGCTCCTGATGATCCTGGGACAGGATCTTTTGAAACATAAAATTAATGATCAAATTAATGATATTTTGTTACCTGGTTACAGAGGGAATTAGAGTTTTAGACTAAACTGATATTTTTACAGATAAAAGGTTGAGGAATTCAGTTTCAAGATAGGTAAAGCAATAACTACATTTCCATATCTTCTCATCGAATGCTTTATGACATAGGTTTTATTTCAACAATATGACTTTGTCTTATTTGACTAATTTTTTACAATAACGTGATCGATGACTCATGGCTTTAATGTCTTAATATCACAGTTTCTGATTTTTTGAATAACATTCTAATGACATATATATTTGAGATAATATTTAAAATTTTTTATTAGTTCAGGTGGGTCATGTATAAATTAAAAGACTTGGTTGTAGGGTTTCTTCTGGCAGATGGTTTTTACTTAAAAGAGAACTCAGACCATTATATGGTCGCTGAGAAAGAATATAGAGAAGGCCTCACCGGAACTGTTCTTATTTGGGTCATAGAGAAAATTGAAGACGAATCTTCACTCTTATTACAGTTTTCTAATGGAAAGCAGAAGTTTCCAGAAGCGATGTCATATCTTATTGTCGACAGCCTGAAAGGTTTGTCTTCAGAGTTTAGAAGCGCGGCAAAGCAAACATATAATATACAAATCCGGACAGTTGCACAATTTTTTGATACACCATATAAGCAAGAAACTAAATATGAAGACCCTTTTGGTGGAGCGCAAAGTTCTAAAAAAAGTGCGACCATTATCTTTCAAAATTTCAAGAAAATGGATCTGTTAACACATCGTGTCTCACAACCTTTTTATCATCGATCTCATCTTGATGATATTGATAGAAGTTCATTGAAGGATGATTTGTTTGTTGAATTATTTGAAGACATGAGAATATTTCCGGAGAAACCAAAACTTCGCATAATTGTTGGTAGTGCAGGAGCAGGTAAATCGGTTTTATTTCAAGCTTTGTTTACGGCTTTGTATGATCATTTTATAAAAGCGAAACAATCTCATCTTATGGCCTCGCGACCGGTTTTGTTTTTGCCAGAACATCTTCAAGATAAAGAAGATAGAATTAACACGATGGATGAACTTGTTGATGCAGTTATTGAAGCGGATGTTGCAAGTGCAGCAGGACCAGGTTTGTTTGAGTGGTTACATGAAAATGGTTATTCATCTTGGTTATTTGATGGTCTTGATGAGTTTTATGCTGAGAGTGAAGATTTTTTTGATTGGCTTGAAGACTGTCTCGCGCACGGTCGTTCCCAGGTTCTTATTTGTGTTCGAGACTCGTTATTAACCTCAAGTGGAAAATTTCGTGATTTCCTTAAGACTTATATGGAAGGAGATTGTTCTGCTGATGTCGAAATTTATGAACTTGCACCTTGGGATTTTAACTCAAAACGTGCACTTGCTTGGTTAAAATTAGATGGAAATCTGCCAACAGAACAAAGCCAAGATAGTCGTATTATAACAGCATTTCTTGAACGTGTTGAGAATTCTAATATCAAGGAACTTTCTTCTTTGCCATATTACTGCGATTTATTGTTAGATCAGTTTGTGAAAGGCAATCATAAACTTCCTGAAAATGAGTTTGATCTTCTTGAGATCGCATTTAATTCTTTAATTTCTCGTGAAGAGGGAAAACTTGTATTTGATTGGGATGTGTTTATGGGCGAAGAGACATATTTGAAAGCTCTTTCACTCGTTGATGAGCATGGTCAATCCTATTTTGAAGACGCTCATAATAGGCAAATGCTTGAAGAAACACTCATAAATATTGGACGAGAAAAACTTGTAGAGTTTCTGGGATATCTTGCTCACCGTTTAAGGTGCTCAGTAAAATATCCATCTGAAAGTGGTTTATCTGTTGACGACATTAAAACCCTTGGAAGCTTCTATACAGATCTTGGCTTATCCAAAAATGTTGAACCTCGGGTTATAGCGAGTCTTGTTCATTTTGCTTTTTTTGGATCTGGTGCACAAAAAGGTACAGTTAAATTTACTCATGAGTTACTTGCAGATTATATTGCAGGCAAATATGCAGCTGAAATATTACTCGCTCATTCTGATAATGCTGATCTTATTGGCCAAATGGTCGGGATAAGAGAAGACTTTGATAACTCTCTTTTTGCACGTTATTTGCGATATCGTATATGTGAGGTGCCTGAGTGTATAAATCTTATTCGACAACATGTCGCAAATGGTATTGTAAGAGAGAAATATAAAAAGAATATTGATTTGTTATTGGCAGATCAATAATTTTTTTATTTATGCTAAAAGGCTTGCTAATGGATGTCTGGCTTCTTTTTGACCGTAGCGTTTGACTTGGCACCGGCATGAGAATCCTGAGGCTAAAATAAGCTCATTGTCCGCTGAGTCAATTTCAGCTTTCCAAGTTAGATCATAAAGTTTTTTTGAACTGATCTGATGAGGAGCTTCATGTCCATAGGCTCCTGACATGCCACAGCATCCAGAAGATATAATTTTAACATTTGCACCAACAGACTTTAAAATGGTTTGCCATGCAACTGAGACATCTTTCATTGAAGTTTTTTCAGTGCAATGAGAGAAATATTTGGCGTTTATATTCTCTAATTTAATTTTATTGAAGTGTTGGAGATGTTTTAGCAGATAGGTATGTAGGGGGATTATATCAGGATGTTCTCCTTTTGCATTTATGGCTTTAAAGTCTTTCGTAATTGTTGTCAGGTAGCTTGATTCTGCAACAATTAGAGGCAAGTTTGTTGATGTTAGTTGTGTAATTTCAGTTATATTTTTAGATGCAAATTCTTTGAATTTTTTTCGATACCCTTTCACATGTAGTGCTTTTCCCGATGGGCCGGAATAAACCAGAAAGGGGTAAAAGCCCAGCTTGCAGAGGCCTGCATATATATCTTCAATACTTTGTGCATCATAAGTTAAGTTAAACCCATCAACTAAAATAATTGGTGAGATGGCTGATGCTTCTTTAGGAGGTTTTGCTGTTATTCCGTTTGTTAGGGCATCTCTCAATTCACTTGGAGACCATATTTTTGCATGATGTTTTTGTAGTCTTTTATGTATTGAAGGCGTTGTAGCTTTAGGGGCATCTATTATACCAATCCAGGAGGATATTTGTTTCGCAATTGGATTTTGCATAACTAAATTAGCCAGACTAGGATATTGACTTATTAAGTGAGAATAGTTTTCTAATCTTGCAAATATATTATCTCTTAAGGGACGAGAGTGTTTTGTATGATAGTTCTCCAGAAAACGCGATTTAAGTTCTGGTATATCCACTTTTACTGGGCAAGAGGATGTGCAGGCTTTGCAAGAAAGACATGCATCCATTACAGGGTATAGCTCTTTTTCAAAATCAGCTAAATTGTGATCATCTTTTTCGAGTCGTCTTAACCATTCGCGTAGTAAATCGGCTCTTCCTTTTGGTGAATAACGCAGGTCATCAGTTGCTTTATAGGATGGACACATGTGTAAAGATTGGTCTGTGTTTAAGCATTGTGAGTTACCATTACACCGAAATGCATCGGAGAATTTATCTAGTCTATTTTCCTCAGTAACTTCTCTGTTTCTTCGGGCTCTTAAGGGGGCTTCATCAATTTTAGTGACTTGATGAATTGGTTGTTTTGTTTTCAGCTGTTTTGGTATTGCGAGCTTACCAGGATTTAAACGACCATTGGGATCAAATAAAGTTTTGATTTCACGCATGATGTCATATATTTCTTCCCCAACAGTATCTTTTAAATATTCTCCTCTATATCCTTTACCATGTTCTCCCCATAAGAGACCATCATATTTTCTCACAAGGCTTTGAACATTATCTGAAATTTCTCGGACATGTTGTGCAACGCCGGTTTTATGCATATTCAATGCAGGCCTTACATGGATACATCCAACATCGACATGGCCGAACATTCCATAGGACATTTTCATATTGTCTAATAAGGTGCGGAATTCACTAAGAAAGCTTGCTAAGTTTTCTGGTGGGACGACGCAATCTTCAACAAATGCAGCTGGCTGAGGACCTGGAGGACAATTTGCTAAGAGACCTACTGCTGCTTTTCGAGCTTCCCAGAACCCTTTTTGTTCCGTCGTATTTTTTGCCACATAAAGACTTAAGATATTTTTATTTTGATGGGCAAATTCAATTAATTTGTTGACTTGGTTTTTGAGTTGATTTTCATCATTACCAGAAAATTCAACGAAGTTACATATAGGCTTATTTTCACCATTACAATTTTGGAAATCTTCTGGGAGCAGTTTTCCTAACTCACCCTCCATCGCTTTTTCTTGAATTACATCGTCAATTGTTTCTATTGCGGAGGGTTCAAAAGGTAAGATATCTTGTGCAGATGAAACAGCATCAATGAAATCCTTGTATGCTAGGACTACAAGTTTTTTTGATTTGGGGATTGGTGTTAGTTTTAATCTTGCACCTAAAATAATACCCAATGTTCCCTCAGAACCGCATAAGATGCGTGTTGGATCAATTATACTGTTATTCTGGATGCATGTTTCAATATCATAACCTGATAATCTTCGGTTTAGTCTAGGGAACGTTTTTTTTATTTGATCTCTTTTTGAGTTGCAAATTTCATAAATCTGTTTGCAGAGTTGATCACTTTGACTGTCTCCTAGCTCATCGATTTTTTTAGGTTCTAGCCAAAGTCGTTCTCCTGTAGGGAGTAATATATCTAAACCTAAAACATGATCGCTTGTTTTGCCATAAATACGAGACCCTTTTCCAGCTGCGTCGGTTCCGATCATACCTCCTATGGAGCATCTATTTGCAGTTGAGGTTGTTGGAGCAAAGAAAAGGTTATGTGGTTTGAGAATGTCATTGAGGTTTTTTAGTACTATTCCAGAGTCAACTTCAATCCAGTTTTCTTTTTTATTAAATTCTCTTACTTTGTTTAAGTGTTTCCCTAAATCCAGAACAATAGAATTATTTAAGGACTGACCATTGGTTCCCGTTCCACCTGCGCGTACAGCTATGGAAGAATTATCAAATTCTGCTTGATTTAAGACTTTTAAAGCAATCTGAGCATCTATAACCTGATCAGGTTTAATGACGATTTCAGGGATAACTTGATATATACTATTATCTGTCGAGACCGCGATGCGGTCAGTTAGATTCGACGAAATTTTTCCTGAGTAATTATGCTCTTTTAAAGCACTTTGTAAATCAGAGAATGCGATTGGAGATAGTTGAGATATTTGGTTTTCCATAAAATTTTTCTAATTGTTTTTTCCATTCACTATATCGTGTATGAATCATTTAAGCCTTGCTTTTGAAGACTTTATTCTCTTGGAATTTTTCATCAGTAATAAAAGTTAAGTTTTATTTCTTAAGTTTAAATTGCTGATCCCTCTCCAATGATTTCAAATGCTCCCCAAGTTGAAGGGTGGGAATTCCAAGGACGGGATTTATCTTGTGTCAAATTCATTATTGCTTGGCTGAGTGCAGCGGATCTTCCTAAGTCTGGTGTTTCTTCCAGGAGCTTGAAGATCTCTTGCAATATTTGAGAACTTGCTGCTGAGTTTACTGGCCAATGTGAAATTAATATACTTTGAGCACCAGAAAAGAAAAAAGTTTGGGCAAGTACATTTAGTTTAATGTTTGTATGTCCTTCTTTACCAAAAACTCTCTCAGGTGCAGGTAATACGATCCAATTGGCATTGACATGCAACTGTATTATATCAGAGGCTTTAAGTAGATGATCATTAGCATCATAGTTTTGATCTTCAGGACTCCGTAGCTGGATGGCAGGTTCAGCTATTTCATGTTCATTAGCTACCATTGTCACAGGATTTGCAAAGTGGATTATACCATAATCTCTTAATTTACCATCCTGGTGCAGATCTTTCAGTTTCGAGATACTTGCATCTTTTTTATTCAAGATATCTATATCTTCTTCCTTAAAACTTTGCGATAATTTGCGTAGTTCCTCAATTGAGTCCGCTTCTGGAATTTCATATCGAAGTATATTGGTATCAATTAGAACACCTCTTGAGAAATTAGCTACTCTTGAGAGTGAGGATCTTTTTGTTTTATCATGCCCATTACTTTCTTGCTTTGAATCAGAGGCTTTTGTATCTGAATGTATTTTACGTTCAGGGAAAAAGTTGTTGCAAATTCCTAAATAGCTTTTCTTTGGTTCTGATATTTCAAGTGTGCTTCGAAGGGCCCTTAAACTCGATATGCTTGGTAATGTTGTAATACAATGTTTAATACCTAGCCATGAGACTTTTCGGTATTCTGAGTATTTTGTTGGTGTGCCAGTTTTTTTATCATCTGTTACAAGAAACCTTAAAGACAATTCGGTTAGTGGCTCTGGTGCGATAATAATCAGGTCACAGTCTTTGATATATTCAAGAATATTGCCAAAAAGATTACGATAAAGGTCGTGAGCAATTGATAGATCAAATGGTAACGGCTGGCCTTTGGAATAGTTACCCCAATTATAGTCAATCTCAAGGATTTGCTGCCCACGGGAGGCTGTCCCCATTGTTTGCCAAAGCCTATGATCTAGACCATATTGTAATTTCTCAACATCTTCTCGGATTTTGTTAATACCTATTGAAAGGTATGACCAGTAACTCTCATCATGGGTTATGACCCAGGCAATTCCGTCGTTGTCATCAAATGCATAATGGATTAGGGCTTCGTCTTTTCTGAGTTGTTGTTGTGTCTCTTTTAGAGATAAAGTCATGGGGGTCATCAAATCCATGTAATCTTTAAAGTCCTCTTTGAGAGACAGGTTTATATTAGACAAATTCTCATCAATGTTTTCTATAAGTTTCTTTTGGGTTGCTTCGGCCATTTTGTCATGAGTTTGATCTGCTTCAGCTAGCGTTTCTTTTAGATTTTGGTAATTTCCACGTCTTTTTGTTGTTAATACATTTTTATCAAGTATGAGTTCTGACAGAGCTTCATCATCACCATCATAATCATTTGCAATTTGATCTAATAGTCTATTTGATGCTGTCGCCATAGCTAATTGTGAGCAGATGAAACCGTCATTCTTGTACTCTTCAATTTGGTCTGCGTTTTTTTGAGATAGGTTATAAGCAGTTTTTGCTTGCTTTATATAGGAGTTTGGAAGAATGGGTTGGTTTTGTAATTCAAGACTTTCAACAAACCTTATTTGCCCATTGTTTAAGCAATATGTTATTATGTTATTTGCTTTTGAGTATTCTTCATAAGCATTAGACCAATCACTTTTCTGGTCGTAGCTATGAGCAATTTTTAGATGCCCCATAGCCATTTTAGGATCGTTGGCGACGCATTGCTCTGACCAAATTTCCATTGAATATTTATATAGAGGGATAGCTTGTTCATATTTTCCTTGTACTTCGTATAATGACGTAAAATTCAGTAAAAAATCAGCGACAGAGGCATGTTTCGCCCCTACAGTATCTTCATGAATTTTGAGAACCATTTTGTAAAAAGATTCTGCTTCTTCATACTTTTCCAAAGCGTGATATAGCTTACCAAGATTATACATGATATCGCATATTGCTGGATGTCTTGGCCCAGATTGTTTTTCGAGGATATCCAAAGCTCTTTTATAGAGTGTTTCAGCATGAGGTAAGCTTTGTTCTGAATGGTGGTATATAAGTGCTACTTCATATATTAACAGAGCAACTTTTATATGTTGTAAGCCATAATGATCTTTATGAATATCAATTGCAAAATTATAAAGTTTTATAGCTTCTTTATTTCGTTTTTGGTCTTTAAAAAAAGTAGCAAGGTTATTAAATACCATACCAACATATAAATGTTTAAGACCTAGGGATTTTCCTAATACTTCTAAAGCAAATTTATACTTTTTCTCAAGATCTTCTGTTTGTCCTTCAAATCTTTGAATTTCTGCAAGACTATTAAGGTCGAAAGCTGTTTTGGGGTGGTGGGCGCCAAATGCCTTTAAGTGCGCTTCATATGACTTTTCCGCAAGAGGTTTGGCTTCTTCAAATCTTTCTTGTTCAATATATAAATTGGCCAATTTACTATTAATATGTGTGATTTCAGGACTGTCCTGAATGTTATTTTCTTGGAAAATTTTTAGTGTTCTGCTTAAAACTTCTTCCAGTTCTACCAAGTTACCAAGTTCCTCATAGATTTCCGCTAATTTAATGAGGGTTTTGGTCAGTTTCACATGGAGTGGTCCATGATTTCTTTCTTCAATTTCGAGCGCCCTTTTTAACTTAGGTTTTGCATCATCAAGGTATCCTTGTTCGAAAGATATATTTGCAAGGTTTTTAAGCACGACGGCTATTTCTGAATGATCACGTCCAAGTTGTTTCTCAAAAATTATTAAAGCATGTTCAAAAAGCGGCTCTGCTTCTTCTTCCCTGTTTTGTTTTGTGTACACTTCAGCCAGTGTATTTAGGGCAATAGCTAGCTGATGGTGATCATTTCCAAGATTCTTTTCCCAGATTTGTATTGCTCTATATAATAACTTCTCCGCAGTCTGAAAATTCTCACGATCATCATGTAATCTTGCCAAGTTATAGAGTCTTATCGCAACATTTTCATGATTTTCACCAAGTGTTACCTCTTCAATTTTTAGAGCTTTTTCAAAAAGGTTTTGAGCTTCATCCAATCTATTTTGTGTACGATAAATTTCTGCTAAATTATTAAGTGCAATAGCATACTCAAAATGGCTTTCTCCATATTGTTTTTTTGCGAGTTCTGCATATTCTTCTGCAACTGGAAGGGCTTCTGCATATTTTCCTGCGTGGTAAAGTTCTAGAAACTGCTCATACAGCATCTTTAATTTTTCCAGTAGTTTGACGAGTCACTAAATTACTGTTCCTTTTAATTCCTATAAATCTTAAGGTGTTTTTTTTTAGTTCTTCGAGATATCGCCTATTTTATTATTTTTGGAGATTTCCCCCACCTTATATTATTATTTGTTGACATGATATTTCAAACGAAATCTCATAAGCCGTGCGCTTTTTTCTCAATTATCTTAACTTTGAGGTGTGTTTTTTTTGTTATATCGGGAATTATTTTCCCATAAGCATCTTAAGTAAAGTATTTATATGTGATTTTTTTGCAAAAAGATAGATTGACGATGCTATGCTTAATGGGATTATAATATAGTATTCTATTTGAGCTGATGATGTGTATACCGAAAATAAGCTACCAATTCCAATTAATACAATAATAAAACACACTCCTTTAAATATTTGTTGTACTAGTTTGAGTTGATTATTGTATTTTTCAAATAAATTAACTGTTTTTATTTTGTTAGCGGTGAGAGAAATATTTTTATTATGTTTTATAAATTCATTCTTAAAAGACTTCAGTATTTTTTTATAAATACGATTTTGCGGTATTCTTATTATATATAAGCTAATAAATGCAATTATTGTGAGAAAAAATACACCTAATAAACGAAAAAAGAATAGTATGAAGTTTTTGACATGAGAGGGTTTATTATTTCTTGATTTACTCAGCGCGCTGACAGGTAAATTGCTTTGATCTTCCGAAGGTGATTTTTTTTGTGATACCCATTCAAATTCTTTATTCATTTTATTTTCAGGCTTAATTTAATAATTTCCACATTACAGTAAGTGATAATAGCTTATTTTTACAAAATACATGAATGATAAATTATTTTGGAAGAATATCTATAATTGATTGGTCTGGATTATTCCATAAGCCTAGAGGGTTTTGATCTCTTAATTTATTTTGTGAACTCAATGACAAAACTGTTTTTTGTGCAATTTTTACATATACACCATCCTTTCTTTTGAAGATAAAGTATTGAATTTCATATGAATCATTTTGTCTACGGCATACAATCGAAATATTGCGTGTGTTATTTGTCTGATTGTTATCTATCAATTTTTTGGCTGAAGCAAATTCACCTTCACAAAAAGCGGCATCATTTCCTATAATATTTCCAGCAAGTTTATCAATTGATTGGTCATTCTTTGATTTTATAAATTGAATACCGCCTAGATCCTGACTTGAGGTGTGCCACATTACATCATATCCTCGGATGGGATGTTTGTTTGACGCAATAATTTTATATCCACTTATACCTCTATTTTGCAAAAGGCGTTCGACATATTCAATGGCTTTCTGCCTTTTCCCGATTATTTCTTCTTCGTTGTTTTTGAGTTCAGGCTTTTTTTCAGCGGTTTCCGAATTTTCTTGTGAAGAATAATTTTGCTGTTCTGAAGAAGATGTCACGGATTCGTTAAGGGTTTTAATGAGATTGCTTCTTGCAACTGCACATCCTACGAGATTAGGGATAGCTTTGGCGGTCCCTTTGAGTTCATAATTCGCCTTAAGTCCAGGCATTCGAATGACTAGTTGTCGTCCTTGTTTCAATTCATCAAGAAGTTTTTGTTTTTTATTGAATAGTATGTAGAACCCATTTTTTGAAAGATTTTGTGTTTGAACAATGCGCTCAGGATTTTCATCTATTTGGAGCTTAGCTTGATTTCTTTCTCCTGTGTTCAAGTTGAGATCTGAATTATTAAACCCTAGGGCCCATCCAAGATTTTGATTGATCACAAAATAAATCTCAGTTCCACTCTGATACTTTGCACTCATAGTACATGATTTAAAACGACCATTTTTCTTAAAATGAGACTTCCCCAGCCAGTTGCCGGTGACAAAAGTATATTCTTCTTTCGCATAGCTCGAGTTTGTCAGGATGATCAGAATTATAATTGATAGAAATAGTAAACTTTTTACCTGCATAGGTGTAGGTCCGATTATTCTCTCAGGTTTCTGTACGTTTCAACGTAATTGAGCCAGTGCATCTACCTTTGGGGTTATTTTTTTTGACCCATGTGCCTTTTCCATTCTTCTTGGTTAATGTACCATTAAATTCAATCGACCAATAGCTTGTTTTTGCTACCATTTTGAAAATACCATTATCATTAATTTTTCCCTGGATGTTCATACCAATTATTGTATTAATTTCTTTATTTGCTATCTGTATTTGAAAAATATTTATGTTTTGTGTGCAGTTTGAGTCTTTTGGTTCTACTTCCCAAATCCCATCGTATGATATTTTGATGGCCTTTTTTTCTTTAAACAAAGGGTCTTGTTTTTGGGGCACATTAGTTTCAATCTGCCTATCCAATGGGATATCAGTAATTATTTGTGAATATGACGTATTCCAATAACCAATTATTGTTATTTGTAATAATATCATTACGCAAATTTTGCGCATTGCTCCACCTCCAAATGGGGCATAGTGATGACAACCAAATATAAAACATTGATTTTACATCATATCTTTATGACCAAATTTATCTTTAATGATAATTTAAGGCATTTTTGGGTTTTGTCTGTATGCATAGCTATTGAATTTTTTATTCTATTATTGCTTATTTTTCGCTTGAATGAAACTTGTTAATTTTTGGTGGGAGTCGTTTCTTTATTTGATTTTTTACAGGGTTTTCCTTCTGCCATGCAGATATAATAATCTGATCCTGCTATTTTATTACATTTCGTTTTACTAGTTTGGGCTCTATGCCAGTCCCCAAATTCAGTGCCATACGCCTTATTTGCTCGTTTTATCCAGGAAACAATTGCACTCATACTTGCCATAATCTGGATTCTGTTTGGGCGCCCTCTACTTTTGAGTTTACGTTTTTTGCAAACAGGTTCAACTTCTTCAGTTTCAGTTTTTTGATCTTTTTCTTCTTTAGCATATCCTGAGGGCGCAAATAAAAAAATGCTTATGGCAAGCAAGATCAGAAATAACTTGTAGCCTGGAATAGTCAACGACAGGAACCTTTTTCATAAAGTTTTTGTGCAATTTTGTCTGTACTAAAAAACTATTCTTCTATAACACAATATTTCCTAATATTTTCTATTCTTTTATTTCAAAAGATTTATTGCATGTGAATTATATTTCATTAACTTTGTTGTTTTATTTTTTCTATAGATCTTCCTTCTGGAATATACTTTCTGTTCTAGTGTCTCGTCGAGATAATGTGGTGAAAATTTGATCCCCAATCTTCGAGTTTGTAATCTAATTTTGTTGTATCAATTGTTGTTTCACATTCGACAATAGATAATCTCTTAATATGTTGTTTTGTAATTGAGGATGAGGCATTCCATAATGCATTGAAGGATTGTTTTGCAATTTTCACTGTATTGGGCACATCATATTCAAATATGTTTGTGATATTACGTGACTCAGGCAACCTGCGCATAGAATCTCCTGACCAACACATAGTAGAACCAAGAATAAATTGTTCGTGAGCGTCTTGCAGGGCATTTTTCTTCGCCCACCGAAGTGAATTGTTGATATGGTTTATATCAGATTTACATATTTTATTAATCCAATTTTCCATGGATTTAGGGTTTTCGAGTTTTGTAAAAACTGTTTTTATATTAATATTTAGAGCATGAATTTCATCACTGTGCGCCATTAAAGTATAAGCAGCAGATGAGTCTGACGATCTTGCGACTAACCGAATTTCTTTATCAATCTCATCAGGGTTATCCAAAACTTGTATATGCTCAAAGTAGGATAACAAAAAACTCTCAAACGGATCCGTAAGGATATTGCTGATGAACAATTCATTATCAAAATCATTATTATTAAATGTCATATCAGGCTGCTTCTCTATTCTTTACTTCGGCTTTTATGGCCTTATTGCTTTTTTGGGGGTGTTCAAGTGATAGCAATAAGCTAATGAAGTTAAAGAATGTTTGAAGATTTGTTTCAAAATGAAAAAAAAATCATTTTTTTTCATTTTAATCTGCATTTTTTACCATGTTAGAATATTTAAAAAATCATTGAATATTGAATTCATAATCCTTGCATGAGATTTGTGTCTTACTGTGGATCATTTTAATTTAGAAGGCTGTTGCGAGGTAAGTTAAAACCTCTTAACAATTCTTCCGCGGCCATAGGTTTTTTGCCGGCTCTTTGGGCATGGGTAAGTCTTATGGAATCCTCTCCACATGCTACCGTTAAATTATCATCTAAAACTAGCCCAGCTTGACCTGACTGTTTAATGACTTCCGCACCCAGCACTTTTACACGTTCCGTTTTCCCGTTTCGATTCCATTCAAACCAAGCTCCAGGAAATGGTGAAAGCCCGCGTATGTGATTATGAACCTCCTGTGCGGATTTCGACCAATCAATCTTTGTTTCTGATTTTTTGATTTTTTTTGCATAGGTGACATTATCATTTAATTGTGGGGTTCGAGTCAGGCTATCACGTGATAAAGCTGAAAGCGCACGAATCATCAGATCTGCTCCGGTTAGAGCTAATTTATCATGTAATTCACCAGCAGTCATATTCGTTGAAATTGGAATACGCTCTCCCAGACAAATGTCCCCGGTATCTAATCCCTCGTCCATTTGCATAATCATGACGCCAGTTTCTTTGTCACCAGCCATGATAGCTCTTTGGATTGGTGCAGCGCCTCGCCATCTTGGCAGTAGAGATGCATGCAGATTTAAACATCCATGTTTTGGTGCTTCCAGTATCACTTTTGGAAGTATTAAGCCGTATGCTACTACTATTGCGAGATCAGCTTTATGATTAATAAATTCTTCCTGTTGAGGGGGGCTCTTCAAACTTTTGGGAGTAAAGAC
Organism: Methyloligellaceae bacterium; assembly: GCA_965263345.1. GTDB lineage: Bacteria > Pseudomonadota > Alphaproteobacteria > Rhizobiales > CBDHHC01 > CBDHHC01. The sequence goes on from CBDHHC010000006.1 coordinate 390,498, forward strand.
AGGAATGCCTGATTGATCTGCGAATTGATGAACGGGAGTTTTTTGTTCTGACATACCTCTTCCTGCAGGCCTTGGTGGCTGTGTATATACTGCAACAACATCATGTCCTGCACTTATAATTTCAGAGAATGTTGGAATTGAAAAATCAGGCGTTCCCATAAAAATAATACGTAGTGACATAGTTGGTATGGCTTTTGTTCTGGTTAATACGATTCAATGTTATTAATGTGATACATTTTAGCTTTGGCAATGGCTACAATAAAATGTCGATCTGCCATTTTGGGTTATGCGTTCAATCATCCCTTTACAATTTTTTCTTTTGCACATAGCGCCTTCCAGGCCATAGACTTTAAAGCTATGCTGAAAATATCCTAGCGAGCCGTCCGTTTTCTGATGATCTTTCAATGTAGACCCTCCTGCCTCAATCGCCTCTTTTAAAACTTTTTTTATTACTTTCACCAGTGTTTTTGTTTTTAGATTGGCCATGCCATTAGGTTCGGTTAAAATAGATGCAGGACTTTTAGGAGATAATTTTGCTCTATAAAGTGCCTCGCAGACATATATATTCCCAAGCCCAGCGATTGTATGTTGATCTAAGAGAAATGCTTTTAATGATGTGTTTTTGTTTAGGGCCAATTGGGCCAGATGTTTAGCTGTAAATGTTCTGTCCAGTGGTTCAATACCAAGGTGTCTGAAGTATTTGTGGTCTTCTAATTGGTTCTCCGGAATTAATGTCATGAAGCCAAAACGCCTGGCGTCATTATAATGAATTTTTGTTCCATTACTCATATGAAAAATAACGTGATCATGCACAGGATTAACATTAAGTTTATGCTGATAGTTGCCTGGGGTGTCTTCGTTCTGTTTTTCAAATATTGTGAAACGCCCGCTCATACCTAAATGTATTACCAGGAACATTTTATTGGATAAATGCGCAAGAATATATTTTGCTCTTCTTGTGATAGCAGTTATTGTTTGGCCATTTAGGCCATCAGAAAAATTTTCTGGGAATGGAAAACGTAAGTTGTGCCGTTTCTGTTCTACTTTTCTGATTTTGACATTTAACATACTGGTACTTAGACCGCGACATACGGTCTCAACTTCAGGGAGTTCAGGCATAGTTTTATGATTTACCTATTGTTAATAACAGAATCTTCAATAGCCGACAAAATATAATTAAGCTAGTGTGTGCCGTATGATAAAAGACAATATAAATAAATCACCAGATGACCTAGGGCATAGTTTTGGCTTTAGATCTGTTGATATTGACGACAAACAAAGTCTTGTTAATCAAGTTTTTTCAAATGTTGCAAATCGCTATGATCTAATGAATGATTTGATGACCGGTGGCTTACATCGTTTGTGGAAACAAGATGTGATAACTTGGCTTTCTCCCCCAAAAGGCGATCAATCTTATAAATTATTAGATGTTGCTGGCGGTACTGGTGATATCACATTTGAATTTTTTAAAGCCTCAGGACGTCATTCACAAGCTGTTGTTTTCGATATTAGTGCGGAAATGCTTGAAGTTGGGCAATCTCGTGCAGATAAAAAGGGGCTTGGATCTCGGGTAAAGTTTATTGAAGGTAATGCTGAAGAGCTTCCCTTTTCAGATGGAGCCTTTGATGCTTATACAATTGCTTTTGGAATTCGAAATGTGCCGAGATATACTCAAGCTTTAAAAGAAGCGTACCGTGTTCTTAAACCTGGTGGGCGTTTTTTGTGTTTAGAGTTTTCTGAAGTTCAAGTTCCTGTCTTAGATAAATTATATGATTTTTATTCGTTTAATGCTATTCCAGCTCTTGGGCAATTGGCAGCTGGAGATAAAGAATCATATCAATATCTTGTCGAGAGTATTAGAAAATTTCCAGATCAGGATCGTTTTGCCCATGATATTGAAGAAGCTGGGTTTTCTCAGGTAAAATTCCGAAATTTAAGTGGTGGTATTGCAGCAATACATTCCGGTTGGCGCATATAACAAGACAATAATAATTTCCAGATTCAGAATATGGCAAATACATTTTTGAATATATTTCGTTTGGCTCGTGCAGGCTTTGTTTTTGCTCGGCATGGTGTTCGTTTGTTACCTGATGACCCTACTTTGCCAGCAGCCGTTAAAATATTGAGATCCTTAACGGCTCCGCTTCGTCTTTTTTCTGGATTTGGCTCTCGTCAACATCGTATTGCACGTGCATTATCTAGTTTAGGACCCTCATATATTAAGCTGGGGCAATTTTTGGCGACTAGAGACGACATTATTGGCGTTGAAAATGCTCGAGACCTTGCGGTTTTGCAGGATAAAATGCCTTCTTTTTCTATGAAAACTGCGAAAAAAATAGTTGAAGATGAACTTGGCGAACCTATTGATCAGCTTTTTGTTGAATTTAGTGAACCAATTGCAGCTGCTTCAATTGCACAAGTTCATAAAGCGAAAATTGAAGAAAATGGGGTGCAGCGACACGTTGCAGTGAAAATCTTAAGACCTGGTATCGAAGCAAAACTTGCCCGGGATATGGAAAGTTATTTGTTTGCGGCAAGCTTGATTGAAACCTGGCATGAACCTTCTCGACGTTTAAAACCTGTTTCTGTTGTTCAGACCCTTGCCCAAGGTGTTGAAATGGAGATGGACTTGCGTATGGAAGCAGCTGCAATGTCAGAAATGGCTGAAAATATTTCTGATGATAAGCATTTTCGTATTCCCAAGCCCTTTTGGTCGTATAGTACAAAACGTGTTTTAACCACAGAATGGGTTGATGGGATACCACTTTCTGATGTTGAAGCTATCCGAGATGCTGGACATGATTTAGAAGGCCTCTCACAGCATATTGTCCAAACTTTCTTGCGTCATGCTATGAGAGATGGTTTTTTCCATGCGGATATGCATCAAGGGAACTTGTTCATTGGTGAAAATGGCGATCTCATAGCAGTTGATTTTGGAATTATGGGACGTATAGGTCCTAAAGAGCAGCGTTTCTTGGCAGAAATTCTTTATGGGTTTATTACACGAGACTATGTACGTGTATCAAAAGTACACTTTGATGCTGGATATGTTCCGCCACATCATACGGTTGAACAGTTTGCACAAGCGCTTCGGGCCATTGGTGAACCACTTATGGATCGTACTGCTGATGAAATCTCTATGGCAAGATTGTTAGGACAATTACTTGAGGTTACAGAAATTTTTGATATGCAAACACGCCCCGAACTCGTACTTTTGCAAAAAACTATGGTGGTGGTTGAGGGTGTTGCTAGAAATCTTGACCCTAAACTTAATATGTGGACAACATCAGAACCAGTTGTACGAGAATGGATGGAAACGACTTTAGGTGTTGAGGGGCGTTTACAAGATGCTGCAAAAGGCGCAACATCTATTGGTAAGTTTATGGGTGATTTGCCTAGTCTTTTAAGCCGTGCCGAAAGTACGGCTGAGTCTCTTTCTAATATGGCCTATTCTGGATTAAAACTTGATGATGAAACTATCCAGCTCATTGCTAAAGAGCAAGCAAAGCATGTTCGAACAACTCGATTAGGTGTTTGGGTTGGTGCCATAGCACTCGTTGTTATTGCCATAAAATTGTTTATTTAAATGAAATTTTTCTTTTTTTATCCTAAATGCTATATATTCAGTAGATATCATCCAAAATGATTTAAAGTATTGTTCATTTTGGACTTTCTTGGATTGAGTTAAAAGGTTTCCTTTATGCATGGTAAGAAGATATTGCTTATTATTGGTGGTGGGATTGCGGCATACAAGTCTCTTATGCTTATTCGCCAGTTAAAAGCAAAAGGAGCTGAAGTTCGAGTTATTCTTACAAAATCAGCCCAGGAATTTATCACCCCGTTATCTGTTGCGACGCTTAGTGAAGAGAAGTGCTTTACAGATCTATTTGATCTAACTGATGAGACTGAGATAGGGCATATTCAGCTATCACGTCAGTCCGATTTGATACTTATTGCACCTGCAACTGCTAATATTCTAGCCAAATTGGCCAATGGGCACGCTGATGATTTAGCAAGTACGGTTTTACTTGCTACAGATAAACCAGTTTTAATTGCTCCTGCAATGAATGTGCGCATGTGGACACATGCTGCAACTCAAAGAAATATCACTCAACTGATAAGAGATGGCATTGTCTTTATTGGTCCTGAAAATGGTGATATGGCCTGTGGTGAGTATGGCCCAGGCAGGATGACGGAACCTGATGATATTATTTCTGCAATTGAACATTATTTTGCATCTGTGAGAGATGAACCCTTATTTGGTAAACATGTTTTGGTCACTTCCGGCCCAACTCAGGAGCCTATAGACCCCGTGCGCTATATCTCAAATCGTTCTTCAGGCAAACAGGGTTATGCAATAGCGAGTGTAGCAGCACAGCTGGGTGCAAAAGTGACTATGGTGTCTGGGCCAACTAAATTACAAACACCAAAAGGTGTAGATGTTATTCCTGTTGAGACTGCAGAGCAAATGCTTCGGGCCTGTGAAAAAAGCTTGCCAGTTGATTTGGCTGTTTGTGCTGCCGCTGTTGCGGATTGGCGTGTTGCAGATCTTGCTGTTCATAAGATTAAAAAGAAGAGAAATACGAAAAGTCCGCCTCTTTTAGAATTGGTTGAGAACCCTGATATTTTAAAGGTTTTATCAAAATCAGGTGTTTCTCGTCCCAAACTTGTTATTGGGTTTGCTGCGGAAACAGAGAACTTACTCGCCAATGCTATGAAAAAGCGTAAAGATAAAGGTTGCGACTGGATTGTCGCCAATAATGTTGCGGAGGAAAATGAAGTTTTTGATAGTGACTATAATGAAATTCATTTGGTGACAAAATCAGATACGGAGCATTGGCCAGACATGACTAAGCGAGATGTTGCAGATCGGTTGATGAGAAAAGCATCTGATTTTTTGAAAGGTGCTTAAGGTGAATGCTCTAAATATTGTTCTTTTATGTCTCACTAATATATAATGTGTCATGCTTACTAAAGATGAAATAGAACGCTACAAACGCCATTTGGTCTTGAAAGAAGTTGGGGGGGCGGGGCAACAGAAGTTAAAAGCTTCATCTGTGCTCATGATAGGTGCTGGTGGATTAGGTGCGCCAGTATTATCTTATCTTGCTGCTGCTGGTGTTGGAACTCTTGGAATTATTGATGATGATATTGTCTCTTTGGATAATTTACAAAGGCAAATTATTCATAGGACAAGTTATGTTGGTATTGCAAAAGTAGAGAGTGCTAAACAAACAATCTTAGAAATCAATCCTCATATAGATGTTATTCAACATCAAGAAAGATTTAGTGCCTTAAACGCTTTGGATATTCTTTCTCAATATGATGTTATTGTTGATGGGTCTGATAATTTTGAGACGCGATATCTGGTAAATGATGCGTGTTATTTTGCAAAAAAAACACTTGTTTTTGCTGCAGTTGGTCCTTTTGACGGTCATTTAACAACTCTCAAATCCTATGACACATCTGATGATGGGATACCAAACCCAACTTATCGTTGTCTTTTTCCAGATATGCCTTCAGCTGGCACTATTCCAAATTGTTCAGAAGTCGGTGTACTTGGATCTGTTGTAGGGGTTATTGGTACACTACAAGCAACAGAAGTTCTTAAGGAAATATTAGGAATTGGTGAGAGTTTGATAGCTCAACTGATGCTTTACGATGTGCTTGAGGCAAGGTTTCAGAAAATTAATTATCAATGGGATCCTGATAATCCACTGAATGGCAAGGATGCCAAATTTAAAGACTTATCTCATCATATTCGGTGTGATTGATATAATTTTCTTGACGAAATTGAACTGTTCAGGCTTAATCGAGGTGATATATTGTGGTGATTTGGCCGGTCGGCTTGCAGCCACTTAAAATAACTCGCTAAAAGGCCGTGTGATAATTATATGTTATGATGCCCGGCTTGTTTAGTGACTTGCTGGGTTTTTTTTTCCTTAATTACAGGGGCATGGTTTATGACAAAAGATTTCTCTGACCAGGATGCAACTTGCTGGGGGCTTAATACGAAATTAGTTCATGGTGGTACCATGAGAAGCGCTTTTGGAGAAACATCTGAAGCCCTATTTTTGAATTCCGGGTATATTTATGAGAGTGCTGAGGAGGCTGAAGCACGTTTTAAGGGAGAGAGTGAGGGTTTTCTCTATAGTCGGTTTGCGAATCCCACAGTCATGATGTTTGAGGAGCGTATGAAGTTGCTAGAAGGAGCTGGGGATGCCCGAGCAACTGCGACAGGGATGGCTGCAGTTACAGCGGCATTTTTATGTCGCTTAAAAGCAGGAGATCATGTTGTTGCAGCACGTGCTTTATTTGGCAGTTGTCGCTATGTGATTGAAACCTTTTTACCTCGTTTTGGCATTGAAACTACTCTTATTGATGGACGTGATATAGAGGCTTGGCGTTCTGCCAGACGTGATAATACCAAAGCTTTTTTCTTTGAAACCCCAACAAATCCAACATTGGAGTTGATAGACATTCAAGCAGTTAGTGACATTGCCCATGAGATAGGTGCGTATGTGGTTGTTGACAATGTTTTTGCGACACCAATTTTACAAAAACCTTTATTGCATGGTGCTGATGTTGTGACTTATTCAGCTACCAAACATATCGACGGACATGGTAGATGTTTAGGTGGGATTGTTCTTGGCAATGGGGAGTTTATTACAGAACATTTGCATCAATATATGCGTCAGACCGGCCCTTCCTTAAGTCCATTCAACGCTTGGGTATTATTAAAGGGGCTTGAAACTCTTTCATTACGAGTAGAGCGGATGAGTGAAACAGCCGAGAAACTTGCTACTTTCTTATCTGAATATCCATTCGTTAAAAGAATTTTTTATCCTGGTCATTCTGATCATCCACAATATGAATTGGCAAAGCGTCAAATGTCTTCAGGGTCTAATTTGATCGCCTTTGAACTTAATGGTACTAAGCAAGATGCATTTAAATTTATGAATGAACTGAAAATTATATTGATTTCGAATAATTTAGGAGATGCCAAAAGTATTATTACTCATCCTGCAACGACCACACATCAAAAGTTAACGCCTGAGGCCCGTGAAGAATTGAATATAAGTGATGCGTTATTAAGAATTTCTGTTGGTTTAGAAGATTATGATGATTTGAAACAGGATTTATCTCAAGCCTTTGAAAAAATATAATATTTCTGATATGTTAATAGTTGATGTTAATCTTATTTCTGAGGTTCAGGGCATTATGTATGAAGCAATAACAAACTCCATAAGAATTTGTGTTGAACCTTCTTTTATAGAAGAGCAATCGCATCCTGAAGAAAATTATTTTTTTTGGGCTTATAAGGTTGATATAGAAAATCTAGGTACGCAAACAGTTCAATTACACTATCGTACTTGGCAAATTACTGATGCCAGTGGTGTTACTGAAAAGGTTGAAGGCATTGGTGTTATTGGCCAAGAACCTATCATAGCGCCTGGTACCAGTTTTTCTTACACAAGTTGCGCTCCTTTAAATGCCCCTTCTGGTGTGATGCGCGGGTTTTATTCCTTAAGAGTTGAAGATGGGGAAGATTTTGAAGCAGAGATTCCTGCATTCTCATTGGATAGTCCTTATGCAGATCGTCGGTTAAATTGAAACATTTGATCTTTTAAATTCATTATAGATAATATTTTCATTGATTTTTAATAAAAACGCGCTCATTAACCCACTTCAGATTTTGTTTGATTTTTCAATTGCTAGGGGGTCTTTTGTTTGTGTTTTGTTTGCAGCTAATCAGAAAATACTGATATTCAGACATCAGTCCTTTTCAAGGTGATAAATCTTTAAGTTTTAAAACTTTAGCAATAGCTTTGTGAACACAATCCTTTATTACAAAAGATTTTGAGAAAAGGCATGATTAATATCAGGCCAGTTTTGTTAATTGTAGGGATATTACTGTCTACATTGGGCGGTGCTATGATTCTGCCTGCAGTAATTGATTTGGCTACAAATCATCCAGACCAGAATGTTTTTATTGTATCTGCTGTCATTACATTATTTATTGGGATTGCGTTGACTATTGCCTGTCAGGGGAGTTCTGAAGCGTTAAGTATTCGTGAAGCATTTATCCTGACGACTTTGTCCTGGCTATGTCTTGCAATATTTGGAGCTATTCCTTTTGTGTTCTCTAGTATCAAAATGACATTAGCGGATGCTTTTTTTGAATCTATGTCAGGCCTTACAACAACGGGTTCCACTGTGTTATCCAATTTGGATGATGCTCCAAAGGGAATTTTATTATGGCGCAGTCTGCTCCAATGGCTTGGTGGAATTGGTATTATTGTTATGGCACTTGCCATTTTGCCAATGTTGAAAGTTGGTGGGATGCAATTGTTTAAAGTTGAGGCTTTTGACACTTCAGAAAAAATCCTTCCACGAGCGACACAAATTTCTGGTTCCTTGAGTATGATTTATGTCCTTTTTACAGCCTTATGTTTTATTGGTTATCATTTGGCAGGAATGACTATCTTTGATGCATTTGTGCATGCCATGACAACAATTGCGACAGGTGGATATTCTAGTCATGATTTATCCATTGGGTATTTTAACAGCGTATATGTTGAGATTAATGGGATGATTTTTATGATTATTGGTTCTATCCCTTTCTTATTATTTTTGAAAGGATTCCAAACCAGTCCTTTAGAGTTGATTAAGGATCAGCAAGTTAGAGGTTTTTTGCTGACAGTTATTTTCTTTGTGATTTTTTTGAGTATTCAGCAGAGTTGGGTGAGCGGTCAAAGTTATTTTACAGCTTTGAGATATACTTCTTTTAATGTGATTTCTATTATTACAGGTACAGGATACTCCTCTATTGATTATACAGTCTGGGGAACCTTTGCGACATCAGTAATGTTTGTCATTATGTTTATTGGCGGGTGTTCTGGTTCGACATCTTGTGGTGTTAAGATTTTTAGGTTTCAGATTGTATTTGCGGCAATTTCATATCGTGTTAAAACACTTATTTTTCCGAATGGGATTTTTTCTGCAAATTATAACGGGCGTCCAATCCCAGCCCAAGTCACAACTTCAGTCATGAGTTTCTTATTTCTTTTTGTTGTAAGCTTTTTTGTCCTATCCTTGTTATTGGAAATGATGGGGCTGGACACCTTAACGGCTATGTCAGCTGCCGGCACAGCCTTGGCAAATGTAGGGCCTGGACTTGGTGGTGTTATTGGTCCTGCCGGAAACTTTTCCAGTTTGCCTGAGGAGGCAAAATGGTTATTATCTTTTGCAATGCTTTTAGGACGCCTTGAGCTCTTTGCGGTTCTGGTCTTATTTGTTCCGCAGTTCTGGAGATATTAACAAAGTTTGTTTTTTTAAAACTACTCAGGAGACATTATGTACGATTGGGACATTTATTTATCTGGTGAGATCCATACGGATTGGCGTAAAAATATTGAAAATGGTGCGAAGGCCATGAATTTACCTGTCTCTTTTTATGCACCTGTTCTTGATCATGATTCTAGCGATGATTGCGGAGTTTCTATTCTTGGGGCTGAAGAAAAAAAGTTTTGGCATGATCATAAAGGTGCAAAGCTTAATGCTATTCGAACTCGTGTATTAATTGAGCAGGCGGATATTGTTGTTGTTCGTTTTGGAGACAAATATAAACAATGGAATGCAGCATTTGATGCCGGGTATGCAGCTGCTTTAGACAAACCTCTTATTGTTATGCATAGTGAAGAGCATCAACATGCACTGAAAGAAGTTGATGCTGCAGCTTTGGCAGTGGTTAAAACAACTGAGCAGGTTATAGACGTTTTAAATTATGTCATTCATGGAGCGTTAAAAAAATAATCTTTTTTTTAATATGAGGATGTTACTGGCTCGCACCTTGTTTCGTTGGCCAATACAATCTTATGATAAAAAGAAAAACCTTTTGGATATCACTTCCCACACCAAGTATTGCAGGAACGAGAACAAGAACGAGTATTGTTGCGGCTCCCAAACCAAAGACAAGTGTAACTGCCATAGGAATTAAGAATTGCGCCTGTCTGCTTGTTTCAAATAATAATGGAAGCAGACCACCAATGGTTGTCAATGATGTTAGAATAACGGCTCGAAACCGATCTTGAGAGGCTCCTATTGCAGCCATTGCAAGTTTCTGACCTTGATCCAATCGCCTTTTGGCTTCTGACACAAGAATAATTGAATCGTTTACGAGAATACCAGATAAACCCAATAATCCAATCAGGCTGATGATGGTCAGGTTATATCCTAAAATGGTATGGCCAATAATAGCTCCAACAAGTCCGAATGGAATAATTGACATGACTGCTAGTGGTTTAGAATAGCTTTCAAAAACCCAGGCCAGAATTATGTATATGAGTGCTAAAGATAATATAGCACCTAGTTGTAAGTCTTTAAAAGATTTGGCTCTTTCTTCCGCACGTCCTTTAAATTTATAGTCAAATCCATATTTAATTGAGAGGTCAGGCAAGACTTCGTTTTCCAGTCGTTCGACAACATCGCCAGTATTCGTAATTTTATTATCTAAATTTGCCGTTACAGAAATTGTGCGAACGCCATCTCGTCTTTGAATAACTGAAAACCCTTGTTTTTCTGTAATCTTTACAACCTCCCCAACTGGAATACGTTTGCCGTTTGGTGAAGTTAAATAGAGCTTTTGTAGGGCTTGAATACCTCTTGTTTCCTGTAACCTTAAAACACGTACGGTAATTTCTTCATCATCTCTTGCAAAACGTGTTGCAATTGCTCCATCGAATGCATTACGTATTTGCGTACCTATGATTTCTGATGTGAAGCCTAATGATGCACCACGAGGCGTTAATTTCATTATAAGTTCTGGTTTTCCATAGGGTAAATCATCTGCGATTGCCGATAACCCAGGAAATGTTGTCAATATTTCCTTTAGTTCCTCAGCAGCGGCTTTTAGTTGTTCAGTACTTGCTTTTTGTAGTCTTATGTCGATATCACGACCTGGTGGCCCTACACGTGACCTCAAAATTGCTATACGTTCTACACCAGAAAGCTTGGGTATATCTTTTCGCCATGCATTAACAATATCCTTTGAAAACACTGTTCTTATTTCGCTCTCTGTTAACTGAACATCTATCTGTGCGAGGTTATCCCCCTGCGCTCTTCCTGCTTGGCCTAATGTTGTGAAGGTGGTGACAACAAGTTTTTCTTTTCCCTGTGTTAATTTTTTTTCAGTTACTGCCAATGATGCTTCCATCTTGGCCAGTGCCCTAACTTGATCTTCAGCTGGTGTTCCTGGGCTAAATACAATCTGTGCAGAAAAGTTTTCTGGTTCTGGTGATGGGAAGAAAACAAACTTAAGTCGTCCTCCAGATATCAGTCCAATTGAAAGAATAAATGCCGCTATTGTTATTGCGATTGTTGTATAACGCCAATTATAGCATATTGTTATGAAATTTTTATAGGGTCCGTCTCTAAAACCATTCAATGCATTATCAAATGCCATTCTCATTCCTGAGGCTTTTTTTACTTTACCAAATCCATGCCTTAGATGTCCTGGTAATATTAAAAAACATTCTATGAGACTTGCGGTCAGAACAGCAAATACAACAAGCGGAATTGCTGAGAGTATGTCTCCTATTCTATCGCTTATCAGGAAAATTGGGAAAAAAGCGGCTTGAGTTGTGAGCATGGCTGCAACAACTGGTGCTAACATGCGTGTCGCACCTATTTCTGCTGCTGTTAAGCGATTGTCGCCCATAGACTGACGCGTTGCGGTATGTTCTCCTACAACAATTGCATCGTCAACAATAATGCCAAGCATCAATATAAGAGCGAACATTGATACCATGTTAATTGTCTGACCACTCAGGTACATTACAATTAATGTTCCTAAAAATGCTACTGGAATACCTGCAGCAACCCAAAAAGCTATTCGAGCATTCAAGAATATAAATAAAATGATAAGAACAAGAACCAGACCTTGTAAGCCATTTTTAACTAATATTCCCAATCTTTGCTGTACCAACTTACCTTGAATTTTGTAGACTTTAACATTGAGTGTTTTCGGTAAGGTTGGAAGTGTTTTTTCCATATATGTGTTAAGTTTTGCCATTGTCTTCAAGGTATCAGCTGTTAATGAGCGTTTCACTTGAAGTTCAATTGCCGGTTGGCCTAAAATGAAGCCTGTTTTCTGATTATCGTCAAAGCTTTGTTCTACTTCAGCAATGTCTTTTAGATAAATTTTTTCTCCAGAATTTAATGACTTGATTTCTATTTCTCTGATTTTTTCTGGACTTTTTCTATCAGCCACAGAACGCAATTGGACTTCAATATCTCCATCGACAGTCCCTGATGGCTGATCTTTGGTATTATCTCTAATAGTTTTGGCTATGTCAGAAATATTAAGGTTCAATCGTCTTAAATCATATTCACGTATACGAACTGCAATTTCTTCATCTCTCTTACCAACGAAGTCAACTTTATCTATATCTGATGCAAGCAAACCATCGCGGATTTGTTTTGCATAACTTTTAATTGCTTTTTCACTGAAAGGACCAGAAATAGAAATTCTTGCGACAGGTTCATAAAAAGCTATTCTCTGGATTACTGGTTCTTCCGAATCTTCAGGCAGAGTTGTTACACGTGAAACAGCCTGTTCCACATCAGATTGGGCTTTTTGCATATCAGCATTGGAATAGAACTCTATGACTATCGTAGCAGCGCCCTCACGGGCATAAGATGTCACTTCACTTACATTATCCAGAAAACGCAGTTCGGGTTCTAAAGCATCAAGAATGTTACTTTCTACGTCTGAAGCACTTGCACCTGACCATGCAACATTAACAGTAATGCTTGGAATTTCTAAAGTTGGGAAAAATTGTGTGTTCATTTTTGTGACGCAATAAAAACCAATGAGAATTATTGCAGCCATCAAAAGGTTGGATGCTGTTGGGTGTTTAACAAATAAACTAATTAGACCAACTTTAGAATGTTGCTTTTTTTCTTGCATTTCATGCCCTTATTTCTTAACCGGTTTTGTCGATGTCATGGTCGTTTTTTGGGCTATTGACGCTTTGTTTTGGAGATGACTTTGCTTGTCTGAGTTATTGTTCGTTTTGTTCTTCTTATTAATTGATTTTCTCGATAGGACTTTTACCCCATCACCTACTTTTGAAATTCTAGTTATGAGAACCTCTTCATCTGGCTGAATATTGCCCCTAACAATAATTTCATTATTCACAGAACTTATAAGCTCGACTTCGCGTTTTTTCAGGCGTCCATTAGAAACTATATATATGTGTTGATCATCGAAAAGGGCCGTTTGAGGTAATCTTAAGATTTTTCTGTACATTTTGTCAGGTACTGCTATCTCAACAAATGTTCCTGACCTTAACGGTGTGCGCTTGAGGGGGTCTTTAATTCTAGCAAAAACTTCTATTCCGCCGGTATCTGAGGAAATCTCAGAACTTACTCTTTCAATTATTGCTTCATATGTAAAAGGTGGTTCAGTAACGTGCCATTTAACTTTAATATTACGACCTATTACTGGTGTGTCTGAGGACAATAATCTGCCATATTGTGTATCAGATAGAGTGAAGCGTATATCAATCCAATTCTGGTCTAAAAGGGTTGCTACACGATCATTTGCGCTTACAATTCGGCCAATTTCTGCATCAACAGAACTAATATATCCATTAAAGGGACTGATCAAGTTCGTATCTTTTAAATTACGTTTTGCATCTTTTACTCCCCATTCCAATCTTTTTATTATTGATTGTTGTTGTGATAATTTTGATTTCTGGATTTCAAGATTACTTCTACGTTGTTCGAAACTTTGTTGACGTTGACTAACGACGACTCTCCGGTCATCTTCTAGTTTTTGAGTTACGGTTCCTTTTTTTGCTAGAGGAACTGTTCGTTCAAGGTCTTTTTTAGCAAGCAGTAGTTGTTCTTTTTCATATTTTAGTGCTTTGTTCTCAAGTTCTATATTGACCTCGATTTCTTTTTCTTTTGCTTTTGCTTCGGCAAGCCTGGCTGTTGCATCTGTTAATGCACCTTGATACTTAAAGGGGTCAATTTTTATGAGCTGCTCGCCTTTTTTTATTATGCTTCCAATACTAAGTTTCTTTCCTGTTTCAATAATTTCACCTGAAACAAGTGCACGCATCTCTACTTTTCGCCCAGCGACAGCTTCACCATATAATTTTATTGTTGGTTGATAGTCCGTGATCTTTGTAATCACTGTGTCAACAGCCAGGACCTGTTCTCTTTTCGCCTGTTTTTTAATGACAGGTTTGGTCTTTTTTAGATAACTATAACCTGAAATAGCTCCAGCTATTATAAGCACAGGAAATAATATTCTTAAGAATACTATCGCTATTGAAGTGTTCTTTTTTTCTATTTCATTCATACAGTTACCTAGCTTATAAAGCTTCTACTCTTAACACCTTAAACTTAGTATGAAATGTTGAGGTCTTTTCATTAAGAATTGTTAATGATCATAATAATTTTAGGTATATGTGCATTTTGTTTAATAATATTATACGATCAGAATACTAAAAATCTGTCTTAAAAAAGTTTATGGGTAAGATTTATTCAATGATTGACACATTATAGTGCCTATGGCTTACATGTTACATGTAAGCTTTTCTAATTATTGTCTATTTTGCGGCATGGTTCGTTCAACAATCGGTGATTTAAACCTCATATGACAGATACTCATTACCAAGATATTTTGGAGAAGCTTGTCGGTTTTGATACGACCAGTTGTTACTCTAATCTAAATTTGATTGAATATGTTGAGAGTTTTTTATCAGAATATGGTGTGAAGTTTGTTCGAATACCTGATGAGGATGAGAGTAAAGCAAGTCTTTATGCAACAATAGGCCCAAAAGAAAAACCAGGTATAGGGCTGTCTGCTCATACTGATGTTGTTCCAGTGGACGGACAAATATGGGATACCGATCCTTATAAGCTAACATTTGATAACGGAAGGTATTTTGGACGCGGAACCTGTGATATGAAAGGGTTTCTTGCATGCGTACTGGCTAGTGTGCCTTATTTTCTGAAATGTGATTTACATACTCCTATCCATCTGCTGTTTTCTTATGATGAAGAGACCGGATGTACGGGGGTTCGTCCCATGATTGAGCGATTTGGGCATGATCTGGTTCGTCCCAAAGCTGTTATTGTTGGGGAACCTTCAAATATGGGGGTTGTTGAGGCTCATAAGGGAGTTTTGCTTATGTGACTGAGGTTCATGGACTTGAGGCTCATTCAAGTGCAGTTGATATTGGTGTTAATGCTGTCCTGTATGCTTCCTTGTTGATTGCAGAAATAAAAAAAATTAGCGATATCGTAAAAACGGAGACCAATGAGAGGTTTTCCCCTGCTTATACATCCATTCATGTGGGTATGATTGAAGGGGGGGTTGTTCTTAATATCATTCCTAAAATCTGTAAATTTGTCTGGGAGATCAGAAGTTTACCTGGTTTAGATGTTACCCATATTGAAAAGCAGGTGCATGATGCAGCTCAGGTTCTTATTCAGGAAATGCGACAGGTTTCTGAGGATGCAAATATCATAACTAAATGTGTGAATGATGTTGTGCCATTTTTAACATCGCAATCTCAATCCGGGCAAGATTTTCTCTCTTTAGTTATGAAGCTTGCCAAACAGAACGATACTCATGCTGTTTCTTACGCGACTGAAGCTGGATTATTTGAAGATGGCGGATGTCCGACTGTTATATGTGGTCCTGGTAGTATTGCGCAGGCCCACAAACCAAATGAATTTGTAGAAAAATCACAGTTAGATGACTGTATGATATTTTTAAGAGGTTTAGCGAATTATGCCTCTCATTAAAATTCATGATGTGCAACAACTTTTTTAAGTGTCTTGTCCTTCAACCTCTATTTGAAGTTTCTGTAAGGTTTTTTTTGCATCCGTATAATATGGATGGATTTCTATAAGTCTTTTGAATACTTTTAGTGCACCTTTTTTATTTCCAATCTCCTGCATAATTAATCCCAAACCATTTATAGCATGAAAATTATGGACATCTAGGGCAAGAACTCTTCGAATGTCTAAAAGAGCTAAAGCATAATTTTGATTGTAGAAATAAATCATTGCTCGTCTGTTCCAGCCTTCTGTATAAGTTGGAGCAATTTTGACAATTTGATTTAGAATTTCTAATGACAACTCATTTTTGTTATTTCTTTGTGCTGCTAATGCCCTAGACATTAATAAATCCACAGTGGGACTTCCAGACTCTAACCATACGTTTTCTATGACCTTTTCAATGGACTGAGCTTTTGCAGTATTGCTGGCAAGCTTAAGTTTGCGATAGAGTTCTTGAAGAATTTCGTCTTTATTTTGGAAGAGAGATTTGTTCGTCTCTGAATATGAGTGTGATTTTTTTGCAGAATAAGAATTGCTCGTTATTGTGTTTGCATATGCTAAACAGGGAAATACACCCAATGCTAATAGCAATATACATTGGGCTAATTTGAGCATAATTTTATTTGCAACCCGAATCTCCATATCTTCAAGATAGCTTAGAGTCTGGTTGCTTTAAAGCTTTATATTAAATTATGTATAAATATATTGTGTACTAGTTTTCTCTAGCTGTTATCTTAGGACATTATTCCACATTAACCTTGTCTTGCTTTAAAGCGACGGTTGGTTTTATTGATAACATAAAGGCGTCCACGACGGCGGATAACACGGTTGTCTCTATGTCTTTTGCGTAGAGATTTTATTGAGTTCTTAATTTTCATTTCTTCGTCCAAACATATCTATAAAGTTGTTTTGTTTCATTTTGCAGATTCGCTTTACCATTAAGTTTTTATTTATTATAAAAAAGCGGTGTCTTAAACAAAGTTAATGCTTTGTTTTTAGTTTTATAAATCTGCTATCAATGTATATGAATTCTCTTTGAGAGGGATAATAAATACCTTCACACATCTAAACTGTCAAATTTAAAACTTAAATTTTCGTTTGTTACTTTTTTACTGGCTTTAATATCTCAATTTTTCCCTATGATTGGGCATCATCTCCAAAATTCGCAAACACTTTGTCTGCATCTGGCATTTCAGTTTCCTCTGAGGTCTCATCTTCAGCAGGCTTTTGCTCTCCAAAGACATCTTCAGCCTTGAAATCTGACTTGTCTATTGCATCTTTATCAATCGCTTCCTCAATAGCAAAAGGTGCACCTGTTGTTTGTTCGGTTGGAAGTAATGTTACGGCAGGGTCCTGTTCTCCTGGAACTTGATCTTTTTTCACGTAATCAGAGGCTTTTTGTACTTCTTTGTCCAGGTCAATTTGTGAACATAACCCTAATGTGACTGGGTCTGATGGTTGTAGATTAGCAGAATTCCAATGTGTTCTCTCGCGTATTGATTGAATTGTTGGTTTTGTTGTTCCAACTAAGCGAATGATTTGGCTATCTTTTAATTCCGGATGATATTTTACCAGCCATAATATAGCGTTAGGTCTGTCTTGACGCCTAGATACAGGGGTATATTTGGGTTTTTTCTTGCTTCTTATTTTAGGTATCTCAACTTTTGAACCTGAAATTTTTAATTTATACCCTGAATTTTCCTGACCGCGTTTGATTTCGTCACGAGTGAGTTGTCCCGAAGAGATTGGGTCTAATCCTTTAATACCTTGGGCTACATCGCCATCTGCGATACCTTTTATTTCCAAAACATGAAGACCACAAAATTCAGCAATTTGTTCAAACGTTAAAGATGTATTATCAACCAGCCAGACCGCAGTTGCTTTCGGCATTAATGGTGCGGTTGTCATATATTTTTCCTCCACACTCCCAAAGCTGTTCTGTTCTGGGAGAGTTTATTTAATGATAAAATTCTCGGGGATTCTTATTAATATAAGATGCTTGTATCTGAAGTGCAATCTTATCTTATATATGTTTTTATAAGTTTTAAATTAAAAATATTGTTAATTTTCTATTTTTCTATTTATTTCAACTTTTTAAGTTCTAAAAAATTATAACCTTCCATAAGTTACAATAATTTTATGATTTAATGTATTTGCAATAATTTCGGGCAAATTCACTTTCCAATCAGCAAAAGGTGGCCAATTCCAGAACGTAAATGCTAGATTGCAAAATCCCAAATGTGGCTCTGTTTGCCATAACCGTGCGAAATTCTTTGTTTCACAAGCTGGGCATGAAATTAGCTGTTGCATGCCTGTTTTTATAAAATCATGACCAGCATTTACAATATTTTCTTTCAGCGGGGCCATGTATTCAAATGAGTGAGAAGAGAATTCATGGCCACAAGATGGACATTTTGCATGATCTAGTCCCACAATCCCATACTCATTTACCCAACTTTCAAGATGAATATCCATACCACCAAGGGTAATGTGGTTAAACTCACTGGCAATATATCCGCTTGCATCTTGAAATTGCGGACCAGGGGCAAATTTTCCTGATATATGCGTTTTGCTCGTATTTTCTTTGTAGATTGTTATTATGCCTTCTTCAGCAAGGCGTGTCGTTACATTAATGGCAAGATCTTTTGTCGTTTCAGGCGCAGCTTGAATATCTAAGACCGCCTGATACCAATCATTTAGCATTGTTTGTAAGACCTAATTTGTCAGAATAATTTTACCTATATGTTTTCTTGATTCCATATGTTTGTGGGCATTTGAAGCTTCTGATAACGGAAATGTCGAATCAATAATCGGCTTAAATTTCTTGTCTTCTATCATTGGCCATACGATGTTTTCAACTTCTTTTGCAATTTTCGCTTTATCTGTCAGTTTTTGGGATCGCAATGTTGATCCTGTTAATGTCAGTCTTTTCAGCATTAACCTCATAAAATTTACTTCTGAAATTGCGCCATTTAAAAACGCAATTTGGACAATTCGCCCTTCAGTAGCAGCGCATTGAATATTTTTATCAATATAATCACCTCCAATCATGTCCAGAATGACATCCGCCCCATGGTTCTCTGTGATGTTTTTGACAGAACTAACAAAATCTTCGTTTAAATATGAAATGGCTTTTTTTGCCCCAATAGACTCACAAAGGGATTTTTTGTTTTCTGAGCTTACTGTAGTAAGTACTTTTGCACCATAAGCATTTGCTATTTGGATTGCAGTGGTTCCGATACCACTTGCCCCTCCATGAACCAGTAGCCATTCATTAGATTTGAGACGACCTCTTTGAAAGACATTATGCCAAACAGTAAAGCATGTTTCGGGAAGGCCAGCCGCCTCGATATCATTTAGACCCTTGGGAAGGGGCAAGCTTGTTACTTCATCGACCAGACAATACTGGCTGTATCCACCACCATTTACCAAAGCACATATTTTATCGCCTGGTTTATATCTGGATGTTTCTCTGCCACTTACCATAACTTCTCCAGAGACTTCCAAGCCTGGATGTGGGGAGCCGTCTTTAGGAGCTGGGTATAATCCCATTCTCTGGAGAATATCTGGACGATTTACTCCAGCCGCAGAGACTTTTAAAAGATGTTGTCCTTTTCCTGGATATGGTACAGGTTCTTCTATGGGAATAAGGACTTCTGGATTACCATATTGTTCTATTGTAATTGTTTGCATTACTTCTGGTATATTGGCCTTATTCATTTTTATCACCTATTAGTTATATATATGGGTAGCATATCCTGATTTTAGAAGCTCTTTCTTTGAAGGGAACCAAAGATTTTGAGGCCCAATCTCGAAAATTTTTGTAATAAAGTTTTGTGGGATGCCTTTTTGTTTCATAAGATTCCATAATTTGTAATTTGCTTTAAGAGTAATGTATTGCGGTATGCCAGGCATAAATGGGTGATGGAACCCCATATTGGCTTTTGGAGTGATAAAACGTCCCTTTCCTCCTAAAAAAGCAATGGTACACGCACTATGGCAGGAGCTTGAAACTTTTGTATTTAAGTTATGTTTTGTTATGACTTGCACTAAATTATGTGCCGAATTGATATATCCACCAGAACTTGATAGCTCTATGTTCTTAATAGAAGGATTTTGATTGAGTATTTTTTTTAATGCTTTAGCTGTCTCAAAGTTTATTGATCCTGAAAAATATACAGTATCTGCAATTACTTTAAACTTATTTTTCTGCTTGCTTATATTATCTATTTTCAGAGCCATTAATAGGTATTGCTTTGTTGGGCTGTAATGCAAAAAGATTTGTGTGACATGAAATATTATCAGGATTACTAAGGTTCCTTTTATAAGGGGATTTAGTCTTTTATCAAAAAAGCGTCTAGATCTGTTTTTGGTTGATTTCCATATTCCAACAACCTGCCATATTAATACTATTAAGGAACCGATCAGAGTTGGAATAATGAGCATTACATATTGTATTATGTCCTGATAGTTGGCATCTGTTGGTAAGGTATTGTGAATTTCAGCGATGATAAATTGTATGATTATGAAAAAACATATCACATTTAACCAGAAGGCTTTCGCTAAATTTTGCTCACCATTCCAGTGATTTAGGATGTAACCTTTAAGCATTTTTCGTTTCGCGACTGAGAATAATACGTAATTCATATCATATATTCTCAAAGGATCGATGTTTAATTGTATGAGTTAAATTTGTTATGATCAGACCATAATGATAGGGAGGTTAAAGATGGACTTTGAAGATTTAAAGCCAAAAAAAACACAAGTATTTTCTATAGGAGATGATCTTGATAAGTTTTCTGTGGAAGAATTAAGCCAACTTATGCAAAGTCTGAAAGTAGAAATAAGTAGAGTTAAAAAAGAAAAAGATAAAAAAGAATTATCTAAAAAGAAAGCTGAAGATATATTTGGTGGGTAGTGTTTTTATTTTGAAATTTTCCTATTTATTAATTTTTTTGTTAATGTTGAATATATTTTAAATTCATAACACAATGTATTTGTTGTATTTTTATTGTGTATTTAAAAATATATATTTGTATTTAATAGTTTGTTAGTGAGTATTGTTTACCTTAATACTCATCCAGTTATCTGGATACTGAGTGGCTCCTGTCCACTCTGTTTGACGCCTCCCTGTTAACTTCAAAGAGCCGCTATATAGCGGCTCTCTTTTTATTTGAGTGTCTCAAAATTAAACTTTATTAATGAATTATTATATATATTAATATTATAAAGATTTGGATTCGTTATTATTGAATCTAAATGTTATAATGATTATTGTTTAAGTGAGTTGCGTTGAGCGAGAGAGTTAATGACTGGCAGTATAAGTATAGAATCTCCTCAAAATGAGGATAGTGTTACCATCCATTTTGGCGAAAAATACGCCGGATCCGAACAATTCAAAGCTTTGTTTCGAGAAGGTATGAACCTTGTTGAAGAGACAGCTTGTTATTTAGACGGTGAGGGACGACAAGAATCCAAATCTCTGCAATCTCAGGCTTCTTTGGCCTATGCTACAGAGAGTATGCGTTTGACGACACGTTTGATGCAGTTGGCTTCATGGTTGCTTATTCGTCGTGCTGTCAATGATGGTGAGATGACAGCTGAACAAGCTTGTGAAGAAAAGCATAAAGTAAAATTACAGGCAATTGCCCGCCCAAGCCATTGTAAGGGATATGAAGAGCTTCCTGGGAAACTAAAAAGTCTTATTGAAGATAGCTTTCGTCTTTATGAAAGAATCGTTAAGCTTGATCGTATTATCCATGATAAGAAAGAGCCTGAACAAACAAGTGAACAAAGTCCCCTAAATTCACAATTAGAACAATTACGTTCTGCTTTTGAATATGACCATGTTCTTCCTAGTAAGGACACATGATATTTGAGGCTTCTCTCACTTTTTGCATTCAGTAAAATAATTGGCGGTGTAAATACCGCCATTTTTTATTGAATTCTAAACTCTTAATAGAGTTGGTCTTAAATAAAACCTTCGAATTTCTTCTTAAACTTAGATACTCGACCACCTCTATCCATTAAGTGCTGGCTACCGCCAGTCCATGCAGGGTGTGTGTTGATGTCAACATCAAGTTGTAATTTATCGCCTTCAGAGCCATAAGTTGAATATGTTTCGAATTCAGTTCCATCTGTCATTAGAACTGTGATTTTGTGATAATCTGGATGGCCTTCTTTTTTCATAACAGTTTGCTCATTTGTAATATTAATACAAACCTCGTATTCTCACGCGAATATGAGATTAAAATGTATAAGTTTTCATGGATTTGAATATATAATAGACCAATGTGATCCAGGATACAAGAGCCGGATCATCTAGTATCCTAATTTTATAAGTGCTTCATTAATAAACTTTAAAATTTATAACTTAATTTGGCATTATTTATTTTTATACTGTGCTTCTTTCGTTATAAATTTCTTTAACTTTATGATGATCAGCAGGTTTCCTTGACAAATGTTTTAAGTGTTATTTTGCCACGGATATCTTTTTTGTTTTGCGTAATAATTTGTTTTATCTCATAAAAGTTAAATATTGTTGGGATTGTTTATGGTTAAACAAGAAAAATATGGTCATTCCTCCAGGACTTCTTTGAAGCCCCTTTTGAAACTCAAGCCATATATTATACGCTACAAATATACTTTTCTTTCTGCAGTTATCTCTCTTCTTATGGCAGCATTTGTTACTCTTCTTGTGCCAATTGGAGTACGTCATATTATTGATTTGGGATTTGGTGCTGAAAGTACAGATCTTATCAATCAATATTATGGATGGATGATTTTATTTGTTGGCATCCTTGCTTTGGCCAGTGCTTGTCGATTTTATTTTGTGAATTGGCTTGGAGAGCGTATTGTCTCTGACCTTAGAATAGATGTTTTTTCAAATTTAATTAGATTAAGCCCTAATTTTTATGCTCAGACACATTCTGGCGAGGTTCTGTCTCGACTAACTGCAGATACAACACAAATTAAAGTTGCTGTTGGAACCGCTGCTTCACAGACTTTACGTAATATTGTCATGATGATTGGTTCTGTCATTATGATGTTCTTTACGAGTGTATATCTGTCTATTCTCGTGCTTTTCACAATTCCTCTGATTATCTTGCCCCTTATTATTTATGGTCGGATTGTAAAACGTTATTCACGTCATGCTCAAGATACTTTGGCCGATACAACAACATTTGCGAGTGAGGCGCTATCAGGTCTTCAAGTGTTACAGGCTTTTACACAAGAAGTCCGAACAACGTTGCGTTTTAGGAACTCAGTAGAAGTTGCGTTTGATGCTGCTAAATGGCGGATGCGTGCTCGCGGGTTGTTAACTGCTGTTGCTATTTTTCTTGTTTTTACCAGTGTGATTTCAATTTTATGGCTCGGAGCTCAAGATGTTATTTCTGGGGCAATGACAGCAGGGACACTCGGGCAGTTTATACTTTATGCTGTTCTGGCGGCTGGAGCGATGGGGGAGTTCAGTGAGGTTTGGGGTGAGATCCAGCAAGCTTCTGGTGCTGCGGAACGATTGACTGAACTGTTGGTTGCACAATCTGACATCCAGGAAGTTCGCGATCCAAAAGCTTTACCATCTCCAATTCAAGGTGAGATCACATTTGAGGGGGTCCATTTTGCCTATCCATCTCAACCTGATGTTCGTGTGCTTAATGATGTTTCTTTTCAGATCAGACCTGGTGAAACAGTTGCGATCGTTGGACCGTCTGGTTCAGGCAAGAGTACTTTGTTTCGATTACTGCTTAGATTTTACAATCTTGATACAGGGCGTATCAAGATTGATGATATTGCGATTGATCAATTACGTTTAAAAACTTTGCGTGATATATTTGCATTTGTTCCTCAGGATACAGTTATGTTTGCGGACACTATCTTGGAAAATATTCGTTATGGGCACCCTGAGGCGTCTTATGATGAGGTTGTTGCTGCGGCGGAGGTCGCTTTTGCTTCTGAGTTTATAGAAAGTTTACCGGATGGATATGAGACCCAGTTAGGGGAAAAAGGTGTTCGTTTATCTGGTGGGCAAAGGCAGCGGGTTGCGATTGCTCGGGCTGTCCTAAAGAAATCTTCAGTTTTGCTTCTTGATGAAGCAACAAGCTCTCTTGATGCTGAAAGTGAAACGTTGGTGCAAAGAGCTCTTGATCGTATTATTGAGAGGCGAACAACTCTTGTCATTGCGCATCGTCTTTCTACTGTTCAACGGGCCGATCGTATTTTAGTGCTTGATAAGGGGCGTGTGGTTGAAGTTGGTAATCATCAGAGTCTTGTGGCACAGGGCGGTATGTATGCCCGTTTGGCTGAATTACAGTTTACAGCTTAAACTGCTCAAGAGAGAATTGACTCAGAGTGTTACCCCTGATATTTGCCTCTATGAATTATAACACATCTTTTATGTTTTCTGTGTTGTTAGGGAGAAATTATGCCTCATTGTATTATTGAATATTCATCTGATGCGCTTTCAGAGCAGGTGAGTGCTGATATGCTTGTGAACACAGTTCATCATTCCACTCTTAATACCGGGCTGTTTTCAGAAGGTGCGATTAAGTGTCGGGCTTATGGCAGCGAACATGTCTTGGTTGGCGGAGCTGAGAAGCCTTTTGTGGCTGTTACAATAAAGCTCCTTTCTGGTCGGACGCTTGAACAGAAACAACATCTTGGAGATCTGATGCTTAAAGATTTGAAGACACTTCTGCCGAATGTAGAGAGTCTTTCTGTTGAAGTGTTGGATCTGGCAGAGGCTTATTTTAAGTGAGTTTTTTATCAATTATTGAATTAAAAAAATGAAGAAGCAAAAGCACGTGGAAAATAATATAACAGAGTCACAGCGACAAAAATTAGGTGTCAGTTTTGGTGACACAGTTCGAATTTGCCGTAATGATGTTACTGAAGAGGCTGGTGTCGCTGGCTTTGTTGGTGCTGTTTACGGGTTCACCACACCTTCCAAGACGGATGTTGATGTTGTTGGTGAGCTTATCGAAGATTATGCAATCAATGTTTATTTTGAAGTTCAGGGACATGATGTCTGGATTGAGCCAAGCCTTGTCGAGCAGGTTGATCATGCTGCTAGCACTGTTGTTAAAATTAATGGTGAGAACAAATCTATGAGTCGGGATGATAAGGGCGAATGGGTTGAAGTTAAAACTGAGGCTCCGAAAAAGAAGAAGCCTTGGTGGAAGTTTTGGTAGTTATTTGAGTTCACGCTAATTTTTATCGCTCACGCGAGCCAAAGGCTCGGGGTCCGCAAACGAACATTTCATGTTCGTTATTGTCCGGGTGGAATTCTGAGAACTTGATTAAAAAAATAAATCAATTTCATTATCCCTCAGTACTTATTTTTCAATAATTTATTTGATATCACTATCGACAATAGAACCGTTTGCAAATTGCACTTTAATTGCTGCCACTGGGCATATAGACATTGCACTTATGATATCTTCATAGTCATTTTCGTAATCAATTTTACTTTCTGATTTGACAAAAGCACACCACATATTTTCAGAGTTACCAAAAATATTTGGTGCCTCGTGGCAACAAATGTAATGTGCGCAGCAAATATCTTCTTCAATCCATACTTTTTCTATTTCTTTCATATTAAAGCCTAATGATTTTAGAAATATTATAACAATACAAAATTGCACTATATAACCTTTCCGAATTTAATTCATCAAGTAATTCACCAGCACCTATAGCCAGGCAGCTATTAGCGTACCAGGTTGTAAAGTCTCCAAACGCTGTTTTTTAATTATCAGCTATGATCTCGCTTCCCATAAAGGTTTCCTGGGTGGCGTTGCGTATTCGCTTATGTATGTTTAAATACACTGCGCTCTTACGCGCCTTGCCCATAAAGCTTTCTATTTATGGCGTCAGTTTCATTGGGTGGTATATCAGTTTTTTAACAAGCTTCGGATACTCATTTGCTAAGGCACTCCTTGCTTTTTCCATATCATTTTTTATGGATATTGGTGTTGCGCCTTCTTTATCGGTGCGGATCGTGAGTTCTCCAATGTAAATGACATCACCTGGTTTTACAGTAAATCGTGCCAAGCCTGAAGGTTTGGTTATTTTTGAGGATATGGTGTTGTAGCCATATGAGTTTGCTTTAAGACTAATCCAACGATGCATTTCCCAAGTGCCGGCAGGGAGTAAGGTTACTCTGTGAATGCCATTCACATATTGGCTGCCATCAATAATTCTTGTCGCTGCTCTATCAGAGCCTGGTTTATATGGAGCTTTGTAGAAATTACCAGTTAATGGCCGTTGTACTGACCCCCATAGGAAATGGTGTGCGTAGAACCGTCCTCCAGCGACGACGACAGCATATTTGGTTCTATCCAATTTTCCTGATTGCGCCAATCTTAAGTCTTTTGGTTCAATATCATAAGCCCGTTTGCAAGATGCGATTGCAAAAAATATTATTAGAATGAAAATTAATCTAAAGCTCAATGACATAACTTCCCTCAATGTGATTTAAAAAATATGTAAATTATTATCTTAAGAAAATATACTCATCTTTTAGATTAGGTAATATTAGCTTGCAAGACTTACTTTAATAAATCGCCATTTTCTATTTGTGCTTTAGATCAATATTTAGGTGGGAACACAAAGATTAGACTCAAGACCCTTTTGAGGCATCTTGTGTTATCTTTAGGTACTCCTTACGTAGTTGCTTTCTTTGAGAGCTGGTTAATTGTTTATGATTTTTTAACCCATATTTTTTTACTGCAACAAAATCCATAAATTTCTCTAAAAGCTTGGGGTTTTTTACTTTTAGAGGTTTTTTGGTTTTACTTTTTGAAGGCTGTTTGGTCGTCTTTTTGTGAGCAATATATTTTTGCAGAATTTTTTCTGCGGCTGAGAATCTTTTCATGTTAGGAATTTTTGCAAATAAATTTACTTCCTTCCATTTTGGGTGACGGCCAGCTTCTCTGAACTTATCAAAGTTATTGAAAAAGTCTTTAATGAATTTACTTACTCTCGGATATCTTGCTGAATTTTGGGGCCAGTTATAAACAGCTAAAATTGTGCCTATTGCAATGGTTGGTACAGACTCAGCATAAGGAATAAGATTAGGATAATTTTTATGTGTTAGTTTTGTTGGTAGATAAGAAAATTCTTGTAGTAATTTATGAGAGGCTTCATTCTTTGACAGAGTGTGAAAGTCAACAGGTACAATGTGTAAACCATCATTGTTTTTTATTTTTTGTACTCTTTCGTTTGGAGCACCTGAAATTATTGTTACTGCATCTAGCTCACCAGCTTGAAGTTTATTGATTGCAATATTGTCATCATAGGTTGTAAAATTTACTTTCACTCCAACCAGTTCTAATATCATCTGACTTGTAATATATGTTCCACTATATTTTTTCGAGATATTTACGGTTTTGCCTTCTAGATCTTTTAGGCTTTTTATTTTCTGATTAGCGATTACCTGCCATTCGGAATTATGTAATTTAGTTATATAACGAATTTGATTTGTAATATTTTTATATTGCTTTGGGCTTTTTTTTCTTAAATAGGAAATTGTATCCATTTGGATCAATGCCATGTCCGCGCCATTTAGAAACAGTATGTCTTCTATATTTTGTTTTCCGCCAAGGCCTAATATTGAAATGACTCTCAGGGTTTGTTTTTTCTTTTCTGTCTTATTTAATACATCAATTAGGTCTGCAGTTATTTGGAGTTGAGACCTAGAGCTTCCACCAGATATTATTTTTACAATATTTTGGTTTGCTCGTTTTTTGCGTTTTTCCTGTTCAGATTTACCTGCAGTCTGATCCGTCTGTGAATATACATTTACGACATTAAAGAATACGAAAACGCACCCGATTAATAGAGTTAAAAAAGACGTCTTAGTAAGAAGTTGAGATGAAAAACTAAATTTCCCCATTAGTTACCCCAATATTGCAAGACATAATATTTTAGAATTAAGCAGGTGAGTTTTTTACTGCTAGTATTTAACTAAGTTCAGATAAGATTGTGTGAGTGTATCAATTGTGCTTATAAGTGGTAACTAAGCACACCGCATAGCTGGCATGTTTAATATGCATAGCTTGATTGGAAGTCATTTTTTATAGAAAATATGTTCAGAATTTTTGCATGTTATAGATAAATATTGTAGTCAATATTCTTTGGATTTTAGAGGGATGCTCTCTAAAGTTGAGTTTATATTGATACAGGGAATGGATATTTCTCCATTCCCATAATGGTTTGCCTCATAAGTATGTCTCATCCAACTTCTTCAAGCGTTTGTTCAATATTCCATAGTGGTATTAGGAAGATTAATAAGAACGGGATATTCAGCAAGACATTAAGTGGAGCGCCTACCATGACGGAACCGATTCCATCGATCACAAACCAGGTGCCCATGCTTGTTAGAATCATCACGCGAGCAAGTTGAGGGTCTTGGGGGTAGAGTCTTGTTGAGATCATCCAAAGCAGGATACCCCAGCCAATAACGATACCACCTGAAACGGCCAGGATAAATCTGAGTTCTAAAGCACTTAGAGTCTGTTGGCCATCGATGGGCCAGAGAGCAAAATCAATTAGGAATGCCAAGAGGCCTGAGAGTGCCGGATGAATCGAAACCCAAACAAGAATGCCAAAGCCAATGACAATTCCTGACGCTATTTTTAGCCATTTGATTGTTGAATTATGATGCATTGTTTCATCTCCTAATTACTCTTGATGCTCTTAAGGTGGCGGACCTTGTTCTGTTCTGCAATTACCTCAGAGGTTAGTGACGTGATGTCTCTCATTATGTTAGGTTGAAAAGACATATTTTTTGAAAAGGTTTCTTGATTATGGAACATAATTTTGGTGGGTTGCTTAAAGATTGGCGAAATCGGCGTCGGATGAGTCAGTTAGACCTTGGGCTATATGCCAATGTGTCAGCTAAGCATATTGCTTTTCTGGAGACAGGGCGTTCAGCGCCTAGTCGGTCTATGGTGGTGCAATTGTCTGAAGCCCTTAATGTTCCCAGAGCTGACCGCAACTCTCTTTTGAATGCGGCTGGGTTTGCGTCTGTTTATCAAAGTCGAAATATTCATGATGATGAGATGGCGCATGTGCGAGCGGCTGTTGAGTGGACTTTAAAGCGGCATCACCCCTTTCCGGCCCTGGCAGTTGATCGGCATTGGAAACTTGTTATGGTCAATCCGGCAGCTGAGATGATGCTTGGTAATCTTGGTTTGAAGGTTGGGGACAGTATGTTGGAGGCTGCTTTAGAGTCTTCAGCTTTGCGTGATGCGGTTGAAGACTGGTCTGAGGTCGCCCGGCATATGTCTGTGCGGCTACGGACTGAAAGTGCACATCTTGGGGGGGACCCTGTGTTAGATGCTGCTGCTGAGAAACTTGCTAAAGAAGCGGAGGCTAAAAATGTAGACCCTGATACCCCGTTACAGGTGATCGTGCCGACTCGTTACCGCGCAGGGGATATGGTGTTGTCGTTTTTTACGACTCTTGCGCAATTTGGTAGCGCGGAAGATATAGCGCTGGCGGATTTGAAGATTGAGCTGTTTTTTCCAGCTGATGAAGCGACGAAGCAGGTTTTGATTTCGATGGGAAAAGGAGATGCGTAAATTTTTCTAAAAAAGATATGGGTGGCCCCTCTTTTTTATCAAGTAACTTTAATTATTATTTATATAATTCAATTATTTGCCTTATTTCATAGTTGTAATTTCTTAATTTAGCTCCATTTATCTGAAATACGGTGTGGACGTATTTTAGTATGCTTGAAGGTTGTTCTAAGTCTTTAAGTTTCTTCTGCTTGTATTCAAGCGAAAGGGAGTTGGGGTATATGTATTACCAACAATTGTTTAAATATGCTGTCGGGCTTTTTGTGGCTTGTGTTGGCATGATATCAGCAGCTTATGCTGAAGGTGGAACAGACGGTTTTCGTCTAAAACCATTTCAAATCGCTCAGGCTAATAGTGAGCAGAATAGTGATGTTCGCTGGCGCAAAGGGAAACAAAATCCTGTGCCAGAAAGTATCGAAAGTGATGAGTCTCAGAAAAAGCGTTTTTATAAAGAGCAACAGAATCGCAGGGATGAGAAACATGATGCTTTGCGAGAGGAACGTAAATCACGTCGCGAGAAATTTCGTGACGATCGCAAAGCAAGACGTGACAGTATTCGCGAGGAAAGGCAACTGCGCCGGGAGCGTGAACGTGCGAAAATTGAATTTAGAAATCAGCAAGAGAGTAAGAAACGTTTTGAGAGACGGCAAGCCGAACGTCAAAGGCGTTTGGACGAAAAGCGTGCTCGTCAAGAGCGCGCAAGAGACCGTGTTTATCGACGAGCTGAGACGCGCGAAAAAACTCAAAAACGCATAGAATTTACACGGGACGAACGGAGAGACATTCGTGATGAGGAACGTCGTTATCGCAAAGAACGTCGCAAAGAGTTTCGTCAGTTAAAAGCCGAAGAGCGCGAGAGAATAAATCGACGTTATCGTGAAAGATGGAAGCAGGAAAAGGCTGAGAGACGTAAAAGACGCCGCGCATATAAAGAACGTTTAAGACGTATTGATAATTACGAGAAACAAAGGTTACGTTTGGAGCGTAAACGAATTCGTGAAGCCTTTGAGGCTCGAAAGGCCCGCAAAGAACGTAAAGTTGAAATTGGACGTGCTTATGAGCGAATTCGTATTCGGAAAGAGCGTGATCAAAACCGCAGATTAAAGCGTTATTCACGCAAGCTTGATGAAAAGAAATTGCGTAAATTGCGTCGTCAGCGTTTTATTGATCGCCGTGGCAAGTATGTTGAGTTTGAACCAAGAGATTATCGTTTCAGGAAAAAACGTTACCGCAAACTTGGGCGCAGAAAATATCGTGATGGATTGCATATTTATCTTACACCTCCTTTAGGGTCTTATTTTGATCATAGAAGTTATGTGTTGGAAGGTGGCGATGCTTCATTAGGTGATATTGAGGACGCTCTTGAAGATCCGATCGCCGTTGATATCAGGCAAACTTATTCGGTGAATGATGTGATTGAAGATCCTGAAATTCGTCGCAAGGTTAGAAGTATTAACTTAGATACAATCACGTTTTCTTTTGGTAGTTCCGAAATTTCAGAAGAGCAGTTGGCAACATTGGATGATGTTGCATTCGCGATTTCAAAGATTTTGAAAAGACGCCCAAGGCAGGTTTTTCTGATTGAAGGACATACGGATGCTGTTGGCAGTGAAGAGTATAATCAGGGCTTGTCCGAAGACCGGGCGGCGGCTGTGAAAGATGCTCTGATAATCGAATATGGTATTCCTGAAGAGAATCTTGTTGATGTTGGTTATGGCGAAGAGTTTCTGAAGGTCCAGACTTTGGATGCTGAAGAAGAAAATCGCCGTGTTGCGATACGGAATATCTCACCTTTGATTCATAGAAACAAAGTCAGTCGATATAGATAATATTTTTTATTTTGTAGTAGCGCTTTCGGGCGCTGCTATTTTTAGTATTTACAAGAATTTGCCAACTTTATCTCCAACTTTCTTTCATTCTCAATATTGCTTACTTTTTGCATATCTCGAATTGAGTGCTAACTATGAAAATAGCAACTTATTAATATTCATATGCTATATAATCTTAATTAGAATTTAGTTTTGCATATCAGAATATTTTGGTGGCTCTCAATTGTGAATTGCCTGGACACTTGGGAATAGTTCAACCTATGGATCATCATTCAGCAATCCGAGTCATAAAAGTATTTTCACATATTTTTTTACTTTTTTTATCATCCGCGCTTGCTGTCACTACAGCTCTTTTGGTAGCAATCATTCTTCCTTTCGATATGATTCGTCCTGGATTTGGGTTTAATGATTTTTTGAAGATATTTCCAGACTATTTATTCTTAGGGCATATGCTTGCCTTTCCTGGACTGATTATCTATGGAGCCTTTGCCATGAAACTCTATGGAATGAAAGGCGATTTTGCTTTGATAATATTATGCTCCACGACTCTCGCTTTAATCAATGGAATAATCGTAGTTCAACTCTTTGGTGGATACGGCCTGGGTTTGGTCCTTGTGCCATTAAAATTGTTAGTCACATTTTATTTAACTGGATTTTTTACTGGCTGTTATCATTATTTCTTTTTAAGAAACTCAAAAAATCTTACAGTAAATATTTCTTAATATGTCCCTACGGTATATATGTATTATAAAGGCTTTATATTCTCAGTGCATTATTGTTACCCTGTCAGCAAACCCACAACACTTCCCGTCATGAGAGTTGCTAATGTTCCTGAGATGATTGTTTTTATTCCCAGTTGAACGATCTCTGTTCTTCTATTGGGTAGAATTGCAGCTAGCCCGCCGATCATTATTCCGAGACTGGCAAAATTTGCAAAACCACACAGGGCATAGGTCAGGATTAATCGGGAGCGTTCTGATATGAGTTCTGGTCCTGTTTTGGCAAGTTGTAGATAGGCCAGGAATTCATTAAGTACGGTTTTGATCCCTAGAATAGATCCTGCTGTTATACTTTCTTTCCAGGGGATGCCCGTCAGCCAAGCGAAAGGTGCAAACAGGTACCCTAGGATTTGTTCTAAGGTTAGTTTTATTCCAAGGGGGGCTTCCAAGGTCCCCAAGATCTGGTTAGATAATGTTACAAGGGCTGTAAAGACAATCAACATAGCAGTGACATTTACAAGAATGTGGATGCCTTCCTGGGTGCCTTTTACTATGGCTTCAATGGAACCGTGTGTTTTGGTTTGTTCATTCTCTTCTGGAATAAGTTTTGTCGTTTGGTTGGGGGGGGCGTCTGGTACCATGATTGCAGAAATCAGAATTGCGGCAGGTGCGCTTATAACAGATGCTACAATCAGATGGCCTGCTGCATTTGGTAAACTGTTTGCCAGGAGACCTGCATAAAGAACTAGAACCGTTCCAGCGATGGTTGCCATGCCAACGCTCATCATTGCGAATAATGCACCTCGGCTCATATTTGACAGGTATGGGCGGATGAAGAGTGGCGCTTCCACCATGCCGACAAATATATTTGCGGCTGCTGATGTGCTGACAAGGGCTGAAACACCTAAGCTTTTTTGCAGTGCCCATGAAAATGCTTTTACGACTCTTTGTAATATGCCCCAATGGTAGAGAAGTTTTGTTAGTGCGCTTATTAGAAGAATTAGGGGCAGTGCCTGGAATGCCAGAATGAAGCTGTTTTGCGGGTTTTCTGTTTTGAATGGCGCTGGGCTACCCGCAAGATATCCAAAGACGACTCTCATGCCAGAGAGCATGGCTTCTTGTAATGCTAATACTAATGCTGATGCCCAGCTAAATAGCATTTGAAGCGCTGGAACATAGAGCATCAATGCTGCAATTGTTATTTGCATAGTGATGCCCATTAGAATTATTCGGGCTATTTGAGTTGTTGTATAGGCTGATCTGTTTTCAGATATAACCCAGGCAAACAATGGAAAAATAAGAAGCCCAATTAAGCTTTGGAGTTGCAATGTCATCGTTGCCCACACGTTTTAAATATTGTTTTTAAAATTTGTAAGCTATCTTTTCCCTCTAAACAATAACAAAACCCACCATACAAAAACTGTGGCGCATACAATGACCAGAATTCTCATAGGTAAGCCTCTTTCAAGAATGCCAGACTTAAATAAATATCGTCCGAACGTAGAGAAGATTGCAAGGCCCCCCAATACAGCCAAAAGTAAATGCATGAATTGACCAAATGTTGAAGACCCATTTTTTGCTGCGGGTTGTTTCTCTATGGTTTGCTGCATTATTTGTTGTTTGGAGGCTTTTGGTCTTCTTGTAAACAGACCCAGGATAATTGCAGTTAAGACACCTCCCACAATTGAAATAATGAGTTCATTTAATAATGGCATTGGACTCTGACCCTTTGCTGTACCAATTTTTTCTTTTGTTTCTTCCATAGCATATTAAGACAATAAATGTGACGTCATTAAATAGAGATCATATAAAAAATGAGAAAACAGTTATAAACACATATATACCATGAATTTTTTATTGCCTTATCTCTGTCAAATTCGCAGAATATCTCTTTGATCATTCAAGAGTTCTATTGATTCGTTCCTGTGTAGGATGTGAATACGCCAATTTCGCATTTTTATTTTTCAAGTATGGCGCGTTCTTAAAAAACAACAGTAAAAAAATGTTATGAGGTGTTCTTGTGATTCAACGATTGCGTTGGCTTATACTGCCTTTATTGACTCTTTTATCTGCGTGTCAGGCTGCGCATACGGCAAGCAACCTTTCTTTAAATCTTGCTGCAGAAGAAGCGTTTGAAGATGATTGGACGGTAAGCTCACATAGTAATAAAAGCACAATCTTTTCGGCACTTATAAAGCAGGAGAGTGGTGGACGAAATCGCGTGGTTAGCCATGCTGGAGCGGTTGGTCGGGCCCAGCTTATGATACCAACTGCCAGATTGATGGCAAGAAAATTAGGTCTCAGACGGGTTGCTAAGCTTCCTAAATATAAATTGAAAAAGCTTTTAATGAGCAATCCTAGTTTAAGTGAGAAGCTTGGAAAGGCCTATTTGAATGAGGGGCGTGATCGATATGGACGCGATGATATTGCGCTCATCTATTATAATGGTGGTCCTCGTGCTGCCAACGCAGCTTATAAAAGCCTGAAAAAGACTGGAAAATTAAATGTTTATACAGGTGAGACCTATTGTTATGTCAAAAGCATTACACGTAAAGCAGGCATTGCTGCAGCTCCTATGAAGCTGATCAAGGGACGGGCATATTATCGGAATAAATCGCGCTGGATTAAAAGGACAGGCCGAGCTCCATGCCGAGCATAATTGTGCCAAAAGAGCTGTTTATTGTGATCTGTATTCGCTTTAAGCAGCTTTTTTTATTTGTACCGGATCTATAAACCAACTGATTTTTTTCCAAAAAACAAAAAAATAATGTCTTATTGATTAAAAATTAAGTCTATTTTGTAATATTAATCAATAGTTTATAGTAATGTTTTGTTTAGGAATTCTAATGTTGTTGGAGTTGTTTGTCCTCTTGCGTGATTTTGTATTTGCGTTTTGGGAGGTCATGAGAGGGCTTAACAGGAATTATATTGAAAATTCAATGTATATTTCTGCACCTAAAGCAAAAGTCTGGGACACATTTTGGTCGTCCTCAGACCTTCAAGGACAGATCCCTGTTTCTTATAACATTGAGCCTATTTCTTCAGAAGCGCAGTTATATCAGGTCTCTCTATCCATGGAGGGCATTTGCCAGACAAATTATATGCAGGTTTTGCAGATATCTCCTAACCAGGCTTTTATTGCAGATAAGTTTTATGATTTGGCGGATGATTTACCTGAACTTAAACAGAAGTTTGCTTTGAATCTTATTCAAGATCGAAATGATGAAGCTACTTTTGTTCATCAATATGATTTTACTGAAAATCTCGGATTTTTTGAAAAACTCGCTGTGTCTTTTGAAACACGCTGGATGCTTAGAACCTTTAAAGAGCATTGTGAAGCCATTTGTGATACTCAAGAAGAAGATCAGCTTGATGATCCAAAAGACCATGACGATATCTCATTAAGTCAAGGAGATGCATTCTGGGGGTTTTTATCAGCCTTTGTTGTGTTTTCTGGATGTGCTTACATATATGATTTATCCTGGGCTATATGCATTTTGATGATCTTAAGTTTCCATGAATTTGGTCATCTTGTCGCCTTAGATCGATTGGGTGTTCGTGTCTCTAATCTTTTTGCGTTGCCATTTATGGGAAGTGCGGCTCTTGCTCAGATTGAGTTTCGAAGCAAGATAAATGATGCATTTTGTTCTCTGATGGGGCCGATTCTGAGTCTAATACTGACATTTTTATTTTTTATTTTATATTTTCTTATCGGTGATGAGTTTTTTGGAAAAATAGCAGCTATTTTTTCATTGGTGAATTTGTTCCATCTGATGCCAATCACTCCATTTGTTGGCAATAGACTTTTTCGCCTTTTGTTACCTAATCTTAAGACGTCAGATGTTTGGGCGGGGATATTTGCGACAGCTGCTTTTTGCTTTTTGATTGCAATTAGCCATGGTTATATGATTTTTGGGATAATTGGCGGAATCATTCTATTGTGCTGTATCAATCATATTCATGAAATTCTAATTGATGATGAAGATAATCTTACCATAGATAAGAGTGACACATCATGCGGTTTATCTGAAAATGCACAGATTGTTATTTCTTTGGTTATAATCATCTGTCTTCTAAGCAATGTTCTTATTCTAAATGCAACAACTTCAATCCCTACCATAGCGGCATTTCTGGGGATTGCCTGACATTTTTATGATTTGAGCTTATTCTCTATTTAGAATTCTGTTTGTAAGAAGATTCATCCAACCATTTGACTGGAAATTGTTTTTTAGCTCATCTGGATTATATTTTGTCTCTAACCAATCATAAAAAGATATATTGGTTGCTTTTTGCGCATCGTGGAAGCAATCAAAGAAGAAGTCCAGGACGCCAGTATCAGCTTGTTTAATATGTCCATATTTCAAACTTAACTGTTTTTTGGCAACCTCAATTGGCTTTTTCTGATGTAACAGCATGTGAAGAACACTTGCAATTCCTGCCCGATCAGCTCCTGATTTACAATGCATCAACATAGGATATTCTATTGTGGCAAAGAGATTTTCTGCCTCTTTGATGACCTGCAAAGCTGGTGCAGCTCTTGAATGCATTTTAAAGTTTATCAGATTAATACCGTATTTTTTACAATATTTTTCTTCCAAGCGATAACTTCCGCACTCACGTGGTCCTCTGAGATTTACGATTGTACGTATACCTTGTTTTGCTAACGAGCGAATTTGGTGGGGCGCAGGTTGGCTGGAACGGAATACTCCCTTGGAGATTTCGTATTTATTGAGATAAATAACGCGAAATATACCATGGTCAAAGAACAGCATATCGAAATAATCGAATACGGGACCTAAATATTTCTTTACCGGTTCAGGGGATTTTCTTGCTATGTAACGCCTGGTACCACGATATATTTTTTGTGTTTTTTTGCGAAAAGGCTTAAGTAGTGCCATTATACTTTTCTAATTTCAACCTTGTTACTGATGAACTTTATTAAAGATACGAAATATCTTGGATCAGAGAAAGCCTCATTCATTGAAGGCATTTATTATTATAATTTTCTTTGTGCAATCTGCTTTAAAAATATCTAAAAATCAACAGTCAGAATTTATTTCATAATATTATTTGAATAAATGTTCGCTTTGTGATCTTGTAATTCATTGATATACATGGGTTTACTGATCTTTTTTAGTGTTAATTATATCACGAAAATTTCTCTGCAATCGTTGATTCTGCTTCATATTATACCATTTGATCCGCCAATAAATTGTGATACGGAGGGGGTTTATTCTAAATATTTGGTTAATAGATTGGTTCTATTAGCTTAAGAATTAAATTCTAATTTGGGCTGTATATCAAGGTTTGTGCGGGGGCACAAAATCAAGTTATCTCATTTTTCTTCAATAGTCCCAAAGTGATTTCTTTGCTATTGAGAATTTTTGCCTTTGTTTGAATTTTTTGTTCCGTTGCAAGATACACAATTGGAAGACGTATGAGCGAAGGTTTGTTACCTAAATATAGAGACATGGTGAATTCAGGCGAAATTCAACCAGATTCTGCTCAATATCTTGCCGTTGAGAAACTGCAACTTCTTGCCAATCGCCTTGCGAATTACAAACCTCCCAGACGTACAGATTTATTCTCCTTTTTTACTCGAAAACAAGGAGAAGTGCCACAAGGGCTTTATATCTTTGGAGGTGTTGGGAGAGGTAAAACTATGCTCATGGACCTATTTTTTAATACGGTCCAGTTTGAGCCTAAGATGCGTGTGCATTTTCATGAATTTATGCAAGACATCCATAATGCAGTTGGTGAAGCTCGCAAGACATCAAATGGTGATCCGATTGAAGACGTGGCGCAAAATATTTCTAAAAAAGCGTTACTTCTGTGTTTTGATGAATTTCATGTAACAGATATTGCGGATGCTATGATTTTAGGGCGGTTATTTGAATTTTTGTTTGAATATAACGTAGTTGTTGTTGCGACATCAAATGTTATGCCATCAGGTTTATATAAAGATGGATTAAATAGAGACTATTTTCTTCCATTCATAAAATTGCTTGAAGAACGAATGGAAGTTTTAGAGCTTGAGGCTGCAAAGGATTACCGTTCAGAAAAATTAGAAGGTGAGAAACTTTATTTTTCGCCGTTGAATTCTGATTCAGAGAAATTTATACGTGAGATGTTTTTTAAACTCACAGGTCAAAAACATGGGACGCCTTGCGAATTGATTGTTAAAGGGCGGAAATTATATGTTCCGGAAGTTGCATTAGGGGTTGCCAGATTTGATTTCTCAGATTTATGTAAAAATCCACTGGGTGCTGCAGATTATTTGAAGATTGCACATAGTTTTCATACAATTATTGTTGAGAATATACCTGTATTGAAACCAAGCGAAAGGAATGTTGCAAGGCGCTTTAATACATTGATTGATGCCTTGTATGATAATTCTGTCGGGTTGATTATTTCTGCTGAAGCAGAACCAAATTTCATTTATACAGAAGGCGATGATGTCTTTTTATTCGAACGCACTGTTTCAAGATTAATCGAAATGCGTTCCCCTGAATATATGCTCCAAGGAAGGGGAAGTTAAATTTTGGCGGCTATAGGCGAAAGTATGCCATTCTTTTCGTCTATGCGGGCAATAATCTGCCAATAATTGTATTGAACGTAAACCTGAATAAGATTATCAATTGAATTACAAAATTGGAACTTGAACCACTTAATATTTCAAGCTAACACAACTGCATTATCAATGAAGGTGTGCAGATTTAAATCATAAACCAACTTAAAATTGAGGTTATATATGGCACGCAATAAAATTGCACTAATCGGCGCAGGAATGATTGGCGGTACGCTAGCTCACTTAGTGGGACTTAAAGAATTAGGTGATGTTGTACTGTTTGATATTGTTGACGGGATGCCACAGGGCAAATCACTTGATATTGCAGAATCTGCACCTGTTGAAGGTTTTGATGTCAAGCTTGCCGGTACAAGTGAATATGCAGCAATAGAAGGCTCAGATGTTATTATTGTGACGGCTGGTGTTGCTCGTAAGCCTGGTATGAGCCGAGATGATTTGCTTGAGATTAATCTTAAGGTTATGGAGCAGGTCGGTGCAGGTATTGCGAAATATGCCCCAAACGCATTTGTGATTTGTATTACCAATCCGTTAGATGCCATGGTGTGGGCGCTGCAAAAGATGAGCGGCCTTCCTCATAATAAAGTTGTTGGTATGGCTGGAGTTCTGGATTCAGCGCGTTTCAGACATTTCTTGTCAGAAGAATTCCAGGTTTCAGTTGAAGATGTGAATGCCTTTGTTCTTGGTGGGCATGGAGATACAATGGTGCCACTTCCAAGATACTCAACAGTTGGCGGTATCCCGTTGACTGACCTTGTAAAAATGCGCTGGATTACACAGGAAAGATTAGAAGAAATTATTCAGCGCACTAGAGATGGTGGTGCTGAGATTGTTGGTCTATTGAAAACTGGATCAGCTTATTATGCTCCTGCCGCATCTGCTATTGTTATGGCTGAAGCGTATTTGAAAGATAAGAAGCGTGTTTTACCAAGTGCTGCTTATTTGAATGGTGAATTTGGTGTTAAAGGGCTCTATGTCGGTGTTCCTGTTGTCATCGGTTCTGGCGGTGTTGAGCGTGTTGTGGAAATTGATCTTGATCATGGAGAGCGTGATGCTTTCATGACCTCTGTTGAGTCTGTTAAAGGGTTGGTTGAATCTTGCTTGCAGATTGCGCCAAGCTTAGCAGAATAAAGTCTTTAGGGGTCGTTAAAGATTTAAAGATTATAAACATAAATAAGGTCATTTAAGACGTAATTATTAAACAATAACGAGATGTTTTATGGCGTCTCGTTACTAAACATTTCAATCGGAAAAATCTCATGAATATACATGAATATCAGGCGAAAGCTGTATTGAAAGAGTTTGGAGCACCTGTATCAAAAGGGGTTCCAGCTTTTACACCTGCTGATGCAGAAAAAGCTGCCCAGGAATTAGGTGGCCCACTTTGGGTTGTGAAATCA
The DNA here is from genome assembly GCA_965263345.1 of Methyloligellaceae bacterium. Lineage (GTDB taxonomy): Bacteria > Pseudomonadota > Alphaproteobacteria > Rhizobiales > CBDHHC01 > CBDHHC01. Next base: position 430,473 of record CBDHHC010000006.1, read on the forward strand.
CAGATCCATGCAGGGGGTCGTGGTAAAGGGCGGTTTAAAGAAGCCGATGCTGGAGAAAAAGGTGGCGTTAGATTAGCGCAATCTGTTGAAGAAGTTAAGCTTTTTGCAGAGCAAATGCTTGGGAAGACACTTGTAACTCATCAGACAGGACCTGCAGGTAAAGTTGTTAATCGACTTTATATTGAAGATGGTTCTGATATCCAGGATGAGTTTTATGTGTCTATTTTGGTAGATCGCGGAAATTCTCATGTTTCTTTTGTTGTTTCAACAGAAGGTGGTATGGATATTGAGGAAGTGGCTGCTGAAACTCCAGAAAAAATCATCACTTTTGCTGTAGATCAGGCAACTGGCTTTTTACCACATCACGGCCGTGCTTTTGCAAAAGCACTTAATCTATCTGGTGATTTGGCTAAACAAGCTTCTAAATTAGCAAAAATTCTTTATACTGCCTTCTGTGCAAAAGATATGGCAATGTTAGAAATCAATCCTCTGATCATCACTAAAGACCAAAACCTTGTTTGTCTTGATGCAAAAGTTGGATTTGATGGTAACTCTCTTTACCGCCATGCAGATATTCAAGACTTACGTGATGAAACTGAAGAAGATCCAAAAGAGATCGAAGCTTCTAAGTTTGATCTAAGTTATGTTGCTCTTGATGGAAATATTGGCTGTATGGTGAATGGTGCCGGTCTTGCCATGGCGACAATGGACATTATTAAACTTTATGGTGCTGAGCCTGCTAACTTCCTTGATGTTGGTGGTGGTGCAACAACTGAGAAAGTTACTGCAGCCTTTAAAATTATCACTTCTGACCCTAATGTTCAGGGAATCCTCGTAAATATTTTTGGTGGGATTATGAGATGCGATATCATCGCAGAAGGTGTTATTGCTGCTGTTAAAGAAGTTGGGCTTCAGGTTCCACTTGTTGTTCGTCTTGAAGGTACGAATGTCGAGCTTGGAAAAAAAATTATTTCTGAGTCAGGCTTAAATGTTATTGCTGCTGATAATTTAGATGATGCGGCTAAAAAGATTGTTGCGGCAATTAACTAGGAGGCGAACACATGTCTGTTCTTGTTGATATAAATACAAAAGTTATTTGCCAAGGTTTAACTGGCTCTCAAGGTACGTTCCATACAGAGCAAGCTATCGCTTATGGCACAAAAATGGTTGGCGGTGTGACACCTGGTAAAGGTGGTTCTGAGCATATTGGCTTGCCTGTTTTTGATACAGTTCTGGAAGCAAAAGAAGCAACTGGTGCAACTGTTTCAGCAATTTATGTTCCACCTCCATTTGCGGCAGATGCAATTGCAGAAGCTATCGCTGCGGAGATGGAGCTGGTTGTTTGTATTACTGAGGGTATTCCTGTTCTGGATATGGTCAAAGTTAAACGTGCTTTGGCTGGCTCTAAAACACGTCTTATCGGGCCAAACTGCCCAGGTGTTATTACTCCAGATCAGTGTAAAATCGGTATTATGCCTGGACATATTCATAAGCCTGGAAGTGTTGGGATTGTCTCTCGCTCAGGTACATTGACTTACGAAGCTGTTGCACAAACAACTGCTGCTGGTCTTGGTCAATCTACATGTGTTGGTATTGGTGGTGACCCTGTTAAGGGTACTGAGCATCTCGATGTTCTAGATATGTTTTTGAAAGACCCTGATACTCATTCTATTATTATGATTGGTGAGATTGGTGGTTCTGCTGAGGAAGAAGCAGCAGAATTTCTTAAAAACAATTCTGTTAAGAAGCCAACTGTTGGTTTCATTGCAGGTGTTACTGCCCCTCCAGGCCGTACGATGGGCCATGCTGGTGCTATTGTTGCTGGTGGTAAAGGTGGTGCCGGAGATAAAATAGAAGCTATGCGCTCGGCAGGTATTACGGTTGCTGATTCTCCAGCTGCTCTTGGAACAACACTTGTAAAAGTATTAAATAGTTAACATTTGAGGAGCATAATAGCTCCTCAAAATATCCTTGGGGCTGTTTTCTTACAAGGCGAATAAGGGAGTCCGGCCTGATGCCAAGACAAGAAATAAATGAACTGCTATCTTTAACGTCGTTTCTCGACGGTACTAATGCAGGCTATATAGAAGATCTTTATGCGGATTATAAGAAGGATCCGTCTTCCGTTTCTGAAGAATGGCGAGATTTTTTCTCAAAGCTTAATGATCAAGCAGAAGATGTCATAAAAGAAGCTGCGGGACCTTCATGGGCTCGTTCTGACTGGCCTCGTCATGAGCAAAGTGATTTGGTTAGTGCTTTTGATTCGAATTGGGGAGAGATACAAAAGCAAATCTCTCAAAAAATTGAATCAAAGCAGACACAGGCTCCTCCAGCTTTAGATAATGGGAGTCTGCAGCTTGCTACGCAGGATTCTATCAGAGCGCTTATGATGATCCGCGCTTATCGTGTACGTGGACATCTTGCTGCTGATCTTGATCCTTTGGGTCTATCTAATGGAGAAACACATCCTGAGTTGGAGCCTGCTACTTATGGGTTTGCAGAATCTGATCTTGATCGACCTATTTATATTGATAATGTTTTGGGATTAGAAACGGCTTCTATTCGCCAAATCATTACAATTTTGAAACGAACTTATTGTTCGAAGATTGGAGTTGAGTTTACTCATATTTCTGATCCAGAACAAAAAAGCTGGTTGCAAAAACGTATTGAGGGTGAAGATAAGGAAATAAGTTTTACCACTGAAGGTAAAAAAGCTATTTTGTCAAAGCTTCTTGAGGCTGAGACATTTGAGAAATTTATTGACGTAAAATATACTGGTACAAAACGTTTTGGTTTGGATGGTGGTGAAGCCGCTGTTCCTGCTCTTGAGCAGATTATTAAACGTGGGGGTGCACTTGGTGTTCATGATATTGTTCTTGGGATGCCTCACCGTGGACGTTTGAATGTTCTTGCAAATGTTATGAACAAGCCTTTAAGAGCAATCTTTAATGAATTTAAAGGTGGTTCTTCGAACCCTGATGATGTCGAGGGATCTGGTGATGTGAAATATCACCTCGGTGCTTCTTCAGACCGTGAGTTTGATGATAATAAAGTGCATTTATCACTTACTGCAAACCCATCTCACTTAGAGATTGTTGACCCAGTTGTTCTTGGAAAAGTGCGAGCTAAACAAGATAAAGGCGGTGCTGGCGATCGTAAGGGGGTTATGCCTCTCTTATTGCATGGTGATGCAGCTTTTGCTGGTCAAGGTGTGGTTGCAGAATGTTTCGGTCTTTCAGGACTTAAGGGGCACCGAACAGGTGGTTCTATACATTTTATTGTCAATAACCAGATTGGCTTTACAACCAGTCCTCATTATTCACGTTCTTCACCGTATCCATCTGATGTTGCCCGTATGATTGAGGCACCAATCTTCCATGTAAATGGTGATGATCCAGAAGCAGTCGTTTATGTTGCCAAAGTTGCAACAGAATTTCGTCAGACATTTGGTAAGCCAGTTGTTATTGATATGTTCTGTTACCGTCGTTTTGGGCATAATGAAGGTGATGAGCCGGCTTTCACACAGCCTCTTATGTATAAAAAGATTAAGGGACACCCAAGTGTTGCTAATCTTTATTCAGAAAAGCTCATCCGCGAAGGTCTTGTGTCTCAGAGTGATGTTGATGCTATGCGTGATGAGGTGCGTGGGCATATTGAGACGGAATTCCAAGCCGGTGATTCTTATCGTCCTAATAAAGCTGACTGGCTAGACGGTGCATGGTCTGGCATTGGTTTTGCTGATGATGGTGCTCGTCGAGGTGATACTGGTGTTGAAGCCGATATTCTTCGTCAAGTAGGTGAAAAGATAACAACTATTCCAGAGAACTTTAATGCCCACCGAACACTTCAGCGTGTTATTAAAAACCGACGAAAAATGGTTGATAGCGGAGAAGGAATTGATTGGGCCATGGCTGAGCATCTGGCATTTGGCACGTTATTGTTAGATGGTTTCCGGGTGCGTCTATCTGGTCAGGATTGTGAACGCGGTACATTCTCTCAGAGGCATTCGGTCTTTAATGATCAAATGACTGAAGAGACTTATACACCATTGAACAATATTACTGATGATCAAGCGCATTATGAAGTTATTAACTCTATGCTGTCTGAAGAAGCCGTCCTTGGGTTTGAGTATGGTTATAGTCTTGCTGAGCCAAATGCTTTAACAGTATGGGAAGCACAGTTTGGTGACTTTGCGAATGGTGCGCAAGTTATTATTGACCAGTTTATCAGCTCTGGTGAAACAAAGTGGTTGCGGATGTCTGGGCTTGTTCTGTTGCTTCCTCATGGTTATGAAGGACAGGGGCCTGAGCATTCATCTGCACGTTTGGAACGTTTCTTACAAATGTGTGCCGAAGATAATATGCAGGTTGCGAATTGCACTACACCAGCAAACTATTTTCATGTTTTGCGCCGTCAGTTGCATAGAAAATTCCGTAAACCGCTTATATTGATGACGCCAAAATCATTGCTTCGTCATAAGCGTGTACTTTCTACTTACGAAGATATGGGACCTGATTCAACGTTCCATCGTGTTTTATGGGATGATGCTCAAAATAAACCAAATGAAACAATCAAACTTGTGGCGGATGAGGATATTAAACGGGTGATTATGTGCTCTGGTAAAGTTTATTATGACTTATACGAAGAGCGTGAGAAGCGTGGTATTGATAACATATACTTGATGCGTTTAGAGCAGCTTCATCCTTTCCCCGTCCAGGCGCTAGAAACGGAGTTGAAACGTTTCCCACAAGCAGAAATGATTTGGTGTCAAGAAGAACCTAAAAATATGGGAAGCTGGTTCTTTGTCGATCGCCAAATTGAGGATGTGCTGACTGAGATTGATGCTAAGCATAAACGTCCACGTTATATGGGTCGTCCTGCATCAGCTGCAACGGCAACCGGGTTAATGAGTAAGCATATGTCTGAGTTACAATCGTTCTTAGATGATGCGTTCACGCTCTAGAAATTATCGTGAGGTATACCCATAGACCAAATTTTAGAGGTTTTCTGGGTGTAAAATTATAAACTGACTTCGCCGTTTTGTTTTTAGAAAACTGAAACGTGCAAATTAAAGAAAAGAGAAATGCAATGTCCATAGAGGTTCGTGTTCCGACACTTGGTGAATCTGTGACAGAAGCCACAGTAGGCCAATGGTTTAAACAAGCGGGTGAAGCAGTTTCGGCTGATGAGCCAGTTGTTGAATTAGAAACAGATAAGGTTACAGTTGAAGTACCAGCGCCAGCAAATGGTGTGTTATCAGATATTCTCGTTAATGAAGGAGATACTGTAGAAGTTGGTGCTTTGCTAGCTTCAATAGCCGAAGGCAGTGGTTCTTCTGCAGGGCAAGCAAAAGCTGAGGAGCAAAAGTCTGCTCCTGCTGCCGCACAAGGTGGCAATGAGGTTGAAATTGTTGTTCCAACGTTAGGTGAATCTGTGACAGAGGCAACTGTAGGTCAATGGTTTAAACAGGTTGGTGATGCTGTTGCTGTTGATGAGCCAGTTGTTGAATTAGAAACAGATAAGGTTTCAATTGAAGTTCCTGCTCTTTCTGGTGGTGTTCTTACCAAGATTGTTGTCAATGAAGGTGATACAGTTGGTGTTGGTGCTGTGTTGGCATCAATTTCATCAGACGGTGGTGCAGTTACTCAGAGTGCTCCTCGCAGTATTGAGGAAACACCAAAACCGGCTGCCACTAATGGGAGTAATGAACAAACGCTTTCTCCTGCTGTCCGTAAAATGGTGGTAGAGAACAATGTGAATGCGGGTTCTGTCTCTGGTTCTGGGAAGCGTGGGCAATTGTTAAAAGGCGATGTTATTCAAGCCTTAGAAAATGGTATTGGAAATACGCAGGTTGCTGCTCCGGCGAAGATGCGTGCCCCTTCTCAACCAGATGATGCTGTTCGTGAAGAACGTGTGCGGATGACGAAATTACGTCAGACAATTGCTCGTCGTTTGAAAGAGTCTCAAAATACTGCAGCTATGCTTACAACTTTCAATGAAGTTGATATGAGCACTGTAATGGGCGTTCGAAAACAGTATAAAGATTTGTTTGAAAAGAAACATGGCATTAAGCTTGGTTTCATGGGCTTCTTTGTTAAAGCTTGTATTCATGCTCTTAAAGAGATCCCGGCTGTTAATGCTGAGATAGATGGTACAGATCTTATCTATAAGAATTATTTCCATATGGGTGTTGCTGTTGGAACTGAAAAAGGACTTGTTGTTCCTGTGGTTCGTGATGCTGATATGATGAGCCTCGCTGAGATAGAAGGAACTATCGCAGATTTTGGTCGTCGTGCACGTGATGGAAAATTGGGTATTGATGAAATGCAAGGCGGCACATTTACATTGTCAAATGGCGGTGTTTATGGATCTTTGATGTCAACACCAATTCTGAATGCGCCTCAATCAGGTATTCTTGGTATGCATAAAATCCAAGAACGTCCTGTTGTGATTAATGGGGAAATAAAAATCAAACCAATGATGTATCTTGCTTTGTCTTATGATCACAGAATTGTTGATGGTAAGGAAGCTGTTACGTTCCTTGTTCGAGTTAAAGAGTCACTAGAAGACCCTCAACGTTTGGTCCTTGATTTATAAATTGATCATTTTGCCTTATCGGTAATGTGAATAAAAAGACGTCTAGAAAGGTATTAGGCATGAGCCAATATGATCTTATAGTTATTGGAACTGGTCCAGGTGGATATGTGTGCGCTATTCGAGCCGCACAGCTTGGTATGAAAGTGGCTGTTGTTGAGAAGAGATCGTCTCATGGGGGAACTTGTCTGAATGTTGGCTGTATCCCTTCCAAAGCTCTTCTGCATGCTTCTGAGCTTTATCAAGAAACTGATCATATGGAAAAGATGGGTATCAAGTTAGGTAAGCCTGAAATTGATCTTAAGGCTATGATGAAGTTTAAAGACGAAGGCATTTCAGGAAATACTCAGGGTGTTGCTTTTCTTTTAAAGAAAAACAAAATTGATGCTTTTGAAGGAATTGGAAAGATCCTGGCTGCTGGTCAAGTTCAGGTCACTTCAGACTCAGGTGAAGCAAAAACTTTGAATACAAAAAATATCGTTATTGCGACGGGTTCTGATGTTGCTCAGTTGCCTGGCATTACGATCGATGAAGAGAAAGTTGTTTCTTCTACTGGTGCTTTATCCCTAGCAAAGATTCCAGAAAAAATGATTGTCGTTGGCGGTGGTGTTATTGGTTTGGAACTTGGCTCTGTCTGGCGCAGATTGGGTGCTGAAGTGACAGTTGTTGAGTTTCTAGATCGCATTACGCCTGAGATGGATGTTGAAGTTTCAAAGCAATTTATGAAAATCCTCAAAAAACAGGGAATGGACTTTAAGCTTGGTCATAAAGTTACAGATGTACAAAGTAATGGATCAGGTGTTTCTGTTCAGATTGAACCTTCAAAAGGTGGTGATGCAGAAGCTATTCCTTGCGATGTGGTTCTGGTTAGTATTGGACGAGTGCCATATACTGAGGGATTAGGGCTTGAAGATGTTGGTGTCCAAAAAGATAATCGTGGACGTGTGATCACGGATGCTCATTTCCAAACGAATGTTCCTGGTATTTTTGCTATTGGCGATGTTATCACGGGGCCGATGCTTGCTCATAAAGCGGAAGATGAGGGTGTTGCTGTTGCTGAGATGCTTTCAGGGCAATCCGGACATGTAAATTACGATGTTATTCCAAGTGTGATTTATACAGCTCCCGAAGTTGCTAGTGTTGGAAAAACAGAAGAACAACTAAAGAGTGATGGTATTGCCTATAATGTTGGCAAGTTTCCTTTTACAGCCAATGGTCGTGCGAAGGTTAATATGACTACTGATGGTTTTGTTAAAGTTCTTGCTGACAAGAAAACAGATAAAATTCTAGGTGTTCATATTGTTGGACCTGATGCGGGTAATATAATTGCTGAGGCGGCTGTTATTATGGAATTTGGGGGATCTGCAGAAGATCTTGCGCGCACATGTCATGCGCACCCAACTTTGACAGAAGCTGTTAAAGAAGCAGCTCTAGCCGTCGATAATCGTGCTCTACATATGTAGAATACTTAATTAACTATGTTATTTAAGCTTCTGAGGCTTACTTCATAGGTAATTCATTCTTTTTTGATAAACTGTCCTCTGTATGATTTTCCCAATTGTACAGAGGATATATGCTTAAACGACATCTCAAATTCTGCTTTTTTGTTTTGCTTTCTAGCTTTATAGCCCCTTGTATTGTGTTCGCTGATTGCGAATACTCTAAGTTGGAGGGATATTGGGAGGCTCAGAGTTATTCAAAGCTTGTCCCTAAAAAATTAGAAATTTTACAGAACTGTAAAAAATCTTCCAAACATCGATATGGTGGGCCCGGGAAATGGGTGATGCGTGTCTTTAATTCGTGCTATCCTAAGGATTGTATCTGGGGAAGAAGTGTTGCAAAAAAAGGCAGATACGGAGATTTGGTCGCCCGATTTGAAACTTTTTCAGCCAGTCGTTATGTTAAAGTCAGTCCTTATAATAATCGTCTTAAAGTGTATTATAAAATTGATTATCGTTCCGAGAAACGTAAGGATCTTGTTGGTACAATTTATATGATTCGAAAAAAATAGGCTGAAAACATAGGAATTGCTATGGATTGGGGAAAATTACGTATATTTCATGCTGCGGCTGAAGCTGGGAGTTTTACGCATGCTGGTGATCACTTAGAAATGAGCCAGTCTGCTGTTAGCCGACAAGTTAGTGCTTTGGAAAAAGATCTTAATGTTATTCTTTTCCATCGTCATGCCAGGGGACTGATTTTAACAGAACAAGGTGAAGTTCTTTATCGTACCGTGCATGATGTTTTCAATAAGCTTGAAACTGTTTTTACAAAACTTGCCGATTCTAAACTGAAACCTTCAGGAGATTTGCGTGTCACCACAACATTGGGATTAGGTTCACATTGGTTAACATCTCGAATTAGCGAGTTTATTGATGTTTATCCAGATATCAACCTGAAGTTGCTTTTACACAATAATGAACTTGATATTGCTATGCGGGAAGCTGATGTTGCTATTTGGTTAAGAGAGCCAACACAGAATGATTTAATTCGTAGAAAATTATTTACAGTGCATCTACATCTTTACGCTTCTATCTCTTATGTCAAAAAATTTGGTAACCCCAGGGATATTGAAGAGTTATCAAAACACCAGGTTATTACATTTGGTGGAAATGCCCCAGAACCTGTTAAGGCTTTGAATTGGTTGGAAACTTTGTTTGTTGATGGCGCCGACAAGATACGCCCAGTTTTGACAATTAATAGTCTTTATGGTTTACGACGGGCTGTAAAATCCGGTATTGGTATCGCCGTCTTACCTGATTACCTGGTTGGTGAGGATAATGACATTGTTCCTGTGTTGAGAGATACAAGGCTTCCTCAATTTGATACGTATTTTGTTTATCCAGAAGAACTACGAAATGCAAAACGTATTGAAGTCTTTCGAGATTTTCTACTTACTAAAGCAAAGCAATGGTCTTTCTGAGTTGTCGAAATTCTTGTGGTATGTCTTATATGCATAACTGATATGTTGTTAGGCCTATTGCTCAATTTGATTTATAATATCATATTAACGGACAGCTGCTTATGCAGTTTGAAGGTGTTTCCTCCCTCCCATAATACCTTCTAAATTTTTAGCGCTCCTAGAGCGTGTTTGCGAGACTTATACTTTTATACCGGGCTCTTTGCAGCCCGGTTTTTTCTACATAACTTTTCCCCAAATTAATAAGACAATAATTTTTTGTTCTTATGGCAAGATTCTATTTTCATAAAACTTTATTTGTATGTTTTTCTTCTGTCGATATTATTTTGAAATATATTGTATTTATTGTATGGGGTGCTTAAATCTTAAGCATGTCATGCTCACAATAAAATAAAATATTATGGATATTCTCACTCTTTTTTTTAGTTTCTTTGCTGATATTGGTTTTTTGATAGCAACCATCATTGGTGCCCTAGTTGTTGCTGTTCGAGGGATCATAGGGCGTTTTGGGTTTGCTATACTTGCAGGCTTGGGAAAAGGGGCTGGAGCCGGACTTGGTTCAAAGTTGACTGGCGGTCGGTCTGGTGGTGAACCAGACAATAAAAAAATGCCAAGTAGCCAACAGGTATTAAGGGCCAGACAGGCTTTATGGGGTTCGCATGCGCGTGAGACGCGTATGAATACGTATGTGTCAGCCTGGTATAATCTTTTGTCCTTGCGCGGGGGACCTTTTGCAATATCTATTTATCTCCATAGCTTATTTCATAAAGGATTTCAGCAAAAAGTTATTCGCTTACAACAAAGGTGCCGGGAGTTTGATCGTCTTGAGGACAATGCACAACGTGTATTGCAACGTTATGAGAGTGATTATGAGCGGGACTGCGAACCTCTCAGAGATGCTCTGTTAGATGATCTTGTTGACCTTGCCAAGTGGAAAGCTCGCCATCGTCGTTGGACTTTTAAATTCTGGAGGAAGCGTTGGTGGAACAATAAAAAGAATATGCTGAAGCTTCGTCGGCGCATTGTGTTTCAGCGTTATATCTTGCTGCAAAAAGAATATCGCCTCAATATTTTGTATCGAAGTACTCTGGAGCCAGTTTTAAAGGCGCAGGAACAATATGAACGTCATTATTTATCACACTGGGTTCATTCTTTTGAGGCTGATCTTAAATCATTTGAGTTAACCGTTATTTCAGGACGTTTGGTTGAAATATTGGTCAATATGAATGATCGCAGGTTTCTTGAACGTCTTGGGTTGGGGGATTTGCCACGTGAACCTGCTTATCTTCGAAGTTTTATGCAACAGTATCTTGATCAATATAATATTGGGTATGGTCCTGAGGCGACAATAGAAAACCTTTTTGAAAACTATTTAAGAGCAAAACTAACCTATGAACATGGTATGGCGGAGCGTTGGGGTATTAACCGTATTTGGCTCATGAATTATCTTCCGCCTCCTGGTGCCCTTGGGATCGTTCAGAATAAATATTATCATATGATGCCTCAGCGTTCCTGGTCATCTCATATGCAAAGTCCTGAAAATATTTTTGAAGATGAGGTTTAATTCTCAGATCTGATGAGACTTTGTTTTTTAATACTTATTCAAAAGAATACTTGACTTCACTGGATATCTGCTTAGCCTGCGGTTCGTAATCGATATATCACCTATCAAATCATTACTGAATTCTGGATAAACAACTAGGAGTTGTCAAAATGAGCTTTATTGCTGAGTCTTTAAGTCGTGTAAAACCATCACCTACAATTGCTGTTACGACGAAGGCACGTGAGCTGAAAGCTGCAGGAAAAGATGTTGTTGGGCTTGGTGCTGGTGAGCCTGATTTTGATACCCCCGAGAATATTAAAAAAGCTGCTATTGCTGCGATTGAAAGGGGCGAGACGAAATATACTGCGGTTGATGGTATTCCTGAGTTGAAACAGGCAATCTGTGCAAAGTTTAAGCGTGAGAATGAACTTGACTATGAGCCTGCACAAGTGAGTGTTGGGACTGGAGGCAAGCAGGTTTTGTATAATGCTTTTCTTGCGACTTTAAACCCTGGTGATGAAGTGATTATTCCAGCACCTTTTTGGGTGAGCTATCCTGATATTGTTTTGCTTGGTGGTGGAACGCCTGTCATTGCAAAAACGTCTATTGAAACCAATTTTAAGCTAACACCCGATGTACTTGAATCTTTAATAACACCTAAGACAAAATGGTTTTTGTTTAACTCTCCATCCAACCCAACTGGGGCTGGATATAATGCAGCTGAATTGAAAGCTCTTACAGATGTTTTGATGCGTCATCCTCATGTCTGGGTTATGACCGATGATATGTATGAGCATTTGTCTTATGACGGTTTTGAGTTTGTGACACCAGCGCAGATTGAACCTGGTTTGAAGGACCGAACGTTAACGGTGAATGGTGTATCGAAAGCTTATGCGATGACGGGGTGGCGAATTGGTTATGCAGCTGGGCCTGTTGAGCTGATTAAGGCTATGGCTAAAATTCAGTCTCAGTCAACATCAAACCCAAGTTCGATCAGTCAGTGGGCTGCAGTCGAAGCGTTGAATGGTCCTCAAGGCTTTTTGCCTGAACGCGCGCAGGTATTTAAAGAAAGACGTGACCTTGTGGTTTCTATGCTTAATGCTGCTGAGGGCATTGAATGTGTCGTTCCAGAAGGTGCGTTTTATGTTTATCCGTCAATTTCCGGGTGTATTGGTAAGACGACTCCAGATGGCAAAGTTATTCAGACTGACGAAGATTTTGTTACTGCATTGCTTGAGAGTGAAGGTGTTGCTGTGGTGCATGGCGAAGCATTTGGTTTATCACCTTATTTCCGCGCGTCTTATGCGACTTCTACAGAAGCCTTGAAAACAGCTTGTGAGCGTATTCAGCGTTTTTGTGCAAGCTTGAGTTAAGGCAAATATCACACATATAATTTGGCAAGGACAATCAGACTGGTCTTATATCTTATTTGACCAGTCGAGTCTGGGCTAACAAACAGATCTAATATGAAGAAAGTTACTCAAGGTTCTTCTTCCTCATACTCTAAAATATCACCGGGCTGGCATTGAAGTTTTTCACAAATCTTATTTAATGTTTCAAAACGAATTCCTTTAACTTTCCCAGATTTTAATAAAGAAAGATTTTGTTCTGTAATTCCAACCTCACGGGCGAGATCTTTTGATCGCATTTTACGTCTGGCAAGAACAACATCTAGTCTTACTATAATCGCCATATAGTCTGCTTTCAGTTAAATAAATGACTTGTTTTCTTCTGCGATAGACACGGCGTGTCTCATAATATGGCTGACAATAACCAGGAGTAATCCAATAAGAATAGCCAAAATATCAGTCTCATCAACTTGCACAGCTAGAATACGTTGGTTGGGTTTGTTGAACATTGTTACAACAAGAGAAAACATCGTTTCATTGAATGTATAAATTGGTGCGAGAAGAACCGTAATCCAACCAATCTTAGAAAGCGTTTTACAAGATTTGACCGTTAGTACATCACCTTGTTTATACCTTTGGAACAGATTAAAAGAATTATAAAGCAGATAGATACATAGCAATAATGGGAAAACCAAAAATACAAAAGCTATGCCTCTTATAACTTGGGTGAGTGTTACCGGAACATCACCAATAACAGCTTGTTGCATTAGCAGATCAAACGCAGACGTCTGAAATATCAGAAGATAAAGCCAGAAGATGATCGTTGTACTAAGTATAAAGATACCTAGCAGGCTGGTTATTTGTGCCCACTTGGCCAGATGACTGACACTTCTATTTTGCATATTAATCCTCACCTTTTCTTTTCAGGCCAAACATACCGCCACTTTTATCCAATTTTATGAATTTTTGCAAATTCACTTGTATTAATTATTGTTTTACGATAAATAATGTCTAATATAAGCTAATTAATTAAATTTTGCAACAGGAGTTATAAATGAAAAATAAAATTAAAACATTTGCATTGGTTGTTTTAGTCATATTCGTTTCATCAAATAGTTTTGCAGGTGGAGAGACGACCTATTATAAAAATGATCCGAGTAAGAGATGGTTAGGTAATTATGCTGGTCTTGTTATTGGCTATACCAATACTGTAGCTGAGGTAGATCGTGGTGCAGGTGTTAAGGATTTAACCATTGAAAGAGAAGCTATCACTTTAGGTGGTCTTATCGGAACAAACTTTTTCTATGGTGCTGCCACTGACAATGGAGGTTGGTTAGTTGGTGCTGAAATCGAACTTATTGGGCTTGGGGGCAAAACTTCAAAAAATGATGCAACTTTAGGAGCCTTGGAGATTGATGCAAGATGGTCTGGATCTGTTCGAATGCGTGCAGGTTATGCATGGGAAAATCTTTATATCTATGGTCTCGCAGGACTAGCATTCTCTGATGTTGATGTGAGGCAGAAGACTGGAAAAAGAGAAGATGAGATTACAGCATCTTTATTGGTTGGCCTTGGTGCTGAACTTGCTCTAACTGATAAATGGTCGGCAAGGCTAGATGGTACTCTCACTGGTTTGGGAGAAGAAGATATTACTTTCTCAGGGGTATCACGTGAAACAATCTCTGGAATCACAGGGCTTCGAGTTGGTATCAGTCGTAAATTTTAAAACTCAAGATTCATGTTACATGGGAATAGGTTTACACCTATTCCTTTTTATACATAGACATAGAGTTAATGTTAAACATGTTATCTACCAAAGGACACCCAGACATATAAAATCATGGCAGTTACCAATGAAACAATCGTGGCTAATATAAAACGAACTTGAACTGGCGTCTGATCAAGGTGCCCCCAAATCGTACTTTGAGAATCCCTGAATGCAACAAGCTCAATTTAAGAGTAAATCATAAGCGAAATGATTAGGGCAATGAAACACCAAAGAGCAGTATATTCCTAGTAAGTTCTGATGAAAAAATAGCAAAGTTACAGAAGCAAGATAAGCGCTGATACTCCTAAAATCAAAGCAAATATCAAAAAGATAATTGTTGACTCTGAAACAGGCCTAATGACAGACCTTAAGACTGGGCCTTTTCACCTAAAATATTGCGATCCTAAAAACCAGAGAGGCAATCAGCAAGCTAAGAAAATAACTTACCAACATTCTAAAAAGAATAGAAATAGAAACCGGGATAAAGCGCGTTACTTATTTTCATAAGGTGATCAGCTCCCTTTGATCTACTCATCTTATGAAATGAGAACACTAAAAGGGCTTGTCAATCGCTACGATAAATTATGAAAACTATAAATTGCTCGCGATAATAAAAATAAAAAAATTCATGGAAGCCAGGACGCCATCAAACTCACTATCCCGCTAGCTTGTCCAAATAATAGCTGTATATCTTCGTCATAAAAAAATTCAGATTATTTCCACCCTAAATCTTTTTAGAAATTAAATTTGGGAAATCTCAATCGATTTTTGCTTAATTTACAAAACCTTAAATCAAAGCGCCATCTGGTGGAGCTTCTGTTGTTGGTTCTGATTTTGTTTCTGGAGGTGGTGCTGGTATATCAGATTTTACAGGTTCAGCTTTTTGTTCAGTACCATTTTTTGATTCAACATTCTTCGCTTCACCGTTTTTATTGTCTTTTGGCGCTCCGTTCATTGACTCAGAGTTTTTAGCTTCTGAACCATTGCCATTTGGACGGCGTCTTCTGCGGCGGTTATTGGAAGAGGAATTACCTTTGCCATTGCGAGAGCGGTTTGAGCGGCCTTGTTTTTCTTGTCTTCTCTCTCCATCCGCAGTTCCCTGCTTTTGTGTATCTTCAAGATCGCCGTTTTCCAATGCTTCGTTTGGTTGTCCATTGGCGTTATCAGTCACAGCATTGTCGTTTGATGAAGCCTGGTCGGATTGTTGTGCTGACATAATGATACGGTTGTAGTGTTCTGCATGTTGGAAAAGGTTCTCAGCGTTCACTGTATCACCTGAAGATAGTGCATCACGTGCTAGAGACGTATATTTTTCTGCGATATGAGATGCAGTCCCGCGAATTTTTACATCAGGTCCATTCGATTCATAGTTCCGAGTCAATGGATTTTGAGTTTTACGGTTGCTTCTAGAACGACCGTTGTTTCTTCTATTTTGCTGTGTTTGTTGCCTCATAGGCTTCCATAATTACTTTGGTGAAAAACATCTGAATTTTGATGAAAGACCCATTCAGATTTTACTTCACTTACGTTTTCGGCATGAGCCCCCATGGCTCTATTCTGCAAAAAGAATTGTGTATCGAGTCCGTTTACATTTTCGTATGAAAATATTTTAGGCTCAATCTACAACAAATATTTCACATTTGCCTTAGTTAAAAAACTTTAAAATTGTTCCTCATGCTTTGCATTGAAACATTTCATTTATAAGTTATTTGAAGCTACGGTTTTCTCTCAGATAATAACTGAGGTTGTGGAGCTGCAATTATAAAACTATTCTTGATCTTAAGAGCATTTTTCTTAATTTGATCTTATTTCCACGCGCTTCTTTGATTCTGCATATATTGTTAGATTAGCGCGAAAGTAAAAAGTTTCCAACCCTTTTTTGGTTAAAGTTCAAAAAGTTTTTATTTCTTTAGTTATAGCGATGCATCGTTTTATTCGATTTAAATCACATTTATATGAAATATTACTAAATGTACCTAAAGATTTATATGACATTAATATATTTTTAACGCATTTATCTTGATCTTTACCTATTTCAAATACAATAAATCTGAAATCTGATAATTTTTCATTTATTTGAGAAATTATCGTTCTATAGGCGTCTAGACCATCAATTCCTCCATCTAATGCAGCTAATGGATCATATTTCCTGACCTCAGGCATTAGTGTGTTAATGTCATCAGTTGGTATATAAGGAGGATTAGAAACAATAATATCAAATCTCCCGCATATACTGTCTAACCAATTAGATTGTATAAATTCGACCCTGTTTGATAAATTTAGTTTTTCTGCATTTTGTTTAGCTATTTTTAAAGCATCATGAGATATATCAATCCCAACGCCCATTGCATTTTTGAACTCCGATAATAGGCTTAGTATAACACATCCTGTGCCAGTGCCTATATCTAAAATACGTATATCTTCATTATAAGTAGTCTGATCCTTTAAAAGTTCAATGACAAATTCAATTAATGTTTCTGTATCTGCTCTTGGATCCAGGGTTGCCTCATTTAAAGCAAAAGGCATTCCCCAAAATTCACGAACTCCTATTATACGAGATACAGGCTCCCCAGACAGCCTCCGGTTAATATATAATTCTAATTTATGGATTTTTTCTTCGGATATTATTTTTTCAGGGAAAGCTATAAAATGTTCATAAGATATATCGCATATTTTACATATTAATATTCTAGCGTCAAGTGATGCAGTATTAATGTCATTATTTGCAAGTATCTGTGTGACAGTTTTATGAACTTGCCATATATTTGTTTCTTTTTTTGTTAATATCGCAGCCATAGCTCTTTTGTATGTCATTGAGGTTGTTAGAACTATTGGTTGTGTGTTAGAGCGTTTCTTCCATAGAAGCAAGCTGATTTGCTTGGTCTTCTGTGATAAGCTCTTGAATAATTTCGTCTAAACTGTCACCTGCAATAACTTGTTCGAGCTTGTGCAGCGTTAAATTAATACGATGGTCTGAGACCCTTCCTTGCGGATAGTTATATGTTCTAATTCTTTGAGAACGATCGCCTGAGCCAACTTGCCCTTTGCGATCTGCGGCACGTTCTGCGTCTTGTTTCTGACGTTCAATTTCATAAATACGAGAGCGCAAAACTTTCATGGCTTTTGCTCTGTTTTTATGTTGTGATTTCTCATCTTGCTGGCTTACTACAGTCCCAGTCGGCAGGTGCGTTATCCGGACCGCACTATCTGTGGTATTTACGGATTGTCCTCCTGGACCACTCGCTCTGAAGACATCAATGCGCAAATCTTTTTCAGCAATTTCAATGTCGACCTCCTCCGCTTCGGGGAGAACGGCAACAGTTGCCGCAGATGTGTGAATGCGTCCACCAGACTCCGTTTCAGGGACACGTTGCACGCGATGAACACCAGATTCATACTTTAGTCTAGCAAAAACACCTTTTCCAGTTATACTTGCAATAATTTCTTTGTAACCTCCTACAGCAGATTCACTGGCCGACATAATTTGAACCCGCCATCCCATGATTTCTGAGTATCTTTGATACATACGAAATAAATTTCCTGCAAATAATGCAGCTTCATCTCCACCAGTTCCAGCTCTTATTTCAAGAATGGCACTTTTTTCATCTGCGGCATCTTTTGGAAGTAAAAGAATGCGAATTTGATGATTCATTTCCTGAACTTTGGGCGTGAGTTCTGCTCGTTCTTCTTTTGCAATTTCAAGCATTTCATCATCTGTGTCAGGGTCTTCAATCATCTCATTTAGATCTAAAAGTTCTTGTTTTGATGAGTTTAGTTGATTGATTGCTTCGACAACAGGGTCAAGATCAGAGAATTCTCTTGAGAGTTTTACAAATGTATCTTGATCTGGTCCGGCTGCTAATTCTGATTGAACAGCTTCCCATCTATCGACTAGCATTTTTAGTTTTTGTTCGGGTATTTCTGACATTATTTTTCTTCAGATATGAATTTGTTTCTCGCGTGCAAACGCTATTAAATCTTCACGTAAACTTATAACATTTGTATCCAGGCCTGATAAAACATAATCCTGTATCTCTGATGCATTTAAGGATAGAATCATAGATTTTACAGGGCCAATTGATGCAGGGGCCATTGAAATTGAACGGAAACCTAACCCAATGAGCGCCATTGCTTCAAGGGGTTTACCTGCCATTTCTCCACAGAGATTTAGAGGTACGTTATATTTTTCTGATTCAGATACAATTTGTCTTAAGACTCTTAAAAATGTAGGGCTTAAAGAATCAAATCTGTCTGCCACTAGTAAGTTTGACCGATCGGCTGCAAAGATAAACTGAGTTAAGTCATTGCTTCCTACAGACATAAAATCGACTTTTGGTAGTAATTTATCTAGTTGCCAAATTAATGATGGCACTTCTAACATAGTTCCAACAAGAATTTTGGATGGTGTTGTATGATGATGCTGAGACATGAAATTTAATTCACGGTCAATAAGTTCTCTTGCTCTTTCAAATTCATCAACCTGGGTGATCATTGGTAACATGACACGCAGTTCTCGTCCTGCACATGCTTTAAGTAATGCTCTGATTTGAGTTCTAAACATGCCTGGACGGTCAAGAGCAATTCTGATTGCACGCCACCCCAGGGCAGGGTTTTCTTCTTTTGCATGGCGCAGGTATGGAAGGACTTTGTCTCCTCCAATATCAACCGTTCTAAAGACTATTGGTTTGTTTCCTACAGTCTCTGTAATTTTTTTATAGCCTTCCGTTTGCTGATTGAGCCTTGGAAATGTGGATGAAATCATGAACTGTAATTCAGTTCGAAATAAACCGATACCATCTGCGCCAGATTCTTCTAAATGGGGTAAGTCGACTAATAGTCCGGCATTAATGAGTAGGTTTATTTTTTGTCCATCCGCGGTTACAGAAGGTTTATCACGGAGTTGTTCATATTGTTTTTGTTTTTTGGCACGGAAACGAACTTTATCTGAATATGCTTCAACAATGTCTGATGTTGGTCGAATGTGAATCTTACCAGACTCTGCATCCACTATCGTTGCATTATCTTGATCAACTTCGTTTAAGATATTACTTACGTTTCCTATCGCAGCAATTCCCATTGCTCTTGCTACAATTACGACATGACTTGCAGAACTGCCTTCTTCTAAAATCAAGCCACGTAAGCGTGTGTGGTCATAATCTAATAATTCAGCGGCTCCCATGTTACGGGCTACTAATATTGTATCGTCAGGAAGTTCATCTTTTGAGGCTGTTGATGTTTTACCTGCTAAAATTCTTAACAGTCGATTGGACAGGTCATCAAGATCGTGTAGTCGATCTTTTAAATAAGGGTCTGTTTGTCTTAGTAATCTTGCTCGGGTATCATTTTGAACACGCTCAACGGCAGCTTCTGCTGTCAGTCCTGTGGAGATGGATTCTAATAAACGGTTCCCCCAGCCTCGGTCATGCGCAAACATTCTATAGGCTTCTAACACATCGCGATGTTCCCCTGAGAATGGAATGTTACCGCGACTGAGCATATCATCTACGGTAATACGTAATTTGCCAATTGCTTGTCGAATACGGCTACGTTCAAGGGCTACATCCTCAGCAATGAGTTTTGTGACAACAACTCTTGGTTCATGTAAAACAATATGTCCAAGTGCAATACCTTCTGTGAAGGGAACCCCTTCCATTGTAATCGGTTGTCGGTGTGCTAAATCTTCTGTGACCTCATCTACATTGGCCAACTCTCCAGACACAATAAGTTCTGCAAGTAACATGGCTGTTGTTTGTAAGGCTTCGATTTCTTCTTCGTGATAATGGCGTCTTGCTCTATTTTGAATTGTTAAAACGCCCAATAGACCTCCGCCACGAAGAATTGGTACACCTAAAAATGATTGATAAGGATCTTCACCAGTTTCGGGTCGATATGAAAATGATTCATGAGATTGCGCATTTGATAGGTTTAAAGTTTCTGCATGCTTCGCAATGTAACCTACCAGGCCTTCTCCTGGTTTCATAAAAGTATTGTGTACAGCATTCGGGTTTAGCCCCTCAGTTGCAAATAACTCAAGAGACCCATCTTGACGCGCAAGATAAACCGAAGACACTTCAGCGACCATGATAGCGGCAATTTGAATAACAATATTATCTAGTCGTGCTTGCGGGCTTTCAGGTTCGGCCATGATTTCGCGTAGCCGACGCAATAAAACCCTAGGTGCTCCGATTGGGGCTGGCATATATAATTTTCCCCATTTATCCTAAACTAATATCAGGTATATGATCTTGTGCAGACTACACTCAAATTAGTTCTAAAAAGTTTTTACTGAGCGTCTAATCCATACAGTGAATGTAATGTTCTAACAGCTAATTCTGTATAATCTGCATCAATAAGGATGCTAATTTTAATCTCAGATGTGGTGATCGCCTGGATATTGATACCTTTTTCAGCCATAGCTGTGAACATTTGAGCGGCAACACCTGCATGACTTCTCATGCCTATACCAATCACTGATATTTTAACGACATCTGTTGAGCCGATAAGATTGGAAAAACCAATTTCTGTTTTAGCACTTTCTATAACTCCAAGCGCTTTATCCAGATCTGTTGCGCGGACAGTGAATGTCATATCAGTGAAACGGCCATCATCCGATACGTTTTGTACAATCATATCAACGTTTATATCTGCATCTGAGAGAGGGCCGAATACACGAGCAGCAACTCCAGGTTTATCAGCTACTTGAAGTAATGTTACTTTCGCCTCGTCTTTTGCATAGGCGATACCACTTACAATTTGTTGTTCCAATATTTCATCCTCATTACAAACTAATGTTCCAGCTACGGATGCGTTTGTGTTATTTGATATTGGTATAGACCTTGGCGTTTCAAAGCTTGATCTAACCTGCAGCTTTACATTATGGACCATTGCCAATTCTACAGATCTTGTCTGTAAAACTTTTGCTCCTAGAGAGGCCATTTCAAGCATTTCTTCATATGAAACGCGATCAAGGCGTCTTGCTGAGGGCACAATCCGCGGATCGGTTGTGTATACTCCATCAACATCTGTGTATATATCGCATCTATCAGCGTTTAAAGCTGCAGCGATTGCTACTGCAGAGGTATCGGACCCACCTCTACCAAGGGTTGTAATGCGATTATTATCGCTAATACCCTGGAAACCAGCTATGACTGCAACCTCTCCTTGTGTCACTCGATCTTTAAGCTCAGTGCATGGTATATCCAAGATTCTGGCCGAACCATGAGCATCCGATGTTTTCATTGGGATTTGCCAACCTAACCATGATCGGGCTGATATTCCCCTTGACTGTAAAACAATTGCCAAAAGGCCTGCGGTTACTTGCTCTCCCGATGATACAACAGCGTCGTATTCTTTTGTATCGTGTAATTTTGCAGCTTGCCTTGCCCATTCTACGAGTTGGTTTGTTTGACCAGCCATTGCAGAAACGATTACAGCGCAATTATGCCCTGCCTTTACTTCACATTCAATGTGATTTGCTACATTCTGAATCCGCTCCAAGTCTGCAACTGAAGTTCCTCCAAATTTTAATACAAGTAACGCCATATATATTTATCCCGATAGCCTAATAGAAGCTTTATTTTTCAGTGACAATATTATTAAATTTCAAAGCTGAATTATGCCAACTATTTATTTTTAAAACTATTCATAGTCTTAATAGGGCCGTCCTGCAATATTTGCTTTAACATTAGGTTTATCTGCAATATGCTCAAATGGCTAATGCATTATACACTTCAAATCAAGGAACAATATGGTTAATTCTACTCTTGACAATGATGAAGTTCAACGTTTTGCAAAAATTTCTTCGGAATGGTGGGATTTAAATGGTAAATTTCGCCCGTTGCATATTCTTGGTCCAACTCGTCTAAAATATATCCATGAGCAGATTTGCACAAAATATGATCGTTCAGAGCATTCTGTGCTTAAATTTCAAGACTTGAGTCTTCTTGATATTGGATGTGGTGGAGGACTTGTTGCAGAACCAATGGCCCGTATGGGGGCTCAAGTGACGGCAATTGATCCTGCACAAGAAAATATTGAGGCTGCCCATCTTCACTCTGAGAACCAGGGGCTTAAGATAAATTATCAAGTCAAGAGAGTTGAAGATCTTGTTCAAGAGGGCAACCAATTTGATATTGTTCTTTTGCTTGAGGTTATTGAACATGTACCAGATATCAAAGCTTTTATAGGCCTTTGTCAGACCTTGGTTAAACCAGGTGGTATCCTTATTATATCCACACTTAATCGAACTTTAAAATCATATGCTTTAGCAATTGTCGGAGCTGAGTATGTTTTGCGTTGGCTTCCTGTCGGTACGCATCAATGGAATAGATTTGTTACGCCAGATGAGTTAAGTCAAGCCATTGAAACTACTGGGTTAAATGTGGTCGACAAACGAGGGATGGTTTATCATCCTCTTCATGAAGAATGGTCTCTTTCGCATGATATGGATGTTAATTATTTTATAACGGCAGAAAAAGATAATTTGCAATAAACTAAGTGGTTAATATCTTAATTTTGATCTTCAGGTAATGTTGGTAATGGTTGAAAAGGAATGCCTTCATCCTCTAATTCTTTGATTTCATTGAAGCTTGCTTCACCATATATACCTCGTTCATCTGCTTCTTCATAATGAATCTTACGAGCTTCTTCTGCAAATTTATCGCCCACATAGTCTGCGTTTTTTACAACTTCATCACGAACTTCACGTATTTTATCAATCGTTTCTTTTGGGAGTTTTGCGACGGCTTTTTCAATTGCATTTCCAGCGCTCATAACTTCTGCCTGACCTAAATTGGGGGCCATTAAGGCTTTGGATACATCATTTGTTCCACATTTTAGGCAGGTTAAGAGTTTGTTTTTTGACTGTTTATCAAAGGCAGAGGAATTTTTAAACCATCCTTCAAACTCATGTCCATTTTTGCATATGAGTGCATAACGAATCATGGGGTCTCCAAAATATTCATATCAGATTTAATTAATGTTAGGTCAAATTCCCTATCATGTTGTAGTGAAGGAATGTTATTTCTAGCTTTTTCTACATTTTCCATATTAATTTCGGTGCAAATCCAACCTGGTTCGGTATCAGCTTCAGCTAAAATTTCACCCCAGGGAGAGATAATCATGGAATGGCCATAAGTTGATCGACCTGTCTCATGATCACCACCTTGTGCTGCTGCAAATATAAAGCAACCTGTTTCAATTGCCCTTGAACGCAAAAGAATATGCCAGTGAGCCCTTCCTGTCTGTAGGGTAAATGCAGCAGGTACTGATATGATTTTAGCTCCTGCTTTTGCAAGTGCCCTATAAAGATTTGGAAAACGTAAATCATAACATATTGTTAAACCTAATTTTCCCCATGGCAGATCTGTCACAACTGCTTGGTTGCCGGCCTTAAAGTTTTTTGACTCTAAATAGTTTTCTCCATTTGGAAGTTCGACATCAAACATATGAATTTTATCATATTTTGCCGATATTGTGCCATTTGGATTGATTAGATAAGAGCGGTTGGCGGCTTTTGTCTCCGTTAGCCTTACCGGTATTGCTCCTATATGAAGCCATATTTTTAATTCTTTTGCTAAATGGGTGAAAAATAACAATGCTTTACTGTTTTCTTCAGACTCTATTTTTTCAAAAAGAGGTTTCGTTCTGAGCTCCATTAAAGAGGTATTTTCCGGTGTCAGTACATATTCCGCTCCGTCTTTGGCCGCTTCACGAATAAAGCGATCTGCCATATCAAGATTGGGTGAGGTCGTGACTTTGGACCTCATTTGTACCAGAGCTGCACGGAATTGTTGAGTGTTTTGCATATGGTAAAGCTATGATTTTGACAATAATTCGTCAAGTTTCCCTTCTGTTTCAAGTGCATAGAGATCATCGCAGCCGCCCACATGATATTCATCAATAAAAATTTGTGGAACAGTGTTAACACCGCCTGAGATTTTTCTCATATTTGCTCTTTTTTCAGATGAGAATGTTACATCAATTTCTTCAAAATCAACATTTTTTTTATTCAAGAGGTGCTTTGCACGATGGCAATATGGGCACATCATTGTTGTATATACGATAATTTTCTTTTCTGAGCTCAATGGGATATCCGTTCTTATTCATTCCTGATTTTCATTTACTGTTACTCATATGAATATAGTAATTTAACATATCATTTTAAATTCAAAACTCTAGAATCTGCGGCTGAATCACTCTAGCGAGTGTTAAAATATCAACTTTATTTGCATTTGCCTTTTTTAAAGCTTTCGTACAGGCATTAATTGTAGCGCCCGTGGTTAAAACATCATCAACCAGGACAATGTTTTTGTTTTCAACTTTAGAGTTGTTTGATTTTTGGATGATAAAAGCGCCTGATACATTTTTTTCTCGTTGCTTGCGTGTTTGTCCTACTTGGGCTTTGGTATTGCGCTTTCTTTTGAGGATGAGATGATCAATGGGAATATTGCTTTGTTGAGAGACGGCTTGTGCTAATAGTGAAGATTGGTTAAAGCGTCTTGACCATAATCGCCAGGGATGTAATGGAACTGGGACTATCAGATCTGCTTCTTCCAAGATGTCTTTACCTGCGTTTATGAGCCATTTCCCGAATAGTTGTAATCCTTCATGACGATCGGCATATTTTAAGCCATGTATGAGCGTGCGCATGGAGCCTGTAAATTCTGCAACAGTTCTGGCTCTATCGTAAATTGGTGGGTTTATTATTGCTGCTACAGATATGTGTGGTTGACCTACGTTATAGGGGAGAGGAATTCCTAGTCGGTCACATATTGGAGGTACAATAAAATTGACGTTTGTCCAACATTGCGGGCATAAGGTATTTTGTTTATTTGTGGCTGTTCGACATGCGATACAGACTGGTGGAAGTATAAAGTCCGCGCAATATCGGAATGTCTTTCTGATATTTTTTGTTGTCCATCTCATAGAACCGTCATCATAGCTCAAAATTCAGGTAATAAGAAAATATGTCTGAGATTATACACATTTTTGATCGAGACCTTTTGAAGTCCAGGCGTTCAAGAATTGCGTCTGAAATCAAAAATTATGATTTTCTTTTGCAACGTGTTGCGGAGGATATGGAAGAGCGTTTGCAGACTGTTCTTAGAGAGTTTTCATTAGCGATTGATTATGGATCTCATCACGGTCTAATCGGAAATATGCTTTCCGCACATTCTCGGGTTGGCTCAGTCTTATTTGTAGATGATTGTCCTGAAATGCTGGCGCAGTGCAATGGGAACACGCAATTGCTTGATATGGAAGTTCTTCCGTTTGAGAAAAATAGTGTTGATCTCATTTGTTCCGGTTTGAGTTTACAATTTGTGAATGATCTTCCTGGGGTATTTGTTCAAATATGCAGAGCTCTAAAGTCTGATGGGTTGTTTATGGCTGCTTTGTTTGGTGGGCAAACCTTGTATGAGTTGCGTGAGGCTCTTGCAGTGGCTGAAGAAGAGTGTGATGGTGGAGTGAGCCCACGTGTTGCCCCTTTTATGGATATTCGTGATGGGGGAGCTTTGTTGCAACGTGCCGGGTTTGCATTGCCCGTGACAGACAGTGATGTTGTAACCGTTTCGTATGAGAGCCCGTTTCATTTAATGAGAGACCTTAGAGGAATGGGGGCGACAAATATTTTATGTGATCGGCGGAAAGTTCCTTTGGGACGTCAAACCTTGATGCGAATGGTTGAGGTTTATCATGATCGGTTTGGGGGGGCTGATGGACGTATTCCAGCGACATTTGAGATCGTTAGTTTGAGTGGATGGGCGCCACATGAGAGTCAGCAAAAACCTCTCCGTCCAGGTTCTGCGAAGGTGCGACTTGCGGATGCTTTGGGTGTTGAAGAAAAGGGTGCGGGGGATAAGGCAGAGTGAGTAAAATTGTTAATCTTTTTTTATGTTCTCTCAAAGTTAAGGGATAAATTTTATTTAATTTTTTGTATTTTATAACATCGTTTATTAAATATCAATTGTTCTCCTTCATAGTCAAATCGGAATTCTATGAAGGTAAGATATGTCTGACGTTTTGCATGATAAATCCAAGGTTGTGCATAATTGCTTTAGTAAAGAAATACTGAAGCAAATTGCTTACACGAAACCAGATTTATTGGTGGCGGCTATTGAGGCTTGTCCTGTTAATATTACTATTTCTGATTGTGAACAGGATGATATTCCACTTATCTATGTTAACCCGGCGTTTAGCGAAACGACAGGGTATGATCTTGAAGATATTCTGGGACAGAATTGCCGTTTTTTGCAAGGAGCAGATACAGAGCAAGGTTATATTCAAATGCTGCGTGACGCAATTGAGGAAGAACGCAGCATTGATTTGGAGCTGACCAATTATAAAAAGGATGGTTCACCATTTCTTAATGCTTTGAAAATGGCTCCTGTCCATAATGACCAGGGACATTTGATTTCTTTTATCGGTATTCAGAATGATATTACTGAGCAAAGAAAGAATGAAGTTACGGAAATTGAGCGTCAGAGACTGCAAGCACTTGGGCAGATGGCGGGAGGTGTTGCGCATCAGCTTAACAATTTGTTGCAGCCTGTTATTTCGCTTATTTCACTTCATAAAAAAGATATATCCAGTGAGCATATCCGTCAGGATTTAGATATTGTTTTAGAGAGTGCACGTCAGGCTGCTGATGTGGTTCATGATGTGTTATCTTTTTCGCGAACAAAACCATCTCGTCTCGTGGAGACTCCTGTTGGTCCGCTCTTAAAGAAAACGGTAGAGTTTATTAAGACTTTGTTACCCACATCTATAGAAATCAAGCTGAGTATAGACGAAAATATAGAGAGTATTTCAGCTAATCTGGATGCAACCCAATTTAGCCAAGTGATGGCGAATTTGATGATTAATGCTTCGCAAGCGATGAAAGAGAATGGGAAAATATTCGTTGAGATGGGTCAGAACGTACCAGATTTTCTTACAATTTCAGTTTTAGATGATGGGCCTGGAATTCCCTCAGAAATTCGTACAAAGGTGTTAGAGCCTTTCTTTACTACCCGTCCAGATGATGGTGGTACTGGTCTTGGTTTATCAGTTGTTTATGGGATTATTAAGAGTTTTGGTGGACAGTTGAAAATCACTGAGGCACACCAAAATTCAGGTATGAATGGTTGTTGTATGAGTTTTACTCTGCCAGCTATAAAGTGATTATTTTTTTTGATTAGAAAAGTGTGAATTGATGGCTAAGATTTTGTTAATTGATGATATGGTTTCTGTTCGAGCTGCGATTAAGTCCATTCTTGTAAGAGAAGGACATGATGTTGTCGAAGCTGAGGATGGTCAACAAGGTATTTCTCTTGCACAAAAGAACAGTTTAGACCTTGTTATTACAGATATCATGATGCCTGTCTCAGATGGGGTCGATGTTATTTTAACTCTAAAAAATCATTTTAAGTCTTTACCTGTTATTGCGATGTCAGGAGGCTCCTCTCAAATCCCTGCTGATGCAGCGCTTATGGTTGCCCGTGAGAAGGCGGATGTTTGTCTGACAAAACCGTTTGAGAATGAAGAACTTTTACAAGCATTGGACCGTTTGCTGTAAATTTTGATGATGAGTTGAGTTTTTTTAATTTAAAGGTCTGTCGCACAATGGGAATACTAAGTAATTTATGTTTGTCGAATCAAATATTTATAGCTTTTTCTGTAGTTTTGTTTCTGATGGTCTTAATGGGGATATATTCCATTTATACTGTCAGGTCTTTAGATCATGACTTCAATGAATTTTCTCATCATGGTGAGGCCTTACATGCAGCTGCGCATATCACAAGAAGTTTTGATGAAATGCAGTTGGCTACAAAAAATTATATTGAACATTCAACAGATGAGAAGCGGCTTGAGGTAAAAAAAGCACATGATGCAGTCTTGAATTTAATCGATGCTGAATTGCCTAAAATAAAAATTAAGAAAGATAAAGAGCTTCTTGAAGATGCACGTCTGCATATAGAAAAGTATTGGCAGGGCTTTATTAAACTTTCTGTTGATCGTCGTGAGCAGAAAAAAGTTATTGATGATGAGTTGCATAAGGTTGGTGATAAATTACAAGAAGAAATTTTGCTTGTGAATAAACATTTGAATGGTCAATCTGCAGTCATTACTGACGCTGTTGTTCATCTATTGATCGCTAGAGACCATGCCAACAGGTTTATTTATGGTGGGGACAAGAAAGAGATGAACTATGCTCTTTCTGAATTGGAACGTGTACGGAAAGATTTGATCAGTCCTGAAGTTGCGCAGTTTCCAGAGGAAGATCAGATACTTATCAAAGATGCTGTTAAACAACTCAATAAATATGTAAAAGGGTTAGAGCATTTTGTGGAACTTGAGACAGATGTACAACGTTTGCAAAACCAGGTTATGAATGTTGAAGTTAATATAATTATCAAAGACCTGGAAGCTATTGAAAAGCTGGCAATTGATGCAGAACATAAGATTAGCAAACATGTGCATGAACAAGCTCAATTTTCTGTTATTATGATTGCAATCGTTCTATTGATTTCTTTGATTCTTGGTGCGACACTTTCATTTATTCTGGGAGGGATGATTAGTCAGCCTATTCAGAAATTAGCTCATGCCATGAAAGAAATTTCAGCCGGAAATCTTAATGTAGAAATTCCTTCAGATAAGCGTAAGGATGAAATTGGCAATATGATTTCAGCCTTGAAAGTTTTTCAGGACAGTATGATTGAACGTAATCGTATACGTGAAGAACAGGATAATGCCAATACGATGAAGTTAAGACGACAAGATGAGATGGATCAACTGGTTGGAATTTTTGGTAATACAATCAAAGGTGTTTTCCAGAAAGTTTCAAAATCTTCAACTGACATGGTTGAGGTCGCAGGACAGGTTTTATCCAACTCAGAAGCAACAGGTGGGCAGGCTGATCAATTAAACCAAGGTGCCCAGGACACAACACATAGTGTGACAACGGCTTCTTCTGCTGCTGAGGAGCTTTCTGCTTCCATAGGTGAAATTCAGCATAGGGCTGACCATTCAGCGTCTATTGCAAATAACGCAAAACAGAGGACACAGGCAACTTCGGAGAATTTCGCAAAATTACTTGAGGCGTCGCAACAAATTACAAGCGTTGTTGATCTTATCAGTGATATTGCTGAGCAAACGAATTTACTTGCTTTGAATGCAACCATTGAGGCGGCGCGTGCTGGTGATGCGGGGAAAGGGTTCGCTGTCGTAGCTAGTGAAGTGAAGGGGCTTGCGACACAGACAGCTAAAGCGACAGGAGAGATTAGTGAACAAGTTATTGCCGTGCAATCTATGGCTAAAGATGCTGAAACGTCTCTTACTGAAATTGATGATATTATAAAGGAAATTGATGAACTAGGAGCAAGTATTGCTGAATCGGTTCGTCAACAGCAGTTTGCAACTTCTGAGATTGCTGAGAGTCTTAGTGTTGTCTCTATAAATGCCAGTAATGTTACTGATAGTATTGAGGTGTTTAGCCAGTCTGCTAAACAAAATACGAATGGCGCAACTAGAGTTAAAGACAGTGCTTTTGAGGTATCTAGTGAGGCAGCGATGCTTAGTCAAGAGGTTGAGACCTTTATAAAAGCAATTCGAAGCTCAGATGATGAAGACCAGTTCCAAATTCATAAGGTGAACCTCTCTGCAAATATTCTGGTTGAAGATCAAGCACATACTGCCAATGTTGTTCGTATTTCAACGGCTTTTATTTTCGTTGACAAGAAAATTTCAGCACCTGCAGGCGAATTTGTTGAACTTGAAATTCAAGGTTTTGAACGTAAAATTAGGGCACGTATCGCTGGGTATGATAATGCTGAAACTCAAATACAATTGCCTTTAAATCTTGAGCATATCTCATTTATGGGTGATAAAATAATTCAATTGCTATCTAACAAAGCAGCGTGATTATTCACCAGAGATGTTATTCCGTGCTAATTATAATTTCAATCAGGTTTGGATTTCCTGATTGAATTCCTTCCTCAATCGCTTCAGCAATATCTGAAGCTTTTTCGATGCGTTTTGCTTCTAATCCCATAGAATTTGCCAGGGCAATAAAGTCAATTGCAGGGTCTGCCAAATCCATAGCTATAAATTGATTGGTTCTGGCTGATCTATAATGTGCCTGAGATTTCATGAAGTTTTTGAGGATATTGTATTCGCGATTGTTTAAAACAACAAATGTTACTGGGAGTTTTTCGTGCGCTGCTGTCCACATCGCCTGGGGCGAGTACATGGCAGCACCATCTCCTACAAGGGATATAACAGGTTCTCGGCGTCTGCCCAGTGAGTACCCTACTGACGCTGGCATTCCCCATCCTAATCCACCACCACGTAGGAAGGAATATTGATTAAAGGATGAGCTATACAGACAGTTTCGTAAATGATTTGCTGTCGCAACAGCCTCATCAATGATTGGTATACTAGGGCCTATGGCTTTTGCCATCTGTTCTGCCGCAACCAATGGAGTTATCATAGGTTCTGAAACTTGTTCTCTGGCTAAGGCGAACAAGGAATTTCGTTTTTCATTTTGTCGATCAAGGGCAATGTTTACAAGTCTGCTATATTTTTTTGCATTCAGACTCGTTTTTTCATCGATTAACGGCTGTAAGGCTTTTAGAGATGTTTTGATATCTCCTATTGCCGAGAGTTTTGTTGCATATGTACGCCCTAAATCTCGTACGTCCATTGAAAGTTGGAAAACCTCACACCCCTCAGGTATTGCAGACTCTCCAGTGTAGAGGATTGTAATTAGGGATTTGCCGCCTAAAGCAAAAATAGCGTCATAGTTTTGCAAGATATTTGCTATGTCACCAGCTTTTGTGGGAAGGTTTCCTGACCATAGTGGATGATTTGTTGGATATGGAATGCATGATGGAAAGGAAGAGCCATAAACATCTGCGGCAAGAGATTCTGCTAGGGTTACGACTTCCAGTCCTGCATCACTGACGGAAACTTCATCTCCTGCTATGAGTGCTATTTTTCCAGGCTCAAATTCTGATAAATAAGCAGCGAGCATATCTAGAGAACCAGCTTGCACTCTATTTTCAATATATGACGGGGTTCCAATATCTACATCTGTCATATCTTCCATTACGTTCATTGGTAATGATAAAAATACCGGTCCAGATGGAGGTGCTACACAATCATGAAATGCCCTTCGGACAAGTGTTGGGATTTGATCTGCTGTGGTAATTTCTTGTCCCCATTTTACGCCTCGGCTCGCTATACCAACAAGATCACCCGATAAAAGCGGGTCTGTTAAGATGTGTCTGAGGTCTTGTTGTCCTGCGGTCACAACAAGTGGTGTTCCTGCGACATGGGCGTTTAAGAGGTTCCCTAATCCATGTCCAAGACCTCCTGCTGTGTGGAGGTTTACAAAGCCTGGTTTTCCTGATGCTTTGGCATAGCCATCAGCCATAGCAACCACACTAGCTTCCTGTAAGCCCCAGATGTATTTTATTTTGGGAAAATCTACTAATGCATCAATCAAAGCAAGTTCTGTTGTTCCAGGATTGCCAAATATGTATTCGACGCCCTCATTTTCAAGAACCTCAAGGAAAACTGCAGCGCCTCTTTTTGGCTTTTTGTCTTCCAGTGTTTTGATGGCTTTCATTGTACATGTCCTTCCTTTAGGGTTGAGGAATGAGACTCTATGATTTTTCTCTCTACCTTTCAGGTTTGCCTATATTTGTTAATTTTGTTTGGAATTTTCGTATAATTATATACTATTTTCCTAGAAATATTCTTTCGTTTTAATCTGTATTAACTTTAATAGGAGGGGAATATTCTCTATTTCATTAATTTTTTATCTAAAAATTTTTAGTAAAGGTATAAAGTGTAAATGGACGAGATTGACCTTAGAATTATGCGTGCATTGCAATTTAATGCTCGTATATCTAATCAAAACCTGGCGGATGAAGTTGGATTATCTACTAGCCCCTGCTGGAATCGGGTTCGGAGATTAGAGAAAAATGGGATTATTGAGAATTATATTACCGTTTTTAACCAATCTGAACTCGGTTTACCTGATACAGCTATTATAGAAGTTGCATTAGAACGGCATGATCAGAAATTGCTCGTGAATTTTGAAAATGAAATAAAATCGATACCAGAGGTTACAGAAGTTTTTATGGTGACGGGGGAATTTGATTATTTTATTAAGGTGGCTGTTTCAGGGACCTCAGGCTATGAAAAGTTTATTCGGCAGACCCTTTTTCATATCCCTGGTATTCGACATACAAGATCCAGTCTTATTCTATCTTATATCAAGAAAAATGCTTCTCCTATTCCATAAATATCATGAACTTGTGACATATAAGGGTCATGTCGTTATTATATGAGGAATAGAGATGTTTTTAAAATATTACAGAAGCCAATTTTGATATTCTAATCTAATTTTCAGTTTTAATTTTCTGTGGGATGAGGGATATAGATGTTTAAGAAAATGTATAATAATATCAGCCGTCGTAATCTTCTTAAATTTGCAGGTTTTGCTGGCTCGTTGGGTGTCCTCTCACATCCGGGACCATTTGGTATTTTAAATGCTTATGCTGCAGAGCATGGGACATTGCCTATTGGTATGAATTTGGCCAGTATTGCCGATTGGGAGACAGGATATCCTTTTTTAAATCTGATGTGGGGCGCTCGCATCTGGCACACAAAAAATGTTAGTGGGCAAGGTCCATGGAATACAAACAAGATTGGCGAAATCGATCTTGATGAGGATGGCTATCCCTTAGAGATTCCCTTTAGGCCTAGGAGCGGAGGTCCATCTCAATATGTTTTTACTCTTCTGCCAAGTGTTTTAAAGTCAGGAAAATATGTCATTTTATATGATGGGGAAGGCGAATTTCGCGCATCTGCTGGTACAAAAATACGGAGTGTTGAACCTGGTCGTGTTGAGATCAGTATGACACATGGCGGTGTTGATCAGCTTGAGATACTGTCGATTCGTAAGAGTAAACATGGTAATCATATTCGTAATATTCGCATTCTTCCTATAGAGCATGAAAAAGCTGATTTAGAACAAAATCCATTTCGCCCTGAAGTGATAGAGTTTTGTAAGCCATGGCATTGTCTCAGGTTTATGGATTGGCTGGTTACGAATAATAGTATTAATCTAAAGTGGTCTGACAGGAAAAAGATAAGCTATTATACACAAACCAGTCCTGAAACTGAAGAGATTGGGTTTAATCCTGCTGATATCCCTGAGTGGAAAAGAAAAATGGGATCAGGCATTGCGATAGAGCTTTGTATTAAACTTGCCAATCTTACAAAGACAGATGCTTGGTTATGTGTGCCACATCTGGCGGATGATGATTATATTCGCAATATGGCTCAGATGGTTAGGGAACAGCTTGATCCGTCTTTGAAAGTTTATCTTGAATATAGCAATGAAATCTGGAACTGGCAGTTTTTTCAAACTCAGTGGATGATCAGAAGTCAGCTTGCAGGTGATCTTGTGATTGCTGGGGGCGGTCAGATCCCTTGGGAAGGTCGTCAAAAACCTCAGAAATTTAGAGCCGGTGTTGCGGAAGATATTGGGGGAGATAATCATCCTGAACGTATTGGAGCCTTATTCCGTCGTTGTTTTAAAATTTGGGAAGATGTGTTTTCAGATGCAGACCGCAAACGCTTAGTGCGTGTTTGTGCTGTTCAGGCGCATTGGCCGGACACTGGGCGCCGAACCTTAGAATGGGTGATGAAACATGGAGGGTGCGATGTCTTTTCACCTGCCGGCTATTTTGGGCCCAACGAAGAGATTTATGCGCGCTGGGAAGCAAAGGGTGCGAAGCTGACAGCTGATGATGTGATAAAAGATATGCGTCAAGCCGTTCAGGTTGAAAAGAAAGTTCTCACAGAGAATGTTGCAATTGCCAAAGCTGCTGGGGTTGGGTTGGCTATTTATGAGGGTGGCCAACATATTCAACCTCAGGGGCAAGCCGAAAAACCTTATAATGATGCTCTTGGTGCCGTACAGAAGCATCCAGCTATGTATGATCTTTATCGTCAGAATTTTGATTTATATGTTGAAGCCAATTGTCAGATGTTCTGTGCGTTTTCTTCTGTTGGTGGGCAGGGCAGCCGTTATGGCAGTTGGGGGCATGCAGAATATTACGGGCAAGACCCGAAAGAGATGCCGAAATATCGTGCGGTGTTGGAGGCGAATAAGACGCGGTGAGTTTTGGGGGACTAACCTTTCATTCTTCTTAAAAAAACTATGTGTTTAAGTATGGCTCAATCCCCAAAAGTGTCATCCCAGGCGGTTTTGACTTGGCCGAACATGCCATCAACTGGGTCGCCTAAGGCAGATATTGATGCTATGACGGCGATGGAAATTCCTGTTGCGATTAAAGCATATTCAATTGATGTGGTCGCAGAGTTGTCTGCGAAAAATGCTTTAATGGTTGCCAAAGTCTTTATTGCCATAATGGTTCCAAAATAAGATCATCTTAAAGCATGTCCCGTAATAGGGCTTTAAGGGGCTCATCGGCAGGTGGCATTGCATAATCTGTTAATCTTAGTGGCATGACCCAGGCCAGGTTCTGTCCTTCTTTGCCTGTGATTGTGCCGTTCCACTTCCGACAGGCATATAATGGCATTAATAAGTGAAAATCTTCATAACGGTGGCTGGCAAATGTGAGAGGGGCAAGACAAGCTTCTGTGACATCTATATCCAGCTCTTCTTTCAGTTCACGGATGAGGGCTTCTTCTGGTGTTTCAACTGGCTCTACTTTGCCTCCGGGAAACTCCCACAGGCCTGCCATTGATTTGCCTTCAGGGCGTTGGGCAAGCAAAAGGCGTCCATCAACATCAATCAGGGCCACAGCAGAAACGAGTAGGATTTTTTTTGTCATGGTTTTTGTCTTGTTATTTTAGCTTCTATAGTCTGCATTTATGGAAATGTAATCATGAGTGAGATCACAGGTCCATACTGTTGCTTCGTCTTGTGCTATGCCGACATCAACTTTGATATTAATGTTTTCGCCTTTCATATATGCAGCTGCTTCAGGCTCTGAGTAAGACGGATCACGTTCGCCATTTGTGGCTACTTTGATATCACCGAACCAAATTGCGAGCTTATCACGATCAGCTGCTTCTCCTGATTTTCCGACTGCCATTACGATACGTCCCCAGTTGGGGTCTTCTCCGGCGATTGCTGTTTTTACGAGAGGAGAGTTGGCGATTGAAAGGCCGATTTTTTTTGCGGCCATTTCATTTTCTGCTCCTGATACTGTGATCTCAATAAATTTGCTTGCGCCTTCTCCGTCACGAACAATTTGATGGGCCAAGTCTAACATCAGTGCATTTAATTTTGTTTTGAAATCTGCAAGAGCAGGGTCAATAGGATCTGTTATAACCTGGTTTTCTGCTGTGCCTGTTGCGAACAATAGAACAGTATCACTTGTTGAGGTGTCTCCATCGACTGTTATTGTATTGAAGCTTTTTTCAACGGCTTGAGAACATAAGATCTGCAGGACTTCTGGCGCAATTGCTGCATTAGTAAATATAAAGCCTAACATCGTGGCCATATCAGGAGCAATCATGCCTGAGCCTTTGGCAATACCATTGATGGTGATGTCTTTCCCATGAATCTGGGTTGAGGCTGTTGCTTGTTTTGCGTAGGTGTCGGTTGTCATGATGGCTTCAGCTGCATCATTCCAAGCCGTCGCTGAGAGTTCCTTTTTCAGATTGGTGATATGTGATGTGAAGGTTTGTGGATCAAGAGGTTCACCAATCACTCCTGTTGAAGCAACAAAAACTTCTTGTTCATGACAGTCAAGAAGATCTGTCACGGTCTTTACCGTGGTCTGGACTGCATCCATTCCTTTCATGCCTGTAAATGCATTTGCGTTCCCTGCATTTACGACCAAGGCAGATGCTTTGCCTTGTGCAAGATATTGACGACACCATTCCACAGGTGCTGAGGCTGTTTTTGATTTTGTGAGTGTTCCTGCAACAGTGGTGTTTTGATCAAAAACAGTAAGCATTAGATCTTTTCGGTCTTTGTACTTTATACCTGCTTCACATGCGGCAAGGCGAATACCTTTGATTTGAGGTAAAACTGGGGTGCTTTTTGGAGCTAATGGGGAGCGTTTCACTGTTTTTTCCCAAAGTTATGGTTTGATTTGATCATTTGTTATTAGAAATATCAAAAAAAATAAAGGCACTTTAAGTATTATTAAAGTGCCTTTGAGAAACTTCTTGTGTGTTTAAAGAGAAAATTATATTTTTTCAATTTTTCTCTTCATTATTTGCCTGAACCGCTACCTCTTTGTTCGCCACCTTGTTCGCCAGGGAAGCTCCCACGAGTTGCTTTCATTTGTTTTTCAAGATCTTTATCTAGAACTTCAATTTTTGCTGCTTTACGCAATTCTTGAACAGTTTTTTGAGCCTGTTGCTGAAGTAGACCTCTTAAAATACGGTCTTTTACAGCATTGAATTCAGGAATTTGCGGTAGAGGTTGTTTTCTTTTGTCTACCAATTTGATTACGTGCCAGCCAAACTTTGATTTTACTGGAGCTGAAACTTCATCTTTTTTAAGTGCAAAAGCAGCTTTTTCGAAAGCTGGAACCATGCGACCTTTAGTGAAAAATCCTAAGTCACCGCCGTTAACCTTGCTTGGGCCAGTTGATTTTTCTTTTGCAATCTTAGCAAAATCACCACCTTTTTTGAT
Source organism: Methyloligellaceae bacterium (assembly GCA_965263345.1). Taxonomy (GTDB): domain Bacteria; phylum Pseudomonadota; class Alphaproteobacteria; order Rhizobiales; family CBDHHC01; genus CBDHHC01. Next base: position 467,319 of record CBDHHC010000006.1, read on the forward strand.
CTCAGAAACGATATCTTTGGCTTCTTTTTCTGTTTTTACTAGAATATGGCTTGCTCGGATCTCTTCTTTTGGCTCTATTTTTTTAACTTCTGCAACCTGTTTGTCATATTCTTTTTTGGCTGTTTCTTCAGTCACTTTTTGACGAATATTCTTGTCAAAGTATACGTCTCTTAGTGCTCTTTTTGTGTAGTATGCTACACGTTTTGAGAAATCAGGCTGCGCATCTATTTTCTGTTTTTTTGCGGCTTCTGATAATAATTGATTTTCAATAAGAAACTCAAGAAGTACATAGCGTCTTTGTGCTTCTGGGATACTTGTCAGTTCTGGACCAATTTCTAATTGTGCAAAGGCTAGATCTTTTTCTGTAATCTCAACGCCGTCAATTTTAGCAAGAACTTTATCTTGTGCTTGAGATGTTGCCGGCATCAAAAATAGGAACGCCGCCAAAAGAGCTGTACAGCTGTTTAAATGTGTTTTCACTAAAAACCTCATGATCTTATGTTTATATATTGCGGATATCACAAATGCTTAGTGAAAACCGCTTGCAATTTACCCATAAAGCTACATAACGCTTTGGTATGATTATTCCAAGTCTCTTTCTGTAAACATGAAGGAAATTTAAGAATTAAAGTAAAGGTGAGACATTTTTTATTCGTGTTTCATCACTTTTGTTCAAAGTCTTGTGAGAGTTATCATTGACAAGTGAAATTCCCCAAATTATCTGTTTTTTTAGGTATTTACTGGTTTAACGGGTTTTTATTCTGAGGCTTATATTTCAGAATATACTGTATTTTCCATAAAAATAAAAAAATTATCTCATAACATTCGTATTTATTTACCTTAAATTCACCTGAGATAACTTTAAAAGTTTTGTTTCATTGGATATATATCTATACAAATCAGTTAATGAAAGAATTCAACCTTACTGGTTTCGGATATGAAAAAGGTTTGTCTAAATTTATTTTCCGAAAGTTGTTAAGAAGATGAGACGCCAGAGGGCGTTATGAGGCTTTTAAGATTATGTTTTCGCTAGAATCAATTGCAAGCAAGATTTTTGGATCATCAAATGACCGTAAACTCAAAGTTTTTGAGCAGAGAGTTGAGGAAATTAATGCGCTAGAAGCTGAGTATGAGAAGCTTTCGGATGCGAATTTGCTCGCAAAAACCGAGATTTATCGCAAAGACATAAAGGATGGCGTTAAATTAGATGATTTGCTTATCCCTGCGTTTGCAACGGTTCGAGAGGCTGCAAAACGGACTTTAGGTCAGCGCCATTACGATGTTCAGTTGATTGGCGGTATGGTTCTTAATGACGGTAAGATCGCTGAGATGAAAACGGGTGAGGGTAAAACACTTGTTGGTACGCTGCCCGTTTATCTTAATGCTCTAACTGGCAAAGGTGTTCATGTTGTTACCGTTAACGACTATCTGGCACGTCGTGACTCAGAATGGATGGGTCAAGTTTATGAATTCTTAGGACTTACTGTAGGTTGTATTTTGCCTGATATGAGTTCTGAAGAGCGCCGCGCGCAATATGCCTGTGATATTACGTTTGGTACTAATAACGAGTTCGGTTTTGATTATCTTAGAGATAATATGGAGCATTCACGTGAGGATATGGTTCAGCGTGATCATTATTTTGCAATTGTTGACGAGGTTGACTCTATTTTGATTGATGAGGCGAGGACGCCTCTTATTATTTCTGGTCCTGTCGAGGATCGTAGTGAGCTTTATATGACAATTGACAAGTTCATTCCAAAACTTGTTGATGAAGATTTTGAACTTGATGAAAAAGACAAGAATTGTACTTTAACAGAAGTTGGTAATGAGCATATTGAAAAGCTGCTGGAAGAGGCCGACCTCTTAAAGGGTAACTCTTTGTATGATGCAGAGAATGCTACAATCGTACATCATGTTAATAATGCTTTGAGGGCGCATAAGCTTTTCAAGAAAGACAAAGATTATATCGTTAAAAGAAATCAAGTTATTATTATTGATGAGTTTACAGGCCGTATGATGGAAGGGCGTCGTTATTCAGACGGTCTTCACCAGGCTTTGGAAGCAAAAGAAAAAGTTAAAATACAACAAGAGAATCAGACACTTGCTTCTGTTACATTCCAGAATTATTTCCGTCTTTACGACAAACTTGGCGGCATGACAGGTACAGCTTTGACGGAAGCTGATGAATTTATGGATATTTACGGCCTAGATGTTCTTGCAATACCAACGAATTTGCCGGTCGCCCGTGTAGATCATGATGATGAAGTTTACAGAACAGCTCAAGAAAAACATGATGCAATCATTGAGTTGATCACAGAGTGTCAAAAACGCAGTCAACCCGTCCTTGTCGGTACAACATCAATTGATAAGTCTGAACTTCTCTCTGAAATTTTAAATCAGAAAAAGATTAAGCATCAGGTTCTAAATGCTCGATATCATGAGCAGGAGGCGCATATTATAGCGCAAGCAGGTGTTCCAGGCGCAATTACTATTGCGACAAATATGGCTGGACGTGGTACGGATATTCAATTGGGTGGCAATTTGGATATGATGCTTGATGATTGGCAAGCAGAGCTTAAGAAGAAGGGAAAAACCCCTACCGAGGAACAAATTGCTAATAAAACCAAAGAAATAGAACAAAAAGTCAAAGAACAAAAACACAAGGCTATAGATGCTGGGGGGCTTTATGTTGTTGCCTCTGAACGTCATGAAAGCCGTCGTATTGATAATCAGTTAAGAGGCCGTTCTGGCCGTCAGGGTGACCCAGGAGCTACCAAATTCTTCTTGTCACTTGAAGATGATTTGATGCGGATTTTTGGATCGCAGAGAATGGATAAAATGCTTCAAACTTTGGGACTTGAAGAGGGGGAAGCTATTGCTCACCCTTGGATTAATAAAGCCCTTGAGAAAGCTCAACAGAAAGTTGAGACGCATAACTTTGATATTCGTAAAAACGTTCTCAAATATGATGATGTTATGAATGACCAAAGAAAAACAATCTTTGAGCAACGTCGAGAATTGATGGATCTCGATGATGTGAAAGAGACTGTTAGTGATATGCGTCATGAGGTTGTAGAAGATCTGGTTGCTCATCACATTCCGGAAAAAGCATATGCAGAACAATGGGATACTTCAGGTTTGGCGATTGAAGTTAAAGATATTTTCAGTTTAGACCTTCCAATTGATGAATGGGCCGATGAAGAAGGAATTGCTAACGAGGAAATGCTTGAGCGTGTTTTAAAAGAAGTGAATATTAAAGCCGCTAAAAGAGAAGTTGAATATACTGCTGAATGGATGCGGGCTGCAGAGAAGCAAGTCTTACTTGGTACTTTAGATAATTTATGGCGCGAGCATTTGGTCACTCTAGAGCATTTGAGACAGGTTGTTGGCTGGCGAGGCTTAGCTCAACGGGATCCTCTAAATGAGTATAAGTCAGAGAGTTTTGCCCTTTTTGAAGGGTTGTTAAATAATCTGCGAATTCAGGTTACTAAAATTCTGATGCATGTTGAGCCTTATACTCAGGAAGAAATGATTAGAATGCAAGAACTCTCTGAGCTTGAAGCCTATCATGAAGATATAGATGGTTATGAGGGGCTTGAAGGGGAAGATATTCCGGTTAGTACTAGTGCTACAATGAATGGCTCCGAGGAACGTCAAGAACCTGTTCGTAACCGCGTCAAAGGCGTGGCATTAGATCCTGAAGATCCTTCGACATGGGGTAAAGTTGGCAGAAATGCTTTATGTCCATGCGGATCTGGTAAAAAGTATAAACATTGCCATGGACGGATTAACTAAATCAGTATTGTTGTCTGTTCTTGCTGAATATTAAAATATTTTACTTAAAACTTCTTTGCTTGAATGGAATTAGTCGTTATAGGTACTGTTTTCTTTTGCTCCTTTATTGGGGGCTTGACGATTAGATAAAGCAGTACCTCTTCTAGATTGGATTTCATGACAACAGATCAAATAATTCTTTTTTCCCTTCTCATCATTATATTTGGCTTACTGATCTGGGGACGTTGGCGATATGACCTTGTTGCATTTTCTGCATTGGTTGCTGCGTTGATATTAGGGGTGGTACCAACTGATAAAGCTTTTGAGGGATTTGGGCATCCAGCGACGATTATTATAGCCCTGGTTCTGGTTGTGAGTAAGGGGTTATCAAATTCTGGGGCTATTGAGCTTTTTGCAAAATTTGTGATTGATAGTACTCGTTCTCTTCCCAGACATATTGGTGTTATCTCTACAATTGGCGCTGGTTTATCAGCGATTATGAATAATGTTGGGGCTTTAGCCCTGCTGATGCCAGTTGATCTGCAGGCTGCAGAGAAAGCGAAACGCAGTCCGGCTTTAACCTTAATGCCCCTGTCATTTGCCACTATTCTAGGTGGGTTGGTTACACTTATCGGTACACCTCCTAATATTATTATTGCTTCATTTCGTGAAAAGACACTTGGTGAGCCTTTTCAGATGTTTGATTTTGCGCCGGTTGGATTAGCTTGTGCTTTTGTTGGAGTTATTTTTATTTCTCTGATTGGATGGCGCTTAATCCCAGTAGAACGTGGAAAACATGATACGGCTAAAGAGTTATTTGAGTTGGATGATTATATTGCCGAAGTGCTTGTTCCAGAGAATTCTAAAATAATCGGTGAGACTATTCATGATTTAGACCTGGAGTGTGAAGAATTTGAGGTTGCCATTATTGGGCTTGTTAGAAATGGAAAACGTTTGAAAGGTTTCCATAGACGTGAGGAAATAAAACGGGGTGATTTTCTCGTTTTGGAAGCCGCCCCTAAGGCTATTGATAAGTTTGTTGGTGCTTATAAGCTCCAATATATAGGTGCTGAGAAGCATGGTGGGCTTGTTGCCGGGGGAGATGTCGCTTTGATGGAAGTTGTTATTCCATCAGGGGCACGAATTGAAGGGCGATCAGCGCTTTCTATGCAGCTTTTGTATCGTCATAGTATAACCTTGTTAGGGGTTTCCAGGCAGGGCACGAGGTTCCATGAACGTGTTCGAAAATTAAATATAGAAGCGGGTGATATTCTTTTGCTTATGGGACCAAAAGAGAGACTGACCGAGATTTCCGATTGGCTTGGTGGGTTGCCACTTGCTGAACGTGGCTTGCAGGTTATTAATCGTCGTATGGCTGGACTTGCTGTTGCTATTTTTGCTGGGGCCATTGCACTTGCCAGTTTTGGATTGCTTTATTTACCTGCTGCGTTGGCACTGGCATGTTGTTTGATGGTTTTATTAAATATTGTCCCTTTGCGCCAAGTGTATGAGTCTATTGAGTGGCCTGTGATTGTATTGCTTGGATCTATGATACCTATAGGTGTTGCTCTAGAAAATTCCGGTGGGACGCAGTTATTAGCTAACGGTATTGTTTCTTTAACAGATGGAACATCACCTGTGTTAATATTGGCTCTATTGATGATTGTTACCATGACCCTCTCGGATGTTTTAAATAATACAGCTACGGCTGTTATTGCGGCACCAATTGCAATGGATATAGCCAAGCGATTAGATGTTAGTCCAGATCCATTTTTAATGGCTGTTGCTGTTGCCGCATCATGTGCATTCCTAACACCAATCGGGCACAAAAATAATACACTGATCATGGGACCTGGAGGATATAAGTTTGGTGATTATTGGAGAATGGGGCTGCCCTTGGAGATCATAGTGGTTGTTATTTCTTTACCAATGATTCTTTATGTTTGGCCTTTAAACTGATCAGTCTAAGATGGTTCTATTTCCACAAGCTCATCTGTTGTCATAATGATGCTTAAAACTCTAAATAAGGGTATTATTTGTTAATTCGGATTGGCAAGTCGAAACAATCAGCGTATTGTTTGACCAATTTAAAAATATAACGAATTTCTAGTTAAGGGGGCGTGTTATGAAGGTAACTCCTATCATGACAAGCATATTAGTGAATGCATTCGCACTGGTTGGGTTTATTTCCGTTGTTTTCATATTATGTATGAAAATTGTCCTTGGGGAACAGCCTAAGCTTTCTTGCATTAATGATCGTAATTTTGATTTTGTGTCGTCTCATCATGTTAATGGTGAACAGTATGAGTTGATCAAATATACTTCTGGTGTATCTGAAAAAGTTAATTTTTTAGGGCTTTATAATCGTAAGAATCGCATTGCTGGGTGTATCCCTCAGGGCAAGGAAATCTCGATTGTTGCTATTCACGATTATTATCAAGATAAAGAAGAGAATAAAAAGCAGTTTCCGCAGAAAATTTTGATCTCAAATAATCAAATTCAAGTTTCATATTCTGAGAGTCCACAAGGGTATATCAGTAATTTACCTGTTATTTGGGATATGAAAGCCAAGTTGGCTGCACGTTAGATTTTAATAGATAGGTTGGCTTTGTGTTGGCCAGCCTTTTTCGTCATTTCCTTAATATCAACCCAACATCAATTATTGCTTCGTTTTTGGCTTTTGTGTTGGTTCCAACATGGACAACTCCATCTCCTCGTTTTGAGTAGGAGACCCAGAGTTTGGTCCTGACTGGGAAATTAGGAATGTCAAAACCATGATGTGCTCTTTGATATATTTTTATTTTTCCTCCCCATTTTTTAACCAGTTTCTGGCAAGGTTCCGGGGGGGTCCAATCGTCCTTTTTCCCAACCAATATTGTTAATGGCAGTCGTGCTCTGGTTTTGTTTTTTTTATAGACATCAGCACATCCAGGATAAAATGCAATTGCATGCTTAAAGCCCTTACCATGTTTGGAATAGACGAGCCTTAAAACTGCGCTTCCTCCATAGGACCAGCCAAGAACTGATATATTTTTTTTCTGGATAAATCTTTGTTTTAACAACCAATTTCTGGCATTTTTTGCGTCTGCAATTCGATGGGTTTGGCGGATTGATCGATTGTACATTTTACATTGAGAACCTGTACCACGAGAGCTGTAACTGTCAGGGAAGAGAACGACATATCCCCATTTAACAAATAGTTTAGCCCATTTTTCATGGCGTGAGGTGAGTGTTCTGTTTTTCCTTAATAATCCACTGCATCCGTGTAATGCTATTATGGCTGGATATCGTCCTTTACGTTTTGGACGCAGCATATAGGCAGTAATTTTTTCTCCAGATTTAGAGCCTATATGGACTTTTTTGAGTTTGGATGACAAAGCAGGGGAATGAGAGAGTCCTAGATAGACTATCAGGATTAATATATATATTGTTTTTATCATTTTATTCTCTTGCAAAAGTGTTAAATGAAACACGTTGTCATTAAACTCACTCTTACGCCTACCAATTTTCTATTAAGATTTTTGATATCCAATTCTTTTACAGTTTTTTCTTAATTTTGAATTACCAATGCTACCAGATTTTCCTGGGTGAGATAGGTAACGTTTGTTACAAACATCTATTTCTGGTGGAATATGTGTTTTTTCGAAAAGATCGTGTCCAACTTTCAGATCTTCCCAAAAAGGACGCCATTTATTTTGATTATGGAGAATTAGATTCATTTCTGTCATACGAAATGGAAAAGCATGAACATGGAAACGTTTTTGTCCTTTATTTAAAGAAGCAGTTACAAATTTCCATAATTCTCCAATGACCGGATTGGTCATGGCATAACATCCTATTGAGACGCAGGCTCCATGGACCATGAGAAAATCTCCGGTTCTTTTATGGGATTTATCAAAAAGGTTCGGATATCCCAAGTTGAATGATCTATAAAAGCGACTTCTTGGGTTTAGTTGCCCCCTGCTTACAGTATAAAACCCTTCGGGAGCTTGTTTATCCCCTTGCTTTTGTTTCGGTCCCAGTAATCCTGACCAGCGGCAGATGGGGTAGGTATCAAATAAGATAAACTTCTCTCCTTTTTTGATCCAAAGTTCAAGTTCGGATTCTTTTTTGAAGATGCGCATAAAAATCGGGTCACCTAATGCAACCTTCTTTTGTTTTAGGCGTTCTTCGAGTTTATCAAGTTCAGGCGTTCCTATGAGTGGGATGTCATATAAATCATATAGTTGGCGTTTGACGGTTTCGATTAAACCTTGTCCACCACCAAACCAAGTACGAATGTTTGGTCCTAATAAAAATCCTGTAATTATGAGAGCTGTTAAAATAATCAGCATCAATCGGAATATAATTTTCATAAGCATCCTAGAAATTTTGATAGGAATGTTTCATCTTAATTGGGGGTAAGACTACAATATTCTGAGATCAAATGAAAGTTTATTGCAGCTTTTAGAAACTTAAGAGTTTTGAAGAGGATAAGATAAATCTTTGCCATTGAGTCTGAGTTGGCTGCAACTCGGTTTTACCTAAGTATAGTGCTGGTATCTGTTTTTTATATCTTGGACAGGGGCGGTTTGCGAATACTCTAGCATTTTGGTTTGTGAAAGCTGCATTGATTAGGTAGTTTTTATTGCATACATCAATTTTGGGTAATCTGCGTGAGTTTTCAAAAAAGTCGTGTCCCTCTTTGATTGTTTTCCAGAACCTAATCCATTTATGCTTTTTGTATTTGGCCATATTTTTTTTGGTCATACGAAATGGAAAGGCATGAACTTCAAAGGTTTTTTGTCCCCCAATAAACGAGTCACGGGCAAGAAGATAAATTTCTTCTATAAGTGCGTCCGTCATTGCATAACATCCTCTTGATTCACAATTCCCATGTACCATCAGATGTCTTCCTGTGCGGCCATGAGCACGATCATAAGAGTTTGGGAAACCAAGATTAAAAGAGAGGTAGTATTTGCTGGACGGGTTCATTTGGCTATTTGATACTCTATAAAATCCTTCGGGCGCTTGTTTGTCTCCATGCCTTAGTTTTGGGCCTAATTTTCCAGACCATTTACAGATAGGATATGTTTTAAAATGGTAATAAATACCATCTTTTTTTTGTTTCCATAGTTCCAGTTCTGATTCTTGTTTGAAGATGCGAATAAAAATGGGATCTTTGGTTGTAAAACCTTTTTTTGCTAGAGATGCAATTGTATTTCCTGAAACTGGTTTCAGATGGGGAGGAGCAGAACTCCCGCAACCTAACAAGTTGAGGGATACGCACAATATTACTATTGCGTAAATCTGTGTTTTTGTCAGCATACGAAAGAATCCTCAGCAAAGCTTGTGAGAGATTTAATTTACAATCTCTTATTTTACTCTTAACGTATCCCATTGATTTTTTTTGAATCGCATAGATATTATGACTATACGAATTTATTTGTCATATCTATAGCTATTCCTCAAATTAATCATATGATTAATTTTGGTTGTCGGTCAGAGTGACTCTTTTGTTTGCTTGGTTACTCGCACTGGTCTTTGTGTGATTTTCGTTAATAACATCAGTTTTATCGCTCATTATGATAATGAACGGCCGATGTTTAAAAACTTTTCATGACGCTGATTGCGAATTTCTGCAGGTTTCAACTCATCAAATTCGGCAAGAATTTTTTCAATTTGCAAGCCTGTTTCATAAATTACCTGAGTTGCTTCCCTATGTGCACCGCCTAGAGGTTCAGAAATAATATGGTCAATAATACCAAGTTCTTTCAGGTCTTGAGCTGTGATTTTCATATTCGTAGCAGCATCTTTTGCACGATTGGAATCTTTCCAGAGAATAGAAGCTGCTGCTTCTGGTGAGGCTACTGTGTATATTGAGTGCTCTAGCATAACGACCTTGTTAGCTGTTGCAATGGCTACTGCTCCGCCTGAGCCACCTTCTCCAATAACAATAGAGATAATTGGAACACCTATGGCCAGACAGCAATCTGTTGATCTTGCAATGGCTTCTGACTGACCACGTTCTTCTGCTCCAATACCTGGGTAAGCCCCCGCAGTATCTACAAATGTGATTACAGGTAGACCAAATCGATCTGCCATTTCCATCATGCGGACTGCTTTTCGATATCCTTCAGGACGTGCCATTCCAAAGTTATGTTTAATACGGCTTTCTGTGTCAGAACCTTTTTCATGCCCTATGACCATTACCGAGCGACCCTTGAAACTGCCAATTCCAGAAACAATCGCATTGTCTTCAGAAAAATATCTATCTCCTGAAAGTGGCGTAAAATCTTTGATTAATTGTTTAATATAATCAGCAAAATGGGGTCTGTCTGGGTGACGGGCAACTTGCGTTTTTTGCCAAGGTGTGAGGTTTTCATAAGTTGTTTTGAGGGCTTGTTGAGCTTTGATCTCTAGTTTAGCGATTTCCTCACTAATTGACATACCTTCTTCTTCATCAGAGATTGAACGCAGTTCAGCCACTTTGCTTTCAAGTTCAGCAATTGGCTTTTCAAAATCAAGATATGTCCGCATGTGGGTGGGGATACTTACAGCCACTTAGTCACTCCCTAATCGTCTGCATCTTTTTGCTAAATTCGTTTGTGTGCAGATTATGTTGGTTTTCATATTTTGCTTTAAATATATGTTTTTAAGATTATTTAACATAATAATCCATAAGAAAGCAAAAGAGATAAACTATGATAGATTCTTCATCAGAACTCTTATGTCAAGAGCTCTTCAGAAGAAAATATGGTTTAGAGGGTGTGGAGTATTAGATAGAGTTAACTTTAACTGCCAGTTGCATAATGTTGTTTTGCCATGGGATGATGATTTTGTACCAACTCCTTAAGGCGTTCTTCCAGAACATGCGTGTATATTTGAGTTGTTGAAATATCTGCATGGCCCAGCAATTGCTGCACAGATCTAAGATCCATACCTCTTTCCAGCATATGGCTTGCGAAAGCATGTCTTAAAACATGAGGTGATACACGATCTGGGTTTAATCCTGCGTTCTCTGCTAAGACTTTTAGTTCTTGCGCAAGTCTTTGGCGTGTCAAATGACCTTCACGTCCTCTGGACGGAAATAGCCAACGCTCATCATTGTTTTTATCTTTTTTTGCAAGTTCTTGTAAGTAGTCAGCAATTGATGTTTGAGCACGATCTGTTAACGGTACCATTCGCTCACGACCACTTTTTCCTTTGATAGTGATCATTTGCTCATCATTTAATAGAGAATTTCTTGGTAATCCAACGAGTTCTGTTGCTCTTAAACCCGTCGCGTACAAGACTTCTAGTAGACAATAGAGCCTTAAAGATCTCAAACGGTTTGTGCCTCTTGCATTAAGGGCTTTTTGCTTTGCCGTATCCAGCAACTGATCTACTTCATTTATTGATAGGGTTTTTGGCAATGGCCGTTCGCGCTTTGGCCCTTCAATATTTGAGGCAGGGTTTGTTTCAATATACCCTTCCGACATGATAAAGCGGAAAAATTGCCTGATAGCCGATAGACGACGTGCTCTGGATGCTACAGAGAGACCAGAAGTGGACAGACTTGAAAGATAATTATTAATATTAATTTCTTGCGTATCAGTAACTGAAACATTGTTGTTTTGTAAATATGTTACAAAATCTGTTAAATCTCTGCGATAAGCATCGAGAGTATTAACGGCTGAACCCCTTTCTGCACTTAACATTTCAAGAAAGAGTTCAAGATAATTAATTTGCTCTGATACAACTTCTAATTCGTTAAACTGATTTTTATTAATCACAACTAAATTCACCTTGTAAGGTATAAATTCTCATTGTTTGCTTTTCTGTGCTTATGTATCCTTAAAATATAAATTTAAGGTAATTATATGGTAAAATAGAAAGTATTCGTTTTATATTTCTGTGTCAGAAGTCAATAGCAGTGTCTTAATGTAAATAAATTTTATGAACTAATTTATCTTAATTTCGAAATTATTATAATATTTGACACAATTTAAGAGCGGTATTTCCTCATATAACCCAAATACTTGCAGCTTTTCCCTTGTTTTTCACACAAATCAACAATCAGAATTTATATGATAAATCGATTAAATCTATAAAGTTCTTCACTGATTTCGCTTATCTAAAACAAACAGCTTTTGTATGTTTTACTCAGCGTCATCAGTATTGTGGAGATTAGGCCAATAAAATAAGACGATTTTACGGTCGGATTAAGTTAATATCTTAGCTTTATGCGTCAGAAATAGTGACATTTATTTTTTTATAGTCTGTTTCTTGAGAAGATTATTCCTCATTAATATATAATTTTAGGCAAGTTTGAAGTTAATGTTTATTAAATTTTTGGTTTTACGTTGCGTATGGTTTTGGTTACCTCTTGTTGGCTCGGTTCAAAGTAGGTCGCTAGAATATACAGACTTCCGTAGGTTATTGTTGCTAAGATTCCCAAAATGCTCAATAGACGGAATAATGTGGGCATTTCATTGAACTCCTTATATTTTTCTTATCTATTTCAACTCAGTCTTGCATGAGGATAATTAACTTTATTCTTATAGTCTTTCAGCCTTATTTATAAAAGACGGAAAATATCCAAAATCTATATTGTCTGAATAGGTTGTTAAACCCTATACTCTTGTTTCCTTGGTGGTATGGACAAGATTGTAGGCTTTCAATGCATTTTAGTTTCAGGCGTTTTAAGAAGAAAAATGATAATGCCTTGGATCGCAAAGATAAAGTTTGTGAATTCTTAAGGGATCGTAGTATTGTTTTGGTTGGTCTTATGGGGGCTGGCAAGACCGCGGTGGGGAAACGTTTAGCCGTTAAGTTAGATATTCCTTTTGTGGATGCTGATAATGAAATAGAAAGTGCGGCAGGCAAATCTATTTCGGATATTTTTGAAGAAGATGGTGAAACATTTTTCCGGGATGGTGAAAAACGGGTTATTAAAAGGCTTTTGAAAGCTGGTTCTGCGCAAGTTTTAGCGACTGGTGGTGGAGCTTATATGAATGCAGAAACACGACAGAGCATTGAAGAACATGCTGTTTCTGTATGGCTTCACGCAGATCTTCACGTATTGATGGAGCGTGTTGGTCGAAGATCTCATAGACCTTTACTGGATAATGATAATCCCCAAGCTGTTATGGAGAAACTTATACAAGAGAGATATCCGGTCTATGGAAAGGCTGATATCGTTGTAAAAAGCCGGGACGTGCCCCATGAAGTCATTGTTGATGAAATCATAATAGCACTATATAAGTATTTGAATAAAGAAGCTAAAAAGTAACTCATCCAACGAATAATCTTTCATGAGTTGCGAAAAGATCTTTTGAATTTAAGGCAATCAGATATATGACACAAAACGTTCGGGTGGAGCTTGATGAGCGCAGCTATGATATTGCTATTGGGCCTGACCTTTTAGAAAACTTTATTTCTTCTCATGCCAATTTGCTGAAGGGTACTAAATGTGCGGTTGTTACAGATGATAATGTGGCAAGTTTGTATTTAGAGCGTCTTGAGACTTATTTAAGAAACTCTGATGCTTATGCCGGTTCTATAGTCGTCCCTGCAGGTGAACAAAGTAAAAGCTTCGAGCAATTAAGCGATTTAAGTGAAAAACTTTTGTTATTAAATGTCGAGAGAGGAGATTTTGTTATCGCTCTTGGTGGCGGTGTTATTGGAGATCTTGCCGGTTTTGCTGCGAGTATTTTGAGACGCGGTGTCCGGTTGATCCAGATCCCTACGACATTGTTGGCTCAGGTCGATTCTTCTGTTGGTGGGAAAACAGGTATTAATACCCCTCAAGGCAAAAATCTTATTGGGACCTTTCATCAACCTAGTTTGGTCCTTATTGACACAGATCTCTTGAAAACTCTGGATATGAGGCAGTTTAGAGCTGGTTATGCTGAGGTTGTAAAATATGGATTGCTTGGCGATATTAAATTTTTTGAGTGGCTTGAAGACAATTGGCAGAAGATCTTTGAAGATCGTGATGGGGCTCGTTCTATAGCCATCGAAAAAAGTTGTATTGCAAAAGCTCGTGTCGTTGCATCTGATGAAAAAGAGGCTGGGCAAAGGGCTTTGTTAAATTTAGGCCATACATTTGGTCATGCCCTTGAAGCTTGGGCGGGATATTCTGGTCGTTTGTTACACGGGGAGGCCGTTTCTATAGGGATGGTTATGGCTTTTGAATTTTCTGAAATGATTGGACTTTGCCCTTCAGGGCAAACATCTCGTGTTGAAGATCACCTCAAAGCTGTCGGTTTACCAACACGAATATCTGGAATTCCTGGAGAGGGTTATCCTAGTGCTGACGTTTTATTAGAAAAAATGATGCAGGATAAGAAGGTCAAGAAAGGCAAACCGGCTTTCATATTGGTCAATGACATAGGGCAAGCTTTTGTTCATTCGGATGTTCCATTAGATGATTTAAAAGCTTTTTTAGGAAAATCATGCTGAAATCAATGAAGCTTATTTAAATGGGCTTTGGGTTTCATTATTTATATTAATAGATTGTATGTATTGGTAACTTGCTAATGGATTTTGGTATTCTTTTAACATTATTAGCAATATTGGGTTTGCTCGTCTGTTCTGCTTTCTTTTCAGGTTCAGAAACAGCCATGACAGCTATATCCAGGGCCAGACTTCATGCACTTGCGAAAAATGGTGATAAACGCGCTGGGCTGGTTCAAGACCTCACCCATAAGATTGATCGTTTAATAGGGGCAATATTAATTGGGAATAATCTCGTTAATATTCTTGCCTCAGCTTTGGCTACAAGCATCTTTTTATCCATTTTTGGACAAACAGGTGTATTTTATGCGACGATCGTTATGACTGTGCTTGTTGTTATTTTTTCAGAAGTTCTTCCCAAGACATATGCGATTTATGAACCAGACCGGACAGCTTTATTCTTTGCTCCTATTTTAAAGCCTATTGTGACAATTTTTGCACCCGTTGGAGCTGTCGTGCAGGTCATTGTACGGATGATTTTGCGCGCCCTTGGTGCTGACATTGACTCCAATGACAATATGTTATCAGCCCATGATGAATTACGTGGTGCCATTGATTTACACCACAAAGAAGGGGCTGTTGTGAAGCATGATCGGGATATGCTTGGCGGTATACTTGATTTGAAGGAGCTTGAGGTGTCTGATGTTATGGTTCATCGCACATCGATGCAGACCATTGATATTGAAAGTGCTCCTGAAGAACTTGTGGATGAAGTGCTGAAAAGTCCGTATACCCGTCTACCGATTTGGAAGGATGAACCCGATAATATTATTGGTGTCGTACATGCTAAAGATCTTTTGAGAGCTTTAAACAGATCAAAATGGGACATGACGGACTTAGATATTCTCTCTCTTTCTGCAGATCCTTGGTTTGTTCCTGATACGATAAGCCTGAAAGATCAACTTAATGCATTTTTGAAACGGAAAAGCCATTTTGCCATTGTTGTTGATGAATATGGTGAAGTGATGGGGCTGGTTACTCTAGAAGATATTCTGGAGGAAATTGTAGGCCAAATATCTGACGAGCATGATATTGTTGTTGCTGGAGTGCGTCCACAGCCTGATGGAACAATTAATGTTGATGGGGCTGTTCCTATCCGAGATTTAAACAGGTATATGGATTGGCAATTGCCAGATGATGAAGCCACAACAATTGCCGGGTTGGTTATTCATGAAGCCCAAACAATACCTGAACCTGGTCAAGCCTTTACCTTTTATAACTTTCGGTTCGAAGTTTTACGTCGGCAAAGAAATAAACTTACAGGATTGAGAATAACACCTTTGCTATAATCAATGGTATAAGGCGTTTATGACCGTAGGCGGAAGGTTTATGGTGTGGATGTTTTTATTGCTAGAGCATGTATGGGCCCTGATAGTTCATTACTGAGAACTTCGTTAACCATTCTGTGGCACTCTATCCGTGATTTACCTTCAAAAGCATGAGATGTTATGTGAATATTAAAGTGGCTTTCCCCTGTTCCTGGAGATCCCTTATGATTTTGATGCAAATGTGATTCGTTGATTATCTCTAATTTTAAAGGTGAAAAAGCGTCTTGGAGTTTTTTTTCTATTGTTTCTTGTAGTTTCATCTTTTTTCCTGAATTTTCAAGTGTAATAACATAAAATTTAAGCTATAATGAGGGCTTGTTTTTTTATACAAATTGTAACACATATTGATGAATTAGACAGTAGATAGCACATTTAGCAAGATGAAACTGAATTCGAAATATTTCGACGGAATACGTGTTAAGCCTGAAGATGACAGGACTTTAAAGAAAACCGCGCAAACCTGTGATTGGAAGGGTTGTAACAAACCTGGTAGTCATCGTGCTCCTAAAGGCAGGGGGCGTGATGGTGAATATTTTTATTTTTGCGTGGATCATGTCCGTGAATATAATAAATCATATAATTATTTTTCTGGTATGAGTGATGATCAAGTCAGTGAATATCAGGAATCTGCGATGACAGGACACCGTCCTACCTGGACACTTGGAGTGAACAAGACAGGTAAAGATGCTGATAATGCAAAGCTTAAGGAAAATAACTTTAAAAGTAAGATTGATGCTAATGATGTGCATAGTATTTTAGAGGATGACCTTGAGGCTGAGGATGTCAAAAAAACTGAAGAGAAAAAGACAAGACGTCGTGCAATCAGAAATCTAGAACGCAAATCACTGAAAAAACTTAATTTAGATGAAACGGCTTCGGCAGAGGATATTAAAACAAATTTCAAAGAGCTTGTGAAACGTCATCACCCGGATCTGCATGGTGGGGATCGTGATTCAGAAGATCGTCTACGTGAAATTATCCAAGCCTATAATTATCTAAAACAGGTTGGGTTGTGCTAGTGTGCTGCCCAATTGTATATCTTGAAACTTTGGTGCCTCTGCAGGCAACACTAATTGGATCTCTCTAACATGGCGACTAAAAAAGAAGCAGCTGATACTCTGCTTCCAGACATAAAAATATCTGTGCGAGATATCTTTGGTATCGATTCTGATTTACAGGTTCCAGCCTATTCAAAAGCTGATGAACATGTTCCTGAAATCGATCCTGATTATCTTTTTAATAAGGAAACAACTCTGGCGATATTGGCAGGTTTCGCTCATAATCGTAGAGTAATGGTCCAAGGATATCATGGTACTGGCAAATCTACACATATCGAACAAGTTGCTGCTCGCTTAAACTGGCCATGTATTCGCATCAATCTTGATAGTCATGTCAGTAGAATTGATCTGGTTGGTAAAGATGCCATTGTGCTACGCGATGGAAAACAAGTCACAGAGTTTAAAGAGGGTATTTTACCTTATGCCCTGCAATCAAATACTGCGCTTGTGTTTGATGAATATGATGCTGGTCGACCAGATGTTATGTTTGTTATTCAAAGAGTTTTAGAAGTCTCAGGAAGACTTACACTTTTAGACCAAAGTAAGGTCATACGTCCACATCCAGCTTTTCGTTTGTTTGCAACAACAAATACAATTGGTCTTGGGGATACGAGTGGTCTTTATCATGGGACACAGCAAATCAACCAAGGGCAAATGGATCGTTGGTCAATTGTTGCAACACTCAATTATCTGCCTCATGATGATGAGGTTGATATTGTTCTTTCAAAGGTAAAATCCTTTGAAACACATGATGGTAAGGAGACGATTAACAATATGGTGCGTTTGGCGGACTTAACGCGAAATGCCTTTATTAATGGTGACCTTTCTACTGTCATGAGTCCTCGGACCGTTATTACATGGGCAGAAAATGCTCAGATTTTTAGTGATGTGCAGGTTGCTTTTGTTCTTAGCTTCTTGAACAAGTGTGATGAACTTGAACGTGGGCTTGTGAGTGAATTTTATCAACGTTGTTTTGGTGAAGAATTGCCGCAATCATCTGCGAACGTAGCCTTAAGCTAGCTACTACTAATTAGTCGGAAGAAGAGGATATTTTCTTTCACTGAGCTATAATTATCATGGGGTGTTGTTGCATTGGCTATTTCACGCAAAAATAAAAATGATAAGACGACCCCTTTTAAACGAGATTTGTCTCTTGCTACAGCTTCAATTGCGAAGCAAGAAGAGCTTGATGTCGTTTTTTCAAATGATCCTCCTGGGTTTTACGGTTCTAAGATTCGTCTGCCGGAATTGTCGTTAAAACCTAGCATAGAAGATATTGCTGTCATTCGAGGCTATGCAGATAGTTTTGCTCTTAAAGCAGCTTGTCATAACCCTAAGATCCATAAAAAACTCTCTCCGAGTTCTGGGCCGGCTCGCGATGTTTTTGATGCGGTTGAAGACGCTCGTATTGAAGCTATTGGTGCTATGCGGATGCCAGGTATGGCTCATAATTTAGAGGCAAAACTCGAGCGGAAATATCAACAAAATCACTATAGTGAGATTCATAAAGTAGATGAAGCCCCTCTTGAAGACGCTCTTTTTTTTATTGTTCGGGAACGTTTGACAGGACGCCCTGCACCTGAAGGGGCTGCGCAAAAAATTACACGCTTATGGCAACCTCTTGTTGAAGAGAAGGCAGATGAAATTCTTGATGGGTTGCATGAATATGTTCATGACCAGGAAGCTTTTGGCCAAAACCTCACAAGTCTTCTTCGGGCTTTAGAGCTTGAAGGTGCTCCTCTGGATGATCAGCTGCAGAACTCATCTGAAGAAGATGATAATAAACAACAGATGGAAAATCCCAACCCTTCAACTGATACTGAAGATATGGGGCAAGAGCCTTCGCAGTCTGAAGAACAAATGGATCCAGGGGAAGCTGAAGGAGATGTCGAAGATGAACAGATGAGTGATACGGATCTGTTTGATTCTGAAGCTGATGGCGATAGTCTTCCCGAAGAAGTTCAATCTAGACGTCCAAATACATCTGTTTTAGATTCTCCTCAAGATTATGGTTATAAAGTTTTTTCGCAGCAGCATGATGAAATAAAAACTGCTGAGGAACTATGTGAGTTACAAGAGCTTGAGCGCTTAAGAGCCTTTTTAGATAAACATCTGCATAATTTACATGGAGTTGTTGCTCGTTTGGCAAATCGTTTGCAGCGACGTTTGCTTGCCCAGCAGAACAGAGCCTGGGATTTTGACCTTGATGAGGGGTTATTGGATGCGGCGAGATTATCACGTGTTGTTACAGACCCATTTGCGGCTTTATCTTTTAAACAAGAACGAGATACAGATTTTCGTGATACTGTTGTGACGCTTCTGCTTGATAATTCTGGTTCTATGCGTGGGCGGCCCATTATGATCGCTGCCTGTTGTGCTGATATTCTTGCACGAACATTAGAGCGCTGCGGAGTTAAGGTTGAAATCCTAGGATTTACTACTCGTGCCTGGAAAGGCGGTTTATCTCGAGAGGATTGGCTTGCTCAGAGTAAACCTGCTCATCCTGGACGATTAAATGATTTGCGTCATATTATATATAAATCCGCGGACACTCCCTGGAGGCGTGCGCGGCATAATCTAGGGCTTATGATGCGTGAGGGACTGCTTAAAGAAAATATTGATGGTGAGGCGTTGACTTGGGCACATAAACGGCTTCTGGCACGACCTGAACAACGGCGTATCTTGATGATGGTTTCTGATGGTGCTCCAGTTGATGATTCAACATTGTCGGTGAATCCAGGTAACTATTTAGAGCAGCATTTATACCAAGTCATAAATGAAATTGAAACAAACTCACCTGTTGAGTTGATTGCAATAGGTATTGGACATGATGTTACACGGCATTATCGAAGAGCTGTGACTATTACTGATCCTGAAGAACTAGCTGGGGCATTAACGGACAAGTTAGCTGAATTATTTGATGAAAAAGAAAATCTTAATCAGGTCAAATATCTTAGGCGGTAAATTAATTTCATGTAGAATTTATATTTTTGTTCTATTTTGAATGGGCAGGGTTTGTTAGTGCTGCTTCAATAATTTTAAAGTTTTTTAAATTGTAAAATAGAGAGTGTAAAAATTGCGATCCGTGTCGTTTAGATTTTTTGTTGTCTTTGCTGTTTTATGCATATTTTCTGCAGTCGCACATTTTGTAAATGCACGAAGTGTAGACTATCTTCGTAAAGTAGAACGAATTGCTATTCGTGCTCACCCTATTGTTTTTAAACCTAGTGCTCCCAAGCAAAAACAGTTTGGTAAGTTAATATGGCGAGGAGGGCTTTTTCTTGCCTCTAAGTCAAAGTCTTTTGGTGGTATTTCTGGGCTTCGTTTAGATGAAAAGGGTGAAAAGCTTCTGGCTATTACCGATAAGGGGGCTTGGATAAGAGCGGATATTATTTATAAAAATAATCGTCCTGCAGGTCTTAAAAATTCACTTATGGGTCCATTGAATACTACTAAAAATGTTCCATTAAAACAAAGTCGTTTAAGGGATTCTGAGTCTCTTGCCTTTTACAAAAACGACCTTCTTATTGGTTTTGAGAGACAACATCGCATTGATGTTTATGAGTATATGAAAGGCCGGCCAGGACGTAAGCTTCGTCAAATTAAACTGCCAAAAGCTGTTGGGAATTTTAAGAGAAATAAAGGGTTTGAAGCTGTTGATGTTATCCGTTTTGGCAAATTAAAAGGACAGATTCTTGCCTTTGCGGAACGTTTTCAAACTAAAGCTGGATATTTAACTGGGTGGATTTTAAAGGGAGGCAAAGCGAAACCAATTTATATCTTGCAAAAAAAAGGGTTTGAGGTTACCGACCTGGTCTGTTTGGAAGATGGTGGAGCTCTTGTCCTAGAGCGTTTTTATAGAGCCTCTGAGGGCGTGAAATTTCGATTACGCTATTTTCGTGCTGATAAAATTAAACCAGGTGCCCTGTTGGCTGGTGAAATATTGCTAGATGTTGGCAATGATCATTCCATTGACAATATGGAAGCTATTGACGTGCATAAAGACCCAAAAGGAAAAATAGTTATCACACTTATGTCTGATGATAACTTTAATTTCTTTCAACGCACATTGCTGATGCAATTTGAATGGAACAGGTAAAAGGTTCTTTAGCAGTTTTTAACGGCTCTTAGTAAGCCGTTAAGCAGTTTGTGCCGCTTTAGATTTTTCTAGTTCACGTTTTAGGCGACGTGCCTTCAATGATAGTTCGCTATCACGTGCTTTTGCTAAAAAAGCATCCAGCCCACCTCTGTGTTCAACAGAACGAAGAGCGTTTGCACTTACACGGAATCGTATTTTTCGCCCTAAAGATTCGCTTATCAAGCTTACATTACACAAATTTGGCAAAAAACGGCGGCGTGTTTTGTTGTGAGCGTGACTCACATTATTTCCAGATTGAACAGCTTTGCCTGTTAGCTCGCAACGGCGGGCCATGTCTTTATTCCTTTCAGATATTGAATTTTCACCTATATCAAAGCTAATAAATGCCTGATTCTAGTGATTAGATACCAATTATGTTGGAAAAATAGTCAATATCATGTAATTGATCATAATAATTGTGGCATTTAATAGACATCTCGGCAGCATTCGTCAAGTGTCGAATCTGTTTGATGAGGTGTTATTGCCATATACAACATTTTTTTTTGACTTTTTAAGATTCTGTCCAGAATATTTATTTATTTATTGCGGAATCTTAAAAAGAATGTCCTAGATGGCAGCAATCAGTCGTTGAATGTAAAAAATCTGGTCACGGATTTTTTATGTATTGAGAGTTTATTGCTTTGTGCTTTTTTGTTAACCATATTTTCAGTTCCTGTGTAACTTTAGATTATGGATTTTAGAAGGGGTCTTTGTAGTCATTCGATGCGTAGATTTTTAACTCAAAATATAATCTTTCTAAGATTTGCACTTTTGTTTGGCTTTGTATTTTTGCAGACAACGGCATCTAATGCATCTGGTTTGCAAAGATTACATGCTGTTTATCGGATTAATTTTAGCGGCTTTGATCTTGGAACCTTTCAATTCTGGTCAGAAATGTCGAGTAAGCGTTATTCGGTGCTTGGCAAAGGGAAATTGACAGTATTGAATGGTTTTTTCTTCGAATGGTCAGCTGAGACCCGCAGTTCAGGAAAAATTACACCTGTTGGTCCTGAACCCAAAAATTATCTATTCGAATATTCAAGCAATAAGAAAAAAGAGAAACTAAAGCTTGAATTTCAAGATAATGTTGTATCCGCTATAATTGCTAACCCTCCATATCAATTGGCAAATGATCAGGTTCCAATCAGTCGTGATGATTTAACATCTGTTTTTGATCCGATGAGCGCATTAATACATCTCACATCTTTAACGAGCAAAAAAATTACGCAGAATATGTCATCTGGAGAGATCGCATGTGCTGTGAATTTACCTGTTTTCGATGGAAAAGAGCGATATAATCTCGTTTTTTCACATAAGAAGACTGTGCGGATGCAAAGAACTACAGAAAAAGGATATTCTGGGCCTGCTTATATCTGTCGGGTGAATTATATCCCTATTTCTGGACATAAACCTGCAAATAAAGGTACAAAATTTATGGCTGAGAGTAAGGATATAGAGGTTTGGATGATTCCTATGAAGAAAGTGGATCTTTACGTTCCATATCATATTGTTGTTCCTACTCCTGTAGGTCATGCTTCTGCTACGTCTCAAGTTTTTAAGGTCGAAAAAGCTGGTGATTTGATTGCATTTGTAAATTAGATGCTAATTCAATATGATGCTTTAAAGTAAGGTTGTTTTTGACATGTCAGAACTATCGTGACTTTATAACTTGGTAGTTTTTTATCTATAAGAAATATGCTCGCAAATTCATATATAACTTCTTTCATTCATGATTATAGCATAGAGTTCGATTGTTACTCTATGGGTCGCTGTGTCATAATTCAGCAAGTTATATGCGCTATTAAGTGCGGGCAAAGAAAAATAGGAGATAGCCTATGACGTCAGAAACGTCATTGAGCTTAGATAAGCCAGATATTTACGGTAAAAATGTAACTGCAGTTCTTGGGCCAACGAATACGGGTAAAACGCATTTAGCGATTGAACGTATGCTTGCTCATCAGTCTGGGCTTATTGGTTTTCCCCTCAGGCTTTTGGCACGTGAAGTTTATGATCGTGTGGTTGCGCAGATTGGTCCTGCAGATGTGGCTTTGATTACTGGAGAGGAGCGTATCAAACCGGAAAACCCTCGCTATTATATCTGTACAGTTGAGGCAATGCCTCGAGATATTGAGGTCGACTTTCTTGCTATTGATGAGATTCAACTTGCTGCTGATCAAGAGAGAGGGCATGTCTTTACCAATCGCTTATTTACAGCTCGCGGTAAAGAAGAGACCTTATTACTCGGCTCACTGACAATGAGAGATGCTATTGCTGAGCTTTTGCCTGTCAGCAATTATATTTCACGCCCACGCCTTTCTAAACTGACCTATGGCGGACAGAAGAAAATTACACGTTTGCCTCGACGGACTGCTATTGTCGCGTTTTCTGCGAATGAAGTTTATGAAATTGCTGAATTGATTAGGCGCCAAAGGGGCGGTGCTGCAGTTGTGCTTGGGGCTTTGAGCCCTCGTACCCGAAATGCACAGGTTGCTTTATATCAGTCTGGGGATGTTGATTTTCTGGTTGCGACTGATGCTATTGGTATGGGGCTTAATCTTGATATTGATCATGTTGCTTTTGCCGGTGTTCGTAAATATGACGGGCAATTACACCGATTATTAACCGCTTCGGAACTTGGACAGATTGCAGGACGTGCCGGGCGTCATACAAATGATGGAACATTTGGTGTTACTGGCAATGTGGAACCTTTTGAACCTGAATTGATTAATAACCTTGAGAATCATGAATATGAACCTGTTAAACTCCTTCAATGGCGTAATTCAGATCTTGATTTTTCAACTTTAGAAAACCTAAAAGCCAGTTTGAAAGTTGCCCCAACAAAACCCCGGTTGGTGCGAGCTCGATTGACTGATGATGTTGTTGCGCTTGAAAATGTGACTTTAGACAAGACGATTAAAGATATTGCGAAATCTCCAGCCAATATAAAATTGTTATGGGAAGCTTGTCAGGTTCCTGATTATCAAAAGATTTCTTCTGCAAATCATGCAGAGCTGATTACGCAACTATATAAATATACAACAAGTGAGACAGGAACGATTCCTGAAGACTGGCTAGCTCAACAGGTTGAACTTGCTGATAAAACTGAAGGTGATATTGATACGCTTGCTAATCGTATTGCTCATATTCGGACATGGACTTTTGTTTCAAATCGTTATGGTTGGCTTGAAGACCCTGAGCATTGGCGTAATAAAACCAAAGACATTGAGGACCGCCTTTCTGATGCTTTACATGAAAGGTTGATGGCTCGTTTTGTTGATCAGAGAACATCAACATTAATGAAGCGTATGCAAGATTCTGATGATCTTTATGCAGAAATTAATGAGGATGGTGCCATCTATGTTGAAAAGCATTTCGTTGGTAAAATTGAAGGTTTTCGTTTTACGCCCGATACTAATGGTGATGGCATTCATGGTAAGGCTGCCAGAAATGCTGCTGCCAAGGTTTTGATAAAAGAATTGGGCATGCGTGTTCGTCGTGTGAGTGCAGCAAAGAGTGATGCTTTTAAATTAAATAGCAGGGGCCGCATAGAATGGCGCAATGAAGAGATTGCTAAAATTGAAAAAGGTGAAAATCCTTTGAGCCCAGTTGTTCAGATTTTAGCTGACGAGCATTTACAAGCTCCTGACCGAGATAAAGTTCATGAGCGTGTTTCGCATTGGCTTAAAGAGCAAATTGATGAGAGGTTAAAACCTCTTGTAAATATTAGTAATGCTGATGATGTTACTGGGCTTGGACGTGGTATTGCATTTCAGCTTTGTGAGAATTTTGGCATCTTAAAACGCGAGAATGTTGCGGATGATATTCGTTCCCTTGATCAAACAGCTCGTGCAAAGCTTCGTAAATATGGTGTTCGGTTCGGGGCTTTTAATATTTATTTCCCAATTTTATTAAAGCCTGCTGCTGTTGAACTCTTGCTTGTATTGTGGACCTTAAAAGATGGTGAGAGCCATAATGTTACGTTTGATGAGATGCCACAGCCACCACGTGCTGGATTAACCTCCGTGGCTGCTGAGAAGTCAGTTCCTGATGCATTTTACAGAGCTTCAGGATATCAAAGATGTGGTCGCCGTGCTGTTCGTATTGATATGCTAGAGCGTCTTGCGGATATGATCAGACCTTTGACAAGCTGGCGTGATGGTAAGTCGGAAGGTGATAAACCAACTGGTGCAACTGGTGATGGCGGGTTTCTTGCTCAGCCTGATATGATGTCAATTATGGGCTGCTCTGCTGAGGAGCTTGGTGCTGTCCTTACGTCACTTGGGTTCCGTATGGAAAAACGCCTTGTAAAAGAGGTGCCTGTAGAGGATAAGCAAGACAGTGCAGAAAATGTTGTTGATACTGCAGGTGGTTTAGATTCTAAAGACACTGAAGAAAAAACTGACGGCTCACAATCTATAGAAGCAACTGATACATCGTCTTATGATAATTCTGAGACAGTTGATAAAAAAGAGGAAATTGTAAAAACGGCTGATGAAGGCATAGGAGATCAGAAAGCTCTTGAGACTGCTGAAAAAGATAGTACGCCTGATGATATTTCCAAGGATGATTCAAAAGCTTTAGAGACTGTCGCTGATGGAGAAGCGGTTGAAGCAGAATCTCAATATGAAGAAGTTTGGCGACCCCAGAAGCGTAAACAACACCAACAACCACATCAAAATAAGAAACGTCAGAACTTTAACAAACAAGGTAAATCTGAGACGTTCGAGCGTAAAGATGGTGATCGGGGAGCGCAAAAAGCTAAAGGCAAAGGGAAGCCTTACAAGAACAATAAGAATAATAACAGGAAGCCAAAAAATAACGCCTTGAAGCAGTATAGTGCCAAGCCTGATAAGATTGATCCTAATTCTCCTTTTGCTGCTTTAAGTAAGCTTAAGGAAAATATGGAAACTAAAGATCAAAACAGGAAGGAACAAACGGATAATACATGATGGATATCACAGTACAGCGTGTTGATAAGTGGTTGTGGTTTACGAGGCTCGTAAAAACACGATCTCAAGCCAGTAAGTTGATTAGTTCCGGGAAAGTGCGAATTAATAAGGTTAAAGTGACCAAGCCTGCTGCTGGTGTGAAAGAAGGCGATGTAATTACTGCTGTTATTCATCAAAAAATTCGTATTGTTAAAGTTTTAAAACCTGGGCATAGACGGGGGTCTGCACCAGAAGCCCAAGAACTCTATGAGAGTTTAGAGGTTTTTAAAGACGAGAATGGTAAAAACCATTCTCAGGTTTCTAACGTAAAGAATAATGTAGATAGGCCTATTGCGCAGTCTGAAGCTCCAAAGCGAGATAAAGGGGCTGGTAGGCCAACAAAACGAGACCGACGCCAGATGGATGCTTTTCATCGACGTTAATATAAAAAGTGAGTGAGTTCAGTTATGCCTATAGAAGACAGTAATACTTTGCGTTTTGCTATATTCATAGGTGTTCTTTTGACGATGGGATTTTTGGAGTTATTTATTCCAAAGCGTGAGCTTACCGTATCAAAAACTCGTAGATGGATTACCAATATTTTTATTGCCGGTTTTGGTAGTGCTGTAGTTCGCCTTATGGGGTTTATTGCTCTACCTATTGTGGCATTAAGCGCAGCGTTTTGGGCTGAAAAGATGAACTGGGGGCTCTTGCAGCACCTTGATCTGGGCTTCTGGGTTGAGTTCTTTTTAGCACTAATTATTTTAGACTTTGCGATTTATCTTCAGCATGTTGCGTCTCATAAAATCCCAATTTTATGGCGTTTACATCGGGTCCATCATTCTGATCGAGATATAGATGTAACAACTGCTGTTCGTTTTCATCCGATCGAAATCGGTCTTTCTATGCTGTTTAAGGTTATTGTCATTTTTCTTTTAGGGCCAGCTGTTCTTGCGGTATTCTGGTTTGAAGTGCTGTTGAATGCATGTGCTATGTTTAATCATGCAAATATTCAACTTCCTGGCTGGCTCGATCGAATTTTGAGGTGTATTATCGTGACGCCGGATATGCATCGTGTGCATCATTCTGTTCGAGAAAATGAGACAAATTCTAATTATGGTTTTAATCTTTCTGTTTGGGATATGGTTTTTAAGACCTATAATGCACAGCCTAAAGATGGGCATAAATCAATGACAATTGGGCTGAAAGACTACCAAAGTTTAAATCCTACAAAACTGCTGTGGAGCTTGATTTTGCCCTTTCGGGGCAAAGGGCAATAGTTTTACAATCTTGCTTTAAAAGAAAATCCAGGGTTAGACTGTATGGTGTGAGAAATCTGATGAAATTTATAGGTTTCGTATATGTCTCAAAAAGATAATCCATACTCTCATAATAATGACATGCCAGTTGGTGGTGGTGCGAAGAAGGTACTTTATACGCTTAAAACCGTACAGCGTATGGGACTTATTAATGCAACAAAAGCCCTTAATTCAAAGAATGCTTGTAAAGCCTGTGCTTATGGAATGGGAGGACAACGCGGGGGGATGGTTAATGAACTTAACGATTTTCCTTCTGTATGCAATAAAAGTGTCCAGGCACAATCTACGGATATTCAACCGCCCATTCCGGATGAAATTTTTGAACACACTCTTGAAGATTTGAAAGAACTCAGTGGCTATGAGATTGAGCATCTTGGCCGTTTGGGGACACCTATTTTTAAGGAAAAAAATAGTTCGCACTATAAGCCTGTTGCGTGGGATTGGGCTCTTGATTATGCGGCAGGGAAATTTTCTCAAACAGAACCAGCTCGGAGCTTTTTTTATTCTTCAGGCCGCTCTTCAAATGAAGCTGGGTTTATTTTACAGCTTTTTGCGCGTTTGTATGGCACGAATAATGTCAATAATTGTTCTTATTACTGCCATCAGGCAACAAGTGTTGCTTTGAGCTCTAGCATTGGAAGCGGGACTTCAACAATTGAACTTGAAGATCTTACCGGGTGTGATGTCATTTTTGTTATAGGGGCTAATCCATCTTCTAATCATCCAAGACTTATTCATATGCTCAAAGCATGCCGAGAACGGGGTGGGCATGTGATTATTATTAATCCAGCTAAAGAGCCTGGATTGGTGAAGTTTGCCGTTCCAAAGAGTTTGAAATCGATGATGTCTGGAGGAAGTCCTATCGCTTCGGTTTATTTGCAGCCGAAGATTGGTACTGACATTGCCTTGTTGAAGGGGATTGCCAAGGCTCTTATAGAGCTTAATGGTGAGGATAAGAGTTTTATCAAAAGATATACCTCAAATTATGAGGCTTTTTATGCAGATATAGAGGCTAATGGTTGGGATCGTATTGAGCAGATTTGCGGTGTCGCAAAAGGTGATATTTATAAGGTTGCTCAAGTTTACCAGCAGTCCAACAATACAGTCTTTGCCTGGGGTATGGGGATGACACATCATGTTCATGGTGTGGAGAATATCGAGTATATTGCAAATTTGGCTTTGTTGCGCGGGATGGTTGGTCAGCGTTTTCGCGGGCTTTTGCCATTGCGTGGACATAGCAATGTGCAAGGAATTGGAACAATTGGCGTGAAGCCTGTGCTTCCTCAGGATGTTTTCCAAAAGATAGAGAGCGTATTAGATGTAAAACTCCCGACAGATGATGGGTATGATACAATTGCTTCTCTTAAAGCTGCGCAGGCTGGAGAGATGGATGCTGCTTTATTTATGGGAGGAAATATATTTGGCGCTTCGCCTGATCTGGCTTGGGTTCGTGAAGCTCTTGATAAAATTGATTTTAAGCTGTTTTTAACAACAACGTTAAATAAAGGGCATGTGAATGGTATGGACCATTCGGAAAGTCTTGTCTTACCTGTCACAGCGCGAGATGAAGAATGGGAAGCCACGACACAGGAGTCTATGTTTAACTATGTTCGTTTGAGCGATGGTGGTATAAAACGTCTTTCAGATGTTCGGCCTGAAAGTGTTATTTTATGTGATCTGGCAAAAAAGGTTTTACATACCAGTCCGATTAACTTTGAGACCTATAAGCAGCATAAGCATGTGCGTGAGGCTATAGCAAAGACGATTCCCGGCTTAGAAGAGTTGGCTGATATAGATGTCGCAAAACAAGAATTTCATATTCAGAACAGAGTAAAACATTCGCCTGAGTTTTCTACAATAGACGGTAGGGCACATTTTCATGTTCGCGATATTCCTGAAGATCGAATTTGTTCTGGTTCTCCTAAGGGTAGTGTTCAATTTTTGTTAACTACAGTTCGTAGTGAAGGGCAATTTAATACAATAATTTATGAGGAAAAAGACAGTTATCGAAAAACACAAAACAGATGGTGTGTGCTTTTGAACCAAGATGATATCAATATGCTTGGAGTGTGTTCTGATCAAAAAGTGAATATTGTTTCTGAACATGGCGAGATGATTGGTGTTACAATTTATTCATTTGATTTGCCTCGTGGGAATGCCATGGCTTATTTTCCTGAAGCAAATGTGTTGTGTGGTGTTGATATCGATCCGAGAAGTAAAACCCCCGCTTTTAAATCTATTCCGGTATGGATAGAGGTTCCTCAATAATTTTATGGCAGATTTTCTCACACCTGAACTTATCGCGCTCCTTTTTTCTGCTGCAGTCTTAGCTGGTTTTCTTGATACGCTTGCTGGCGGAGGTGGGTTAATTACTGTTCCTGTCTTATTGCTTTCTGGTATGCCAATGATTGAAACACTTGGCACAAATAAACTTCAGGGAAGTATGGGGACATTTACAGCAAGCCTTATGATGTTTCGGAAGAAACAAGTAACTTTTCGAGATGTCCGTATTTTATTTGTGTGTGCCTTCATAGGATCTGTGATTGGGACTTTTACTGTATTGATACTTCATGTTGAGGTTCTTGAATTACTAATTCCAATCGTCTTAACATTTATTGCTCTTTATTTTCTTTTTGTCCCAAATGCCGGTGAGGTTGAGCGGAAAGCTTATATGGGGCCTCTTACGTATCGTCTCACGGCTGTGCCCGTGATCGGATGGTATGATGGTTTTCTGGGCCCTGGGACAGGTTCATTTTTTTCAGTGGCTGGTGTGGCATTGAGAGGTCAAACCCTTCTGAGGTCTACAGCCACTGCAAAAATTATGAATTTTGCGACGAATATAGGATCTCTTATTGTTTTTATCTGGGGTGGGAAGATTGTTTGGCTTGTGGGGCTTCTGATGATGGTGGGACAAGCTATTGGTGCGTGGCTTGGGGCCCATAGTATGATTCAAGGCGGGACGCGTCTGATCAGACCGCTTATTGTTGTGATGTGCTTGCTGATGCTGGCGCGTTATGGATGGGATAGATTGTTATAAAGTAGGATGGATTCGCTTTATGGATCATGTTTTCTTTCTCGTTATATGATTTTAAAGGAGTTAGAGGGTGCATGATGGAGAAGGTCTTCGATTATATTATCGTTGGCGCTGGGACAGCAGGCAGCTTGTTGGCAAATCGATTGAGTGCTGATCCTGATAAAACTGTTCTTCTTCTCGAAGCTGGTGGTAAGGATAATTATCACTGGGTGCATATTCCCGTCGGGTATCTTTATTGCATTAATAACCCTCGTACAGATTGGTGCTTTCGGACTGTTCCTGAAGAGGGGCTTAATGGGCGATCGTTAATTTATCCACGTGGTCGTATTCTTGGAGGGTGCTCTTCTATCAATGGTATGATTTATATGCGTGGCCAGGCTCGCGATTATGATCGTTGGGCTCATGAGACGGGGGAGAATGCCTGGTCATGGCCAGAGTGTCTTGAAGATTTTAAGCGTCATGAAGATAATTATCGTATGAATGGCGAAGCTAATGCACAAAATTATAAGTTTCATCGGGGTGGTGGCGAGTGGCGTGTAGAGAAACAAAGATTGCATTGGGACATTCTTGATTCATTTGCGGAAGCTGCAGAACAAGCAGGTATTCCTATCGTGGATGATTTTAATACGGGAGATAACACCGGGGTTAGTTATTTTGAGGTTAATCAACGCTCTGGATGGCGTTGGAATGCTTCTAAAGCCTTTCTTAATTCAGTCAATCATCGCTCCAACCTTCATGTTTGGACTAATGCTCATGTGCAAAAATTAAATTTAAATCAGGATCATCAAGGGAAACTTCGTTGTGTTGGTGTGAATTTAAATATTGGTAGCCGAAAGATGGATCTTGTGGCTAGATGTGATGTTATCCTCAGCGCCGGGGCAATAGGCAGCCCTCATATCTTACAGCTTTCGGGCATAGGGCGAAGTGAGCATCTCAAAAAACATGGCATTGATGTTACGCATGATTTGCCTGGTGTCGGGTATAATTTACAAGATCATTTGCAACTTAGAACAATCTATCAAGTAACGGGTGTAAAGACACTTAATGAGGTTGCTTCAACATTATCTGGCAAAATGAAAATTGGTTTAGAATATGCTTTAAAACGCACTGGTCCTATGAGTATGGCCCCTTCTCAGTTGGGGATATTTACAAAAAGTCATGCTTCAAGAGAACATTCCAATATACAGTTTCATGTCCAACCTCTTAGTCTGGAAGCTTTTGGACAACCTTTGCATTCCTGGCCAGGAATGACTGCGAGTGTTTGCAATCTTAATCCAACCAGTCGTGGTTCGGTTCTTATCTCTAGCCCAAACCCAGAGGATGCTCCAGCCATTGCCCCAAATTATTTAAGCACGCAAGAAGATTGCGAGGTCGCAGCTCAGTCTCTCCGGGTTGTGCGAAATATTATACAACAGCCTGCATTTTCAAAATATGACCCTGTCGAGTTTAAACCTGGTGCCGCGTATGAGAGTGATGAGGATCTTATAGAAGCAGCAGGAGACATTGGGACTACGATCTTTCATCCTGTTGGGACTGCAAAAATGGGACGAGCTGATGATCCGTATGCTGTTGTTGATAGTCACTTGCGTGTGCGTGGTGTGAATAACCTGCGTGTTGTTGATGCGAGCATTATGCCAACAATTACAAGTGGGAATACGAATAGTCCAACGCTTATGATTGCAGAAAAAGCTGCGCGATGGATTTCTAATGGTGTATAAATCTATTAGAACCTTAATGGGAAATAGCGCAGTATCAGTTCTTCATATCGTCCTGTTTTTTTGACACGCTCTAAGGCTTGGTTAATTGCTACTTTGAGTTTTGGGTTGTCTTTGGCAACAGCAATGCCAACACCTTCACCGAAATAGCGGGGTTCTGTAAATGCTCCTCCGATGTATTGGCAACACCCCTGGGAGTCTGTGCCGTTTAGCCAAAACATCATGCTGATCCCATCTCCAAAGATTGCATTGACTTTTTTGGTTTGGAGAGCTTCATATAATTCTTCAGCACTTTTATAGCCTGTAACTGTAGAGGAGGTGAAAAAGTCCTTTAAGTAAGCTTCATGAGCTGTGCCGGTTAAGACTCCAATATTATATCCACTGAATTCTTCTGGTGTTGCTCTTTCAAAGCTTTGATCACTTTGGATAATGAAGCGTGCATGCATGCGGAAATAGCTCTCTGTAAAGGCCACTTGTTGTATTGTATCCTTTTTAATCGCCAGAGAGGCAATAATTGCATCAGCTTCATTATTATTTAGAGATGGGATCAGGTTGGACCATTCTTTTGCTTGAATATCACATCTGACTTCTAGTTCCAGACAAACAGCTCTGGCCAAATCAATATTAAATCCTGTTAAAGCTCCATCCTCATCAAAGTAATTAAATGGGGGATAATCACTATCGGTGACAAAACGAAGCTCTGTTCCCTGCCATTTTGTATTATTTGTTTCCGCAGGCTTGCTTTCTGGCGCTTCTAGGCGGTTTTGAGATAGAGATGTTGTTATATTCCCGGTTGTAAAAAGTACAATGAAACCAATAGAAATAATGAATTTTGATATTTTGAGACCAAATGAATTAATGAATTTCATAGTTATTGCTCATTCTAGGACTTCAGGTTTTAAAATGGATATCAGACTTTCTTCAAAATTTAAAGCATTCTGAGTATGGTATTGGTTTCATGTGACTTATTTAATTTTTATATATTGTTTTAGTTTTTTTTAGATTATGTGATGGTTATCGTTTGATGAGTACTGGTATTTATTTTTGTAACTAAAATACTATTTAATAATGATTTGTTTATTTAATGCGCCTTAATGTTTTCTTTGTTTGCTTTTTCTAGTTCTTTATTTTGTGAGTTTTTCGCGTTTTGACTTAAATATTTTATGAAGGTGGAAAAATATTGAAAAGCTCAGATCGTAAAGAGAAGATTCGCAAAAGTCCTACATATCTTCGGCTTAAGGAAAAATATGAAAAGGATTGCGGCGATACTGATGAATATGATTTTTTGCTCAATGGTTATATCGATCAAGAAACACTGCAGGATGCTAAAATATTAGCTGCGCAGTGGCAAGTGCCTGTTCATCATGTTCTTGTGTCTACTGGCGTGCTTACGCAAGCAGATTATACACGGGCTTTGGCAGAGTTCGTCGGTTTAGAGTATATGCAGTCTCTCCCTTCGGCTGAGCTTAATTTACCGAATGTGCCAAAGCAGATTTGTGATGATTATCGATCGGGGCTTTGTACCCGGACTGTTAATTTAGAAGGGGATCGAGATATTATTCTTGCTTCCCAGTCAGCTACAAAGCCATTGGCTTTAAAAGCTCTTATTAAAAGACTAGGAAAAGCGCGTCAACGAATTTACCTTGTGAGCCGTCATCAATTGAGACAGGCAATAAGCGCTCTTTGTGGATCTGTTTTAACGAAAGAAGCGGTTTTTGGTTTAGAGAATAGCCATCCTGGATGTAGCGCCCGAAATGGTTTAACACGTTCTCAATGGTGTGTTGGGTTTCTTCTATTATCTTGTTTAATCGGTCTTGCTTTTCTGTCGTTAGAGATTTGGGTTGCTCTTATTAGTGGCTTATTATCAATTATGTTTTTTTTCGTTGTTTGGTTACGGCTTATTGCCTGTTTACAAACATTATATCGGCCGTTTATTCCAAATCGTTCTAAGAGACGTGTTGGCAATTGGAGGCGGGCGGTGGCCGGATTATCTTCCGAGGCGACACTTCCTATCTATACAGTTCTTGTTCCTATTTTTAGAGAAAAGGCTGTTTTACCTGAGCTTATTCAGTCTTTGCAGAAACTAGATTATCCCTGTGCAAAGTTAGATATCAAACTAATTTTTGAAGACTGTGATGTGGAGACAATTGATCATGCCAGGATGTTAAATATTCCAGATCATTTTGAGTTTATTATTGTTCCTAAAAGTCACCCGCAAACAAAACCTAAAGCCTTGAATTATGCGTTACAATTTGCCCAAGGGGATTATGTGGTAATTTATGATGCCGAAGATCACCCGCACCCGGAACAATTGCGAAATGCAGTGACTGCTTTTCGATTGGCCCCAATTAATGTTGCCTGTTTGCAAGCACGTTTGATGTTTTATAATTCTTCGGAGAATTGGTTGACGAAGCAATTTTCTATCGAGTATGCCGCGCTTTTTAATGGTTTATTGCCAACATTACAGCGGTTGGATTATCCTATTCCTTTGGGGGGAACTTCAAATCATTTTCGGATGAGTGCTCTTAAGGACATTGGTGGTTGGGATGCTTTTAATGTTACGGAAGATGCGGATATAGGTATCAGGCTTTATCGTAATGGTTATACGGCCAGGGTTTTAAATTCAGTTACTTATGAAGAAGCTACCTGCCGAACGGGCGCTTGGATTCGTCAAAGGACGAGATGGATAAAAGGGTGGATGCAAACTTATGCTGTTCATATGAGGCACCCCTTTAAGTTATATCAACAACTTGGCTGGCAAGGCTTTTTTGGTTTTCAAGTTATGATTGGAGGCTTTATTGCTTCAGCCCTGATACATCCAATTTTTTTCTTTTATGCCCTGGGAATGCTTGGTTGGATGGTTGTTCAAGGAGATGCAATGGTGTTTCCATTGCCAGAAAATATTTTCTGGATTGTTTCTATTTTTAATCTGTCTTTTGGTTATATTTCAGCGATGCTTTTGGGGGCGATAATTGTTTATCAAAGTAAAATGAAGCGGGTGTCTTTGCAGCTTTTAACAATGCCAATTTATTGGCTATTTATATCATTCGCAGCTTACAGAGCGTTGTTTCAGTTTTTCTGGTCCCCATTTTTGTGGGAGAAAACAACGCATGGTGTTACAAAGCACCAATTTATTGAAAGTCATCAAATTGCAGTCGAATAGGACTGCAATCTTGTGTTTAAATATGAATGTCTTATAATCACCAGTGGTGTTATTAATCTTCGTAAGGGTCATGAACGACGATTGTGTCATCACGTTCTGGACTTGTTGAAAGAAGTGCTATTGGGACTTCTATAAGTTCTTCAACACGTTTCACATATTTAATGCACTGTGCCGGCAAGTCTGCCCATGATCTCGCTCCTGCAGTGGATTCTGACCAGCCTGGCAGGGTTTCATATATTGGTTCTACGCGTTGTTGTTTGCCCTGTCCTGTTGGAAGGTGATCAATTTCTTCGCCATCTAAATTATAGCCAACACAAATTTTCAGTTCTTCAAAACCATCAAGGACATCAAGTTTGGTAAAGGCGATGCCATCAATTCCAGCGACTTTTGCAGTTTGTCTTACCAATGCTGCATCAAACCATCCGCACCGTCTTGCTCTGCCTGTTACAGTACCAAACTCATGACCTCTTTCGCCTAAGCGTTGTCCGATATCATCATGAAGTTCTGTTGGGAATGGTCCTGCACCGACACGTGTTGTATAAGCTTTGGTGATGCCCAATACATATTCAATGACTCTTGGCCCTACACCAGATCCTGTTGCGGCTTGTGCGGCAACCGTATTTGATGAGGTTACAAATGGGTAAGTTCCATGATCAATATCCAGTAAAGCACCTTGAGCGCCTTCGAATAAAATTCGTTTGCCTCTCCGTCTATGGTCATCAAGAAGGGACCAAACTGTCTCTACATAAGGAAGAACTTTTGGTGCGATTTCTGCAAGTTGTGCATGAAGTTCCTCGGCTGAAACTTCTTTTTCTCCAAGTCCTCTTCGGAGTGCATTGTGATGTGTTAAGATGCGGTCAATTTTTAATTTCAAGCTATCTAGATTTTGCAGATCCTGTACTTTGATGGCTCTTCTGCCAATTTTATCTTCATACGCTGGGCCTATGCCACGTTTTGTCGTGCCTATTCGGGATGAGCCTGCTGCTGCTTCTCTTATGCCATCGAGTTCCTGATGAAGAGGTAGGATAAGAGTGGCATTTTCCGCAATACGTAAGTTTTTATTTGTAATCTCCACGCCTTGACCTTGAAGGGTTTCAATTTCTTCAGCCAAAGCCCATGGATCGATAACAACACCATTGCCTATAACAGCCAACTTATCTTTGCGAACACAACCAGAAGGAAGTAATGAAAGCTTATACACTTTTCCGTCTATGACAAGTGTGTGTCCGGCATTATGGCCTCCCTGGAAGCGAACAACAACATCAGCTCGTTCAGACAGCCAATCGACAATCTTTCCCTTACCTTCGTCACCCCACTGAGATCCAACCACAACAACATTTGCCATACTAATTTCCTATATCTGGTTCCTATTGATGAAAAATACTATATATTCCCATTTCTTTATAACCTGTCAAATATGATGTTGCGAGGTCAAGTGACTGTATCAGGTGTCGCATGGGAGTATTTTTATAGAGATATACACAGTATTGGGGATTTTAGAGCTTTTATTTTTCTATATTTAGGACATATCCCTATAATTAGATCATAACTCCTTTGGAATTACGGGATATCTAAAATGATTTTACGCATTGGCCAGTATGTCTTTTCGAATGCCTATATTTTATTGTGTTTAACGACCCTCTTTTGGGCTGGCAACTTTGTTTTGGCAAGAGGTGTTTCTGGCCATATTCCTCCTATCTCTCTTTCATGGTTTCGCTGGCTTTTGGCATTTTTCTTGATTTTACCTTTTACAATCCATGAGGTCCAAAAAGACTGGAATGTTATTAAGGCTAATTTGCCAAATCTAATTTTTTTGGGTGTTTTGAGTGTGGGGACGTTTAATACGCTTGCCTATATCGGTTTGAATTATACAACAGCTATCAATGCCCTTGTTCTGCAATCCAGTTCACCGGTTCTGATTGTTATTCTTGGTTTTTTTATTTTTAGAGATACGATTACTTCTCTGCAGGGGGTGGGGATTCTGGCTTCATTGGCGGGAGTTTTAATTGTTATTTTTAAAGGTGATTTATCAGCTTTTCAAAGTCTCGTGTTTAGTCGTGGTGATGCCTGGATTCTGGTTGCAATGTTCACTTGGGCTATTTACACGGTGTTTTTTAGAACTCGTCCTGATATTCATTGGAAAAGTTTTACTGTCGTTACTTTTGGTATTGGTGTTCTTTTTATTACTCCCTTGTTTATTGGTGAGATTGCCATGGGAGCAAAACTTACTTTTGATTTTGAAACTCTTCTTGCTCTTGGTTATGTTTCAATTTTTCCAAGTACGCTTGCTTATTTGTTTTATAATCGAGGTATAGAGCTTCTAGGTTCGAATCGCGGTGGTGTTTTTATGCATTTGGTGCCTTTGTTTGGGACACTTCTTGCAGTAGGAGTATTAGGAGAAAAACTGCAACTTTTTCATATATCTGGTTTCGTACTTATTTTGTTGGGTATTTGGATTGCTTCTCGGAAATAATGTTTTTACATGGGATTACATAAAGCAAACACGGGTTTTTAAATTGTTTGTATTTGCTTTATGTTAGAGATTGAATTTATCTATTTCGATAGATAATTTTCTCTTCGTTTGGCCAGACAACTTTGTAAGACAAATCAATCTGCTTTTCCTGCCCTGCTTTTAGGTCAAAATCCCAAGACATAACACCTCGTTTGTCTTTTACATTTTTCTGAGTTGGCTTTGTTGTTTTGGGGAGTTGTAATACAGTAATTTTTTCATTTTCGCTATATGGAATTTGATCCATAACAGTCACAGGTATTTTCCAGTCATGTAGATTTTTTACAGTGATTTTAAAGTTGCGGACATCGGTTTTTGATGTGGAGAGAATGCCAGTTTCACCTTTTGATCTGTCAATTTCAGAGAACTTTACCTGAATTGAATCATCTGAACCAAACCCAAGATTGTGCTCTATACCTGATGTCAAATCCGGGAGCCAGCCTTTTCCTATATAGATGCCATCTCTATAAAGGCTTGCTGAGCCACCTAGAATTTGAGCTGTTTTTGGAAGTTTAAAATTAGTTGATAAAAAGGCGATGGGTTGAAGTTTAGGAACTGTGATTGCTTTGAGTTTTGGGGAGAGGTCTAACTTGCTTAATGTAACTTTTTTCTGCTCTCCTTTGGTTTTTATTGTTACTTCTCCAGGAACTTCAAAGATTGCCTGAAAGGGAAGTTGTTTAATATTAGTGTATCTAACCTGATTTGCTTCCAGCCTTGGTGCCAATGCAGGTTTTGCAAATCCTCCTTTTGACATGACGCTCACAGAGTCTTGTAGTACGGAGTTTTGTTCTTGTTGGCTATATCCTCGCCTCATCCTTCTCTTCTTTTGTTTGTATTCTTTAATTTCGACTTTTAGTGGCCTTAAGTTGGGTGCGGCTGTGCTTCTATTAGGGCGTGTGGTTGAGAGAGATAATTTTATGTTGTTCCATTCTTCAGTACTTCGTTGATATACAGATGCACGTCTTATGATGGAAAGTTTAACTTTATCGGGGCCGCCTTTGGTATCTAATCTTGCATCATAAAACGGCTTCCAGCCAGCATTGTGAATTTGATAGCGGATTTTTAATGTTGCTTCTAAATCTTTTAATGCTTTGATATTTATTTTAACTTGAGTGCGTTGATCTTGTTTAGATGGTTGAGTGCTTAATTGCTTTTGAAGTTCCTTAATTTTTTTGTCTATTGTTCTTTGTTTTAATTGATTTTCAAGAGACTGCTGATTTAAGGCCGTCATTTTTGTTCCGATGAGATCGAACAGAGTAACCCAGTCTTGTTGTGTATTGACTGATGTAGATTGAGGTGAAACTGGTCGTGATGGAAGTCTGGTAAGTTGTGAAATATATTCTTTTTGGGTGGTAAGCGCTTTGATAATACCATCGATTGAAGATCTCTCATCTTGAAGTTCTTCTATTCGATTTTCGATTTCTTTTCTTTTGGATTTGTCACGGTTTGCGGGTTTTCCAAAAATATAAATTGATTTTGTGTCAACCGAACCAATTTCAAGTGTCCCATTGGCGACCCCTTCAACCCTGATGGAGTCACGAATAGCTTCTACAGGTAAGTCTTTTAAGATTATGGTATGTTCACCAGCTTCCAATGATATTTTACTTTTGCGGGTTATTTGGGCTCCTGTTGGAAAAACTGTAGCTGATGTGATTTGTGATTTTGCTGATATTTCGGCTGCAAATGTTGTTGAGGCGCTAATGATTGTCAATAAAACAATTGTGCCACCCAGTGTCCGACCATACATGAGAATTATCTCCCTTAATTCAAAATGTTATAAATATAATTATGATTGAATGTGACTTTGGAAAGTGACACGATTCAGGCCATATATGTTTTTAGACGTTACAAAGTCGAAAAAGCTTTGTAGATGGTATAAAAAAATCTATATGGCCTGTCATCTTATGTTTTTTATTAGAAGCTTAGGCGTTTAGCTCTAAAGACATGTTCTAATTCGGTGACCTTTTGAAGGACTTCATTTGATATTAATGTATCAGTTTCGACAAGTGCTATTGCCTTGCCACCTTGTTCAGAGCGTCCTAAGTGAAAAGTTGCAATATTTACTTGTGCTTGTCCAAGAAGGCTCCCCAGAGCACCTATATAACCTGGCTTATCTGCGTTCTCCGTATATAGCATGTATTTTCCAAGTTCTGCGTCCATTTTGATGTCGCTAATGTCAAGTAACCTTGGTTTGCCATCAGCAAATACTGTTCCTGTTACTGAACGCTCTTGTCTTTCTGTTTGGACGATCAGACGAATTGATGACTCATTGCCTGCTTCATGATGTTTAGTCACTTCTTCGATGGAAATTCCACGGTCTTTTGCAATAGACAGAGCTGAGACCATGTTAATGTCTTGTAGCATGGGTCTTAGTACACCAGAAACAATTGCTGATGTCAGCGCTTTTTTATTCATATCTGCCGTATCACCAGAAAACTCTATTCGTACGTTTTTAAGACCCGTTTCGATTAATTGGCCTGCAAAGGACCCAAGTTTTTCGGATAACGTGATAAAAGGTTTGAGTTTTGGTGCTTCTTCCGCTGATATTGAAGGGAAGTTTATCGCGTTGGTGATTGCGCCAGTTAATAGATAATCTGACATTTGTTCTGCAACTTGAATTGCAACATTTTCCTGAGCTTCTAATGTCGAAGCTCCTAAATGCGGGGTGCAAATGACATTTGGCATACTGAACAAAATATTTTCGGTTGCGGGTTCTTGTTCAAAGACATCCATAGCTGCGCCTGCCACATGACCTGAGTCTAATGCGTCTTTGAGGTCTTTTTCGACGACTAAACCTCCACGGGCACAATTGATTATGCGGACACCTTGTTTTGTTTTTTGTATTGTTTCTGCATTGATGATATTGCGTGTTTTTTCTGTTAGTGGGGTGTGCAACGAGATAAAGTCAGCACGTTTTAGCAATTCATCTAACTCAACTTTCTCTACACCAAGATGAATGGCATGTTCCTGGGTTAGGAAGGGATCATAAGCAATGACTTTCATTTTCAGGCCAATTGCTCTGTCAGCAACAATAGAGCCAATGTTACCGCATCCAATTATGCCTAATATCTTACTGGTTAACTCCACTCCCATGAATTTGGATTTTTCCCATTTTCCTGAATGAGTTGAGCTGTTTGCATTCGGGATATTACGTGCTAAAGCCATCATCATGGAAATTGCATGTTCGGCTGTGGTGATTGAATTTCCAAAAGGCGTATTCATTACAATAATGCCACGTGTTGTCGCTGCATTAATGTCAATATTATCTACGCCTATTCCAGCACGCCCGACGACTT
Source organism: Methyloligellaceae bacterium (assembly GCA_965263345.1). GTDB lineage: Bacteria > Pseudomonadota > Alphaproteobacteria > Rhizobiales > CBDHHC01 > CBDHHC01. The sequence continues at coordinate 508,060 of CBDHHC010000006.1, forward strand.
TAAGGTTTTTGGCATGAGAAATCACATTTTCAGTGACCTTTGTTGCGGAGCGTATTGCAAGCCCGTGATAGTTTGGAATGATTTCTAAAAGTTCATCAACCTCTAGGCCTACTTTAATTTCAGTTTCAATTTCGCGTTCTTCAAAGATACGTTGTGCAAGAGGACTTAATTTGTCAGATATAAGTACTTTTGGAGTCATATTAATTTTCTCCCTTATCTGTTCATGATTGACAGATTTACATACTATTTGTTTTTATATTGATTGTTCTGATTTGGCTGTTTTGAAGGCCCAGTCTAACCATAGCACCAAGGCTTCCAGGTCAGATTGTTCTATGGTTGCTCCGCACCAAATTCGAAGACCAGCAGGTGCGTCACGATATGATCCAATATCTTTGGCTATGTTTTCTTCATCAAGATATTTCACAATTTTTTTTGCAAATGCGGCCTGAGTTTCGGCGCTTTGACTTGTGATTTCTGGATCTATAATTTTGAGGCAAACAGATGTGTTGGAACGCGTTTCTGGTGCCGTTGCAAGATTTGCAATCCAGTCTGTTTTTTCAACCCAATCATCTATTATTTTTGCATTATTGTTTGCTCTGGTAATTAAGGCTTCAACTCCGCCGAGTTCTTCTGCCCAATTCAAGGCATCAAGATAGTCTTCAACACATAGCATTGAAGGTGTATTGATTGTCGCGCCTTCAAAGATACCAGATATTAGTTTTCCTCCCTTGGTCATCCGGAAGATTTTAGGGAGTGGCCAAGATGGTGTATAGCTTTCTAAACGTACAACAGCTTTTGGGGAGAGTATAAGCATGCCATGTTGTGCTTCGCCCCCTAGAACTTTTTGCCAGGAGTATGTAATGACATCGAGTTTTTGCCAGTCTAGCTCTTGAGCAAATGCAGCCGACGTTGCGTCACATATTGTTAATCCTGCTCTATCTTCTGGTATCCAATCTGCATTTGGGACTTTTACACCAGATGTCGTGCCATTCCAGGTGAAAACAACATCACTCTGAAAGTCAATTTTTTCTAGATCAACAATGGCACCATAATCGGCTTCTAAAACACGGGTGTTTTCTAGTTTTAGTTGTTTTACAACATCAGTTACCCAGCCTTTACCAAAACTTTCCCAAGCCAATACGTCGACACTTCTTGCACCAAGCATTGACCATAGAGCCATTTCTACAGCTCCAGTATCAGAAGCAGGGACAATTCCGATAAGGTAATCATCTGGAATCCCCAGTATTTTACGAGATTTATCTATGGCAAGTTTTAATTTGTCTTTGCCAATTTTTGCTCTATGCGAGCGACCAAGTGCTGCGTCTTTTAGAGTTTCCAGGGACCAACCTGGTCTTTTGGCACAAGGTCCTGAAGAAAAATGTGTATTTACCGGACGTATTTCCGGTCTTGGAATCATTGTCATATAGTCTATCCTCCCAAGATAGTTACCCTTCGTTGGGGAAGGGAGCCCATCGGAAATTTGCGGTTCCAAAACTTAGGAGTCAAGATATTTTATGATTAATAGTATTTTGATCCTTTTTGTTTTTTAACTTTAATCATTGCAGTTCATTTCAGGTTGTTAAGATTCAATAAATTTTCTTACCTGATCATTTATCGAACCCCTTGATAAAGTTCTTAGAATAGTTGTCGAAAATTCTGTATCGAATATGTCTGAGTCGCTTTGTTTTTGTATTAGATATTCGAGTTGTTCTTTCAAAGCGAATAATTCGTCTTTGTTTAAGTCACTGACATCAATACCTATTTCTTCCAGGCTGTCCTCAACCATTTTAAGTTGTTCTCGATGACTTTCAATTTGAGTTTCTGCCCAGTTTATGACGTCTGACTCATATTTTCTGGAAGCTTCATTAATTTGGGTGTCATTGCGGAAAAGACCAAGTGGGTTGGTCAGATTGTGCCAATATCTAGCTTCATAATGTTGAGACAAGGCTTTCTTTGCAGCTTTATAAATTTGTTTTTCAAAGTTATCTTTAGGTTTTATGTGCTTTAAGTCATTTAAGACCTGGGTCTTAACTAAAGCATTTACTTTTTTTTGTAATTTTGAACGTGATTGAAAATAAACTGATGGTGAAATCACTCCCTGCAACCATGTTGGGAGGACTCGTGTGTTTGAATGATTATCTTGTCCATCTGTAACAGTTATCAGAGGAGATTCTGGTGGTTCAGGTGGCTGCTCAACTTCTAATTCAGGTGTTGGTAATCCAATAGTTGGTGGAGCTGGTAAATCAAGAGGATTTTCAGTATCTTTATCGTCTTGCTTGATTTCTTCTATTATCGTCTCGATAACATCTTTTTGCTCAGAATCTATATTCTCAAGAGCTTCATTAAGGTTTTGTTCAAACTCTGAGGCCGTCGTCAGGTCTGGTGTATGACTGACAATAACTGTTGTATCATTTGTTTGAGTTGGGGCGACCATTTTTCTAACTTTCATGTTTCTTCTTTAATCATCGCCATTATGTCACCTAAACATAACCAGGGTCTATCCGTAGAGATTATCTACGTAGTAACTACTTAGAGGCCTACGTAATGATCTAAGTTTGTATGGAAATATCTACAAGAAAAAGAACGGCGGGCAAATTGCCCGCCGCGTCAGATGCATCAGGTGGGTCAGGTGGTGAGTACTGACGATCTGACAAACTTAAGTACATTCTAATTGTTTTTCGCAATAAGAATTAGCAATCATTCTTTAAAAGAAGATTAATTGAAGTATAAAAAGTGTTTTATATTGAGATTTTATTTTAAATTATCGTTTTTAGATGTCTCAATATTTTGATGTTGTTGTGTTATTGGCTGGAGACACTTGTGATAACTTCAGAAATATCATCAACGACATTTTCTACGAGGGTTTCATTATCGCCTTCTGCCATGACCCGAATCACTGGTTCCGTACCGGATGGCCGGATAAGAATTCTTCCAGAAGAGCCCAGTCTTTGTTCAGAATCAGCAATAATTTTTTTCACTTTTTCATTTTCTAGAGGAGGTTGGTCTGTATATTTAACATTTTTTAAGATTTGTGGAACGGCGTCAAAACAATTACATACTTCACTTACTGTTCTGCCACTTGATAATACGACGGCTAAAATCTGTAGGGAGGCGACTAGGCCATCACCTGTTGTTGTGAAGTCTGACATGACAATATGTCCAGATTGTTCACCCCCTACATTGAAGCCATGTTTTCTCATATGTTCAACGACATAGCGGTCTCCAACAGGTGTTCTGATTAATGAGAGATCTAAAGCGTTCAGGTAACGTTCCAGACCCAGGTTTGACATAACAGTTGCCACGATGCCGTTAGAAGAAAGCTTTTTATGTTCTTTCCAGTAAGCGGCTATGACAGCCATTAGCTGATCGCCATCAACCAATTGTCCTTTTTCATCAGCAATAAGAACACGGTCTGCATCACCATCCAGAGCAATGCCTATGTCGGCTCTTAATTCACGCACTTTTTCGCAAAGGGCCTGAGTTGATGTTGATCCACAATCTTTGTTGATGTTTAATCCGTTAGGTTCTACACCAATCGTAATAACTTCCGCTCCTAATTCCCATAGGGCAAGTGGGGCAACTTTGTATGCTGCACCATGTGCGCAATCGATTACAATTCTTAAACCGTCAAAACTTAAATTTTTAGGCAATGTTCTTTTCGCAAATTCAACATATCTTGCATCTGCATTATCGATACGTTTTGCGCGCCCTATTTGTGAAGATTTTGCGAGAAGTGAGCCTGACTCTCCATCAATTAGCTGTTCTATTTGTGTTTCAATCTGATCTGAAAGTTTATATCCGTCGGGCCCGAAAAGTTTGATGCCATTATCCTGATAAGGGTTATGTGAAGCTGAGATCATAACACCAAGATCAGCCCGCATGGATCTGGTCAACATTGCAACAGCAGGTGTTGGCATCGGTCCTAATTGAAATACATTCATTCCTACTGATGTGAAGCCAGAAACAAGAGCATTTTCAATCATATACCCTGATAGTCTGGTGTCTTTTCCTATAACGACACGACTTTGCTCTTCGCCTGAGGAGAACATATGACCGGCTGCCATACCAACTTTTAGAGCAATTTCTGCTGTCATAGATCCTGAATTTGCAAGTCCACGAATTCCATCGGTACCAAAATATTTGCGGGACATTGTTTGCCTCATATGTTTATAAAAGTGCTTTAGTTTTATGGTTTATTATAACTCGTTATTATTTGTAAATGCAGCCCATATATCAAGGGCCTGTTTGGTCGCTGCTACATCATGAACACGTAGAATATTCGCCCCCTTATCAGCGCACCAAATGGCTGTTGCTAATGATCCTCCCAATCGGTCTTCCGTTTTATTGGCGTTTGTGAGTTCTCCAATAAAACGTTTTCTTGAAGCACCAATTAAAATAGGGGGCTCAAAGTGAAGGAATTTATCGATGTTTTTCATGATCGAGAGGTTGTGATCAAGAGTTTTGCCAAAGCCTATGCCTGGATCAATTATAATATTTTCTTTTAAAATACCTTGTTCTAAACATGCTGATATTCGCGAGGTAAAAAATTGTGTTATTTCTTCAATTACATCCTCATATTGAGGAGCATCTTGCATGTTTTTGGGTGTTCCTTTGGCATGCATTAGAATGACTGGGATTTTACTTTTTTCTAATACAGAAAGACTCATATCGTCATAAGTTAGGGCGGAAACATCATTTATAATATGGCAACCTGCTTCGATTGCCTGTTCCATAACTTGTGCTTTTCGCGTATCTACGGATATTTTTGTAGTTGTCCTTTTACTTAAGCCTTCAATGACCGGGATCACACGCTTTAGTTCTTCTTCTACAGGAATGGTTTCAGCTCCTGGGCGGGTTGATTCTCCTCCGATATCAATGATATCAGCCCCTTCTTCAACCAGACGTAAAGCATGTTCGATTGCTTTTGAGGTTGAAAGGAATTGCCCACCATCTGAGAAGCTATCAGGGGTTACGTTAACAATGCCCATGATTTTAGGGAGTTGTGCATTATTAGATTTTGAATTGTTTGGCATGTATCATTCAAATTCAGTTTTATTTGATAGATCTAAAAATATTAAAGCCGCAAAAATGCGGCTTTAAAACGTTTTTATTTCGTTGTCTGATCTTTAGGTTGGTTGTGGTTCCATGCCTTCATCTGGTTCTTCGGGGTTTGCCTTTTTGGCTTTCCCGGCTGTGGGAACCGCGGATGTTGAGCCACTATCAGGTGATTTATCATCATCGTAATTGCGAACAGGTTGTTTTCCTTTTAGCAAATCTTTGACTTCGTCACCTGTGAGCGTTTCATATTCAAGTAAAGCTTTGGCCACAGCATGCAGATCATTGATATTTTCCGTTAATACCTGACGGGATTTTTCTTCACCTTCATCAACGATACGTCTGACTTCTTCATCTATCAGATTTGCTGTCTCTTCTGACATGTGCTGGTTTTGAGCAACTGAGTGACCTAAGAAGACCTCTTGCTGGTTTGCTCTATAACGGATACGGCCAAGGCGTTCACTCATGCCATATTCCATAACCATTGAACGTGCATAGTTTGTAATCTGTTGAATATCACTCTGCGCGCCAGTCGTTACATTCTGGGCACCGTAGATCAGTTCTTCTGCCATACGTCCGCCAAAGGCCATTGCTATATTTGCTTCAAACTGCATTTTTTTGCGGTATCTGTAACTTGAGTCGTTTTCTGGTAAGAAGAATGTGACACCACCTGCTGGTCCGCGTGGGATGATAGTTACTTTATGAAGAGGGTCATTTCCTTCAACATAAACTCCAACAATTGCGTGGCCAGCTTCATGGTAAGCTGTCATTTCTTTTTCTTCTTCTGTCATGACAAGGGATCGTCGTTCAGCTCCCATCATGACTTTATCTTTTGCATCCTCAAATTCGAGTTGGGTTACCAGTCGTTTTGAGCGCCTGGCGGCAAGCAGTGCTGATTCATTGACAAGGTTTGCGAGGTCCGCACCAGAGAAGCCTGGTGTTCCACGTGCAATAACGCGCAGATCGATATCTGGAGCCATCGGAACTTTACGAACATGAACTTTTAAGATTTTTTCACGTCCCATAATATCAGGTAGAGGTACCATAACTTGTCTATCAAAGCGGCCAGGACGTAATAATGCAGGGTCTAATACATCTGGGCGGTTTGTTGCTGCAATAAGGATGATGCCTTCATTAGCTTCGAAGCCATCCATCTCCACGAGTAGCTGGTTAAGAGTTTGTTCTCGTTCATCATTGCCACCACCAAGGCCCGCGCCTCTGTGACGACCCACAGCATCAATTTCATCAATAAAGATTATGCAAGGAGCATTTTTCTTTGCTTGGTCGAACATATCGCGGACACGGCTCGCGCCAACACCCACAAACATTTCCACAAAGTCTGAACCAGATATTGTAAAGAATGGAACATTTGCTTCGCCAGCAATCGCTCTTGCAAGAAGTGTTTTACCTGTTCCTGGAGGGCCAACAAGAAGTGCTCCTCTTGGAATTCTTCCACCTAAGCGCTGGAATTTCTGAGGATCTTTTAGAAATTCAACAATTTCCTCCAGATCTTCTTTTGCTTCATCAATGCCTGCTACATCCTCAAATGTTACGCGGCCTTGTCGTTCAGTTAGCAGTTTTGCTTTTGATTTGCCAAAGCCCATCGCTCGTCCGCCACCGGACTGCATCTGACGCATGAAAAATATCCATACAGCGATAAGGAGAAGCATTGGGAACCAATTTACCAATACATCAAGAAGTGAAGGCACACCTTCTTCAGAGGGACGCGCTTTTATATCGACCTTGTGTTTATGTAATCTTTCGATCAGATTGTTGTCTTCTGGAGCGTATGTTTTGAAAGTATCATTATTCTTGTACTTTCCTGTAATTCTTTTGCCAGCAATTTCAACTGATCTTACCTTATTATTCTCGACTTGATTTAACAGTTCAGAATAGGTGATAATTTGAGGGCGACCTGTTTGTCCCCGCTTTTGCATGAGGTTAAAAAGAGCAATCAGACATATTCCGATAACGACCCAGATTGCAAAGTTGCGAAAATTTGAATTCATAAATAACCCTCTAAAAAGCTATATCATGTGCACATAGTTCATATGTGGCCTTACCTGTGTTCCATAGCCTTTACTTAACATTGGATGATTTTATTTCCATGAAGAAAGCATAACGGATACTATATTAAAATTTTTAGTCTTACATTAATTGTAGACCAACATAATTAAAGTAACAATTTAATAAGTTGTAATATTTCAATTCTACTTATTAATATTGTTAACTTAACTATATCAGCTTAAGACTAACAATCAGTGCTTCTAAACTTTTTTACTAAACCATAAGAAGTTATATCATCCTGAAATTTAGTAAAAAAATCATATTACAAATAGGAAATAGAATTGGTTTTGCCAAGGTCTTATAGTCTATCAGGGCTTAAATAGTGCAAAAATACATCTTTAATTACTTACTTTTCAGTAAATTTTAACTCGATGCGGCGGTTTCTGGTCAAAGCCTCTTCGCTGGATCCTCTTGCCAAGGGTTGGAATTCACCAAATCCTGCGGCAACAAGGCGTTTAGACGGTACACCATTTGCTACGAGAAACTTAACAACGGCAATCGCTCGTGCACTCGATAATTCCCAGTTTGATGGAAATTGTGGTGTTTTGATTGGGCGAATGTCTGTATGTCCATCAATTCGGAGAACCCAATTTACATTTCTTGGTATGTCTTTTTCTATTTCATTTAATACGTTGGCAAGCTTGGCTAATTCAGACTTACCATCTTCATTAACTTCATCTGACCCTGTTGGGAACAATACTTCTGCCTGGAAGACGAAACGGTCGCCTACAATCTGGATATTGTCGCGCTTTCCTAAGACATTTCTGAGGCGTCCAAAGAAATCAGAGCGGTATTGGGCAAGTTGTTGTACTTTTTTTGCAAGGGCAACATTTAATCGTCGTCCTAAATCTGCGATTTTAGCCTGACTTTCTTTATCACGCTTCTCGGATGTGTCTAATGTGCTTTGTAAAGCAGCAATTTGACGCCTTAGAGCTAATAATTGTTGTGTCAGGAGCTCTACTTTGGCTAAGGCACTTGTTGAGATGCCTTTTTGTTCATCCAGATCTCCTTGAAGGGCGGCAATGCGGGATGATGCTGAATCACTTTTCTTGCCCGCTTCACCTACAAGGCTTTGTAATCTTTTGTTCTCACTCTGGGCGTCACTTAAACTCGCTGTCAGGCTGGCCAGTTGATCATCTAAAGATTTTGCACTCTTTTTTTCCAAAGATAATAGATCGTTTAATTGGGCGATCTGTCTTTGTAATTTTTGTAGAGCTGTATCTTTACCACTTGCTTCTTGTGTTACGAAATATTGTACGATCATAAACATCGACAATAAGAAGGTTAAAACAAGAAGGAGTGTTGCCATAGCATCCACGAAGCCGGGCCAATAATCACTACCAGTATTCGCTGAGTATCTTCGAGATCTGCCAAGAGCCATATTGGTTAACCTTTTCTGGTGCCACCAAGGCGTGCGCTTAATTCACGAAGAATTATGTTTAGATCTGAGGTATGACTAGCTTGTTCATCTACCCATTCTCTAACAACTTTTTGTTCTGCACGCATTTGCTTAACTAAGTTGTCTATACCTCTTGCTAATTCTTTTGCGGCTTCGTCTGATCTTGCAGAGGCTCCATCCATGCCATATTGGATTCTATCTCCCAGTTCAGCTAATGAGCGCTGCATGTCCAAAATTGCAAAACGTAACTCGTTTTTGCCGCCATCACTGCTTGTTTCATCAGAGGAAATTTGTGTGACAGCAGATAGCCATTCTTCAAGCTCATTGTAGAAGCGGTTTTGAGCCTGAGAGGCTTGTAAATCCAGAAAGCCCAGGACAAGCGAACCTGCAAGGCCAAAAAGAGAAGATGAAAATGCTATTCCCATGCCTTTCAGAGGAGCTTCCAAACCTGCTTTTAATTCCGTAAATACATCTGCTGTACTTCCTGTGCCTACATTTAATGCAGCAATGGTTTTTCCAACGGATTGAATAGTTTCTAATAGTCCCCAAAATGTTCCTAAGAGGCCTAAGAAAACCAATAAACCAATAAGGTATTTTGAGGTATCTCTTGCCTCATCAAGTCTAGAGCCTATGGAGTCCAAAATAGATCTCATGGACATGGTTGATAGAGACAATGCCCCGGTTCGATCTCTCAATAATGTTGCCATGGGGGCAAGTAGTTGGGGTTGACTTTGCATGGCTACGCCTGGACTCGCCACTCTAAAGTTATTTACCCATCTAATTTCTGGGTAAAGTCTGGTGACACGTCCAAAGCTGAATAAAATACCAAATACCAAAGTGCTTAATATAACAGTGTTAAGCCCTGGATTGGCTAAAAAAGCGACCTTAATTTGTGCATATAAAATCGAGGCTAAAAATCCAATAGCCGAAAGAAAGATTATCATCCACAAAAGATAGGTTCTGGGCTTAGATAAAGCGCGATGAGATCTACCTGCTAGAATTTTTGCCGTATTGTCCATATTATTCATTTTCTTTCAATATCTACGGGCACCAAGAGATTAACTGATTTTTGATATATGACAAGCCTTTAGTTATGGCGGTTTAGAGGCAAAATACACTCCAACTCTTATATGTTGCAAGCTTTAAACAATTGTATGTGTCTTTTTTATCAATTTTAGGACATCTCTATGAACTGATTCATTTCCAGCAAGAATGTTGCCAGTTTTGAACATGTTTTGTTTACCATCAATATCCGAGATGTAACCTCCGGCCTCACGCACGAGCAAGATACCTGCAGCCATATCCCATGGTTGGATTGCATATTCCCAATATCCGTCAATTCGGCCAGCTGCCACCCATGCTAAATCTGTGGCCGCTGATCCTGTCCGGCGCATTCCAGATACTCTTCCCATAATCATTTTACATTCTTCTATGAAACGATCATGACCAGGGCGTCCCAAATGGGGAATTCCGGTTGAAAGAACATAATCCGTCAGGTTGTTTCTTGCAGCAACTCTGAGGCGGCGATCATCTAGATAGCAACCTTTCCCTTTTTCTGCATTAAATAGCTCAGCTGTTACAGGATTGTAGATAACGGCTGCAACTATTTCTCCTTCTCTTTCTAAGGCAACAGAGATTGCGAATAAGGGAATGCCGTGTAAGAAGTTTGTCGTTCCGTCCAGAGGATCAATGATCCAACGGTGGGTTTTATCACTTCCTTCGACTTCTCCACTTTCTTCCATCAAAAAGCTATATCCAGGTCTTGCTTTTGATAGTTCTTCATGAAGAATTTTTTCTGCGCGTAAGTCTGCAGCAGTTACGAAGTTTCCAGGTCCTTTTATGGAAACTTGCAAGTTTTCAATTTCTCCAAAATCCCTTGCAAGACTACGTCCTGCTTTTCGAACAGCTGAAACCATCACATTCATCAAAGCGGATGCTGGCATGTTTTAACCTTTGTGTATCTATATTTATTAGTAGGCTTATCGTTTAACTGTCAGCACGACGTATGTATGTCATTTCATTGGTATCCACGACAATTTTTTCACCTGTCGCCACGAATGGGGGTACCATTACCCGGATACCATTTTCCATGATTGCAGGTTTGTAGGAGGATGCTGCTGTTTGACCTTTAACAACAGGCTCTGCTTCTGTAATTTCCAGAGTCACCTGGTCAGGTAAATTCACTCCAATTGGCTTTTCTTCATGGCTTTCCACGACCACTTGCATTCCGTCCTGAAGGAAAGCTGCACGATCGCCCAGAAAGTCTTTTGGAATTTCAATTTGCTCATAGTTTTCCAGATCCATAAAGACCAGCATATCTCCCTCAGCATAAAGGAATTGGTGGTCTTTTTGTTCCAGACGTACTTTTTCAACAGTTTCAGAAGAGCGGAACCGTTCATTAAGTTTGGTTCCATCTATAAGGTTTTTTAGCTCAACTTGAGCAAAAGCCCCACCTTTTCCCGGTTTTACATGTTGTGTTTTTACGGCAATCCATAATCCACTTTTATGCGTAATTACGTTGCCAGGACGAATTTCATTTCCATTTATCTTCATATCAATCTCATTTGCACAAAAGATGTCTATGCATATATTTAAAACCTCATAAATTCATTGAGGTCTTCTATAGTTATATTGATGACTTTACTTCAAAACATGACTGTCTTGCCAGTTTTGTACAGCTTTATCAACGGCTAAACGTTCATCATTGGATAATCGGTGCAGGAGCAAGTCAAGTTTTGTATCACTTATCCCCCTATTGCGGGAAATAATATGCCATTTTGCAGCTTCGAGTGTATTTGTCTCAAGTCCTAACCCATAAGCATATAGACGTGCTAATCTGTTTTGTGCAACAGGATTTCCTTTTTCTGCTGCTGATTTGAAATATAGGGCCGCTTTTTGCGGATCTTTTGGAAGTCCTCTGCCTTTAAAAAGCATAACCGCGTATTCAACTTGTGCGGCGGCTAATCCTGAATTTGCCGCTTTGCCTGTCCATTGAGCTGCGAGGTTTAAGTTTTTTTGAATGCCTTGGCCTAAGGCATAAAAAGTTCCCAGGTCATATTGGGCTTTTACATTGTTATTTTCGGCAGATTTTTTCATAAATTGAAAGGCTTTACCAAGGTTTTGAACGCGGCCTAAGCCTTCAGCGTATAATAATGCGATATTATATTGTGCTTCTGCGTGTCCCTGGGTTGCTGCTTGCTCAAATAAATCTGCTGCAAGTTGATAGTTTTGGGTGATGCCTTTGCCTTCAGCAAGTAATAAAGCCAGGGCAAATTGAGAGTCTATATCTCCTTTGCCTGCGCCTTTCTGATACCATTTTACTGCTTGTGATAAGTCTTTTGGGACACCAAGGCCTTGCGAATAGATGCGGCCAATCAGTGTAAAGGCTTGTGTTTCTCCTCTTGATGCAGCTTCTTTTGCCAGTTTCAAGGCTTGGATGAAATGCCCTTTGTCGAACGCATCATATGCGGGATCATTATTTTTTGTGGTTTGTGCAGCCACATTTGAGGTGATTACAAATAGTGCGATAAGCCATGTGATAATCACCAGCGAAGATTTACTATATCGTGTGCCTAAATACATTTTTTTTCTAGAATTCAGTTAAGTTGTTGTTGTATCTCGTTTAAAATATCAGTTGGTTTTGTGTCCTGGTTCCAGAGAATCTCTCCAAAGGCTAAAAAGTCAGAGCCTTGTTCTTTTAGGAGTTTTATTGATTGAAGGTCATTAATATTCCAAGCTATGCATGGCAATTCAAATAATTCTGACCACCATTTGATATTTTCAACTGTTTCATTTTGGTTCTCTAGGTTTTTTGAGGCATCGAAGGCGATATATTCAGCACCGTGTTCTCCGAGTACCATTGCTGTATGTCTATCATGAGCTGTAAAACCAATAATTGCGTCTTGTCCAAGCGCTTCACGTGCTGTTTCATAAGACTTGATGAATTGGGAGATTATGTGATCATCATCTTCACATTGTTGTTCTTTAATTTCTAAAGATAAATGTACCCCATCTGCTTTAAGTTCATGTGCTAGTTTGTGGTCATTTTCAATTACACAGGCAACATCATATTTTTGTAAAAGTGAAACAAATTCCTTTAACAGCTCTGGGTCATTTGGCGTATCTGCTGTTGTTTGCAGCATTGCACACGAGATTTTGGAATGATCCAGAATATCTTGTGTATGCCTTAGAACTCCAAGGTTTAGAGGGGTTGGTAAGATTAAATAAATGTCACTTGTTTTTTGATGCATGTGTTTGACAACGGGGTTATTGGTCATTTATGGCTATTTCCAAATAAAGTGTCTTAACTCTTTGTTTTAATAAACTGGTCATAGCTTTGATGAGTATTTCTTGAGCTTATATCTATAAAAAAAAGAGACTACAACCAAATATTGCAGCCCCTTTCTTATCGTTTTCATGTTTAAAGCTTTGATTTGTCTTTAAACTTTTATGCTGGATCTAAATCAGAAGACCACTCACCTTTTGCTGCAAGACTGTTCATTTTTGCTCTGTGTGTGAATGCTTCTTGTGCTGCTGCAACATTCTCAGGTTTACCAAGCCATGTCTGCAAAGCTTCTGCTTGTAATGCGCGGCCATATGAGAATGACAGTTTCCATGGGAAATCAAAGCCAGAGTTCATCAGTGATAAGTTTTCAGCAGCTTGACGACCTGACTGACCACCTGACAGAAATACGATGCCTGGAACTGCTGCTGGCACAGTGCGTTTTAGGCATGTTACAGTTTTTTCAGCGATTTCTTCTTTACTTGCTTGTTCTGGGCACTCTGTTCCAGAAATTACCATGTTTGGTTTTAAGATTGAACCTTCCAAGTTTACATTCTGATCATAGAGAGCTTCATAAAGGCTTTTTAGAGTTACCTCAGTGACTTCAAAGCAGTCATCAATGTGGTGTGGTCCATCCATGATTACTTCTGGCTCAACGATCGGTACGATGTTTGCTTCTTGTGCAAGAGCTGCATAACGTGCGAGAGCATGTACGTTAGAACTTACACAAGCTGAACTTGGTGTATCATCGCCAATCGTAATAACTGCGCGCCATTTCGCGAAGCGTGCACCAAGATCATAATATTCAGCAAATCTTTCGCGAAGACCATCTAGGCCTTCTGTTACTTTTTCGCCGTCTGATCCAGCAAGAGGTTTTGCACCCATGTCAACTTTGATGCCAGGTATACATCCTGCATTCTGCATAATTTGGACAAGTGGTGTGCCATCTTCAGCTTTTTGTCTGATTGTTTCATCAAATAAAATTACACCAGAGATGTAATTCTGCATTGCTTCTGTTGAGCGGAATAATAGCTCACGATATGCACGACGGTTATCTTCTGTTGATTCAACACTTATTGAATCAAAACGTTTTTTGATTGTTCCTGTGCTTTCATCTGCTGCTAAAATGCCTTTGCCATCTGTGACCATGGCTTGGGCAATTGTTTCTAATTGCTGTGTCATAGGGGGACCTCTAATTTATTTTTATATAGTCAATAAATTTAAAGGGCTCATATTGAGCCCTTCGAAAAATTATAATTTTGCTAAGTGTACAGCGGTATCGCACATGCGATTTGAGAAGCCCCACTCATTATCGTACCAAGATAGAACTCTTACAAGCTTACCTTCTACGATCTGTGTTTGTGATTTGTCGAAACATGATGAGTGCGGGTTGTGATTGAAATCGATAGACACAAGAGGTTCATCAAAATAACCAAGTACACCTTTGAGCTCATTTTCTGCAGCGTGTTTCATAGCAGCATTGATTTCTTCAACAGTCACTTCTCGTGCTGGGATGAATTTCAAATCAATCATTGATACGTTTGCACTAGGAACACGAATTGCTGTACCATCAAGTTTTCCAGCCAATTCAGGTAGAACTAATCCAACAGCTTTGGCAGCACCCGTTGATGTTGGGATCATCGATAAAGCCGCTGCACGCGCGCGACGCAAATCTTTGTGTGGTGCGTCTTGGATACGCTGGTCACTTGTGTAAGCGTGAACCGTCGTCATGAAACCTTGATTGATGCCACATAAATCCTGAAGGACTTTTGCAACTGGTGCCAAACAGTTTGTTGTACAAGATGCGTTAGAAATTACAGTATGCTCAGAAGTCAAGTTCTGGTGGTTAACACCGTAAACAACAGTCATATCAACTTCTTTACCTGGTGCAGATATGATAACTTTTTTAGCTCCTGCCTTGATGTGCGCTTGTGCGGTGTCTTTTGAGGTAAAAATACCAGTACATTCAAGTGCTATATCAACGCCAAGTTCTGCCCATGGAAGTGTTGCTGGGTCACGCTCTGAGCATACACGGATTGCAGATCCGTTTACAGTCAGTGAGTCACCCTCAATGCTTACATTCTGATTGAAAGGCCCATGTACTGAATCGTATTTTAGCAGATGTGCCAGGGTTTCAGTTGATGTAAGGTCATTAATTGCAACTACTTCAATGTCAGAACGACCTGCTTCAACGATAGCGCGCAGTATATTTCGGCCAATACGACCAAATCCATTAATTGCAACTTTAACTGCCATATTTGTCTCCATATGGTTTATGATGGTTTTTTCATCAATAATGTCGTGACATGCGTTTAAGCTCTGTCGATGTAAATATGATTTTATAACTGCATGTTATGAATAATGATGTGTAGGTTTGTTTATAAAATTCCTTCATCAAACTCAAGTTACATCGTTACATTTAATAAATATCAGAATCTTTTTTATTAAACAGTTTAAATGTAAATTCTGCAGTGTGAAACTTACGTGGGAACATGAACATAACTGCAGTTAAAGTCAATGAGCTGATTTGCGTCACTTTCGACCTTAAATACCTCCCATTTCTTCGGTCATAATCGATACAAAAGTTGCAAATAAAAATCATTAGTAGTTTTGAATGATAAATAAGGGTGCTTTACTTTGTGTTTTCTTTTTAATTTAAGATTATCTGTTTAATTAGGTGTGTATATTTAGTTTTTTTTGTGGCTAATTCTTGTTTTTATTTGCGCAAGGGGATTATTTTGTTAATATTCAGTTGTGCTTATTAGGGAGTGATATTTCTGAAGGGCACTTATAATGAATTTATTTCATTTATACTTAAAGAGGCTTTGTTTTTTATTAGGCATCTTAAGTAAAATTAGTCAGGTTGTCTTTTGCATTCAGGCCATCTTAGTTAAATGCGGATATTTAAGATGATGTCTGAGTGTAAGGAACAACATTATTGGTAACATTTTAAAGTTTGAGGCTATTTAAAGTGGCAAAAGTTATGGAAAAACAAGATGCTTTGCAAACTGCAGCGGATAGGCTAACGACAGCTCTTGATTTTATTGAAGCCCGTTTTGACACTCAACTGGACGAGTTTGTTAAACACAGTCATCAAGGTGTTGAGTTGAATAAATTGCAACAGGAACGTGCTGCGCTCAAATCAGAATTGAATGAGGCTCGAACACAGGCTCATAAGTTGTTTTCAGCAAATCAAGATGTTGCAGAACGCTTGGATGTTGTGATTGATTCTATCAAACTTGCTTTGCAAAAAGATAGTTGATGTTTGGTCGTTTTTTAAAAATTTACTCATTTTAGAAATTTTAGGGCACATGGCACAAGTTACTATTGTCATTAATGGGCAAAAATATCGTTTGTCTTGCGAAGCAGGTGAGGAAGGTCATATTGCTCAGCTTGCTGACTATGTCAGCAAGCGTATTCTCAAGATTAAGCAAGGTGTCGGGTCAATTGGTAATGATCGTTTGATTGTCATGTCTGCGCTTATGATTGCGGATGAGTTATGGGATGCCAAACGTGAAATACGCGAGATTCAGGGGAAAGTTGATGCTCTTAAATCTCCTAAGGTGGCCCTTGAGTTTCAAGAAGCTGCTGAGAGACTTGAAAGTTTAAAGAGCAAACTTCTCGACCTAGAAGATGGATCTGACGGTTATAACTTAGATTTTGTGCAAGAAGCATAAGCTTTTGGCATTTTCACCTACATAATTATTTATTTTATCGTTTTTTGGGATAATTTTATTTTATATTCACATTCTTTATTGCGCCAAACGGAATCTGGCATATATTGTGTTATTAAATCACACAAATATAATCTAGGTAGGGCTGCGAGGTTTGTTAGGAATACTGATGCTTTGGGCCTATAAGTTCTTCTAGGGAGCTGACCCTGTTCGGGATCGTGGTCCTGATCACTCGGCGCCCACCTACAAATGTAGGGACCCGGAGGAATCTAAACTTTCCGACGGCTTTTGTGGCTCTGCCTGGTATTTTTTAGCCCTTTTTTACTCTAGAGAGTTTCTTTTGGAGATTTCAAAGTTAAAACAAGTCGTTCGTCAGGACGCAACCACAATCAGGGATTCGATACCTTTTGATGAGAGAAAGGCTTATGCCCTTGATCTTGCAAATATTAATCTTGACCCCTTAAATATTGGATCTGAAATGGTTGTGGCTGGCTATTCCTTTATTCGATCTGAATGTGATTGTTTTCCTCTTTTAAATAAAATTCGCAATAAATGCCATCGCCTGGCTTTACCCCTTGTTCTTGGGGATGATAAAGCGTTATCATTTAAGGCTTGGGATCATGATGCAGAGCTTGAGAAAGGTCATTTCGGTATATTAACACCGAAAAGTGATGCCGTTGATGTTGTGCCTGATATTTTATTTATACCTCTTCTCGCGTTTGATTGTACTGGGGTTAGATTAGGCTATGGAAAAGGTCATTATGATCGGACGTTAACGGATCTGAAACAAGACAAGCAGATTATTTCAGTAGGCATAGCTTTTGATCAGCAAAAGTTTGATGAGCTTCCATGCGAGCCTTTTGATCAGAAGCTAGATTGGATTTTAACCCCATCGGGGTTGCAGAAATTAGGAGACTAGGCTGTGCGCCTGTTGTTTTTGGGTGATGTTGTTGGCCGTGCTGGGCGTGAGATCGTCGTTGAGGAATTGCCTGGGTTGAAAGAACGTTATCAACTTGATTTTATTATCATAAATGGTGAAAATTCAGCTGGTGGTTTTGGGATCACGGAAAAGATTTTCCATGAATTGTGTGATGCTGGCGCTGATGTTGTAACTACGGGGAACCATATTTGGGATCAAAGAGAGGCGTTGGTCTTTATTGAAAGAGAAAACAGACTGTTGCGCCCAATTAACTTTCCTGAAGGTACGCCAGGTAAAGGGTGTGGGTTGTTTCAAGCTAATAATGGGGCCCAGGTTCTGGTTATGAATGCCATGGGACGCGTCTTTATGCAAGATTTGGAATGTCCTTTTCATGCGGTTGATAAAGAACTTGATGTTGCTGGTTTGAAATCACTTGCTGATGTGATTTTTATTGATTTTCATGCTGAGGCAACCTCTGAAAAACAAGCTTTTGCACATTATTTTGATGGTCGTGTCAGTTGTGTGGTTGGAACGCATACCCATGCGCCGACAGCAGATGAGCGGATCTTACCTGGTGGGACGGGGTATATTTCTGATGTTGGGATGTGTGGAGATTATGATTCTGTGTTAGGTATGGAAAAACAAGAGCCAATACAACGGTTTACGACTTGTATTCCTTCAGGGCGTTTTCAGCCGGCATTGGGGGATGCAACAGTTTGCGGTTTGGCGCTGGATGTTGATGATGCTACAGGATTGGCTCGGAATATTGCCCCGGTGCGGCTCGGAGGGTGTCTGAAACCGACCGAGCCGCATTTCTGGGTCTAATCGCATTTGTTGAAGATGCGGCTATCCTCAATCTAATGCTTTACAGCTTATGTGGTTAAGCTGCTTTATTGATGCCTTGGTCTGAAGCAAGGCATTTGATCGTATCCATTTTATCAAAGCTGCGCCTTTGATATTTATAGCAATCGGAAGAATTTTCCAATGATCGGGCGGATCATCTGATCAATCATATTTGAGAGGCCTGGGGCAGAATAGGCGTGGTTCTCGTCTATGTTGATTTTCTATCCGTTGCATCCTTATTATGTGTCATTTAAATCATTCGTCTTGTTGGCTTTGACCTTGATTTATTTGACACAGGATACTCACGAAATCGAAATTATGAGTTAATGGTAAACAATAGGTTAATGGTTGTTAATTATTTGTTTACCTTAATTACGTTAAATTAAGTCTATGAAAATACGCTGTTTTTTTGCTTAAAAATTTGAATAAACTTCGTTTTATTTTTGGGATTTTTTAAAGACCTATGGATTTTCCTAAAAACGCCGCCTATAACATGCGAATCATCGACTTAATTATAGTTTGTCTGGCAATTGTCTGTTTTATATATTTTTATACACAAAGACAGACACCCCAACAGTTTATGAAATTGATAAGAGACGACCATGGCAGGGCATTCCAAGTTTAAAAACATCATGCACCGTAAAGGTGCGCAAGATAAAAAGCGTTCTAAAATCTTTTCCAAGTTATCGAAAGAGATCACAGTTGCTGCGAAGATGGGGACCCCGGACCCCGACATGAACCCAAGGCTGCGGACTGCAGTTGCGGCGGCACGGGCACAGAATATGCCGAAGGATAATATTGATCGTGCGATTAAGAA
Organism: Methyloligellaceae bacterium; assembly: GCA_965263345.1. GTDB lineage: Bacteria > Pseudomonadota > Alphaproteobacteria > Rhizobiales > CBDHHC01 > CBDHHC01. The sequence goes on from CBDHHC010000006.1 coordinate 527,116, forward strand.
AAGTCAGCAGGATGGCGAAAATTACGATGAGATGCGTTATGAGGGGTTCGGCCCTGGTGGCGTGGGGGTCATTGTTGAAAGCCTAACGGATAATCGTAATCGGACGGCTGGTGAGGTTCGTGCGACATTTTCCAAAAATGGTGGAAATTTAGGTGAGACAGGATCTGTCTCGTTTATGTTTGACCGTGTTGGGTCTATCGAATTTGCCGGCGATGTTGCAAGTGGCGATGATATGTTTGAAGCCGCGATTGAAGCCGGCGCTGATGATTGCGAATCTTCAGAAGAGGGCCATGTGCTTTATTGTGATGCTGAATCTTTGCATGAAGTTTCTAAAACACTGGAAGACAAGTTTGGTGAGCCGCAAGGTGCCAAGATTATCTGGAAGCCGCAAAATTCTATCGAGCTTGATGATGAAAAAGGTGAGAAGCTGTTAAAGTTGCTGGATGCGCTGGAAGATAATGATGATGTCCAGAATGTGTATGCAAATTTTGAAGTTTCAGATGCGCTTATTGAAAAGATGAGTGCTTAACCTTTACAGCTTAAACACAGCGGGGGCTGAATGAGCAAACTTATCCGTATTATTGGAATTGACCCTGGTCTTCGAAACACAGGCTGGGGGATTATTGAAACGGATGGTGTGCGTTTGTCTTATGTCGATAGCGGTGTGATTAAACCTGATGTGGATGAAGAGCTGGCTTTTCGTTTGGTGGAACTTTATCAGGGGTTAAAATCTATCTTACATTCGTTTGAGCCACAGGAAGCCGCGGTTGAGCAGACTTTTGTGAATAAGGATGCGTCTGCAACCTTGAAGCTTGGTCAGGCACGTGGGATTGCTTTGCTTGCGCCTGCAGAACGCGGGATTCGTGTGGCTGAATATGCGCCTAATGCGATTAAGAAAACGGTTGTTGGTTCGGGGCATGCGGAGAAAGGCCAAGTGAGTGCGATGCTTGGGTTTTTGTTGCCAAAGGCAAAACCCAAAACGCATGACGAAGTCGATGCTTTGGCGATTGCGATCACCCATGCACATCATAGACAAGTAAATGCAAAGATTGCGGAACAGACCAAACAGGCTTTGGCTTAACATTACATATAATTGAGAACAGCTTATGATCGGAAAACTCAAAGGCATTATTGATACCATCGGAGACGAATGGGTGTTGTTGGATGTTGGGGGGGTTTGTTATGAGGTGAGCTGTTCGTCGCGCACTTTAGGCTCGCTTCCTTCTGCTGGAGAGGCAGCCTCTCTTTCTATCGAAACTTATGTGCGTGAAGATCAGATCCGGTTGTTTGGGTTTGTGAATGAGCAGGAGCGAGCCTGGTTCAGGCTGTTGCAAAGTGTGCAAGGGGTTGGCGCGAAGGTTGCTCTTGCGATTATGGGGACATTGTCTCAGTCTGATTTATCCAATGCCATTGCAATGCAGGATAAGGCTATGGTGGCGCGCTCGCCTGGTGTTGGGCCGAAGGTGGCGCAGCGGATTGTGACGGAGTTGAAAGATAAGGTGCCGTCCTTCACGCCATCTGATTTGCCTGGTGTCGAAGTTGCTGCTGGTGTTGAGGCTGCGCCTGAGGCGTCTGCGGCAGCCGATGCGATTTCAGCGTTGACGAATTTGGGCTATCCCCCTGCGCAAGCCAGTTCTGCGATTGCGAAGGTTTATAAGGAGCTTGAGGGGGATGCTTCGGCTGAGGAGTTGATCCGGCTGGGGTTGAAGGAGTTGGCGCGGTAGTTTTTTTGCGCTCACGCCAATTTTTGCTATCGCAAAAATGGCTGCGCGGGCGCGGCGCTAAGCGCCGGGGTCCTCAAAAAAGTGCTTTCGCACTTTTTATCGTCCAATCTTTTCCCTTGTTCAGGCAAAACACAGTAGCGCTTGCCACTCCATATTATGCGAGGTTCATTATATGGAGTAGTTGGGAAGTTCCTTGGTAATTTGTCACTTTTAACTGTTCCTATCGCGGGTCTGGCTTTGCAAGCCTGACCCTATAGTTCAGTCCAGTTTTTCAACGTTTTATCGTGTTTGCAATTGTAGACTGAACATGGGGTGTTTTTTAGCGCTCACGCGAATTGACCTATGGTCAATCGCTGCGCGGGCGCGGCGCTAGGCGCCGGGGTCCTCAAAAAAGTGCTTTCGCACTTTTTATCGTCCAATCTTTTCCCTTGTTCAGGCAGTGCGTGGTTGTGCTTGCTATTGCATATTATGAGAAACTCATAATATGCAATAGGGTTGAGGTTCCTTTTAGTCTTAATGGTATTTCTATTGATCGTGGATGCCGACGACGAAGCAATCTACACCGCCATCTGGTTCTGTGGAGAGGCCACCACCTGCTTTGTCACAGTTTGCTTTCAGGTCTTTGATGCACTGCTTGTCTCCGCCCGGGCAAGTGTCTTTTACTGGACCTTGATTTGATGCAAAGCTATTTGCTCTGTTATACCCTCTGCGTAATTTCGCACGCTTGTATTTTTTTCCTGATGTCAGCTGTACCTGGCTTTCTACAGATTTAATTTGTGACTGCAAGATCGTTGAAGCGGACGGCATTGCCTGGCTGGCTGTCATGCTAATAATAACGATAAATGATGCTAATGAAAGGCTCTTGAACATAATGATCTCCCTATTTATTCGCTTGTGAGTGAACTCGCTATGAGCTTGTACTTATGTGTCGAGCTGAAATTGAAATAGGTTCAAGTTTTTTTCGCTCACGGCAATTTTTGCTCATCGCAAAAATGGCTGCGCGGGCGCGGCGCTAAGCGCCGGGGTCCTCAAAAAAGTGCCTTTGCACTTTTTATCGTCCGGTTTTTTTCCCTTGTTCAGGTTGTGTACTGTCGCGCTTGCCACTTCATATTATGAGGAGCTCATAATATGAAGTGGTGTTGATGTTCCTTCTACAGTGGTCTGTATTAACTCTTCTTATAGCCTGTTTAGTGATTTCATGTGTAAGTTTTTACTAAAAATATTTTTTTCCTATCTATACAAATTTGCATATCCTAAATACATATTTCCGCAATTGTACTTTGTTCAATCACATGATACTCCAATAAAAGTCCTGATAAGGGGATCTAAAAAAATTAATAAATAAAATATGAGTAAAAAAATAATTTCAATCTTCTATGCTTATTTGATTTCCTTATCAGGGCGTGCGGCTGTCGATTTAAAAGATCGCCTTCAGGGAGAAGATGATCATGTTTCACTTAGATGTTGTCTTCAAACTCAGCAGGATAATTTAATTATTAAATTATAAAAAAATAAAAGGTTGTGACTATCATATTCTGGCTTTTATTGCTGTTACAAATACTTCATTTTACCTTCACTATAGGGCACATTTTGGCGGCTTTTATAAAAACTTCTTAGCACAATATTGGAACTGTTTTACAAACATCGCCTCGTGTCGTTTTATTGGAGCTCACGCGGGACTAAGTCCCGAGGTCCGCAAAAATGTGTTTTTGCACTTTTTTATCGTCGAGTTGTTTTTTCCTTTAACATGCGTTTAGGCGCCACGCAGAAATTATTTATATTGCGTTCAAACGCCACGCAGTTGTACTTGCCACTTTTTGCCATGTTGATGTTGTAGACCTGCCATGGGGCTGTTTTTGTCAGACAGTTTCGCGAAGGTTGGTCGTTTTGGGGGGACATTCAATGAAAAATATAATTTTATTATTATTGATTGTCGTTACTTTGGTCGTTGCCAGTGTATTTATCATATCCTTAATCTCCGTCTATCATTGCTTGTTTTTAACATTATGTTCCGGATCAAAAGATGAAGCTATTTATACTAAGGTTTTTAGGTTATTCATTGGTAGCGGTCTCATTACATTTTTGTGTGTTTATTTGTTAAATTTATATAAAAGGTTTTTTCTTAACTAAAGTGACAATAAAACTAATCCAGAAACCAATTACGCAACCCGTAAATATCAAAAAACATCACCAGACTAAATATAAGCATTCCTGTAAAATAAATCATAAGTTGCTTGTTATGCCATGGCATGCCTGCCTTTAAATACCAGGATCGGATTGCTTGAAAAGATATATAGATTGGCGAAATGAGTGTTAATATGATCAAAGCATAAACAGGAATAATTAAATGAGAGAAAACTCCAATTTGTTTTGGATCTGGGTTGGCATAGCTGGGCCAATGTCCGAATTGTAAGAATACACCTAAAATCATTAAGCAGAAAAACAATAACCATACCCATGGGGCGTAAAGAAAAATTGTCAACATATCCTGATAACTCGCTTGGTATTGAAATTATTTGGCTTTCCCAATTTTTTGATTAAGTATTTCTGTCAGCCGATCGATATCAAATCCTTGTTGGCTTAAGGATTTGGGAATAATATGAACGACCTGAGGTAACACATAAACCAAAATATAATTATTATTATGTCGCCACTTTTTAATTTTATCCCAGCGGACAAGGTTGCTGGTATCTGCCGTTGTCAACACTATACCATCCTCACTTAGTTCAATCTCTCTTTCTTGGGTGATATCGCTTTCATATTTCCGGTATGTTCGTCTGGCAATGAAGGGGACAACAAATGGCGTGGCAAAATACCAGGTCACAATGGCGATCAAGATCCATGATGACCAGCTATCAAATCCATTTTTAAAGTTATATATTGCCAAAGCTGCAAGGGCGCATGCGAGAAAACCAAAGACTATTTGTTCTCTTATCTTACGCTTATGCACCAGACGCATTACGTCAATATAATTTTCTTGAGTGATTTGATATTTTGCTTTCATTTTTTTCACTTATTTCTTTTATTAATTTCCTAAAAAAGCCTTGAACAGCACTAACATATTGTATGTCGTTGCTCATATAGGAAAAGTTCAAAATTATGCCTCGCTATAAATTTGTAAAAGCCTATGGCCCATTTAAATGGTTTCTTGATACCTATGGTTACAGTGGAATAACGATGCCTTGGCGGTCTATTTATGTCTTATCTCCATACTTGCATGACACAAAACTTCGCCGCCATGAACTGGTTCACATTGCGCAAATGCGCCGTGATGGTACGCTTTTGTTTTGCATCAAATATCTTTGGTGGTGCTATAAAGTTGGTTACTGGAATAACCCGTATGAGTTAGAGGCAAGACGAATAGCAGGGCAGTGAAAAAAATAGAATTGATATTTTTTGTAGGTTTTTTGCGCTCACGAAGAAATTATTTTTATTGCGTTCAAGCGCCACGCAGAAATTATTTATATTGCGTTCAAGCGCCACGCAGAAATTATTTATATTGCGTTCAAGCGCCACGCAGGCTGCGCGCCTCAATGGCGCTAGTCCTCATAGCCATGCTTTCGCATGGCTAATCGTCCGGTGTTTTTCTTTATTGCGCTCACGCGAATTGACCTTTGGTCAATCGCTCCACGGGGGCGAGCCAAAGGCTCGGGGTCCTCCAAAAAGTGCCTTCGCACTTTTTATCGTCCGGTGTTTTTGTTACTGGTTTTGAATGTCGGTAAGGAAGCACTCTATATTGATATCAGTGGCTATAAATACCTATAGAGCTTAAACCAGTCCGTTTAAATTTGTGACGACAAAATCATAAGCGACTTTGGAATAAACTTCCGCCAGATTTAATGACGTGGCTACATAGGGTTTGACGGTTATATAAACGGCGCGTGAGGTTTCAAGATAGGAATTGGGAAGAAAGTTATATTCCAGCCCATTTAAACTGCGTCTTAGAGGGTAAATTGACCAACTGTAATAAAACGCACATAAGGACCCTAAAACCAGCAGCCACTTTCTGGATGCATTCCCTGTTTCTGGCAGTTGGAAAATCCGGCTGAGCCTGGACAGAAAGCCTGAAATCATATTTCCAATCGGTGCAATAACAGGTGCCTTTTTTACCCGGTCTATATTTTTACCCACAAACCCTTCACGCGGCAAACTGGCTTTGAACGACACTAGGGACAGTATCGACGAGAGTACAAAGACTATAACCAACAGTGCATAGATGAAAAATATCGCGGTAAATACCAGCCCCAGAAACAAGTATCCAAACTGCCAGATGCCAGCAGATTTTTCAAACAGGTTGAGATACATCACCATGTTCGAATAAAACAGAATGAAGAACAGATAAATTATTGCTGCGACCAAAAACAGTCCGGCTATATCCCATAGTTTGCTGGCAACAAATTCTAAAATAATGTTTGTCGCAGTTCCTGCTTTCTTCGACATGCTTGACGCCGCCTTATACCTTGTGTCCTGATATATAAATTCCAACATAGTTCAAAAGAGTCCGATCATTTGATTCGTGTGACGCTCAATTTTTTACAGAATTAAGGCTTTATCGTGATAAGGGGTTTTTATCAGTTACGTGAATTGATCTTTGGTCAAGTGTCAGGCCGTAGCGCCTGCAACTCATATTATGAGTGCTTCATAATATGAGTTGTTTTGATGTTACCTTAAGTCTTTTGCACTTGCGGTCTGATATTCAAAGTCTAGATTGCTAAGTATTTTTTGATCTGAGCGATGCTCTGTGCCTGATCAGGTGGGATTTCTCCTTCAACTCTAGAGACCATCTGAAGCATATCAATTAACTCATGTTTTTGTTGATCAGTGCAATTGCTCATTATTACTGGGACAAGGCGATTGAGAAAGCTTGTCAAGTCACCAGCATCTTTTGCCATCCACCTGCCTACTCCAAGCAATTCTTCAGCTTGAGGTTGTGTTGCCTCAAATTGATCAATGATAATTTCAATTATCTTTTTATGTTCTGCATCTGTCAGCGCTCCATCAGATTCTGCGATAGCAACCATCATTATGGTTGCCGCTTCTCGTGGATCTGTAATTTGTTTCAGCTGATCTGCATTTACTTTTTTATTCCATTTTCTGCGTCTGAAAAAACCGCGTGCGCTATCGGCTGCGTCTCCTAACTCTCTTGCAGCCTGTACAGCCAAATTGATACGCCAAAGTATAAATAACAGCATTCCTAGAGCGCTGATTAAGCCGAGAATAATATGCATGACTTTAGTCCCCACCATATAATTTTTGTTTTTTAAACTTTAAAAAAATTCTATAATCATCTCAACTATCTATCAAATTAGGTATTTTTAAGGGGTGATGAGAATAAGAGAATCAAGTCTGGCAATCATTTGATTATGATATATGGGCTTGTTATTGCTGTGGAGTTTAATTGTTACTTTACCATAAAACGGAAAGAAAAAAATCCCAGGAAAAAAGTCCTTGACACCGTAACGGTACTGTGGTAGTGTCATGGCATAATCGAGAGAGTTCTAAGAGAATTCGTGGTTTTTTCCTGAAAAAATGGTAATTTGTGTGGTGTTTGAGCGCTGGGGCTTTGTGGTGGTCTCTTGTTTTTATATCAATGCTTTAGTTGTCACTTCTTGCAAAAGCTAAGTGCCTATGCTGAGGTTGCTATAAGATTCAATGTGCTTAGAAGGTTGTAATAATTGCACTAGATATTCTGAGTGGGGAGATCTATACATATATTTGAGTTGACAGTTCGTATAGACCCCTGCTTTTGCAGGGGTGACGAAGAGTAAGCCTTGTGCCGTTTTGTTCTTATGAAATTTGGTGTTTTAGAAAAACAAAAGCCTGCTATAGTTTGATTCTATCGCAAATAATATTAACTCCCCCAAGACAATTGTAAATTGATTAAATGAACAATTAGGTCTGCAGAGATATTTAGACCCGCTGAGAATTGAATGACTGAAACAGATCGCCAAATATCACCACAGAAAAAAGAAAAAGATGAGCTGGAGAGTTCGCTCAGGCCGTTGGTGCTTGATGAGTTTATCGGGCAGGAGCAGGCGCGGGCGAATATGAAGGTGTTTATTCAGGCTGCAAAAGAACGCGGGGATGCGCTGGATCATGTGTTGTTTGCCGGGCCGCCTGGGCTTGGGAAGACGACCTTGGCGCAGATTGTAGCGCGGGAGCTTGGCGTGAATTTTCGCTCGACCTCTGGGCCTGTGATTAGTAAGGCGGGGGATTTGGCAGCATTGCTTACCAATCTGGAAGAGCGGGATGTGTTGTTTATTGATGAGATTCATCGACTGAATCCTGCGGTTGAAGAAGTGCTTTATCCGGCGATGGAAGATTTTCAGCTGGATTTGATTATTGGTGAAGGGCCAGCAGCTCGATCTGTGCGGATTGATTTGTCGAAATTTACACTGGTGGCGGCAACAACACGGGCGGGTTTGTTAACAACACCTCTGAGAGACCGATTTGGAATTCCGATCAGGCTGAATTTTTATACAATGGATGAGTTGGAGCTAATTGTGACCCGTGGCGCTGGGGTTTTGGGCCTCCCGATCAGTCCAGATGGTGCCAAAGAAATTGCGCATAGATCTCGCGGAACTCCAAGGGTTGCGGGGCGTTTGCTCCGGCGTGTGCGGGATTTTGCGTCTTTTGAAAAAGCGACAGTGGTTGATGCCGAGGTTGCAGACAGGGCTTTGCGACAATTAGAGGTTGATCCCAAAGGGTTAGATGCTCTTGATCATCGTTATTTAAAATGTATTATGGAGAATTATGGTGGTGGGCCCGTTGGAATTGAGACCATTGCTGCTGCTTTAAGTGAGCCTCGGGATGCTCTGGAAGAGATTGTTGAGCCTTATTTGTTGCAGCAGGGTTTTATTGGACGGACACCACGTGGGCGGATTGTGACCTCAAAAGCGTATAAGCATCTAGGAATGCAGCGTCCAATCTCAAAAGATGACCCACAAATTGGACTGTTTAACGAAAAAGAATAAAAATCATAATGAGTGAGAGTTCTGAAGACTCAGCTGTTTCAGTAAATTGGCCTGATCTTGCTGGTCGTATTGACGGAAACCTGCATCGTTTGCCTGTCAGAGTCTATTTTGAAGATACAGATTTTACCGGCGTTGTTTATCATGCCACTTATTTGAGGTGGTGTGAGAGAGGGCGGTCAGATTATGTCAGGCTTTTGGGGATCCATCATGATGAATTGATGTATCCAAAAGATGGTTCAGAACCCTCTGGTTTTATTGTTCGCCATCTGGAAATTGATTATTTAAGGCCTGCTAAAATAGATGATGTTCTTGAGATTGTTACGGAATGTACGGAAATAGGCGGAGCGACACTTACCATAAGTCAGCGAGTTGTTCGTGATGATGTTATTTTGGCAAAATTGAAAGTCAAAATTGTTCTTGTGAGCCAATCTGGCAAGCCAAAGCGTATTGGAAAACTTATGCAAGATGCTTTAAAAGGTTTAAATCCGTAATTTTGCCTTCAAATCCTTCTTCAGGCACTTGTCATTAACCATTTTTGCTTTAAGTTGCAGGATAACGTTAGCCCAAGTTTAGTCACAATAAATAGACAAAACACATGGTGGAATGGCTAAAATGAAGTTGTGTGTTTTTATAAAGTAATTCAAAAACTTATAATGCGTTAAGCACACAGATTTAATATTTGAGAATTTAATTTGTGATACAATCAAAGAGGCGGCATGGACCTTTTGAGTTTCATATCAACTGCAGTGGCGGCCCCAACGGATCTTAAACCTGCTGGGGGCAATGTTGGTGATTTTTCGTTTATCTCTCTGTTTTTACAGGCACATATTGTTGTGCAAGCGGTGATGGTGGGTTTGTTGTTTGCCTCTATATGGTCCTGGGCTATTATTTTTGAGAAGCGATCTGCTTTCAAGCGTGGCCGAAAAGAAATGGAGCAATTTGAGCAACAATTCTGGTCAGGACAATCCCTAGAAGAGCTTTATATCTACCTAAATCAAAGAACCACATCTGGAATGGCAACGGTTTTTGTTTCTGCTATGCGGGAATGGAAGCGATCTGTTGATTCGAGTTCTCGGTTTCTTCCTGGCGTGCAGATGCGTGTTGAGAAAGTTATGGATATCTCCATTTCAAGGGAGATGGAGCGGCTTGAAAATCGTTTGTTATTTTTGGCTACTGTCGGATCCACAGCGCCCTTTATTGGGTTATTTGGAACTGTCTGGGGAATTATGACAAGTTTTCAGGCGATTGCGGCTAGTAATAATACAAATCTGGCTGTTGTTGCGCCTGGTATTGCTGAGGCCTTGTTTGCCACCGCTTTAGGGCTGTTGGCCGCTATTCCAGCTGTTATTTTTTATAATCGTTTTTCTAATGAAGCATCACGTTATTCGCAGAAACTTGAGGGGTTTGCGGATGAATTTTCAACAATGCTTTCACACCAATTGGATGTGAGGAGGTAAGCATGGGGGCGAGTTTAGGTGGTGGCGCACTTGGTGGCGGTTCTTCTCGGCGGCGGCGGCGTAAAGCTTATCAGCCGATGGCGGAAATTAATGTGACTCCTTTTGTGGATGTGATGTTGGTTTTGCTGATTGTTTTCATGGTTGCTGCCCCATTGTTGACCGTTGGTGTTCCGATTGAACTTCCTAAAACAGATGCAAAACAATTACCTGCAAAGGCAAAAGAGCCTTTGACCATCAGTGTTGACCGTAATGGGCAAGTTTTTTTACAAGAAACAAAGATCAAAATTAATGAAGTTGCTGCGAAATTAAAGGCTATAACGCAGAGTGGTTTTAATGAAGATATTTATGTGCGTGGTGATGCAAAGACCAATTATGGGGTCATTGCAAAAGTTATGGGAACGATTAGTCAAGCTGGGTTTAAACGAATAAATCTTGTAACGGATTCTGATTAATACATATGAGGATTTAGATTTTGCGCGCTGGGATATTGATTTCAGTACTTTTGCATATTGCGACGCTTTTTGCGTTTGCGGGAGGTATTGCCTCTACGCGGCCTATTGATGTTCCTATCACAAAGCCATTGCCTGTTAATATTGTTACGTCTGGTGAATTTACTAAAATTAAGGCCGGTAGCCAGAAGGTTAAACCAAAAAAGGTTGAAAAGAAAAAAGCTGTTCCAAAACCTAAGGCTCAGCAGAAGGTAAAGAAGAAAAAAACAAAACCTAAAGCTGTTAAGCAGGCGACCGTAAAAAAGAAAAAACCTGCTGCAAAACCGAAATCAGTTCCTAAAAAAGCAAAACCTAAAAAGAAAATCGTTAAAAAAGTTAAACCTAAGAATAAACCTAAACCTAAGAAAAAGGTTGTTCAGAAAAAAGCTAAGCCTAAAAACGCCAAAAAAGCCCGTAAAGATTTTAGTCCAGATAAGATTGCGGCTTTGTTGAATAAAATTCCTGATGCTAAAAAGCGTGAAGCTCCAAGGCCTAAGCCTAAAAAAACAAGAGAAAAAAAGTCAGAAAAAGTGGCTGGTTATGAGCAGGGTGAAGATGTCACCATGTCTATCAATGAAATTGATGCTTTTATTTCTCAAATCTCAAATTGTTGGGAAACGCCTATAGGTGGTTTAGGAGCAGAGCGTATCGTTATAAAAATGCGCTTATTGTTAAAGAAAAATGGCGAACTAGCTCGGCAGCCAGAGGTTATCAATTTTTCAAATTCTCCGTTTTTTAGAACAGCTCAGGAGAGTGCAATTCGGGCTGTGTTAGAGTGCCAGCCCTATAGGCTTCCAAGGAGTAAATATGTTATTTGGAAAGAAATGGTGTTAAATTTTGATCCAAGACGCATGTATGGTGGCTAGTTGTTCAGACGACTAAGACTTAAAAATTTCTGTTGGTAAAATGAGACTCGAAATGAGACAAAAACTAATAAGTAAAATGATTTGTTTTATCATAGCTCTTGCACAAAATGCTCCCAGGTATTTTTTTCATAAGTTATTTTTGGTGTACCTAGGGAGTATTTTGGCTTTATTTTCAAGTCTTTCTTCTGTTCAAGCTCAGCTTGAAGTCGACATTACTCGAGGGCGTATTTCTGCCTTACCTGTAGCAATCCCTTTTTTTGAGACATCAGATCCACAGACGCAGGATATTGCAAATAAGATTTCTGGTGTTGTTGAAGCAAATCTAAGGCGTTCAGGTTTATTTCGTATCATTGAGAAGGCTGCTTTTATACAAAGAGATGTTTCCATTACGAAGGCTCCAAGATTTAAAGACTGGCGATTGATTAAGGCAAAAGCTGTTGTCCTTGGGCGTGTTACCCAAGTTGCAGGAGGGCGCTTAAAAACAGAATTTCGTCTCTGGGATGTGGTGTTAAACAAACAATTGGTTGGTCAACAGTTTGCAGCCAATTCAAGGAATTGGAGACGTATTGGGCATATTATTGCCGATGTGATTTATGAGCGTCTTACTGGTGAGAAAGGCTATTTTGACACGCGTGTTGTTTTTGTTGACGAAACAGGGCCAAAAAATAAACGCGTTAAAAGATTAGCAATAATGGATCAAGATGGTGCAAATGTGCGGCTCTTAACTAAGGGACGTAGTTTGGTGCTTACACCACGATTTAGTCCAACTGAACAAAAAATTACATATATGTCTTATGAAACAGGTCAACCACGTGTTTATTTATTGAATATTGAAACTGGGCAGAAGGAAAATTTAGGTGATTTTCCAGGTATGACGTTTGCTCCCCGGTTTTCGCCAGATGGTCGTAAGATTATTATGAGTTTGAGCGAGAAGGGAAAGTCTAATATTTTCCTTATGGATATTCGTTCCAGGCGGATCAAGCAGTTAACGAATAGTCCTGCGATTGATACGGCCCCTAGTTTTTCTCCAGATGGACGACGAGTTGTTTTTGAATCAGATCGTCAGAGGGGGCAACAGCTTTATGTTATGGATCTCTCTGGTGCTGGGCCTAAACGTATTTCCAAAGGTGATGGGAGATATTCAACGCCAGTTTGGTCTCCGCGTGGAGATTTGATTGCTTTTACAAAACAATATCAAGGACGTTTTTTAATTGGTGTTATGCGCCCAGATGGCACAGGCGAAAGGATTTTGACTGAAGGTTATCATAATGAAGGCCCAACATGGTCACCTAACGGTCGTGTCTTAATGTTTTTTAGAGAATCCAGAGGGGAAAGTGGTGGCCCTAGAATATTTAGTGTTGATTTGACTGGGTATAATGAAAGACTTATCGCCACCCCATCATTTGGTTCAGACCCTGCCTGGTCTCCACTTATTAATTGAGTTTTTTTACATAAAATTATTATTTGAGTAAAATATTTGCTTTTCTAACCAATCTATTATTTTTCTGGTTTTGTTTGAGGTGTTTATTTGAGCAATATGTTGCTTTTTTTGGGATAAATTCTTTTTTTTTATTCTTTTGGGGATATTTTCGCACTATTCATGTTATTTGTTAACGAAAGATCGTTAGTTTTTGCCAAAATATGTTAAGATATCAGTGTTATTGCAGGTGAAATCATTAAGGTTTGTCGTATTTATTGATAGAAATAGGTGTTGAACCTATATACCAAGCAATTGCAAGATAGGGCCAGCTCATGAAATATATTATGGATCAGATGCAGGTAATTCAGAATAAAATTTTTCATATCTCGGCAATTGTTTTGATTTGTTTTGGGCTTGCTAGTTGTTCAACTAAGCTACCTGGTTCTAATTCAAACAATGGTGTAAGTGGTCCAATAAAAACTGGAAGTCTGAGAGATTTTCAGGTGAATGTTGGAAATAGAGTTCGGTTTACAACGGATAGTGTGGAATTGACGCAAGAAGCCAGGTCTATTTTATCCCGTCAGGCGGTTTGGTTAAATCGTTTTGCACAATTCAGTATTACCCTTGAGGGACATGCTGATGAGCGTGGGACGAGAGAGTATAACATTGCATTAGGGGCAAGGAGAGCAGAGACTGTTCGTCGTTATCTGGCTGGCAGAGGTGTTAATCCAGCCAGAATCAGGACGATATCTTATGGCAAGGAGCGTCCTGTAGCTTTGTGTGATAATATTTCTTGCTGGTCTCAAAATCGCCGTGTCGTGACATTACTAAATAGACGAGCAGGTAGTTAAAAAGTAGAGATTGCTATCGGTTATGACATGATTTATGCCGTATAGACTTAACAATAATATATTATAGAAAACGCGAAATTATATTAATTTTGATTAAAGCATCTAGATAAAGGATTGAGAAGCCATTAGATTGAAATAGAAGTCTTGCTATTGATATTCTAATTGGTATGTTATGCACCAAGATTTATGGAAAAATTTCCTGTTATAAGAGAACTTGCGATTAATTTAAACATAACCAATTTTAGGTGGTTTAAGGTGTTAGGCTCCAAAACTTATATTTTATTGCTGACTAAAACTGTTGTTTTTGCAAGCATATTCAGTGTGCCTAGTCCTCTATATGCTAATTTTTATAATTTAAAACAAAAGCTTGGAGTTTCGAGCTCAATTTCAGCGATCTCTAAAGGTAATTTTCATTATATTGGTCTTGATCGAAAATTTAACAATGAACAGATAGTCCCTAAAAAGAAGTATTATTTAGCGGACAGGAAACCCCGTTCTCATGCACAGCATCGTTTCGATTGGTCTACATTACCAAGCTGGAAAGGGTTGCCAGCCGATCATTTTTCTGGAGAAACGATTAAAAGTTTTGATGATGAGGCTGCGAATTTGGCAGCTCGGTCTCTTTTTGATAAAGCTTACACAAAACTACTCGTTGGTGATCTTGATGAGGCAGAAACGGGTTTTCGCCGTATTCTTCAACATTACCCAAAGAGCCAGGTTGCGTATAAAGCTGAAAATGCCCTTGTTGAAGTTGCAACCAGGAAAAGATTAAATAGAAACAATAATCTTGCTCAAAAAGATGATAAATTATATGAAGAGTTTGGCTCTTCAATAGAACAACTTTCGATTATATCAAGTGAAGCTGATTTCTCTCTTGAGCATGAAAAAGGTGCTTCTGATCAAACTTCTGACACTAAGGATAATTCAGTTGTATTTGATGGGGTTTTAAAGGGTAGTAAAGAAGATTTTATTATAAATGTTGGTGATCGGATCTTTTTTGAATATCGTAGTGCCAGTTTGACTAAAAAAGCAAAAGAGCTTTTGAGAACACAGGCGGACTGGCTAAAAACTCATAAGACTTTCAAGTTTTTGATTGAAGCACATTCTGATGAGAATGGTTCTGATAATTATAATATGACATTATCCGCTAACCGTGCAGGCAGTGTGCAGAGATTTTTCCTCAATCAAGGAATTGACCCTGATCGTATTGTCACCCAACATTTCGGAAAAAATAAACCAGTAGCGATTTGTAAAGAAGAAAAATGTTTAGAACAAAATCGAAGAGCTGTTATGCGCTTATTTAGAAAGAGTCCTGAAGAGGTTATTGATCAGAAACAGCAAGATAATCTCAAAGAAGCTGCAGCAAAAAAAGAATCCTCAAAAAAAGTATCAAATTGATATTTATAATGATTACCTCATTTGGTTATTCTTTGTGAGTGTCAATAATTACATTGGTGACGTTTATGTATAAATTTTCTGATTTAAAACTTCTCCTTTCAGCAATTATAATATTGTTTGGATTAACAAGCCCTTCTTTTGCCCAACAGGAGACTAGAGGAGAGGCATCACAAGCTGATCAGGGACAAGGCGATGATCAAAAATATGCTCGGGATATTGCATTAATGCAAAAACGCATTGCCCAATTAGAAGGGCAGGTTGTTGATATGCAGGTAATTATTGGTACGCTCGAGTCTCTTGTCAAACAACAAAATCAGGTTTCTAATATTTCTGATCCTTCTCAATCAGGGTTTGGTACACAAGTTGTTTCTGGGGCGCCTGTTAATAATGGACAAAGTGGACAGTCAGAACGTATTGATATTCTTGAAACGCAGATGAGAGCTCTTTCAGACCAAATGAGTCGACTTTCCCAACAGTCACAAAACCGTGCAGGGGGAAATGGGGATGTTGAGCAAAATGCAGGGCAAGATAATGTTCAAAAGACTCAAGGGTTTTACCAAAAAAAGAATGAACAATTTGGATTTGGGTCTGCAACGGTTTATCGTGATGGGCAGCAACAAGGGCAAGCTCAATCTGATGATCTTGGTAAGAAAATTGCTTCTTTGCCAAAAGAAAATAATGAGGGCGACAATGCACTTGGTTCTAATCCGGTGATCCTTTATGATAAGGCTAAAGGGCACCTATGGCGCCGCGATTTTGCTGCCGCAGAATTAGCGTTTAAAGATTTCCTCAAATTGCATGCTAAGGATAAACTTGCTGGTGATGCTCAGTTCTGGCTCGGAGTGACTTATTATGAGCGTAAGAATTATCGTGCAGCAGCTGATAATTTTTTGAAAGTCTATAAAAAATTTCGTGATGGAAAAAGAGCCCCTGATAGTCTATTGAGGCTAGCTTTGTCATTGCAAAAGCTCGGTGAGAAACAAGCTGCTTGTGCGACTTTTGTCCAGCTTACTGAGAAATATCCTAGTGCTTCTGAAGCAATACTCAATGAAGCCTCAAATAAAATGAAATCTTTAAAGTGCCGCTCTTAGATGTAACGGAGTTTGACAAATATCGATATCAAGAGTTTAAACCTAAGGTTTCAAGATTTCGTCTCTTATCAGCGTATTGCACTTGCTGTGTCTGGCGGTGCGGATAGCATTGCTTTGTTGCATCTCCTACATGAATGGAAACAAGGCCTTCACACTTCAGACATTCAAGCTCCAGATATCGTGGTCCTGACAGTTGATCATGGTTTAAGAGAAGAAGCTCATAGTGAAGCAGAGTGGGTTAAGGACTATGCAAATACTCTTGGTTATGATGCAGAAATTCTGAATTGGGTTGGAGAAAAACCAGATAAACGTATTCAGGAAAAAGCACGAGAAGCTCGGTATGAGCTTTTAGTGTCTTATTGCTCATCTCATAATATTTCTATTCTTTTGGTTGCCCATCACCTTGATGATCAAGCTGAAACGGTTTTGATGAGATTGGCACGTGGTACTGGGGTTGATGGATTAGGGGCGATGGCGGATACTATAGTCCGGGGCGATGTTGAGATTTATCGTCCTTTGCTCGACATTTCCAAGCAACAGCTTGTTGATTATCTTAAAGCACAGAATATTCGTTGGGTGAATGATCCAAGTAATGACAATCAATCTTATGAACGTGTTCGTGTCAGGCAAGCTCTGGAACATTTAGAGGGTTTGGGAATTGATGCTGAAGCACTGGGTAAAACTGCGAAGCGAATGCGAAGAACCAGAAAGGCACTTGATTTTTATGTGTCTTCTGCGCTTGATGAGTTTTGTCATTTTTGTGCTGAAGGGTATTGCCGGATTGATTTTGAAGCTTTACGGAAGACGCCTGATGAGATTGTTTTGAGATGCCTTAATGCATGCTTACAGTATGTCAGGCCAACTCAATTCCCTTTACAATTATCTAAGATAGAAGTTCTTTGGGATTGTCTTATCAATAGTCCTCATGGACAATTTACTCTTACTGGGAGTTGTATTGAGAAATCTAAAGATAGTCTTGTTTTTGCTCGAGAGGTGCGTGGGAATGATTGTCAGGCCATTGATATTCATACTGTGGGTAAGTTTATCTGGGATAGGCGTTTTGTAGTAGATGTGTTCGCAATGCCTATTGGAAATATCACTTTACAGTTTCTTACTGAAGAGGGGTATTTGCAAATTAAAGAGTCCTTAATATTAAAAGAGTCAGAACGAACATATATATTGCAAAAAAATGTCCGACAAAGTCTTCCTGCATTTTATCAAGATAACAAGGTGATAGCTGTTCCACATGTTGATTATTTTTCTGAACGGAAATTTGATGATTTGTTCCAAATTGTCCATCATAGTGTAAGATGATGGAGTATTTATTTTTCAGTTTTTCTTATAGTTATCTTAATTCTATTTTCACTTCACTCTGCTACGCTGAAAAAATCTTTTATGTAATTAGCCTATTCGTTAAGAAATATTTATAGGGCGCGTTAGCGAACGATTGTAATGATATGACGGAAGTTAGCAATGTTATCCAAAATTTTCTCGTTGTGGATGATGACCCTATCTTAAGAAATATTGTTAAGCTCTTTTTAACCGATCTCAAAGTTCCACATATTTACACTGCTTCTGATGGACAGCATGCTCTTGAGATCCTTAATCAAAAATCGCAAGTTATAGACTTTGTTTTATGTGATCTTAATATGCCTAATCTTGATGGCATACAGTTTCTGAGCCATTTGGCTCAGCTCAAATTTTCTGGAGCTATTGCCATCGCGAGTGGAGAGGACCAATCCGTTATTTCTCTATCTGAGCGATTGGCAGAAACTCATGGATTAAATATTGTTGGGGCTATGCGGAAGCCTCTAGATATTGAAGTTTTGAAATCGCTGATGCTGCAGGTAACCGTCAGAGACAAACAACCTGTTTTAACGAATCTTGTTCATTTTTCTGAGTGTGATCTACGTGATGCCCTGAAACAGGGGCATATAACAAGTTACTATCAACCTAAGTTTAATGTGCAGTCTGGTAAATTAACAGGAACAGAGTCTCTTGTTCGGTGGTTGCACCCTGAGTTAGGTTTGATCTCTCCTGATCTTTTTATTCCTTTGGCAGAAGAAACACAATTGATTGATGATCTTACAAAACTTGTGTTTGAGAAAACAATTATTGATGCCAAACGTTGGAAGAGATTACGTTATGATATTAAGCATGCGGTCAATATCAGTGTTTCTTCACTGTATGATGCAAGTTTACCAAATATCCTTAGTGAGATTGTTAAAGGTCAGGGTTTAAACTGTGAACAGTTTGTCCTGGAGATCACAGAGAATAAGTTGTTGCAACAAGATGCAATTGTGATGGAAGTTCTTGCAAGATTACGAATGAAGGGATTTGAGCTTTCTATTGATGATTTTGGAACCGGTTTCTCGAATATGGAGCGGATTAAAGATTATCCTTTTGATGAACTTAAAATTGATCAGAGTTTTGTTTCCAAGGCAACTGGTGATGACGCGGCACGTTCAATTGTTGAATCTTGTGCCAGTCTAGGGAAGGACCTCGGGTTGAAATTGGTTGCTGAAGGTGTTGAGACAGAAGAAGACCGTAAATTTGTAGCGAGCTTGGGCGTTGATGAGATCCAGGGTTTTTTATATGCAAAACCTATGTCAATTGATGACCTGCTTCCCTGGTTTCTCGATTATAATCCAGTACAAATTAGAAGCCGACTACCCTAGATGACTAGTTCAATGCTGTGACAAATACCTTACTTAGTTAATCGTGTTACTCCATTAGCATTCAAAACACCTGTTGGTACGGGGATATCCGTTGCACTATAGTCTGTGTTTAGGACAAGTTGAGGTCCTGAAAACAATGAAACTCGACCTGCGATTACAACTGTGTATGCGGATAGATCTGCAACGGGTCGAAAACCATCTATATAGAGTTCGCCTAGAGGCAAATAAATTGTACCTAGAAGCACTCTTGCATCGTCACTAAAAATAGCAAATTTGCGCTTGTTTTTTTCGCCCCTAGCTTCAAAGAAGAGAAGGCTAGCCATCACACCATCTTTTGGAGCTGTTAAGCTTATGCTTGTTCCTTGACCGAAGTAGAATACTGATTTATCTCCTTTGAAAAAGAACCCAACATTTTCTCCAGAAAGCGAGGCATTTCCTGTAACGTTAAGAGGGCCATCTTTCATTACGTATATTCCTGGTCGGAGAAAAATATTTACTCCAGAGCTTATCTCGAGCCCACCGCAATATACACCTGGGCTTAGTATGATATGTTTGTTGGCTGTTCTGTCGGTATCTATTTTTATTTCTTTAGTTATGGCTTCTTTGCCATTTTTTATGCTACCACTGATTTTTTCTTTTTTTCCTTTTGAAGCTTTACCATAGGATATTTTATCAAAATCGCAAACTGATGAGTCTGGTTCAATTCGATCAGCCAAAGGATCATCTAAAACTGGACAATCCGTGATTGGGCTTGGATCTATGTCACTGATATTTCCTTCTATGCCTCCAACACTACAAATCATACTTGCATTTATTTTTGCATTGTCCTCAATCGATATTGAGTTCTTTTTGTCTGAATTTGAATAAACTGTGCAACCATTTCCAGTTAATTTTGCACTATTGTTTAAAATAAATGCTCCTTTTTTTTCATCTCCTGTTGCAAGGGCACATAAAGGCGTAGACCCCATTGACTGTGCTGATGCTGTGGCAACTATTGTGTTCATGGAATTTACAATATTGCTTAGTAACGGTTTTATATTTTTTAGAGCTGCGCTGACAGTCACTGTACGGTTTTGGATATCCACATTGAGATTAAAGTCAGTCAAATTTTCTGGTTTTTTTAAATTTGATTTTAAAATAGCTTTCGAGACATCTGTTAATATATCTTCTACCTCAGACTGGGAAGACAACATATTTGAGAGTTTCAATTCTTTAGCGGCCGCTAATGCTGCAGCATCAACACCTGATTGTAATTTTTCCTTATGGTAGCTTAAAGTGAGATAATCTATTGATCCTGCAACCACAAGCATAAGTAGTGACAGAATAAGTGTAAATGTTACAAGGACACTTCCATCACGATTCTTACAAAACGATTGATGCGATACAATTTTGATCATATTAACAAGGTTTATTTTTCTACGTCAGCATACATTATTTCAAAATATTTAATTTTCACTCATCAGGTTTGGTTAATAAAATGTTTCTTTTGATATAGATGTAATTTTAATTTTTTTTTCATATCATATTTAAAGGCGTATTTTTGGGGTGGTCTTGTGTTTTTTAGAGATAAGAGTGGGCATCGGGGTAGAGTTAAGAAGCCCATACGCAATAAACTTATCAATATTGTTTTGATCTCTATTTTAAGCACGAGTGGGCTTTTTCTGGCTATTACATCCTGGCATGAAATTAATAATTTTTATCATGCACGGGTTAAGCAAATTGAAGCCGTTGCTCATGTATTTGCGTCAAGTGTTGCAGATCCTTTTGCTCAAAAAAATCGCATGTTATCCCTAAAATCTCTAAGGGCGATTGCCAGAGTTCCTTCTTTTCAATTTGCTGTTGTGAAAGACCTTAATGGCAGGGTATTTGTCGAAATTGGATCTGCCACAATTATAAAAAGGCATCTTGAAACAAATAGTTTGTTTAATCGGAATATTGTGGTTGTTGTTCCTATTATAAAGAGCGGGCAGGAGATAGGTCGTCTTTCAATTATAGCAGATAATCGGGACCTTATTGATCAGTTGGTTTTTAAACTTGTCTTAGTGGTGGTCTCTACATTTATTGCTTCCATCATAGGGATATTAATTGCTGCAAAACTACAAGATCGTATCACACGACCAATCTCACAGTTAATTAATAAGATGGACGATGTAAGATCTTCGCAAAACTTTCGTACACTTGCCGACCATAAGTCTGATGATGAAATGGGGCTTATGGTGGATGCGTTTAATGATATGATGACACATATTCATGTTCGAGATGAACGCCTTGCGCAACATCGTGATAATCTTGAGAATGAGGTCAAAGAGCGTACGTCTGAGTTAAGGCATGCTAAGGATATTGCTGAACATGCAAATGCTGCTAAGTCTACTTTTCTTGCAACTATGAGCCATGAAATCCGAACGCCCATGAATGGTATTCTGGTCATGGCTGAACTCTTGTCTCGTGGACAACTTGCACCTCAATTTCATCGATATGCAGATGTGATTGTGAAGTCAGGTGAAAGCTTGTTGGCGATCATAAATGATATTCTGGATTTTTCTAAAATTGAATCTGGAAAACTTGAACTCGAAAAAATTGAGGTTAATCCTTCTGAGACCTTAAATCATGTCTTGAGTTTGTTTTGGGAAAAAGCACAATCTCAAGGACTTGATCTTGCAGGGGGTGTTGCATCGAATGTTCCTCAGACCTTTGAGGGAGATCCTGTTCGTCTCAATCAAATTATTACCAATCTTGTCAATAATGCAATTAAATTTACTGAAACTGGTTATGTATCTGTTGAGGTGAAAACTGTTGGGACAATAACATCTTCTGATCATCAAATTCTCGAGTTTTCAGTACGTGATACAGGAATTGGTATTCCTCAGGACAAGCTTGGAACTATATTTGAGACTTTCTCACAAGCGGACCAATCTATCGTTCGAAAATTTGGGGGAACAGGGCTTGGGTTGACGATTTGTAAACGGTTAGTAGAGGCTATGAATGGACGGATCTGGGCTGAAAGTCAGGTTGGGGAAGGCACGGTTTTTCGTTTTCAAATAGAAGCTCATAAGGCAACTTTTCAACATAATTATAGGCAAAACCTAAAAAGGTTGAAAAAAGCCGTTATTATTTATAATGGTTCAGCGACGTCATCTGTCCTCAAAGATTATCTGGATGTATTTGGGGTTAGCTCTCATATTATTTCTCCAAGTGTTTTGAGGGGGGAAGACCTTAGAGATGCGGATATTATTTTTTGTGATTTGAAGACAATAGTTAAATGTCAAAATACTATATTAGCAGCCTTAAATGTTGATGCTTATATTATCTGTATCGGAAAACCAGGTGAAGTTCTAGAACGTAAGATGATTGATCTGGGGCTTATTGATGATATGGTGATGTGTCCTATAGATAAAGGTGATGTATATCGTCTGATTGATCGTCTTGAAGCTGGACAACCTAAAAGGCATAATTTGCTAGATGCTGAACCTCGTCATCAAGAAAGCTTGCCTCAGTTTCATGATATGCATGTGCTTCTTGCAGATGATAGTCCTGTTAATCAGGAAGTCGGGCGTGAGGCTCTTACTCAGCTTGGTATTAAAGTTGATTTTGTTGATGATGGTGGTGCGGCTGTTCAAGCTGTCCGAGAAACAGTTTATGATCTGGTTCTTATGGATTGTTCTATGCCAGTTATGAGTGGATTTGAGGCGACTCGGAAAATCCGAGAACAAGAAATAGTTTTGGAGAAAGACCCTATTCCTATTGTTGCATTAACGGCGCATGTAGCAGGTGGTGTTGCCGATGAATGGGTTGATGCTGGAATGAATGATTATCTAACAAAGCCATTTAATATTTTAAAAATTGCTGAGAAATTGGCGGAGTTCTGTCCTCATAAATTAAGTAGGGATAATCGTCTTGAGATACATGAGGAGAGTTATGAAAACTCTCGTTCAAAGGGGCTTGTCTGTGCAGATGATATCCCTGTTCTTGATATGAGTGTTTTGGAGACTATTGCCTCTTTTCAACCAGATAGATCGCATGAGGTGGTGGCTCAACTTTTGAGTTTGTTTAAAGAGCATGCCAATAAGGCGTTTGAGGATTTGAAGCATAATATTGGTGGCCTTGATTCTCAACAGATCGGGCAAGCTGTTCATGCCATTAAGTCGATGTGTAGTAATATTGGTGCAAAACGTCTTTTTAATATTTGTGATATTATTGAGGAAAAGGCTAATCACGGTCAAATCACTGACATTAAAGGTGAGGTGAAGACTATTGGTGATGAGCTTGAAAGTGTTTTATTGCGCATTGATGAGGTGTTGCAGGCTGCTTGATCTGATTGATTATTCTTTGTATTTAGGTCATTTAATTTTGGGTATTGTGATAACACATAAATTTTATTATTTGTTAATATATCTTGGCATGTTTTTTTGTTAAAATAATATTATGCAAGAAAAAGAATTAAGATTAGCTGTTGTTTTGACCGGTGGTGTTTCTCTTGCCGTCTATATGCATGGCGTGACCCGGGAACTTCTGAAAATTGTTCGTGCTTCTAAGATTTATCATTCTATTGAAGATATTGAGACGCGTAAAACTGCTCGCTATTCTGATTTCAATGATGACTCTAGCCGCGAAAGTGATACCGAAGACGTTTATTTTAAACTTATACAAGTTTTAGCTGAAAAGACTGAATTACGTGTCATTATAGATGTTATTTCTGGTGCTTCAGCGGGCGGTATTAATGGGGTAATGCTTGGGCATGCATTAGCTAATGATTTTCCATTAGATTGCCATCGTGAGATGTGGCTTGAACATGCCGATGTTCTGGAGCTGATGGATGAGAAAACCAAAGCTGGGCGTTGGAGTAAATTTTATCTTGAGCCTTTTTTTCGAGGGCCGTTTTATAAATATTTTGAACATCTTGCGCCGGAGCAAGAAACGCGTGAAAAGCTTTTTACATTTCTAAAATCTCGTTGGTTTCGTCCACCTTTTTCTGGTTCTCGCTTTACAAACTGGATGTTGGAGGCGGCTAATCATATGAATAATGGATATGAAGGGACCTTGCTTCCAGATGGGCATCAGCTTGATTTATTTGTTAATATTACAGACTTTCAAGGCCACAATAGAGCGGTCGAACTTCATGATCCTAAAAGGGTAATTGAAACAGAACATCGCTTACGACTGCACTTTGAATTTGTTAAAAGTGTAAATGAGAAAGTTCATTCGGATTTTTCTATGGATAAGGTTCCAGGTTTGATTTTTGCGGCCAGAGCGACCTCATCCTTTCCTGGAGCGTTTCCTCCCATGACATTCCAGGAGATCGATAATGTGCTTAACTCTCGTGGACAAAGTTGGGAGGGACGCGATCACTTTATTACCAAAAATTTTCGTCCTTTATTGTCTGGTAATAGAGACCCAGAAAAGGCTTTCTTTATTGATGGTAGCACAGTGAATAATAAGCCTTTTGCAATAGCTCTTTCTGCTCTTGGTAGCAGGCCTGCACATCGTCAGGTGACGCGAAGGTTACTCTATGTTGACCCTGAACCGGATGCCGGTGAGCAGGTTGCCCAAAAATCATCGCCAAATATGTTTCGTACAATTTTAGGGGCTTTGCTAGAGATCCCCAGAAATGAACCTGTTCGAGATGAACTTGCCCGATTAGATGATGCTAATCGTAATGTGCGAATGTTGCATGATGTTATTGAGTTATCACGACCACATATCAATAAGCAAGTTGAAGATATTATTGCGGAAAATTATATGGAGGCTCCTAGTTTGGAGCAGGTTTCAAAATGGCGTTCAATTGTTCATGAAAAAGTTTCTTCTGGACCAGGGCTCGCTTATGAGAGTTATTTTAGGTTAAAGATTTTTCGGGTTCTAAGGCGCATTGAAGATTTACTTGTTCAATTTTCAGAATTATCAGGTGATAGAGATGCAAAATTACGTATTCATAAACGATTAAAAGACTGGGCGAAAACTAATATTGAAGCCTTTAGCAAGGCAGGGCAGGTGAAACAGGAAAGGGATGTTCTTTTTCTAAAATGTTTTGATGTTGATTTTTATATTCGCCGGCTTCGGTTTGTAATTCAGAGGCTTAATCAGCTTTATCGGATTGATATAGATGAGATGGACAAAAACAATTTTTCTGATCTAGATGAGATTAAAGCGACTTTATATAGTCATTTAACCTGTATTCAGCAGTTTTGGAGTGCAGATTTTTATCTTGAGCATATTCAGGAGAGAGCTAAAAAAGTTTATCAAGATCAATTCCAGGTTAATGATATTGATGATTTTCTTGATGCCGTTAAAGAGTTTATGGATTTAGGAAAATTTGATACAAAAGTTGATGAAGTTTTTTCTGTGATGGCCCTTAATTATATGGGGCCGAATGCTCGGCGGGAGCTTTTTGCAGCTTATATTGGATTTGGTTTTTTTGATGTGTTGAGTTTTCCTCTTGTCCAAGATGAAGACCTGATTGAGTTTGATGAGATACTTATACATCGTATAAGTCCTAAAGATACAAAAATACTTAGGAAAAATGGAAATACGATAGATTTAAAGGGGAGATCTTTGAGAAGCTTTGGAGGCTTTTTTAATCGATCTTTTCGTGAGCATGATTATCTTGTTGGCCGACTGACGGCAGCCGAACGTCTTGTTGATGTTGTATTTGATACTGAAAATTCTCTTTCTGATTATGTTGATATTTCAGAAATTAAGAAAGAACTTTTTGAAAAAATTTTAATAGCGGAAATTCCTTTCTTAAACCATGACCCAGATCTCATATCAAACTTTAGAAGCGATCTTTTGTCATAATTTCTTATCCGTCAAATCCATACAAGTTCTTCCAGAGCACGTTTTCTCCGGATGTCGATTTTAGCTGGAAAGTTGTTTGGTTCGATACTTCATTTGTTCGCAAACTGGTGTCATAAGGTTGTAGCAGATAATTGTAATTACAATCGATTGCTTGTGCTGTCTGTCTGTCATTTACATTTAAATAGTTATGTTGTGAAATTTCTATTTTCTTTAGGTTATAGTAGTTTTGATCATTTGTATAATCACGGATATAGGCTTTTAAAGGCCACTTGTAGCTATGCCACGTCTTTTGAATACGTTTATCAGGATTGTTCAAAGACCATAATTGAAATTCATGAGTGTCAAAGAAGTGAAATTGTAGTGGAGAGTACTTCTGGAAATCTTTGGAATTTTTAGTGGCTAATAAACGAAGATTCACGCTTTGCCATTTTAAAGAAAAGTTGATCCACCAAAATAATTCAAAGAGGTTTGGTAGAGGAATTGGACATTTTCTTATCTGTGGCTCTAAATAATTTATTAAAGTATCTACTTTTTTGGAAGAATTGAAACTTTCATGTAATACATTTGGGAAACTTTCTTGCCAGGGTTTTTGCAGTTCATCAATCGATAATGAGAATGCTTTGCTATTTCCAAATAGTTGGTCACCATGCTCACCTGTGATGATTAGTCTATTATTAGAAATGGCTTTGGGAAAGCGGTCGACCTTTATTTTTTTTATCTGATTTTGAAGGAAGTCACTATAAAATAAAGGGTATTCTTTTTTTGATAATGGTATGTAAGCGATTTCAAGTAATTTTAAATTTCCTTGTAATTGTTTTAAGAAGGCGACACATGTTGCGGTCGAATCTACCCCTCCTGTCCAAAATAGTCTTATTTTTTTATTTTGAGACTTTGCTCTGGAAATTATTTTTCTTGCTCTTTCATCGCAAAGTTCAGAAATTTTTACATTGCCCTTTTTAAATTCGGGAATGGGGTCTAAAACCTCATATGGAAAACCATGATCCAGTGTTTTTGTTCTGTCTATCAGACCACTTCCTATGTATAGGCATAGTAGTCTATACCCTTCTGGTACTTGATGACCCAGGATTGTAGGCCTTACAGACATAAGTGGATTTAAATATAATAGGGGAGTCTTATATGGCCAAATATTTCGCCAATATTTAAAATACTGATTAAATACTCTAAGAACGATCAGATAAATGAGTGATAAAAAAATAAATATAAGTAAAGTGAAAAGAAAATATTCGTTCACAGTATAAGTTCCCCAATATGTAAAATTTTGTAATAAATTTTCTTGTAAAAACAGCAGCAATGAATGTTATTGTATCTGCTTTATGTGACTAAAAAAAATCACTGTGTAATTTAATTCTAAAATTTCTTGTGATTAATTGTAGCATTATCTAATTCATCAAAGAAGTGCTTTTTTAATTTCAAAAATATTGATCTTTTTGTAGCTATTTCCAAAATTATTTTTAGCCTTCAGTCGGCGCGATGCCTTTCGTTGCTAAGCTGCTGGTCAATGTCGTGGAATTAGCCAAATACATCACGCTCATTTACTATAAGATTGGCTTATAACATCATGTGCTTATTGATTTGATATAGTTTTTTTGGAAAACTTTAAACTGAGGCGACTTGATCTAAAAACTGGTCGACTGTTTTTTGTAATTGTTTGGTTCTTTCAGCAACATCTGACGAGACGTTACGTACATAAGCAGCAGTTTGATTTGCTTCAGAAGCTACAGCAGTGACGCCGCCGACATTTTCTACAACATTAGACATGCCTGATGAAACTTCAGTTATGTTATGTGAAATCTCATTCGTTGCGGAACGCTGTTGTTCTATCGCGCCTGAGATTGTTGTCGTTGATTCATTCACGCTTTCAAGCATATTACTTATTGATTGTATTGCACTTACAGCTTCGCCAGTTGAATTCTGGATCGCTGAAATCTGAGATGATATTTCTTCCGTTGCCTTAGCTGTTTGATTTGCTAGAGTTTTTACTTCTGAGGCAACAACGGCAAAACCTTTACCCATTTCTCCGGCACGTGCAGCTTCAATTGTTGCATTCAATGCCAATAAATTTGTTTGTTCTGCAATATCTTGGATTATTGTCATGATTTCTCCAATTTTATTTGCAGCATCTGAGAGTTCGGAAACCTTTTCATTCGTCTGTCTTGCTTCTTGCGTTACTTGAAGAACCGTACTGTTGGCTTCCCCAACTTGGAGACTCACTTCCCCAATAGTTGCTGATAATTCTTCAGTTGCCGCTGCAACACTTTGTGCTTTATTGGAAGATGATCTTGTGAGTTCTGAAGTTTCTTCTGCTTTGCCCGATGTTTCTTGTGATACTTTTGTGAGTGAGTTTGCAATACTTAACATCTCATCAACATTTGTATTTATTGGATCCAGAACATCACTCATTTGACCTCGAAAATCATTAATAATGGTTTCAACTCTTTTTTGTCGTTCTATACGGGTTGTTTGTTCTTTTTCCTGAATTTCTTGTAGTGATTTGCGTTCAACCGTGAGGTTACGGAAAACTTTTAGAGCACCATATAGTTTTCCAATTTGTGTTTTATTCGTATGTTCGGGTATTTCAATCTCAGTTTGTCCATTGCTGATTGATGTATTTATTGCAATTACATTTTTTAAAATGTTGTGAATGATATTTATAATTAGACTTCCTATTCCACACACTAGCATTACTCCAACAAGAATTATTGAAAGTATAATCTGGAAGTCGTTCTGATTATTATTTATTAAATTTTTCCATTCCGCTTTACTCCCCTCATCTGCAATTATGTAGAGAGTATCAAGTGTATTTCCAACATCAGAAAGTGTTTTGTTTAGACTCTTTTTATCAATTGGCTTTGAGTTTACCAAACTATTTAATTTGTTAGATGAACTTTCGAGATTGGTGATGTAGTTATCTAATGCTGAGACTGTATTTTTTTCTTTTAATTCTTTAATAGATTTTGAGAGAGAATTTAGTTTTTTTATTATTTGCTTCTCATCTAGCTGTGCATTGTAGCTTACAAAAGAAGATAACTTTGCATACTTATTTTGTGTTTTTAGTACGGAAGTTTTAACGGTTATGTATGTGCTGTTTTTCTTAAGGTTTTGAGAGTTTTTATAGTCAGATAAGTAATACATTCCTCCTAAGAATGAAAATATTACTACAGTGGAAACCACCATAGAGACCATCCATGTAATCAATGATACTTTTTCTAATTTTCTATAAAAATTTTTATTATTAGAAACTTTAATTGCACTCATAATTTAATCCATAATTTCCAAGGAGGTATTTTATAACTTTGATTATAAATAAGATTTGTTAATTTTGAGTGTTGTTAAGGTTTATACTTCTTTAATTATTATATCGATTTGAAGAGTTCTTATTGTTTTTGAAGACCTTAGAATAATATAAAAATTAACAAGTGGTATAAGTTTAAAAATTCCATATCTTAAAATTGTAATACTCCTCAATTTATTTTTATTTGTGTCGTTGATGATGAGTTTTATTATTTTTTAAATTTAGTCGTGTATGCTGCCTTGATGTGTAAACTGCGTGTTTGGGGTATGTAGTGAATTTTCTCAAAATTCCTATGGATTTATTTTCTAATCGATCTGGTTCAGTTTCTGTTCTCTTTGCCGCAGTGCTTGTTGTGCTAATTTTTGGAATTGGTATTGCAGTAGACTTTGGACGAGCATCAGCTGAGAAATCAAGACTGCAAGGTGCTTTAGATGCAGCTGTTCTTGCTTCTGCTAATGAATTGGTTGATGATGCAGAGCGTGAGTCTGTCTTTAAAAGTAATTTTAAAGCTAATTACCAAAAGAAATATGCGCAAAAAATTCAAAAACTTAAGCTAAAGATTGATAAGTCTGGCAAAGTTACTGGTAGAGCGGTTGTTAGAGTTCCTACCACCTTTACTTCTATATTAAATATTGAAACTCTTAAAGTCGCGGCAACAAGTGTGGCTAAACGTGGTAGCTATGATATAGAGATTGTTCTAGTTTTAGATGTTAGCGGTTCCATGCGGCATAAGTTATCCTCTGGTGATATAAGGATAGATGCTTTAAAAGATGCCGCAAAAAAGCTAGTGAATATTATTTCCAGTAATAAGAAGTCTGATCAGAAAGTTATGTATTCGATTGTTCCGTTTACAATGAATGTGAATGTTGGGAAACAGAATATAAGCTTTGTGAAGAATACAAATCATTCTCTTTTCAAAGGTACCAGTTGGGCGGGATGTGTGTTGGCCCGAAAAGCTCCTGATGATGTTCTTGATACGCCAGGTGATTGGCATGCTTATATTTGGCCTCCAGAACCAAACAAAATGAATTACTGTCAGAACCCCAGCAACGGTACAAATGATGGTTATGCGAGTGTTGAAGAAATAGGTAAGTATGGTACTTATAGCCCTTTTACAAAAGGACCTAACTATAATTGTGTACGCCATTCCATTATGCCATTAACTGAAAGTGCTGGAGATACTATAGGCAAAATTGAAGGGTTAACTTCTGAATGGAATATGGGGACAATTATTGCCCCAGGTGTGACATGGGGATTGAGAGTTTTATCACCAAACGCACCTTTTCAGGAAGGTGCAAACTTTAATCATAAAACCCGTAAAATTATGGTTGTGTTGACTGATGGTGAGTTGACGACGGAGAAAGGGTATTGGAATTGCCCTTCTGATATTAATACAAGTACAACTTATTCGTTTGATCCTAAGAAGTTTGAGTTATCTGGGCAAACACTTTCGAACAGAGGACCTGCTGATAGTTTTTCACCATATGGGTATATGTATGATAGTGCACCGCTTGGTGGGCCTACAAAAAGTTGGAGTGCGGTTGAAGATAAACTTCATGACGTTTCTCTATCAGCATGTGATGCTGTGAAGAAGCATGATTTAGGCCAAAAGGAGATGGAAATATTTACAGTAGCTGTCAGTTCTGATGCAGGGCCAGGAACACGTGTTTATGATCTGCTTCAAAACTGTGCGACGAGTACTCAGCATGCTTTTCATGTTGACAGTGCTCAGGAAATGGAAGCTGCTTTTGCAAAAATTGCAGATGAAGCTACCAAATTATACTTAAGCAAGTAGCAAAAAAGTTGTAAAAAATTACTGTTGTCTTGATTTTTCTCGTAACTTTTCTTTTTGTTTTTTCATACGTTTAGCATCTTCATTTGCTTTGTCGCCAATATGATTGATGCCTTGTTTTTCGGCAAGTTCGATTTGATATTGCCTTGCCGCGGCCCGTTTACGGTCTTCATCTGTTTTTTTATCTTTGCAGTGTGGGCATTGAATACCTGGAATGAAGTCAGGTGACTTCCTCTCTGCTGGGGAAAGAGGATAGCGACAGGCATGACATTGTGTATAGTCACTTTCTTTTAAGCCATGGCTTACAGCAACTCGTTCATCAAATACAAAGCATTCGCCTTTCCAAAGGCTTTCTTCTTCGGGTATGTTTTCTAGGTATTTTAGAATGCCGCCTTTGAGATGGTATACTTCTTCATAACCATGTGCCATCATATAAGAAGATGCTTTTTCGCAGCGTATGCCGCCGGTACAAAACATTGCAACTTTTTTATGTGTTTCTGGCTTTAGGTTCTCAGATACAAAGTCTTTAAACTCAGTAAATGTTTCTGTGTTTGGGTCGATAGCCCCTTTGAATGTTCCTATGGATACTTCATAATCATTACGTGTATCAATCACTATCATATCAGGATCGGATATGATTTTGTTCCAATCTTCAGGTTCAACATAAGTGCCAACCTGTTTGGTGGGTGAGGCTTCTTCTGCTCTTAATGTGACGATTTCATTTTTTAAGCGTACACGCATTCTCAAAAATGGTTCACTCGAAGCAAAAGAATATTTCACGTCAATATTCTTAAGGCGACCTTTAAAAATATTCCCTGTTGTCAAATATTTGATTAGCTCGTTAATATTTGTTTCGTTTCCTGCTACTGTACCATTGATACCTTCTTTAGCGAGCAGCAGAGTGCCTTTAATGTCTCTTGCCTTACAAAAGTCTAATAATGGAGCTTTAAGATTTTCAAAGTCTGGTAGAGCCACAAAGTAATAGAGTGCTGCGACTTTATAGGCTTTTGAAGTTTTTGATGTATCTGATATCAAGGCTTTACTCATTCTAACGGAATATAGGTTTCAGAAACTTATTTCGGAAATATAAGGATTATCACATTGAATCTTTGATTTTAATCAAAGATTTTTCAACAAGAGTGACTTCATTTAATCCAGAGATAATTTTTTTTCAATCCCACAGGAGAGGTAATATGGTAAAAATCACGAAAAAAGCGTGTTCGTTTCTTGCCGTTTGTTTTTCGCTTTTTGCTATTGTGACTTATGCAATGCCAAGCAAAGCCGGGCAATATGATAGATCCATTTATACAATAGACGAGATTGTTGAGCGTTTGTATGATGATGGTTATTATCGTATTCGCGTGACTGATAGAAATCCACCATTATTTGATCTTTATGCATGTTATGAAGGTAAATTATTTGAATTTACGATAGATCATCATGGGCGCATTCGAGATAAGGATTATGAAGGTCGGTGTCCATATCGTAAGCGTGTCGAGTATCATGAGCCAGAAGGTGATGTTTCAGTCGATTTGAAAAGTGGTGTGCATGTCAGAGCACCCTATGCCGATGTTGATGTTGACAAATACAATGGTGTTAGAGTTCGTGCTCCTTTTGTAGATCTTCATATCCGTAAATAAGAAATAGATTTGTTATTGTTCAGATAAGCCGGTGCGGCTTATCTGATCAGCTTTTTTTAGCATATCTGGTATGCGGAAATTTCCATACATTTGCTGAATTAATCTTGGGGCGTCTGTATTTTTTATTCCGACTGAGGTTATAAAAAGTGGATGTTTGCTATTGCCTCGATAGATTTCAGTGGAACATTTATCATTGTATAATTTGTTTTTTGCAACTCCGATGATTGGGTATTTTTGATCCAATGCTTCAAAGAGATGAGCTCCCAGACCTTTTGAATATCCATCTTCTAGCCAGACATAACCATCAATCAATAAGGTTGTATAGTTCGTCTCAATTTTATCGATTATATATAAAAGACATGGTAATTCTCTTTTATAAAATGCCCCTGCTTCATAATCAGAGGGACATTTGGTATAATCAAAGTAAATTTTGTATGGTTCTTTTGACTGCCAGTCTTCTATTAAAACTGCTGCACATTTGGCTTTATTATTTTGATAGTGCACATCAAGACAGCAAATCATTTGACGTTATTTCCACTTAAAGATTGAACTTATATACTATCGTATTGCCATATTCTTTCGCAAGTCTTAGATCAGGTAAGGTGAATTGATGGATACTTCTCAAATTTTTATAAGGCCATTTGAAGAAAAAGATCTGGATGATATCCAAAAAATCAGAGAGCAAGCCTTTGCACCTGTCTTTCAATCTTTTAGAAGCATTTTAGGGATAGATGTTGCTGTTCATGCGTTAGCATCTGTTGAAACAGAGCAAGCTGAGTTATTGTTAAATTTATGTGACCCTAAGAGTTCTGAGGACGTTTTTGTTGCTCTTGTTAACAATGTTATTGTTGGTTTTGTTTCTATTTCATTAGATCATGAACAGAAGGTTGGTGAGATTGGTTTAAATGCTGTGCATCCAGATTATGCTGGTCAAGGTCTTGGCACTAAACTTTATGATTTTGCTCTTGGTAAAATGAAGCAAGCAGGTATGCTTGTCGCTGCTGTTGGAACCGGAGGTGACGCCAGTCATGAGCCAGCTAGAAGGGCCTATGAAAAAGTCGGTTTTGGGCCTTCTCTTCCTAGTTTATGGATGTATAAGAAACTGTAATTAATTTTTGATGACATAAAAAAACCGGCTCTCTTTTGGAGAGCCGGTCTCTTTTTTGTAACCAGTTTTAAGGCTGGTCAATATCTATATTCAGCCCATACTTGGAGGGTGAAGATATTGCGGTCGCAGGAGCGCGTATACCTTGAGGAATGGGGCTTGGTTTGTGGTTTGAGAAAAGTTTCTCTGACACAGTTCAAGTAATTCCTGAAGATAGGTGAGCAAGCGCTTTTCCATGAATCGCTCCATATGGTTGTATTGCACCCTTGGCCCCCCGACGAAGGATGACTCACATAAGCCTTAGGTGCATTGGTGTTATACCCGATGAGGGCGTACACTGACCTCAAAAAGACATAGAGATTCTTGATTTTCTGGGAAAGAGTTAAGATAGATGTCAGCGATGAATTTGATTTACTCAAAGCTGTCGTCTCCTTTGTGTCTTCATATTGGACAACATTTAATATTCTAAACAAAGAATTTTAATATATTGTGACAATACGGAATGAGATCATTCAACGCGCACAAATTATTGTAAAATATAAGAATTATTGTTCTTATATTTTACATGTACACATGAACTTCTGTATAGAAATTCATGTTTTGTACTATGTAGGAAAATGGTTAACAATGAGTTAATTTTTGCTTTAGCAAGAGCCTGAATGTGTTTCATAAATAAACGAAAATTCATTTGATCGTTAATTATTTTTAACCTTTTTTAGTTCTAAAAGTATTTTGCTAAACAGCATTATTTTCTAATGCAGCTCTTTTTACCGCTTTTTGTACTTTTTCAAAGGCTCTTACTTCAATCTGACGTATGCGTTCCCTACTTACACCAAATTCAGAAGATAACTCTTCAAGAGTTAATGGTGTTTCTTCAAGGCGGCGTGCTTCAAAAATACGTTTTTCACGATCATTCAGGTCGTCCATTGCGTCGTGAAGCATTTCGCGTCTTTGATCGAGTTCTTCAGACTCAGCTAATAATGTCTCTTGATCAAATGTTTCGTCAACTAACCAATCTTGCCATTCTCCTGTTTCTGTATCATTCCGAAGAGGGGCGTTTAATGAGCTATCACCTGATAATCTGCGATTCATAGAAATAACATCTTCTTCAGATACACCAAGTTTGGTCGCAATTTGTTTGACCTGATCAGGTTTTAGATCTCCATCATCAAGCGCTTGGATTTGTCCTTTCATTTTTCTTAAATTGAAAAAGAGCTTCTTCTGAGCAGCAGTGGTGCCCATTTTTACCAAACTCCAAGACCGCAAGATATATTCTTGAATTGAGGCTTTAATCCACCACATTGCATAAGTGGCAAGACGAAAACCTTTTTCAGGGTCGAATCGTTTAACTGCTTGCATTAACCCTACATTTCCCTCGGAGACAACTTCTCCTACGGGGAGACCATAGCCACGATATCCCATTGCAATTCTCGCAACGAGACGAAGGTGACTTGTTACAAGTTGATGAGCTGCTTCTCTATCACCATTTTCCGTCCAGCTTTTTGCAAGATCATACTCTTGTTGTGGTTCCAACATTGGAAACTTTCTTATCTCATCAAGATATTTAGTTAAGCTTCCTGTATCCGGTATTGTTGGTAACTTCTTTGTTGACATATCTTTACTCCAGCCTGCTAGTGGTGATTTCACAGCATTAGAGGTTTTGTAAAACTGGTTTATTGCTAGTTCTACAACACACTTATTGTATGATATATGTTCTTATCTGCTTGATAACAAGTTTTGAATGTTAAATGGATGAACAACATATATGCCTAATTTCCTTCATTTTTTCAGTATTTCAGATGTAAGATGAACACTGAATGACTGGTTACATTACATATAATTAATTTTAAAAATAATGCATTATGTAAAATATTTTAATGTTTCATACAATGTTAGAATTTTTTTGGGGAATTTACTCTCAAACCTTAGAGGTTTTTTCGTTAATGGATGTTCAAAGCCTAGGTGATATGCGTGTAATGCTTGTCGATTGAGGACATCAAGGCTTTTTTGGGATTGTTCACTTAGTTTTGACCGGCTTGACGCAAAACCAGTTCCATATGTTTGATCTCCAAGGAGCGGATGACCAATGTGGGACATATGTACTCTAATCTGGTGAGTTCTGCCAGTTTCTAAAATGCATTTGATCAGTGAAGCTATTGTAACATTTTCATCATTTTTAAATGATTCCAAAATCTCATAATGAGTTACTGCTGATTTGCCGCCAGATTTGACAACTGCCATTTTTTGCCGATTGCTGTCTTTTCTCCCAAGGGGTGCTTCGATAATCCCTTTTGGCCTTGGAGGTTTTCCCCATACAAGTGCTTTATAGGCTCTTGTCATGCGACCATCACGTCCATGCGCAGCAAATTGTTTACTGAGATATTGGTGTGATTGATCTGTTTTTGCAATAACCATAAGCCCAGATGTTTCTTTATCTAACCGATGGACAATCCCAGGACGTTTAACACCTCCAATGCCAGACAAGCTATCTCCGCAATGTGCAAGTAATGCGTTAACTAACGTTCCCGTCCAATTTCCAGCTGCTGGGTGAACAACAAGACCAGCCGGTTTATCAATAACGATCAAGGCGTCGTCTTCAAATACAATATTTAAGGGGATACTTTGTGCTTTAGGTAGTGCTGGTTGAGCGGCAGGAATTACTAAATGAAAGTTTTCTCCTGCCTTTACTCTATGATTCGGTTCCAAGATTTTAGTGTGGTCTTTTTCTACATAACCATCCTTAATAAGAGATTTTATTCTAGAGCGGCTAGGTCCTGCCAATACATCACTCAGAAAACGATCCAGTCTTTGACCTTCATGTTCTTCTTCGGCTAGAATATTGATTTCTTCTTCTAGGTTTTCGGTATCTGACAATGAGTTTTGCTTTACAATTTGTGGGTAAGAGATTTTAGATACATTATAAAAAAACTGATTGTGTTTTTATCATTTCCAGTTTTATTATATCGTGTACTTCGCTTATCAATTGCATTCTATATTTATGATCTTCGGATTAGCATTAAAGCTATGTTGAGTATGAAAATCAAGGTTAAATGCTTAAGTTTCTATGCTTGTTTATGGTCTTTCATATAATACTAACTCTGATTATTCTAGTCCCTATTTTGTTTCTCTCTTTTTGCCTATCTTGTATTCAGAGTATTCTAATTGTCATAATTTATAAAACCACATAAATAAAAAAAAATTCATATTTGGGACATTAGAGAAATGATTTTATAGAAAGGCCCTCAGGAATTTGTTTTTTACCTTGATTTTTCCAATTTTTATTCAATATACTTTATGAGTTAACCACAAACTCACATAGTTTATTTTTCGTGGTTAATATGATTAATTTTTGACAATTGCATTACATGCATGGCAAAACGAATGTGTTTAAGGTAAAAAAAACTATAAATAAAGTAGTGCTTTTGTTAGAAATAACTAAAGGTAGGACCGCGAAAACTCCTCAACTTTTTGGCCAGACTCTTCTAAAGAAGTTTTTTGTTATCGTTGGATATTTGTTTTGGGGACATAAATTTAAACTATAAAACACCAAGTTCTGGAGTATTGATAACATACATGTTTAAAGTCAGCAAAAATCTTGGCAAAGTTCCAGAAGATTGTCGGGTTTATGTTATTGGTGATATACATGGTTGTGCGGATCTCTTACTTAAATTACTTGATTCAATCATAAAAGATAAAAAAGAAGCCAAGGATGTTGAAAGAAATTTCCTTATCTTTTTAGGTGACTATATTGATCGTGGAATTGATAGCAAAAAAACAATTGATATTATGCTTACTGATATTCCTGATGGTTTTGAAGTTATTACACTCAAGGGCAATCATGAAGAAATGATGCTTGATGCTATGGAACATAAAGAGGCTCTGCCAACTTGGATTCATAATGGTGGTCAGGCGACACTTTATTCTTATGGTATTAATCCAGAAAACTATATGCTTAGAGAAGATGCTACACTCTTGCTAGGCACTCTTCTAGCTGCACAAATGCCCACAAACCATAAAAAATTCTTTGAGTCATTGCAATTGAAAGCTGATATTGGTGATTATTTTTTTGTTCATGCCGGTGTCAATCCAAATTTCTCCCTCAAAGACCAGAAAGAACGGGATTTATTGTGGATTCGCCGACGCTTTTTACAGCATACTGGTAAATTTGAGAAAATAATTGTGCATGGACATACTCCTGTTGAGAAACCTGAAGTTCATGCTAATAGAATTGGAATAGATACAGGTGCATGGACTACGGGATGCTTAACAGCGCTCTGTTTAGAAGATTCTCGCTATCGTTTTATTTCTACTTAATTTTCCTTTATGGCCCGCTTTTTTATATAACTCTGTAATATTGTTTCAAATTAGAAGGCTTTATCAAACAATTAAATTATCATATTTTCTTTGATGAAAATTCGTTGTTTTTGTTCGTTCTATGCAGATGTGGTGCTTATGCATCAACTGGCTCACCTTAATTCTACTGACATAAAATAACCTAGAGACATTCACAAACAGAACACAAAAAAGATGCATTGCGAATGAGCATATCAAATGAATTAGATGATCATATATTCTTATGTTCTATGATTCTTTTGATCATGTTTTTTGATGGGTTCTGGTTAGCCGAGTTGACCAGAATTCTAGTCGAATTTTTTTAGACTATTTATCAGAATAGATTGTGGTGGAGCGTTTTTTATGTCTGAATATACTAAGAATGATACTCATTATAATGAGTCTGAAACTTTGCAATCCAGCAAAGAAAAAACCAGTTCAGGTTTTGATCAAGTAAAGGTCAATAGAAGGCAGATGTTAAACGGTGTTAGTGGTGCTGCTGTATTAGCTACAACTGCGGCTGGCGTTGCAAGTTTCTCTGATAATGCTGAGGCAGGTCGTCATTCATCTCGTGTTCGTAGAGCTGTACGCATTCGAGTTAATGCGGCTAAAGCATATCTTCGAGAAGATAATGGGAAACAGTATGACAATGGTGATGATAATCGTTTTAATGATTATCGAGCTAGTTTTTTCAAAACGTTACCTCAAAATAATCTTGGTGAAGTCGATAAATCTGCTTATCATGCTCTTCTTCGTGCTTACAGTACAAAAGAAGCATCAGATTATGATGCTGTTCCCCTTTCAGATCGAGCTGATCGCAAACTAGCAAATCCACAGGCAGCCCATGCTTTTCAAATGACTGGTTTAGACTCTCATTCTACACGTATGAAGCCTGCCCCAAAATTTAAAAGTGCTCTACAAGCAGCTGAAATGGGAGAGGTTTATTGGCAAGCTTTGACGAGAGATATTCCTTTTAAACGTTATACATCAGATGCTAGTATCGCTTTGGCTGTTGCTGATCTGAATGATTTTCGTAAAACTGTTGGTCCAAAAGAAGATGGGTTTGTAAGCCCGCTGACTTTATTTAGAGGAGAAACACCAGGCGATCTTGTAGGGCCTTATATCAGTCAATTGCTTTGGTTGGATGTTCCTTATGGTCCTTCGACAATCAAACAGCGTTATTTTTCTGCTGTTCCAAATGTAGATTTTGGATTGGATTATTCAGAATGGTTAGATATTCAACGTGGTGGGACCCCAAGTCAACCAAACAGGTTTGAGACTGAAGCACGTTACATATTTAATAATCGCTCACTTGGCGAATACGTTCACAAAGATGTTGTTTTCCAAGCTTACTTGAATGCAGCATTAATTTTATTTTCTTTTGCTCCAGATTGTTTGGATGACTCAAATCCTTATCTCAATTCCTCTAATCAAGGTGGTTTTGTTACTTTTGGTATTGCAGATTTGATAAATATAGTGACAAAGGCTGCGAATGTAGCTCTTAAAGGTGCATGGTATCAAAAGTGGCTTGTGCATCGCCGCTTACGTCCAGAAGTCTTTGCAGGACGAATAGAGAACCAAACAAATGGTACAAAAAATTATGATATTCACGATGACATAATAAATTGTGATGCCGTTGGTCGTTTGCAACACGCTAACAATAATGCATTGTTACCACTTGCTTTTCCTGAAGGGTCTCCAACACATCCATCATACCCTGCTGGTCACGCAACTATA
Organism: Methyloligellaceae bacterium; assembly: GCA_965263345.1. GTDB lineage: Bacteria > Pseudomonadota > Alphaproteobacteria > Rhizobiales > CBDHHC01 > CBDHHC01. The sequence continues at coordinate 566,771 of CBDHHC010000006.1, forward strand.
GCAGGTGCATGTGCCACGATTTTAAAAGCTTATTTCAACGAAGAATTTGTTTTACCAAATCCTGTAGAAGCTTCTTCTGACGGGTTGTCATTAGATCCTTGGAATGGTGAAGACCTGTTAGTGGGAAATGAGATTAATAAGCTGGCGAATAATGTTGCTATTGGTCGTGATGCAGCTGGGGTCCATTATCGTTCTGATGGGGTTGATGGCCTTGAAGTTGGTGAACAGCAGGCCATTGGTATATTACGAGATTATAGTTTTTGCTATAATGAAGACTTTGCTGGTTTCACATTTACTAAATTCAATGGAGAGCAAGTTACTATTGTTAATGGTAAGGTAAGAGGGAGTAAAAAACCTTATGGTAAAAAACGTTTCCGTGGCCGTACCAGGGAGTATTTGAGATGGAAAGATTATAACAACCAATAATTAGTTTTTATGAAAACAAGTTTAAGGGCATTAGGTTTAAATCCTGGTGCTTTTTTTTATCTGCTTTCTTGCATGTCTCTTAGCCGGCTTGCAAGGTTAAGTGGTTGGGGTGTTGATTGTGAGGTTTTTTCATTAGATGTTTCAGTTTTTACCTCATCATTTTCAGTATTCTGGTCTTCAGTCTGTGTGTCTTTTTTTGAAAGTTCTATTATGCGCTCTGCCAATTTATGCATTTCTTTTTTCAATTGTGTATTTTCAATTGCAATTTTTGTATGAGCGTCTCTGAGATCGTCTTTCAATCGATCCGTTTCTACCGTAAGGACTCGATTTTTTTCTTTTAAGTTCTCTAATTCTTCAATTCGTACTTTTTGTAAATCGTCAGCACTTGCAGTCTGAATTGTTTGGTCCAAAGTGTTTTTAAGCCTTTGCATTTTTGCTGTTTGGACTTGTTTCGTGCTTTTGACTTCACCTAATTCTTCTTCTTTTTGTGATATTGTACTCTTTAGTTTTGTAATTTCTTGATATCTCTCTCCAAGCATTTCTTTGGCTTTTTCAAGCTGAATTTCCATTTGCGGTACTCTGGTGATAATTGTCTGTTGCATTACTGCATTTGCATTTTTTTGTTCTTCTAATTCTGAATACACTCTGCGGTATTTCGTTTTCAGTTTAGAGATTTCTGTATCTTTTCTACTTAATTCAATTAATTGTCTCGCCGTCTTTAATTTTGTTTGTTCAAGCTGAATTTCAAACTGCCGGATTTTGACAGCAAAATCTGCTCTCAACAAGTCTTTGTCTGCTTGTATTTCTTCAGCCGTTACTGGCATGCTGGCCCGCAATCTTTCGTTTGTAAGCCTTACAGCTCTATTCCAGAATGCAGGTGCAATTATTATGACTAGAAGAAAAGCTATAAGGCTTCCCAATGTCACAAGCATTACAGTTTCAATATTCATTGTATTTCGGCCTTTCATTGGCCGTTTCTTTGGCCTATTTGTTAATTCTTATTATCGAATGCGAAATATAAGTCCTATTTTCAAAAGAACAAATCATTTTGCAAGTGTTTTTAAAAAGGGTTCCATGTTGGTCTGCGTGTGTACTTTAAATATCCGACATTGGCACCTAAACGAACACCTACACCAGAGCGAATACGTGCGAGCACTACATTTCCCTCTTTTTGATATGTTAATCCAATTCCTCCAACCAGATATGCAGATCCATTAACACCTGCAAATTTTTTATATATTTCTCCTGGATGTCGCAAATCATAGACCAAAATCATTGTTTTTGATCCTTCCGCTCCGAAATCGTATCCGATTGAAGGGCCTTGCCAATAGATTTTATGTTTGCCTAGATATTTTGTATATAAGGTTCCTTCTCCGTACCGAAGACCTGCAACGAAGGCCCCACCTGCTTCTTCTCCTAAAATATATCCATTAGGCCGCCCAGATTGAGAGAATGCGTGAGCAATTACTTTTGCTAAGCTTTTGGAAACAGTGCCAAAAAACTCGTGTCCCGTCTTTAGAATTTCACTATCACTAAATGTATCTTCTTCTTTTGGGTAGGGCCTTATATCTTGATGATATTTTTGTGGCCGTCGATAGGCATCTTGGTCATAATATTCTCTTGGTTCATATCTCTGCCTGCTCGGGCGGTTTTGATTTGGGCGGTACTCACGATATTCTGGATAGTTTCGTTCGCCTACAGTTGTATCTCGTTGTGGAATAGGATTATTCCTTGACGGAGGATCATATAATGGTTTCTCTTCGGGAGTAATTAATGAGGGTTCTTTAGCATCTCCCCAAGGAAGTCTCTCCTGGGCAGTCGTTATAGATGGCGATACTATAATGAAGAGCAAGATTTTAAGTGAGTAAATTGCTCTAAAAAAGCATTTGTTATGATGAATTTTCATCAATTAGCTCCTGTTTCTAAACCTATGGCAATATGCTTTATTTTTTATATTTTCTGCAATAGCCATGATGTCAAAAATACGATGTTCCTGTTTTGTTGCTATGATTTTATGATTCGTTTTTATAAAGTATCATATCTTGTGAACAGACAGTCATACCAAACTATGGCTTAAATTTTACTATAAGTAAAAGTTTGCAATAGAATTTATATAATTTGCAAAATTTTTATGATCTGCGTTTACAATTGCCTGGTTACTAAAATTTTTAGTTTGGATTCTTTGTATGATTAGCTTTTACAGAATTAATTTTTTTTTAAGATTACCCATTCTTTTTATGGCTCTGTTTTTTATATTTTTTTTTACAGATTTAAATAAATCTTCTGCTGGTGGGTGGGCAGACCCAGCAACTGGTTTTGCTATTGGGGGATATGATCCAGTTTCATATTTTACACGGCGTCGGGCTGTTTTAGGACAATTCGATTATCAACATTCTTATGAAGGTGTTGCCTGGAAATTTGAGAATATTGGTAACAAAGAAGCTTTTGAGAAGTTTCCGCATATCTATTCCCCTCAATTTTCAGGATATGATCCTTATGCATTAATTCAAGGGAAATTGGCTCGAGGTTTGCCTACGCTATGGATTATCCATAACGACAGATTATATCTCTTTGATAATATTATAAACCGTCGATTATGGATGGATGATAAAAGCCGTTTTATCCAGAAAGGAAAAAGGGTCTGGCCAAACATGTCAAAAGACTTAGTCAAACCTATTTTTGCAAATTAATTTATATGTTCTTTGCCTGCCCAGGCTAAAAAACCGGAATTTTTGAAGTTTTTATCTGTTTTACCATACAAAAGAGGCGTATCATCTTCACACAATACAATTCCTCCTGCTGCTTGAAGAATTGCATGACCTGCAGCGGTGTCCCATTCCATAGTTGGGCTTAATCGAGGATAAAAATCTGCTGTTCCTTTTGCTATTAGACAAAATTTTAGAGAGGAGCCGGCAGCTGTACATTTATGAATTTTATATTTATCAAGATATTTTTTTGTTGCTTCATTCAAATGGGAACGGCTTGTTACAACTGTCAGACCTTGATCTGAAGGTGATTTGGTTTTTATCTGAATTTTTTGTTCAAGGGTACATTTGGGTAAATTACTATCCAGCTTAGCTTGGAAAACGTCACTTTTTGTTGTTGTATAATAAATCTCCTGGATTGCAGGTGCATATATCAATCCATATGTGGGGATGTTATTTTCAATTAAAGCGATATTAATCGTGAACTCATCCCTTTTATTTATGAATTCTTTTGTTCCATCAAGTGGATCTACTAAAAAAAATGTTTTACTTACTTCTGGTATGTTGCCAACACTTGCGGCTTCTTCAGATATGATTGGAATTTGAGGGGCTTTATTTTGAAGGGCCTTTAAAATTATATCTTCAGATGCTTGGTCAGCTTTTGTTACTGGACTTCCATCTTCTTTGTTTTCTACTTGGAAATCATTGGTATAAATTTCCATTATGGCTTTGCCAGCTTCATGGGCCGTATTTATAAGAGAAAGAAAGAGTTCTGTTTTGTTCATGTGATTTCTAATTAGTTTTCTAAATAAATCTATTATCAATTGACAGTATCTTATTGATAATGATGTTTTTTTCTTAATGTTGTGAAGTTCTGGAGTGAAAAAAGTATGTTTTTTGTGTGTATAGCATGAAAAGAAATCAGCATATACGTTAATTTGAGTTTATAACAAGCGTTGTTTAATATTATTGGCGAATCTGTTCATAATGTGTATTTGTTGTCTTCCATATCAACTAAAAGTTGTACGCATCAAAGACTTTATGAGATAAAATATATAATGAAAAGGAGCGTAATAACGTGCTGACTCAGCTTGCAGATCTTGATTTAGCGGCCCTGATTTCAAGTCGTATATGCCATGATGTTATTTCTCCTGTCGGAGCTATTTCCAATGGCTTGGAAGTGCTGGACGAAGAAAATGATGAAGAAGTTCGCGAATATGCGATGGACCTGATAAAGCGCAGTGCTGAACAAGCTTCAGCAAAATTGCAATTTGCTCGACTGGCTTTTGGGGCAGGAGGATCTGCAGGTTCAGAAATTGGTATGACTACGATCAGACCTATTGCAGATGGAATTTTAGATCCTGGTAAACATAAAATTAACTGGGAAACTTCTGTAGATGGTTTAACTAAGGATAAAGCTAAGCTTCTCTTGAATATCATTGCGATTGCAATCACTACTTTACCGCGAGGTGGGCGTATTGACGTTGGTGTGTCTGGCCACAAAGATCAACCTCAGATCGAAGTCCAATGTTCTGGTAAAGGAGTTCGACCTCCAGAAGCGCTTGCTAAGATCATATCTGGCGAAACTGATAAACCTTTGGATACACAGTCTATACAGCATTATTATGCGAGCCGTCTTGCCAAAGAGAGTAAAATGAATATTAATATTCATAAAAAAGACGACAATATTTGTATAGATGTGAGATCTACATCTTAAAATATTAGAAAAAATAAAATTAACTCTATATCTTTCAAGTAATATTAACTCTTTAACTTCAGTATTACAACATAGCGCCAGCTAGTTTTGTGTTGTTTATTGAGTTATGTGCTCTTTGTTGGGGGGAAAGGTATAGATATGGATGATCTCTTGGGAGAATTCCTCACGGAGACAGCTGAGAGTCTTGATGTTATTGATGTGGAACTCGTCAAGTTTGAGCAAGAGCCTAACAATGCCGAAATACTTGGCAACATATTTCGTTTGGTTCACACTATTAAGGGGACGTGCGGTTTTCTTGGTTTGCCTAGACTTGAGTCCTTGGCTCATGCTGCAGAAACCCTTATGGGTAAATATCGTGATGGGCAGGCAGTAACACAAGATGGTGTTACTCTTATTCTTGAAACGTTGGATAGAATTAAAGAGTTGACTGCTGAGCTTGAACAATCTGGGGCAGAACCAGAAGGTTTGGATGACGATCTTATCTCAAAGCTTGATGCTATTTCTAACGGTGTTTCTATTCCAACTGAGACTGATAGTTCAGCTCAAGATAAAGAAACTTCTTCTAAACCTGATGAACAACAGGATTCAGATGCACAATCCATACAAGTCGTTGAAAGGGAACTAAAACCAGGAGAGGTTTCTCTGGATGATTTAGAAAGAGCCTTTCAAGAGGCAGAAGGACCAGAAGATATTGACCTTTCTCCAGAAGCAGCTGCTAAACTTTCTTCTGAAGCTGCTTCTAGTCAGAGTTCGCAGGAAGAAACGAGTTCAGAAAACAATGAAGCTTCAACTGAACAGTCTGAAACAGAACCTAAGAATAATGTTTCACAAGTGCAGAATGCACCTTCTGTAGATCAAGTACCTGCCCCTAATGATAAACCTGAAAATAAGTCAGAAAAGAAAGAAGCTCCTGTTGTTGCTCAGACCATCCGAGTGAATGTCGAGACACTGGAAAACCTTATGACTATGGTATCAGAGTTGGTGCTCACACGAAATCAACTTCTTGAAATGGTTCGCAGGCTGGACGATAGTGAATTTAAAGTTCCTCTTCAGCGTCTTTCAAATGTTACTGCTGAATTGCAGGAAGGGGTCATGAAAACCCGTATGCAACCCATTGGGAATGCATGGCAAAAACTTCCTCGTATTGTTCGTGATTTATCAAAAGAGCTCGATAAAAAAATTGAGCTTGATATGATTGGTGCTGAAACTGAACTTGATAGGCAAGTTTTAGAGCAAATCAAAGATCCATTGACCCATATGGTTCGAAACTCGGCAGACCATGGATTAGAGGATACAGCTGACCGTCTTAAAGTGGGCAAACCTGAAGTTGGTAAAGTTATATTAAGAGCTTATCATGAAGGTGGACACATCATCATAGAGATTGAGGATGATGGAAAGGGACTTGATAGTACTAAGATTGCGAAGAAAGCCATTGAAAATGGACTTGCTACGGAATCTGAAATAGAAACTATGACCGAGTCTCAAATTCATAAATTCATTTTTAATGCAGGCTTCTCAACAGCAGCTAAAGTTACCAATGTTTCTGGTCGTGGCGTTGGAATGGATGTTGTGCGTACCAATATCGAGATAATTGGTGGCAATGTTGATCTGAAATCAACGCCGGGTAAAGGGACGACATTCTTTATTAAAATTCCTCTCACTCTTGCTATTGTTTCAGCACTTATTGTTGAGTCTTCGAAACAAAGGTTTGCCATACCTCAGCTCTCAGTTGTTGAACTTGTTCGTGCTCACAAGGAAGGTGAGCATCGTATTGAGATGATCAATAAAACACCAGTTCTGAGGTTGAGAAATAAATTACTGCCTGTGATTTATTTAGATAGGCTACTAAATATTGAATCATCTGAGGCAAGTGGTAGTGATTGCGACCTTTCTGAGGAAAATGTGTTTGTAGTTGTTACCCAAGTTGGGAACCAAACATTTGGTATTGTTGTGGATACAGTCTTTCACACTGAAGAGATTGTGGTTAAGCCAATGTCAAATATGTTGCGTGACATTACGATGTTCTCTGGAAATACCATTTTAGGTGACGGTAGTGTGATCATGATTATTGATCCTAATGGTATTGCTTCACAGATTGAAACTGAACAAACTACAGCAATGACATCGAGTGATGCAAGTCAAGTTACAGACTTTAATTCCAGCAATATCACCACACTCCTTGTTTTCCGTGCGGGGTCTGATGAAGTTAAAGCCGTGCCTTTATCTCTTGTCACGCGTCTTGAAGAAATCAATGTAGAGACGATTGAAAAATCGAACAATCGTAATCTTGTGCAATATCGCGGAACTCTTATGCCTCTTGTTTATATCGATGAACAATCTGGACATCGTGATGAGGGGACGCAACCAATTCTTGTCTTCACAGATGAAGACCGTTCAATGGGACTGGTTGTTGATGAGATTGTCGATATTGTGGAAGATAATTTGAACATAGAAATTTCTGCAGATAAAGTTGGAATGATTGGCTCTGCAGTTATTAAAGGTAGGGCAACTGAAATTATTGACGTCAGTTATTATTTGCCTAAAGCTTTTGATGACTGGTTAGAAATCAAAGATCAAAACATATCAAAGCGTGATTATAATCTTTTGCTCATAGATGATAGTGCTTTCTTCAGAAATATGCTTGCTCCACTTTTAAGTGCTTCTGGGTATAAAGTGACTATTGCTGAGTCAGCTGGAGATGCGATAAGATTAAAAGATAATGGTTATGTTTTTGATGTGATTGTTTCTGATATTGAAATGCCAAACATGGATGGCATTGAATTTGCCCATTCTATTAAGGGCGATTCTCGGTGGGGTAAAACGCCAATTATTGCTCTTTCTTCCCATACCTGTCCCGAAACTGTTGAACGTAGTAGAAAAGCGGGCTTCCTTGACTTTGTGGCTAAGTTTGACCGGGAGGGGCTTATAGAAACTCTTAAAGATTGTCGATTAAATTTGGGGGCAGCCGCATGAGTACTGAACCAATTAATGCTGGAGTAGGTGAACAAGCAACTCGAGAATATGTAACAGTAAAAATCGCTGATCAGTTTTTCGGGTTGCCTATTGAACAAGTACAAGATGTTTTTATGCCAGATGCTATTACGCATGTGCCCTTGGCTTTACCTGAAGTTGCGGGTGTTCTCAATTTGAGAGGACGTATTGTTACGGCTATAGACATGCGAAAAAGGTTGTTCATACCTCCTAAAGAAAATAATGAAGGTCAAATGGCCGTTGGGATTGAGTTTAACAACGAGTCCTATGGTCTTATCATTGATGAGGTGGGTGAGGTTCTCAAACTCGATCAATCTGGTTTTGAGAAAAATCCATCAAACCTTGACCCTCGTTGGGCTAAAATCTCTTCCGGCGTACAGAGGCTGGATGGCCAATTAATGGTTATATTGGACGTAAATCGTTTGCTAGCATTAGATGAGACTGTGTTAGCGGCATAACTTGACTACCGAATAGTCCTTTAAGGACATGAACATGATGGATAGCATGAGGTTTCCAGAATGAAAACCTGTTTAATTGTAGATGACAGTAGTGTGATACGCAAAGTAGCGCGTAGAATCTTAGAAGAAATGAGTTTCGAGATAACTGAAGCTGAGAATGGTCAAGAAGCTTTGGATTACTGCAAAGCCAAGATGCCAGATGCTGTTCTGCTCGATTGGAATATGCCAATTATGGATGGTTTTGATTTCTTGATTGCATTAAGAGAAGTTGACGGAGGCGCTAATCCTAAGGTTATTTTTTGCACTACCGAGAATGATGCTGAGCATATTACCAAAGCGATAGATGCTGGTGCGAATGAATATATTATGAAGCCATTTGATAGAGATATTGTTGAGGCAAAATTTCAAGAAGTGGGCTTAATTTAGTAAATAATCTTAGGACAGTATGATGACAATCTTACAAAGCAAACCTTTGACTACAGGGGCAACTACAAACGATATTAAAGTTATGGTCGTCGACGACTCGGCTGTTGTCAGAGGACTTGTCTCTCGTTGGGTTGAGGAAGAGGCTGGAATGCAAGTAGTTGCGCGTCATGCTAATGGAAAATTGGCTGTTGATGATGTGGCGATTAGTAAGCCTGATATTGTTATACTAGACATTGAGATGCCCGTGATGGATGGCTTAACAGCGCTTCCAGAGATCTTAAAAGCTAATCCCAAAACCAAAGTTGTTATGGCTTCAACCCTTACCCGGAGAAATGCGGAAGTCAGTCTTAAAGCTTTGTCTTTGGGTGCGATTGATTACGTTCCGAAACCTGATAGTAATAGCGGCTTATCAACGTCGACAAGTTTTAAGAGAGAGCTTATCGACAAAATAAAAGCTTTTGGTGGTAAGTCGAATTTTAATAATGGAATTGTTCGCAAACCTGTTCAAGCTGCTCCTGAAAAATCAATTTCTAAACCAAAGGCTACACAAAATTTTTCTTTGCGTCCTATGTCTAGAATAATGCCAAGAATTTTAGCTATTGGTAGTTCAACTGGAGGCCCTCAAGCTCTTATTAAAGTTTTTGAGCAAATCGGGAGTTCAGTGCAAAATCTTCCCGTTGTCATTACCCAACATATGCCAGCAACTTTTACAACTATATTGGCAGAACATATCTCAGGTGCATGTGGACGGCCTGCAAAAGAGGGCGAGGATGGAGAAGTTATCAAGCCTGGCGGGATTTATGTTGCTCCAGGTGGCAAGCATATGGTTTTGGAAGCTAAAAATGGGAGAACCATTATACGTCTTGATAATGGTCCAGAAGTCAATTTTTGTAAACCTGCTGTGGACCCAATGTTTGAGAGTGTCGCAAAGATATATAATTCGGCAATATTATCTCTCGTTCTAACCGGAATGGGACAGGATGGTGCTGTTGGTGCTGGTGTGATAGCGGATGCTGGTGGGACATGTTTGGCTCAAGATGAAGCTAGTAGTGTCGTATGGGGAATGCCTGGAGCAACAGCGAATATGGGTAATGCCAGTGCGGTATTATCGTTGGATGATATTTGTGTCAAAGTTAAAAGCCTAGTTAAAGGAGGAGTCTAATGACTCCACAAGATTTTGATTTTTTAAAATCGATGCTTAAAGAACGCTCAGGGCTCGTGCTTTCTGAAGATAAGACTTATCTTATTGATAGCCGCTTAAGTCCAATTGCGAAAAATAATGGTTTTGATTCACTTGATGTTCTTATTGATGCTTTACGTAAGCCAGGTAGTGATTTGCTTCGCAATCAAGTGACAGAAGCTATGACAACTAATGAATCGTTTTTCTTTAGAGATAAAGTTCCCTTTAATCATTTCTCTGAAGTTATGATTCCTCATATGCTTGAAGCTAGAAGTCACAATAAATCTTTTAGAATATGGAGTGCTGCTGCCTCTACAGGGCAAGAACCCTATTCTCTTTCAATTTTAATTAAAGAGATGTCACAAAAGTTAGGTACTTGGCGTACTGAGATTATTGGCACAGATATTTCTAATGAAGTTCTCGAAAAGGCAAGATCTGGCCTTTATAGTCAATTCGAAGTGCAAAGAGGTTTAGCGGCGCCATTACTTGTTAAATATTTTAAACAAGTTGGCAGTTTATGGCAGCTTGATGCTTCCATTCGTAGTATGGTGGATTTTCGTTCTTATAATTTACTTGATAGCTTTGTGCCTTTAGGGAAATTTGACATTGTATTTTGTCGAAATGTTTTGATTTATTTTGACATGGATACTAAGGCAGATGTTCTTAAACGTATTGCAGACCAAATGCAGGATGATGGTTTTCTTGTATTAGGGGCGGCCGAAACAATTGTTGGTATTACCGACGCTTTTGTTCCTATTGATAATAAAAGAGGATTATTTCAAAAAGCATCTGCAAAAAATTCGACAACGCAGGTTACTAATTCCTCACAGAGCCGAATCTCAGCTTTGTGAAATAGCGATCTTAAGGCGCCAGACTATGTTGATTGTGGCGGATCATTATCACAGCTTTTACCTATATGATTAGTGATATTATTTATTGATGAAATGCGCTAATGCATCAATCACGAAAGCGTATATATTTTTATTTAAGTTTCTAAGCATCAATTTGGATTAAGGCATAAAAAAAACCCTTCAATGAAAATTCATTAAAGGGTTTTTGTTGCTATATATATTTTAGCTCAAGCTGCAACTTCTGACTTATCGTCCGGGTCTCTCAGCACATAACCGCGTCCCCAAACTGTTTCGATATAGTGTTTTCCACTTGTTGCTGCAGCAAGTTTCTTGCGCAATTTACAAATGAAAACATCAATTATTTTAAGCTCTGGTTCATCCATGCCACCATATAAATGGTTTAAGAACATTTCTTTTGTTAGAGTTGTTCCCTTGCGTAGAGATAACAATTCAAGCATTTGATATTCTTTACCAGTTAAATGAACACGTTGTCCATTTACTTCGACAGTTTTTGTATCAAGGTTGACTTTCAAATCTCCAGTCGCAATCACTGATTGTGCATGACCTTTTGAACGACGTACAATAGCATGAATACGAGCAACTAGTTCGTCTTTATGAAATGGTTTTGTGAGATAATCATCTGCACCAAAACCTAAACCTCTAACTTTATCCTCAATACCAGCTAAACCAGATAGGATTAATATAGGTGTTTGGACCTTACTGACACGAAGTGTTTTTAATACTTCATAGCCACTCATATCAGGTAAATTTAGATCCAATAAAATAATATCATAATCATATAATTTCCCAAGATCTACGCCCTCTTCACCAAGATCTGTGGTATATACGTTAAAACCTTCCGATTGTAGCATTAATTCGATGCTCTGTGCGGTAGCACGATCATCTTCAATTAATAGAACCCTCATCCTTGCCTCATAAAATCTTTCGCCCTTTATCAGGGCGGTCTCTGCCCCGGAACTTTTTTTCCATTACTCCGGATCAATGGTTAATCTCAAAACCAGAAATTAACCCTTATTGGTTAATAAAACCTAATTTTTGTCGTTGTTTTTAGGTAATTAAGCCAAAAATATGGCTTAATCTTACTCTGAAGATTAGGAACACTAACTAAAGACGTAGTTTACATAATGAAATGACGTTAACTATGTCAGTAAAATTAATTATAATTCTTAGATTTTACTGCTGTTAAAATAGAAATTCCCAGTACAACTCAGTATTGATAGCGGGATTTCATGTAAATGATTTGATATCATGCTGTCATTTGTTTACTATTACAAGCAATTAAATCAAAATAATTTACTTTCTGGACATTTTTTTTGACAATCTGATTATGCAAGCTCCATGTTTATTGAATGTGTTTTATTTTGTTATCGCTTCAATACGCATAAATTATACTTGATAAGTTGTTACTCGCACGACATATCACTCTTAACGAATCATTCACTCTAATTTAATTATCAGAAAATTAACAATGTCCCAATGGCAGAGTTGCCACGTTCCAGTGTTTTTTACTTTTTGATTGAGAGTTATTTTTGTAATTAGTTTACGACTACTTAATTGCAATATGTCATAATCAGATTCTAAGTACATGAGAAATAAACGTTAAACCAATTCATTTGAAAGGTTTAACCCGTGTTGGTTATTGAATTCTAAGATGAGTATTTGTACTCATTATTATAAATTAGGAGAGACTTTTTGCAGGTTCTATTAGATAAAATCAATAACCTACCAACCGAAGAAGTCTTTGCTCGTGTTCAAAATATCAGAGGTCTTCTTGTCGAAATTAATGGCCCTATACATGTCATGGGTGTCGGTTCACGCATTCGACTCATTAAAGAGAGTGGCGAAGAGGTTTTGTGTGAAGTTGTGGGATTTGATGATGGGAAGGCTCTAGCACTACCGTTTGGTACACTTGATGGCCTGAGAATGGGAGCACATGCCTTTCTTGAACCTCACGAGAATATCGTCTTTCCCTCTGAACGTTGGTTAGGGCGTGTTGTTAATGCTCTAGGGCAACCAATAGATGGTAAGGGGAAAATCGTTGAAGGTATCGAAGCTTATGATTTGAGGAAAACACCTCCTCCTGCCCATCAAAGAAAACCTGTTAAGGCCCCTCTTGATTTAGGGGTGAAAGCATTAAATTGCTTTACAACATGTTGTGTTGGACAACGTATGGGAATTTTTGCGGGCTCAGGCGTGGGAAAGTCTGTTCTTTTATCAATGCTTGCCCGTAATGCTCAAAGTGATGTTTCTGTTATTGGTTTAATCGGTGAGAGAGGGCGGGAAGTTCAGGAGTTTATTAAGGACAATTTAGGAGAAGACGGCCTTGCACGTTCTGTCGTTATTGTTGCTACTTCTGATGAAGCTGCCCTTATGAGAAAACAAGCCGCTTATCTCACTCTTACCTTATCAGAATATTTTCGTGATCAGGGCAAAAGTGTTTTATGCATGATTGACAGTATTACACGTTTTGCTCAAGCTCAGCGTGATATTGGATTATCAAGTGGGGAGCCTCCAACAACACGGGGCTATACACCAACTGTTTTTTCTGAACTCCCAAAGTTGCTTGAACGTGCAGGACCTGGAATAGGTGAGGGAGCTATCACTGGATTATTTACAGTTTTGGTAGAAGGTGATGATCATAATGAACCTGTTGCAGATAGTGTTCGTGGTATTTTAGATGGTCATATTGTCATGGAGCGTGCCATAGCGGAACGCGGACGATACCCATCTGTGAATGTTTTAAAGTCAGTGTCCCGAACTATGCCAGGCTGTGTCCCAAAACAATACATTGAAGTACTTAAGGCGGCTCGGGATTACATGTCAACCTATGCTGATATGGAGGAACTAATCAGGTTGGGGGCATATAGAATGGGTAGTAATCCGAAAGTTGACGAGGCTATTGAATTACATAGCCCCTTTGAACAGTTTCTTTCCCAAGATCGGGTTGAAAGCCAATCTATCGAGGAAAGCTATCAGATGTTGGCACATATTTTGCAGAATTATCTACCAGAAAGTAGTGTTAACGCGTTCGAAAAAGTTGAGGGTATCGAACAATGAAATCAAGAGAGACTTTAATTAAGTTACGTCGATTCGAAGTTGATGAGAAACGTCAGAAGGTTGCTGATATTGAGGTGATGATCTCTGAATTCCAACGCATGCTGGAAGATTTAGATCGTCAAATTTTAATCGAGCAAGAGCGTGCAGGAGTTTCTGATATCAATCATTATGCTTATCCGACTTTTGCTAAAGCTGCGATACAAAGAAAAGAAAATTTATCCTCTTCAATTGCAGACCTTGAACTGAGCTTAAATGCAGCTAAGGATGAGCTTTCTGCTTCTTTTGAGGAACTTAAGAAGGTGGAGATGATTGAAGAGAGGGATCATGCTGAAGAGCGTGATTATCATGCTAAGAGAGAACAAGTTCAGCTTGATGAGTTTAGCCGTAAGTCTCATTATACTCTATAGGGTGTTATTTTCATTCAGTTTGATTGAAGGGCACGTGAAGTCTATTCGTTTTTGCGTGCCTCATGTTTAATGCGGGATTATGTGCATAATTGCACTCCAGTATTTTATTTGTTGTCTGTCCTTTTTAAACTTCTCTTCCTTCCTTTGTTTTTCATTGCTATTCTTATTGTTTGATTGATAGTTTTAAACAGGGAGAAGCTATGCCATCTTTTGATATTGTTTCGCAAACTGATTTGGCCGAAGTTGATAATGCGGTTCAGAATATGATCCGTGAAATGACTCAGAGATATGATTTTAAAGGGTCGCAGTCAAAAGTTGAGCTAAATAAAAATGAAATCACATTATTTGCAGATGATGATTTGAAGTTAAAACAAATGCATGAATTATTGCAAGGCCATTTGGCAAAGCGAAAAATTGATCATGGGGTCCTAGATTATAAGTCCGTTGAGAGTGCTGCAGGGCAATCTGTCCGGCAGGTTGCTGTTATTCGTGAAGGCATTGATAAAGAATTAGCTAAGAAGCTTGTGAAAGATATAAAAGTTTCTAAAATCAAAGTACAAGTTAGTATTCAAGGGGATGAGTTAAGAGTTACTGGAAAGAAAAGAGATGATTTGCAAGAAGTTATTTCTTATGTAAAGCAGCTAAAGGTTGATCTACCTCTACAATTTGTTAATTTCCGTGATTAAGCATTTGACCAGAGCCTATGAGTCATGAAAAGCTACTTAGTAAGTTATCGATTCGAGTCTTGTATTTTGGATATTAATAATATGCGGGGTAGAGCGGTGCGTAATTTGAAATGCACGCAAAGGCTTTCTGTTTTTTTCATGATGATCACCTTAGCGGGTTGTGCTGGATTATCAGAAATTCCTTTTCAAAAATTGTCAACACTTTCAAATGTTTCTTTTCAAAATATTGATGATCCTGTTGCGCAGGGTACTCCAATATTGCTCTATAGTCATGTCGCTAGAAATATCAAGCAATGTTGGTTGAAGCCGTCAGACCCTTTGTTAAAGGACCATGCTTTCTTTGCTCGCGCAACGCCAAACAAAGCGGGTGGACGAGCTACAATTACGCTTAACCAGATTACAAAAACTGGCAAAAAAGGCCTAACAGCCTTCAAGATAGATTTCCTACCGTTAGATGGTGGAAAAACAAATGTGCAGATTGATAATCTAAGGTTCCCGCCTGAACTGGCAAAGCGTCTTAAGGCAAATGTCAGGTTTTGGTCTACAGGGCAAGTAGATTGCACTTTACCTAACTCACAAAGTAAAATTACTTCAATACCAAGTGGAGTGAAAATTTACGAAGAGAAAGCAAAAACTAAATAGTTTTGCTTTAAGGGAACATTTTTGTTTGACGTAATGCTTCGGCTGTTACAATCGCTGTTGCCATAGCTATATTTAAAGATCTAAGCTCCTGATGAATAGGTATTTTGATACGCGAGTATGCGTTTTTATGTACCTCTTCAGGAGCACCAGAGCTCTCTCTTCCAAGTAATAGAATATCATTTTCTTTAAATGAAAAATCTAAATAACTTTGTTCACCATGAGTTGTAAGTAATATGAGTCGTGTGCTCTCTTGTTCTTGCTGCCATTCTAGAAATGAGTCGAAGGATATATGTCTTACAAGTTTGACATGTTTTAAATAATCTAATCCCGAACGACGTAGTGCGCGATCGGTCATGTCAAATCCTGTTGGGCCTATAATGTCGACAGTTAAATCAAAACAAGCTGCTAAACGTAATATTGTTCCAGTATTTTGTGGAATATCAGGTTGATAGAGTGCAATTCGCATAATTTATTTTCGTTTTGTTTTTTGCGTTATCTTGGAATCGGAGCTGTTTTAAAATGAGATCTTATTTTTATATTTTCATTTTATTGACAAAGTCTATTATATTTTTTTGTTTATTGAATATCGACTCATTAGAAAATCTTCTTGCTATTCAGAGTCGCATGGTAAAAAGGCAAGTGATATTAGCCTTTAGCATTATTTTATCAAACTCTGCGCCAATTTGCCTCCAATGATGTGTTTTCGCTGACTAGACAATTATGCCTTAACAGTGCAAAACATTGGTCAGAATATATGCATGTATATTATTTAGCTTCTCCTAATCCAGTTTTCTTGTTTTTTCGTAAAATAAATGATTTTGAGAGAGGCATAGTTGAATATAAACAAAGTAAAATAAAGATATACCAAGTCTGCAAACAAATAGTTAAGGTTTTTTAACAATTATAGTTTTACAGATTTACAGGAGACTAAATCTTTATTAAAGGGAGACAGAATTGGCTTCTGATACAGATGAAACAACACGCCGTGATTTTTTGATGGTCGCGGCTGGAGGTTTTGCAGCAGTTGGGGGAGCAGCTGCGCTATGGCCATTTATTGATCAATTAAACCCAGATGCTTCGGCGCTATCTTTAGCAACAATAGAAGTTGACCTCTCAAAAGTTGAAGAAGGTCAAGCTATTACTGCAATGTGGCGGGGAAAGCCTGTTTTTATTAGGCACCGCACGCAACAAGAAGTTGATGAAGCAAATTCAACTAAATTAGACAATTTGCCAGACCAAAAGTCCCGAAATCAAGGCCTTGATAAGGGGGAAGCAGATAATGCTCTTGATGTTAATCGGACTAAGGCAGGAAAAGAAAAATGGCTTATTCTGATTGGTGTTTGTACTCATTTGGGATGTGTTCCAGTGGGGAACCGTTTAGGTGATACTAAAGGTGAGTATGGTGGTTGGTTCTGTCCTTGTCATGGATCTCACTATGATACAGCTGGACGTATTCGTAAAGGACCAGCTCCAGAGAATTTACCTGTTCCACCATATCAATTTGTTTCTGACACAGTTATAAAGATCGGCTAGGGAGACTCTGTAATATGGCCCATGAATCAACGTACAAGCCGAAACCAGGTTTTGAAAATTGGCTTGACGAAAGACTACCAATTTTAAGATTATTACATGATCAAGTTAACACTTTCCCGACACCTCGAAATTTGAATTATTTCTGGACATTTGGCGGAATTTTAACTTTTTGTCTTGTTGTGCAAATTGTTACTGGTCTCGTATTAGCGATGCATTATACACCTCATGTGGATCATGCTTTTGCGAGTGTACAGCATATTAAACGAGACGTGAACTTTGGATGGCTTATTCAGCCCCTTCATGCTGTTGGGGCGTCAATGTTCTTCATCGCAGTTTATATCCATATATTCCGTGGGCTATACTATGGCTCTTACAAGTCTCCGCGTGAGGTCTTATGGATGCTTGGTGTTGTTATTCTTCTGCTAATGATGGCAACGGCCTTTATGGGATATGTTTTGCCTTGGGGACAAATGAGTTTCTGGGGTGCAACTGTTATTACTAACCTATTTTCGGCAATTCCTTATGTTGGGGATTCTATTGTAACGATGCTTTGGGGTGGTTTCTCAGTTGATAATCCAACTCTGAATCGTTTCTTCTCATTACATTTCCTACTGCCATTTGTGATTTTCGGTGTTGTTATTCTTCATATATGGGCATTGCATGTTCCTGGAAATAATAATCCAACTGGTATTGCAGTAAAGAGCAATCAGGATACAGTTCCGTTCCATCCATATTACACAATTAAAGATGCTTTTGCTCTTGTTGTGTTTGTCATTTTCTTTGCGTGGTTTGTTTTTTATATTCCAGATTATCTTGGGCATGCTGACAATTACATTGAGGCTAATCCACTCGTTACACCACCTCATATTGTTCCAGAATGGTATTTCTTGCCATTTTACGCAATTTTGAGAGCAATTCCTGACAAATTACTTGGTGTTGTTGCCATGTTTGCATCAATACTTGTGTTGTTCGTATTGCCTTGGTTGGATACTTCAAAAGTTCGATCAGCAAGATATCGTCCGACATACCGTTTCTTCTTTTGGTTATTGGTTGTATCTTGTCTTGCTCTTGGATATCTGGGCGCTAAACCAGCTGAAGGGAATTATTTGTTCTTTTCTCGTATTTTCACTGCGTATTACTTCATTCACTTCCTTGTTATTCTTCCATTGTTGGGTGTTATGGAAACCCCTAATAAGACACCAAACAGTATTGCTGAGAGTGTTCTTGGAGATTCTGACGGTGGTGGATTACAGCCTAGTGCGGCTGCGAATGCTGCACCTGAGAAAAGATAATGAAAGGACTTGTGGTCATGAAAAAAATTATCTCGGGTCTACGACGTTCAATTATCGTTTCAGGGCTCTTAGTTATGAGTTTTGCTCATAACCAGTCTTTTGCAGCTGGGGGAAGCTCAGTTCATATCGATCACCAAAAATGGACATTTAACGGGTTCTTTGGTTATTATGATAAAGCACAGCTTCAACGTGGTTATCAGGTTTACAAAGAAGTTTGTGCCTCTTGTCATGGGTTAAAGTATCTTTCATATCGAAACCTTTCTCAAGAAGGCGGTCCTGGTTTCACTGAAGCTCAAGTGAAAGCCCTTGCTGCTGAAGCTGAGGTGGTTGATGGTCCTAATGATGACGGTGAAATGTTTGAGAGACCTGGTAAGCCTTCTGATCGTTTCGTTTCACCATTTGCAAATGATAAGGCCGCTCGTGCCGCTAATGGTGGGGCCTTGCCACCTGACCTTTCTGTTATTGCCAAGGCTCGTAATGTTCATAATAAAACCAAGTGGTATCTAGAACCTACAGTATGGGCTAAAGATATTACCAGTGGTTATCAAGAGGGTGGTGCTGACTATCTTTATGCTCTTTTAACAGGGTATGTTGATGCACCGAAGGGCTATAAAATGAACGAGGGAATGAATTACAATAAATATTTCCCTGGTCACCAAATTGCTATGGCTTCTCCCTTAAGTGATGGGGTTGTTGAATATAGCGATGGCTCGCCTCAGACTATTTCACAATATTCTAAGGATGTTTCAGCATTTTTGATGTGGACAGCAGATCCAAAACTTGAAGCTCGTAAGACAATGGGGTTCCGCGTACTTATTTATTTAGCTGTTTTAGCGGTTATCTTATTCTTAGCTAAGAAAAAAGTTTGGTCCCGTGTGAAACATTAAGCAATAAAAACATAAATTTAAGAGGCCTCCCATCTTGTGAGGCCTTTTTTTTTATGCTTGTGTAAGGCCATAGTGGAATAAAAATTCGAATGATTTAAATATCATTTAGGATATATACTGCATTTAGGCATATTTATCGGAGTAGAGAATGGCAAAAACGGTGTTAGGTATTATTGGTGGAAGTGGTTTATATCATTTGCCAGGCCTTGAAAATCAGCGCTCTGAGAGAATTGAAACCCCCTGGGGAACTCCTTCAGATGCCCTTCGTTTTGGTGAGATAAATGGCCTGCCCCTTGTTTTTCTTCCTAGACATGGCTCAAACCATGATGTCCCTCCTAGTGATATTAATTATCGTGCAAATATTGATGCTATGAAGCGTGCAGGAGTAACTGATCTGATTTCTGTTTCTGCATGTGGTTCTTTTAGAGAAGAGATGGCTCCAGGGACATTTGTTCTGGTTGATCAGTTCATTGATCGTACTTTTGCGCGGGTGAAGAGCTTTTTTGGTAAGGGGTGTGTGGCTCATGTTGCTATGGCAGATCCTGTTAGTCCTGTTTTGGTTGATCAGCTAGCGAAAGCTGCTGAAGGGGCAGACATTACTTACTTTAAAGGTGGAACGTATCTTGTTATGGAAGGTCCACAATTTTCTACCCGAGCAGAATCTGAGCTTTACCGGCAATGGGGATGCGATGTTATCGGTATGACCAATATGCCCGAAGCTAAGCTCGCACGGGAAGCAGAAATTTGTTATGCGACAGTGGCAATGGTTACGGATTACGATTGCTGGCATGAAGATCATCATGACGTAGATATCAGTGATATTTTACGCGTAATGAAGCTCAATTCAGAAAATGCACAAAAGCTTATTGGTAAATTAGCTGAGGTGTTTCCACGCGAACATCCTATATGTCCAAATGGAAGTGATAAAGCACTTGAATATGCTATTATAACTCCTGCTGAAAAACGAGATCAAAACCTGCTTCGTAAACTAGATGCTGTGGCTGGGCGTGTTCTAAATACGTAATACTTATCGATTTAATATATAAGGTTCATAGGGTTTAATATGGATGATAAATTAGCAAATCAGTTGAAAGGTCTTGTTCGAACAATTCCTAACTATCCCAAAGAGGGGATTATGTTTCGTGATATCACGACAATCCTCTCTGATGCACAAGGCTTCAAGACTTGTATTGATGCCCTGTCTTCTAAGTATGAACATTCCAATATAGAAGCCGTCGCTGGTATTGAAGCGCGTGGCTTTATTCTTGGTGGTGCGATTGCGGATCATTTGGGGACAGGGTTTGTGCCACTTCGTAAAAAGGGCAAGTTGCCTTGGAAAACAATCGGTGAAGAATATGAGCTCGAATATGGTACCGATGTTATTGAAATCCATGAAGATGCTGTCAAGCCAGGTGAGCGTATATTACTTGTCGATGATTTGATTGCAACTGGTGGTACCGCTGAAGCTGGTATTAAACTTTTGCGACGTGCTGGTGCTGAGGTTATTGGCGCATGTTTTGTTATTGATCTTCCAGATTTAGGTGGTAAAGCCAAGATTGAAGGCCTTGAAGTTCCTTGTCATGTTTTGATTGAATTTGAAGGTGAGTAATTATAGTGATGCGTTTGAGTTTTACGTATGCTGAACGCCTGAATAGTGTTCGTGCTTAGAAAAATAGTGAGACGTATTCTTCTTCGCCGATGAGCTTAGAAGAGTTAGTTTGAAGAGGTTTTCTTAAATGAAAATTCATGGGAAACATTATCGTACGATCTGGGTTGCAGAGGATGGTTGGTCTGTTGAAATTATTGATCAAACCAAATTGCCTCATGAGTTTGAGTTGGCTTTTTTGAAGACCGTGGAAGATGCTGCTCATGCTATTAAGGTTATGCAGGTTCGTGGTGCTCCTTTGATTGGTGCGACGGCTGCTTATGGTGTCTGTCTTGCTATGCGGGTTGATCCTTCAGATGAGACTCTTAAGAAATCTGTTGAGTTTCTTGCTGAACAGCGTCCAACTGCGATTAATCTGCGCTGGGCTTTGGATGAGATGTTAAAAGTTCTTGAGCCTTTGTCTCCAAGTGAGCGTGTTGAAGCTGGTTATCAAAAAGCTGGTGAATTATGTGACCAAGATGTTGAGACGAACCGTATGATTGGTGTTCATGCTCTTGAATTATTAAAAGAGATTTCTGAAAAGAAAAATGGTGAAACCATTAATATTTTGACGCATTGTAATGCCGGGTGGATTGCGTGTGTCGACTGGGGAACAGCAACCTCACCCATTTACCAGGCTCATGATCTTGGAATAAAGGTACATGTTTGGGTTGATGAGACGCGGCCGCGCAATCAGGGGGCTGCCTTAACTGCCTATGAACTTGGGGCGCATGGGGTTCCTCATACAATTATTACAGATAATGCTGGTGGCCATGTGATGCAGCATGGTTTGGTTGATATTTGTTTTGTCGGTACTGACCGAACAACTGCTAATGGCGATGTTTGTAATAAGATCGGAACTTATTTGAAGGCTCTTTCAGCGCAAGACAATAATGTTCCTTTTTATGTTACGCTTCCTTATTCTACGATTGATTGGACGCTTCATGATGGTTTTTCTATTCCGATAGAAGAACGAAATGCGGATGAGATTTTGAAAATTACTGGTCGTCGGGCTGATGGATCTGTGGAGACCTTAGATATTGCAGCTCCTGGTAGTCCAGCGGCCAATTTTGCTTTTGATGTCACGCCAGCCCGTTTGGTGACAGGGTTGGTGACAGAGCGCGGTGTTTGTGAGGCCAGCACTGAGGGTCTTCTCTCTCTTTATCCAGAACGGAGAGCATAAGAAAAATTTTTGCGGGGCCAAGTTATGCGTGATTATAGACAATCCATGCGGGATTTATCTTTAGAAGATATTGAGCATTGGTGCCGTTATGTGCCTTGGCTTATTGTTGGATATTTTTGTCTGCAGTTTCTTACGCGAATTCTTGTCTCCTCCAATCTGGAAGTTGATGAAGCACAGTTTGTTGGGGCGACAGATCTGCGGTTATTGTATGCAAATTCACATCCTCCGATTTATAACTGGCTGGTTCGTCTAGCTTTAGAAATCACCAATTGGAGTTGGTCCATAGCGTTGCCGTTGGTTCGTAATGTGATCCTTTTGGTTATGTATCTTCTTGCCTTTGATCTTATGTTTTTGCTTACCAGAAGTTATTTTCGAAGTGCTGTTGTCATTGTCTGTTTATTGGTTTTGCCACAGATTGTCTGGCAATCGCAAGTTACATTAGCTCATTCTGTTTTGGTGGCTTGTGGTTGTGTGGCGACTTTGCATGCGCTTGTTCTTGTTTATCAAAGCGGGCGTTGGACTGACTATGCGTGGCTTGGGCTTGCAGTTACAATTGGTTTTCTAGCAAAATTTAATTATGCCCTTTTTCTTGTCTCAATGATTATTGCTATTTTTCTGGTTCCTCATGTTCGAAAACAATTTGAGTTTCGGAAAATATTATTGAGTGTTTCTATCTTTTTGGTTTGTCTCATTCCTATTATTTATACCGCGATTTCAAATCTGGCAGAGTCGAGTGGGCGGATTAAAAAGCTTTATCGTTCGACAGATTATGCCTGGTTTGATTTGCCTTATCTTGGTATTGATGGTCTGTTTAGTTCTGTTGGTGCTTTTTTGGCATGGGCTGGGCCACTTCTTTTAATGTTTGCGATATTACATTTTTTGCTGTTGCTTAAATTGCCTTCTGTTGGTTCTGAACAAAGAAAATGCCGCGATGTTTTTTCAAATTTGTTTGGATTGATATGTCTGGTTGGTGTCAGTCTTTTTGCTCTTATTATCTTGTTTGCAGATATGCATTTTGTTCATGAGCGTTATTTTACTCCTTTGCTGATGGCTTTGCCGTTTTGGTTTGTCTTGAAATTTCCGATTGTTGCAAATGTTCAGGCACGGGTTGGTCTGTTACGATTTGGTCTTATCCTTATGTTGTGTGCATTGATTGGAGCCAATAGTCTGGCCATGTTTGGCAATCATAGTCTGTCTTTTCCTTATCGAGACGTTTGCAAATGGGATCAGCCAAAAGTTTGGCAATGATGTTGCGATCTTAGCAAATCGTGAAAAAGATTATGGCAATCTGGTTATAAATATTCCTGGCTCTCGTGTTTTTTCACTAGATGATTTTGCTAAAAAAGTTGTTGTGGTCTGGAAGGATCGAAAGAGACAATCTGCTCCTCCACTTCCTCAGCATTTGCGTGACCGGCTTGGGTCTGGTTATCGTGCTGTTGGTGGTATTTTTGCTCAAGAAGGCTCCTTTGCTTATACGGGTAAGAGGGTGAAAATGTATTCCCAATTGTTTGAAAAGTTTTAGCGCTCACGCGAATTTGCTTTTGTTGTTGCGTTCATGCGCCACGCAGTTTTAGCGCTCACGCGAATTTGCTTCGCAAATCGCTCCGCGGGGGCGAAGCAAAGCTTCGGGGGCCTCAAACAATCACTTTCGTGATTGTTATCGTTCGGGTGGCATGCTTATCGCATTTATGTTCATCTTTATATTATCATCTTAGGTTTTACTTCGTTGTCGGTTAGATAAGGACCATTATAAAGGAGGTTTTGGGGGCGAGGATAACTTTTTTTGTTTAATTATTTCATGGGCTTATTTAATGAAAGTTGTATAACTTTGTGATTATTAAACGGGTTGTATATGTAAAACTTTATAATGAGTGATTGTAAATTTAAGTTTTTTTTGTAATATTTATTATAGTATATGTATGATTTATACTTTAATGATTTTTTAAGTAATATTTTTTTTATGCACGCAATAAAAAGCTAAGTTATATTGATGTCACGGAAATTTCGATACATATTTATAGAGGTAAAAGGCTATGTTTGAACCAATAAACAAAGCACACGCAATTGTCGAAATGGTGATTTTCTTTGGTTTTCCTGCTGGTCCCGAGACAGAAGACGTGGTTAATGAAATTATAACTATTAAAGATAGTTTAAAAGATGATTTCCCCAATTCTAATTTAAATCAAGGATATAGGCTTAATGTTGGTGAGGAAAAAGTCGATAGGATCCCCGGCGCTGAATTAACTCATCATAGGAAAGGTGATGGGCACCCAGATTGGCTGATACGAATTTCTGCTAATTCTTTTTCAGTTCATTGCCTTGATTATACGCGCTGGGATGATGTTTGGAAAAAGTCATATAAATATATTTCGACGGCCTTCAAAACAATTGAGAGCATAGATTTACCATTAACTGAAATCGGATTAAAATATGTTGATCGTTTCAAATATCTAGGTAATTCTAATGATTATAAAATAGAAGAGCTTTTACGCACTGATAGTGGTTTGATATTTGATAGAGCTTTCTCTTCTGGAAGGCGATGGCATAGCCACGTTGGATGGTTTGATACACATGGTTTTAATGGCGAAGAAATTCTTAATCAACTTAAATTAGACTCCACAATCTTTCAGCAACCAGAACCTGATGCAACATTTGTGCTTATTGATCATACTACTTCTTTAAGAGCGCAAGATCGCGATATGTTAAATAAATATAAACAAACAGTACCAACACAAGGAGGGGTATTAGATTCACTAATACAGTTTATGCACAATAATAATAAAACTGTGATGCAGAAGATTTTACAAAAAGATATTGCTGGTAGGATTAAGCTTGCTAGTGGGGGAGGGAATAATGATGAATAATCGAATGGTTTCTGAGTTTGGTGACCAAAATGACCAATTTTTTGTAGGCACTACATCAGGTGAATCTCCAAAATATAGATCTAATATTTCAGCTATTGCATTTACAGCAATAATGCTAACTAGCACGCAATTGGTGCAAGCACGAGAGAGAGAAAGCTTTAGTAATTTGACATCAAATATTTCTAGTGAAGTTAGCGCAGTTCATCCACTTCATGTACTTGATGTTATGCGTAAAGATCTAAAAGCAATAGAAACTATAAGAGAATTAGCACTTCTTAAAGATGGATGGAAAGGTGAAGGTAGCATCGCAGCCCCCAGGAAAGTTACAGATGATGCAGAACAATTTGCACGTTTTCATCTAAAAGATCAAGATATTGAGCCACCTTTTATAGGTCTTGATGCTGATGGTGATATTACATTTTTTTGGAAAACTGAAAAAGTTATAATGGACCTAAGCATATATGGCGATGGAACATTTTCATATTTTGCTGAAGGAAATAATAAACAAACTTTTGGAGATGAAGACATTCCAATCGAAACTCATCTTCCAGAAGATTTGTTAAAATTATTAGACACAAAATAATATAAGATGCATAAGGTTGCTCTCTAGATGAATCTTATTGACGATGAAAAAAACTTAAATGATTGCATAAAGAATGATGAGCAATTACTTAGACTGATTTGGTCGAAACGTGATTTAAAAGATGGCTTAGTTGCGCCCTCTTCAATTAATAAAAGTGATATTTCAAAACGAGGAATGAGTGTTGATAGAGAAAACCTTGTTCAAAAACCGGTCATGGAAACACTCGCAGAGTATCAAAAACAACAAGGTTTGGAGAAAGGTGGCGATCTTGGTATTCCTTTATTAGCTCGTCTTGAAACGGGAGCTGTGAGGGAAATCAATTATGAAAACGAATGTATTTTTAATGTCATACCAAATCCAACAAAAGCAAACCCTCCACTATTAGAAAATAAAGCGCATGCATTGATAGTTCCTCTGAAGAAGCATAATAAAAGTAGCAGAAGAAAGATGAATGAATTTAGAACTCAGTTAGTAAAAATTATGAGTAAACCAATTCCTTTTAATGAATATTTTGAAAGTAATTGATAGTTAGTAATTGTTTTTTTTCACTGTTCAGACATACAGATTGTATCTTAAATTTAGGTTATTCCTTCAACATGACAAAGTCGTGATATTACAGGGAGTTTATCGAGGCTCTAAAAACTTATTCTACTTGATAAAATTAGATGAATATAAGGAACGGGACTATGCCCGTTCCTGCAAAGTTTGTGTATTACTTTATAGATGCGGAATTAATTTTGTTAATTTCCAATCCATCTCTTCAAAACCCATAACTGCGGTTACATCAGGCTTATCAGAGTCACCGTCTTTTGCGACTGATACCTGGAATTCTGTCAGGCTGTTAAAACGCAGGCTTTTGATGTTTGAAATGCTAAACGACTTATCACCTTTGTCATCTGCTTTGTTGGATTTGCTATCAGATCCAAGTCCAGGGATGCCTGTAACGCCTGGTATTTTTACGCCAAACTCAGTTGCTTTTTTAAAAAGTCCCCCAAGTCCTCCACTCTGACCATCATCACCGCCGCCAATATTTAACTGGCCAGCAATATTAAATTCAGATAGATCGATTTTTCCGCCAGACTTCACAAGGCTGATCAGTCCTTTTGGTGTCATATATGTTTTGAGAGCTTGTTTCACAACAACCTCAGACACATTGTCTGACAAACCAAGAATATCATTATTCCTTTGGCCTAATTTCGAGACTTCTTTTTTCACAGCTTCGCGTACGGGACCTTCAAAAGATTGGCGTACACTTACCCAGTTAATCTTTTCTTTTAAAAGCGGCTCATCTGCAGTTACTGCACCATTATAGATCTGATATGCAGAAACAGCCGGCCAGGCGAAATAACCAATACCGGCAAAAATACATAAAATAATGATCCAATTAAATAGACGTCTCATTCCCAGTCTCCCTTTAATATATTCCTAATTATGAGTCGTATCATCTTACTGTGAGCTCTTATTCTTGTATAGATATTATGTCGGTGCTATGAGGTTTTATCGGTCACACGAATTTGCTTTCAGCAAATTGCTCCGCGGGGGCGAAGCGAAGCTTCGAGGTCCTCAAACGATCACGTTTGTGATCGTATATTGTCCATTTTATCGCTCACGCGAATTTGCTTTCAGCAAATTGCTCCGCGGGGGCGGCAAAGCTTCGGGGTCCTCAAAATCATTGTGATCGTTATTGTCATTTTATCGCTCACGCGAATTTGCTTTCAGCAAATTGCTCCGCGGGGGCGAAGCGAAGCTTCGAGGTCCTCAAACGATCACGGGATCATTATTGTCCATTTTATCGCTCACGCGAATTTGCTTTGAAGCAAATTTCCGCGGGGGCGAAGCAAAGCTTCGGGGTCCTCAAACGATCACGTTTGTGATTTATTTGTCCAGGTGGATAGAGAATTATCGTTTTTGGGATGCATTATATTTTTGATGTAGACCATTATATGGGAGATTATAGAGGTGAGGATAACTTTTTTTCATATAATGATTTCAATGGGTTGAAAATATTTTTTTGATTTATTTTTGTTAAGGGTAGTGACATTAAGAACGGGTATAATGTCGTTCCTAATCAGGTTTAAAATTATTTTATCCCTTTATGCAAACCCACTTTTTATCTGTTACAATTTGTCATTTGAAACTTTATATGGTTGCACATGCTTTAAATATGTATTAAAAATACATATTTAAAGCTATAAGACTATTTTATCAAAAATAAAAAGAATGAGGTTTTCATGTCTAAGCGCAATATTTTGATTTTCAGTTTGATTGGTTTGTTTAGCCTTTTTTTCAGTACGATCAGTCAGGCTCATGTTAAATGGTTTGTAGATACCAAGACCCAGCGGTTGAGAATTTCCAATCTTATTCCTTGTTTGATAAGTGCTTATCTGGTTTGCAATTGCTCTGGTTGCTTTCGTTATATCTGCGATTTTAGATATGAAGCTACCCAAGGTTACTATTGCGGATACTAAAACCAGACATGATTTTATTGAAATTTTGCGTATTTTTACTGGCATGTCTTTTTTGCTAACGGCTTACGAAGGTGCGCTTATTGCGCCGCATCTTGTGGCTTATGGTTCTTTTGGTTTGATACTCGTTTTCCTTCAGGCTCTTATTGGGATTATGCTGATTGGTAATCGGTTTATTCAACATGCGGCCATGATGATCTTTATTTTGTTTCTTGGTGTTATTATTCAGCAACATTGGGTTTCTTGGGGCGCTGGAATATGCCAATGTTTTTGGCATCGGTCTCTTCCTGCTGTTTAACAACTTTAAATCAGAAGAAATGATTAATCGTTTTAAGCCTTACTCTGTTGATTCATTGCGCATCTTTACGGGTATTTCTCTGGTTACGTTAGGGTTTTCTGAGAAGTTGTTTGGGGCACTTTATGGTCAGGCATTTCTAGCAAATTATCAATGGAATTTTATGACTTTGCTTGGCTTTGATTTATTCAATGACCGGTTATTTGTTTTATCAGCCGGAGTGTGTGAAGTGATTTTGGGGATAATTTTGATTTTGGGTACAACAACACGTTTAACAATGCTTGCGATTTCTGGACTTATGCTGACCTCTAATATTGTTTTCATTCTGCAGGGAAATAATAAGGCGGCTTTAGTGGAGTTTGTTGGTCATTTACCTATCATCGGAACTGCACTTGTTTTAATTCTGTTGGGGTATGGTCAACGCCAAAATTACAAATTTCATTGAAAACTTAAAGTGATGAAGGTTCGTTGTTATGCCGAAGTTTCATATTGAACTTTCTTATATGCTTTATTGGTCGATTTTGTGTGTGTTCGCGGGCGTTATTATATCTCCATTTATAGCAAAACCAGAAGATCATTCTAAACAATACTCATGATCATAGTATGGTTGGGAAAATCGAAGTTACTGAAGATAATGTCGCCAAGCATTAAAAATTACTGTGATAGATGAATGTCTCTGGAATTTACACGTAATCACACAGAATTTTAAGTTTACGCATGAGAATGTTAATTTACAAAATGTTGCGAATAGGATATGCGCATATTTTTGTTGATGGCGTTAAGTTAACCCGGCTTTATTCCAACTTCTACCAATTTACCTCCTGGGAAACATACAATATCTGTCAGCTTGAATGCTAATTTCATGATGCGTATGTGATAAATGAACCATTTATTTCAAGTGCAGAACTCATTACCGTCGAAATTCGAAAGTTTTTATGCGATTAGTTCGCTAAAAAATTTGTAAAATCACAGAGGATATTGAGAGCAACAGGGGGTTGCTTAGAAATTTTCTTCATATTGATGTGTGAGTACTCCTTCATGAATATTATATACTTTGAGCAAGTTTATGTTTTCCCTCTCGGATATAAAATTCCCTGAACGCTGACTTTAAATGACCATAACATCCTGCTACATCTTTTTTATTCTGGAGATGGGAATATACTTTATGGCTCTTGTTACTTTTGATCATTTTGTTTTGGCTGCTGCAACGCTTGAGGACGGTGTTGCTTTTGTAAAGGCGAATTCAGGTGTTGATATTCCTTATGGAGGGGAACATCCTAAAATGGGAACCCATAATCACCTGATGAGGGTTCATAGCCGTGATGAAAAGGATGATTATTTTTTTGAAGTTATTGCGGTTAATCCCAATGCCATTCCTGAGCGACCACAACGCTGGTTCCGTTTGGCGGATGAGAGTTTTCTGAAATCCTTGAAAGATAAAGGACCCCGGCTTGTCACCTGGGCTGTGCGTACTTATGATATTGAAGAAGTTGTAAAGCGCTCGCTGGTTTCTCTCGGGACTATCGAGACTGTCACACGTGGAGATCTGACATGGCAGATTACCGTGCCTGAAGATGGTTCTGTTCCTGAAGGTGGGATCTTTCCGACAGTCATCCAATGGCCTGAGGGTGTTCGTCCCTGGGAGGCTATGGCTGATCTTGGAAGTGTTTTTTTAGGGTTAAATCTTGGACACCCTAATCCTGAGTTTATTCGTGATGCTCTGGCTAGGATTGGGTTGGGGGATACGAGAATAAATATTTCATCTTCTGAAAATTATGAATTAGGGTTGGAGATGGGTGAGCGTTTTAATATCTCCCTTTCTTCTTAAGAGAGTTAGTTTATACAATATGCTCAAACACACCAAGATCAATGATCACACTTTAAGGTCCCAAATCAGAAACCGTTCTATACAATTTGGTGGGAATGAAAAATTAAAAATTTATGGCCGTCTTGGGTGTTCGTCTGGCAAGCGGATGAAACGTGAAAACCGTGTGTTTTTTGCTTCGGAAGAGGAGGCTGTTGATCATGGCTTTCGGCCTTGTGGGCATTGTATGCGAGAGGCTTATCAGGAGTGGCGCTCTTTGAATAAAGCTGAAAAACCCTAATCAAATGCTCCTATAGAGTTCATGTATGTGGTTACCTCTTCAATAAAGCGTTTTACTTTGATCGAAATATTTCGGTTTGCAGCGTAGATGATATTTATATCATGTGGGTCGTAGGTCCAGTCTGGGAGGACATATTCCAGCTCTCCATTTTTGGTGTAGGCGGCAAGTATGCTTTCATGGCC
Organism: Methyloligellaceae bacterium; assembly: GCA_965263345.1. Taxonomy (GTDB): domain Bacteria; phylum Pseudomonadota; class Alphaproteobacteria; order Rhizobiales; family CBDHHC01; genus CBDHHC01. The sequence goes on from CBDHHC010000006.1 coordinate 597,372, forward strand.
CAAGCCAATTCCAATCCCGCCAAGGACACATAGTTTTAAAAAGCTTGAGTTGTTTGTTATCAGCGAGGGGGTGACTTTAATATTTACTTTCTTGCCAAGATTGCTTGTCAGTGGAATTCTATCACCTGTTATTAGATGGGAGTAGAGAATGTAATCATGGTCTAATAAATCGTCTGGATGTGATGGTCGTCCTTTACGATTTAGATATTCTGGTGTTGCTGCCAGTCGTCTTTTTATGCTCCCAAGTTTTTTCACTTTGAGACGTTCATCTAGTATGTTTCCAAGACGAATTGCAACATCAAGACGATGTGCTTGAAAATCCACATATTGATCGGTTAAATCCAAATCCAATGTGAGATTGGGATATCGCTTTTTAAAATCAATAAAAAATTGTGCCAGAACAATCGTTGCAAACCCGGTTGGGGCTCCTATTCGCAAAGTGCCTGTCATTTGCTGATCAATTGTGAGAACGGACCGATCTGCTTCTTGTAAGTTTTCGAGTATTTTGTTGACCTGCGTATAATAGATTTCACCTGCTTCTGTTAAGACAATGCTTCGTGTGGTTCTGCTTAAAAGTTTTACCTGAAGTTCATTCTCAAGGTTGTTTAAATGCTGGCTTACGGCTGGTTGACTGAGGTTTAAGCTGCGCGCTGCAGAGGAGATGCTTCCGTTTTCTATTACTCTTATAAAACTGAGCAGGCTTGTGAGTTTATCCATAATTCACCTATAAAAATATCTTATAAGATATATAATAAAAATGCATCTTATATAACTTTTCATTATTAATTATATTAGCCGCAGAACTTAAATCAAGGGTTTGAATTTTTTGGAGGATTTATAAGGTGACATATTCAAGACGATCATTTTTACAGACAGGTTTTGTTGGTGCAACAGCTTCTTTGATGGCATTCAGTCAGTATAGTCCACTTAATAGTTCACTTAATAGTTTACTTGGGATATCATCAGCTGATGCTGCGGCTCCATTACAAAAGGCCTTACTAGGTGGGACGATACGTCGAAAATTAGGTGATTTTGAAGTCACTGCTCTACTCGATGGATATCTTGATGTGAAGGAAGATGTTATTAAAGGGGCTGACTCTAAAACGCTAAAATCTTTACGACAGGAAAGTTTTATCCCTGAAACAGGACCATTATCTATCCCCGTTTCGTCATATCTTATTAACACTGGTAGTAAGCTTGTTTTGATTGATGCTGGAACGGCAAATGCTTTCGGGGATACGCTTGGGCATTTGCTTTCTTCACTGACGCGGGCTGGTTATCGTCCTAAGCAGATTGATGCAATTTTGATTACGCATATGCATCCGGATCATTTATTTGGTGTCTTGGATGCTAAGGGGCAAAAGGTATTTCCAAATGCGGAGCTTATTGTTCCGGAAAATGATTATAAATTCTGGCATGATGATTCGATGATTAAGGAAGACACAAAGTCATTTTTTGAAGGTGCCAGAAAAGCTAGCGGTGTTTACTCTGATCGTTTAACAAAGCTTAATGATAAGCAAGAGGTTATTCCTGGTATACAGGCCGTCTCTCTTCCTGGGCATACTCCTGGGCATACGGGATATATGATTAGTTCTGGCAATGAGAGTCTTTATATCGTAGGTGATGTCGTTCATTTTGGTGCCTTTCAATTTGCGCAACCAAAATGGGGCGTTGCTTTTGATGTCGATGGGGCTCAAGCCATAGAGACCAGACAAAAAGTGTTTGATCAGGTTGTTGCTGATAAACAATTTATCGCTGGCATGCATCTGCCGTTTCCTGGTTTTGGGTATGTCAAACGTTCAGGTGATGCTTACCAATTTGTTCCTGCAGAATGGCAGTATAAATCTTAAAGGATTTTCTTTCTGACTGGTTGATAAGGCCAGTCAGGTTTTTTGTTCCTAGAGTACTTTCAAAAGCTCGACTTCAAAGATTAATGTTGCTCCTGGGGGGATGTTGCGCGTGCCACTTGTGCCATAGCCTAAGTAAGAGGGGATTACGAATTCGTATTTGGCGCCTTCTCTCATAAGTTGTAAACCTTCTGTCCAACCTCGTATAACACCATTAAGCGGGAAGGTAGCTGGTTTCCCACGATCATAAGAGCTATCGAATTTTATGCCGTTTGGTAATGTTCCCTTATAATGGACTTGCACTTGACTCGTTCTTGCGGGAGCTTTTCCTGCGCCTGGGCGCAATACTCTATATTGCAAGCCTGTGGAAGTGACTTTCACGCCTGGTTTTTTTGCGTTTTTTGTCAGGTAATCTCCATGAGATGAGTCAGCCGGGGATGAGGCACTTGCCCGGTTTAAATAAGTCCCTGAATTTGATGTGTTATTGGTGGCGCACGATTGCAGGTGGATCGCAGAGACGACCAGTATGAATAGTTTACTTATGGTAATACAATTACGTCTCATTTTGTTCCCCGATATATAATCCCTAGATGTATTTCAATTTTTGGCGATTTTTTTATAGCACTTGCAAGTGTTAAACAAACAAAATGACGATTATGTGGGGGATTGTCTTGTGAAAATGCGTTGCATCATTTTGAGGGCGCTTAGGGGGCGTTGACTTATTGTTAAGCGGCTTCTCCAAACGGTTGCTTGCTCAAAATATTGATAACGGCTTTAGACATCGAGAATTCGGGATCTATCTGACGTGTCAGATCACTCCCTATGGCTTTATTTGCCCAACTCGTTGCATTTTCGCTGATGAAACAGAACAGCGTCTTCTTGATAACTGTCCCAATCTTTCTTTTGCTGTTCCAGAGTCTGAAGTAGTTCTGCCAACGCTTTGGTGTTTGTGCACTCAAGATCATGGATAGGTAATATACGTCCTTTTTCCATTGCCTTGATGAAGGATGATTGTGACAGGCCTGCAATCAGGTCTTCACCAACATGTTCTCTGATAAATTCGAGATCCTGGGCATCGTCAAGCTTATTGGCTATGACCCGAATGGCGACATTATGGTCGCGGGCGTAGCTGCGATACTGGTCATAGACTGATAGAGATCTAACTGTCGGTTCGACAACCAGGACTGTTAAATCAAAGCGCGTAAAAAGCCCAGAAGAGAACGCGTCTGCACCTGCTGTCATATCAACAATTACACAGGATTTTTCGTCGTCAATGAGGTGGTTCAGCAGAAGTTCTACAGAACCTGTTTTAGAATGATAACAGCGTGTTCCGATGTCACTTTCATCGAATGGACCAACAGCCATCACCTGGATTTTTCCTTTACGCCTGGTAAAATGATCGAAGACAGGATTTGATTTGCCTAGTGTGAGAAAATTTGAACCGCGCCCTGGTGGGGTTGTTTTAATCATTGTTGAGGTGGAAGATATGCGTGGATTATTGCCTCGCAAATATTCTTTAATGCGATTGACCTCAAGCCCCATGGGAGGCAAGGACAGAGCTGCTTCAGGTGTCATGCCTATAGCACTCGCAAGATGCTGATTAATGTCTGCGTCAATTGCAAGTACGTGACGGCCTTGCTGTGCTGCATAGCGTGAGAATAAAGCAGCTAGAGTTGTTTTACCACTTCCTCCCTTACCAACAAAGGCGATTTTCATGGGGCTTCCCTATCATAAGCTCAATATACTTTAAGATGTTATACTATTACATACTAGATGCAATAAAGTTAAATTTAGAGAAAAACAAGGCGTTCTTAGAGTTTTTCAGAACAATTTCAATGTATTGAGAATAGGTCTCTTATTATCTAAACTGTGAATCTGCAGACGTTATGGCAAATTAAATCGTCTTTCGACATATTGTAAGCTCAATAGTCTGTTTTTAATTTGCATTCTTTTATTTTTCATATATTACAACTTAAAGTGTAATAGTATAACATTTATATAAACCCGAAAATGATGACGAGCATTCCTGAATGAAGAAAAGCATTTTTATTATCGTTTTTACTTTATTGGCTAATTCATTCGTTGTTACTGGTGCGTTTTCTCATCCACATATGTTTTTGGACACCACGGCAAGTTTTAAAATAGGTGAGAATAATCAGCTCAAAAGTATTATGCTCAGGTTTGTTGTGGATGAATTAAACACTGCTTTAACGATTGCAACGCTAGATGTTGATAAGGATGGTGACAAGGTCTTGACAAAAGAAGATAAGAAAAAAGTTGCCGGCAGTGTTATTAAGGGATTTGCTCATTATAATTTTTTCACATACCTTGAAGTGAATAATAAAGATGTTTCCCTTAAAGCTCCGACTTATTCTGAAATAGATTTTGTTAATGGTCATCTTGTTATCGCGATGGAAGTTTTTCTTGAAGCTCCACTCTCTGTAACTGGAAATAAATTTACACTTGAGCTTTACGATCCAACATATTTTACTGAAGTTATTCTGAAAGAAGCCCCTAAAATAATTGGCCAGAAAAAACAATGCAGGGTCGCTTTTGATAAAGCAGCGTCTGACGAAGATTCCCAAAAAATACAATCGTATCTTGCACAACTCTCTAGAGAGGAAACTCCGGATATAGAAAATGTTGGAGCTCTGTTTGCAGATCAAACGAGGTTGGTATGCTCCTGATAAGAAATTCTTTATTTTTGTTGTTGTTTATATTTGCCATTGTCTTTTTCTTTATGGAATATTGGGACCAGGTTTCTGCATGGGCGAAAGTTCAGCAGAGAGCGTTTCAGAATATTATGGGCCGGGAAATTCTTGAATTACGCTCTGGTGATTTTAATGCATTGCTCAATCTTCTATTGATATGTGGGGCTTATGGGGTTGTGCATGCCATTGGCCCTGGGCATGGAAAAGTATTGATTGGAGCTGCAGCTCTCACATCTGAAAAGACGGCAATGAATATGGCTGGTATTGGCTTTGTATCAAGCTTAGTCCAAGGTGTAGCAGCAATCCTTATCACTTATGGTGTTTTAGGTGTTCTTGTGTTCACCAGTTCAGCCCTTATAGGGACAGCAGAAACATATCTGGCTCCTTTCAGCTTTTTAGCTATGACGGCAGTAGGGGGGTGGATTATTTTCCGGGGTGCCAGAATTATCGTTCAAAGAATGTTTGTAAAAAGTAATATTTCAACTTGCTCCCACGGTCATAATAACCACAGTTATCATCACCACGATCACGATCATGCACATACATGTGCATCTGGTTGTAAACATATGCCAAGTGTTAAAGAGATTGAAGCAATACGGACTTGGCGTGATGTCTTATTTATTATCTTCAGCATCGGTATACGTCCATGTTCCGGTGCTCTTATTGTTTTAATTATTACTTGGAAATTTGGTTTGATCACAGCCGGTATACTTGCTGTTATGTCAATGGCTGTTGGAACAGGACTGGTTGTTGGGGCTGCCGCTATTTTTGCGTCTAAGATACGTAACTTAAGTGTTTCTAAAATTATTTCACGGGATGACAATAGAAGTGTTTTGTTGGCTGGAGGTTTGAATATTACAGCTGGGGTATTTGTAATAGCTATGTCGTCATTGTTTCTAATGAATGATTTGCAAACTATCTTTTACCCTCTGTAAGATATGACTGTGCACTGAATAATAAGCAAATTCATTGTTGTGTATTTTTTGGATAAACTTTTATATAATTTTGAAATCATCTTATTATTTGACATTAAATACTAATGCAGGCTAGATTTTCGCGTTACAATACATCATTTTAAAACTTATGAACAAAACGCTATGTCAAACAAAAGATCAGATACAGAATATCCAGACCCCTATCCTGTCCCAAGCCGGGAAGAAGCACTACATGCTGTAAAGACGTTGATTGCATGGGCGGGAGATAACCCCAACCGAGAAGGGCTTGTGGATACTCCTAAACGAGTCGTAGACGCATATAGAGAATTCTTCGAAGGATATAGCATGAATCCTGATGAGATCCTGAGCCGTACTTTCGAAGAGGTGGAGGGGTATGATGAAATTGTGCTCGTCAAAAATATCCGTCTGGAATCTCATTGTGAACACCATATCGTTCCGATTTTAGGCAAAGCCCATATTGCTTATATTCCGAATAATCGCGTTGTTGGGATCAGTAAGCTTGCGCGTCTTGTTGATGTTTATGGCAAGCGCTTACAGACTCAGGAAACGATGACAGCACAAATTGCAGATACGATTCAGAGGGTTCTAAATCCTAAAGGGGTTGCTGTCATTGTGGACGCGGCACATCAATGTATGACAACAAGAGGTGTCCATAAGACAGCATCAAGCACAGTCACCAGTCGCATGCTCGGAGTGTTTCGTGAAGATCATCGCACTCGTGCAGAATTGATGAGCCTTATTGGTTAGTATACGACTTTTCCAGATATTGGGTTGCCATTAAAGCGGCCCAATATGGTTACATTGCGTAATCTTTTTACTATCATTTTTGTTCATGAGTTCCATCATTCAGAAGTATTCCGTTTGCTGAATATACATTTTTCATGCAAACCCTTACAAAATTATTTTGGTTTGTTCTCTCTTATATCTATTTGGGTAAGGCGATATTTTCGTATCTCTCACGTAAATTATCACTGCCAAAAGATATAGGATCCAAACGCATTAAAATTGATGGTTGGTTTAAAGCTTTATCTGGTGTGCGGTGAAGTACTCCTTCCTGCCCACCTCGAAACAAAGCTATATCCCATGTTTTCATAAACTGTATGGCAGAGGGATCCAAGACAATCTCATCATTTGGTGCCCCGCTTTCATATGCGTTATAGTTAGCAGCTTCTTCTGGAAGCCATTCTGTTCCGCATCCTTCATAAGTTACAAGTAAACGCATGGATATATTATCTGTATGATAGCGTGTGCAACCTCTCGTAGAGCCTAGAGAAAAACGAATTGTGTTATCAGAGAGAGTGTCACAAAAAATTTTACAGATTCCAGCCATATCGGATATCCATTCATTATAAAATGGATTGTCTTGAAGCTCGTCTGGAATTTGATGTTGTAATAAATTCTGGATGTCCTCTGCGGCATTTTCTTTAGTAACTTCTCCGGTAATTTTAAAAGAAAATTGCAGTAATTTTTGCATAAACTCTCTAGCGTTCTGCGGAGTATTTCGTTCCAAAAGACCTAATTGATATGAGCTATCAGAAAAACCAGAGAGTTCTTTCAGATTTGTCGCCTTGAAGATTTTCATGAGGACAATCCTTCCTAAGTTATTTTGCAATTCACCCATTTTGTGTTACACATGTAATGTTATAATATTACATTTGCAAATGAACAAAATACAGATTAAGGAAGCATCTTGATTATTGTATAGTTAGAGATACATCAGAATAATCCGAGTTTTGACAATTGTTTATTGATCCGTTATCCGAATGCTTTAAAAAAACCAGTTTACACCTTACTCCTATATTCATTAAAGTTATGGTTAGATCGCGATGACAAATAATACAGCTAACAAAGTATTGGAAAGGCTTAAGGCCTATTGTAGTGAAAAAGGCATGCGATATACGCCATCACGACAATTGACTTTGGATATTATCTCTGCCAACGAGCGCCCCATAGGAGCTTATGCGATTATTGAAGAGATGGGAAAAGTAACACATAAACCAAAACCAACCACCGTTTATCGAGCGATCGAATTTTTACAAAAAAATGGTTTTATACACAAAATTGAGAGCTTGAATGCATTCGTTGCCTGTGAGTTTGGGCAAACTCATGATGGATCACAATTTATAGTGTGTCGTGATTGTGGCGCTGTTGAAGAAATTCATTCTTGTCATCTACCTAAAGATTTGAAAAAGCAAGTCGAGGCTGTTGGATTTAAAATTGATTGTTGGAATACTGAAATCCATGGTGTTTGTCAGCAGTGTCAAGCTTAATTAAGATATTACTTTTGTAGAATAAATCTCTGATTTATATAAAAATATTTTTCCTAATTTTGGGGGTTTAACCTGATATGACTTGACACTTATTGTGTCGCTCAATACCGTTGGTCGAGAATGAGGCAGACGTTTGGTAAGTACTTTGTTTTGATCCGTTGGCGACATACCATGGTATTTAGCGTCTTTTGAGGCTGCTAAAGGAGAGTAACAATGACCAGTATAATAACAGAACAAGATTTGGCTGATGCACGCAAAATTTGGGGGGACGCAATCATTGCTGTTTCTAAGGCCTTTGAGGAAGGTGGGATAGATGCAGCTACACAAGTCGCCAATAATGCTCTTGATACAGCCTATGCTTATCATCTTGGTCCTGTGCTTTTCAAACCAACGCTCGCGCGTGGCGAGCAGACTTTCCGTCCTACACGTGAAGGTGCCCTGTCCTATTTTGTCGGTCATAATGATAAATATCCACTAGACAGTGGTTTTGGTATAATGGGCTGGCGCACTGTTGTCTCTGAAACTTCAGCAAGTTTTATCGAAGGTGATGTTGCTATGTGGATGGGTTGGGTCACGTTCACCGACAAAGATGGCAATGTGACGAAGGTTGACAAAAGCTGGGGTTATAAGAAAGACCAGGACGGTGTCTTGCGCATTGTATTGCATCACTCTTCGTTGCCCTATCAGCCTTAGTTCATCAGGGCTTTTTGACAGTATATTTGTGTCTTGTTATGAAAAATATTTTTATGATGGATCAGGATTAATTTTACTTATCTATGGGACTTTTTGAAAAGTCATAGTTTATCCAAGCTTTTAAATTCCTCACACTTGACAATTGTTATACTATAACATTTATATAATTTCCCGATGTTAAGCTATAACATTTTTGAGGTCTTATCATGCATCAACAAAATCAAAGCCAAGAGCGTCTGCCTGTTACGGTTCTGTCCGGATTTCTGGGGGCAGGGAAAACCACTTTGCTGAATCATATTTTGCATAATCGTGAAGGAAAACGTGTTGCGGTTATTGTAAATGATATGAGTGAAGTGAATATTGATGCAGAACTTGTTCGTCAGGGTGGGGCTAATCTCTCACAAACGGAAGAGACGCTTGTTGAAATGACGAATGGATGTATCTGTTGTACGTTGCGCGAAGACTTGCTGAAGGAAGTTCGTGCGTTGGCTAACGATAATAGGTTTGATTATCTTGTTATTGAATCAACAGGAATATCGGAGCCTTTGCCCGTTGCAACAACATTTGACTTTAGAGATGAAGATGGTGCGAGCTTATCGGATGTTGCTCGACTAGATACGATGGTTACAGTTGTTGATGCTGCGAATTTGTTGAAGGATTATTCTTCGCAGGATTTTTTGAAAGACCGCGGGGAATCTCTTGGTGATGATGACGATCGTACGCTGGTTGACCTTCTGGTTGACCAGATAGAGTTTGCTGATGTTATTGTGCTGAATAAAGTTGAGATGGTTTCAAATGAGGATTTGGTTACTATTCGCCGTGTGTTGAAAAGCCTGAATCCAACGGTTGAAATTGTTGAAACTAATTATAGTGATGTACCATTGGGGAAAATCCTAGATACGCATAAGTTTGATATAGAAAAAGCGCAGGAAAACCCATTATGGGCAAAAGAGCTTTATGGTTTTAAAGACCATGTTCCTGAAACGGAAGAGTATAATATTACAAGTTTTGTGTATCGTGCACGGGCTCCGTTTCATCCTGAAAAATTTCAAAAATTTATCGATGCGTCCAGGTCTGGCGTTCTTAGATCTAAAGGATATTTCTGGCTTGCTACACGTCCAGAATGGGTTGGAGATTTGAGTCAAGCTGGGGCTATTGTGAGAACGGGACCTGCTGGTTATTGGTTTGCCTCTGTTCCTCGCGATAGATGGCCTGATAATCCAGAGTGGATTGAAAAAGTTGAAGAAAAATGGCACCCCGCCTATGCAGATCGTAGGCAAGAGCTTGTCTTTATTGGGATTGATTTTGATAAGGAGGCTTTGAAAGCCGAGCTTGACAGCTGCCTTATTGGTTCAGATGATGATCAAAAGTTTGAGTCATCAAATTATACAGACTTGTCAGATCCTTTTCCTTTATGGGGGAAGGTGCATTAAGGTCATATTGTTGGAGAACTTCAATCAAAAATTAGGTTGAAGTCTACTTCTCAAGCCAGTATTTGGTTTCTCCAATAAAGGGGGCAACAACGGATGCAATTCTTTTTTCTTCACTTGATTGACTGATATTATCGGCAAGTGCAAATAAAGATCCAATCGGAACACCATTAATATCTAGTCTGTTTTTATTGGAGTTATCACGAACGATGATGTTAGATCGTTCTGCAACGATTTGTTTCGTGTGTCCATCAAGAAGCAAAACATTGCCAGATAAAGTACTATCTGATTTTAATAATGCCCGTCCTGCACCGCTTGAAAGATCTACTCTATTAAGATAAACCCTTAAAATTGCCGGTTTTCCTTGTTTACGGTCTAAAACTTCTTTTTCCAGGTTAGTTTGCAAGCTTTGGATGACTTTTTGTACAAGAGGCTCTTGGGACTCTCCTGTTGCGGATGGACGGCCATAGGATATATTTTCTGATTTAACGACCTGAACTGTGTTAATGGCGTAAGATTTTCCGACAAGCCCAATGGTTGGAGCTGGTCCTTTAGAGGCACATCCAGTTATGAATAAAATTCCTATGATGATGAATGATTGAAAATTTTTTCTCATTATATACCTTTTACCCAGCCTATTATTAATTCTTAGATTATCTTAATTAAATGGATTAAATATAAGAAACTATTTATATTTTTAATGACCTTCTGATTTAATAATGTCAATTATTTGTTTTGTCACGTATATTGTTTGGGCTTAATTAAGGCGTGTTTAAGTTTCAGTTTTATTGCGAGTATGTTTATGTTCAGGTGTGCAATTTACTGATTGTTTCGTTTTATCTCGATTGCGTTTCCTGCTTTATAGCGTCTGCGATAAAGCCAAAACACGCCGATGAGATCTAATAAAGCTACTGATGCTCTGTCAAAGAAACCATATTTGGACTGGCCGTGTTGTCTAGGGCGGTCGTTGACGGGGAGTTCTATCACTTCATAATCGTAGCGTCTTGCAAGAGCTGGGAAGAAGCGGTGCATATTATCGAAATAGGGTAGCTCGATAATGAGGGATAGAGGCATGACCTTAAAACCGCAGCCTGTATCTCTTGTGCCGTCCTTGAGCATTGCTACTCGTATTTTGTTGGCAACTTTTGATGTCCATTTTTTTATAAATCCATCATTGCGCAGGCGTCTTGCACCTGCATAGATGGTTTTCTTGGGACCATTTTTGATTTGTTGCCAGTATTTTTTTAGGTCCGCAGGATCATTCTGTCCATCACCATCAAAAGTTGCAATCCATTCTCCTTGTGCAACTCTGAAGGCTGTTTTTAGGGCTGCTGATTTGCCGCCTTGTTTTTCATGGGTATAAACATGTAACCTGGGATGACTGCTCATTAAGGATTTGGCTTCTTGCAACGTTTGGTCTTTGCTGCAATCATTTACGATAATTATTTCGTAGTTCGGCGTTATTTCAAGGTTTGACAGATGGTCAGCAATCTCTTCAACCAAGGGGACCAGGTTCCCCTCTTCATTATAGGCGGGGATGATGATGGATAATTCTTTATTGTAATTTATATTATCGTGCATCATTAATCCTTGGTATCACTGCCGATCAATTTAGGAGCATTAGCATTAAACCAATTTACCAAAATGCAAATAGCTGTTTTGGATTTTGGTTAATACTCTTTGGTATCGATTAAACGCCACTTTGGTTTTTGCTTACAGCACAGTGCGCAGTCGCGTTGGCTCTTTTCCCTTATGAATATTTTATAAGAAGGAATAGAGACTTAAACGTTAAATTTGAATAATAAGACATCGCCGTCTTTTACGATATATTCTTTGCCTTCATCTCTTGCTTTTCCAGCTTCTTTGGCTCCACTTTCCCCTGTGTATTGGACATAGTCATCATAGGCAATTGTTTGAGCGCGGATGAAGCCTTTTTCAAAATCTGTGTGAATCACACCGGCAGCCTGCGGGGCTTTGGTGCCGGTTGTTATAGTCCAGGCTCTAGCTTCTTTTGGTCCTGCTGTGAAGTATGTGATAAGCCCTAAAAGTTTATAACCTGCTCTGATCAATCGGTTTAGGCCAGCTTCTTCAAGGCCTAAGTCACCAAGATATTCTTCTTGTTCTTCTGCTTCAAGTTGTGCGAGTTCAGCTTCAATTTTTGCTGAGATGATGACCATCTGGGCGTTTTCTTCTTCGGCTTTTTGTTGCACTTGTTTGGTGAATTCATTGCCTTCAATCAGTGAGTCTTCATCAACATTGCAGACATATAAAATTGGTTTAGATGTCAGCAATTGTAGCTGGTTAAATGCTGGGATGTCATCTTCGTTGATCTCTGCTTTGCGGGCTGGTTCACCTTCTTGAAGTTTTTCCAGAGCTTTTTGGATGATTGCCAATGTTTGTTTGGCTTCTTTATCCTGGCCTTTGGCTTTTTTCTCAAGCGCTGGGATGCGTTTTTCCAGGCTTTCTAAATCTGCCAGCATGAGTTCTGTTTCAACTGTTTCTGCGTCGGCAAGTGGATCTACTTTATTATTAACATGGGTGATGTCATCATCTTCGAAGCAGCGTAAGACATATGCGATTGCATCCACTTCGCGGATGTTCGCAAGGAACTGGTTGCCTAGGCCCTCTCCTTTTGATGCGCCTTTAACGAGGCCTGCGATATCAACGAAGGTGAGGCGTGTTGGGAGAATATTTGCTGATTTTGCAATTTCTGCCAGTTTGTCCAGGCGTTCATCAGGAACGGTGACTTCTCCAACATTTGGTTCAATGGTACAGAATGGATAGTTCGCCGCTTCAGCGTCTGCTCTTTGTGTCAAGGCATTGAAAAGGGTTGATTTTCCAACATTGGGAAGGCCCACAATTCCGCATTTAAAACCCATTGTTTCTTTCCTTAAGTCTCGTTTGGTTCGTCATTATGATGACGCCATTTTTTCAATTGTTCTGATAAAGCGTTGGCCTCTTGTGATGATTTGTCATTTTTCTTCATCGTTTGAGGTTTGGTTTGGTTTTCCTGATTTGGCTTTTCAGCTTTATTAATATTCTTTGTTTCTGGTTGCAGGGTTTTAGCAATGTCATTGGTAAATCCGCCAGTGTTATTGTCAATGAGATTGTTCGTTGCCTTAGCTACAGCTTCAATCAAAGGATCCAGCCATGTTCGATCTGCTTTGGCGAAATCCTGTAAGACATAAATATGAACAATATCTTTTTGACCTGGGTGTCCAATGCCCATACGAACGCGGACATAATCATTGCCAACATGGGCGGAGATGGATTTCAGGCCATTGTGTCCTGCATTGCCTCCGCCCATTTTAACCTTGATCTTTCCAGGTTTGATATCCAGTTCATCATGAAAAACGATGATGTCTTCAGGGGGGATTTTGTAAAATCGGGCTGCTTCTCCGACAGATCTGCCAGAGTCGTTCATGTAGGTCATTGGCTTTAACGCCAGGCATTTCTCGCCACTGATGCTGCCTTCCGAGGCTGCTGCCGTAAAGCGCTTTTTCCATGGTCCAAAACTGTGGATGTGAGCAATCTCATCCACAGTTAAAAAACCGATATTATGCCGATTGTGCTTGTATTTATCGCCTGGGTTTCCCAAACCTACAAGTAGTTTCATGGCACATTATCCATTTGCAGTTTTTGATAAAGTGAGTGAACACTTTATGAGTTAGATGATATTAGCTTTCGCTTTCTTCTTCACCAGACTCTTCTTCACCTTCTTCAGTATCTTTCGCTCCGCCTTTACCAGCGATTGTCGCGATTGTGAAATCCCTGTCTGTGATTTTTGGTGTAATATTTTCTGGAAGTTTTACATCCGAAATGTGAATTGATTCACCAATTTCGCGTCCTTCCAGATCTACCTCAATTGACTCAGGGATATCGTTAACTGGACACATTAGTTCTACTTCGTGACGAACGATGTTAAGTACACCACCTAGTTTCAGACCAGGAGATTTCTCATCATTAATGAAGTGAACTGATACCTCAACCGCGATTTTGTCTTTCGCGCTTACACGTAGGAAATCTACGTGGACTGGGATGTCACGGATTGGATCGAACTGGATATCACGTGGTAGAACCTGAGTTTTCTTGCCATCTACATCAATGCTGTAGAGTGTTGACAGGAAGTTACCTGTGTTAACCTGTTGTAAAATAATACGATATTCTAAGGTAATTGCTTTTGGTGCCTGCTTGTTGCCATAGATTACCGCAGGGACAAGACCTTCACGTCTTGCTGCCCGTGCGGACCCCTTACCAACACGATCACGCACCTGTGCTTTTAGCTCAACAGCTTCAGCCATAGGTGTTTCTCCATATAAAAAAGGCCCTTAAGATCAGGACCTTGCATTAAAACCACAGCCTCCAGGGGTGCTGTGGTTGTCGATAAGAGCTTTGTATAGCTGGTAATTCAGGGGAATTCAATAGTTTTTGGGTGTGGGTATAAGTTGTTTTGATATGAATTTTCTAAAAACACTTAATAAACTCAGCTCACCCTCAGTTGGGCCAATGCCCTCAAGTAAACCTCCAAAGTTTTCAACTTTCATTTGCAGCTTTGGTTTGGGATAAAAATTGTGACGTTCTTGACGGCCGAAGTCTTCTTTTTTGTACATTTTCATAATAATTGCAAAGCCTTTTGCTGGAAAATTAAACTTATCATCAATGAACAAGCAATCAGAGCAAGGAATGCCGATATAAGTTTTGTTTTCCGCCAATAACCAGTTGAAAACATTATTAAAGCTGCTCCTGCGTTTGAGACCAGTCCCATTAGCACAACGCCCCAAGGGAATTCATTTTTTGCAATTATCCAGAAACCAGAAATATATCCGATTAATAGTGCCAAGATGGCTATTCCATAGAGACGAAAAAGAGTTGTTCCATTCTGAATATCCGTGAGTTTTTCTAACTTATGGATGGGAACAAAAAGGAATGGTAAGGCGACAAATATCAAGGTGACTCCTATTTTTGCGCTCAGAATCAGACTTAGGAAGGTCATTATGCGTATCCTTAACATAAGTTCATATTTTGAACTTAGGATAATATGCTATATCTAAGTTCATATGTCAAACTCAAAGATGATTCCTGAAATAAAACGGATTAAGAGAGGCCCTATTCCTCTAGATGATTGTGGGATGGCGCTTGCTGGTGAGCTTATTGGAGATAAGTGGGTCTTACTTATCTTGAGAGAAGCTTTTTATGGTGTCAGTCGATTTGATGACTTTCGGGCAGACATTTCTGTGCCTCGTGCTGTCCTAAGTCAACGTCTCGAAAAGCTTGTTCAAGAGACTATTCTTCAAAAAGTTCCTTATCAGGAAAAAGGACATCGCAAGAGATATGAATATCGACTAACGAAAAGAGGTTATGAACTTGCTTTTGTTCTGCTTGCTCTTCGGCAATGGGGTGATAATCATTTGCGTGATGCGCCTTCACCGGTTGATGTGATTGATAAAACAACAGGTGAGACGGTTGAGATTGTTTTGGCTACATCAGAAGGGCGCGTTGTGCCGTTGGAAGATGTTACTGTGAAGGTTAAGGGCAAGTCATAGTTCATATATTGGAGCACGTTACAACAGGTCATTTTAATTTGATACTTACCTGGACTGGCCGGCAACCTTTATGCTCCTGATTGGATTAATATAACTAATTGTTTTTATTGATATTTATTTTGTATTCTATGTCTAAAAAATGACGTGATTGATAGCATATCATCTTTGAGATTTATATTTATAAACCCTAGGCGGTTATTGGTATGAAAGTCCTTATTCTTACGTATGGCACCCGAGGTGATGTGCAGCCTTATCTGGCGCTTGGAAAAGGCCTAAAGAAAGCCGGCCATCATGTTACCTTAGGAACAAGCCATCGATTTCGTGAATTTGTCCAGTCACATGGTCTGGAATTTGGATATATGAATGATGAACTGCTTGCGATCCTTGAGACCACTGAAGGCAAGGATATTCTAGAAAATACAAATAATGTTTTCCAAGTGATTGGGCAATTTATTAAATTATCAAAAAAGTTTGGCCCCATTGGAAAAGCAATTATGAATGAAAGCTGGGACATTGCACGTGAGGTCAAACCAGATTATATCTTGTATAGCCCAAAGACAAACTTTTCTCCTTTTATAGCTGAAAAACTTGGAATTAAATGTGCTTTAGCAACACCAATACCCATGTTTGTACCAACATCGGAATATCCGTCTCCTGGGTTTCCTGAACTGAAATTTGGCGGGTGGTACAATCGTTTTGGTTATAAGGTCGTCAATTCCCTGGGTTCTGTATTTTTAGGGAAATATCTTAAAAATTATCGGAAAGAACTTGGTCTTCCTGCTGTGAAAAAAATAGACCTGTTGAAGGATGAGAATGGGCATAATATTCCAGTGCTTCATGCTTATAGTCAACATGTTTTACCAAGGCCGAATGACTGGCCAGACAGTGCATATGTGACAGGTTCCTGGTTTCTGGATGAAGATGAAAACTGGACACCACCTTATGAGCTGCAAGCGTTTTTAGGGGCAGGTGATCCTCCTGTTTATGTTGGTTTTGGATCAATGTCAGGGCGTAACCCTGAACGTTTAACCCTTGCGATTGTTGAGGCCCTTCAGGCCGCTGGAGTGAGGGGGATCCTTGCAACAGGTTGGGGTGGTTTGAGGGCAGATGCGTTACCTGATACAATTTTGAAGATAGACAGTGCACCGCATGCGTGGCTGTTTCCACACATGGCGGCTGTTGTGCATCATGGTGGGGCCGGGACCACAGCCGCGGGTCTTAGAGCGGGTAAACCTTCAATTGTTACTCCTTTTTTTGGAGACCAACCTTTTTGGGCTAAGCGTCTTCATAAACTCGGTGTTTCCCCAAAACCGATCCCGCAAAAAAAATTGACCCGTGATAGGCTTACACAAGCACTCATTGAAGTCACCACAAATCAAGACATGATAAATACTGCTGAGAGTCTAGGACAAAAAATGAGACGTGAAGATGGTGTTGTTTATGCTGTTTCTTTGATTGAGCAATTTGCGTTGAAAAAAACAAAAGACACCCAGTTGTTAAGTTAGAAAATTTATTAGAATTATTCTCTCTCAATTCGGAATAGTATTGTTAAACTGTGATCTTTAGCTTATTGGTATGTTTTTGAAATTTAATAAAAATTCCAATTAAAGTCAGTGTTCGTATGTTGTTAGTTGTTCTGAGTTGTCACGTTTTTTCCATAAGTCGTTTGAAAGTATTTGGTGTGCAAGCTGGCCTTGTTTTGTGTCTTGTTGTGTTGACGACTTTTTCCAGTCATAGCTCTGGTTTTGGTTCGCATTGTTGTGATGATTTAGATGAGCGTATTACTCAATTAGAACAGGGTATTGCCCGTAAGGGACCTCGAACCGTCTCCCTCAAGCTTTCCGGCTGGATGAATATGGGGCTTATGGTGTGGGATGATGGGGCGTTGAGGGATGCTTATATCGTCGATAACTCTGAATTGAACACGCGGTTTCGTTTTACAGGTTTTGCCAATTTTTCTCGTGGTTGGAAAGCCGGGTATCGTTATGAATTTGGTTTTTCCTCTCTTGGTCCGCGTGGTCCTGGAGTGCCAGGATCAGACAGTGTTGATCAGCTTTTTGCGAGCAATGCAAATCAAGAGATTAATGTTCGTATCGCTGATATCTGGGTGCAGAATAAAGGGCTTGGACGTGTCACACTTGGGTTTGGTAATCCGCCATCCTGGTTTGTTAAAAACTGGGCGGGTCGTGTTTCGGGGACTAATTTTGTCTCGGACAGTTCTCCTCAAGTTGGCATGAGTTTCTTTTTACGCAAATCGGATGGCACACTCACGACTGCCCGTTGGCGTCAATTTATCAATGGGCGTGTTGGTCCGCGTATCAATCGGATACAATGGTCTTCTCCAAACTATAAAGGGTTTCAACTTCAAGCGGGCTTTGGTGAAGATGATTGGTGGGATGTTGCGCTTTATTATAACTCGTCATTCAAGTCCACTAAGCTGATGGGGGCTTTGACTTATAAGTATACCGACGATTCGGTTTTTCCTGTTGGTGGTCCTGCTCCTTTTTATGAAATTAAGGGATCGCTTGGGGCCTGGCACAAGCCGAGTGGATTATATCTCTGGGGGGCTTCAGCGACAAGAAACTGGGATGATCCTGTTTTGGAGGGTGGGTATGATTGGTATGGGCAGTTTGGTATAAAACGCAAGTTTAATAGATTGGGGTATACTGCTCTTTATGCAGATTATGGAGATCATACCAATATCAGGACTGGTTTTTCTGCATCAGCGCTTGGGTTTGATAGTGCGCTTGTGGGGGATACTCATGGAAGGTATTGGGGGTTTGGGCTTGTGCAGTGGGTTCCTTCTGCCAATATGGAACTTTATGCTGTTTATCGCAATTATGAGATCGATCAATTGACTGTTGTCAGTGATGTTGGGGCGTTTATCGAGGATGTCGATCTGGAGGGTTTTCAAACATTGTTTTTGGGGGCAAGGTTGAAGTTTTGAGTGATTGTTGAGGATTTTAATATTTCCTTTACTGTAAAGTACAAACTTAAAATACATAGGAAAAAAGTCCTTGACACCGTAACGGTACTCTGTTATGGTTATGGCATAATCGAGAGAGTTCCGGCGGAATTCAGTATTTTTCTCAAATGATATTATCAAATAATACCCTGCGGTAAAACTTCACAGTGGTTGTGATAACTTGATGTAATTTTAATTTTTTTATATATAACAATAAGTTACCCTTTAGGTGGAATGCTAGTTGCCAAGATCTTGATATTGTTGTGATTTATTTATTGTACTAAAGTATAATAAGTGAATTTAATATTCTTCTTGAGGCATCTCTCGATCATGAAACTTATCAAAAGTCTTACATTTATATTTTGTCTTATCATCATTTCTATACCTTTTAATTTAGCAAATGCTAAACAAACAAAACCGCTCATCATTATTTTGGCTGATCCAAATGTCGATTATGAAAAGAAGATTGGTGCTGCAAGGCAGCTTGGAAATTTGAATGATGAGCGGGCGATTGTCCCATTGATAGTACTTGTTAAACAAGGAAATTTTTATGCTTCTCTTGCATTACGTAAAATGAAACATGAGGGCAGTATTGAGCCTCTTATCAAGTTACTGAAAGAGGATAATGCTTTTGCGGCAGATATATTAGGTAAGTTTCGTAATAAGAGAGCTTTGAATGCTTTATTACAGGCTGCTCAAGATAGTCAAAACTGGCAAACAAGACGGTCAGCATTGAAGGCTTTAAGCGGTCACAAAACGATTGCTGTGATAAAAGTTTTTGTAACAAAACTTCTTACAGATCAATCAAAATGGGTTCGACGGACAGCGGCATACAGTCTTGTGGATGTTAAAGACACACATGTGATTGATGCTTTTATCAAAGCTTTAAAAGATAGTGATGACGAAGTTCGTCGTATTGCTAAGCTTGCTTTAGGTTATTCCAATGATCCTAAGGCGAAAAGAGCTTTATTGAACTTTTAGGAACTGTTTAAACTTAAATCTTTGATAGAAATTCAGCTAGTAAATCATAAACCAACCGAATGCGGCGGCTTTTGTGAAGCTCACTGTGGGAGAGGAGCCAGATGGGATAAATCATCGTTTGGATATCTGGAAAGACTCGTTCCATATTTGGTGATTGTTCGGCAATTTTGTCAGACATGGGGCAGATACCATGGCCGCGTTTTGCCATCTCCCATACGAAGATGCCATTACCTGAATTGAAATGGAAATTTTTTTGGGTCAGTTTGCAACCCAAAAGTTCCATATGTGTAATCATTTCATCTACGTTTCCAAAACTTAAGAATCTATGCTTGCTTGCATCCTTATGAGATTTTGGATGACCATATTTTTTTAGGTATGTTTTTGAAGCATAAAAGTGGGCACTTGCTTCGTTGACCAGTTTGGCAATGAGATTTGGTTGTTCCGGGCGAACATTTCGGATAGCTATATCTGCTTCGTGTCTTTGTAGATCGCGAATATCGTTGACTGCGATGATTTCAATTTGAAGATTAGGTGCGGCATCATAAAGCTGCTCAATGAAAGGTGGCAGGAGATAATTCGCAAAAATATCTGAAACTGTAATTTTCACAGTTCCTTCTATGGACTGGCTTTGTCCTGTGGCGATGAGAGATATCTGCTTGGCGGCATTTCCCATAGTGCGAACATGTTCTAAGAGTTCTAAGCCTGACGGAGTGAGCTCGAGCGAGCGGCCGATCCGCTCAAATAAGACGACATTTAGTTCTTCTTCCAACGCAGCGACCTGTCTTCCTAATGTTGGTTGTGTCAGGCCAAGAGCTTTGGATGCGGCAGAGAATGACCCTTCTTCTGCTGTGACCAGAAAAGCGCGGATTTGGTTCCAGTCAAATGTGATTGTTTTCCAGTTCATGCATTTTTGTATGGGTTAAGTGCATTTTTCGTCAATTGACTGTGAATAATGCATGATTATATCACAAATGTAAATCATTACTTAGGGAAGGTTCTATTATGTCAGATGCTGCAAAGTTTTGGGATGTTCGTGCAGAGAAATATTCCAAGTCAAAGATTTCAGATATGGCTGCCTATGATCGAACACTTGATCATGTGCGGACTTATTTAAAACCAGAGGATGATGTTCTTGAACTTGGTTGTGGGACGGGTAGCACAGCATTGAAGCTTAGAGATTCAGTTTCATCTTACCTGGCAACCGATTTTTCATCCGGTATGATTGATATTGCGAACAGAAAACTTCAAGGACAAGAGCGGATAAATATTGAGTTTAAGACAGCTGATGTTTCCAGCCTGTTGGCAACCGGTCAGCAGTATGATGTTCTGATGGCTTTTAATCTGTTGCATTTGTTGCCAGGTCTCGAATATGACCTTTTGAAAATAAAATCTCTCATCAAGCCTGGTGGTTTGTTTATTTCAAAGACAGTTTGTAAGCCTTTGACTGGTATGCCGTTTCAACTTCGGATGATGATGTTTGTTTTGCCGATTATGCAAGCCGTAGGTATGGCACCTTTTGTTAAAATACGGCCTATTAACGAATTTGAGCAGATTATCGAGAAACCTGGTTTTGAAATTCTTGAGACGGCTAATTATCCTGCATCACCACCAAGCCGATTTATTGTTGCAAAATGCTAGAAAATAGGAGTGTGTCGTAAATGTTATAATGTAACATAAAGCCCACATTCTTCTATAAAAACCATCAAAAGCTGACATGGAGCATGTACATTATACATAAACCAAGCTAGCCAATATGTTATATTATAACATAAAAGAGGCTTTGTATTATGTTGCGTATGTGTTTTGGTGTTCTATTAGGAGCACTGGTGCATTTTTTGGTATCCTCAACGGTACATGCACAAGAGACTTTAGAACTTCCTGGGATTGTTGTTACGGCGAGTCCTTTTGAGACACCTGAGGATGAAGTTTTTGCAGCTACAACTGTGATTTCTGAAGAAGAAATTGAAAGTACATTTTCGCGAACACTTGGTGATACGTTCTTTACGAAACCTGGTGTAACTTCATCTACTTTTGCTGCTGGTGCCAGCCGTCCGATTATTCGTGGACTTGATAATTTCCGAGTGGGAATTGTGGAAAATGGAATTGGTGTGCATGATGTTTCTGCTTTGAGTGAAGATCACGGTATTCCTATTGATCCTCTTGCAACTCAGAAGATTGAAATTATTCGCGGACCAGCTACTTTGCGTTGGGGCTCTCAAGCAATTGGTGGTGTTGTTAATGCTACCAACAATAGAATTCCTAGTGAAATTCCTAATGGTCAATATCAGTATTTAGAAATAGATGGTGGTTATTCATCTGTTGATAATGGTCGTGAGGGATCTGTGGTTTTAGGTGCTGGAATTGGAAACTTTGCGTTTCATGCGGATGTTTATAAGCGCCAAGGAGATGATTACGACACGCCTGATGGGGTTCAAGAAGGTACAAGCTATGACGCTGAAGGCGGAGCTTTAGGTGCTTCTCTTGTTTTTGATCGTGGTTATATTGGTGTTTCTTATTCAAGATATCAAAGTCTTTATTTTATTCCAGGTGAAGAAGCTACTGAGAGGGCTCTAAGAATTGATCTTGAGCAGGATAAGTTTAGTTCTAAAGGTGAGTATCGCCCAAGAGACAGTTTTATTTCTCATATTAAATATTGGTTCGGCTATACTGATTATATACATGATGAAATTGGCGAAGATGAAGATACTGGCGAATTAAGTGTTGGATCAACATTTGAGAACAAGCAGTATGAAGCAAGAACTGAAATTTTGCACAACCCTTTCTCGACATCTTTTGGGCCTATGAAAGGTGCTCTTGGATTTCAGTATGGATATCGTGATCTACAAGCTGCTGGTGAAGGCGGCGAATTGCTAGCTCCAAGTGAAACAGTCAACTTTGCTGCTTATCTTTTTGAAGAGCTTCAAGCTACTGATAAATTGAAATTGCAATTTGCTGGACGTCTTGAGCATGTTGATATTGATGGTGCTGCCTCTGAGTTTACTAGCTTGACTTTTGAAGAAGAATTTGAAGGTGAAGCTGAGCCTGCGAGCCGTACTTTTACACCATATAGCTTAAGTACTGGTGCGTTGTATCAATTCTCAAATGGTATTGTTGGTCGTGTGACAGGACAATATGTTGAGCGTGCGCCAGATGTGCTTGAATTGTTTGCTAAAGGCCCACATGAAGCAACAGAAACTTTTGAGATTGGTGATCCAAATCTTGATAAGGAAAAAGCTGTTTCCGTTGAAGTTGGCTTGAAAAAGTCAGAAGGACGTTTGCGTTTTGATGCATCTGCTTATTATTCCAAGTATGATGGATTTATTTTCAAGGACATTACTGGAAATGCTTGTATAGAAGGTGGTGGCTGTTTCGTTGAAGGTGCCCCTGAACTCGCTGGAGAAGAAGGGCTCACTCAGATTTTATATTCTCAGAAAGATGCAACTATTTATGGTGTCGAGCTTTCTGCTTCATATGATGTAGCTGAGTATGCTCATGGAACAGTTGGTATTGACGGCCAATATGATTTTGTTCGTGCTGAATTTGATGATGGTACAAATGTTCCTCGTATCACTCCACAGCGTCTTGGTTTTGGTGTCTATTACAAAAGCGAAGACCTATATGCTAGAGTCGGAGCTCTTCATGCGTTTAGACAAGATGATACAGCAGAAAATGAAGGTGCGACTAGTGGTTATACTCTGGTAAATGCTGAGGTGAACTATACGTTTAAGTTCGAAGAAACTGGTGGACTTGTTCCTGAGTTTACAATCGGTATTACAGGTGAGAACCTTCTTGATGATGATGTTCGTAATCATGTCTCATTCAAAAAAGAAGATGTTCTTCAACCAGGAAGAAACATCCTGCTTCGTGGTAAAATGAAGCTGAATTAATTATAGAAACTTTTAAGGGGGAAATTTTCCCCCTTATTTCTTTCCTACTACCAAAATATAATATTCTTTTTTTTTTCTTAGCTCTTATAACAAACCGATTTTAACATACGAGATTGGATCGGTTATGAGCAAAAAAGACGATACGCACTCAGATAAATATTTTGAAGGTTTGCTGTCACAAGGCGAGGCTATGCGCAGACAGGTGCTTGGAAATGCACATGTCGATAAGTCACTCGCATCAGCGGATGAATTTAATCGCCCGATGCAGGAAATGATTACAGCTTTTGCCTGGGGGGATGTCTGGAACAGAGAAGGTCTTTCGCTTAAAACACGTAGCATGTTGAATATTGCGATGTTAACAGCTCTTTGTCATCATAATGAGCTTGGGGTTCATGTGAAGGGAGCTATTAATAATGGGTGTTCTCCTGAAGAGATCCGAGAAGCCATTATTCATGCATCTGTATATGCAGGTGCACCAGCCGGTTTGAGTGCGATGCGTGTTGCGACCTCTGTTTTGAAGGAAATGGGGGAGATTTAGGGGGATGTTATTTGCCAGACAGATCTCTGTCCTGTCTGGCAAATTTAAACTTACTTAAACAAACTTGAAACAGATGACTCGCCTGCTGTTCTTGAGATTGCTTCGCCAATTAAGGCATCAACTGATAAAACTCGGATGTTGTGTACATTCAGAATTTCTGGTGTTGGATTAATTGAGTCTGTGATGACGAGTTCTTTCAAGGATGATTGTTCTATGCGCGAAAAGGCATTGCTGGATAGAACACCGTGGGTAATGTAAGCGCTGACTTCGGTGGCGCCCTTTTCTAGAAGAGCATTGGCTGCATTACAGATTGTGCCACCTGAATCGATGATGTCATCAATGATGATACAGGATTTTCCGCTGACATCTCCGATCACGTTCATCACTTCGGATTCGCCTGGGCGTTCGCGTCGTTTATCGACTATGGCAATCGGCGCACCTATTCTTTGGGCAATATTTCTGGCTCTGACCACGCCACCAACGTCTGGTGAGACAATCATAACGTTTTCTGTATTGGTCTGGATTTTTATATCATTTGTGATTACAGGAGCTGCATAGAGGTTGTCTGTTGGGATATCGAAGAAGCCCTGGATTTGTCCTGCGTGGAGGTCCAATGTTAGAACTCTGTTTGCCCCAGCATTTGTGATGAGGTTGGCAACAAGCTTGGCTGAAATTGGTGTTCTTGGGCCAGGTTTTCTGTCCTGCCGTGCATAACCATAATATGGTATCACAGCCGTAATTCGTCTTGCTGATGCTCTTTTTAAGGCATCAATGATAATCAGAAGTTCCATTAAATGGTCGTTTGCTGGATAGGATGTCGATTGGATGACAAAAACATCCTCGCCTCGAACATTCTCTTTGATTTCAACGAAAATTTCCATGTCTGCGAATCTTTTCACAGAACAGGACGTTAAAGGAACTTTGAGATACTCACTGATTGCTGATGCAAGAGGCTTGTTGCTGTTACCGGCTACCAATTTCATTTTCTACTCCTGTACATTCGTAAGTCAGGGGATTTATTGTTTTTTGATATAAAATCAATGGATATAACTTAAAAAACATGTTTTTGGAACAAGGTTAATTTGTTCTCATTTAATATGACATTTAAATTATTTTTTGCTTCATACAAAAAAATCCTACACCTGTAAACTGGTATAGGATTTAATCATGCCTGGTATTCTCAAAGAAACTTAATTTTGGATATCTTAATTCTTTAAGAGTTTTGCTACGCCTTGAGCTGCTGCAGATGCTGCAGCGTCTGCCGTTTTACCCCATTTTCCATCTAATGAGCCTGATGGTATAGAGTTTTTCTGAGAGACAGTTCCCAAGACGTTTGTCATTCGGATCTTTGACAATCCATTGAATTCTTATGCTTTGTTTGCCATCAGATGGCGCAGTTAAGTTTACTAATCCAACAACTTTGTATGTTTTTTGGCTGCTTGCGCTTGATGCCACATTAATATTTCTGTTGGTTAATTGTGTTTTCAGTGCCGCTGCTAAAGCCTGATTTCCATCACCTGGAGCTCCTTTTACAGACGGTATGAATGCGACAACAGGTCCTGAGTAAGTTGGCTTAGCCGGCGTTTGCAATGCAGCATTTTGTAGAAGATTTTGAGAATTATTTGCAGGAAGCCAGTTAGCTAGTTTTGTGGCTGTTTTAGAGGCAATGGTCTGTATTGCGGACTGGTCTACACCTGACCATGGGTCATTTGTGTTTTTGGGCCCAGATACGATTTCCTCACCCTTTATACGATGTGCTCTTTTGCCTGCGGAGTTTGTGACATCCCAAACATATAGGAGTTTGGTGCCATTTTTATCTGGAGCTGCTGATAAGTAGCCCCTTACAGTGTATCCATTTGGTACAGATTTTGCCTTGACTACAGGTATACTTCTTACCTGAGCTTCGCTTTCAAGCGCTCCAGAGAGTTTTTGGGCTACATTTACAGGAGGTCCAAATACTTGCGCAAACGCTATTGGTGGTTTTGTAACGGCAACGGGCTGGGCTACTGGCTGAGCTGATTCTTGAGAACTAGAACTTCCATTTATCGCCAAGCCGATATTGCTTAGAGTATTGCTTGCACCACACCCACTTAAAGAAACTCCAAGGATACACATTCCAAAAATTAATGTTGCGCGTTTAAATTTACGCTTAAAGGTTTCTTCTGCGACGTGTGTCACGAGTCTGGCTCCTTTGTGTTGATCTGCCCCGCATTTTTCAGCACAATTATACTTTACTGAAACTGATGAACTCTTGTTGTACTGAAGCCTTAATGTATTTTCTAGTACTTGCATAACATATTTCAGTCCAGTGCGATTGTGTATAAATCTTATATATGGCGTTAATTTACTATAACGGACATGTGGAAAACGCATTATTTTAGTCCTATAGCTGATATTTGACGCCCATAATCAGGTTCATTTAAGTGAACAGACCGTCTGTAACTAAAGAGTTTTGATTCGTTTTGTACAGTACACAGGTCTAGTGATTCTATATTTTTTATATTGGCCTGTTCCAGACGTTTTACGATATATGCTGTCAGATCAAAATGATATTTATCATTAAGAAAATGCTTGAAGAAATCGGCATTTTCAGGGCTATTATCAATAAAATTTTGCTGAAATTCAGGTCCAACTTCATAATTTTGCTGTGATATCATCGGTCCAGTGCCTACGACAATCTGGTTTCTGTTGGCGCCTAATTGTTCCATTTTAGAGATTGTGTCTTCTAAAATGCCTCCAATAGCGCCTTTCCAGCCAGCATGGGCAGCCGCAATAACTTTTGCTTCTGGCTCGTAAAAAAGGACCGGCCCGCAGTCTGCGGTTAGTATAGCAATGTTTAGACCAGGTGTCTTGGTAACTATAGCATCTGCCTGAGGAGCTTCGTTTGTTTCCCATGGTTTTTCGGCAATGACAGCGGTTGGGCTGTGTATTTGATAAGGTGTTATTGGTGGAGAGTACGGCGTGTCTAGGGCTTGAGCCACTCTATTACGATTTTCCGTAACATTACTTTTTTGATCTTTTGATCCAAAACCACAGTTTAAGGATTGGTATAAGCCTTCTGAAACACCACCGTTTCTGGTGAAAAAGCCGTGTGTTATTTCAGAGTATTGTTTGAGATTATTTGTCGTTAAATATTCTGCTGTCATTCGATAAGGTGTCTTTAATAAATCAGTTGTTTGTCAAAAAAGTTGGTTACTTAAGTATCATTATACGCATTAAACGGAAAAGGTGTTGGTAAATCTTTACTCATGATCACCATAACTTTAAACAATAGTCCCATTTGATTTGGGTCAACCAATCGAAGGGTGCCGGTTTTCAGTTGCTCATATTGGGATGAATTGTTTTTTTTCAATAGGCTGTTTAGACGTTCTTGAAGGCCTAGCATGAGTAAAAACTGGCCTTGAGGTATGGGGCCATAACAAATTAAGTTACAGTTTTCTGCGGATTTCTTGAGTTGATCAAAATCGACCTGAGTTGTGAGATCTGCGTTACCAGGTTCAATTAAAGGGTTAAAATATTGATGGTTCTTAACGGCTTGTAAGGTATCACCAAATCCACTCTCAGCATGTCCATAATCTATGATTAATAATGATAAGGGGAAATTCTTTTCTTGATTTGCAATTTTTTGGATTAACTTTATGCAATTTACACGATACTCAAAGATATTTTCGCTTTCTTCTTTTGATACCTTATTTTGATTTATACGAAGTTGCTTGCATATGTTGTTTGCTTCAGAAACTGATGATGATGATAAGGTGAAATTAAAAATGGATTTGTTTTCTGAAGTTATTTCTGGATTTAAGTCAATATATCGCTCAAACCAATTCTCTCCTATTTGCTGAAATTGTTTTATTGGAAGAGCGTCAAAGAATTCATTCGCAATTAGAATTTTAGGCCCTTCTGGAAGCGTTGATATTTCCTCATGCCATGAGACGTTTATGTCTAAAGGTGAGAGTTTTTCTTTTTGCAGACTTTTTAAAACTGGACTTGTTTCTAGAAAGTGAACGTGAATTGCTTTATAATATTCTGGAATTATTTTTATAGCCCTTAAGGCATCCGCCATCAGTGTTCCTCGGCCAGGCCCTAATTCCACCAAATGGATGTTTGATGGTTGTTGCATTGAGTTCCATATTTCACAGGACCACAGGCCGATAAGTTCGCCAAATATTTGCGAGATTTCAGGAGACGTTATGAAATCCCCTTCTTTGCCAAGGGGGTCCTTATTGGTGTAATAGCCGTGTTCTGGGTCTGACAGGCATATTTTCATATAGTCTTCTAGAGATATTGGCCCTGAATTCAAAATTTTTGATTTTAAATATTCGCTTAGAGTATTTTGGCTCTTATCTGACATCTTTTCTATTATGATGTTTGGAGTTTTTGCGTTTGTAATGCTTTTCTAATCAGGTAAGCCCCAAAAACAGCCATTGGTATCGAATATACAATACCTGCAGTAAAAGGCCCCCAACTGAAAGCATGTTCAACATCTTGTGCTCGGAAGTTTTCTGCGATTGATCTTCCGACTGCATATAATATTAAGAATGTACCTGCAATCAAACCGGGATAATGCAAGGCATTTCTGTTATATATCATATATCTCAGTATGAAAAATATGATTAGTCCTTCTAATGCTGCTTCATAGAGCTGGCTTGGATGGCGCCCTAAGCCAGCAGTGTCAGGAAAACGCTTTTCTGCTTCTGGAAAAATCATTGCCCAGGGAACATCGGATACTCTTCCATACAGATTACCATTAATAAAGTTGGCTATTCTTCCAAAGAAAATACCAATTGGGACAGCAGCAGCGACAAGGTCTCCTACTGAAAAGATTGAGACGTTATTCCGTTTTGAAAACATATATATTGCCAGGATTGTTCCAAGAAGACCGCCATGAAATGCCATGCCTCCTTCCCAAACAGCGAATATTTTCAATGGATTGGCTAAATATGAGGATGGTTCGTAAAATAGAATAAACCCTAATCTACCGCCTATAATTACCCCTAAGGCAATCCATATCAGCAAATCGTCGGCTTTATCCTTCGCCAATGGGGCTTTTTTTGCCCATAATCCATCATTTGATAATAGCCTGCGGATGTATAGCAGTCCTAAGAGTAATCCAGCTGCATAGGCCAATCCATACCATCTGATTTGTAAAATACCCAAATCCAGAGCGATTGGAGAGATTTCATGATATGGAAGGACAAACGCTGACATTCTATAGCCTTTTTATTTTCTGGTAGGACTTTTGGGAGACCTTTATACGTCCTAGAAGTTGAGTCAAGATAAGGATTTAATAACATTGTATTTATGGATTTAAATCATATTTTAGGCTTATTGATATTGTCGTTTTTTATTTTTTCGAAAAAAATAATTTGGCAAGGCGGGGAAATTTATGACATGTTGCCCGCGCAATCACAAGAAGGATAGTTTATTCATGTCTCAAACTACAAATCGTGTCTTTGATGAACTTGCTAAACTTATGACAGATGCGGCTGGTGCAGCTCATGGGGTGCGAAAGGAGGTCGAAACAATTGTCAGAAGTCAGGCTGAGCGCATGTTAAATGATATGGATGTGGTGAAACGTGAAGAGTTTGAGGCCGTTCAAGCTATGGCTCAAAAGGCCCGTGAGGAAAATGAAATTCTTCGACAGAAGATTGAAGTGCTTGAAAAGCTGATTGCCGAGCGTGCGTGATTTTGTTTATCTTGAAATAATATTTCTGGATAAGACTTGTTTTTGATGCGTGTCCTCTATTTGTCTCTTTGCTTATGCATTATGGTTTTCTTCAGCGAAAATATAATCTTAGCAATCAGATCTAGAAATGAAAAATGTTGTTTTATTTGAGTGGACATATGAGCCAGTCGATTTTTTTGAAGAACAATTTTTAATTGAGCAAGATGGCTATGATATAAGCATTGAGGATGGAGTTGTTAAAGCTCCTGTTCCAAAAGGTATTTATGATGCAAACCCTTCTATTAAAAACTATCTTCATGAACTGATTAATGCAAACTTTTTAGCAATCCAGGTTCTGAAGCATATACCTTATAAATTAAATGAAAAATCGGTTTATAGCGTTTTTGATGAGATGGGTAATGAAAAAGAAACAATAAGCAAGTTAGAGCCTATAAAATTTTCTGTTATTATTAGTTCTTTTGACCATATGAGGCACGATAAAGATGGGAATATTCTTTTTGATACACGTCAAGAACGCATAGACAGACATAAAGAGTTTTCTCAACGTGTATCAAAGTATGTTAGTACGAATGCAGTTGGTTTTAGCATTACTTCGCTCTTATTCTGCAGCTGTGAATGACCCTGATAATGAGCTTATATATTTTTATGATATAAGAGAAGCGCTGAACAAGGCTGTTTCTGGTGCACAGAAAAATTTAAATTTAGGTAATACAGTCTGGAGTGATTTCGGAGCATTGTGTAATCATGAACCAGTTAGGCAAGGGAGACACCGTGGTAAGTTTCTAGGTGATCTCCGGGATGCAAGTAAAGAAGAGCTCAAAACCGCGAGAGAGTTTGCACGGACTATGATAGAAAATTATCTAGACTACCTGGAAAAGAAGGGCTAATCCCAAATTATAATTTTTGATATTAGATAAAATTTATTGAGAACTAACTGCTCCAAAACATTCATAGTAGACTCTGCTTCGTGCCTTTATTCAATAATTTTTCAAAGCCTATCCACTGGTTATTAACAGTTTGGGATGGTGGCCTGTTAACAATGCAAGTTAATGTAGAATTTCAAGTGGACAATTGTTTCATAGCCTTGCAACTCAGTGTACGCTTTGGTTACTTCTTACATGCAAAGTGATTTGCATAAAAAAAAGAATGTATTCGCGAAGGGGGTCGCGGGCGTAAAAATAAATTTAGGACTCCAGCAATCTCCAGGCTGGAAAGAGGGACCTAATGGCGTCTATAGAACCACAATTCGATCGTATTTCTCATCCTATAGATATGGTAGAGAAAATCGCGTCGATTAATGATTGGGCTTTTGAACGAACAACTGATGATGAGCTGACAATAGCTGTTGAAGGAACATGGACTGATTATAATGTTTCTCTCAATTGGCGCGATGATTTGGAAACACTTCATATTGCTTCAGCTTTTGATATGAAAGTGCCAGTGCCAAGATCAGCTGAAATGTATAAGCTGATTGCGACGATTAATGAGCAACTCTGGCTTGGGCATTTTGATCTTTGGGCGAGAGATGGTTTGCTAATGTTTCGCCATGGGCTTATGCTCAATGGTGCGGAACCAACACGTGCGCAATGTGAAGGTTTGCTTTATGCAGGTTTAGAGGCGTGTGAGCGATATTATCAGGCGTTTCAATTTGTTGTTTGGGCTGGGAAAACAGCTCCTGAAGCTCTTGCTACAAGTATGTTTGAAACAGAAGGTCAGGCATGATTGACGAATTTGAAGGGACCTTTCTTTTTGTCGGTGCTGGCAAAATGGGAAGCGCCGTTCTTGCTGGTCTGTTAGAAGAAGGAATTGATCCTGGGCAAGTTATTGTTCAGGATCCTTCACCTTCTGAAGATGTACAAGATCTTTTCAATAAGTATGATATACAGTCAGTCGAGAACATTGGATCGGATCTTGATATTAATGTCGTGTTTCTGGCCGTAAAACCCCAGGTTTTAGATGATGTCTTAAAAGAGCTCGCTGGCAAAATAAATTCTGATGCTTTGATTATCTCTATTGCGGCTGGTAAAACGCTTTGTTCAATAGAAAGTCATTTTACGTCTGGGCAACCTGTCGTTCGGGCCATGCCAAATACTCCAGCTGCCATTGGGCGTGGAATGTCAGCACTTGTCGCGAATTCTTCAGTTCAAAGTAGAGATAAGAAATTGGCTGAACAAATCTTTTCGGCTATTGGTGCTTATGTTTGGGTTGAAAACGAAGATGATATGGATGCGGTTACAGCTTTGTCTGGTTCTGGTCCTGCCTATGTTTTTCTTCTTACTGAATGTATGACACAAGCCGGTATGAAATTGGGTCTTTCTCCAGAGGTTGCTTTGCAGCTAGCAAAAGAGACCGTTTCAGGATCTGGAGAACTAATGCGTCTGTCAGATAATGATCCAAGTCTTTTACGTGAGAACGTTACATCTCCTGCCGGGACTACTGAGGCAGCCCTGAAAGTTCTTATGGATCGTGATAATCTGAAAACACTTATGGAAGATGCTCTATTGGCTGCTAAGGCGCGCTCCAAAGAACTTTCTGGTTAATATGTTTTGTTAAAAAGGGCGGATGAAATAAATTTCACCACACCCTTTTTTATTGTCTGATTTATACGAAGGTTATTCTTAGTAACCGTAGTGCCATAGGCACTTTTTATATTTTTTCCACCAGAAGTGTTTGCCTGTTTTCTTAAATTTCTTTTTATACCATTTACATTTCCATGGAATACCATGATAACCGTGGCCATAGTATCCACCATGTCCAATTGAGAAACTTACGCCACTGTGTGGACTAATATGTAAGCTGAAAGGTGGTTTTGCTTGTGCAGTGCTAGCTAAAGCTGTGATTGAAATTGCTGCTGCTGCAAGTCCCAGGGTAATTTTTTTGGCAATGCCAGATTTGGTTGTGTTTGTCATATCAACATTCCTTATGATTGTTTGCTTTTTCAAGCTTTCTGGCGATACTCATTTACTCGCCTTCACATCATCAGACGTGTTGATCTGGAAAAAGGTTCAAAAAAAATTATTTTTCGAAATTTAGGCAGCGGTAAGACTGGTCAGATAGACCGCATAATGTCATTTCCAATGTCTTTTTATTGTACCTGATAAGGTTGCCACTCGGTGTTATCGTGTAGATATTTTCTTTATCTGGATCTATTTTAGGAGCTGGTTTTTGCTGTTCGTACCAGGTTGGGGCAAAAATTGCTGCTGCGAGTATACAAGATGATAGAAAAATAGATAAACTTAATGTATGCATTTTTTTTCATTTCTTAGTTTATAGCTCTTACCAAATATGCCATTCATATTGGGTCAAATAATCAAATCAAGGAAATATTGTAAACCTTTTTATTGGTTTAGAGTTTTTTTGGATATGATTGAATAGAGAATACAATAAGGTATCGGTTGAAAGATTTTATACGTGTTGTTGGTAAGCAGCTCACTGAGCTGGAAGACAACTGGTTCAAAACAGCTAGTATTGAGACAGAAAAAGTCCTGATTGATTTAGGGACAGGTGATGGGCGTTTTGTGCTTGATATGGCTCGTGAGAATGCTGATTTTTTGTGTATTGGCATTGATGCAGCCATTGAAAATATGACGAAAACTTCAAGAGTGGCCGCTGCAAAACCTAAAAAGGGCGGCGTTCCAAATGCATTTTTTCTTCGTGGGGCTGCTGAGAATCTTCCAGGACCGTTTTCGGGGCAAATTGATTTCGTGTCAATAAATTACCCTTGGGGCTCGTTGATGAAAATTGTATCTGTCCCAGATGTTGATGAAATAAAAAAAATTCGTCAGGTTTGTAAGCCTGATGCGGAGCTTTCTATTTTCTTGAATTATTCTGTGTTTGAAGATGATGATTATCTTGAGCGATTGGGGTTGGGGGATATTACAAAGCCTGCAGATAATGATTTGCTAGCTGATAGATATGCGGAAGCAGGGTTTGAGATTCAGGAACGAGAATTGTTTGCCGGGGATCCTCCGTTTCGAACTTTATGGGGGCGCCATTTAGTGCGTGGGTCTAATCGGTTAAGTTATATGATTAAAGCGATTGCGATATGACATCATCACATTCTCAAGTTTTACTGACCTGTAAAGGGCATCCCAATATTCGAGCTTCTCATGCGAAAACCTTTGAGGTTACAACGGATGATACGATTACGCAGAGTGGGACCTGTATTATTGGTGTTCGTGCAGAGTATGATGAGGATGCTTTGTTTGCGCTGCGTGGGCGGGTGAAGATCACGTTAAAAGCTGGTGATTTTGAAGATCAAGTTCTCGCGCGAATTAATCCAAGTTTTCGTCGTGGCGAACCCTTGATTTTTAGACGACATGAAAAGTCCCAACCAAGAAGCTTATGTATTGCAACAACGAAAGGTGCTTCCGGGCTTAATCGTGATCTGATTAATGTGTTGCAAAATACAGATGCAGAGTTGCAGATTGTTATTGAAGCTCTTGAAGAAGAGCGGAGTGCTGAAGGTGTCTTGTATGTTGTTGGTATGCCGATTGGAAATATGAGCGACCTTTCTATGAGAGCACTTGATGTTTTGCAAAGTGTTGATGCGATTTTGTGTGAGGATACCAGAACAACCCGGCAAGCTCTCGGAGAGTTTGGAATTCGTGGACATTTGATTTCTTATCATGATCATAATGAGCGCAATCGTGTTGATGGGATGATCGAACGTTTGAGAAATGGTGATCGTTTGGCTGTTGTTTCTGAGGCCGGGATGCCTTTGATTTCTGATCCTGGCTTTCATATTGTAAGTGCGGCAGTTGAAGAGGATATAGACATTGTTCCTGTTCCTGGACCTGATGCAGTCACAACAGCACTTTCGATTGCTGGTATTTCGCCGGCGGACTTCAGGTTTGTTGGTTTTATGCCTCGAAAGGCTGGTGCTCGGAAAAAAGCTTTTGAGGACATAAAAAAAGCTGCTTATACATTTGTCTTTTTTGAATCACCACATCGTATTGTTCAGACTTTGGAAGATATCAAAAGCACTCTTGGTGAGCGGCATGTGGTTGTGTGCCGGGATATGACAAAGCATACACAAGAGGTTTATCGTGGGGTACCTAACGAACTTATTGATATCTTTTTGCAGATGGACCAGCCTCGTGGAGAGCTTACGGTTTTGGTGAAGGGCATTGAAGTTGAAGATGAGGATGGGGCAGAGCGCACAACAGGTGATATCGCAGATTTTGTCAAAGTGCTTGTTGATGAGGGGTGTCCGACGAAGATGTTAGCGAAAGCGCTTGCCCAGACCACAGGTATAAAAAAGCGCGATGCGTTTGCGATGGTTATTGAGATGAAGGGTGAGGGGGACGAGGATTAAAGTTCGTCCGTTTGGTTTTGGTCATTGTAAATTTCAGATAATTTTGGATCATAAGAAAATTTGTGACGAACAAATTTGTTGGTTGGGAAGCAGTAATTGTTTTCTGATTTTTGTGTGAAGGTGTGGGATCTTATGCGTCTACTCGTTCTTCTGTTTAGAACATGGTAAGTTTTTAAATCATCTTCGTTGTTAGTATTTATTTGTTTTTCGTCATAGTCTCGATAGTCGTTCAATTTGCTCTTTAACTCGCTAAAAAAAATTGGTGAGAGAATAAAATTTCCACGCATATCGTAAATTTTAGGAGTGTCATCCTCACTTTGATTGGAGTTTTCAGGCTCTTCTTGAACATGCGAATTGTCATTGCTATGGTATTTCATGACGTTTCATTACTCTTTCGTTACGATTGAAAGAGAGTGTAACAGAAATTATTTTCTTTATGGTTAATGTGGGGGAGCGTTATATTCGCAAAACCTTAGTTGCCTCTTTACAGTCCTCAAATCCTTGGGCGATGATGTTGCCGGTTGTTGCATCTGTGATCATGGCGAGGCGAGTTCTGGTGTTGAGGATGGGAAATTTTAACCAGGAAAAGTTTTCACAGGTTAGGTTTTGTTGTTGTTCCATCATATTTAATCTTGAGGTGTTGTCTTCTCCTCGGAAGCATCCTTTCCAATTGGTGTTGCGCCATGAGTTGGCTGCGCAGACTGGGCCTTCGAGTATGAAGGCCTCTTCCTGTTTGCGCTCGATGACACAAGCTTCATCAGCGGTAAGGCCGGTCAGGACAAAGATGGCTGGGACAGTGATTGGGGTTTGGGAGAGCATATCTTTTGCTTCATTATAGTTTTTGGCTGTTTCAAAAACCTGTCGGAGCAAATGCGCTGGTGGTATGTGTGTTGTGTTCCAAGCCCGGATACGATTAATTAACCAATCCAGTGCAATCCAGCCAGTTGGTAAATCCATTGGGGCTTGATTAATCGCTGCTGCAAAGCGTCCCTTTGCAACAGCCTGTAAGACGCCTGCATAACCTGGCCATGTTAGAGATGTCCAGTTTCCAAAATCATTTTTGATTTTTGCAGCAATGACATATTCTCCGAGACCTTCATCTGGCCAGTCAAGCACTCTTATTAGTCGTGGTGTTTGTGTTTTTGGATCTAGAGCGGCCTGACAGGTGCAGCCCCATTCATAGCTGATATTCAGGAGATAAGCGCCAGGTTTATTGGTGTTTTGATGGACATTTTCAATGTCTTTTATATAAGGAGAATTGGATTTGTTCAGCCAGCGTTTTGACTGAAAATCCCCTATTTTGAGTGTCAGATTTGAAAAGCGTTTTGCTGCATTGTCTAACAATATCTCTGCGTGTTCTGGAAAATGTTCCAATGTTTGTAATGGCCAGTTCTTGTCTACTTCAATGATCGGTATTTCTTTTAATATTTTTTTGTGATCTTGCATCATAATTGGCCTTAGCATTTTTCTTATATTTAGATATTGGTAAGAAATCTTTTAAAGCAAGAGGTTTATGCGATATATAAGTGTATAAGCTTTAGCTTCTGATTGATTGTGACATCCATGATTGATAATCAGAAACTATGAAACAAGAGAATCAGACATATGAGATGAAAGGATTTGAACCTCAAAAATCTCTTGAGAGTTCGATTGTTCCGCCTGTTCTGGTTCCATTTCCGGAAAAAGCAAAATATCTTAAAGACTGGAAAACCCTCATGCGTGCGCGTTTTAATGCAGCAAAACGTTATGAGCGGAAGCAAAATGCCAGTATTCTTGCTTTTGTTGTTTCTGGGATCTTTGGATTTTTAGTTCCTTTCTATGTGCTTTTATTTGAAGATATTTTACATCAGAATATCCGTAATATCCTAGAATTTACATCTTATGCGATAGGAACCTTGTCGCTGATACTCGGATTGGTTGAGCAAGCTCGGGGTTATAACGAGAAACAGCGAAAGTTTCACGATTGTGCTCGAAGTGTGAATAAAGTTCGAAGACATTTGGGAACTGCCGCAGTTTCGCGCAATGAGGAGTTGATTCCTTATATCCGTGAATATGAGCGTATTATTGATTGTTGTGATGAGAATCATGACGATATCGATAGCCAAATTGCTTTTGCTCAGGCCCAATGGGATAAAGCGGACGACAATAAACGGGATGATATTGAAAAGAAAATCCGTCGTCTGAAACGTTATGAAACCTTTTCAATATATCGTATTTATTTGATTTTATTAGGACTTCCTCTCATTATCGCCATCATTACTATGTTTTTAATTATGTTATGAATAGAGAGTTAAGTCCCTTTGATAAAATTATTTTTATTAAGGGCCTAAGAATAAATTTTTGTTATTATAGTACTATTCAGTGTCTTTCACGTCCAAATTATTGAGGAAAACATAAACATGAGACCTTTCGCAGTTTTAGTTGCGGCACTCGCTTTGCTTTCTTTTTCAGTTTTTAACACTTCTTCAGCTCTTGCAGATAAAGCACGTGTTGAGGTTGGTGCGCTGACTTGTGGAATTTATGCGAAAACCAATTTTATCATTGGCGCCAAAAAAGAAGTTGATTGTGATTTTACAACTTTATCCGGTAAGGTTGTTGCCAGTTATGGCGGTGAAATTAAAAAATTTGGTTTGAACCTTGGTGATGCCAAGAAAGCAGTTATAAAATGGGTTGTGCTTGCTCCAACATCACAAATCAAAAGCTCATCTTTAAATGGTACTTATGTGGGTGTTGCTGCTGATGTTGCTCTTGGTCTTGGGGGTGGTGCCAAAGTTCTTGTTGGCGGTTCTGGTGATACTATTACTTTACAACCAGTGAGTGTACAGGCTCAAAGAGGCCTGAATATAGCTGTTGGTGTTGCAGAAATGAATTTGTATACGAAGTCTGCTTATATAAAGTAATCCCAGTTTTGATTATTGAGCGAAATGTGCGTGAAAAAACCTCTGCTTTATGACAGGGGTTTTTTTAATTTTAGGCACTTAATGTGATTGTTATAAATTCTACTAAAATAATAATAGTTTGTTAGTCATATATTTTGATTGTTTTGAGCCTTTATCATTATTCAATTTCTCAATGAGATACTCCTTTTTATTAAACTAAAAAGGTATGGAGGGGTTGTTTTGAATAGGTATTTTACAATTGCGTTGGCTGTTTTTGGTGGGTTTATTGCCTCGAATTTACTCAATAGTGTCGGGGTTATTGGCATATTTGACCAGTCAAATGGGGGTGGTCTGTATCATCGCCAGGCTTTGAATAAGTCTTTGAATTTTGCACATGCTAATGAATTTGCAAATTTAAAGTTTTATAGAAGCTATGAGGCTGCTTATAAGCCAACAATAAAGACAGTTTTATCTGAAAAAAGCCAATCTTATGATGCTGACGAATTTGCAAGTATTGGTTCTGGACATAAGACAGTTGCTGCTCATAGTAATAACTTTAAATTTGCTATGGAATTTGATTCTATAAATATTTCTCCAAAATTGAGAGATAAGCAGCCAATACATTTGGTCGAAAATACGGTTGAGAAACCAGCTTTCAGCCCTTCGGAGCTTTCTGCATTACAATATCAACTTGCTTATGAATTTGAAAATATAAGAAGCCATTTTCAAGCATCACCCTTGTTAAGTTTATCAACTTCGCCAAAGTTTGACTTTGATAATGAATTTAAAGATCCTTATCAGACACCCAAAAAAAATTGGGAGTTTGAAGGGGTAGATACAAAAAGAGCGGCTTTCAAATAAACTAACTTTATAAGTACAATGCATATTTCTTGTTAAAAGCTTCCTGAAAGCTTAGTATTATGAGCTTATTTCTTTCATGATATTAAGCTTTCATTTCTTGTCTTTCCCGTTGACAAGCCTTGAAATCTGCCTATAGTGCGTCTCATTCACGAAAAATGTGTTATTACATTAGAAATAGCGCTGCCCGAGGCTTGCTAGCTAGGAAATTTCTTTATTTTCTGCTTATTTATGAAAGTTCGCGAAATGTTCGCGGCGCCACAGGGTGCGAATTGAGAAGGATATAAGCTGATGTATGCGGTTATTCGCACAGGTGGCAAACAATATCGTGTTGCACCTGAAGATGTACTTAAAGTTGAAAAAGTCGCCGGTGATGAGGGCGAAATCATACAATTTAATGAAGTTTTGATGGTTGCTGGTGACGGTGAACCTGAAGTCGGTGCTCCAACTCTGGATGGCGCAAGTGTCGCTGCCGAGGTTGTTGAGCAAGGCCGTGCCAAGAAAATCATCGTATTTAAGAAAAAACGCCGTAAAAATTATCGTCGAAAGGCAGGACATCGTCAGCATTTGACAACTGTTCGGATTACGGAGATTTTGACTGGCGGTAAAGCTCCTTCAAAGGCAAAAGCTGCAAAGCCAAAGCCTAAAAAGGAAGAAAAAGCTGATGAGAAGCCTCAGCAAGAGATTCAAGCATTATTTACTGCTCCTGAAGGTAAGGCTGATGATTTGAAGAAGATTTCAGGTGTTGGTCCTGTCTTAGAGGAAAAGTTGAACGCACTTGGTATTACTAAATTTGAACAGGTTGCCGCCTTTTCAAAAGAAGATATCGAGAAAGTTGACGAAGTTTTAAACTTTAAAGGTCGTATTGAGCGTGATGATTGGCTTGGCCAAGCGGAGAAATTGGCTAAAGGCGAAGACGCATAAGCGATTAGGGATAAGGAGATAAGTTATGGCTCATAAAAAAGCTGGTGGTTCATCCCGTAACGGACGCGACTCGGCAGGTCGTCGTCTTGGTGTAAAGAAATTTGGTGGCGAAGCTGTTATTCCAGGTAATATTATTATTCGCCAGCGGGGTACAAAATGGAACCCTGGCACAAATGTTGGTATGGGAAAAGATCATACTATTTTTGCTCTGATTGAAGGCAATGTGGAATTTAAGACGAAATCTGGTGGTAAAGTCTATGTTTCTGTTGTTCCCTCAACTGAGGCAAGCAATTAACGGTAGATTTTGAATGATTAATCTGCCGGTTTCCTGATCCCGGTAGAGTTTTTGAATTAAGGGGAAACCAGGAAACTGGCTTCCCCTTTTTTATTATTTGAGTCAGGAAAATGAGCAAGTACGACACAATAGGACTTACTTTTGAAAGTGAACGCTTAATCTTACGTCCATATGAGATAAGCGATGCAAAGAGTTTGGTTGACCTGTGCGGTAACTTGAATATTGCTAAAATGACGACCCGTATTCCCCATCCATATCATTATGAAGATGCTCTAAAATTTATAGAACATACAAGAAATGAATGGAAGGATCGTAAAATCTCGGGACTGGCTGTTATCTTAAGAAGTAAGAAACTGCATATCGGGGGGATTGGGCTTCAGGAGCGTGATAAAGGTCATTATGTCCTTGGGTACTGGATTGGCGAACCTTATTGGGGGGTAGGTTATGCAACAGAAGCAGCTCGTTTACTCACATGTTACGGTCGTGATGAACTGAATGCAAAAAGAATCACAGCCTGGCATATGCAAAATAACCCTGCTTCAGGTCGTGTGTTAGAAAAAGCTGGCTATATATCAACAGGTAAAGTTGTTCAACACCACTGTTTAGCTCGGAATGAAGATATGTTATGCAACTGTTTTGAGTTTCCTCTTAGAGATACCAAAGAAGAATAGATAGAAAATGAAATTTTTAGATCAAGCTCGTGTTTATATAAAATCTGGTGGAGGTGGCGATGGCTGCATCAGTTTTCGAAGAGAAAAATATGTCGAGTTTGGTGGGCCTGATGGTGGCAATGGTGGACGTGGCGGAGACGTCTGGGTTGAATGCGTTGCCAACTTGAACACGCTTGTCGATTATCGCTATCAGCAACATTATAAGGCTGGTAAGGGCATTCATGGGATGGGGCGAGATCGTTCTGGAGCCTCTGGTGATGATGTATTTTTGAAAGTTCCTCCTGGTACACAGGTTTTTGCAGAAGATAATGAAACACAGCTTGCGGATTTAACCGTGCCTGGTCAAAAAGCACTTGTTGCAAAAGGTGGGAATGGTGGTTTTGGGAATGCTCATTTTAAGTCTTCTACTAATCAGGCACCGCGCCATGCGAATCCAGGAGAGCCTGGTGAAGAGCATATAATCTGGTTACGTTTAAAACTTATTGCGGATGCAGGTTTGATTGGTTTACCTAATGCAGGCAAGTCTACGTTTCTGGCTGCTGTGACTGCTGCAAAACCTAAGATAGCCGCTTATCCTTTTACGACCATTCACCCTAATCTTGGTGTTGTGAAAATCGGCGAAGTGGATTTTGTTTTGGCTGATATTCCAGGTCTTATTGAAGGGGCACATGAGGGAGCCGGGATTGGTGATCGTTTTTTAGGGCATATAGAGAGATGCCGCGTTTTGTTGCATTTGATTGATGTGACTGAAGAAGATCCTGTTGAAGCTTATGAGATTGTTAGGACAGAATTAGAAGCTTATGGTGCTGGGCTTGAAGAGAAAATAGAACTTGTTGCCTTGTCAAAATGTGATGCTCTTTTGGAAGAAGAGCAATTGGAAAAAGCAGCCATTCTGGAGAAGCATATTGGTTTTAAGCCCATGTTATTGTCCGCTGTTTCACATTATAACATGGATCAAGCCCTACATAGATTGGCAAAAGAAATAAAAACTGCGCAACTGAATGCGCAGAAAGAGGCTGAACCTGAGTCAGAGACTAAAGGGTGGCATCCATGAGGTCTGAGTGGGTTAATGCCAAGCGTATTGTTGTCAAAATAGGTTCTGCGTTATTAACAAATGCAGAAACCGGGCAGCTAAATCGTGCATGGTTAAAAACCCTAGGTGAAGATTTTTTGAGGCTTAAACGAGACGGGAAAGAGATTATTCTTGTTTCGTCTGGTGCAATTTCACTTGGTCGTCATGTTTTGAAACTTCCTCAAGGTGCGTTGAAACTACAAGATAGTCAAGCTTCAGCAGCCGTTGGGCAAATTGCACTTGCTCATGCCTATGAAGAAATTTTTAAAGAGTTTGGAATTGTAACCGCACAGATACTTCTTACTTTAGGAGATACAGAGTTACGTCGAAGATATTTAAATGCACGATCTACGATTAATACGCTTTTAAAGCTTGGTGCAATTCCTGTGGTCAATGAAAATGATACTGTGGCGACATCTGAGATCCGTTATGGAGATAACGATCGTCTTGCAGCTCGTGTTGCAAGTATGTTGAGTGCAGATTGTTTGATATTACTCTCTGATATTGATGGGCTGTATACAGCTCCTCCTAGCCGAAATCCTGATGCAGTTCATATTCCGGAAGTGGATACAATTACGACTGAGATCGAAGACATGGCCGGTGGTTCAGGAACTGCTTTTGCTAAGGGTGGGATGATTACAAAAATTGCTGCTGCTAAAATTGCTGTAGGGGCGGGAACCCATATGGTTATAACGTCTGGGCGCTTTGACAATCCACTCTCTTATTGGCTAGAAGAAGGCAAAGGAACTTGGTTTCTTGCCAAGGCTACACCGGTTGCTGCAAGAAAAAAATGGATTGCAGGCAGTTTGGAACCAAAGGGGCGTCTTATCATTGATGCAGGCGCAGTTGTGGCATTAAAAAATGGGAAAAGTCTTCTGCCTGCTGGAATACTATCTCTTGAAGGTGAATTTGATCGTGGAGATTGTGTTTCTATCTGTGATGAAGATGGGCAAAGTTTAGGCCGTGGTCTGGTAGCCTATAAATATACTGAGGCGTTACAAATCATTGGTCATAAAAGTGAAAAGATAATTGAATTGTTAGGGTATCGAGGGCGCTCGGAGATTATTCATCGTGATGATATGGCTCTGCTTGTGCACTTAACTTGAGGATGATTTAAAATGGATGCAGCTGTCTCCTTGGATTTGAAACAATTGACCGAAGAAATGCTCAATGTTGGGC
The DNA here is from genome assembly GCA_965263345.1 of Methyloligellaceae bacterium. GTDB lineage: Bacteria > Pseudomonadota > Alphaproteobacteria > Rhizobiales > CBDHHC01 > CBDHHC01. The sequence continues at coordinate 640,074 of CBDHHC010000006.1, forward strand.
GTAAGGCTCGTGAGGCAGCCCGTGTGCTTGCGTTAGCTTCGGGTAATTGTAAGAATAAGGCTCTGTACGTTATGGCGGAAGAGCTTCGAAAAAATACTGATACCATTTTGCAGCAAAATGCAAGAGATATGAAAGTTGCAGAAGAGTCAGGTAAGACTGCAGCCTTTCTTGACAGGCTAAAACTGACTTCTGATCGTATTGAGGGAATGGCAAACGGATTAGAAGATATTGCTCAATTGCCAGATCCAGTAGGGGATGTTATTGCAGAATGGGATCGTCCAAATGGATTAAAAATTCAGAGGGTTCGCGTTCCACTTGGCGTTATAGGGATCATTTATGAAAGCCGCCCAAATGTAACTGCTGATGCTGGAGGATTAGGTATTAAATCTGGTAACGCAGTTATTCTGAGGGGTGGTTCTGATAGTTATCACTCCAGCCAAGCGATTAAGAGCTGTTTACAGACTGGTTTGAGGAGCCAAAACCTTCCAGAGGCCGCAATCCAAATTGTGCCTACGACTGACCGCGCTGCCGTTGGCATGATGCTTACGGGATTAGATGATAATATTGATGTCATTGTACCTCGTGGCGGTAAAAGTCTTGTTGCACGTGTTCAGCAAGAAGCTCGTGTTCCTGTTTTTGCGCATCTTGAAGGATTGTGTCACGTTTATGTGGACAAAGATGCCGATCTTGAGATGGCAAAGGGTATCGTGGTTAATGCCAAAATGAGGCGTACAGGAATATGTGGGGCAGTAGAGACATTATTGGTTGATCAGGCATGTGTTCACACACATTTAGAGCCTCTTATTCTAGCGTTGAAAGAGGCAGGCTGTCATGTGAAAGGCGACGAAACGACACAAAGCATTTCTAGTTCTGTTGAATCTGCAAATGAAGAAGACTGGGCAACAGAATATTTGGACGCAATCATTTCCGTTAAAGTTGTTGATGGTGTCAATGGGGCTATAAATCATATCGCAAGATATGGCTCTCAGCACACAGATTGTATTGTGAGTGATAATCATCAAGTTGTTGCGGATTTTTTGAACCAAGTTGATAGTGCCATTGTTTTGCATAATGCTTCAACTCAATTTGCTGATGGTGGTGAATTTGGGATGGGTGCTGAGATTGGTATTGCGACAGGTAAAATGCATGCCCGGGGACCAGTCGGAGTTGAACAGCTGACCAGCTTTAAGTATGTTGTAAGAGGTTCAGGGCAAACTCGGCCTTAGTCACTCTGTTTCAGTCACTCTGCTTCAGTCACTTTGCTTTAGTCACTGGGCTTTAAATCAAGGCGATCTAATTTTGTGAATATCAAAAATAACGGTACTATTTTCCCAAAAACACCACCCGTAAGTCCAAAAATGCGCATTGGTTTGCTTGGGGGATCGTTCAATCCCCCTCATGAAGGCCATAAACACATAAGTCTGATTGCTTTAAAGCGACTTAAATTGGATCGGTTGTGGTGGATTGTTTCGCCTGGTAATCCTCTGAAATCTCATAATGATCTTGCTTCTTTAAATGAGCGTATTCATAAAAGCAAAGTTTGTTCGAACCATCCTAAGATTGATGTGACCGGTTTTGAGGAAACTCGCCGTTCTCCTTATACTTATAAAACACTAAGGTATTTAACACAACGCTATCCAGGAACATGTTTTATATGGATTATGGGGGCTGATAATCTAAGAGGGTTTCATCACTGGCAGCACTGGCAACAGCTTATTCACCTAATGCCTATTGTCATCATTGATCGTCCGACTTATCGTTATCGAGCTCTTTCATCACGTGCTGCGCATTATATGCGTGCTTATTATAGAAGAGAGGTCGATCAGCATATTCTGAATGCATATGAAGGTCCTGCATGGACGTTTTTAACAGATCGATTATGCCCAATTTCATCTACTGAAATTCGCCAAAATCTGCTTAAAAATGCACAAGATCACTGAAATGTTGTTTGAGCTGTGTGATAAGTTGAATAATCTAGAAAATAGTATATATTTTATCATGCTTTTTTTATGGGCGATAAACTAGGTTAAATATAATGTTTTCCTGTTTAAAGTGAAAGGATAACTGTACGAATATGGCCATATCTCTTGAAGATACCTCAGATGATGTATCTTCCGCTGATGCGACACAAAGTGACGAAGCTACAAAAAAATTGTCGGAATTTATTATTAATTGTCTTGATGATGCGAAGGCTGAGAATATTGTATCAATAGATATTCACGGGAAAACAGCAATTGGAGATGTTATGATCATTGCCTCAGGGCGATCTCATAGGCATGTTGGTGCAATTGCTGATCAGCTTGTTAAAAAATTCAAAGAAAATGGTTATGGAAAGGCTCATGTTGAAGGATTACCACATTGTGATTGGGTTTTGATTGATGTTGGTGATGCTATTATCCACCTTTTCCGTCCTGAAGTCCGAGAGTTTTATAATTTAGAGAAAATCTGGTCTATTGATCATGAAACTGATAATGAATAGTTTTTTTCATAAATAGAAAATTATATATGAATATTACAATTGCTTCTGTCGGGCGTCTTAAGTCTGGAGCTGAAAGTCAGCTTTACGAACGATATCTCAAGCTTTCTAATTTATCTCATAAAAAAATTAAAATTGGTCCTACTAAATTAATTGAGGTTACTGAATGTAGGTCTTCGAATAAATTAGATCGTTTAAACCAAGAAGCTAAATCCTTATTAAGTAAAATAAATTCTAATGTTTTGATGATTACCCTTGAAGAAAGAGGTAAAATTTTAACAAGCCAAGAATTTTCTGAAAAGCTATTAGATTATAGAGATTCTGGGGTATCAGAGCTTGTTTTTGTTATTGGTGGACCTGATGGTATTGGTCAAGAAATTATAAAAAAAGCTCAATTTTCTCTGTCACTTGGAAAGATGACTTTTCCACATGGACTTGTTCGTGTTCTCCTCACAGAACAGTTGTATAGGTCTATAACAATTATTACTGGACATCCTTATCATCGTGATTAAATATTTAATTTACTAATTTATCAGTAAGTTTTGCCATTATTCTGCTATAAATGAAATTTTGTATGTTTATTATTTTAAAGTTCATTAGATTATTCGCTATATGTACGCTAAACTAAGGTATCGATTTAGAGGATTTTTTTAGGTTACAAAATGGTTGCAAGTTATAGTTCAAAAATAATAAAAAATATATTTGTGATTTTTGCAATCTATCTGACTTTGCTATCTGGTGGTTTGGTAAAATACTCCTCCGCACAAAATTCAGGCGATGCTCAAATAAAAGAAAAAACTAGTGAAAGCGGTTTAAAAAATGCTCGTAAGCGCCTTGATGAACTTAGAAAAGTCTTTGATGAGAAAAAGCAAAAAGAAAAAATAATCTCGAAAAACCTCTCTACCCTTAATGAACAGCGTAAGGAATTAAACAAACTTCTCGTTATTACTGCAGATCGCGTAAAAAAAAGTGAGGCTGCTTTAACAAAAATCGAGAAAAACCTTAATAAACTCTCTTCAAAAGAGAAGAAAATAAGGTCTGAGATTGCGAAACGCCATAGTACTATCGCAAAAATGCTTGCCGTGATGCAGCGAATGGGGCGTCAACCTCCACCAATTATGGCCACACATCGTGATGATGCTCTAAAAATGGTACGGAGTGCAATGTTGCTTGCTTCGGTCTTCCCTAAATTAAAATCTGAAGCAGATAAAATGTCAGGGGATCTCACTCGACTCGTTCAAATTGTGACTTGGACAAGGACTCAAGCAAATGAGTTACGCTCTGAAAGTTTAAAGTTGGCTAAACAACGCCAAACACTTCAAAATCTCATTAATTCAAAAAAGACAAAGATCATAGCTCAGAAAAACGAACTTAAAGTTGTTCGTGATGCTGCGAAAACATACTCAAGAAATGCTAAGAATTTAGGCGATCTGATCCTAAAGTTAGACCGAGAAGTCACTCGAAAAGTTGGGCTTGGAAAATATGAAAAAGAGCTTGCTCGTGGAAATTCTGGACTAAAATCGAAAATTGATCCAAGAACTGGACGAAAAATTAACCTTATTCCTGGAAAAAGAGGTACAAAGGTTGCTTCGCTTATTAATCCAGCTCGCATTAAGCCGGCAATTGCTTTTAATAGAGCAAAGGGGTTACTACCTCTACCAGTTGCAGGAGAAAAGCTAAAGAATTTTGGCTCTTCTAACGAATATGGTAATTCCTTAAAGGGAATTTTGCTTGGTACAAGAAGTGATGCTCAGGTTACCTCTCCATGTGATGGTTGGGTTGTTTATGCGGGGCCGTTTCGAAGTTATGGACAACTTTTAATTATTAATGCTGGTGGGGGACACCATATACTACTTGCAGGAATGGGAAAAATTGATGTTACGCCTGGACAGTTTGTTTTAACTGGAGAGCCTGTTGCCAGTATGGCTCCAAAGTCGAAAGTGCAAGCTAGTGACAAAGCGAACAAAGGTTATGATCAAACACTGTATGTAGAGTTTCGTAAAAATGGACGCCCAGTCAATCCTGATCCTTGGTGGTCAGATGGGCAAAGGAAGGCTCAAGGATAATGTTGAGAAAATCAGAATTTGCACTCTGGATATTTTTAATTTTAGCTGCTTTTGGAGCAGGGACCATATTTGTTAATATCGCCCGAAGCCCATCATCGGCAAGTGCCGCAAATACTGAAATATATCGCCATCTCAATCTTTTTGGGGATGTTCTTGAGCGTGTCAGGTCTGATTATGTTGAGAAACCTGATGATAGTAAGCTCATTGAATCTGCTATTAATGGTATGTTGAGTGCACTTGATCCGCATTCGGCTTATTTGAATGCTAAGCACTTCCAGGATATGCAGGTTCAAACGCGTGGGCAGTTCGGTGGCCTTGGTATTGAGGTCACTATGGAGAAAAATGTTGTTAAAGTTGTTTCTCCGATTGATGGGACGCCTGCTGAGAAAGCTGGGGTTCTTTCAGGTGATTTTATTACGCATCTTGATGGTGAGCAAATTACCGGTCTTACATTAGAACAGGCTGTCGATAAGATGCGTGGGCCAGTTAATACGCCAATTATTCTTACAATTATCCGTAAAGGTAAAGATGAGCCCTTTGATATCAAGATTGTCAGAGATGTTATCAATATCAATCCTGTTGAAGCCAAACTTGAAGAAGATATTGCTTATATTCGTGTCAAACAATTCAATGAGCAAACAAATTCAAAGCTTAAAAAGCATGTTAAGGAGCTTACTGAGAAGATCGGACCAAAACTTAAAGGGTATATTATAGACCTGCGTAATAATCCTGGTGGTTTGCTTGATCAGGCGGTATTTGTTTCAGATAATTTCCTTGATCGTGGGGCTATTGTTCTGACGCGTGGACGTAATGCAGACGAAACAGAGAAGAAATATGCCAAAAAAGGTGATATTACCAAAGGTCAAAAAATTGTTGTCCTCATTAATGGTGGATCAGCTTCAGCTTCGGAAATTGTCGCTGGAGCTTTAAAGGATCATAAACGCGCAACAATCATTGGTACGCGTTCATTTGGTAAAGGATCTGTTCAAACAATTATACCATTAGCTTCTAATGGTGGTGCTATCCGATTAACGACTGCTCGTTATTACACTCCTTCTGGAACATCAATACAAGCAAAGGGAATTGACCCTAATATTGTAGTTGAGCAAGAACTTCCTGAGGAATTGAAAAAGAAGAAGATTAAGCCAAGAGGCGAAGCTGCTCTTCGTGGGCATTTGAAAAATGAAGGCGGAGAAGAAAATTCTGGTTCATCCGCATATGTTCCAAAAGAAAGAGACAAAGATACTCAGCTACAATATGCTTTGAAACTGTTACGTGGAACTCTAAAAGGGGATGATACAGTTTCTGTACCTACAAAAAAGCAAGCTTTACCAAACTAGTATAGATTTGTTTTTCAAATTTGATGTTTATGCTGAGAGTCGCCCTTGATTGTATTCGAGGGCGATTTTGTTTTTGAAATTTTTTTAAAGTGCCTTTCTGAGTTGTTTTGTTAAAGCTTTTTCAATAACACGTGGCCTATTTATATTCCCAAACATCTTTTATTTGTGAAATATCCACTCGTAAAATGGATGATTTGATATATCAATCTTGTTTGGGATCTGATGAAAACATTAAGAATTACATTATTGGTTTTTTTTGTTTCTCTGTTTGGTTTAATTTTACTGTTGGTTTTACAGGCCGATCAAATGGGGGGCGAGCCTGTTGCACATGTTGTCTTGGATTGGTCTGATCCATCTATTATTGAAAAAGATCCCATACGCTCAAGTGGTGCACAAGATGATGGGCCTGCGACAGCTCTTTCGTTAGACCGTAAAAAGAAGTTTCCAAAACTTCCAGTTCCAGATGTTCTAAGTAATTTGCAGAAAAATTTGAAATCGGGTCAACGGGTTTCGCGTTTGATGGCTCCAGTGCCTTTCCGTGGCATGATAGAGAAATCACGCTACGGAACATTACCAATAATATCTGAAGACGGTAGAAAAGCCTTTGATGTTTATGCAAGGCCGTTTAATTTACCAGCTCAAATTCAAAAAGGGGAGCCAAAGCGTATTGCCATAATGATTACGGGATTAGGAATTAGCTCTTTGGCAACTGATCATGTTATACATAATTTGCCAGGTCCTGTGACATTATCCTTTAGTCCTTATGGAACTAATCTACAAAATTGGGTGCGCAAAGCACGTCAATTAGGACATGAGGTTTTGTTGGAAATTCCATTCGAACCATATGATTATCCAGATAATGATCCTGGACCACATACACTCTTAACTGGCATTGCAAAAGAAGAGAATTTAAGTCGGTTACTTTGGTTGATGGGGCGTTTTTCGGGTTATATTGGTATTACAAATGCAATGGGTGAAAAGTTTTTTTCATCAGATGTTGCTGTCCTTCCTATATTACAGGAATTGAGCCGACGGGGGCTGATTTATTTTGAAACTTCCAAAGGTATTCAGTCAACAGCAGAAGATTTAGCTAAAAAGATTAATATGGGTTTTGGAAAAGCCCACCTTCATATAGACTCTGAGGTCATTGAAGAACATATTCATGCTAAACTCTCAAAACTTGAGGGGGTAGCACTTAAGCATGGACATGCCGTAGGTGTTGCCTCTAGCTTACCTTTAACAGTCAAAATAATACGGAAATGGTCAAAAACACTTGCCAAGAAGAACATTATTCTTGTACCCCTGAGTGCGGCCGTCAGAGCCTATCGTCCTAGTTAAAGCCAGTTAGTGTGTTGCTTATGTCTCGTTTATCCTCTCTTCCATATCGTAATTGTGTTGGTATTGCTTTGCTTAATTCAGATAATAAGGTCTGGATTGGAAAACGCATTCCTGCAAAACATGACAGTTCAGGCTCGAGTTGGTGGCAGATGCCTCAGGGAGGTATTGATGATGGAGAAAGTCCAGAACGTGCTGCTTTGCGGGAACTTCAAGAAGAAACAGGTGTTCATAATGTTGAAATTCTTGCCGAAACAGAGAACTGGCTTACATATGATTTACCTGAAGATCTGATTGGAATTGCTTTAAAAGGAAAATATAAAGGGCAAAAACAGAAATGGTTTGCAATGCGATTTGTTGGAACTGAGAGTGAAATTAATATCAATCCGGATAAAGAGCATAAGGCTGAGTTTTCTGAATGGCGCTGGGCTGATCTTAAAGAATTACCAAAATTGATTGTTCCTTTTAAGAAAAGAGTTTATGAGCAAGTTATTACAGAGTTTTCTAGGTTTGTACGTTAAAATATATTCTTATTGAAAAAGTTGAGTTCAGGGTTGGGTAAAATGCAACAATAGGTTTTATCGTGCTCTATTTTTTCGTTATTTTATTACTTTAAGTCATTTTTGTTAAGTTGTCTTACAGTCACTCCCTTCAATTGAAGAATATTCTATAAAACCCTTCTATATTATTGCTTCTTGCTTTAATCACCTCAGGTGAAGCTTAAATATTCTTATTACATGTTAAATTGTGGAAATAAATTTACATAATGCTTCCACACTCTTGCCCAAAAATTAAAGTAAAATATCATCTAATTCTTTTAATATCTTGATTTTTATAGTTAATGGGGCTTGGGTATGTGGGGGATGTTTCGTATCAGTCAAGTGCTGATTTTGTGTATGTTTTCATTTGGCTTTTTATTTCTTCCAATTAATTATTTATTTGCTCAATCTAATGGAATTGCAGATACGGCCCCTTCATCAAGGCAATTATCAACATCTACATTAGATATTCCTCTGTTGGTGACTTTACCTGAAGGAGAAGGAAAACCTGGGCCTGATAATCCTGACAATAGACAACGTGACCCCAGTCTCAATGATACTGATATAGGGAGTGATCCGAGAGGAGATCAAGGTACCTCAGATACTGATACCCTGGGTAGTTCAGATAATACTGGCACTCAGGATACAACAGATAATACTGGCACTCAGGATACGACAGATAAAACTGGCACCCAGGATACGACGGTTGATGAAGGTTCTGATACGGAAGATAATCGAGATCGAATTTCCATAAATAGGATTAACCAAACTGCGGTTGTAAGCCAAGCAGGTGTAGATGTCATTATTAATACAGCAAAGCAAAACCAATTATCGATAGTTGATATCGGTCTAGGTGGTATTAACAGTTCTGAGACTGGAGTATCTGCTTTTTCTTTCAGTTCTTATGGTAGCACAACAATTAAAAATAAGATAATTGAAGCAGGCACAGGGCAGCTCAGTACGAATTTTACATCTAGTTTTGAGAATTTTGAGAGTTATGACAAAGGACAAGTTTTTGAATTACAATCTGGGGCAAAATCAGTGATTGGTAAGACTGATGAGCAAGATTTTGAAACTGTTAGTGTGACTTCAGGTCTACGGTATCAAACACAAAACCCTTGGTCGGGTTATGATCGTGATAAAGCTGTTGTTGGCGCATATATAAATTATACATATTCTGATGCTGATATTGGCTCTAATGCTATTCTTAAAGCGGATGGCTTTGATCAGGCTGGCAAGGTTACTTCAACGCAATGGGGGCTTGGTGTTTTTGGTATTCTTACCCAAGAAAAAAATTATGTTTTTGCCACCGCAGCAGCATCTATCGGTGAAGTTGATACAGATAATCTGATCTTGGATTCTAACAGTGATTATGATGTTAGGAGTTTTGTTGTTACTGCAGGTGCTGGCCGCATTATTGAACTTGGATCAGCAAAAAATAAAGTCGATCTTCGGACACAGTTCACATATGCCTATGGTGACGGTGATTCTTATGAGGATTCTAGAAATATTTCGTATGGTGATTCTGAAGGAGACCAGTTGACAGCTGGTGTTTCTGCGAAATTCTTTAGTTATTACAAATATAGTGATTGGTTGTTTCGACCGTTTGTCCAGGTTGGGGCTAATTATAAGATATTTGATGAAATCGATTTAAGTGTGGGGAATATTGATTATACCATATCAGATAATGATGAATTCAGTGCTGTTGGTCGATTGGGTTTTGACTTCTCAATAAAAGATTTCCAAGGGTATTTGGCTACTGATGGTGAGTTTGGAGATAATATCGAAAATTATTCTGTTGGTGTGGGACTTAAGTTCAAATTAGATTAGAAACTTATTTCATATTTTTATTTAGAAGTAATTATAGCAATTTAATATTTGGAAAAGCATGACATTTTATGAGCATCTTGAGCATGTAACACAATTAAAGAATGGTGCCCAATCATGGAATGATTGGCGGCAGAGGTTTCCTAATTTATATCCTGATTTGAGTGGTGCTAATCTCTCTGAGATCGCTCAAGGGTGGGAGGTCGAGGATAAGGTTACACTTGATTTAAGTTATACAAAGCTTAAATATTGCACAATCAGCAATATGGTCCTGCAGGATGTCAACTTATCCAAGGCAAACTTATCTTATACTGACCTGAGAGATACGGAGTTTGCTAACACAAATATTCAAGATGCAATCTTTCATGAAGCTTGTTTGATTGGTGCTGATTTATCTGAAGCACAAAATATTACAAAGGAGCAGTTGGAGACTGCTATCGGTGATTATACCACTCTCTTGCCCGAAGATATTCCTTATCCAGAAAGTTGGCCAGAAAAAAAAGATGAGGAAGATGATCAAGTATTCAATGAATCAGAACATAATTATTTTTCAGTGTTTTCTAGTGACCCATATAGAATATTAGGGGTTGTCGAAACAACTTCATTTGAAGATATTCGTAAAGCTTACCTAGAGTTGGTGAAAAAATTTCATCCTGACTTAAACCCAGATGGTCCCGACTGCGCGATAAAAAGGATTAACTGGGCTTATGAGATTCTAAGCAATCCTGAAAAATTGGCAGAGTATCAGGCTGAGCTGTCAGGTTATGAGTATCGTCAGGATTATGATGATAAGGATTTCGGGCAATATAAAGATGAGTCCAATGTCTCAAGTATATGGTTTCGTTTTGGGTCTGGGATGTCTCTTTCTATTGCGACAGGAGTGTTGTTATTTGCGATTACATATATCGGGGTCAATTATGTCTTTCCAAATATTGGTGGCGAGAGTTCCTTTGTGGAACGTACCAGTAATGATACTCAAGTTAATGAGTCTCAGAAGAAACATGATCCTCATCAGGTTGCAGAACGAGAAACAGAGACAGAGATTTTGGATGAGGGGCAGGAATTAAGTAAAACTAAATCAGATGAACTTGCCTGGAAGAAGGCTATTACTCTTAACACGGAAGAGGCTTTTGCAAGTTATCAAAGGGATTTTCCTGAAGGTAGATTTATAAAAAAGGCTGAAACACGACTTTCTATTATGATCAAAGCCAGAGAACATAAAAATGCTGATCATAAAGCCTGGTTAGAAGCAAAAAAACTGGATACACGAGAAGCTATTAAAGATTATAAAAAACAGTTTCCTGAAGGTCGTTTTTTCAAAGATGCAGAACAACGTATCGCTGAATTGATTGAAATTGAGGACTTGCAAAGTTCTGAAAATGTTGCTTGGGGAAGAGCGGTTAAACTTAATACGGAAAAGGCTTATAAGACGTATAAAAAGGATTTCCCAGAAGGAAAATTTATTAAAGAGGCTACAGTTCGTCTTGCAGCTTTGAGAGAAAGAAAAGAACAAAATGATGCAGATTTTAAAGCTTGGCGCCAAGCTGTAAACTTAAATACAGAACAAGCATTTTTAGATTACAAAGAAAGTTTTCCTGGAGGGAATTATAAAGCAGAGGCTGACCAACGTATTGCAACGCTTGTTGAAAACAGTAAAAAGCATAGAACAGACCACCTTGCATGGAATGCTGCAGTAAAAATTAATACAGAAAAATCCTTTGGAGAATATTTAAGACATTTTCCAAAAGGAAAGTTTTCAGAATATGCTGAGGTGCGACTTGCTTCACTAAAAAAAGCTAGGGAATTAAAACATGCTGACGATAAGGCTTGGCTTGAAGCATTTCAGTTAAATACTCAAGAATCTTTTTCCAAATATAAAACACGTTTTCCAGAAGGTTATTATGTTGAAGAAGCTAAGGAGCGTATTGCAAAGTTGATTGAAAGAGAAAAGTCTCAAAGACTAGATACTCTTGCCTGGGAAAAGGCAATAAAATTGAATACGGAAAAATCATTTGAAACTTATACCAAGAAATTCCCCCAAGGAAAATATACTCATGATGCTAAACTTCGCCTTTCAAATTTAAGGAAGGCCAAAGATGATGCGGGTGTTATTAATTTTAATAAGAATCAGAAAAATGCTTTTGAAAAACAGTCAGAACACTCTAATGGAGATGATAAGGAGAGCTTGGGTAAGTACAATACATCTGATGAAGTTATGATCGGTCCTCTGTAACAGTTCTTCGTATTATGTAATAGGCCGAGGCGTCCCAACGGCCTATACAAGTCCGAAGGACTACGCCGCTTTCTTAAGAGCTTTTTTCGCTTTTTTCAGTTTTGTTTCTTGTTTAGAAATAACTTTTTTGCGTGATTTAATTTCTTTTTTAAGATTTTTCACTTTTTTATTAGCCATATCTTACTACTCCTTTTATGAGGTTGTCCCTTACATATATCATATTGTAAGGAGGCTATATGGTCACTTCTGACCGCTTTCAATTTTGCAATGCTTTAAAGCAAGTAGTTTTTAGAAAGTTAAGAATCATCCTCATGTTCTTCTATAAACTTTCTTATAAACCTCCGAATTTCTCTTGCTGCACTGCTGTCTAATTCATCGCATAATGTAATGAAACGGTCTCGTTCCTGGCCGTTGATACGAATTACCAATTGGCTATCCTTTTGGTTCTTCTTTTTGCGTTTTTTCTCAGCTGCCAAAACGTTACCTATCCAATTCATGCAATGCAATGTATATTTAATGTATATACATATTTATTAAAATCAAGTAAAAAAATGAAAATTTTTTATTATGTAAATAACACAAAAAAATAAGCCCAAACTTTGTGTTCAGGCTTATTTTATTTCGTATATGTATTAAGGTTTTATCATACAACCTTAATCCTTATGTTAGTGGTTTATTGCGCTTTGTGCTCCTCTTGGAACACGGATGCTCTCAACAAGATCCTGGATATGTTTTGGTGGCGCTTGTGTTGCTGTCGCAACAAAGTATGCGACAGTAAAGTTGATCAATGCTCCCACAGCTCCAAATGCTTCAGGTGCGATACCTAAGAAATGATTTGCCGGTGTGTTTGCAAGCAATTCAGTCCCTTTGATAAAGAAGAAGCCTTTGTATGTGAAAATGTAGAGCATTGTACTTGTGATACCAGCGAGCATACCACATACAGCACCAATGTTATTGATGCGTTTTGAGAAAATACCCATCATGATTGCAGGGAATAGAGATGATGCTGCAAGTCCAAATGCCAAGGCAACCACTTGTGCGGCAAACCCAGGCGGATTTAACCCTAAGTAACCTGCAAGTAGGATAGACCCTGCCATTGCAATCCGTGCTGCCAGTAACTCACCTTTTTCGGAGATATTTGGCATAAACATACTTTTCAGTAAGTCATGTGAGATCGCGGATGAAATTGCTAGTAGAAGACCTGCTGCTGTCGATAGTGCTGCGGCTAATCCACCTGCTGCGACAAGGGCAATGACCCAATTTGGAAGTTGTGCAATTTCAGGATTAGCAAGAACCATGATATCGCGGTCAACTTTTACAAGCTCATTACCTTTCCAGCCAAAAGATTCAGCTTTTTGCGCAAATTCTTTGTTTTTTGCATTGTAATATTGAATTCGACCGTCACCATTTTTGTCCTCATATTTCAGAAGGCCAGTCTTTTCCCAGTTCTTGAACCATTGTGGTCTTTTTGCATATTCTAGATTTGCACTTGGGTCTCCAATTTTTTCTACATCCTGAACCGTTTTGATCAAATTCAGGTATGACATAGCCCCTACCGCTGGTGCTGTGGTGTATAGGAGTGCAATAAATACAAGAGCCCATCCTGCAGACCAACGTGCATCAGATACTTTTGGAACTGTAAAGAATCTAATGATTACGTGAGGCAGACCTGCCGTACCAATCATGAGACATAAAGTATACAAGACCATATTTAAGGTTCCCCCCGATTGCGCGGTGTATTCCTTAAACCCGAGGTCTGTTACTACTGTATCCAGTTTTGTTAATAGTGGAGTTGCTGTTCCCTGCACGTCACTGAATAGGCCAATTTGTGGGAAAGTTGAGCCTGTGATTTGCAGTGAAATAAAGATTGCCGGGATTGTGTATGCTAGGATTAGAACGCAATATTGTGCAATTTGCGTATAGGTAATCCCTTTCATACCTCCAAGAACTGCGTACACAAAAACGATGCCCATACCTGCGAATAATCCTATTTCAAAAGGAACTTCCAGGAAGCGGGAGAATGCAACGCCAACGCCTTTCATTTGTCCAATCACATAGGTAATTGAAGCAATAATCAAACAGAGAACTGCCACAAAGCGTGCAGCTTGTGAATAATAACGGTCACCAATAAATTCTGGGACAGTATATCTACCAAATTTTCTTAAATAGGGTGCCAGAAGCATAGCAAGTAGAACATATCCACCTGTCCATCCCATCAAGAAAACGGATGCGTCATATCCTTTAAATGCGATTAAGCCTGCCATTGAGATAAATGATGCTGCCGACATCCAATCTGCTGCAGTGGCCATACCATTTGCTACCGGGTGTACACCTCTACTAGCAGCATAAAAATCACTTGTGCTTGATGCTTTGGCCCATATCGCGATACCAAAGTACAATGCGAACGTCCCGAAGACGACGATATATGTTAGTGTTTGAAGATCCATCTTTATTTCTTCCTATTACTCTTCATCAACATTGTATTGTTTATCAATTGCGTTCATTCTCCATGCGTAGAAGAATATAAGAATTAGGAACACATAGATTGATCCTTGCTGTGCAAACCAGAACCCAAGGTCTGTTCCCCCAACGTCGATATTCGCTAATAGTGGTCTGAATAAAATTCCCAAGCCATAAGACACAAATGCCCATATGATCAGTAATATTGTCACTAAACGAATATTCGCACGCCAATAATCCCCATTATCAGCATTTTTATCTGACATTTCGTTCCTCCATGTCCTTAAATCGATTTATAATCACTGTTAAAATCTCGAAAATCTATTTTCTTGGTCGAAGTATATTTTTCGAAGGTTACAATCTGGAAAAAAATGTTTTGGAAGGCAATTAGCTAAAAGTCTGTAATTATTGACAATTATGATCGTATTCGGGGTGGAGAATATATAGTTAATGACGAGAAAGTGTTTATCTTCATAGGATTACTGGGCAATCTTTATTATGAAAAACATTATGATTGGTCTAAAAAAGGTGGGGGGCGTCTATTAGTTGAATAGACTGAAGTCTAATCGTTTTTGAGGTGAGGGAGATGTTTTCTCCCTTTTTTTATTGAATTCGTATTGCCATAATTGTTGTATTGTCTTGATATGGTACAGCTTCACTTTCAACGGCTTGTGTTAGAGATATGACGAGATCTTGTGGTTTTTTGGAAGCACGTTCATTGTTGGAAACTATCTCTTGTATTTTTTGATCTGGCAGAGTTTGTATCCCGTCACTCGCGATTATAATGTAGTCATTTGTTTCGAGAGGAAATGTTTCTCTGCGCAGATCAAGCATTTCAATTTGCTCTCCCATCACAGCTGATAATAGGCTATGCCGTTGTGGGTTTGATTGAGCTTCTTCTTTTTTTATCTCACCCATTTCAGCGAGTTTATCTAGATAAGAGCCGTAAGAGTGATCTGAGTTTATTTGCGTTAGTTGGCCGGATCTATAGTGATATAGAAGAGAGTCTCCCACGCTCACCCATCGCAGGCCATTATTTTCAACAATAGCCCCGATCAATGTACAGCCCATACCTTTTAGGGAACCATTTTCTTCTACTTTTTTGGCGATTGCCGCATTACTTGCGTCAAGGGCCGATTTTAATGGGTCAACACCGTTATTGGACGTTTCATTATAACAATCAATAAAGGAGTCACAGGCGAGCTGGCTGGCTGTTGCACCGCCGACATGGCCCCCCATTCCGTCACAGAGAACAGCCAGGAGTTTTTGCGACTGATTATTATCTTGGGAAGTTGCGTCATCTTCAGAATCTAAGCTGTGAAAAATACAGTTATCTTCCTGGTAATCTCGTTTGCCACAAATTGCGTGACTCGCACATTCTATATTTTTTTTCATTTGTTAATATCTGACCAATCAAATTCTTCGCCGCAAAATGGTACAAAAGCCATTCTTGTATATCCCATAGAAATAATATCCATTGGCTTTAATTCAACTGCTGAGGTTGGTTTTTCATTATTGATGGAGACAACATTTGTTTTTGAAAGGTTTGGAATAAATAAGTATTTACGATCCTGGGGATCATAACGGATAAAAGCTTGTTCTTCTGACGATATAGATTCATCACCAAAATTTAGTTGGATATGTTGGTTTGTG
The DNA here is from genome assembly GCA_965263345.1 of Methyloligellaceae bacterium. Taxonomy (GTDB): domain Bacteria; phylum Pseudomonadota; class Alphaproteobacteria; order Rhizobiales; family CBDHHC01; genus CBDHHC01. The sequence continues at coordinate 656,003 of CBDHHC010000006.1, forward strand.
GCACGTCCAATGGAGTTATTGCCTTCGTGAATTGTTTTATGTGCTCCCAGACCGGGGCCCTGTATAATTACTAAAATAGCAACGAGGGGTTCTTGATAAAATTGAGGTCTTTGTTTTTCTGGAGATAAACGAACTCTTTGTGTGCGGCCAGGGTCAACTTTGCCTTGTAATGGATGAATATCAGCTTTTTTTTCAACAGGCGTATTCTTATGATTCATAGATTCATTATCCATTCTTTTTAAATGTGCAGTCTCTTGTTCTGTTTTTTTTGTTACTTGCAATTCCTGAACATTCGACGTTTTTACAATATCATTTTCTGAGTATAATTTCATTTCTACAAGTGCTCGTTCTATTATATCACAAGTTGCTCCAATATTTGCTTCAGAATCCGAAGGTTTATTTTCCAAGCTTTTACCAGGGGTTGTTGAGGGAGCTGATGTTTGTGAATTACTTTTTTTGTCCGATCCTAAGGCTGCATCCACCGCATTAATGGCATCTCTTAATAAACTTGATGATTTATTTTGTGAGATATTATTTAAAAACCCTGTATTGCTGCCTTGATCAGCTAATTGTTTAGAGTGTTCTCCCATTACTTGTACCCTTTGCTTAAATTATCCATAACTCGATATGGTGTTATGTAAATATGGCATCAATAAAACGAATTTCAATTTGTTTATGATTATTATGTATAAATTTTAGAATTTTAGAATTACTCGGTGATAGTTATATAAGCGTGCCGATAACTTTAAGAAGCTCAAGTAATGCCCATAAAAACATATTCAATAGTATTCTATTGATTTTTCTTTTTTTAAAGTGTCATGTAAAGTTTTCATAATCAGAGTATTTACAAAATAACTTATCAGGTTATTTTCCTCAAACGAATGATTATATCATGCAGGTATATCAAAAATAATTTTGTATAAATAAGGTTCCAGTTGATTATGAATTATCCACTTGCTCTGAAAGATGGAACAATTCTCGCAGACGATTATTGTATAAATGGAATATTAGGTGCAGGTGGATCTGGTATTACTTATATTGCAAAAGAATTGTCTTTAGATCGGGAAATTGCAATTAAAGAATATTTCCCAAGTGATGTTGCTATTCGCCAGGGAGCATTTGAAGTTAGTCCAAAAACTCAGTCTGATGAAGAAGATTATAGTTGGGGACTAGACAGGTTTATTGAAGAAGCTCAGATATTAGCTAAGTTTGATCATACGAATATCGTAAAAGTTTTTCGATATTTCAAAGCTCATAATACAGCATATATGGTTTTGAAGTTTGAAGAAGGGATGAATTTAAAAACTTGGCTTTCTGGTTTAGACCGTTTCCCGACACAGACAGAGCTTGAGGTTATCTTATCACCTCTTTTGGATGCACTTGAGCTTATTCATGCCGACGACTTTTTACACAGGGATATTGCACCTGATAATATTATAATACGAAATAACGGTTCTCCTGTTCTGATTGATTTTGGATCTGCGAGGCGAATTTTTGCTAATAAACCTAAAACATTAAGTGCTTTAATTAAACCTGGTTACTCTCCTTATGAACAGTATGGTGCAAGTGGTAAGAAACAAGGTCCCTGGACCGACATATATTCTTTAGGAGCTACATTATATCATGCTGTGTCAGGAGAACGTCCTTTGGATTCTCCAACTCGTATGATTGATGATGAGCTAAAGCCTGCAATTGAGGTGGCTCAGAGTCATTTCAGAACCAATTTTTTGCAAGCTATTGATCATGCGATTCAGTTAAAAATTGAGGATCGTCCTCAGAGTATTTCAGCATGGAGAGAAGAACTTTTTTCTATTGCCAACGTGAGTTTAGACACAAACGTAAAATCAAAAAGTGATACAAAAACTCGAGTTTCTTTGAGCTACATTGGTTTCAAGAAAAATAATGCAAAAGTTTATTTCAATAGTTTTACTAAAACGATTTATAGACAGTTCATTCGCTTTTTAGCTTCTTATGCCAGGCCTGAGAAAAATAAAGATATACAAGAAGCAGGCAGTCTTGTGGAACGTTTGGGTACTATCAAAAAGCCGTTAGAAGAGAAAAGTTTAGAGACACAATTAAAAGAACGGCAGAATGAACTTGAGTTAGAAAAGAAAAAACTTAAAGAAAAAAAACGTAAGAAGAAAGAAAAAGCACGTAAAAAAGATTTTGAGTTACTAGAAGATGACGTGCCTAAACAAAATAGTTTCGTTCCAAAACTTGTTACTATGCGTTTGAAGCGCAAGTCTCTTAATGTTGAGCCTGGACCAACGACACAAGCGAGGCGTAAAATTCAAGGCAAACAAGCCGTACCTGACGCAAAAGACCAGAAACCTCGTGGACGATTGTCAAATTTGTCCGCAAATTTTGTACAATTGGTTATAATTTTAGCGACTATTTTTGCGATGGGTTATTTTATAAATTTGGAAAACGGTTATCAGTCTGGGGATAGTTCTGATGCGTCTTCGATCATTTTGAGAAGCCATAATGCTCCTGTTAGTGAAATTGCCTTTATCTCAGATGGAAATAAAATTGTTTCGGCTAGTGCAGACAAAACCCTTAAGGTCTGGGACTCTTTTTCGGGGAAACTGTTAAATACATTATATGGTCATTATGATCAAATTACTTCATTAGATCGTTTTGGTAAATATATCGTATCTTCAGATCGTACAGGAAGTGTTATTCTCTGGGACATGAAACAAGAAAAGCAAATTAAACGTGTTGAGACTAAAGCCAGCTCAGTTAATTCTGTTCATTTCGCCAGAGGTTCAAAGCAAATTATTATTTCTGATGCAGGTTCAATTAAATTCTGGGATTATAACAAAAACAAAAAATTAAGATATACCATTAAGGCAAATAAACCTTCAATTCTACATGTCGCATACTCTCCTAAACGGCACATCATTGCATCAGCGGATACAGACAAAACTTTAAGACTCTGGAGGGCTCGTAATGGTGCGCTCATAAGAGTTTACAAAAAGCAAAATGAGAAGATTAATTCTCTTGCCCTTTCAGAAGATAGTAATCTTATTGTTACAGGACACAATAATGATATCAAGATATGGTCAGCCCGGGTTAAGCGTAGAATAAAAACGATTACTGCCCACAATGGTCGTGTGATTGCACTTGCTTTTTCTCCTGATGGACAGTGGTTGGCTTCTGCTGGAGCTGACCAAGAAATTAAAATATGGAATTGGAGGTCTGGTGAGTTGCATCAAACCTTTTCAGGTCATACTTCTATTGTAAATGCTTTGGCTTTTTCTAAGGATAGTCGACGACTTGCATCGGCAAGTAAAGATCGAACAATTCGATTATGGAATATAATAGATATAAAGGAACCTAGAGTGTCCTCAAGAAATTTCAATCTAAATAAGTGAGTATTTCCAAAATAATATAGATTTTTATTTACAAATCATGTTAAGCCTGTTCGCTAAAACTATAGTGGTAGTTTTTTTATGAGAGCTGTTAGCCAGAGTTTAAGTGAAGCATTACATGACAACAGATATTCAGTCTGAAGCATTACTCGCTCAGAATCCTGTTTTTAAAACGACACAATTAATTACAGAACAGACTTGGGATGCTGTCTCTAAAATTGCTAAGCAAATCGATGAGTCTTTGCTAGCTGTGTGCCCATCAATTTTGATTGGTAGTGAGCTTACTTTTTTCTCAATTTCTGATGTTGATTTAGATGAAGGAGAAAAAATCAAGAATCAAGTTTCTCATACACAAAAATTTATGGATGAATTAAAAAGTCGTTTTGCTCCTAATAATCGTGTTCAGTATAAAAAGAGAATTGGGATTTTTCGATTAGAGTGGAAACATAAGTCTGGTGTAAAAAAAGCCTTTCAGGCTTTTGTTTTAGAGAATGGGATCAAAGTTACACTACCTGATATTAAGACTTGGGAAGAACTCAGTGAATTCGTCACTGGAGTTTATGAAGCCGCTGGAAATAGTGGTTTAAGTGCCGATAAATATAATCAATATGGAGCTCCTTATGGAAGTGGGCTAGGTTGCAAGATTATCATTTCAGGTGATGAGAAAGAAAACAGCCCTTTTCTAGAACGTTCTGATCTACTCATGAGTATGGTTACCTATTGGCAGAATCATCCAAGCCTTTCATATATTTTTTCACCCGAGAAAATCGGTCCTATGGGGCATGCTCCGCGTGTTGATGAAGTTCGCAATGATGTTCTTTATGAACTCGAAATTGCGTCACGACATATTCCTAAAGTTAGTCAGAATAGCTTACACCCTGAAATAATTGATCAAATCTTTCGCCATAAACTGACAGATCGTATGGGGAAAATGGGTGGTGCAGAGATCTCTATTGAGAAACTTTATCCGGTGGATCATCCTGAAAAACAGCTTGGTATTGTCGAACTTAGATGTTTTGAGATGGTTCCTGATGCAAAATTACATTTGCTCCAACATCTTCTTATCAGGGCAATTATGGCAAGATGTATTGAATATCCATATCGTGAGCAATTTATAAATTGGGGTACAGCTCTGCAACATGAATTTATGTTGCCATATTTCCTCGAGTTGGATTTTCAGGATGTCTTGTTAGATCTTGAAGATTTTGGTTATACTTTTCAAAAACACTGGTTTGCAGCGCAATTTGCCCGCCGGTTTCCCCAACTTGGACGGGTTACACTTGATGATGCGGAGTTGTATCTTTCTATTGCTATGGAACCAATGAATATACTCTTTGATGAGAATGCTGAACAGAGTTCCAATCCACCTTTATTACAAAGGTTGCAGTTTAAAACATCAAATCTAGATCCAGAACGACATGTTGTGACGTGTAATGGTTTTTTGATTCCACTTACTGAACCTGATGATCAGAAAATTCAAGTTGCTGCGATTAGGCTCTATAAAACTCTACCTGAACTTCCTTCAAAAGAGATTATGAAAAGAACTCCTAATCAACTTACGTTTGAGCTTATTGATAAACACAGTAAAACGTCTTTGGGTGGTTTTATTTTTAAAATTCCAACTTCAGAGGAATATAAATCTATTGCCATAACATGTGATCCTATTGAAGCACGTCAACGCAGAACGGCAGCCTTTGACCCATTTATTCCATATGGAGGAGAAATTTTTATTTATCCCTCTCCAAAATCTTCCGATAATTCCCATATACTAGATCTTAGAATTGTTTGATATCTGCGATTTTTAGCAAAACTTATATTATGTCGTAATAAATATTCGTAGAACGACTATATTTGTGTTAATTGAATAAAATCAGATTGAGATCTAAAAAGGCCATAAAATCGTATCTTTATGTATTAAATTACTGATATATTGTAGCTAATGGTTGCAAAGTTCATCTGAAATTCATAAAGAAAGTTCATAAGTACATACTGTGGATATTTTGAGTTAAAAAGTTTAGGAATAAAAATGCGTTCTAATAAGTTCTCTTTAAGTACCTGGTTTGCTCTATCTCTCGTTGTGTTTTCTGTTATCTCTGTTGTAGATGCTAATTTTTCAGGGCAAGCTGAAGCAAGTAAGAGCCTATTTAAGAATTTTGTAAACCGTTCTCAAAACAACGGTTGGTGGTCTGGAAAGGGCTCAATTATCCTCAAGAGCGGTGAAACTGAAACTTTAAAATGCCGTGCGACATATTTTTTATCTAATAATGGTATTGAATTGAAGCAGAATTTAAGGTGTGCCAGTTCAAGTTACAGAATTACTGCAAAAAGTGAATATCAAACCAATGGCGGTAAAGTTACTGGCGATTGGGTTGAGGAGACTTTTAATATACGGGGACGTGTTTCAGGACAATCTAAGGGTAATAAGTTAAATCTTGCTGTCAGTGGTGACCATATTAATGCTAATATGACAATTGTTGTAAAGAAATGTAGCCAACTGATTAAAATTTTACCAAAAGAATCTGTTGTCACAATGATTTCTATGAAATTTGGACGTTGTTGAGTTTAAAATCACTAGAAATGTTTTCATAACATTGAGATATATAAAGTTTTTCTAAGTAGTACGTATTTGTCTAAGTAGTCATACCGGATAGACACTTCCATAGAATGTAAAGATAATCCTACTTAAGATGGATTAAGAAGCTATGGAGGCAGTTATGGCTGATGGGATTTCAGACGTTTCAGGTGGAGGGGGGAGTACTGGCTCTTTAGATTCTGGAAGTGGTACATCAGCTTCAGGCGGTCCTGGCTTAGGTGATACGAGTCCTTTAGGGGGAGGTGACCCCTTAGGAGGCGGCGATCCATTCGGTGGAAATGATCCTTTGGGGGGCTCAGGTGGAGGAGCAGGAGGTTCTTCTGGTGCCGGTGGTGGACAGGACACTAGTGTTTCTGGATCACTCATAAACCCAATAAATTCAGAAACGACTTCCTTATCTCAATCTCTTATTAGTTCAGATGGTCAAACAGACCAACAGCGTAGCGGTAACCCAACAGATACATCACATCTTATTGCAAATCGTGGGATTATCACAACAAATCCAGGCTATATTCAAGCACACTATAATCCTGATCTAAAGCCGGTTGATACACATGCTACTTCGCAGGATGTAAAACCTACAGGTTTTGATCCAACTCAAGAAAAGTTTGAGACAGGTACTTTAACAGGAAGAAGTGCTGCGACTATTCATGAACACAGACCTCAACATGGACAAAACAGAGAGCGTAACACATACCATTCATTAACCCTTGGTGAGCGTTCAAACCAAACTTTTGGTACTCAAGAACAAGCTATTGCATATGCTAGAAGTCTTGAAAATGTTCCTGGTTCTGCTGTCGTACAAGAGAACAATATATACAGTGTTTATAAAATTAATGACCTTCCCTCCAGAAATATGATTCAAGGAAGTCCAGATGTAGATCAAAGTCTTATTACCAAAGCCAAGTCAGTTACCCCTGGTGATCCTAATGTAAAAAGTGTTATTGGCAAGGATGGTACGGTTGTTGATTTATCTGGTGATAAAGCTGATGTTCGAAGATCTGGGGCCCCCAATGATCCATTTAAACCTTATGTAGAAACATTTGGCCCTGGATTGGAAAAATTAAATGGTGATCCTGAGCGTCAAAGACAGGTCTTTGATCAAGTTACAAAAGATGTTGCAAATTTAGCATTAGATAAAAGTCAAAGTGCAACAGAAGCGACATTGCAAGGCTTACAAGGAGATAAGTTTTCTCCTGAAACGGGAGCAGCTTTTAAAAGTGCGCTAGAAAGAACGGCCCCAATTGATGAGAAGATCGTCGCTACACGTGAGGCACTTGAACAGGCAAAACGTGATGAGTTTGTTTCTAAGGATACTTTATCTCGTGTTGGAGGTTTAAAAAAGGCTTTAGATATAACAAAGCAATATCGACCATTAATAGAAGCAGAGCAACAACAACTTGATGGCTATACGAAGAGTTATGATGAAGCTAAAGCAAAATATGAAGCGGCATCTAAAAAAGTTGATGCATTAACAAAAGAACTTGCAAAGCTAAATAATGATCGCAGGGCGGCAGTTAAAGACTTCCCGTTACTTTCTCGAATTGATTCATCAGAGGTAATAAAAATTCGGGAAGGTACATCAACAAAATATAATACTGAAGCCCAACAAGTTGCGTTTTTCCGCAATGAAGCTGAAGGTATTTTGAAGGATATTCAAACTACACGTGAAAATCTTGAGAGTGGGAAGTTGAATAGCCTTACATTAGATAGTGTTAGAAAGGCTACTTATGCGGGATTACAATTCGATTCTGCTAAACATAAGACACAAATAGATCAAATAGAGAAACATGTAGGTGATCTGAAATTTAATGAAACACTTTGGAAAGTTGGTGAAGGTGTTGCAGCCTTTGGCCTAGGAGTTGCTGGAGCTGTTATTGGAGGCCCAGTAGGTGCAGCACTCGGATTTGGTGCCTTTGGTTTAGGTGTTAAGGATGCGATAGATGTTACATCTGACTATTTGAGAGATACTGCAGCAGCGAATACTAGTCAGGATCTAAACGGTGGCCTTATTGCTCAAGAGGATGTTCCTCATTGGGGATGGGTAGCAGCTTCGTGGGCGGCTGTTGGGGTTGAAGCAAGCCTTATCCGAAATACGATTAAAGGGTTTAAGGCCGCTGGTTATGCAAAACCATCCGATATTCCTGATGCAGAAATAGATAAGGTTGCAAAGGAGTTTGGGGTACCTGCTGATGACGTTCGGAATATCATAAATCAGGCTGATACGGCAAGTTTGAGAACAGCTTCGGGCAAGCACTTTGATGAGACTTATGGAGAGAAGGTCAATGCAGTTACAACGTTCTCACGTGATGAGAACGGTAAGCTCGTGGCGAATGTTACAGTTAGAGATGGATTGTCTCCAACCCAATTGAAAGCCGCCTTAAATGAAGAAGCCGTCCATATTCAACAACTTAAGGACCCAGAATTAAGCGCGAAGATTGGTAAATTAACAGAGGAGAATTTAGCTGGCTGGGCTCATAAAACTCCAGCTGAGAAAGTTGATATTTACCGAGCAAAGTTAGAAGTTGAGATAGATGCCCAACGACGTTTATTAGCTTCGTCTTCATCTGATGTGGATCAAGATTTAGCAAGATTAAACCTTGCTGGTTTGGAAAAACGTCTGGAACAACTTAATGGAGTAAAACCTGAAGATGCTGCTCGGATGTTGCCATCTGAAGCCCCTAGGCTTTTTGCTAGAGATCCAGATGTCGGTGAACTTGCTGCAAGAGCGGCGGGTCTTCCTGATGCTCCAAGTGGTTATCATTGGGTACATGATCGTCAGAATGAGACGCTTTATGTTAAACGTAACCCTGGTCACGATGGTCCACCTAAGGTCTATAATTCAGAAACAGGTCAATTTGATAATGTTAAAGTTGAGGATGTCAAAGTTGCATCTCTTTCAGACGTTCAAGGGGCCTATAAATTAGAAAAGTCAAACGTGCAAGATGCTCTAACCCGCCGGGCTGAAGCTATAAAACAACGTGATGAAATTCAAAAAATAAGAAAAGAGCATAGAACAGAAGCTGAGAAAGCTCAGTTAAGCAGGGCTCTTGGTACTATTAACAGAGCGAGTGAAGAAATTGGTGAAGTTGGGGCGGAGACTGCAATCAGAGCAAGGTTCAAGGACGCCCAATCAGTTACAAAGTTAGACACAGGAAGTGGTCCTGGGCGATTTGACCAAGTTTGGAAGGTTATTGATGCTGATGGGGCTACTAAATATGTCGTTGTGGAAGCAAAAGGTGGTTCAGGTCAGCTAGGAACCAGGATTACGACTGAGCATGGTGTCGTTGGGCAAGGTACAAAAGAGTATCTTGAAGAGATTGCAGGGCTAGGCTATTATAAGAATAACCCAGATTTTGCTGATTTTATCGATGCAGTTGATAATGGTGATGTGAGTTATTTGCTTGTTCGGACACCTATAGATAATGCAGGGAATCTGGGAGAAGTCACCATTAAACAATTTGACCTGACTCAGTAAAAGAATAATTATATGCAAGGTTTAGAATTTATTTCAAGACATAATACTGGTGATGCTAGTTCGTCATATTCACAATATTTAGCTACGACAGAAAAACTTCTTTCTCGTCGCATTGAGCAAGTTTCTGAGAAACCGTCTCAATTACTTAAGGCGTTTAACTATGCTTTAGATCGTGTGTATGTTCGCTCTGTTCTGACGCCTGAAGACATAATTCTTCAAGAAATTATAAATGAAGCAGCTCATTTTGCAGCTGTATACTCCAAGGTTGTTCAGCCAGGCGATGGGAGTATTACTCTAAATCTTGATAGAGATGGTAAGTCAGTAGAAGTTCAACATGCAAAAGAATTTTTCGGACCTAATGATATTGCGAAAGGTATCTATGTTGCAATCATTTCTCGAGATCGAGAATCATTGACTGATCTTTGCCGAATTGATCCACGCAAATATCAAAATCCTAATATTACAATTTCCTCTTATACCTACAGCTGGACAGAATTTTTGCAGGCCTTGGTCACACAATCGGATCAAACTACAGAAAAACTGAGCCAAGCCTATGCTGAATCTGAACCGGAGAAAGTTGAGGTTAGCGTCGATTATGCCTTATATCTCTCATCTGGAATTATGGAAGTTTTTGCTAATTTAAACTCCCCACCTGAAGAGTTCCATGATGCGCTAGCTCGAGCGCTTCAATATCATAAAAAGTTTTACGATGAAATTGAGCTTAATCCTGGGGAGACTATGAGAGAGCATCCAACAGGTTTTATATCTTTGGGATTGCTTGCTGCTTGTGTGTTATACCATGATCAGGGGTATAAAATAGAGGTGAAGTCCGACTATATTCCAGAAGCTTTGATAGATGGTCGTTTTGTTGATGAAAGTTTGCTATGGAGAAATACTGGCGCACCTATGGTTTCGCTTTAAACTTTAATAATTTGCCCATATTTATTCTTACCTGCTCTCCCTAAACCAAGTTAGAGCAATTAATAAAGAAAGAAGCAATAGAGTAACGATACCGGTGAATGCCGGGATGTGTGTTATGCCTTCAACTTTATATGCATTTCTTTTTCTGATTGCGGCCCAATCTCTTCCATGCATTAATCTACTGTTGCGCAGGACCGTGATCTTGGGCAAGTTTAAATTTTGACTATCTGTTACAGACTCTTTATTTTGCAACCAGAAACTTCGACCGCCTGTTTTTTCTACAAGTGGTTTGAGTAATTTATCTGTCGCAGCTACGTGTGTCATCTCGATAGAGTTTACAGGTCCAAAATGTGTACTGGCTGTCAGTTTGTCTGAGTTAAAACGATATAAACCAGAGAGATTCGTTTGCACTTGTTTTTGCCAGACGCCTGGCGATACTTGATTAAGTTCTATTTGTTCCTTGCTACCATCAGGGAATTGTACAGTTACTGGTGAGGCTGTTTCTTTCATTGTCCGTCGTTCAATTGTGAGAAACTGCCCATCATTTTTTGCGCTTAAATACTCTTCTTCTAAGTCAGGTTCTTTCATTAACCAATGAGCAAGACGTCTGAGCAAGGTTGTGTGGGGACCTCCTCCATCAAAACCACGTGCCCATAACCACGCATGGTCTGATAATAATAGAGCAACCCGACCTTTTCCCAGACGATCTAGCATGAGCAATGGGTTTTTGTCTGGTCCATTCATAAGGATATCGCCCTTTTTTTGTTCGACTTGGATCAAACGGAACCATCGGCCCCATGTCGGTTTTGTTTCATTGTCGCCGGGCAAGTTTTGTGTTACCGGATGACGGCGACCGGCTTCTGTTACGCGTGCTCGATAGGGTTCTTCAATTACACGGCCTGTTGGTGCAGCAGGGAGTACTTCTGCTAATGGTGTACGATATATACTTAATGGAGAAGAGAACAATTTTCCCGCCGCAATTAAAATTGCTCCGCCTTGCTCTACATAACGGGCAATGTTATCAAGGTAGAGTAAAGGTAATACTCCTCGACGGCGATATCTGTCAAAAATAACCAAATCGAACTGATTTAACTTCTCAGAGAAAAGTTCTCGTGTTGGAAAGGCTATTAGCGATAATTGATTGATTGGCGTGCCATCTTGTTTTTCGGGTGGTCTTAATATTGTGAAATGCACCAAATCAACAGATGCATCTGATTTTAATAGGTTGCGCCAGGTTCTCTCTCCTGCATGTGGTTCTCCTGAAACCAATAAAACACGTAAGTTTTCTCTTACACCTTCCGCAACTATCGCCGTTTTGTTATTCACCTCAGTTAACTCATTAGGCAACTTTTCAACTTCTATTTCCACAAAATTGGCTCCAGAATGTCTGAAGCGCATAGGGATATTAACTGTTTGTCCGATTGGTACTGTTATTTTTTTACTTTTTTTATTTTCAGCCGTAATTTTTACCACGGCTGTGTCGCTGGCATTTTGTGTTGCCCCATCTCTCATGACTTTCACTTGAATGTTGGCATTGCTGCCTACAATGCCAAAGCGTGGAGCTTGTACAATTTCTATGCGTTGATCTATTTCCTTAGAATGTCCTGTAATTAATGCATGGATGGGCACATTAATATCTAGATGCTTTAGATTTTTAGGAATATCATGAGACTGTCCGTCGGTAAGTATAAATACTCCTGATAGCAAATTTGCTGGGATATTCTGAATTTCTTTTTTTAGAGCGGCATAGAGTTCGGTTCTTGAGTTTTTATTTTTTTGATAGGGTTTCGTTGATGCTATTCGGACTTCTATATTTTTTATGTTCTGGAGAGATTGGATAATTTCTTCTCGTGACTGTTTTATGAGTTCAGGTCTATTTGAGAGTGACTGGCTTGCACTTTCATCAATTAGTAAAAGTACAATGTTCTTCATTGGAACCCTTTGTTCATGTTTTATATGTGGGTTCGAAAAAATAAGTAATAAAAATAGTAAGCACAAGATTCGTAATATTGCATACCTAACATTTAGCAGTAAAAGGCTGAACGATAAAATTCCTACCAATATGCAGCTTAACCAAAAAATGTTTAATGGTATTGTCGGAAAAAATTCAACAGACCAATTCATATCTCTTGTCCAAATTCACTTACTCTTATTGCCCCAAACGTTCTAGTAACGCAGGGACATGAACCTGATCAGCTTTATAGTTTCCTGTCAGGGCATACATTACAATATTAATTCCCACTCGAAATGCCATTTCCCGTTGGAACTTGCCACCTGGTACGATTGGAAATAGGGGTGTGTTTCTTTCATCTAAAGCCCATGCTGCTGCGAAGTCATTAGATGTCACAAGTATGGAACTGACGCCATCGGCTCTTCGGGCTTTTCTTTGGTTATTTACTGTAGGTTTTGTTCGGGATTCTGCCCATAGTTTGCCCTGATCCCATCTGCCCGGGAATGACTCAAGTAAATAAAATGATTTTGTTAAAACATGTCCTTCAGTCACTGGTTCTATTCTTGGAATGTTGAGTTTACCAACAATTCTTTGCAAAGCGACCATGCCTGGTGTTGTATTGTTTAGCAGATTTTGTGCCGCGTATTGCGAGTCTCTTGTATCAAATAATATCATACCTCCCAGTTTCAAGTACGCATCAATTTTTGCTAATGCCTTATCAGGAAGTGCTTTTGCTGTTGGGAGAACAGGCCAGTATAGAATTGGGAAGAATGCCAGTTCATCAGTTAAGATATTCACCGCAATTGGTTCTTCGGGTTCTACAGCAGTTCTGGCTGCCACGACTTTACTTAGACCGGATAGGCCATATTTTGATACCCTGTCAACTTCATCATTCCCTGTAATAATATACCCTAAATGTGTTCCTTTTGATGCTTTTATGGCTGCTTCTATATTTATTTTTTCGCGTTCTTGGGCAAAACTTTTTTGCGGGAGTGCAATGGCGAAGCCTATTAAACAGACTAAACAAATGAGTGATGCCACTTTATAGTTGTAACGTCTTGTGTACATACGAATTATTGTGTCAAACAGAAGTAGGCAGAATGCAGCAAATAGTATCCAGATAGATAGAAGAATTGTTTTTGGTCCTTGAAAACTTGAGAGTTTTGCTCCTGTAGGTACATGTTTATCTTCTTTTAAACGAGATTTTATATTTAAAATATTGAAGGCTGTGGTTGATTCTGCTGGGCCATAATATCCTGGTGGGTTTTCGAACGTTGGGCGAAACTTCTTCAGTTTATCGTAAGTGATAGATTGTACATTTGGCATGGGTGATGTTAAATTTCCAAAACCATCCAAGACTTTAAATGGAGGTAGTTGGTTGATTTCCTTTTTTATATCCGCACTTTCTAGTGATGTTTGCACCGTTATATTGGATGTATTCTGAAAGCTAGCTAATTCTGTTATGCGTTGGAGCATTTCAACAAATAAACCTGAAATAGGTAAGTTGGACCATTCTGAATTTGCTGTGATATGAAAAAGTGATACCCAGCCTTTTCCAATTTTTTTTGCTGTTACAAGAGGGGTTCCATCTTTTAGTCGTGACCATACGTTTCCTTGAATGGCTAAGAAGCTAGGATCAGCGAGAACCTGACGTTTTACCTTAATTTCCGAACTCACTTTTAATCCATAAAATGGGCTTTTCTTTTCAAATTCATCTATTGTTTGTGGGTGGCTCCATGATAATGTTCCGCCTAATGCTCGTCCTCCTCGGCGTAATTTTACTGGTAAGAGGTTATCATTTTGATTTTGCATATTTGGGCCAGCAAAGCGGACAAGAACCCCACCTTCTTCTATCCATTTTGACAAGCGTTGTTCATCTTTTGAAATTAGTTTTGCAATATCAGCTAAGATTATGATTTCTGGCTCGGACGATAAAATGCGGTTTAATGCTGTTGTAATATTTTTTTCTTCTGGAGCTATAATTTTGGTGTAAGGTTTCAGAGCTTTTTCGATATAGTATGAAGGAGATAATAAAGGTTGAGATGTATCCTGATTTTCACCAGACATTATGCCAACTTTAAATCGCGTATTTCTGGAGTCTAATAAAGACACAGCACCAGCCGAGACTTCATTAGAGAGAGTTAATTTTCTGATTTCATTTCGAAGGGTGTGTGGGAGGCTAAGTTTTATGTCTTTGGTCTTCTGACCTTTCTCCATTAAAAAGTCAAACGTTCCCAAGTTTTCATTTTTAGCATTCCAGGCTAAAACAGTTCCTTTATGCTCTGGACCATATGGGCGTATAATTCTTGCTGTTAGATCTCCATTTGGGTTCACGTATGCAACTAAACCCTTAGCTGTTTTAATATCATCACGAATAATTTCAAAATTACCAGATATTCCAGATAGACTTTTTAAATCATCAGAGAATTGTTTTGCAAAGCCATAATCGATTCCATCGCTTATCCATATAATATTATGGGATGTATTCTTTGGCAGCTTTTCTTTAAGGTTTTTTATAAATCCTCTGCGGTTTGGATTAGAAGGGTATGGTTTTAAATTTGCAACATTTTCCCGTATGAGATTTGGTCGGTTGAATTTGAATAGCTGTTCTTTTGCGAGGTTTGGATTAACAATTGTCCCAGTTAAGAATAATTTATTCTCACTTTGCTCAACGTGAGTTATGAGGTTATCAACTACTTGTTTCCGTTTTGCCCAAGAGTTTGCAGATGCCCACCCATTATCAACAATGATTATCGTATTTTGATTTTGTTTTGAGTCTGATTGTGCTGGGTTCCAAACGGGTTCTGAAAATGCTGTAATTATACATGCTATCAATAGCATTCTTAGCAATAAAAGCCACCAAGGACTTTGATCAGGTAATTTTTCCTTAGCTTGAAGTTTCAAGAGTAATCTGAGAGGTGGAAACCATATTTTTTGTGGTTTTGGGGGAATAAGTTTTAAAAGGTACCACAGAATTGGAAGTGATAATAAACCAACTAGCAGCCATGGATTTAAGAAACCTAGAGGACCGAAACTTACCATTTCGGTTCTCCCGATTTTCTTTTGCTATTTAGAACTTCTGAAGATTGTGTCGTATAGGAAGAATTGTATAGCCCTTCAAATGACGCTGAAATTCTCTGGTAGACTGCTAAAAGTGGTATTGTTGTATTTTGATCGGTATGATGCGTTAAAAAACTCCAGTTCAGAAATGCTAATTGTTGTTTTAAACTCTCTTTCAGATTTTGTAGCTGGGTCTTGTATTCTGTTTTTATGTCATCTGCGCGATCAATTAAAATATTGGTATCTTCATGATAGCTATGAAACTCTGTTCTTCCACGATAAGGGAAGGTTTCTTCTGCCGGGTCTAGGATTTGAATGATATGGCCCTTGGCACCATTAGATGTAATTTTTTTATATCTTTCCATCAGTTTATTTTGCTCGACCAAACAATCAGATAAAATGATACATTCTGATAGAGTACTTACAGGGATTTCTGGCGGCATATCCGGCCATTCAGGGTTTTTGGCCAAGGCAATACTTATGATTTGGGCCATTTTTTCAGACGTTCTGTGGTGTGTCATTGGGTCTGACAGGCCTAAAATACCTACACGCTCACCTGACTGTATCAATAGATTGCATAGAGCGAACATTAATATTAAAGCTCTTTCCCTTTTGGTTGTGTCGGCAATATGTGATTGAAACATCATTGAAGGAGATAAATCTGGCCATAACCATATGGTGTGAGCTGCTTCCCATTCTTTTTCTCTAACAAAAAGAGTGGATGAGTTGGCAGACTTTCTCCAGTCAATCTGGTTAAAGGAGTCTCCATTATCGTATTTACGAAACTGCCAAAACGTGTCTCCAGGCCCTGCTTTTTTTCTACCGTGAAGACCATAAGTCATACTATGAGAGACGTTACGAGCGCTTATTAGAAGTTCTGGCATTTTACTCGCCAATTCAACCGCGCTCGCCTCTAAAGACGTCAATTCCTGTGTGGTCATGTTCTGTCGCGTTGAAATATCGGGTACTCCTAATCTTCTTTTGGAATGCTTTATATCGTTTGTGTTAGCAGTTTTTGAATAATACTCTGTATCGTCTGGCCTTGAGCACGTGCAGAATATGTCAGAGCCATTCGGTGTTGTAATATTGGTTCTGCTAATTCATGTATATCTTCCATTGAGGGAGATAAACGTCCATCTATTAAAGCTTTTGCTCTTAATGCCAACATAAATGCCTGGCCAGCCCTTGGGCCAGGCCCCCAAGCCAGTACTTCGTCTATTGACGTATTCTCATCTTCTCCTGGTCTTGCTGAACGTACCAGAGATAAGATTGAGTCAACAATTTTATCACCAATTGGAATTTGTCTTATCAAACGTTGAGCTTGCAATAATTCTGAAGGAGAAAACACGGGGTGTAATGATGGCTCGCCTGTTCCTGTTGTTGCGTATAACATACGTCGTTCAGATATTTCGTCAGGATAGCTTATGTTGATTTGCAATAAGAACCTGTCCAGTTGCGCTTCAGGTAGAGGATATGTGCCTTCTTGTTCTAATGGATTTTGTGTTGCCAATACGTGAAATGGTGTTGGAACATCATATCTTTGACCTGTATATGTTACATGGTGCTCCTGCATTGCTTGTAACAAGGCGGATTGGGTTTTAGGGCTTGCTCTGTTGATTTCATCTGCCATTAAGAGTTGTGTAAATATCGGACCTTTTACAAAACGAAACTCTTTTTTGCCTAATGGTGTTTCTTCCATAACTTCTGAGCCGATGATGTCAGCGGGCATAAGGTCCGGTGTAAACTGAATTCTTTTGCTGTCTAAACCCAGAACTTTACTTAAGGTTTCTACCAGGCTTGTTTTGGCAAGGCCTGGCACGCCAATTAACAGTCCATGTCCTCCAGCTAGAAGGGTTATTAAAGTTAACTCTATTGCTCGGTCTTGGCCATATATCACTGAAGCCGTTAAATCCTTAATTTGTTGGATTTTATCACTAACAGCCTCAATTTTTTCCACTATATCTGTGTCAGGTTGTGTAATGTTGGTCATATATCACAATATAAATATAATATTCATTTAGGGAAGCTATGCATTCGTAAAATACGTCACAATCATGTTAACTCAAGAAAATTTTATACATAAACCTCTTACCTAAATCTCTCACAATAGATCATAAGCTAAGAAAATGTTTTTTTATAAATAAAAAACGTAATAATGCTCATAAAAATGGATTATTAGGTTGTGATATGTAAAAAACTTGAATTAAGTTCTTATATAATGGCATTATTAACCAAGAAAAATGTAATTTAATGAGATGGACTTATATAATGAATTTTCAATAGAGGCATTTGTCATAAATGCTAAAGAAAAACTGCATCAAAATGTTTATGACATCTCTTATGATACTACCGAAATTACAAAGCATGGGGATCATCTCCTTAATCCAGGCATTTTATCTGAGTTTGAGCCATTAAAAAGTCTAAAGGCTGCTTCAGTTCTTATACCTATTATGAAGAATGAGGGGGAACTTTCTGTTTTACTTACGACACGGGCTCAAAAACTTGCATCTCATGCTGGACAAATTGCTTTTCCTGGTGGGAAAATTGATATGCAAGATCGTAGTCCTTTAGATGCTGCTTTGCGTGAGACAGAAGAGGAAGTTGGTATCTCTAATCAATATATTGATCCCCTAGGTTATTTGGATAGTTATCAAACACGTACAGGATTTCACATTATACCAATTGTTGGTATTGTTCATCCTGGATATTCTATTTCAATAAACATAGATGAAGTTTATGATAGTTTTCAGGTTCCCTTAGATTTTTTGATGTGTACCGATAATCATCAAATTAAATCAATTGAATGGCATGGTAAAGACCGTTCTTTTTATGTGATTGAATATCAAAATCGCTATATTTGGGGTGCAACCGCAGGAATAATCAGAAGTTTATATGAGAGGCTGTACAACTGATGTTACGTATTTTGATTATTATCTTCGTTATCTTCCTTATTCCTTTTTTCTTCTATCGTATTTTGCTGAATCTTATTGGTAAGGATAAGGATGGAGTTAACTGGCTGAGAGCCCCTCTCGGTTTTCTATCTTTTATTGGCGTGCTTATGAGTATTGCTACAATTATTTCTCTTACTTTATGGTCACAAGGCAGACTGGAGTTGTCCTGGTTGGGTTTATGACAGAAGATGATGGCTATAAAATTGATAAAACCATTAATTCTGAATGGTTAAATGATATTACAACACAATCTATATTTTCTGCTTTTAATCGCGAAGGTTTCCAAGCACGCGTGGTGGGAGGGGCAATACGTAATACTCTTTTAGGGCAGAAGGTTAAGGATATTGATTTTGCAACGACGGCCTCTCCCGAACAAGCTATAAATTTAGCTCATGAGGCGGATTTAAAAGTTATTCCCACTGGTCTCAAACATGGAACAATCACAATTGTTGTAGGGGGAGCCCCTTTTGAAGTTACGACGTTAAGAGAAGATGTGGAAACTGATGGTCGGCATGCGCAAGTTTCTTTTACGAAGAATTGGAAAACTGATGCTTCAAGGCGGGACTTTACAATCAATGCGCTCTATGCAGATGAAGCTGGTCGTTTATATGATCCGGTCGGAGGATATGAGGATGTTGTTGCAGGGCGACTTCGTTTTATCGGAGAGCCTGTAGAGCGCATTCGAGAAGATTATTTGAGAATCTTAAGATATTTCCGTTTTCAAGCAGAATATAATCTTAAATCCGTTGATAATGCTTCTTTAAAAGCCTGTGTGGCTGAGACAAAAGGCTTAGCTGGTTTATCAGCAGAGCGTGTGATTAGTGAAGTTGAGAAAATTCTTACAGGACCACACGCCGTTCATGTTATAAATTTAATGTATGATTATGCTGTTTTGCTCGAGGTGTTAGGTCTTGTTGCTCACCCATTAACTTTAGAAAAACTAATCACATTAGAAAAACGTTTTTCAGATGTTCCTGATGTTGTGTTGCGGCTTGGTGCTTTATGTTGTCTTAAAGAGGAAGATGGACTGTATCTTAGTCAGCGTTTCAAATTATCTAATCAAAAGAAGGCTCTTATCTGTTCATTAAATCGGCCTGACCCCACATTCGTTTCAGATATGTCTTTGGCAGAGGCAAAGGTCGCTTTATATAAGCTTGGTCCTAAAGTTTATCAAAACAAAGTTTTATATTGTTGGGTTAAGGCCCAAGCGGACATATGTGATGAGGCATGGACAAAGCTATTTGAATTAGTTGATCAATGGGATGTTCCTGAGTTTCCTATCAGGGGGCAGGATCTTATAAACCTTGGTATGGAGAAGGGACCTGAAATTGGGGTGGTTCTGAAAGCGCTTGAGGTTTACTGGATACAACATGACTTTAAGCCAGGTAAAAGTTCACTGTTAGATTATGTCACCTCATTGATGAAAACGGTCTAAGATTTAAGACTGATATTAGCAGCCACTTGTATCGAGTGCTGTTAAAATCTCTTTAATAACAATAGCTTATTTTGTTTTTATATATTTTGTGATATGCTTGATCATATGTATTACTTCCTGAGAGGTTACATATGATTGATGAGAGTTTTTTAGACCAACTTAAAGGTTTTAGTCTTACAACGGCAGAAATATTATATTATTTGCCTGATCATCAGCATCTTCTACAGTCTTATATTTGGCAAGATTATGATCTTGCTCCAAAATTTCCTAAATTGAAAACATTCTTAGATTTTTGGGCAGAGAATCTTGATGGACCGTTGTATCGAATCCGTGTGGCCCATAAAAAACTTATATCACCAGTGGAATATTCATTTATTGATGGAGACTTCCAGTTAAATTAAAAAAGGATATGCAAACCATTATATTTGCATATCCCAAATTCATTTTTATTAAAATTTTATAATACAAGCTCTTAACTTGTATCAGCGAATTTTAATAACCATTAAAGCTATATGATAAACCTAGAATAAAGTGATTTGTCCAAACGTCAGTTTCAAAACTACCGTTGTTTACCAAGTCAGCCTCTATGTCTGCATAGCTTAATTTGTATTCGCCAAATACTGAGAAGTTGTCATCAATATGGAATTTGATACCAGCTAATGCTTGAGCTGCAACGCCCGTTACCTGGTATTCAAATGTTGACGGCCCACCGTTTTGTTGAACTTCAACATGTGGAATTGATAGTCCTACACCTACTCCAGCGTATGGTGTGAATTGTTCCCACTTGTTATATTTGTAAAGGACGTTTGCTGTAATCAAATTCAAGCCATCTGTGAATTCAAGTCTATTGAATGTGTCCCCGATATTGTTCCCATTTTGTGCCCGGCCAGAGTTTTCCTCTGCAATTAACTTGGCATGGGTGTAATCTATCATGAAGCCCCAGTTTGGCAGTGATGATGGCCAGTAAGTGAGGCGTACCCCCCAATATGGAGCTGGGCCGAATGAGTCCCCATCCCATTCAACATCACTAAATGTGAGGTTTGTGCCAAGTTGATTGATGGAAACATCGCTATCAAAACTTTCACCTATACCCCCATATACACCAAATTCTATTGAATTGCTTTTAGGTGAGGATAGTGAGCCACCGGCTTGTGATACAGAATGTGCCCCTAGGATTATGGTAAACGCAGTTATGATAGATAAAATACTTTTCTTCATTGTAAAACCTATGCATTTTTACATACTACTTTACTTTAACTTCGACACTTAATGGCATAAGAAGTCAATGATATTTGTGCAACACAGCAAAAAAGATGAATTGTTTTTGACAATTATATCATCAAATTTTTGTTTGTTGCATAATTTTATATATCCTTGTGAATTCGCTTAACTTTATAGTCAGTTCACATCATTATTTCTATTATTTTTTTGCAATTTTATTTGCTCTTGCCATTAAACGATCAGCTTGCTCAAAACGTACAAGAGAATAATAGAGGTTAGCGAGAATTTTGAGATCTCTTGCCAGATTTGGATGATTAGGAGCTAGAAGTTTCTCATCAATTTCCAGAGCTTTTTTCAGGTAGGGTTCAGCATCAGATAACTGACCATCATAAAACATTGAAGACCCTAATAAATTCAATGCTGTCGCATATTCTTTACTTTGCTCGCCGAATTTTTGTTTTGATTGTTCTAAAAGTGATTTTGATTGAATAATCGCTTGTTCAAAACTTTGGGACTTTTGAAGTTCAATTATTTTGTTTTGTAATTTGTCAAAGTCGGTTGATTGTGCATGCAGCATACCGATATGTGAAAAAGTAACAATCAAAACAAAAATACTTAAAAAAACTCTGTACAGCACTCTATTACTAGACATTATTATACCTGATAAAGATTTTTCATAGAAAAAGTTATGTTTTGGGAAAAAGATGTATCTACACTTGCTTGTGAGTTTTCTTAAACCAGCCCAGAAACTTTTTTTCTAATTATATTTCACTTAGTGTAACTCTTATGTAAACACTTCTTTTCATGATATTATATCAATGATATCTCTCATCACACCACATTGAATAAGAGGTATTATTCAATATAGTTGATTTATACCAATTATCAAATTTTTAGTTTTCATAACATATGATTGATATACAACAAATCATTTGAAGTGCAGCACATAATGTTAGCGTCCTTCTATACATTATGCCCTGGATATAATTCGTCAAGAGGAATCGATTTGCCTGTATCCTGAACAATGCGACAATGATATCTTTTTAATTTGCGTGGATTTGATACCCCACATGAGTGTGCGATAACACCAACACCATATCTGACTTTTTCAACAAAGTTTTTCACACGTACTGATTTTTCTGCAGGATTTAGTCCATGTTGCAATCGTCTGTCGTGTGTTGTGATACCAGTTGGACAGGTATTTTTATTACATTTTAATGCCTGGATGCACCCCAAAGCAAACATAAAGCCTCTTGCAGATACGACCACATCTGCTCCGGCACAATATGCCCATGCAACTTCAGCTGGTGTGACGAGTTTTCCTGAGGCAATGATTTTGATTCTCTCTTTTAAACCATGCTTGCTTAGAATATCGTATACCATAGGTAGGGCTTCTTTGATTGGCAGGCCTACATTATCCATGAGGGGCATTGGAGCAGCTCCGGTTCCACCATCTCCAGAATCGATTGTTATGAAATCCGGGGCGTATTCAGTACCGCGTTTGTTAATTTCCTCACACATTGTATTCAGCCAACCATATGCCCCCACAACTGTTTTAAATCCGACAGGTTTTTGGGCAACCTCACGTACATGGGAAATATAATCTAATAATTCTATAACATTATCAATTTCAGGATGTCTGTTGGGCGAAATAGAGGCTTGGTTCTTAGGAATACCACGGATTTTTGAAATTTCTTTTGTGACCTTTTCTGCTGGTAGAATTCCACCTTTTCCTGGTTTGGCTCCTTGACTCATTTTGAGTTCAAACATTTTGACTTGAGGTTTTTGGGCAACCTCTCTTAATTTTTCATCATCAAGTTTGCCATTTTCATCACGTATACCATATTTGGCAGTGCCAATTTGAAAGACAATATCACAATCCCCTTCCAGATGCCATTTTGAAAGACCGCCTTCCCCTGTATTCAACCAACATCCCGCCATCTTAGCACCCTTGGACAGCGCTTTTACTGCAGGCTTGGAAAGTGCTCCATAACTCATGCCTGAAATGTTAATTATTGATTTTGCTTCATAAGGGTTTGGTGTGTGTTGGCCGAATGTGATTGGTGGGACGTTATCTGCATCTTCATCTAAAGTTGGGAATGGGCAATTTACAAATATAACAGTTCCTACTGGTGTTAAATTTTTTGTGGAGCCAAATGCGATTGTATTATCTTTTCCTTCGGATGATTTATAGATCCATTCTCTTTCAGCTCTATTGAAAGGCATTTCTTCACGGTCCATAGCAAAGAAATATTGACGAAAAAATTCACCTAAAGTGGAGAAGATGTATCTGAAGCGCCCTAAGACAGGATAGTTTCTTCTGACGGCATCTTTGGTTTGAGAAATATCGATGATAAATAAAATGATTATCAGTAAAAAGAAAAGTCCGATTGCGAAAACAAAGAGGCTTGATAAAAAGCCAAGGCTCTCTGCTGTTATCATTCCAAGTATATCCATAATATTCCTGCCCTAAATTAATTATGAGTTATATTGAAAAATTTATATGAATATTATGCAACTGCCAACAGTTGTATGCATCACAATGTTGCGAAATTGTCTGGAATTCGATATTCTCTGCGAGATTTGAAATATTTTCTTTATAAATTTGCATTTATGGCCCCGTAGCTCAGCAGGATAGAGCATCAGATTCCTAATCTGAGGGTCACAGGTTCGAATCCTGTCGGGGTCGCTTAAGTATAGAAGTTTTGTTTGCTACATGTAAAAAAAAAGATGGTAAATATTTTTTTGCTTCCTCTCTTATTTATTTCTTCTAGCCCTGAAAAATTAAAGTGTATGCAGTTACAATCAATCTAATAGAGAGGACTTATGCCAGGAGACTCATTCTGGTATTAGGACTTTTCACACAGATCAGGTGCTAGTACTAAACCATGCCCATATATTTTATCATATCCTTTCGGGCCCAAGTCTAGTTTTTTGAGCGACTCTACCAAATTCAATTTCGTATTTTTATCTTTCAAAGAGATTGAATTGGCAACTATCGCAGTTACAAAAGGAACGGCAAAAGATGTTCCGGTATAGTAGCCAGCTCTGTTGTCAGGAACAGCACTAAGAACGCGTACACCTGGAGCTGCTAGGGTAATATATTTTCCACGATTAGCCCACCTATAAACCCTTTTGTTACGATCAATTGCTGTGACAGCTACTGTTTCTGGATATGCTGCTGGGTATAATGGAGGGGAATGTCTTCCTCCATTACCTGCTGCTGCAATAATCACACCTCCTTTACGGGTTAAATCTTGAACAGCAAGTTCTAAAACTTTATTTTTAGGACCAGCAAAACTCATATTAATAATTTTGATATTATTTTTCTCAAGCCAAGACATTGCTCTTACAATATTGAGAGCTGTCGAAATGTTTCGTTTTTTCCTATCAAATTCAAAAACATTTGCTGAAAATATTTTAGAGTTGTGCAATAGCCCTTTGATTGGACTTTGTGAATCTCCGACTAACAATGAAACAACAGCAGTGCCGTGCCAATCATCTTGTTTTTTCTGACCTGAAGTGAAATCCTTTGTAATGAGTTTAACTGCCTTGAGACTCTGATGTGTTGTGTCAATCGATGTATCGATAACACCTATTGAGACCGCTGAACGACATGTGCGTTGCTTATCATTCCAATGAATCAAATTCTGCGCATAACATTTTTTTGCATTACATTTTATGTTGCCTAGTTTTGCGATACGCTCAGGTCTATTAAAGGATTGGGGGCGGAATGTCTTTTTTTTACGTTGGGACCTTTTTTTGTATTGTCTTTTTTTGTTATGTTTTTTTATTGAATCGACAACGCATTCTAATAAGAAACATTTTTTTTGTGATGTGCGATAAATATGATTTAGTTCAAATATTCCTTTTGAAAACTTTCGTTTCAAGAATCTGCGGGCTGTTATTGTATCAAACTTTTTGGGTGTTTTTAGAAGAAATAACTGTAGATCTTTATTGTAAACTTCTGATCTGATGAGAGTGAAACCATGTTTTCTGATTTCTTCTAACATCTGTTGTGTTAGATTTATCGCGATGATTTGATTGATAACAAATGAAGTTGCATCTGAACCAGAATGAGAGTTGGGTCTATTTTTGACTTTCTTAAATTTCCTCGCTTTAAATTGAGAGTTTGTATCTCCGTCATCATCGTCATCGTCGTCGTCATCATCGTCGTCATCATCATCATCAGCTAAGGCATTATCAAAAATACCTGATTGGAAAATGTCAGTTCCTTTATTAACTAAGTTTGTTAAGTCTAAAAGGAAAAAAATAATAAAGAAAATAAAAATACATGGTGGGCACGTCATCCACCACCTTGAGTTCTTAATTAAACTGTGCATTTCCATCCTCACTTAAAAACTTATCTGATACAAAAACGATCTACTTCAGTTTTTATTCCATGAAAAAAAATAAAAAAATATATGGAATAGATCCTATGGGTTGAGCGTTGTCTCATGGCAAGTCAGGCAGTCTATGTTTTTCAGCTGCACTTGCAGGAATGAAACATTAAATCAGCAATTACATAGGACTAAAGTAATGTCTATAGGAAATATGATTACACAAGACCGTCTCAATAAAATTAAACTTGCTTATACAACTCGTCGTGTCCCTTTAAATGCAATACAATCTTATGAATTAGAAGGGTGGTCTCCAGAACCGGGCGACTTGATGTTAGCTCGTATTAAAATGTTAGGCCAGCATAAAAAACTACAATTGCGTAATGGTAGAAAAGCGGATCTATTTTTGGAAGATGAAATTGTCATATCATGTGGAAACCGATATGCAACGGATCAATTCGAAGCGATCATAGATCCTTTAAAGTTACCAAAGGATATGGTTGCAGGTGGCGGTGTTGCATCCAACATGATATGTGCACATAATACGATGGCAACTCCAACACAACTTGAGCCACTTGGTGTCCTTATTGATGAAAGAGGGCATAAGCTTAATCTAAAGCATTTTAAAATTTCAAAACCTCAAACAAAAAAACCTATTACAACGATCGTTGTCGCAGGCACGAGTATGAACTCAGGAAAGACAACAACAGCAGCCTCAGTCGTACATGGTCTTTCAAAATCTGGATATAAAGTTGGTTATGCAAAACTCACTGGTACGGGGGCGGGCGGTGACCCATGGCTCATGAAAGATTGTGGTGCAAGGTCAGTGTTGGATTTTACTGATGCAGGATATGCCAGTACTTATATGGTTCCAAAGCATGAGTTGGAGTGTTTAACGCATGACCTTATTGATAAGCTTGCTGAAAATGGTTGTGAAATTGCGGTTGTTGAAATCGCGGATGGTGTACAACATTTTGAAACCTCAGAACTGCTTTTGTTTAGTTCCCTTAGGTTGAGAACACATGGTGTGTTTTTTGCTGCATATGACTCAATGGGGGCTATTCAGGGCATTAATTGGCTTAAAAATGCTGGTTATAACGTATTAGCTTTGAGTGGTGTTATCACTTCATCGGCTTTAGCACGTCGGGAAGCAGGTAATTGTTTAAATATTCCTATTGTTACGCCATTTGAATTGCAGAAAAATAAAACTGCAGAAGATATTGCTCTTGGTTCACTCAAACTTGCATGTGCTGTGTAATGCTACCTTATATTTTTGGAGCTGACCGCGGTAAACACTTTTGCATTTTAGTTATGAATGGTATTGCTCAAGCAGTTGCCGCTGTCACGATGTCTTTACTCCTTAGTTCAGAATTGAGGAGTAAAGATAAAGAAGAATTCCTCCAACATGACTTATTGATGTGTCTTTTAGGATTAAGTCTTTTGATTATTATACTAAGGGCATTTGAACGGAGTTTGGCGGAGAACATTGGTCAATCCTATGTGACCTCCTGCCGGACACGTTTCTTTGAGGTGATCGCAAGTTCTCCACTACATGGTGGAGTTACAGGTCGTCAAGGTATATTGATGACGCGATTGGTAACAGACTTAACGTCAATGAAAAATTGGGTGGGTTTTGGTTTATCAAAACTAACCGTTTCATTTTTTTCTGTTGGTGGAGCTATTATTGCTCTTTATCTTATGAACACTTCCATAGCTATCTCTGCAATTACAGCTATTGTTTTCGTTTTATTCATAGGAAGTCTCTCAAGTGTAATTTTACGTTCTAAGATACGTCAATCAAGAAAACTAAGAGGGCGCTTATCTGCAGGTATTGGTGAAATTGCCGCTGCGAGAGGTTTATCTTTACATTTTAATCGAATTCATAAGGATAAACGAAAATTCCGTAGTTTAAGTAAGGATATGAGTGGTGCTCTTGTTCAAAGAAATTTTTGGACAGGACTCATGAGAGCTTTGCCAGAATTAATTATGCCTCTCACTTTTTTTCTTATGATATGGATGAGCCTTTATCTAGATCAGTCCTCAAAAGTTGATCCAATTGTATTTGCCACAAGTCTTTTTATGATTGGTTTGGTTATGCTTCCTTTGAGTGACGTGATGCTTGGAATTGAATATTATTTATCTTATCGAGAAGGACGTTTCAGACTCTTAAGTGCGATTAAAAGAAATCAATCAATTTATATCAGCGCAAAACAAGAGAACACTGTAAATAAGACTCCTTTCAATCTGAAATTGAGCAATATGAAATTGCCTGGTTGCAAAAAAGGTTTGGTTTTATCGGTTAAGTCTGGTGAAGCAACTTTAATCACAAGCGATAAAACAGATATGGTTGATAATTTATTCTATCGAATTGCTGGATTAAGTCTAGATATTTTACAAAAACGTGACGTTCAAAATAATTCAAATACTCAATTTTTTAAGATCTGGAACTTTATCCGCCCCTCTAAAATACAAAATGAATTTGTAAAAACAATATCCATAAATGATATCGATATTTTAGAGATGGCAAGTGAAGACTGGCATTCCTATGTGAAACTGATCTCGAAGGATTTACCCCTCATTAAAGGGAGTATTCGAAAGAATGTCGCTTATGGTGTTGATAAATTATCCAATGCAAACCTTATTGAAACTCTCAAAATTTGTGGGATTGATGATGCAGAGCCCGAATATAAAGCCCGTGGTCACCAGACACGCTTGCATGAAGATGGTAAAAATATTTCCAAGAGTTTAAGGGCTCGTATCGCCTTAGCCAGGGCGGTTGTTACAAAACCGAGCTTATTGTTGGTGAACCATCCGACCTTTTTGACAGATAAAAAAGCGAAAGATGCGTTGTTTAATGTTATCAATAAAACGAATATCGCCATTCTTATGTTTGGCATTCAAGACTATCACTATGATCGTTGGACAAATATTTATTGTCTTGATGAAAATGGTCTCAAATCTCAGGCACACCAGAGCACACGTTTATCCACAAAATTGAGAGCAACACTATAATTTATAGACAATGGCTGTTATTTCCAGCCATTATCTATCGCTTTTGTTTCTTTATCAAAATCTAATGCTTTTCCAACCATCTCTTCGTCAATAAAACTGCTTAAACTTCCTAATCCAGTTCCTGATGCCGGACGAAAATTATCTACACTTTTAGGTGCAGGTGCATGGGCAACTTTGAGCTTTATGAGCCATTTCCCATTGTTTTGACGACAAGCGACACCAAGGGAGGCGGTCACTTTGGGAATTGCTGTTTCAAATTCACGGCAATATTTTTTATTCTTACTAATGAATGTATGTAATGAGACGATAAAACCTTTTTTTCCATTTGGAGCGTACCAAGATATACTTTTCTCACTTGGGAGCGTTTCAA
Source organism: Methyloligellaceae bacterium (assembly GCA_965263345.1). Lineage (GTDB taxonomy): Bacteria > Pseudomonadota > Alphaproteobacteria > Rhizobiales > CBDHHC01 > CBDHHC01. Next base: position 684,706 of record CBDHHC010000006.1, read on the forward strand.
GAGCCTTATGCAAAACACCATTTGCATATAGTTTGTCCGTTTTTGCTAAGATCAGGTCAGATTGATCATTTGACTGTTGCCCTAGATATACCCCGCTTCCTATCCCTACAACAAGCAGAGTCGCTGCAGCTATACTGGGGGCAGGGGCTAGAAACGGTTGCACCATATCTTTGCTGAAACCCGTTATTGTATCTAACAGCGATTTTTTGTTGGTGATATTCTTATGATTATTTATCAAATCTTTTAGGTTATCTGGAATTGGATCTTGAATGGCTTGTGAATAGGCTGTGCTTAAATCTCTGCCTGTACGTTCATAAATAGATAATCGTTTTCTTAAGGCAGGATCTGATTTGAGTTTTTCTTCAATGGTTTGTCTTTGTGCAGGTGAAAGTTCATGATCCACATATGCCATAAGTGTTTCATCTGTAATATTTTGTGCCATATTTTAACACCCTCTATTCATTCGCTCGAATAATATTTTTCGAGCACGTGATAATCGGCTCATGACAGTTCCTACAGGTACTTCAACGACTTCTGAAGCTTCTTTATAAGACAAACCATCCACACAAACCAAAGCAACTACAATTCTTTGTTCCAGGGGTAACTCAGAAATATAATTTCTGACCTGTTCTAATTCCAAATGTATTTCAGCAGGATTCTCTATGCTAAATTCTCTAAGGTTTTCCGTATCGATATCCTCAGAGGATTCATAGCGCTCACGAGCAGAACGCTTTTTATCAATCCAAAGGTTTTGGGCTATGCGAAACATCCAGCTATCTAGCCGGGTTCCTTCCTGCCATTGATGAATTTTATCAAGTGCCCGGACACATGTGTCCTGCACTAATTCATCACCATCTTCCATACCGCCAGTTAATGCATAAGCGAAACGTCTGAGCCTCGGTAATAACTGTACGATCTGGTTCTGAATCTGTTGCGTCAAGAACCAACTCCTGCTTATTAATAAAATAACGAATATCTGGGCTTTTTATTCCAAAGATTCTTTATTATTTTTAATTTTAATCGAAATACGAGAAATTATTATAAATATGCTAAAATTGAAACTTTTATCTCCATTCTGGATCATTATCGTTAATATAGCTCTGTCTCTATGTTTTGTCAGTTTAGTGTTTGGTGAAGAAAAAACAAAAGACCTTTCAAAACTAAGTAAACAAGCTGTGTCATATTTGTTAACACAACAAAAAGCCTCAGGTTTATTCGAATATGATTTTGATTTTGGTCATGGTCGATCAACTGGAAAAGATAGCCTTGTTCGTCAGGCTGGAACTTTATTTTCTCTGGCTGAGTATTATAGCTTGTACCCTTCCTTAAAAGTTGAGCAGGCTCTGGTCAGAGGTTTAAATGCTCTAGATTTATATTCAACTGAATTAACAGATGGTTCAAAACAGTTGGTTTCAGGTGGGGTGGAAACTGTAAAAATACGAACAGGGGCAACTGCACTCGCTTTACTTACAGAATTATTATATTTCAGGGCTAGTGGAAATGGGCAGTTCGAAAAGGCAAGAACAAAATGGTTGAATGGCCTTTTATCCTTAAGGATACATAATAAAGGCTTTTCAACGACCCCAAAGAAAGCAAAAGAGTCACCATACTTTAGTGGTGAAGCTTGGTTGGCATTGGCACATTATGTTGAAACTTTTGATGATTTAGAAATTCAGAAAGAATTAGAAGTATTAGATCAGTATTTCATACAAGAATATAATAAGTCACCCCACATAGGTTTTTATCATTGGGGAATAATGGCAGCCTTAATTCGTTTTTATACAACACAAGATCTTAAATTCTTAGACTTTATTAAAACTCAAACTGTAATATTTCTCGAAAAGCTAAGACCAAAATATAATCCAAGGTCTAATAGTTGTTATTCTCTAGAGGGCCTTATCCCTGCACACAAAATTTTATTAGACAAACGTAAGGCTCATAAAATTTTTCTATTAAAATTACAAAAGCGTATTCAAAGGGAATTGGCTAAGGTTATTCGTCTGCAAATTAAATATAATTCTAAAACAAAAAACTTTTATGGAGCCTTTTATTCTAATAGCAAAAGACAATATACTCGAATTGACTATACGCAACATTGTTTGTCTGCGTTTTTAAAAACACAGCGTGAATGACAAAGAGTAGTAGATCGTAGGTCGTATACTCTTTTGGAATAAATTTCCGAAGAATAGCCAGCAATTGTTATTTTAATTTTTCTCATCCATTGTTTTTATTTGAGCTGAAGAGATGGTGATAGTGTAATCTGGATATCGATTGTACAGAAATGCTTTGCCTTACCTTGTCTTTTAAGCAAGGGTCTTTTCAGCTTCGGGAAATGCGCGGTGCACAATCGTGCTTGCCCACCTATATTATGAGTAACTCAGAATATAGGTGGGTGTTTTGGCCCCATTCATATACGGGAAAAATAGTTATTCTCAAGTATTCACATTTACAACGAGACGGCCTCGGACTTTGCCTTCTAGGAGGTCAGGGGCAGTTGCGATGACGTTGCTTAAAGGAATTTCGTTGGACAGGCTTTCTAGTTTTGATATGTCTAAATCTGTTCCTAAACGTTGCCAGGCTTGCATACGGATATCCTTAGGTGCCATTACACTGTCTATGCCAGCTAAGGTTACGCCTCTTAAAATGAAGGGAGCTACTGTTGCAGGGAAGTCCATACCGCCTGCAAGACCACATGCAGTGACGACACCGCCATATTTTGTTGAGGCGCAGATGTTCGCAAGGGTTGTGCTGCCGACTGTGTCTACCGCTCCAGCCCATCGTTCTTTGGCGAGTGGGCGGCCAGCTTCTGAAAATGCACTTCTGGGCATGACTTCAGAGGCCCCTAGACTTTTAAGATATGGTTCTTCTTCAATGCGGCCTGTAATGGCGACAACCTGATAACCTAATTTTGAGAGCAAGGCAATTGCTACACTGCCGACGCCACCAGAGCTTCCTGACACGATAATTTCACCTTTGTCTGGTGTTATACCGTGTTTCTCTAGCGCTAGAATACAGAGCATGGCTGTGTAGCCGGCAGTTCCGATTTCCATGGCTTGTTTGGAGGTGAAATTATTTGGCAATGGGATTAGCCAGTCACCTTTCAGTCTGGCTTTTTGGGCATAGCCGCCCCAGTGTTTTTCACCTACACCCCAGCCATTTAAGACGACATAGTCACCGACTGCAAACTCTGGATTACTTGTTTGGGTGACTTTGCCTGCTAGATCAACTCCTGGGACCAAAGGGAAGGTGCGAATAATAGGGGACTTTCCTGTGATTGCTAGTGCGTCTTTGTAGTTGATGGTTGAATATTCAACATCAATTGTGACATCGCCTTCAGGAAGTTGGCTTTCGTCTATATCCTGAATAGTTGCATGATATCCTGTATCGTCCTTATTTATCAGAATGCCCTTGAACATCGTTCGCTTCCTTATATATATTTTTAAATTCTTTTTCTGTTACATTGTGTTTAGATGATTATTTTTTTGGCGGTAGTTTCTCATATGATTTTAGAGATTCTGGTTCTTCAAACCATGGTGCTTTTGAATCGCAAAAAATATTTTGAGATGGCCTGATATCTGGTGCATCATTTAATGTTCCTGCGGGGATTACGATGACTTTTCCTCCTTGGGCTTTCCAGGGTAAGGAGCTTCCGCATTTTTTGCAAAAACAGGTCGCAAAATATTTTGTGTCCGCAGGTTCATAGCGTCCAACATAGTCTTCGCCTTTTGTCCATTTAAACTGTTCTGGATTTACAAATAGATTAGAGGCGAATGCACTTCCTGTAAACTTCCTGCAACGTGAGCAATGACAATATTGAAAGATTCCAATATGACCTGTAATTTTGTATGAAACCCCTTCACATAAACAGTTACCATGGAGCGTATTTTCTGTCATTGGAATATCCTTATTTTTAGCTATTTATGCTCAGGTAATTTATGTTTGGTTTCTTTCTTCTATGACTTGTAAAATTTCGTTTAATATTTCGGGATCATCAATTGTTGCCGGCATTTTCCATTCTTGTTTATCAGCGATTTTTTGCATTGTTCCTCGGAGAATTTTTCCTGAGCGCGTTTTGGGTAGACGCGCCACAGTATAGACCTGTTTAAATGCTGCAACAGGACCAATTTTTTCACGTACAAGAGCAATACATTCATTTTCAATCTCTGAACTATTTTTGGTAACACCAGAGTTGATAATGATAAACCCACATGGGAGCTGTCCCTTTAAATCATCCTGGACGCCAATAACTGCACACTCGGCAACATCCGGGTGATAGGCGATGACTTCTTCGATTGCTCCTGTGGAGAGACGGTGCCCGGCGACATTGATGATATCGTCTGTGCGGCTCATGATATGGATGTAGCCGTCATCGTCTTTTATGCCCGCATCCGAAGTGTTGTAATAGCCTTTAAATCTCGATAAATAGGTATTATGAAATCTCTCATCTGCATTCCATAAGGTTGGAAGGCAACTGGGCGGTAAGGGGAGTTTTATAGCGACATTTCCAAGGGTTCCGTTTGCAACTTCATTGCCCTCATTATCTAAAATCTGCACATCAAAGCCAGGCATTGGAACAGTCGCAGAGCCAAGTTTAATTGGTAGGTGTTCTATGCCAATCGGATTACCTGCAATTGCCCAGCCGGTTTCTGTTTGCCACCAATGGTCTATGACAGGAATTTCAAGTTGTTGTTCTGCCCATTTGATCGTGTCAGGGTCTGCTCTTTCTCCTGCGAGAAACAGCGATTCTAAAGATGATAAATCATATTGGTCGATAAATTTTCCATCTGGATCTTCTTTCTTTATGGCTCTGAATGCGGTTGGAGCAGTGAATAATACTTTCACATTATATTCTGAAATTATTCTCCAAAATGTACTTGCGTCTGGAGTGCCAACAGGTTTGCCTTCAAAGACAATTGTTGTTGCGCCAATAAGCAGGGGGGCATAAACGATATAAGAATGACCAACGACCCAACCAACATCTGAGGCAGCCCAATATACATCACCTGGTTGTGTGTCGTAAATTGCTCCCATAGTCCAGGCAAGGGCAACCATATGCCCACCATTATCCCGGACAACACCTTTAGGTTGACCTGTGGTTCCTGACGTATAAAGAATGTATAGAGGATCTGTTGCATCTACGGGTTCGCATGGGATGGTGCGACCAGAGGATTTGGCTAAGGAGACATGTTGATTATAATCCAGGTCCCGTCCTTCAATGAGTGTGGCTTGCTTCTGTTCGCGTTGCAGAATGATACATTTTTGCGGCTTTTTGTTAGCCGTTTCAATAGCTTCGTCGAGCATTGGTTTGTAGGGGACAACACGATTAGGCTCAATGCCACAAGATGCTGAAATTATGACTTTGGGTTGCGCGTCATCTATACGAACGGCAAGTTCATTTGCAGCAAATCCTCCAAATACAACAGAATGGATTGCTCCTATACGCGCACAGGCCAGCATTGAAAAAACAGCTTGGGGAACCATTGGCATGTAGATAATAACACGGTCACCTTTGCCAACACCGTTATCTTTTAAAACGGCAGCCAGCGCTTCAATTTCTTGTTTTAGTTCAAGATAAGTGAATGTCTGTTTTTTGCCTGTTACAGGGCTGTCATAGATCAGTGCCAGTTGATCTGCTCTTGCACCATTTGCATGTCGGTCTACGGTATTATAGCAGGTGTTGCATTTTGCTCCAGAGAACCAACGGCCATAGACGCCTTGATTAGGTTCAAAGGTTTGTTCAAATGGTGTCTCCCAGTCTATTTTTTTTGCAAGTTCTGTCCAATAGGATTCTGGGTCAGATTTCCATTGATTGTAAATTTCTTGATAGGGATTTAAGATGTTTTGAGTTTCTTTATTATTGTTCCAGAGTTTATCCAGTCCAAAAATCATATTTATCTCCCTAGACCTGACCTGTCGTTGAATTTTTCTGCCTATTTCACTCGTGTTCTGTTTTATCTTCAAGTCAGCTATCGTGTTAAATCGAATCTTAGACTTCGTAAGAAATGATGAAATGGCACAAAGAAACTCAAGTCGTATTTTTATAGCAAATATACGGGTGCGGATCCAAGGTTCAGTTGTTAAGCAAGGGGGGCTTAGTGCACAACATTACCTTAGATCCGAACAGAAGAGTCATATCATTTTTATGGGTTTTTAAGTAGTTATACAGAGGTCGTAGTTGTTTAGTAGAGATAAGGCGAAAGGCTCGATATTTTATTAAATTAAAAAGGGCGGATAATTATCCGCCCTTTTTGCTCCTCATACTTTTAACCGAGAAATAACAGTAGCTGACCTTATTGGGTTATTATTTCAGGTCCCATTAATGTTGTAGGTAGCCATGTTGATATTGCTGGTATATAGGTTACCAGAATTAGGAAGATGAACATAATGCATACCCATGGTAGTGCAGCCTTTACGACATTCAACACGGACATTCGGGCGACCCCGGCGGTTACGAAGAGGTTTAACCCGACCGGCGGTGTTATCATTCCGATTTCCATGTTCACAACCATGATGATACCAAGGTGAATTGGATCAATTCCAAGCTGGATGGCAATTGGGAATACAAGAGGTGCTACGATGATTAGTAGACCTGATGGTTCCATAAATTGACCACCAATCAGCAGAATGATGTTTACAACAATAAGGAACAAGATTGGTCCAAAGCCTGCTGCAAGCATTGCTTCTGTAATGATTTGTGGGATGCGTTCTTCAGTTAAGACATGCTTTAGAATTAAGGCATTTGCGATGATAAACATCAACATGATCGTTAGCTTGCCTGCCTCGAACAGTGTCTTTTTGGTATCTGGGTGAACAAAAGCCGTAATTAATGTATGAGGTCTGGTTATGAGCTTCTTGTTTTGACCATCTTCAACGGCAAGTGGTCCCATATCTTTATAGATAAAGTTTGCTACTAAGAAGGAGTATACGGCTGCAACCGCTGCCGCTTCTGTGGGGGTGAATACACCACCATAAATACCTCCAAGGATAATTACTATTAGGAGCAAGCCCCAGAATGCATCCATTGCAGAAGCGCCAACTTCTCCCCAACCAGCCCATGGCTGTGATGGTAAACCTTTG
>CBDHHC010000007.1:0-30000 GCA_965263345.1 Methyloligellaceae bacterium
CGATTGCATCTTTTTCTGTTCTTGGAAAAAGTTTTCCGCTGGCTTTAAACACGTTTGGGGTTTTTATTCAAAAGATTGCAAATACCATACGGTTTGAACATTTTTGGAGAAATTATGTCGCCAAAGACTCCGATACTGTTATTGTTCCCAGTTTTACTAAAGCACGATCGAAACATGAAATCTGGGATATAGCTATTGAACATGCGATTGCTTTGGGGACCTCTGGTACTGTTCTTGAGTTTGGGACAAATAATGGTGGTTCTCTTAAGTATTTGTGTGAAAATTTACCACCGGATATGACACTTCATGGATTGGATTGTTTTGAAGGCATTCCTGAGCCCTGGGATGGTTTGGCTAAAGGGGCAATAAAAGGATATGGGTATCCAAAGGAGCTTTGGGCAGGTTCTAGTGATTTGGATCCTCATATGGAAGAAGATATTGTAAAAACGGGCGTAATCCCCCAACCACCTCAGGAAAATATTAAAATCCATAAAGGATTGTTTGCCCATACTGTGCCTGACCTTTTACGAGATGGTGTCCCTGATGATATTCGATTAATACATTTTGATGCAGATATCTATATGGGAACACGGCCTGTTCTGGACAGCATTTGCGGACAAATCAAATATAAATATTATATTCTTTTTGATGAGCTTTATTCTGTGAACCACGAGTTTAAGGCCTGGATGGAATTTACTGAATTGTTCGATGTTGAAAAATGGCGGGTTGTTGCTATTTCAGAAGATGGTGTCCAAGCTCTTATTGAGGTCAATTAAACGGTGGGTGATCTACAAAATGTTCTTATATGGCATTGGGGACGCAGAGGGGGTGGCCCTCGCTATACCTATGAACTTGCTTATGCATTAAAGACTTCTGGACAGTATAATATTCATTTATCGCTCTCGAAACAGTGTGAAATCTTTGGAGAATTCCTTAAACTAGACCTTCCCAGTTTTCATATTGATACGTATAGCGGGATTGGGAGTGCGGTGGTTTCAACTAGCCGACTGCCTTTTTTAAGGGCTTCGTTCTGGCGATATATACGAGATCAAAAAATAGATATTATTATTTGCACGATGAGTCATTTATGGGATGTTCCCATGCTTTTTTCGAACAACTCTACAGTTCCTTTTCTTTTGGTGCTTCATGATGCTCTTCCTCATCCAGGTGATGATATTCCTTTACGCCATTGGTGGCTTAAGAAGGAAATTGATCATGCTGATGGCATCATTACACTCACTCAACATGTCAGAAATATTCTTTGCCAAGCTCATAACTATCCTGAGGATTTTTCTTGGGTCATCCCTCATGGGGTTTTCCAATATGCAAAAGACGGCAAACAACATGTTCAAGCCCGCCCAAAAACGAAACTTCTGTTTTTTGGACGTATCCTTCCCTATAAAGGATTAGACCTTCTTCTTGAGGCCTATGAGATTTTGCGTAAAAGCCGAAGTGATGTGGACCTTCTTATTTCAGGACCTGGAGATATTACACCTTATCAATCGAAGCTTGATAAACTTTCAGGTGTTACAGTTGATAATCGCTGGATAGAGGAAGATGAAATCGGCGATATTTTTTTAAGTTCTGATATTTGTGTCCTCCCTTATAAGGAAGCAAGCCAGTCTGGTGTTATTGCCACGGCTTACGCTGCTGGGCTACCTGTTGTGACAACGCCTATTGGTGGCTTAACAGAACAAGTTCAACATAAACAAACAGGATTAATTTGTGAGTTTGCGTCATCTCAAGCGATTGCAGAAAGCATAAAACAGTTTCTTGATAATCCTGACTTGATGGAACGATGTGCTACGGGGGCTCAGAGAGAGGCTCAAGAGAGCCTTAGCTGGTCTGCAATTGCATCTCACTTCGACCAGGTTATTGGGCGTATACTTCAAATAAAAAAGACAAGGATTGCTTCCTGATGTGTGGCATTGTGGGTGTTGTTTCGAAAACACCTCAAATCATTGCACCTGAAAGACTTCAGGCTATGACGCATGCGCTGGAGCATCGTGGGCCAGATGCTTCCGGGGTATGGATTTCTGAAGATCGTCAAGTTGGATTGGGACATCGAAGGCTCTCTATTCTGGATCTTTCTCCGCATGGGGCACAACCCATGCGATCGTATTCTGGACGATATATGTTGTCTTATAATGGAGAGATTTATAATTTTAGGGACTTGCGTGACAAACTTGCTGGGTTAGGCGCCATTTTTCATGGAGAGTCCGATACTGAAGTTTTGCTTGCTGCGTTTGAATATTGGGGTCTAGAAAAAACTCTTGGTCAACTCTCGGGGATGTTTTCTATTGCCTTATGGGACAGCCAATCCCAACACATGTATCTTGTGCGTGATCGTGTTGGAATCAAGCCATTATATTATTCAGTTATTGGAGGGGAACTTGTTTTTGCCTCTGAATTACGTCCTATTGTTCAATGGAAAGGCTCGCTCCCATCTATTTCAGCTCAAGGCTTAACAGAGTTTTTGCGCCTTGGATATGTTCCTGGTCCACTTAGTATATTTGAAGGAATTTATAAGCTTTCTCCAGGGCACTCCCTTTGTTTTAAAGATGGACAAATTTGCAAGCATAAACCTTATTGGACTTATCATGATGCTGTCAAAACCGGGCTTGACAACAGTTTTACTGATCGAACAAGAAGCACTCGATGCTCTTGAAACCAAATTAAAAGCCTCTGTTAAAAGCCATATGGTTTCAGATGTTCCTCTTGGGGCTTTTTTATCAGGTGGCATTGATTCGAGTACGGTTGTCGCGCTCATGCAGGCACAATCACAACAGTCTGTGCAAACCTTCTCCATAGGCTTTCATGATGCCAGTTATAATGAAGCAGTTCATGCTAAAAAAGTTGCGGAACATTTAGGAACTCACCATACCGAGCTTTATGTTACAGATGAAGATGCATGTGCGGTTATACCTTCACTCCCAGATATTTACGATGAACCTTTTGCAGATGTTTCACAAATTCCGACATATCTTGTTTCTAAACTGGCCAGAAAGCATGTGACTGTTGCTTTGTCCGGAGATGGGGGGGATGAACTTTTTGCAGGTTATAATCGATATATTTTCGTTTCTAACTTTTGGAAAAAATTACAGAGAATCCCACCTCGCCTTCGATATATACTTGCCTCAATAATTACCCAACCAAGTCCTGGGTCCTGGGATAAATTTTTTCAAGTCTTACAAAAGGTGATGCCCTCTTCTATGTTACCGGCATTGCCTGGGCAAAAAATGTATAAAATTGCTTCAATCTTGCCTGCACAGTCCCTTCTTGAACTTCATATTCGTCTTGTATCTCAATGGATTTCCCCTCAATTGGCCGTGAGCGAAAACTGGTTCGTTCACAAGGACCTTTGGGCGTCTGAACTCTCTGAGAAACTCAATCTATCTTCTTCAATGCAACAAACGGTCTGGGATGCACAAACTTATATGGTTGACGATATTTTAACAAAAGTCGACCGGGCCAGCATGACTGTTGGACTGGAGGCGCGCGTTCCTTTGCTTGATCATGATGTTATTGAATTTGCCTGGCGCGTCCCACAAAATATGAAGCTTCGCAATGGATCGGGCAAATGGATTTTGAAGCAGCTCTTATATAAATATGTTCCTAAAGATCTGATTGAAAGACCCAAAATGGGTTTTGGTGTTCCCATTGATAATTGGTTGCGGCAATCTTTGAAGGACTGGGCAGGTGATTGTTTATCGCACCAAACATTAAAAGAACAAGGTTATCTTAATCCGGATGTTATTCAAAATACCTGGAAACAACATTTATCTGGGAAACACAATAGTGGCGGACCTTTATGGACTGTTCTCATGTTCCAACACTGGCTTAATCGTATAAAAACATGGCTTTAGCACAATATTTGCCGTGGTGGGCAAAAATCACTACCAAGTTGGCTCTCGCACGCCTTCCAATATCTTATGATTTCTGGCGGAAAATTGGTTTATTTCGTCATGGGGAAATGAATGTTCCAGATAAGGCGATAAAGACCTATGATGCGTATTATCAACGTGCCAGAAAGTATATAGACCTTCCAGACAATTTTCATTCCTTAGAACTTGGACCGGGTGACTCTGTCCTTACTGGCCTTGTTTCAAGATCATATGGGGCTGAATGTGCTTGGCTGGTCGACGCAGGGGCTTTTGCTGAAACGAATATTGAGGCGTGCACCTATTTACTGGAAAAACTCAAAAGTGTAGGCCGGCAAGTTCCTGACATCAGTAAGCCCCAAAACCTAGAAAGTCTTCTTGAAAATGCAAATGTGAAATATCTCACCAATGGTACGTCCTCGCTTTGTGAGATTCCAGATCATTCCGTTGATTTTTGTTGGTCGCAAGTTGTATTAGAGCATGTCCCCTATTTAGAATTTCCAGAATTTGTTGCACAACTTCACCGTGTTCTCTCAAAAGACGGGATCGGTGTACACAGCATTGATTTTAGAGATCATCTCGGCGGAGGATTAAATAATCTTCGTTTTTCGGAACGCTTATGGGAAAGTTCGTTATTTCATAATAGTGGTTTTTACACTAATCGTATCAGGCCACGTGTTATGATTGATATGTTTAAAGCAGCTGGTTTTGATGTAGAAATTATTCATGAGATGCGTTGGCCTCAAATGCCTATTTCCAGATCTTCGCTCGCTGAGCCTTTCAAAGGTTATGTAGATGAAGACTTTATGGTTCGTGAGATTGAAATCATCACTCGACCAAAATAACCTCCCACCTTCCCCTCCTATTCCTCTTATATATCACTATGACGCCGCGCCTTCTTTTTGTTGTGAACGTGGATTGGTTTTTCCTCTCCCATAGGCTTCCTATTGCTCTTGAAGCTTTAAAGCAGGGGTATGAAGTTCATATTGCAACGGGGCTTACCAATCGAGAAGATGAGCTTCGAAGCTATGGCTTTATTGTCCATGCTTTAGACCTTAAGCGCGGACGTGCAAATTTCATTAATTATTTTAAAACTTTTTATCAGATCCTCAAGGTTTATAAATCTGTCCAGCCTGACCTTGTTCACCTGATTACAATCAAACCTGTTTTGTTAGGGGGGCTTGCGGCCAGGTTCACCAGAGTTCCTGGCGTGGTGGCAGCCATTTCGGGGTTGGGTAGTGTTTTTGTAGATAGAGGAGTTAAAGCTCAAGTCAGGCGTTTTCTGGTTAAACTGTTTTATACTATTTCTCTACATCACAAACGTCTTGTTGTTATTTTTCAGAACCCATCTGATAAAGCTGTTTTGAAAAAGGTTATTGGCTTATCAGAACAGCAAACGAAATTGATTAGGGGATCTGGCGTTGATCTTTCTGTTTATAAAAAACGCCCACTACCTTCAGGGCGGCCTGTGGTGCTTATGGCTGCAAGATTTTTACATGATAAAGGTATCCTAGAATTTGTAGAAGCTGCTCGATATCTGAATACCTCTCAGGAAGCTTCTTCTCAATCTCCCCGTTTTGTACTGGTTGGCTCACCTGATCGTGATAATCCCACGAGTGTTACAGAGCATGAGCTTGATCAATGGATTGAACAAGGCATCATTGAATATTGGGGACACCGGACTGATATGCCGGAAGTTCTTGCCCAAGCTCATATTGTTGTTTTGCCGTCTTATTATGGAGAAGGGTTACCTAAAATATTGATTGAAGCTGCTGCCTGCGGGCGAGCGGTTATTACGACTGATCACCCAGGATGCCGTGATGCCATTCTAGAGGATGTTACAGGTTTGTTGGTGCCGGTGAGAAATGCTGAAGCGCTTGCTGAGACCATACAGACCTTACTCGATGCCCCCCAGCGCGTATTGGATATGGGAGAGGCTGGTCGGGCGTTTGCTGAGGACAGGTATGATGTTAGGTCTGTGGTTGGGGAGCATATAGGGGTTTATGGGGAGTTGAGGGGAGGGGGTCTATGATAATTTAAGTAATACTCCACCATAAAATCTTCCCATTTCTTTTAATTTCTATTTATTCTGGACACATGGGTTAAAAAAAAGTTAGAAAAGACAATCTTATAAATAAAGAAATTAAAAGATTGAATGACCCCTCCTGATTTTTTCTGGCTTATTTTATCTATAAGTGTTGCGGCAGTTTTTGGATTTGTGAATGTCATAGACAGATTTTTTGTCAGACACGATGACTTTAATCCCGCACTCCTTACAATTCTAATAAGCCTAACTGGCATATTACCTGTATTCTTGATTTACTTTTATGATTTAAAGGAAACACCCTGGCACATAATATTACTTTCCATATTCAACGGTTCTATATTTGTACTTTTTATTTATCTTTATTTTTGCGCGCTAAGTCAGGCAGCTACAGATATCGTTATTGCCGGCTTGCAGATCAGCGCCATTTTTTCTTTGGTATGGGCTCATGTCTTTTTTAATGAATTTTTTTATTGGCCTACTTATATCGGAATTGCTTTTATTTTAGTTGGTTTATTTCTGCTATCATTACATAGATATTTTATACAATATTCAGATAATAACAGTTTATTTGTTGCAATTTCTTACACCTTTGGAGCTGCTGTTATTTTGAGTATTGGAATGTCCATTCAAAAATATAGCACTACAATTGCCGACCCCTTAGCGATATTTTTCTGGGGAAGAATTGGTAATTTAATTACAATTACATTTTTTTTATTGTTGTTGAAAAAATTACGAGATGAGACCTTTAAAACCATTAAACATTATAAGGGTGTGTTATTCCAGTTTATGGTATTAGAACAATTTTACTTTCTTGCAGTTGTTTTGCGTATTTATGCTGTTTCATATGGTTATCTGACACTTGTTGCTACTTTTGTTACTGCACAACCTCTTTTTGTTACGCTATATTTATTTGTCTTAAAAAAAATTGGTTTGCCAGTTGAACACATTGAGGGGAAAGATATTCTTCTTCAAATCTTATTTATATCACTAGTAGTTTTGGGCGCGCTTGTTGTGGTATGGACGGCTTCTTACAGCATATAAATACTTACTATTATTTCCCAAGAAACGAATTCTTCTCCGTTTACGTCCGTTATTTGCCTTTTGTGGTTGTGCTGTGAACTCATCATCTTTTAAAAATAAACACTCATTAGATGTTTCTGTAATAATATTAATCGAGCTTCCTAAGTGACTGCTCAAAAGCTCTTTAATAAAGTTTACAAACTCTCTGTTTTCACTTGTTGGTGAATCTGTTGATTGTTGTATAAAAATTTGTATGTATTCTTGGCCCCATTGATATATTCTAAAATCTAATATTGAAGGCGTATTATTAAAAATTTTAGCATCAATTTTTTCTAATATTATGTTTTGCGGTATTCGAGTTCCATCTGCTCTTACCAAGCTATCCGCAATTCGACCACCAAATCCCGGTAATTTTATCCAGTTTAATCCAAATTCATTTTGATCATCGCTGAGAGGTGCTTTTTTCACCCAATCTCCAGTCGCATATCTTATGCAGGGCATTGCTTTATTTAGTAAGCCCGTGACAACTGCTTCTCCCCACTCTCCATCTTCCACCAATTGTTTTGTATTGGGATCTACGACTTCTAAATAGACGCTATCTTGATTGACGTAATAATGGCCGTCGGGCATTTCTATTGCTATTCTCGTGAGCTCTTCAGAAGAATATTCATCCAGTACCGGACATCCAAAATGTGCTGAAATGAAATCTCGTTCTGCTCTCGTTGAAAATTCGGAATTGGTTATTATTAACTTTAAATCGAGTTCATTTGGCTGCAGTTCCTGCATCAGTTGTCTGATTCCAGAAGGGTAACCAGCCAGTACGTTTGGCTGTATTTTTTTTATTTTTTTTGCAGCTAATTTAGGTGGGGTATCACTTGAAATGAATTTTGAGTTCCATTCATCATTAATTGTATGCGTCCACCAAGAGTGGACATAATAATGTAAAGTTATATCTGAAGGTAATACTAAATTTTTGTACTTGGACTGCAAAGATAACTGCTGAACCCCTTGTAAGGTATCTTTTATAATAGCCTGTTCATCAAAATATATGTCAATACTTTTTCCTAATGTTGTTCCACATGTTTTGGTTTTATATATTTTTTTATCCCAATAACATTTCGCAATATAATCTGCTTCATCAGCTTCGATAAATTCTTTTTTTTCGATTATTGGAAACTTTTCTAAGTCGCTTAATTGTAAGAAAGAATCTGGGGTGACATTATTACTGCAGAATTTTTTTTTATAAATCTGTGTTTGCTCAAAAGCATGGCACAGCATTCGAAAAATTTTTTTTTTTGTTTTTTTTGATAGAAACTCTCTAGATTCGAATGGATCAATCTCTAATTCCGAAATGAGATAGCTGTACTTAGACTTCTGCTCGGCCAGTATATCCTTAATGGGCACATTCTTTTTATCATCATCTGTGATATCCCAGTAGTTTATTTTCATGGCCCCGCATCCATAAAGTCTAAAATATTTTAAAAACCATCAAATAAAGCTTCATGATGGTTTTTAATGGATTTAACTTAACTCTTGAAACTGATCGCTTAGTTCCTAAATCTATAGTAAATTGAGACTAAAGTAGGCTTTAACGAATCACGGCATCTCTTAACATGATTTGCAGGTTTTAGAAGCGGGATATTTGAGATATTTTAGCTATTTCAGAAATTCTCAATTTTATGAAATTGTTTTAAATTCATATTATTAGTATGTTTTCATAGGCTTTCTAACAACATCGTAAGTTATATCTCTGACTACTCCTTCTGACCTTAATTGATCTGGGTCAAATCCACTTGGAATGAAAAGGTAATGAACAAGTTCTCTTTCATGTTGCTTTAGTAGACTTGCAACAGATGAAAATATTTTATTGTCAGTGTTGTATTTTTTATTTTTGTCTTTTGTTGTATTTTGTTTCGTTTTAAAAAATTGTGAAAGCTCAATTATATGATCTACAAGTTCCTGATAGTCATTTTCACTCACCTTTTTGAGCCAAAAACGATATGATTCCAATCCTCCATCTTCATCTCTATCGTTTGCAAAAATAGCTCCTGTTGTTTCATCATTTCTGATTGGTTTAAATCTGCCAAAGAATTTGTGAGGTTCAGAAGCTTCTTTATCTACACCAAATAAATCAAACTTTTTATCATCCGCTTCAGAAATAATTCCAATAGTTTCATCGACCCCATGCTCTTGGCTAGGATAAATATCATACCATTTCAGGCAGTCATCCTCTTCTTCTATAGACACCGGAATAATGCGAATCTTTTGCGTACCAAACCATCCATACTCTATGTCATAGTTTTCATCTTTGTTCGGCAGTTTAACGTCATGGGATCTATAGAGCAGATATTTCCCAGTAATACGTAGTATGGTATCGAAATTTGACTCAAACTTTGGGCTCCATTTTTCACGAATTAGATCCAAATCTGATTGGCTGGACTTTGAATTGTTACCATTGTTATTTTGGAATGCTTTGGCAGAACTTGGTTTAGAGATGATTTCTAAACTCTTAGGTAAATTCCTGAACCCAAATAGAAAATCAAAGTCTTCTATTTTGAATGAATCTTTAAAGACATGTAACCAGGTATATTCCGCCGTTGTCATTGCTTCAGATTTGTTGACGTTTGACATTCTACCAGAAGAGTGTTCACTAAAATCCAACAAGTTTTCAATAATTTCGCCGCAAAATGATTTCTGATGCGTAAATTGTATTAAAACATCGGCAGTATTGTTTTCTTCGTGCTTTGTTAGTGTACTTTCCAGTGCCTCACGCGCATCACTATTCTTTAATTCTCTGGTGTGTTTAAAAAGTGCATAAGCCCATTTTTGAGCCGTTGGCTCGTACATACCTTTGTTGTTTTGCGCGTTTTCAAAAATGACCTCACGGGATTTAAATCTCTCTTTTGCATTAATTTGTTCAATCGGACCTTCATCGGGAAGGTTTAGATGGTCCCATAGTTTTTCTAGTTTTTTAAATGCATAATTATGAGGCATGTAATTTTTCACATTATTAAGTATGACTAAAAAATTGGGACTATCTTAATTATATTTAAAATCAGATAAAAGGGGAAATTTCGAAATAATCTGAAATTTCTACAAAATCTCATAATAAAATAGTGCTATTACCTAAATTTTTAGATGAATTATGTATTGACTTTGTATCAATGAAACTAAAGTTCTTGAGATTTTTTAGCTTTTACAATTTTCTATGTGTGGGTGAAATATTTAATCAACTTTCTTATTATTGGAAATTATTCAAATTTCCCGCTGTTTTGAAATTTCTGATAAAACTTATTTTTTGGAAAATTCAAAATATAATTCAATGCCGAAACTATCTTCTTTTGTACTAAAATATCCAAAAAATTTGAGCCATCATAAACTGTGCGATCGATTTATCGGTTGTTATGAGTTCAGTACAACCTAACTTAAGGGCGATAATGATGACGATGCTCAAACAAAACAGAGCTGAAAATGAAAATCAAGAATTTCCATTTTCAGATTTACAAAGGACTACTATTTTAAGCACCCAACAAAAGTGGCGCAAATCTCGCATTGGTTTGCTTGAGTTGCGACGGGAGGATGCTGAAAAGTTTTTGAATGCTCTTGATGGCTATAATTATCTGAGAAATATGTCAGGTGAGCTTGATGAAATTGAGTTAAGTACTCTGGCTAAAGTCATTGCTCTTCATTTGAAAACATATTCTCAGCAATTAGATATTTTGATGGAAAAGGCAAAGAAAGGTAAAATTGATGTTATTTATGTTACGGGCTTACCAACAAGCTGCCACCTGTTTACTCTTATTGTTTTAGCCCTTTCTTATAAATTAGGATATCCAATCAGTTTTAATCAATCTAAGGGGTATTCACTGGTTCACTTAAAGCAATTTAAAGACACAGGCTCAAGATCATCTGATAAATTACTTTATGGCGTAAAGAATATTTACTCCCTTTATGCGGAGATGCCAAAGGAATGTCGTCCTGAATGGAAGTGTTATTTTGGGATTAGAAACCCTGCAGGGTATGAACTTCAGTATGCTCCCATTCTAGAGGCCTTTGACAAGCTGTCCATTAAATCAAGATATGCTCTTGCTACCCAAAAGATATCATTTCCCGTTCCAAGGATGCCTGGGCATAAAAAAGACCATTATATTAGCCATGGACCTATATTGGATATTTCTGTTAATGGCGATATAGAGGTTACACTTCCCAGATCAATGTCCCATATTCATAGCATTGAGAGTTTTGGGTTAACGGCTCCCTTAAATGAATTAAGGTCAATTATCTCAAAAAGAGTTAAGCGCTTTTCTCTTAAACCAGGAAGCTTTTTGGCTTTTAATAACCTACGTGGCTTACACGTTAAAAACCATAAACTAGCTGATGATTTGGTCATGCTACAGACATCTGTTATTCAGAGCTTACAAACTTTGCAATTTATTAGTAAGGAAACAGGCCCTGTATTTGACCCGCACAAGATCATTGAACAACATATTATCAGAGATTAGTTATAACAAATATGTTACTTGATTAAGGGAAATTTTCTTTCCCTTAATCAAGTTAACTCTTTTTATATTCAGATTTGAGAATAAATATATCAAATGTCGTATTTTTTTCGTCATAAATATTTAGTATGTCTGGAATTTAAACTTTGAGATAGGTGAGTGAAATGAGATTAACATTCAAATTAGCGATTATGATTTTGTGTTATTGTTCCGCTTTTCTGATCTCTCAGAACATTTATGCAAATCAAGTTACAATTGCTGAATCTAAAACAAAACAAAGTATTACAATTGAAATTAAAGATGCAACGCTCTCTGATGTTCTTGCTGAGATTGGAAAGAACTTTAATTTTCATATTAAAGGGCTGGAAAAAAATATTGTATCAGACAGATTTTCTGCCACATATCAGGGAACTTTACAGACTATTTTGGACAGACTTCTGCGCAACAGAAACTATATGATTGTTCATCGAGAAGATAAAAAACAAAAAATCGATAAGCTTGTTATTCTGGATACGAAAGTTGGTTCACAACCTTCTAATCAGGTCATCAGAAATATAAGAGAAAAGAGCAGAAAAGTTCGCATTCGTCGTATTACAAATGCAATAAAAAGTAAGGGTGAAGGCTCTGATTTTTATGAATAGTATTAATCAGATCACTTAGTTTTTAAATAATTGTACTTTTATTTTCTCTCCATCCTCCTGTTGAAGTGTGATTGAATTTGAATCCACGCTGACTAGCTTCCAACCTTCAACACTATCCCCTTGTTGTACTCTGATAGAAATTCCATTTGTTTTTCTGCGGAGTAAGGCAATTGATCTTGCTCCGTCTAAGACCACACCAATTAATGCATAATTTGGATATACCCTCTTAGGTTTAACAGGTTTCTTTTTTTGTCTTACAACACGTTTTTGCGGTTTTTCAGGAGGGCTTCTGTCCTCAGAAAATAAAGGGCGGTTTAGTGTGTCCTGCAACTCTTCCTTTTTTAGGGCTTTCAAGGGATTATCAAGTGTCACTGGATTTATTGAGGTCGTCTTAGTTGTTAAACTTTGCCGATCTTTGTTTTTTCCAGGACTTACGATTTCATATATTGTTGCTTGATTATCGAGCCATACAAAAACACCTAATACCATGCAGATCAGGATCAAGATATGTAATCTATACTTTGACATGTTATTTGCCTAAACTTTTTTTTGAGTTGCTACAAAGCCACTAACCTGCATGGTTATGTTTAGCTTTACCGGTTCATATGGACTTCTATCTGTTATATTTTCTCCATTGATAATAATGTTATCAATAAAGATCAAAGGCAGACCTGTTTCAAGTTCATGTAAAATATTCTGCAGACCAACAACGTCAGCTGTTAGAGTTATATTCATTGAAACTCTAGTGACATTTTCTTCTTGCTTTGGCGATAAGACCTGAAAGGTTGTTGCCTCTCCTTTATATTTCGAAATATATTGTGTTATTTGTTTTTGAAGATTTGCCCCGGCAATTCCAATTGTTTCTCCAGCCAACATAAGAGCTTTATTTGAGCCTATTGCTCCTCTTTTTTTATTTAAAGTGTTACGGCTTTTGATTTTTTTGATTTGCTGCTCAAGTGCAATTTTCAGATCATTCCTGTTCTCTAGCTCAGAGTTAATATGAAAAAGGCGTATGAATGGAAATGAAGCAAGACCAAATAGACCAATCGCAAAAATAATCAATATGAATGTTGCTATTGTCTTCTTATTTTTTGCATTATCATTTATCATATCATTTAGCCTTTTTTCTATGGGCTTTTTATTCGTTAATTTTTACAGTGGCTGATATAGAAAACTCTTCTTTTTCTTGCTCTGTATCTCTAATCGTAGGAGCTGAAAAACGTACATTTTCGAAAATTTTTACTTGCTCAATTAAATTAATCAACCTTGCCGCATCATCTGATTTCCCAAAAAGCAAAACATTTTTTTTATCTATTTCTAATCTGTTTAGATAAGTATCATCAGGTAGAGCAGCACTTAACTTTTCTATAATAATCAGCGCTGGTTTTTCTGCTTGTTTCTTTTTTACAAGTCTAATCTTCTGTTTGTAATATTTTTCTGCTTGTTTATTCGAACTTTGCAATATGTTTATTGTCTTGCGAGCTTTCGATATATCATTATTCAAACTGTCTTTTTGGTTGCTTGCATTAAATGCCAAGACACTACCTAAAGCTGTTAGGCAGATACATGCCAATGCTGATGATATGATATATCTTTTTATGTTTCCTGCCATTTGCTCTATTTTTTTCTGGTTATGATCAACCAGTAATACACCAGGGGAAAGCTCTGGCTTGTCAGCAAATTCAACTTGTTGAGGAGTAATATTGATTTTTTCTGCTATCTGTAAAGCTGTTTCAATAACATTCTGACTGGTTGCATAGAACGTCACATCCAATTTATTAGAGTCAGATAGAGTTGTTTTATCAAATTCATATCCAAACCTGATATCTTGTTCTGGCCACGGGACATATTTTTGCATTTGATTCTTCAATATAGGCTCAATGACATCCTCTGCTTCTTTTGGTAATTGTATTTGTTTTTCTAAAACATGCTCTTTTGAAAGGCGTAAGACTGTGTTCTGAGGGTTTTGTTTTTTATTTAATTTCTTTTGTATTATTCCAAACTGGACTGGATCAGAATCTAGTGACAGCAATCCTATAGACTCAAGTTTATTTGATTTTCGTTTAAAAATTTCTAAGCCATCTGTCTTGCTGAAAAGTAAAACCTGCCAGTTTTTTGCCTGTCTCTCAGAACTGATAAAAATCGAAGCCAACTGATGAGACCACCAATTTAGGAAATTGGATATATTTGTACTTATTCTTTTCAGCATTTTAATTCTTACTCATCATAAATCTTTAATCAGATATTGCCCCATGACAAAAGACGATAGGGACGCTTCTTGTCAAGTTCTGTTATGACAATATATTTTTTTCCTTTTGTTATATTTCCATTCCAAAGTGATGTTATTTTTATAATATAAATATTACTCTCACTTATATTTAGGCTATCTCCAGTTCTGGTTTTCAAGTCAGAGTAATATTGTGATTTTGGATCTAAGTTTTCACGCCTTTGGAGAAGATCTCTTGCTTGAATTCCAGATATTCCAGGTATAGCCTCCAGAACTTTTAATGGTGCTGTCATAGGATTAATTTTACCATCACGATTATGGACCGTTATGTATGGAATTATTTTTTTATACTCCGCTGCAGTCATTCCTGGCAGACGGCGAAATTGGGTTAAATCAATAAAGTTTAACTTGGGAGCAGACTGGACAGATTGCGGCTTTTTACTCTCCTGCTCGTTTTTTGGATTTTTTTCCTTTTTATCTGATTTTTTTTCTGATTTTGGCCTTCGACTTAAGACCTCATTTGTTATTTGATCAGACATGAGTCTATTACCTGTCACCTTAGAAAATAAATTTTTTAGAATTCTGCCGTCCGACGTATTCAAATCAACCAAGCCATTTGGGTCTGAGATAGTTATGGTTAGGATTTTTCCATTATAATTTATCTTTTTAGAAATAGAATCTGCTTTCCATCTATTGTTTTTATTTTTGTTGATTAATTTCATCACGGCTATTTCTAAGCCTGAGTCTATTTCAAGAGAGTGCTTTAAAAGTTTTTGCTCAACATCCCTTACTTTTATTGACGAGCGGACAATACTGTTAAAGGAAGATACAAAAAGAGCGATTGTCAGAGTTATCCAAAGTACGATTATGAGTGCAATGCCACGCTCGGACGGTCTGTTATGCAACTGCTTCATCTGTCCTGCGTCCTTCTTAGGCTCTCTCCGCGATTTTTCTCTTCTGTTGGTGCAATTTTTTTGACTGGTTTAATTGAGAGAAGAATATCGTTACTCTTTGGTGAACAAATTCTAGCCCTGGAACTGATACAGGTTTGTTCTGCATCAATGGGAAGTTTTGCTATAATGGGTGGTGAGATGATTATATTTGTTTGACTATCTTTTATATGCATTTTGATCATAGCAGGAAGTCTGTTTTTTTCCGTCCAATTTGAGGTCCATGATATTGTATCAGAATTTACTTCACCATATGAGAAGATGTAAGTTAAGCTATTCTCCAATAAAACGACTTGATTAGCAGGCGTTGCACCTTCAAAACGCGTTATGCCTTCTTTGAAGGGGTGCCTTTCTCTTCTTAGGCCGGCTTTAGAATTATTTGTCGTATAATTGATCACATAAGGACCTGCCAGGGTTGGATATGCCGGTTCCACAACAATAAAAGATAATTCTTTTGTATCTCCTTTAAAAAAATACTCATATGTATTATTTTTTTTGAGAAATATTGGACGAAACCTTTTTATATCTCGATAAAATAAATTTATTGCTCTTGATATTTCTTCCTGTCTAGATATTTTTTTTTCTGTTCGATCCCAGTTTTTAGATACGAGTTGAAGCCCTGATACCAGTAAAGTAATCGTTAAACCTACGATTGTAAGAGAGACAAGAAGTTCAATCATCGTAAAACCATCCTGGTACTTTGAACCAAAATAAGTTTTCTTTTTATTCTTCTGCCTAAAGAAACCCACAAACCAGTTTATTGTATTACTATTCATTTATCTTACCCAACTTTAATTTGGATAATTGCAAGCGACCATTTTTTTCCCAAAAAACTTCAACTGTAATATTGTATAAAGTCCATTGCTCGTTATTTCCTGATTGAGCCATTTTACCTTTCGCGGGAGCTACTTTTACTGACCATTTGTAGCCTTCATATTCTCCCTTTTTTGAACCGAACCTCGCCTGTGTGTGGCCTTCAAATTCATTTAGTAAAGAGCTGGCTAATACTTTTGCATTCAAGTGTCGATCGGAGGTTCTTGTTGCCTTTAGACTTCCTGAAAAATTTTCAAAAAGTGCTGACATAGCGAAGGCTAAAATGGCCAGAGCTACTATGGTTTCTAATAACGAGAAACCCTTCTCATGTCTGTTGTGTTTCAGCTTATTCATTCGGAACCACACTCGATGTCACTCGGCCAGTCAACCAATTAACACGTATTTCATACGCTTGTGCTTTCTGGAAAATTTTTATAACACCGCCTGTTGAACTTCCATTTGGAAAAAAACGGATGGAAGTTTTACTTTTAGAGAGATTTTCACTCTCTGCAGATGTTATAGAGAGTTTTAATTTTTTTTGTAATTGTATGCGTTCGTTACTGTCCTGAAAGTGAATTCTTTTTTGATTTACATCAACCAGAACTATTTTTTCTGATTGATGATTTATTGCTGATGTTCTCGATTTTCTAATTTTAGCAGCTATTTTATGAACCAATGTTTTTAATGCTATACTTCCTTTATCCGATTTATAAAACGTGAAAACAGCACCTATGCTTATCGCAAGAATTGTCATGACGATAAGAAGTTCAAAAATAGTAAAACCATTTTGATTTGATTTATTTTGTTTTTGAGGATTATTGCCAACTCGTGACATCTTTATTTTCACCCTCACCTCCAACTTGATTGTCGGCACCTAAAGTATAGATATCAAACTCACCATGCTCTCCCGGAAACTTATAAAAATATTCATTACCCCAGGGATCTTTTGGAAGTTTTGTTTTTCTTAAGTAAGGACCGTTCCAGTTTGACGCATTTTGAGGTTTTGATACGAGAGCTGATAAGCCTTCTTGGTTTGATGGATATCGCCCTGTGTCTAATTTAAAAAGTTCGAGAGACGTACTGAAGCTTTCTAGCTGAATTTTAGCTGTTTTTAATTTAGAACTCCCCAAGTATCCGATCACTCTTGGTCCAACAAAGCTTGCTAACAAAACTAGAATTACCATTACAACTAATAATTCTACTAAAGTGAAACCTGCTTCGCTTTTTTTCTTTTTTGCCGGCTTTGGCAAAATCGGTAAAGAAAGATATCTGCTCATAAGTTTTGAACGCATTTGTATTAACATAACATTCCTTACTTTTTTAAAGTGCTAAATCGTTAAGACTAAGAACAGCACCGATAATTGAGATAATTATTCCAGCAACAAATACACTCACCAAGAGGATGATGACTGGCTCCATAATTGTAAAAATTCTCTGGATGCTTGTTTCTAATTTTTCTTCAAACATATCTGCCATATATATTGAGGAGGAAGATAAATTTCCAGTTTCCTCACCAACTTGTAACATATTGATGACAACTGAAGGAAATAGCTTAGATTTTATAAGAGGTTGAAGAAAGTTTTGTCCTTTCCGTAATGCCTCGCTTGAAGCAATTAGTACATTTTCCGCTGCTTTATTGCCTAAAACATTTTTTGTCAGAGACATTGCGACTGGTAATTCAACCCCATTTTCTAATAATGTTCCAAGTGTTCTACAGAATCTAATTGTTAGATTCATTTTTAGAATATTACCAATGATTGGAACCTTAAATAAAAAAAGATCCAACGACTGTCTAAAGCTATCATTGCGTAACAAAATTAAAATGATCAGAGAGAAACCTAAAAGTGCAATAATCAAATTTGATCCATTGGCAATTAACCAGTCAGATAGGCCAATTACAAAACGGGAGTCTTCTGGAATTTCTGAGCTTGCATTTATTATGATTTCTTTAAACTCTGGCACGACATATACAAGCATGACGATTATTGCTGCTATAGATGCAAGAATGAGGAAGCAAGGGTAGATCATTGCTGATAAGGTCTTGCTTTTAAGTTTTTCTTCTTTTTCACGCGTTTTAGCAATACGGTCGAGGACAGTACTTAACGTTCCGCTGACTTCAGCCACACGTATCATGTTCACATAAATGGCAGGAAATGCTGGTCCTGCATTATCAAGTGCTTCATAAAAAGATTTGCCATCTCCAATTTCTTTGCGAATCCCAGAAATTATATGATTTAGATTTGAGTCTGCCAGATCATTCTGAAGCAACGTAAGAGCTTTATCTAAAGGAACTCCAGCTTTTAAAAGCATAGCCAGTTCTCTTGTAAATAAAGTTATTCTGGCGTTTGATGGTTTTTTAGAAAAAATACTATTGTGATTTTTATTTCGCGATTGGCTTGTTTGATTGGTCTCAGAAACATCAACGACCAAATGCCCTTGTTCAGATAGTTGATCTATAACATTTTTGCGATCCTGAGCTTCTATTTCGCCCGTGACTTTTTCGCCCGATTTGCTTAGCGCACTGTATTTATAAAATTTCATGGTTTTGACTTATGCAGTTGTTGCCACACGGCGGACTTCTTCAGGAGTTGTTATGCCCTCTAAACATTTTTGCAACCCATCGTCAATCATGGTTTGCATTCCAAGTTGACGCGCTTTTTTCTCAATATCAAAAGATGATATCCCTGGCTGTATAAGCTTTTGTATTTCTTCATTAATTTCTAATATTTCGGAAATAACGATTCTATCACTATAACCTGTGTGATTACATCTTTCGCAGCCTACAGCACGCCATAATGTGGTTGTTTTTGACGTTAGGTGCATATCTGCTTCAGGAAAATCCAAAGTTCCAGTATATGACTCCGCACAGTGCTGACATAAAACTCTTACAAGTCTTTGTCCTACAATACCTCTTAATGATGATGATAATAAAAAGGCATCTACTCCCATATCAATTAACCTTGGGATTGCGCCTGCCGCGCTGTTTGTGTGTAGTGTCGTCATGACCAAATGGCCAGTTAATGCAGCATGAACTCCAATTGCGGCCGTTTCACTATCCCTCATTTCACCAACCATTATGACATCAGGGTCATGCCTTAGGAATGATCTTAATGATCTGGCAAATGTTAAACCTATAGATGCTTTCACAGCTGTTTGGTTGATGCCTTCGATTTCATATTCGATTGGATCTTCGATTGTTAATATTTTTCTTTGAGAATCATTAAGATGATTCAGACCTGCTGCAAGTGTTGTGGTTTTTCCGCTTCCTGTAGGACCTGTTACAATAAACATTCCATGTGGAGACGAAAGTTGTTTTAATATTGTTTTTTGAGCTGGGCTGTTAAAACCAAGTTTTGTAAAATCGAGGTTACGCCTTACATTGGTTAGAACGCGAATGGTTACCGATTCCCCATGAATTGTTGGAACGGTCGCTATTCTTAAATCAAGTTTCTGACCTTCTATCTTTAATCTTGCTCGTCCATCTTGGGGTAAGCGGCGTTCAGCAATATCTAAGCCTGATACAATTTTGATGCGGGAAACAATCGCTTTTGCCATTTTAATTGGTGGGGCATCGACTTGTTGCAAGATCCCATCAATACGAAAACGAATAACAAAGTTTTCGTTAAAAGGCTCCACATGAATATCAGTGGCTCTCGCTCTAATAGCATTTAAGAACAATTCATTCACAAAACGGACTATTGGGGCATCAAGTGCGATATCTTTTAAGTGACGGATATCATCAGCATTTTCTGTTTCATCTGTTGTTTCAACCCATATATTGGAATTTTTTTCACTAAATTTTGAGTTTGCAATAATTACTTCAAGGTCATCCAGAAGTATTAGTTTTGGAATTACTTTTTTCTGGAGGGCTAATTTAATAGCATCGATAGAGTAAACGTCGCTTGGGTCCGCAACAGCAACAATAATACCATGTGGTGTCTCAGTTATTGGGCATATTTTATTTTGAATTAAAAACTCAGATGAGATTTGGTCTGAATGTATAATGTTTTCGGTTATATCTTCTTCTTGTAAAATTGGTATTCGATAATATTCAGAGATTAATTCTAATAATTGCTGTTCTGGAATAACCTTAGATCTGATTAATGATAAGATAAATGTTTCACCATAATCTTGTTCTATTTGCTTGATTATCTGCAAATTTTCTTGCGAAAGACTATGGTTTGTCATGAGATGTTGTTCGAAATTTACCCCATCTGAATGATCTAATCTGCTCATTAACTCTTAATCCTAAAAATCATACACATACTGTCATGGCGACTATATAACTATTAGTGTGTCATATGTGTTACGTCATAAAATAATCGCGTTTTTTGAAGTAATCTTCACACTACATCTGATTTATATATTGTATGTTCCGATAAAGGTATAGGGGTTTCCTTCCTAAGTTTAGGATCTTAAGGTTATTGGTAGTTGCGTGACATGATTAAGTGTTTCCAAGTTATTGTTATCATTGTATTTTCATTGTTTTTAACCAGTTGTGACAAATCAGGTCATGATCTTCTTAAGCCACCAAGTTATTTCAATAAACTTGCTAAGGCAGATCTTTCCGCAAAAGGTAATTCTAGAAACACTCAGCCTGGTTATTTTGGTAGTTCTCAGCACAGACGCGGCAGAGTTGAGAAATTTCCAGGTGTTGACCAGGCAAACTTTAAGAAACATAGTTTTCGAGGCGCTAAAAAGAGTGGCAATGGTTATGAGCTTAACTTTAATAATGCTGACTTAGCGGAACTTACAAAAGTTATTCTGCGTGATACGCTTAACCTTCCTTACGTTTATGACCCTCGTGTTCAAGGACGTGTTACACTCTCAACAGGGGGAACAGTAACTAAAGAAGAGCTTCTGGTTACCTTAGAAACAATTTTGCAAATGAATAACGCTGCGCTTATCAACGGCGAAAAGCTCTACAAGGTTGTGCCCGCCGTACAAGCACGTATCTCAAATGTTATAAATGTCAATTATGCTGATGAACAAAAGGCAATTGGCCCAGGATATGGTGTTTCTGTTCTTCCGCTTAAGCATATTTCTGCTGATGCCATGCTTAACCTTCTTCGATCTTTTACTGGTAAAAAGGGTGGTGTGAAGACAAATTTTGGAAGCAATATCCTTTTTGTCAGAGGAACTGGACGTGAGAGAAACGCAGTTATCAGTATTGCACGGACATTTGATGTCGATTGGATGCGCGGTCAATCTGCGGGTATTTATGTTCTTAAAAACGCATCCCCTAGTGACCTTATCCCAGAATTGAGACAAATTTTCAAAGCAAAAGGTCCTGGCAAAGGAGTCATTCAATTTCGTAATATTGATCGCCTAAATGCTGTTCTTGCATTAACCAGAAAAGCAAAACTCCTTGACCGTGTTGAAAAATGGATTCGCCGTTTAGACCGAACAAATTTTGAGGCTGAGAATGTTTTTGTTTACCGTGTCGAGAATGGTAAGGCAAAAGATCTTGCTGAGATTTTAAATAATATTTTTGGTGGTGGCAGCAGCAGTTCTTCAACTGTTCGTTCGGCTGAAGAAAATGAAGTTACCCCTAATCAATCCGCCAGTAGGATTGCTTCTAATGATGATAATGACGAAAGCGAACCTAAAGAAAACTCCAGCTCTTCTTCTGGTTCCTCACAAAGTTTTGCAGCGAGTTCTAGCTTTAATGGTAGTGGAAACACAAAAATAGGCAGTGTTCGTATTACTGCTGATGAAGTTAACAATAAGCTTCTTATTAAAGCTTCTGGTCGGGATTATCGCAAGGTTCTTAAAGTTCTTAAGCGTATTGACCAACCACCTTTACAGGTTCTTATTAATGCAACACTTGCTGAAGTTACACTGAATGATGACTTGCAGTATGGTGTACAGTTCTTTTTCCAAAATAATAAACCAAATCAAGGTTCCGTTGGCTTTTCAACTAGTGATGCATTGCAAATTGCAGCTAATAAATTTCCTGGCCTAAATTTCCTTGTTGGATCAAATACTGAACCTAAAATTGTATTGGACGCTCTTGCAACAAAAACTGATGTAAAAGTTGTTTCTTCTCCTTCTGTGGTTGTTTTGCATAACCAAACTGCAAGCTTACAAGTTGGTGATGAAGTTCCAGTTGCGAAACGCAGTGTCACTGATGCTGAGGGCAATGGGTCTGTTACATCGAACGAAATTGAGTTTCGAAATACTGGTGTGATTTTGAAAGTTACGCCACGTGTGAACTCAAATGGCCTTGTTACAATGGAAATTTCGCAAGAAATCAGTAATGTTTCGAATTCTATTGCAGCTGGTGATAGTGGGACTTTAACTCCGACAATTTCTCAACGTAAGATTGATAGCACGATTGCTGTAAACAGTGGTCAAATGGTTGTTCTTGGTGGTCTTATTAGTGAGAGAACAAATATCACGGACTCTGGTATTCCTGGTTTAAGAAAAGTTCCAATTCTGGGTAAGTTTATTGGTGCTGATAATGATCGCAGCAAAGCCAGAACGGAATTGGTTGTGTTTCTTCAACCGACAGTTATTCGTGATGCAAAAGATGCTGCTGATATAGCTCAAAGTGTTCGTGATGGCTTATTATCTCTGGCTCCTGAAAAAGCTCTCAAAGATCATTATGGAAATGTCGCTGAGAAAAGCTTTAAATAATAAACGACATTTGTAGTGACCAAATCATCCAGATTGCTGGGGCTAAGCATGTTCCGAAAGGAATTGCGGTGGTCCCTTTGATCTTTATTTTTCCACTTAACTGAGCAAAGATAATAAATGTTAAAGCCAGTATGCAGGCGAGCAGTATGACTTGATTCAGTCCTGCCAAGCCTGTCCAAGCACCAGCTGCGCCAGCGAGTTTTACATCTCCAAGGCCCAAACCTTCTTTTTCGCGATATTTTTGGTATACCCATCTGATTGCGTAAAGAACAGCCACTCCAATGAATGCAGCTATACTATGCTCCAGGGCATAATTATAAGATGTCAGATACCATGTCGTGCCTATTCCAATTGGAATAAGAGGCAGTGATATTATATCTGGTATTATGAAATGTTCTAAATCTATTACAGTAATATAAAGCAAGGCTAAGCCTAAAAGTATTGATATTATTATTCTGCTGTCATCATGAAGATAAAATGACGT
The DNA here is from genome assembly GCA_965263345.1 of Methyloligellaceae bacterium. GTDB lineage: Bacteria > Pseudomonadota > Alphaproteobacteria > Rhizobiales > CBDHHC01 > CBDHHC01. The sequence goes on from CBDHHC010000007.1 coordinate 23,202, forward strand.
TATAATCATGATTATTGTCAGACAAAATAAGAGTATTCGTTTGAGCATGGTTATTTAAACTTTATGTTTGGCCTTAGAAATATTTCTATATTATATGGCAGGTTTTTCAGGTGAGGATAAGTTTTTTATACCAATATATTCAATTGGTTATCTTTTTAAGATTATTTATTCTTTCTTAAATGCTCGCTCCTTAGGTTTCTATATATTGAATTTCTTTCTTTTTGATCATATATTTCTGTCATGACAGAAAATACTGAATACAAAATACGACTTACACCTGTTGTTGAACGCTTTATTCTTCACTGGGGAGAAATGGGGGGACGTTGGGGGGTGAACCGTTCCGTTGCTCAGATCCATGGGTTGCTGTTTTTGTCTGCAAAGCCTCTTAATGCTGATGATATCTCAGAAATCCTCTCTATTGCCCGTTCCAATGTTTCAAATAGTCTTAAAGAGCTTCAAAACTGGGGTCTCGTAAAAACTATTCATGTTATGGGGGAACGAAAAGATCATTATGAAGCTCTTAAAGATGTTCAGGAAACTTTTAATGTCATTGTTGAAGGGCGCAAAAGACGAGAGATTGATCCAACACTTAGTTTGCTTAGAGACTTGTCAATTGAAATGGAAAGCCAGAAACGATCTGATGGCCATGTGAAAAAACAGATTAATGAGATGCTTTCATTTGTTGATGAAATGTCAAGCTGGTATGAAGATGTGAAACGCCTTCCGAACGAGAGATTGATGAAAATTGTCCGGATGGGGAGCAAGGTTATGAAGTTTCTTAAGATATAATTTTTTTGATTTAAATTTTCTGTTTATACAGAAATAACAGAAAGTATTGTTATGCGCATTTTAGTAACAGGAGCTACAGGTTTCGTTGGTTCTCATATCATTAAGTCTCTCATCAAAGAGGGATATGATATTAAAGCCTGTGCACGTGATGAGGAGAAAGTCAGACAGTTTTTTCCTGATTATGAGTTTGTTTTTTGTGACTTTATGAAAGATACCCAAATAGATGTTTGGCTTTCCCGATTAGACGGTGTTGATGTCGTTATTAATACTGTCGGGATTATTCAAGAAAGCTCTTCTCAGACCTTTGATAATTTACACGCCAAAACACCTAGCGTGCTTTTTCAAGCCTGTGAGAAAGCAAATGTTAAACAGGTTATACAAATCTCTGCGGCAGGTGCTGATGAGACAGGTTTTACTGATTATCATAAAAGCAAAAAACAAGCAGATGATGCTTTAAGGACTTTGGGTATTTCATCTGTTATTTTACGCCCCTCACTGCTGTATGGTGAGGGTGGTGCAAGCTGGCGTTTTTTCCAGGCATTAAGTGCACTTCCGGTTGTTCCGATTCTTGGTGATGGGAAAGCTCCTGTTCAACCTGTTCATATTTCTGATGTTGTCAAAGCTGTTTTGAGAAGCATTCAACTTGATAGAGCAGAAAAACACACAATAGATTTGGTGAGTGAACACACTTTGCCTTTTAGAGGTTATCTTGAGATAATTCGCTCCTGGCAAGGATATGACAAGATGCGTGCTGTTCATATTCCCTATAATTTTTCTTCTGTTTTTGTCAGGATGTCTTTTTTGTTCGATGATATGCCGTTAGATCGTGACACGTTGCATATGCTAGAGCACTCGAGGTCCTACGACACACAAAAATGTTTTGAGGCTTTGAGATTTGTTCCGACTGGATTTGAGACAAAACTTAAACAGATTCCCTCAACACCCGCTCAAAGACAATATTCTCGTTTTTATTTCCTGGAATATTTATTGTGCTGGAGCCTTGCGGCCATGTGGGTCTGGACGGGGGTTGTCTCTGCTTTTTTATACCCAACAGAAAAAAGTTATGAGCTTTTGGCTGCAACGGGAATAAGTGGATCTCTCGCCCCTGTTGCCCTTTATGGCGCGTCCTTGATTGACTTTTTTATTGGGGTTGCGCTTGTGTTTCGGTATCGCATCACATTTATTTGTTGGCTGCAAATTTGTCTTATTCTTACCTATACAGCAATCCTAACCTTCTCAATACCAGAGTTCTGGTTCCATCCATTTGGGCCACTCTTAAAGAATATCCCTATCCTTACTGCAATTCTTTTCGTGCTTCGTTTTCAGGAGACTAAAAATGTTTGATGATGTTACCAATTATCAAATCCTTAAGTGGGTCCATATTTTAAGTGCTTTTCTATTATTTGGTACGGGGCTTGGAAGTGCTTTTTATAAGTGGATGTCTGACAGGAGCGGGAATATTCATGCCCAAGCTGTTACTGCGAAGCATGTTGTTCTGGCAGACTGGATCTTTACAACACCAACAGTTTTTATTCAACCTGCGACTGGATATCTTCTGCTTCTTGAGCTTGGAATTCCAATAACAGAGCCGTGGGTTATGATGTCATTTGGATTATTTATTCTCGCTGGGATTTGCTGGCTACCTGTGGTGTGGTTACAAATTGAGATGAAAAACATGGCTGAGTTGGCTGTTCAAAATAATACAGCTTTGCCTGAGAAGTATAATCTTTTTGCGCGTATCTGGTTTGCCCTTGGATGGCCTGCATTTATTGCTATTATGATTGCTGTGTGGTTGATGGTGACAAAGCCTGATTTTGGGATTTGGTTCTGAAGCGTTTTGATTTCTATCTAAAGGGATTTACTTTATGAATTTTCAAGCTGCGATTTTTGATATGGACGGTCTTTTGCTTGATACGGAGCGGTTGTCAAAAGATAGTTTTATTGAAACCTGCAAATATTTTAATCTCAATAAGGATTTTGATTTCTTTTACCAACTAATTGGGCTTAATGCGGCATCTGGCAAAAGACTTATTGAGGAGTTTTTAGATGGTGCTGTTCTTATCGAAACATTTGAAGAAAAACTGAAGGGGACTTACAGAGCTTCTTTAGCTCAGCATGTTCCGGTTAAAGATGGTGCAAAGACGTTACTTGCCCATTTGAATGATATTGGACTGCCTTGTGCCGTGGCAACCTCATCAGGTTATGATAGTGCATGTGATAAATTACACCGTTCAGAGCTTCTTCCGTTTTTTGAATCTGTTACTGGCGGAGATCAGGTTGAGAATGGCAAGCCTGCACCGGATATCTTTTTGCTTGCGGCAACACGTTTGAATGTTGAGGCAAAGCATTGTATTGCATTTGAAGATTCTGAAAATGGGGTTAAAGCTGCTGTTGGGGCTGGTATGAAAGTTGTGCAAGTTCCTGATCTTGTTCCTCCCAGTGATGAATTGAGATCTTTAAATCATCATGTCGCTGATACGCTTCTTGAGGGAGCAGCTCGGTTAGGAGTGTATTCTGGTGGTTAGTCTATTGATTTTTAAAGTAAATGGCGCAGAGCTGCATAAATCCAATCCCCATCCACATATGCTCCTTTATGATTATTTAAGTTTTCAAAATTTTTGATAATGTTTCAGATAGAAAAGTTCTTTTTAATTTTTGTATTTGATGTCAATAAATCATGCTTACGATATTATTTCTTTTATTTGCTCATCCTATAACCCCCTTTTGGTTTATGCTTGTTCTTTTGTCCCTTACGATTGATTTATATATCGCGTCATTATTTAGAGACGCTTTTGTAAAGCATTGTAGAAGCTGAGTTTTATTGCAGGGAGAGGGGAGATACAGATGTGTCTGCAAGACTAGTGTAGTAGGGAAATGTTTCCCCGACCCGTGATTTGCGTTATTTTCTATCTGGAAGCGAAAGAGAACAATGGAGTTTATTCGAGCTAACATCTGACCTAAGTCATTTTGTAGTATCTAGAGGAAAAATTGAAAATAAGAAAATCCATGGAGTAAAAAATAATTATAGAAAACACAAAAAGCCACCGCCTGTAAAAAGCAGTGGTTTATAAAGTGGGGGATTTGAATAGAGGGATGTAAAGAGGTTATCACATATTTTGATCTATCGTCCTTTGCAGGTCTGGCAACGACCTACTCTCCCGTGACTTAAGCCAAAGTACCATCAGCGCTGGAGCGTTTCACGGCCGAGTTCGGGATGGGATCGGGTGCAGGCGCTCCGCCATAATCACCAGACCGGCGAAAGACGGTAGATCACATTTTTGAAAATTCTGGTCATTCTCATTAATTAAGTAAGTATTGATTAATGAGAGCAATTAAGCCTATCGAGTTATTAGTATTGGTAAGCTTCACACATTACTGTGCGTTCACACCCAACCTATCAACGTGGTGGTCTTCCACGACTCTCAAGGGAAAACTTGTTTCGAGGGAGGCTTCCCGCTTAGATGCTTTCAGCGGTTATCCCGTCCACACATAGCTACCCTGCAATGCTGCTGGCGCAACAACAGGTCCACCAGAGGTGTGTCCATCCCGGTCCTCTCGTACTAGGGACAGCTCCTCTCAATTTTCCTACACCCACGGCAGATAGGGACCGAACTGTCTCACGACGTTCTAAACCCAGCTCACGTACCGCTTTAATTGGCGAACAGCCAAACCCTTGGGACCTGCTCCAGCCCCAGGATGCGATGAGCCGACATCGAGGTGCCAAACAATGCCGTCGATATGAGCTCTTGGGCATCATCAGCCTGTTATCCCCGGAGTACCTTTTATCCGTTGAGCGATGGCCCTTCCACGCGGGACCACCGGATCACTATGACCGACTTTCGTCTCTGCTCGACTTGTCAGTCTCGCAGTCAGGCAGGCTTATGCCATTGCACTCAACAGCTGATTTCCGACCAGCTTGAGCCTACCATCGCGCGCCTCCGTTACTCTTTGGGAGGCGACCGCCCCAGTCAAACTACCCACCACGCATGGTCCCGGACCCGGCTTCACGGGTCGCGGTTAGATATCCATAGCTGCAAGGGTGGTATTTCATCTTTCGGCTCCACCTGTGCTGGCGCCCAAGTTTCAAAGCCTACCACCTATCCTACACATGCCGATACGAATACCAGTGCGAAGCTGTAGTAAAGGTTCACGGGGTCTTTCCGTCTAACCGCAGGAACCCCGCATCTTCACGGGGAGTTCAATTTCACTGAGTCTGCGTTGGAGACAGTGGGGAAGTCGTTACGCCATTCGTGCAGGTCGGAACTTACCCGACAAGGAATTTCGCTACCTTAGGACCGTTATAGTTACGGCCGCCGTTTACTGGGGCTTCAATTCGATGCTTGCACACCTCCTCTTAACCTTCCAGCACCGGGCAGGCGTCAGACCCTATACGTCGTCTTGCGACTTCGCAGAGCCCTATGTTTTTAGTAAACAGTCGCCACCCCCAATTCTGTGCCCCCTACAAAAAGTTGCCTTCATGCAGGGCCTCCTTCTCCCGAAGTTACGGAGGTATTTTGCCGAGTTCCTTCAACGCAGTTCTCTCAAGCGCCTTGGTATGCTCTACCAGTCCACCTGTGTTGGTTTAGGGTACGGTTTGTACGGAGGAGCTATTTCCTGGAACGCCTTCGCTGCCTAACCAATCCAATAAGGATAGACAACACACAGCATTCGTCACTACCTCCAAGTTCAGGAATATTAACCTGATTCCCATCGACTACGACTTTCGTCCTCGCCTTAGGGGCCGACTAACCCTGCGCAGATTAGCTTTACACAGGAACCCTTGGACTTACGGCGAGAGTGTCTCTCACACTCTTTATCGTTACTCATGTCAGCATTCTCACTTCCGATACCTCCAGATGCCCTCGCAGGTCACCCTTCACTGGCTTACGGAACGCTCCGCTACCGCTCTTTCGAACTCGCAGTTTCGGTGTGTAGCTTTAGCCCCGGTACATTTTCGCCGCAAAAACCCTTATTTAGACCAGTGAGCTGTTACGCTTTCTTTAAAGGATGGCTGCTTCTAAGCCAACCTCCTGGCTGTTTTGGGGTTTTCACATGCTTTCCCACTTAGCTACAACTTAGGGACCTTAACTGGCGATTAGGGCTGTTTCCCTTTCCACTACGGACCTTAGCACCCGTAGTGTGTCTGCCAGATAGTACTTCTCGGTATTCGGAGTTTGGTTAGGTTTGGTAAGTCGTTGGGACCCCCTAGCCCATCCAGTGCTCTACCCCCGAGAGTATTCGTCTGACGCTCTACCTAAATAGATTTCGCGGAGAACCAGCTATTTCCAAGTTTGATTGGCCTTTCACCCCTAGTCACAAGTCATCCCCCCATTTTTCAACATAGGTGGGTTCGGTCCTCCAGTGCGTGTTACCGCACCTTCAACCTGCTCATAACTAGATCACCTGGTTTCGGGTCTAATCCAACGAACTATCGCCCTATTAAGACTCGCTTTCGCTACGCCTACACCTATCGGCTTAAGCTTGCACGTTAGATTAAGTCGCTGACCCATTATACAAAAGGTACGCTGTCACCCTTGCGGGCTCCAACTGTTTGTAAGCATTCGGTTTTAGGATCTATTTCACTCCCCTTGTTGGGGTACTTTTCACCTTTCCCTCACGGTACTTGTTCACTATCGGTCGCACACGAGTACTTAGGCTTGGAGGGTGGTCCCCCCATGTTCAGACAGGATTTCACGTGTCCCGCCCTACTCGAACGACTCTTCATTTTACCAGTACGGGGCTATCACCCGCTACGGCCCAACTTTCCAGAAGGTTCCTGTTATTTCAGAGTACGGCCTAGTCCGCGTTCGCTCGCCACTACTAACGGAGTCTCGTTTGATTTCCTTTCCTCCGGCTACTTAGATGTTTCAGTTCGCCGGGTTCGCCTCACTATCCTATGTATTCAGATAGCAATACCTCAAAGAGGTGGGTTTCCCCATTCGGATATCTACGGGTCAAAGGTTGTTCGCACCTCACCATAGCTTTTCGCAGCGTACCACGTCCTTCATCG
>CBDHHC010000007.1:32500-58489 GCA_965263345.1 Methyloligellaceae bacterium
GAAACCGTCGCCTACGTTTCCCTTTCTTCATATCAACAATGTCAAAGAGCCGCTTTGCTGTCTCGCACTTGAGATCAACAAGGAATGTCAAAGAAACGCCTAGCGTTCCTCCAGAAAACATTTTGGAGAGTTAGGGATCTAATCCCGTAATATGCCCCGCAAATTTTCAGACAAACACAGTGACAAAAACTTCGTCGCAGGAGTTAGTGTCAACCGCGTGAGAATGTTTATAGAACTAATCGTATTTGAATGTCAACGACTAATTTACATTTTTTTTCATTTTTTCTGAATTTTTTTAAATAAAGCGTTTTTTATTGTATTAATTCAGAATATCTTCTTATCAGAAGACCATTAATGAACCTCCTCAGGCCCGTAAATCATTGATATTTATTAATTTACGTTAACCTTTGTCCTATTAATGGACTATATATAGTATATCTATATGTCAATTTTAAGTACGCCTTGATTTTGCCTTGTGAATTTCTCAATAGTTTCGCAGTTTATCGTTAAATACTTTATTGAAGAGGGGCTGATAACACGCCATTTAGGAAAGGCTCTTATATTTAAATAAAAAAAATAAAACGAAATATTACCTTCCCTGATATGAGGTAGGTGTATTATAAACGGAATTTTAAGAATAGCGGTTGGTATACTCCGCACTTTTACAGTTTCCATTTTGGAGGAATTGCACTTTGAGAAAGAAACGTGGTCAGTTAGGTAAAGCAAGACCACATGGTGCATTGGTGGCCAAAAGCTCTAAACGCAAACCACCCACTATGTATTTATCTGAAACAAGTGAGATTTTTCTTCCTGATCCAGGGGCCCGTCGGTCTGGATCTGCCTTTAAATGGCTAGTTAGCACTTGTCTTGCCGCTATTGTTGGTGTCAGCGCTATTGGTATGGCCATGTATGCTTCTATGGATATTGAAGATAATGGTAGTGTATTAAATAGTTTGCAAAAAGCGAGTATTGATGGACTGAGACCCGTCAAGAAAGTGACTGTTGTTAATGACAAACTGCGCGTTGCCAGCCGTAAAAGCAGCCGATTGACTGTTACATCCTATGGTCTTTCGACAAAATATACTATTCATGACCGCGTTTCACAAAGACGTAGTAATCGTGAATTTATAACAATTAAGCCTTATAATAAGATTGTTGCCAGTCTTTCTACGGCACGACCTAAAAATATAAAGCTCATTCCTGCCTTTAATCCTTTTAAGCTTTATGCGAATACGACACCTTTGCTTGCTGCTGATGGAGGCTCTCAAGCTCATAACACTGCAAAAAATGTTCTGATCAAGGTTTTTGAGCTCACGCCTAATGTGATCACCGATCAAGACCGGCAGAAACTGAAGCTTAATGAGATTCAAAAAATAGTTGCTGAAGCAGGAGAAATTTATAATCAGAACGAATTGGCAATTAAACCGGCTATCTATCAGGCTGATGATGTCGATGCTGATAAACAGATTGCGGGATTACCCCCTCGAACGACTGTGATTGATAAAAAAGCTGATGATGATGTTATTCCGGAGCAGCGTGAATTTCGTAATGTAAAAATTAGACGTGGTGATTCGCTTAGACGCCTTATTCGTGAAGTTGGTGCACAAAGCTGGCAAGCTGCCGCTATTGCTGATGCAATGAGCAAGGTGGTTCCTGCTAAAAAAGTTCAAGTTGGCCAGGAATTGAGATTTATTCTTGTTCCGACACCAGAAGATAATGGTAAAGTTGAACCTATTTCAGTTAGTCTATTTTCGGGTAAATCACATAAAGTTACTGTCGCCCGCACGAGTGGTGGTGGATATAAAGCGCATAGAAAGCCTATTGACCTTACGGTTATTGAGAAAGCCGCTATAAAACTTCCACAACGCTCAACGATCTATACAAGCATGTATCATGCAGCATTAGCACAAAATATTCCTAAGGATAAAATTTTAAAGATCCTTCGCATTCATTCTTATGATGTGGACTTTAAGAGACGTGTGCAAAGCGGTGATGGTTTTGAAGTTTTCTTTGATGAACAAAGAGCAGCAGATTTAAGCACTGGAGGGACCTTTGGTGAGCTACTCTATACAGCCACTACAGTAAGCGGGGAAACAAAGCGTTTTTATAGATTCCGGACCCCAGATGGAAATATTGATTATTATGATTCTGACGGGTCAAGTTCTAAGAAATTCCTTATGCGCAAACCTGTTCGGGGCGCAAGATTTACTTCAGGCTTTGGATATCGTATTCACCCCATCCTGAAAACTCGTAAAATGCATACAGGGACTGACTGGGCTGCCAGAACCGGGACCCCTATTCTTGCCGCAGGAAATGGTATTGTTGAAGCTGCCGGCCGCAAAGGCGGTTACGGTAATTATATTCGCCTGCGACATGCAAATGGTTACAAGACAGCTTATGCGCATTTGCACCGTTTTGCGAAGGGTTTAAAAAAAGGTCTTAAGGTTCGTCAGGGTCAAGTGATTGGTTATGTTGGATCGACTGGACGTTCTTCCGGGCCGCATTTGCATTATGAGGTTTTGGTGAATAACAGACATGTAAACCCGATGAAAATTAGCGTACCCAGTGGTCGTAAGCTCAAAGGCCGCCTGTTAGCTGATTTCCAAAAGGAACGTGAGCGTATAAATGATTTGATGCGTCGTCCTGCTGTTAAGGAGCGTGTCGCTAAGGTTGAGGGGCAGACATAAATAGTCTTATAAAACTTTTTGGTTTTATTTTTTCGAGCATTTTTTTGATATTAAAATATCAAGTCATGCTTGAATTGGGACTTTTAATTCTTTTTGTAGTACAGCCACAACTTCAGCTTCGTCTTCTGCGATGATATTCCAAGGTAATTGCATAGGCCCTTTGTACCCACTTTCAGTATTATTATAATTTAAGCAGGGTTTGCCGTTTTTGGGATATGTTCCAATACCAGTGATGTGTTCTCTTGGAACTGAGACAATACCAATGGTAGCTAGTTTTACCTTATCGTGGAATATTGCCAGTGGTTTTCTAGAATTTATTACGACTACAACTTGTAAGATTGCTATTATGAAAAAAATAGCCGCGATGATGGCATAAATATTTGTCCATGTCGTATTATTTTCATGCCAGAAAGCATATCCTAAAGTTATTGAAGTTATTAATGATAAAATGATATTTCGTGCCATTTTTAGGAGAAATTTTTTACTCTGGTGTGTGCTATATATTGGTTCTTCTTTTTTCATTTTGCCCTTAGAACATAGTGAGCTCACATAAGTTCACTTCACCTGCACCCTATTTTTAGTATTCTTTGTGTATGTTATTGTATCACTATAGCGTGATGATAGGAGTTTTATCCAGAATATTTTGAAAGATAAAAACTGCCTGATAATTTTTAAAGATTCAAATTTCGCAAGACAAATCAATTTATCATGGTTTAACACTCCCTCTACAGGAGATGATGATGCCTCAAGATTCGACATTAGAAGATTATAGAAAACGGATTACCCGTGTTGTTGAGTATATTTATGATCATTTGGATGATGATTTGAATACACAGGTACTCTCAGAAGTTGCATGTTTTTCTGAATATCACTGGCATAGAATTTATCATGGTATGACTGGTGAGACGGCAGCACAGACGATTCGTCGTTTGCGATTGCACCGGGCTGCTGGTGATTTACTTAATTCAGAGCTTACAATCACTGAAATTGCAACAAGAGCCTGCTATGGCAGTGTTGAAGCTTTTAACCGTGCGTTTCGTGAAGCGTATCATTTACCTCCTGCAAAGTTTCGTAAACAAGGTGAAACCTTATTTTTTAAAACTGATTTTGTTGATGGAGATGATGCTTTGTATGATGTGGAGATGAGAGACTTTCAGGCTGTGACGCTGGCAGCCATTGGTCATAAGGGACCCTATATTGAAGTTGGGCAGGCCTTTGAAAAACTTTTTGTTTGGGCTGGTACCCGAGGATTGCTGGGCCCGAATATGAGAACTCTTGGTATTTATTATGATGATCCTAATGAAGTTGCTCAAGAAGATTTGCGTTCAGCTGCAGGTATGGCTGTGCCCAATGGTTTTGAAGCTGATGATACTGTGCATATTACAAAAATTCCTGATTTGAAATGTGCTGTTCTGCCTCATAAGGGACCATATGCAGAACTTCATAAGGCGTATCACTGGTTTTTTGGAACATGGCTTCCTGAGAGCGGACAACAAGCCGCAAATTTTCCGCCATTTGAGGATTATTTGAATGATCCGAAAACAACGGCACCTAGTGAGTTGCTGACTGATATTTATATGCCTTTGAAGTAATGGGATAATTAATCGAGAATGGGTGATTCGCCTGTTCCCATATAAAGCGTTTCATATGACACTCATCGTTTTTCCGTATTATATTGATGAACATGGCAAGCAAATTGATTTGGTGGTCCCTGAAAATTCAGGTGCAAATGATATGGCTGGTTTGGAACATACCCGCAAAACTTTTTATGGATCTGAAATTTCTAAAAAACTGGGTCTCAGTAGACTCCCAATGCTTGCAAAAATGTCTATTGTTCGGACAGAATACCAAGACCTTGATAAGTTGAAATCTGAAGTCAACTTATTGCTCGACAATCTGGACTTATTTAAAGAGAGTTTTGATCAAAATTATTGGGTCTTTCGATTGAATAATATTCATGCTGCCATAGATGTTGCGAAAAGCTTTGGTGACCCAGCCGGAGTTGAGATTAGTTGATTTCAGGAAATGGGTCACACTTTTTGTGATTAGGTGCCGATCCTTATCTTGTTAAGATCGTCTTGACAACCATACCCAAAAACTTAGTACAATGGCTGATGCTGAGATAATCGTCATTAATGTTCCTGGGAAGAAATTGACATAGCCTGGAATATCAACAAAAAGCAGATATCCGACATCGGCCAAACCACCCACCATTCCAGTGACCCAGATTGCAGTGAGATTTTCTCGCCAAATGAATATTGCCCCTATTATGGTTGCTAAACCAATCCAGCCCAAATTCCAGCCGTGCTGATTTAGGATACCACCAACAGCCAGGGCATAGTCATGAGCAAGGGTTTCGGGAGCTATGGCATCAGCAATCGCCTGAAAGCCGCCTGTTGCATCACTTGTTAGAATGATTACACCTGCAAAAACATGTACAATACCCCAAATCACCCAGAGAATTGCTGACAGTTTTAGAGCGCTTGATTGCATACTCTATACTCCTACTTTATAAAAGTTTTTAGTTGATAATATCAACTATTATTTGCATTTGTTGATATTGTCAACTATTTAGATTCTATGACTGATCCAATTGAATTTGCCTATTATACTGACCGCTTTATGCGTCTTATTCATACTCGATTACACAAACGGGCTGTTGTTGTTGATACTGAGCGCGTTGGTCCGTTTGGTGGTTTGATCATGATGGCTCTTAGAGAGCTGGAACCAATTGCTATTCAAGACCTTGTTATTTATATGGGACGCGATAAATCTCAGATGACACGTGCTATTCAGACCCTTGAACAAAAAGGATTTGTTGAGCGACGCATTTCGCCAAATGATAAACGCGTCAGCCTTTTGGAACTGACAGAAAAAGGACATCACCTGGTGAGTGAATTTACTGAGATTATTGGCGATGTTATTACGGAATTGACTGAACCGTTGAGTGCTTGCGAGAAAGACACTTTGCTGGCGCTTTTGAAGAAGATTTGAGCTTATTATTTCCTTTACCCCAACTCTAATGCCAAAAGAAACGAGCGACTATTGCCTCTGATAACCCAGAATATGTTGCGAGGTTTACTATGTGTGTCATTTGTTGATTTCTTTTTCATATTATTAAAATATTTAAACTTGCTCAGGTCGTTTTAAATCTCGTAATGAGCGATATCCTGAAATGGCTCGTTTGGTAATCATTTTGATAAATAGTATGTTTGTTTCATTCGTTGGAAATTATATCCAATAATATTATTGGCGTTAAATCAATAACGTGTATATGGGGCAGTGTTTGTACCCCCCCTTATGACTTATTCTATAACATAAGCATTGCTAAAGGTTGATAGAATGGACTGACTTATAAGGTAAGACTTACCAAGTCTTACCTGCAGGGGCCTGGATAATAATAAATAATTGCTTTCTCAGAGGGAAATAATATAAAATTATATAAATGCCTTAACAGTGAAAGCTTACGTAATAAAAACCTAAATCAGGATAAAAAAATTGAATTTACTATTAAATATTTCTGTCTTGATATTCATCACTCTATTATGCGTGTCATGCAAGGCATTTACGCCGGGGCAAAGTTTAAGTGAAATATCGACACAACACCAGAAAATTGAAAAAAAATACATAACAGCTCAACATCTTGAAAGGTGTAGAAAGAAAGTTTCGGAGTTCACTGGAACATTTGGAAATTCGAAATATCGATTGATTGGCCGTTTGAGACGTAATCCAAAATTAGCATGTGCAATTTCTCTTTCTCAATCATTTATACCAGACGATGGGGCATATGCCGTCTATTCGGCGCCAGTTGAACTTACTTCTGGTTATGGCGGTATACGCCCCCCAAAAGACTCAAAATTTTTATGGTGTAAATTCAAAATCGAAAATGGAAAAGCAATACTTGTGGATTCATCGGTAGGTCTTATTGTAAATAATACGATTGCAGCACGCTGTCAGCTGACGACGAGCTAATACTGCTAGATGGATTAAGAAACTGATTATCGAAACTTTTTTTTCGCCCCTTGTAGTGAGAGCTTTTCTCTGTGGTGTTTTCTGTTAGGTTTTCCTTGAGAAAAACAAAGGGCATAATAATTACCCAAATCTTTAATTAAATTAAATACAATGCTCAGTAAGAACAAGTAATTGAAAGTTGTATTCTCTTTTATGCGAACTTCTTAGGGAAAGATATTCATGTAGGTCTATAGGAGGAATAGCTATAGCATACCTATTCCTCCCCGATAGAGCTTTACTGAACAAACTGCCCATTCAATGTCAGCTTGTTATCGCTGGTTGAGACATTGATGGTTTCGCCATCTTTTACACTGCCGGCTAAGATTTGATCTGCCAGTGGGTCCTGGACGCTTTTTTGGATGACGCGTTTTAGGGGTCTTGCGCCGTAGGCTGGATCATAGCCTTTGTCGGCGAGCCAGGTTTTTGCGCTTTCATCCAGGTCTAGCGTGATCTTGCGATCTTTGAGCAGTTTTTGTAACCGTGTAATCTGGATGTCCACGATGTTGGTCATCTGATCGCGTTTTAGGCGCTCGAACAAAATGATGTCATCTAAGCGGTTTAGGAACTCAGGGCGGAAGCTTGCTTTGACTACTGCCATCACCTGTTCTCTGACATCACTAACTGTTTCGTCTTCACCCTGGGACACCAAGAATTCAGCGCCTAAGTTAGATGTCATGATGATAAGGGTATTGCGGAAGTCTACTGTCCTGCCCTGACCATCTGTTAGTCTTCCCTCGTCCAGCACCTGGAGGAGGACATTGAAGACGTCAGAGTGGGCCTTTTCTATTTCATCGAACAGGATGACTTGATATGGTCGACGCCTTACGGATTCAGTTAATGCACCACCTTCTTCATAGCCAACATAGCCAGGAGGCGCGCCAATAAGGCGGGCGACGGAATGTTTCTCCATATATTCTGACATGTCGATGCGAACCATGGCCTGTTCGTCGTTGAACAGGAAGGACGCAAGGGCTTTTGTTAGCTCTGTTTTACCTACACCAGTTGGGCCTAAGAACATGAAAGAGCCTATTGGACGAGACGGGTCTTGTAGTCCGGCTCTCGCACGACGCACCGCTGTTGAGACGGCCGTGATTGCTTCGTTCTGGCCGACAACGCGTTTGGCGATTTCATCTTCCATGCGCAAGAGTTTTTCGCGTTCGCCTTCCAACATGCGATCAACAGGAATGCCTGTCCAGCGGGATATCACCTGTGCGATATGGGATGGTGAGACAACTTCTTCGACCATTACATCGGTTGGTTTTTCAGAGTTTGTTTCTGCTTCAACAAGACGTTTTTCCAGATCAGGAATGATTGAGTAGGAGAGTTCACTGGCGCGTTCCAGGTTGCCCTGGCGTTGTGCCTGCTCCAGCTCATTTCTGTTGGCTTCAAGTTCCTCTTTGATTTTTTGAGCGCCTGCTAATTTGCCTTTTTCATCTTCCCAGCGCCTTGTGAGGGAAAAGGACTGCTCTTCGAGGTCTGCCAATTCTTTTTCAAGGTTTTCAAGGCGATCTCTCGAGGCATCATCTGATTCTTTTTTGAGAGCTTCGCGTTCAATTTTTAATTGAATGATCCGACGATCAAGTTCGTCAAGCTCTTCTGGTTTTGAATCAACCTGCATGCGCAAACGACTTGCCGCTTCATCGACCAGGTCAATGGCTTTGTCTGGTAAGAAGCGGTCGCTGATATAACGGTCTGATAATGTGGACGCGCTAACGAGGGCTGTATCTGAGATACGAATTCCATGATGGAGTTCATATTTTTCTTTCAAACCGCGCAGGATTGAGACCGTATCTTCGACGGTTGGTTCTGAGATGAAGACAGGTTGAAAGCGCCTTGCTAAAGCTGCATCTTTTTCAACATGTTTGCGATATTCATCTAGGGTGGTTGCACCGACACAATGGAGTTCACCTCTGGCCAATGCTGGTTTTAGCAAGTTAGAGGCATCCATTGCCCCATCGGCTTTTCCTGCACCGACGATGGTATGCATTTCATCTATGAACATGATGATACTACCGCTTGCGGATGAAATTTCTTCCAAGATTGCTTTCAAACGTTCTTCAAATTCACCACGATATTTTGCGCCTGCTATTAAAGCGCCCATATCAAGGGACATTAGTCTTTTGTCTCGCAGGCTTTCAGGAACATCACCATTTACGATCCTTAAGGCTAAACCTTCGGCAATTGCCGTTTTACCGACTCCTGGCTCACCAATCAGGACTGGATTGTTTTTTGTGCGTCTTGATAAGACCTGGATGGTTCTTCGGATCTCTTCATCACGACCGATAACAGGATCAAGCTTGCCTTGTTCTGCTTCATTTGTGAGATCGCGTGCATATCTATTTAAGGCATCATAAGATTGCTCTGCTGATGCGCTGTCTGCTGTTCGCCCTTTGCGCAAATTATTTACCGCCTCATTCAAACTTTTTGGAGTTACTCCAGAGTCCGCTAATATTCTTCCTGCCGTGGAGCTTTTTTCGATTGCTATGGCAATCAGGAGGCGTTCAACAGTTACAAATCTGTCCCCAGCTTTTTTTGCCAGTTTTTCAGCTTGCTCAAAAACTCTTGCTAACTCTGATGTTAAATTTAATTGCCCAGCGCCTGTTCCTGATACTTGGGGAAGCTTGGCCAAGGCTTGCTCTGCGGCTTGTAAAACATATTCGGGACGACCGCCAGCGTTTGCAATTATGCCTGCTGATAAACCTTCTTCATCGTCTAATAAGACTTTTAGAAGATGTTCGGGGGTGAATTGTTGGTGATTTTCTCTTAATGCCAGCCCTTGTGCTGACTGCAAAAAACCACGCGCACGATCTGTGTAGTTGTCAAAATTCATGTACTTCTCCAGCCCATAAAAGCCACCTTATTGTTAAGCCCAGCCCTTACGTCTATTAATTTAAACAAAAATAAGCCCTATTACGATGGGACCCTCAATAGGCATCCACAAAAAATCGCATTTTGCTCTTGATATAACTTATGTAGTGTGTGAAATGCGTGAGAAAAAGGGTATTAATATACATTTTTTTGATCATTTCTCTTTCAGAAACCTAAGGATTTCTATATGTACTTGTCTGAAATTTATCGTTACCCAGTTAAGGGGCTTTCGCCTCAGAAACTCTCTGAAACCCAACTTACGCCTGGTGAAACGATAGCTTGTGACAGAATTTATGCGATAGAAAACGGACACGGTCGTTTTGATCCGAACGCCCCCAAATATTTGCCTAAAATTAATTTTTTGATGCTCATGCGTCATGAGAGACTGGCAGCATTAAAAACTGTTTTCGATGAAGAAACCCATATGCTGACAATTTATAGAGATGATAAACAGGTCGCGAAAGGTGATTTGTCCTCAAGAATTGGACGGCAAATGATTGAACAGTTTTTTTCAGCCTATAAACAAAACAAGCTTAAGGGGCCACCAAAAATTGTGAGTGCAGATAATCATAGTTTTTCTGATGTTGCTGCAAAATGCCTTCATATCATCAATTTGAATACTGTGCGTGATCTGGAGCGCAGGTTTAATTGCAAGATCAATCCATTAAGGTTTAGGGCAAACTGCTATATTGACGATGTTCCTGCATGGGAAGAATTTGATTGGGTTGATAAGTCATTGCAAATTGGTGAGGGTGAAGTTCATGTTTTTGATAGGACTGAACGCTGCGATGCCACGAATGTTGACCCAGAAACGGGTGTTCGTGATCTAACCATTCCGCCAGATCTGATGAGAGCCTTTGGTCACAATGATGTTGGGGTTTATGCCAAAGTGACCAAAGGTGGATTGATTAAAGAAGGCGATAAGATTCTGGTGGGGTCTTAGTAACTCCCTCGCTTTTCTTCATTATAGCTGCCGCGCGTTTCTTCGCCTGAGTTGCTACCTCTAGCTTCTTCACCGGAGTTGCTTCCTCTGTGATCCATTGATTTTGCTTCTTTTTTTACCTCTGCTTCTATTGAGAGTTTTTCACCATTTGCAAAGGTTAAAGTCACAGGTATTTTTTCACCCAATTCGAGAGTTTTCTTTGGTTTGATTAACATTCCATGTAACCCAGCAGGGGCTAAAGTGACTTTTTGGCCTTTTGGAAGTTCAATTACCTCAACTTTTTCCATAGATACGATCCCCTCTTTGTGGATCGATTTATGTAATTCAGCGGCCTCATATAAAGGACTCTCTAAGGCTGTAATTTTACGGTCTTCTTCACTTTTATTTTCAATATCCATGTAAAGAGCATGGACTTTCATTGTTGGTGGGGCTGATCTGACCCAGATATTTTCAACGTTTAGTTTTTTATCTTCAGCAAAAGCCAGTTGAGATAAACATAAGATATACATCAAAGACAGTAGAATTTTTTTCATGATATACCTGCGGTTGGATTTTCATTATGTTTTGCATAGCATACGGTATGATTATCTTTTTTCTATCGCGTCATTGCGTCGCTTAATTTGAAATTCTGTTATCCTTCTGGCTAATTTCAATTAAATTTGCTCCATATCAGTGTTATATTTCTTATTGGAATTGTTATTTTTTTTCGTCGTCTAGACTGATGTAAAAAAAGACACACTTGAAATATGTTTTTTTAGAATTTTTTTCTAAAATATCTGTGTTTTTTCTAAATTATTGCAATTATTTAATTATATTCTATAATTTTATAGAAATTATTTCCTTAAATAGCTCTTTTTTGTTACTAGAAAAGACCTATTTAAATGCTGGGAAGACTTTTATTGATTGCAGATAGCCTCAAGTGTAATTTACTTGCTATTTGATATGAAAAATCCAGATTATATTGCCATTGCTGGATTGGTTAAGGTTTGAAAGAAAATTAAATATGAATTTGACAGTGCAGACATCGACTGTGGATAGAGCTCGGCATGATGCCAGAGCTGGTAAGGTTGTTGTTCGGTTTGCAGGCGACTCAGGTGATGGTATTCAAGTCTTAGGATCAGAATTTGCGAAATCATCCGCCTTTGCTGGGCATGATATTATGACATTCCCTGACTTTCCTGCGGAAATCCGCGCTCCTGTTGGGACAACATTTGGCGTATCGGCCTTTCAGATCCAGTTTGGTGGGCCTAAGGTTCGTACACCTGGAGATAAAGCTGATGTGCTGATTGCCTTTAATCCAGCTGCCCTTAAGACCAATCTGTATACGGTTAAATCTGGTGGTTTGATTATCCTTGATGAGGGCGCTTTTTCAAAGCGTAATATTGAAAAAGCAGGATATGAAGCTGACCCTCGGGAAGATGGAAGCCTTGATGGGTACCGTGTTTTACCAATAGATATCAGCACACAAACTGGTGAAGCTGTCGCAGAGAGCGGCGTTGGAAAGAAACAAGCTGGCCGAGCTAAGAATTTCTGGGCGCTTGGGTTAACATATTGGATGTTTGGTCGAGACCGTACTCCAACACAAAATTGGATCAAAGCAAAGTTTGCTAAAATTCCTGATGCTGCTCAGGCTAATATGATGGCCCTTAATGCTGGGCATGCTTTCGGGGAAACAATTGAAATCGGTCCTGATATTGCGGCCAGAGCCCTTCCTGCGGATGATATTTCATCTGATAGTAAAGCTATTACAGGGACAGATGCGATGGCGCTTGGACTTGCAGCTGTTGCGGCTTGCAGTCAAACACAGGTGAGCTATTGTACTTATCCAATAACACCAGCAACTGCATTGTTGCATGTCCTCGCAAAATATAATGGTAAAGGCGTTGTGACTTTCCAGGCTGAAGATGAGATTGCAGCAGTAACTTCTGCTATTGGTGCTTCTTATGCAGGAAGCCTGGGTGTTACTGGTTCATCTGGACCTGGTATTGCCTTGAAAGGAGAAGCTCTTGGCCTTGCAGTTGCTACAGAGCTTCCTCTGATTGTGATTGATGTGCAACGTGCTGGCCCCTCAACTGGGATGCCAACGAAGGCTGAACAAACTGACTTAAATATTGCTGCTATTGGAAGACATGGTGAGGCACCTATTCCGGTCTTGGCCCCTGCGAAGCCAAGTGAATGTTTTGATATTATGATTGAAGCAGCTCGGCTTGCTATGACCTATATGACACCTGTTTTTGTTTTGTCAGATGCCTATTTGGCAAATGCAGCAGAGCCCTGGAGTGCTCCAGATATAGATAGTATACCAGATATTACCCCGAACTTTAGAACTGAAGCTGAAGGTTTCCATCCTTTTGTTCGTAACGAAGAAACTTTAAGCCGTCCATGGGTTAAGCCTGGTACACCAGGACTTGAGCATCGTATTGGTGGCTTGGAAAAGGCTGAGAACTCAGGCCATATTTCTTATGATCCAGATAATCATCAGCGTATGATGGAATTGCGCGCTGAAAAAATTTCTAAAATTGCTAAAACTGGATTACAGGCGGAAGTTGAAGTTGGCCCTGAAGAAGGTGATCTGGTTGTTGTTGGCTGGGGCTCGACGCATGGTGCATTAAAATCATCTGTTGAGCATATGAATGCTGCTGGCCATAAGGTGGCCCATGTGCATTTACGCCAAGTAATCCCAATGCCTGAAAACCTTGAAGATTTACTTCGACGTTATAAAAAAGTTGTTGTTGCTGAAATGAATAGTGGGCAATTGCGCTCATTTATTCGATCTGAATATCTTATTCCTGCTGAAGGTTTAAACAAGATTTCAGGTCAACCGTTTCACGTAGATGAAGTGGAAGCTCAATTGCTTTCACATTTGGAGGCATAAAATGAATGTCATTCCTTTAACTGCAAAAGATTTTACGACAGACCAAGAAGTTCGCTGGTGCCCAGGTTGTGGTGATTATGCGATCTTAAAAGGTGTTCGGACTGCAATGGCACAGATTGGGACGCCTCCTCATGAGGTGGTGTTTGTATCTGGCATTGGATGTGCGGCACGTTTTCCATATTATATGGCAACATATGGTTTTCATACCATCCATGGACGAGCCCCTGCAGTTGCTACTGGTGTTAAGCTTGCACAACCAGATTTGGATGTCTGGGTTGTTGGTGGGGACGGAGATTTTCTATCTATCGGTGGCAATCATTTGTTACATGCTCTCAGACGGGATGTGGACCTGAACCTTCTGCTTATCAATAATGCTATTTATGGACTTACAAAAGGCCAGGCATCTCCAACTTCTCCTGTTGGAACACGTTCGCCTTCAACACCTGGAGGTGCACCAGACTCACCTGTGAATGCTGCTGCGTTTTCATTAGGTGCTGGTGCGGGATTTGTTGCTCGTTCTGCTGACACATTATTGAAGCATTTGCCTGAAATGTTAAAACGCTCACAAGCGCACAAAGGTGCTGCACTTGTAGAAGTTTATCAGAACTGCATTGTGTTTAATGATAAAGTCTGGGACGGACTTGCTGATAAAACGCAAACCGCCGACAAGACAATACTTGTGGAACATGGTAAGCCGCTCGTCTTTGGTAAAGAGAGCAATAAAGGGCTTATTCTGCGCCCAGAAACTGGTACTTTCGATATCGTCGATATTCAATCAGATGATGATATTTCAAAACTTACAGTTCATGATGAAACGAACCTTACATTGGCAACGGCCCTTGCTCACCTTGATGCACCAGTTGCTTTGGGTGTTCTCTATAGTCGTGAGGATAACAGCAATGCTGATAAGCCTATCGCTCCGACATATCAGCCAATGTCTCGAGAAGATTTTAAATCGCTTTTATAAGATATCTGAATTTAGGGGATCAATATAATCCCCTTTTTTTATATTATTTGCTTGCCGTGAGATTTAAGTCCATGGAAATCTCTTTGCTGACCCATTCAGCATTTGGATCTGATTGTTTGCCAATGTCAAATTCTAAACGGTTTATTTTGAAAGATGCTTTAGCCGATACAACTTCTTTACCCGGATCTTTCAGAGTAAAATTAAATGTGAACGGTTTTTCGATATTGCGCAGTTTTAGTGTGCCCTCAGCTTTATAAGTTCCATCTTCATTTGTTGTTATTGTTTTGCTAGTGAATGTTGCTGACGGGTATTCGGCTATATTAAACCAATCAACTTGTGGCAAGGTTCTATCATAGAGAACATTGCCTGTATTGGCAGACTTTGTTTCGAATGTTGCGGTTATTTTGCTTGATGCCAGGTCTGTTGCATCAAATATGATATCAGCCTGCCACTTTTTAAATGTTCCTTTGAATTCTTTCCCTGCATGTTTGCCTGAGAAGTTTAAGCTGCTTTTCTCATAGTCAATTTTATAAGATGCTGCGGAAGCTGGTAAGGATAGTATTAATATCACCAGGACTGTAATTATTTTCATTTTTGACCTCCTGTGAACCACATTCTTGTCAGTAAGTTTTCATTATCTAATATTGCATGTTTCACAACGGCCGCTACATGAAGCCCTATCAAGGCTATGAAGCTATAAGCCAGTATTCTATGTATGAATTTGGCAGTTTCTTCTATTTCTTTATTGGCTGCAATATATGGGATATGAGGCCATTCAAAAATATTGAAGACAAAGGTTGGTAAGCCAAAAATACTGGAAGATACGATGATCCATCCTGCAATTGGCAGAGCAATCATCCAGATATAAAGGGCTATATGTCCTGTTTTTGCTGCTGTTCTCTCAGTGCTGGAGAAGTTCTCCGGAATTTTAGGTGTTTTAAAACTCAGCTTTAGAGCCATTCGTAAAACAAAAGCGATTAACAAGAGTACACCAAGGGATTTATGCCATTGATACAAATCGAACTTGAAACTTTGTTCAAGCTCGATATTGGTCATGATCAAGCCACTTGCAAGCATGAGTATGAATGCTAATGCCATCACCCAATGAAGGGTAATGGTCAGACTATGATATCTTTGCGTGTCTTGTAGCATTAGGACTATTTCTTGAGAAACTCAGCTTCGATTGTAAAGCTCACTTCATCGCCAACTGAAGGCACATATTTTTTGAAGCCCCAATCTGTGCGTTTTAGTTTTCCTGTTGCAGAGAATCCTAATGCCGGTTTGTTTGCAAATGGTTGGATAGCCAAGCCACCATTGAATTTAACATCAAGTACTATAGGTTTAGAAACACCCAAGAATGTCATTTGACCATGTATTTTGCCTGTGGTCTCAGAAGTTTTTTCTACTTTTTCAGAAATAAATTTGATTGTTGGAAATTTTTCTGAATTGAACCACTCTTTGCCCGTGACAAGTTTTTTATCAAAATCTTTTTTAGCTTTAAATGGATAATCTGTTTTGATGGATGTCGGGTCAATATTGGCTGATACTGAGCTTTTGGTTATGTCTTTTGGATCAAATTTAATTGTTGCATCAAATTTGGTAAATCTCGCGGTATAGTTTGATAACCCTAAATGGTTTACCTTCCATATGATACTCGCATGACCTTTGTCCAAGGTATATTCACCCGCGGGCATTTTATCATAGCTTATAGTATTTGCATTCGCAGTAAAGGGAATGAGAGCTAATACTATTAGTAGACTGATCTTTTTAAGCATATCGCACCTTGTTTATTTCATAGTATAAATGCCGGAATAAATCCGGCACTTGAATTACATATGACAGTTAATATTCATGCTATGAAATGCAAGGTTAAATTTTTATCATTTGGCTATTTTATTTGCCATGACAGCAATTGTTTTTGAGTAAACTTCAGCTCTGTTCCAATGTTGCAATACTTTATAGTTTGATGAGCCTGGTGACCACCCTCCACCTTTTTTCCAACCATTTGATTTTAAATAGTTTGCTGTTGAGGCCATCACATCAGGGACGCTACGAATTAGGTCTCTACGGCCATTCCCATCAAAATCTACCGCATATTTCCAATAGGATGATGGAAGAAACTGTGTCTGACCAATTTCGCCAGCCCAGGCACCACGCATTTTACCTGGTAACATATCTCCACGATTGACTATTTTTAATGCACTTATGAGCTCATTGGTGAAAAATTTTGATCGTCTGCAATCATACGACAATGTTGCTAAAGAACGCATCACAGATAATTTACCTCGATAGCTACCAAAATTTGTTTCTAATGCCCAAATTGCCGTTAGAACTTCTGGTGGAACGCCAAATCTATTCTCAATACGTTTGAACATTCCATGGCGTTTTTTGATCTGATTTCTAGCCCTTTTGATCATCGAATTACTGACACGGCGTTTGTAAAAGGCCTTGAATGATAATTTGAAAGACTTTTGGTTACGATCAAAATAAATGACACGCTTGTTGTAGGTTACATTATTTAGGGATGCATTAATTGCTCTTTGTGAAATGCCTTGAGCTGCGGCTTCTTTTTTAAAGTTGATTAGCCATTTTTTAAAACCAGATGAGGTATTCCCACATTTTGCTGCATGAGCTGTATTCGTAAGCACGATACTAATAACGATAGCTATTATAGCTTTCAATCTCATTTTCCGTCCCCCCTATCCAAGTTATGATTATTTTAGTCTTGTTTCCAAATAATCGATGATATGTCTTTCTTTGTTATCACCTGTTGTCTCATTGATTTGCACGACGCCAGTTGGACTTGTGACGTTTACTTCTGTTAAATAATCACCAATGATATCAATACATGTTATTGGTAAATCCAGCTCTTTTAATGTGGGCGCTATACCATTCACAATATCTTGATCACGCGTCGTTACTTCTGCACCAACAGTTGTCGCGCCAAGACTGATGTTGGCACGCCATTCGCCTTCCTTTGGAATACGGTTTATAGCGCCAATGATTTCACCATCAACGAGGTAGATGCGTTTGTCCCCTCTTGTTACATTTGGCACGAAACGTTGTGCAATAATGAATTTCGACCCATTTTCCGTTGCTTGATTTATCATCGTTTCCAGATTGGGATCATCAGCCAGGGCCCGCTCAACGCCTTTTCCACCAAACATATTGATCGGCTTGATAACGCCACCATGCTCGAAAGAACGAATGAATTTAAGAATTTCCGAGCTATCTGGTGACAAGATTGTATCGGGAATTAAATCCGGCCATGCGATCATATTTATTTTTTCATTGAATAACCTCAATCCTTTTGGATTGTTCAAAACACATGCATTGGTATGTTCCATGGCATAAAGACAGCCTATGAAAAACTCATCCACAGGGGGGTCTTTTCGCATAATGACAATGTCAAATTCATCAAAATAAAGTTTTTGAGGTTGATCAGCGAACTGTTCTACAGGTTTTTCTACGGTTTTGTCGTAATGAAACCGGCTGATAGACCCGAAACATCCATTTGAATCTCGCCCAATTTTATTCGCAACAACTGTTGAGACTTCATATCCCCTTTTATTGGCCTCTGACGCCATGAGAAGGGATGTATCCATGAAGGGTTGAAGTGTTTCTAGTGGATCAACGACAAGTAATAGTTTCATCTTTTTGGCCTGTTCAGTTTTATTTTTATATAAACATATTATTTCGTCTTTTATTTTGCAAGATTTATGCTTTGTGAAGAAACTGTCTCGGATAATGTACTAAGGCCAAAATCATCTAGAATTGAATAAATTGCGGGAACAACAAACAAGACTAACAAAGTTGACGCCATAAGGCCGAAAGCCAGGCTTGTTACAAGAGGTATTAAGATTTGCGCTTGTAAACTGGTTTCCAAAAGCATTGGTAATAGTCCAAGGATTGTGGTCAGAGATGTTAAAAAGATTGCTCTAAATCTTTTTCTGCTTGCAATTGGCGCGATTTCTGCAACCGTTTTTCCTGGTGTATGCTGATCTTTAATGAAATTTACAAGGAGTATTGAGTCATTAACGACAACACCAGCTAGTGCCACAAACCCCAGCATGCTTGGCATGGTAAAATCCAGACCTAATAGAATATGGCCCGCTACGGCCCCAATAAATGCAAATGGTATCACAATCATCACAATGACAGGCTCGATATAACTTCTGAACTGAAAACTGAGTAACAAGAAGACACCAATTAAGCCAATAATAAACCCACTGACCATAGAGCCTTGTGTTGTGTTCGCTTCCTTATTTTGTCCTTGAACAGCCACTCTGACACTTGGATAACGTTTGAGCAATTCCGGGATAAATCTTTTTTCTGTGTCTAAAATAATTTCATTTGCATTGGCAATACGCACATCAATATCACCTTGGACAGAAATCGTACGAATTCCGTTAATTCTATTTATCCTTGCAAAACCACGATGTATTTCAAAATTTGCAATTGAGGTAATTGGTATTAAATCGCCAGCTGATGTTGAAATTGTGAAATTTTCAAGATCGGATAGGTTATCTTTATCTTTTGGATTGATGCGAACATCAATTTCATATGATTCTGATCCAACTTGAATTTCGTCGACGGTCGTACCATAAAATGATTTGCGAATTTGATCTCCCACTGTTTGAGAGTCTATACCTAAAGTTTCCGCCCCTGTCTTTAAGCGTATCCTGACTTCAGGCTTACCTGCCCTTAAATCATCTGTAATGTTGAATGTGCCTTCATATCGACGTAGCCAATTTTGCAGTTCTAAAGATGCTTTTTTTAAGTCTGACAGATTATTTCCTTGAAGTCGCAAATCAATCGCCAGACCCGCAGGTCCAAGTGAGGACTCAGTAAATTTTATAAAAATCACATCTGGAATATTTCCAGTTGTTTTTCGCCATTTCTGAATTATTTCATCATTTGTTGCTTTTCTTTTTTCTGTGCTCAGAAGGTCTATACTTACGGTGGCAACATGAGTCCCATTTTCGTTAGCGTCAGAGTTTTTGTTGTATTGCACAGAAATATTTTTAATTAACTTTTGCCCGCTTGATTCTTTTTCTTGTAGTTCATTTCCTACTTTTCTAATCGCAGCTTTTATGTCCTGAACAATCGCCTCAGTTCTCGATAAAGGTGTGCCTTGTGGTAGTAATATTCGGGCTTCCAGTGTATCGCCATCTATGTCAGGAAAAGCTGCAAATTTTAATACCCCACCAATCATCGCGGAGGCTGATAATAAAAATAGACCTATTGTTAAACCTGTTGTGAAATATCGCCATCGTACTGCTGTATCAACAAGTTTTCCGACTATATTTTCCCGTATCCAATCCAGTCCATTTTCAGCCCAAATTTGTATTGATGATTTTTTATTGTTATGTAGCGAATGGCTTAAATGATTTGGGAGTATTAAAAATGCTTCAATCAATGATATTATTAGGACACATATCATAACGACAGGTACAACTTTTAGAATTGCTCCGATGTCACCTTTTAAGAAGGCCAAAGAACCAAACACACAAACTGTTGTTGCAAATGAAGACAATACCCCTGGCAATACTTTTTGAGTCCCATCAATGGCTGCTTGTAAAGGTTTTTTCCCTTTTTCGCTTTGCGCCGCAATATTCTCAGAGATAACAATTGCGTCATCCATTAAAAGTCCGACAACAATAAGCAAAGCAACCATCGTGATCATATTTATGGTGTAGCCAAAAAATACCATTAAGGCAAATGCTCCCATAAATGATATTGGTAGCCCCATTGTTATCCAGAATGAATATCTGAAACCAAAGAAAAGCCACATTGACAGGAAGACTAGAAATAGCCCTTGAGACATATTTGTTATTAACAAAGTTAAACGGTCCCTGACCACGGAGGAAGCATCGTTAGTTACAGTTAGAGATATCCCAGGCGGAGATGCTTTTCTTTCATGCACTAAAAATTCATTTATTTTATCAATAACATTTAAAGTATCTTGGGTTTCAGTTTTAGTTATTGATAGAAGTGCAGCTTGTTTTCCATTGAAGATATAACTTTCTTCTTCAAGCTCAAACTGATCCGTGATTTTTGCAATTTCTCCTAATCGAACCTGTGCTCCAGTTTCACTGGAAATTACAGTGAGATCTAGAAACTCATTTATTTTTTTTCTCTCATTTGCAAACCTAAGAAGGATTTCACCATCTTTCGTCTTTAGGTTTCCAGATGGTAGATCTAAACTTTGGCGTGAAATTGTATTTGCAATGTCGGATATGCTCAGACCAAATTGTCTTAGGGTTGCATCTTTTAATACGATACGAATTTGATGATCTGAGAATCCTGCTATTTCAACCTTTGGTATCCCACCCCATTGTAACATTCTGTCTTTAACTTCTTCAGCATATGCCTTCAAAGACACTTTGTTTTCTGGGCCTGTGATTGCTACTGATGCTACAAAGTCTGTGCGTCCCAATTGTTTTATGATGGGAGTTTCAACATTATCTGGAAAATCATTGATTGATTCTACTTCTGTTTTTACGTCAGATGAAAATCTATCAAGGTTACTACCTTCTGTCATTTCGATAACAGCTGTGGCTAGTCCTTCTTTAGATTCGCATTTGACTTCATAAACGTTATCCACGCTATCAATTGCGTCTTCTATTCTTTGACATATCGCTAGCTCTACATCTTCAGGT
This sequence comes from Methyloligellaceae bacterium, assembly GCA_965263345.1. Taxonomy (GTDB): domain Bacteria; phylum Pseudomonadota; class Alphaproteobacteria; order Rhizobiales; family CBDHHC01; genus CBDHHC01. The sequence goes on from CBDHHC010000007.1 coordinate 53,514, forward strand.
CTCGCGCCAGGATAAACAACTGTGACTTGCACACGACGTGGTTCTATACGTGGAAAGGTTTCTCGTTGTAATGTTGGTAATGCAAAAATACCAATAACTAAAACTGCAATCATTAAAAGGTTGGCAGCAGTTGGGTGGGCTGCAAAAAAACGTATCACTTGGCAGCTCCTTCAAAAATAGATTTTTGACTTAGCTGTTTGGTTAGATCTTCATCTATAGTTGTTTCAAGTAACATGTTTTCTATGGCGGGACTTAAATCACTGACAACTATTTTTTGACCTGCTTTTATACCATTACTAATCAACGCAAAATCGTCTTGAACTAATGCAACCTCAACTGATTTTTTTTCTAAACGGTTTTCTTTATTGACAATGTACAAATGATTATCATGAACTGCTGAACGGGGAACTATAAACTGCTTTTCTAATTTTGCTGTTCTTAGTTCTACTTCAACAAACATTTCTTTAACAAGTGGAGGGCGCCTACCTGGGATTACATTTTTATAATGGTCTTTTACATTAACAATAACACCAACAGCTCTTGTTTTTGGATTTATTGTATCACTAATTCTTACAACTTTTGCGCCCCATTCTACTTTGTTAAGACCTGTTTTTAATCTCACGATAGCATTTAAACCGACTTGTTTCACAAGATCGCGAAATGTTCCTCTTACCACACTTACTGGTTGTTCATATTTTGAATAGGCACGAAATACATTTTGTAAAGCCGTTTGTGGAAATTGAGCTTCTATTTCTGCAATTTGAATTCCATCAATTGCTCCTAATGTTGTTCCAACACCAACATATTGGGTTACTTCTACATTTGCCTGAGATACCCGTCCTGAGAATGGTAAACGAATTTTGGTCCGATCAAGATTTAATTTTGCTGTTTCAAGTTGTGTTTTATAAATTTCAATCTGTTCTTTTTGCTTTTGTATTTGTGTAGGAATGAGTTTGATTGAATTTTGGAGGTCAACGACACGTTTTTCTTGGGAGAGTAAATCTCTTTGTTCCTGGTCAATTGTTGCTTGAGCTAGTGTGCCTTTTTGAAGAAGTTTTTGCTGTCTGGATAATTCTTGTTTCTTAATTGATAGAGCTTTTTGTTCAATTTTGAGAGCATTTTGATTATTTTGCTCTGTCACGCTTAGTTCTTTAAGCTGAGCTTCTGCCGAACGCAAATTGGCTTCAGCCTGTCTTATCTCAAGGCGATAATCTTGATCTGAAATTCTAATAATTTCTGTACCTTTGGTTAATGTCGCTCCTTTCTTAAAGTCTGGGTTTACATACTCAATTTGTCCTGAAACCTGAGAAACTGCATTCCACACACGACCCGGTTTCACAATACCATACCCTATTGCTTTAGGTGTGAAATCATTACGTGTCGCTTCAATTACTCTTACATACCTAACCCGTTCTTTTATGGTCTTTTGTTCTGGTGGTTTTTTTGATGCTAAAAGAAACCATATGATACCAATACCTAAAAGAATGGGAGGGAAAATTAGTAATTTTCTTAATATCATTTTACACCACCACTTTATCTGTACGCAACGGAACTCATTCACTGCACTTATTGATTTAAATATCTTTTATCAACATCAGAAGTGCAAGAAAGTTTTATGAACCTTTTCTTTCTTTTACCGCAAACATTATGAAAAAGCCTAAGATCAAGAAAACAGTGATTATCGAAATACCCATTCTTTGATCTTGAGTTATCTGTGTGACCAAGCCAATGGCAAGCGGTGCTAAAAAAGCTGTTACTTTTCCAGAGAATGCGAAAAAGCCAAAGAACTCTGTCATTTTATCTTTTGGAGAAATACGAGCCATTAGGGTTCTACTTGAGGAATATATTGGACCGAAGACAATTCCTACGATTAAAGCAAAGGCAAGATATACCTGTTCTCCAATTGAAGAAAATGGAGCAGAACCAGTAACTTTCTCTGGGACCTCTATGGTAAATAGTATGTGATTCTTATCAATCGATATTAGACCAATCACAGCGATTATTAGGGCTACCAGAGCATATAAGATTACATTTTTAGCGCCGATTTTATCATCAATTTTACCGCCAATGAATGCCCCAATAGCTCCGATTGCAGCTAAATAAATTCCAAATAGACCTAACTCAAATGCACCCCATTTAAATATTGACGCTGCGTATATACCGCCGAATGTAAATATGGCCGTTAAACCGTCAATATAGAGCATTCTAGAAATGAGGAAATATACGATATTTTTATAGTTGCCTAATTCAGAAAATGTTTTTCTTAAAGATGCCATACCTGTGTTTATTGCACTTGCCAGCTTTTCTGTTTTCCCGCTCAAATCAGGTGTAAACAGAAAAAATGGAATAGAAAATATTGCGTACCAGATAGCAGAGAATGGACCAACAAATCGATCACCTTCTCGAGAAGCTACGTCAAAGTCAATGATTGGATTAATGCCCAGCATTGTTTTTCCTGATTCCGGATTTGCAATTAAAAAGCCTGACATGAAAATGAGAGCAACCAATCCACCAGCATATCCAATTGCAAAGGCTGTTCCGCTCAAACGTCCAAGTTTTTCCTTACTCACGAGATCTGGCATCATGGAGTTTGTGAATACAATCGCGAATTCTGCTGAAATCGCAGCTATGATAAAGGCTAGTAAGATGGGATAGATTGCTGCCTGATCTCCTGGTTTTGCATACCAGAGTAAGCACATAGCAATAATCTGAATGATAAAAAATATGAACACCCAAGGTTTGCGTCTTCCAGATGCATCTGCAACAGCACCTAAAATCGGACTGAGAAACGCCACACATATACCAACAATAGCGGCTGAGTAGCCCCATAATGCCTGACCTTGCGCCGCATTACCTACAACAGCACTTGCAAAATATGGAGCAAAAAGGAACGTTGTAATTAATGTATAAAAGGGTTGGCCCGCCCAATCAAAAAGAATCCAACTGTTGACGCCAAGAGCTCCCGATTTTTTATCGTTTTGGCTATCTGTCCTCATTTTTACAAGTCCTTTTTCATTATATTTTATATTTATACGGACTTGAGTTTTCCAATATTAACTCAGCTCTCGCAAATGAGAAACCCCTACTGTCAATTTGGCGATTGAGAACTCTTCACCGCTTAATATTTCAGTCATAGCATGTTGCGTGCGCTCAACGATAGATTTATTATTTTCAATCCATTTTTCAATGTTCATTTCATCATCAGAGAATTGTTTGATGATTTGTTCTGAAATTTGTCGTTGAATAGAAGAAATGTCATTTAATGCACTGTTAATTGCAATTCGATCAAAATATCCACCTGACTCCAATGCTGCTGCTTGTTTGCGTAATTTATACAAATCAAATACTTCTGAAACTTTATTAAAGACCTTAGCAGCTAGTTCTATTTCACTGTTAGAATTATTGGCAACGAGAATAATATCAGGACCATTTTCCAGGAATTTAAGCCCTATGATCTGTGTTGCTAGGGAAGAGGGAACCCCAACATTTTCATAACGGGTACATTTTGCTTTTAATTCTTCTAAATGTGTTGGGTGAATATAATCTTTGCTGAACTTATCTAGTTGTTGCAGTCCGCTTTTATAAATTTTAATGATTTCAGATAGTCCAGAGTTTAAATCTATATTATGCAGAAACCATGACACTTGATGGCGAAGTAAATCCTGCACTCTGAGATAAAGTTCTAATTGTGTTGCCCCTGAGACTTTCGTGTCTAATGCATCAATCTCAGCATAGACCGCTTCTAAATCAAATACTGCTCTCGCTGCAACAAATGCATATGCGATGGATTCTAAATCCTGGTTCGTTTCATCTTTGATTCTGACAATCATTGTCGAACCACCACGATTGATTATTGCATTTGAGAGTTGTGTTGCAATAATTTCTCTTTTCAAACGGTGGTTTAGAATCTCATCAGGAATGTTGTCTACAAGTGTTTTCGGGAAATAGTCGATTAATTCAGAACTTAAAAATTCATCACCTGGAAGATTGCTCTCAATAAGTTTGTTGAAGAGATCAATTTTCGCATAAGCGAGTAAGACGGCTAATTCCGGTCTTGTGAGGCCATTGCCATTTTGCAATCTTTCAGCAATCTCTGAATCGTTTGGTAAAAATTCTAATTCTCGATCGAGTAGCCCTGACTTTTCCAAATCATTCATTAATTTTTTCTGGAAACTGAGATCAGTTGTTCCTCTTTTATGACCTAAACTGATTGCTAAGCTTTGGAGGTAGTTATTTCTCAAACATGCTTCAGCTACTTCTTCCGTCATATTCTCGAGAAGCTCATCTCTTTGTTCCAGTGACATCTTATTCGCATTCATGCTGGTTCTTAAGGCAATTTTTATATTAACCTCTAAGTCAGAAGAATTTACACCGGCGGAGTTGTCAATCGCATCAGAATTCACACGTCCACCAGCTATCGCAAACTCGATTCTGGCTTTGTGTGTCATTCCAAGATTTGCACCTTCACCTATCACTTTTACATTCAATTCAGATGCACTTACTCTAATTGCGTCATTTGCACGATCACCAATTTCATCATCTCGTTCATTTTCTGCTCTTATGTAGGTCCCAATTCCACCGAACCACAATAAATCTACTTCACTTTTTAAAAGTGCATGGATAAGTTCGTCTGGTGTCAACTCATCCTTTTCTGAAGATATTATTTTACGGATTTCATCCGTGAGGGGTATTGATTTAGCTTGTCTGGAGAAGATACCTCCACCTTCACTGATCAGTTCTTGATTATAGTCTTGCCAACTGGATCGTTGCATTTCAAATAATCGTTTTCTTTCCAACCAACTGCGTTCTTGAGTTGGATCTGGATCAATAAAAATATCCCTGTGATCAAAAGCTGCTATCAGCCTGGTTGATTTTGATAAAATCATTCCATTGCCAAAAACGTCTCCAGACATATCGCCCACACCAATTGCAGTGAAAGGTTCGTTCTGAATATCCCTATCTATTTCCCGGAAATG
>CBDHHC010000008.1:0-26363 GCA_965263345.1 Methyloligellaceae bacterium
AGGCAAAAATTACGGTATGCCTTTGCTGCTGTCCAATAACCGGTGCAACTCTATGGAGCGAAAAACGACCTTTAAAAAATTGTAGGTCACCAGGTCTCAATGAAATTTGTTTGATCAAATTTTCACCTCGGCCTAATAATACCTCTCGCACATTTGAGAAATTTTCATCTGTTCTAGAACGAATATTTGGACAATATTCAAATTCACCACCTGCTTCAGGGGCCTGCGTAAGAAGACTGACTGTAAATTCATTTGTATCAAAATGCCATGGATGTTCTCTTCGACTATGCAGGACATTCAGGCAAAGTGACGAAAGAGGGTCTGCCAGTTCATATAAGTCGAGTTTCTCAAAACAATCAGAAACAAACCTCTTAAAAAACCTATTTTCATAGAGCATTCGAATAATATGGCTATTAGGAATTTGATCTTTAGCGACAAATGCATTGCCCCTCTCGAACTGAATGCGAGCAGGGTGCTCCTGAGGTAAATCATCATCAACTTCAATATTGTAGGCATTTACAATCTCAACATGATTATATGCAAGAGATGCAATACTTGCACATTCACTATGAAGAGCTTTCTTAGTTTCTGTGTTTATAAAATCACTTAAAACAGCACATCCTTCGTTTTGAAGTTGCGCTCTTATATGATTAATAGTCTCTCCCCTGATGTGACTTCCTTTGTCCAATAAGGGATATTTATCAATATTTACAATTGCCGATATGACATTAGCCTCAGTGGAGTCCATACTTCTACCTTTTATCATGTTTACATAGTCTCAAAAGAACCGTATTTAATTTCAAAAATTAAGAAAGTATCATAAAATATTGTTTTACGAGTGTTTCTCATGTCCACTTCGAAGTCGTTTCTAGATCGCCTGTTTAAAAAATCTGAACCACAAGAAATTTCAGCTAAAACGTTTGGGAACCAAAAACAATTACCAATTGTGCCTATTCCCAATTTACAATATAGCTGCCAGACATTTATGGAGTGGTGCACGCCTTTATTGACGCCTGAAGAAAAACAAGAAACTGAAAATGCAATTGATCAATTAGCGAGGCCAGGAGGTCCAGGTGAAAAATTACATGAATCTTTGATAGAATATGCGCGCCAACCAGGTGTGATCAGTTGGTTAGATAGGTTTTGGGATACTCGCTACCTGGGGCGCAGAGATCCGATAGCACTAAATGCAAATTTCTTTTTCATGTTCCCAAATGAACCTATAGGTCAAATTGAACGCGCAGCAAAAATCATTGCACAAGCCTTACATTACAAACTGGAGCTTGATGATGAGAAAATTCCTCCGAGTTTGCAAAGAGGCAAACCATTATGCATGAATCAAAATAAATATTTATTCTCTGAAACACGCATACCAGGAGACCCGCAAGATACTGTCCAAGCACCATACACAAAAGAATACCCAGGACCCTCAAAAGCAGAACATATTCTGGTTTTTCATAATGGTCACTTGTTTAAGATGAATGTAATTGGTCCTTCTGGTAAACCTCACAACTTTAGTGATCTACATGAAGGCTTAGCAACAATATTAAGCAACTCTGAAGCGCGGTTAGACGAACAAAATTGTATTGGTCATCTCACAACAAAGCCAAGAGCAGAGTGGGCCAAAGTAAGACAGGATTTAATAAATCATAGCAACGATAATCAACTTGCTTTAGATGAAATAGAGCAGGCCTTATTCGTAATTTGCCTGGATAATATTACCCCTAAAACTGATCAGGAGGTGACAGATAACTTATTGCATGGTGATAGCGCAAATAGATATTTTGATAAATCATTACAATTTATTATTCTCAAAAATGGTTCAGCCGGTATTAATATTGAGCACTGTGGACTTGATGGGACAACGATTTTAAACCTGGTTGATACGATGGCAAGCTATGATCCAGTTGAGGTGCTTAAAACATCTGGTGCAGAGCAACAGGGTACGCCTGATATCAGTCAATTAAAGTTCACGCTTGATGACAGTTTAAAAAATGAGATCACAAACGCTGCTCAAGGTTTTAAAACTTTGATAGACAAAAACGCGACCCTAAATTTTGTATTTGAAGATTTTGGTGTTGATCGCATTAAAACTTTTGGCGTCTCACCAGATGCATTTGCTCAATTAAGTTTCCAATTAGCTCATTATCATACAAAAGGTTTTATTGGCGCAACATATGAGTCAATAGCAACACGTCAATATGAAAATGGGCGAACGGAAGCAATGCGCGTGATGACGCCTGAGATCTTCTCATTTATTGAAGCTTTCTCAAATGGTAAATCAAAAGAGGAAAAAATAGCTGCAGTCCGCACCGCGGCTGAAAAACATGTCAGTCGAGCAAAACAATGTCAAAAAGGGCAGGCTCCCGAACAACATTTATGGGAACTCTTAAACATATATAATACTCAGGCTAAAGAACTTGGTATTCATGAAAAATTATCATTCTATGAAAGCCCTGGTTGGCTTAAAATTCGAACTGATTTTTTAAGTACAAGCTCAGCGCCATCTCAAAATGTAACATTTTTTGGCTTTGGCGCGACAAGCTCAGAATGTATTGGTATTGGCTATATTTTAGGACGAAACCATATATCAGCGTATCTCAGTACCGCTAAAAATTATTCAGAACATTTGCCTGAGTTTAGTAAGCACCTGACCAATAGCTTAAATCAGCTGGCAGATTTGTTAGGAAGAGGATAATAGTCTCTAATTTTTAAGCCAAATTTTTCAATCAAAGCGTTTTATAACATTGCAATATTTTGAGACCTGCATTTAAGGTCTCAAAACAAATCATCTTTGATATCTTCGTCCAGATCTCGCCTTGAGAGCTTTCTCCTCCGGCTATCATAAGAACCTTTAGGTAAAATAAACAAAAGTATAACTAAGGGTGGAAATATAAAGCAGGCAAAGCCCCAGGCATCCGCATTCCTGTTTTTCAGGTTTGCGACCACAGCTCCGGTAAAAGCGGTAACAAACATGGTCACGCCCAAAATTACAATAACTTGTGGTGTAGTCATTACAGAACCCTATCACATCAGAGCAAAAGAGCGAATTTAGCAAGTTTAAAGTTTACATAGATCACGTAATGTTTATCAACTCAGAAATCAAGCCCTATATCAAGAGTAGATGAGGAGTGTGTCAAAGCGCCAACAGATATCAGGTTAACACCAGTCTTTGCAATATCTCCAACATTTGCAAGTGTAACACCACCAGAAGCCTCGGTAACCAGGCGACCACCTATGATTTCTACCGCTTCTTTCAACATGCCAGGCGACATATTATCCAGCAAAACGATATCAATATGACAAGTAAGGACTTCTTCTAATTGTTCCAAGGTGTCAACTTCCACCTCAATTTTTACGTTATGCCCTATTTGTTTTTTTACCTGAGAAACGGCATTTGTGATCCCACCCGCAATAACGATATGATTATCCTTAATCATAACGGCATCAAACAAACCAAATCTATGATTGTACCCACCTCCGGCACGCACAGCATATTTCTCGAAAGCACGTAATCCTGGTGTTGTTTTTCGCGTACAACAGATTTTAGCATCTGTACCAGAAACTTGCTCTACAAACATATGAGTATGAGTGGCGATACCGCTTAAATACCCCAGAAAGTTTAAGGCAACCCTTTCTCCAGTGAGCAAGGCGCGACTTGGTCCTGTAATCTCTGCAATGACATCGCCAGCAGCCACAGACTGCCCATCATCATGCAAAATTTCGAATTTTATGTCTGGAGAAAGAGTGAAGAAAGCCTTTTGAGCAAAAGCAAGGCCGGCCACAACACCGTCTTGTCGGGACTTAATAAGTCCCGAAGTCACTTTATCATTCAAAACAAGACTATTAGTCGTGATATCTCCTGTATGCCCAAGATCTTCTTGCAGGGCATGTTCAACAGCTTTTTCTATCACAAAGTCGGGCAGAATATTTTTAAGGTAAGTCATGTTATTTCGAAGCCATTGGGTCAAGATTATTATCACCAAACCTCTTATTAAAGATTTTGGTTTCTAAGATGTCGAAATCATCAAGTTTTAAAAAGCGCCTGTGGGCATCTTCAAGACGGGGGTCCGGAAAATCATTACGTCTGTGAGCGCCTCTGCTTTCTTTCCGAAGAAGAGCTGCTTTAGTAATAATTTGTGCAGTAATAAGCATATTCTCCAAAGCAAGTGAACTGATGCGTTTATCACGAAGCTCTAAGATAGTTTTATAAGCGGTTAACAGTCCATCCTGGTCACGAACAACCCCAAGATGCTCGCTCATAACTTTTTTTATTTGTGTCAGAGCATGTTGAACGTCGGTATTTTGCGTTTGTGAGTAAGATACAACGTTTTTTTTCCTTGTAGAGTAACGAGGGGATACAAAATTCTGCCCCATCAAATCCTCTGCGATACGATTGGCAAAAACGACAGTCTCCAATAAAGAATTTGAAGCAAGGCGGTTAGCGCCATGTGTACCCGTAGAAGCCACCTCGCCACAAGCCCACAAGCCATCAAGAGTTGTTCGTCCAGAACAATCTGTTAACAGTCCTCCCATATGATAATGGGCAGCAGGAGAAATAGGAATTAGATCAGTAACTGGATTAACAGCTGCGCTCAAACATTTCTCATATACCGTTGGATATTTCTCTGGAAACTTTTCTCCGATTGCTTCACGACAATCAAGATAAGCCCCATCGCCATCACAAAGAGATTGAAAAACGGCATAAGCAACAACATCTCTAGGAGCAAGTTCAGCATCAGGATGATGATCAACCATAAACCTATAACCGTGTTGATTAACAAGCTTAGCACCATCTCCTCGTAAGGCTTCAGTTGCAAGAGGTGCGGGAGTAAGCCCTACATTAATTGCTGTTGGGTGAAACTGAACGAACTCAGCATCTGCCACAACAGCACCAGCTCGCGCTGCCATACCAATCCCTTCACCACAAGAGGTAACCGGGTTGGTCGTTACATTATATAGACCTCCAATGCCTCCAGAGGCCAAAACAACTCCATTTGCTAACAGAAGGTGAGATTGCCGGTCTTCACTATGATCATTATCAACATAAACACCACAGACACAGTCTGAATTTATAAGCAGGTCTTTGACCCTATAACCTTCTAAAACTTCAATACTAGGTGTTTTCCGAACAGTCTCTATAAGGGCTGCCATTATGGCTTTGCCGGCCATATCTCCACGAACACGAACAATTCGCCTTTCGCTGTGAGCAGCTTCTCGGGAAAGTTTGAGTTTTCCCTCTAAATCTCTGTCAAATGGGACACCATATGATAGCAGATCTTGAATTCTCTCAGAGGCGTCATACGCAACAAGTCGTGCGACATCAGCATCAACAAGTTCTGCCCCAACATTCACTGTGTCGGCAACATGTTTGTCAGGGTGGTCGCCTTCACCAATAGCAGCGGCAATACCCCCTTGTGCCCAGCAACTCGAACTGCTTTTTCCAAGAGAAACAGGTGAAATGATTGTAACAGGCATAGGAGCAAGTTTTAAAGCTGTAAATAAGCCAGCCAATCCCGCTCCAACAATGACAACACGCCCATTAGCTTCAACCATTTCGTGTGTATTTACCATTCAAAATCCTTACCTTAAGTTTCAATCAGTTTGTAAGGTTGACCATGCGTTCTACAGCTTGCTTTGCACGTCGACCAACAAGTGGATCAACAACAACTTCATCAGTCATGTAAACAAGTGAATGCAAGATTTTGTCTAATGTGATAAGTTTCATATGCGGGCAAAGGTTACATGGTCTCACGAAATTGACGCCCGGGTTCTCTACAGCAACATTGTCACTCATTGAACACTCTGTAACCATAAGAACTTTCTTAGGTTGATTATCCTGAACCCATTTGATCATACCACCTGTCGATCCAGTAAAGTCGGCTTCCTCAATAACATCTGGTGGACATTCTGGATGTGCAATAATTGTAACACCTGGTTCGGCCTCACGATAATCTCTAAGTTCCTCGGCTGTAAAAAGCTCATGAACCTCGCAACTTCCTTTCCAGGTCAATATCTTAACATCAGTTTGAGTCGCAACATACTTAGCCAAATATTGATCAGGTATAAGAAGAACTTTATCAACCCCCAGGGATTCAACAACCTGCACCGCATTTGAAGATGTACAGCAAATATCACACTCTGCTTTAACCTCAGCAGAGGTATTGACATATGTCACAATAGGAACACCTGGATGAGCTTCTCGAAGTTGAATAACATCCGCTGCAGTAATTGAATCTGCAAGTGAACATCCTGCTTTCATATCTGGGATTAAAACAGTTTTTTGAGGATTCAATATCTTTGATGTCTCTGCCATAAAGTGCACACCACATTGCACAATAACATCCGCATCAACGTTTACAGCTTCACGAGCTAACTGTAAGGAGTCACCAACGACATCAGCCACACAATGAAAGATTTGTGGTGTCATGTAATTATGCGCCAGGATTGCCGCATTACGTTTGGCCTTAAGCTCATTGATGGCTTTAATAACTGGAGCAAAGGCTGGCCACTCAACTTTAGGGATAACCGAAGATACCTTTTCATAAAGAGGGGCCATTTCTTCTGCCAGTTCGGCAGTATATTTCAAATCAGGCATATCTAGGACTTTAAATTTATTGTGTCCAACAGAAATGCTCTCGTTTGTTGTGACCTGTTTCACATAAGTCTCCGTTTTTGTTGCCACCATACATATGCTCATAATGAGCATATGTATGGTGGAAAAAGAGAAAACAAAATATACCTATAATATAGTCTTGTGGAGTCTTAATTTCTAGTTATAACACAAAAAAAGAGTTTATGAAGCATGAAAATAAAATAAGCTATTGTATAATAAGAGAAATATAAAAAGTGTTAGATGTTAAATTTTAATTTTATTAATTTTCACACCAGGTGCTGGGCGCTCCAACAGGACTTCTCTTCGAAATCGGAAGAGTTTAGCTGGCCGACCAATGGTTGTATCACTCATCTTATTGGTCGGTTCAACCAGTCCCGCATTTTCAACAAGGCGCCTGAAATTTTGTTTATGTATGTGATTGCCACTAATAGCCTCAACTGTTTTTTGCAAGTCAAGCAATGTAAAATACTCCGGCATAAGTTCGAAAATGACAGGACGATATTTTATTTTACCCCGAATACGTCCCATCGCTGTGGCCAAAATTCTACGATGATCATGAACCATTGAGTAACCAGGGATTTTTTCTTGAGTATGAGCATTATCACGACCATCACGTGACGCTTCAAGCACAAGACCTGCCTCATAAAGCAATTCATATCGCTCCAGAACTTTTTCTTCGTCCCAGCTATTATCTCCAATTCCAAAAAAAATTCGTAACCTCTCAGCGCGGCTTAGAGCCCTATGCTGCGTTACATTAGCTTTTGACCACGCAATAAGTTGTGGTTCAATGCTATTTGTTAAAATACTTGGTTTTCCATTCCGCCAATCTTCCCATGGAAAATAAAGATACCATTTTTGCCAAAAGGCTTCTTTAAAAATTTTTTCTTTATTTTCTTTTGTAAGCGCCAAATAACCGATAGAAACAACATGAGGGTCGGCATCATTGGGAATGGCATGTCGGCCACGGTCTCCAAAGCTATAAAGCTGTTCAACATATCCTAAATGAATACCTGTTTGCTCCTGAACCCAAGATCTAAGGCCAATTTCTAAAGTTCTGTGCTCTAGTGGAGAGAATGGTCCATAAGGCAGGCTATCAAGAGCTGCCTCAGAATCCACAGCCGGCTTTACCAACACACAAGGGTCTTCATCATGCATAGTAAGTATAGCAGCGTTAAGACCAATTTCGATATGTGCACTATATGGATTAGAATTCAACATAAACCCCAGATGACTTAAAAATAGTAGTATAAATAATATAATACACCTGGAAGACAAATGGATAATTAAAAACGAACGATTATGTTTTTATGGATCGACAGCAGGTAAAATAAAAACTTTTCCTGAATTGGATTTTATCCCTCGACCGATGCCCTTAATAGCATGAATCATGCGACCCCGTCTTTTAAGGATCTTATCCGCAAGAGTTATCATTTGCATATTGGGGTATGCAGTTTCAGAAGCATTCCGCATCAGATTGGCAAGGTAGATTTCATCAGTTTTTGGATTCAGAACACATTGTGTTATATATGCTGCAGCAGTAGAGCGGCTAATACCAGCTAAACAGTGAATAATCATAGGGTTCTGCTGATCCCAGTCTGAGATAAATTTAATAAGCTTTGTAATATGTGACTTATTGGGTGCGATAACCCCAGGCTTTTCGTTATGCGCATCATTTAAAACAAGCTTTAAATGATTATCTGGAGAAATATTTTCTGGAGTTAAAATATTCCAACTGACATCCATTAATGTAATAATATGGCTTGCATTCGTAGAGGAAAGCAGCCTCTTAACATGTCTGAGCGGGCTAATATAAAGTTGACTATTCTTCACATTCTGATCAATGCCTTGGAATCTATCGCTCCTGTCTAATGGTGGAATAAACATTAAATACTCTTAATATAAATTGGTGCAATCCCTCGCTGAATACAATCTAAGGAAGTCAGAAAACATTCTAATTATATATTATAGTTATCTATAGGGATATTTTTTCTACAAGATAGTGTTGTTTATATGTTTTTTCAATGTATTTCAGATAATTCTTTATATCTATCAATAAAATTTTTCTGCGCAACATCAGGAGCCATAGCATTTAAGTTCACGAGTTGGCTTTTCATGTCTTCACTTAAACTTTTTGGGTCACCAAAAAATTTTTCAGCTTCCTCAATTGTAAACCCGGCAAGTTGTGTCGCTTCATAGAATGCAGCGATAGTATCAGCTTTTTTTATAAGTGACTGGATCGTATTGGGTACCGTTCTTGGTAACCCAACCCGGGTATGAATTGCTGATAATAATTTTAACTCGAAAGATTTATAATCAAGGCCAATAGCAGCTTTAAAAGGGCTAATTAAATCGCCTATAACATATTCTGCACTGTCGTGTATAAGGGCAGCCAAGAGCCACTTTTGATCAATATTAGGTTTTAAGTCATGTGTTATGCTCTCAACAATGAGAGAATGTTGCGCGACGGAAAATGCATGATCTCCCAAAGTCTGACCATTCCAACGAGAAACCCGGGCCAACCCGTGAGCAATATCTGCAATCTCTATATCAAGTGGAGAAGGATCAAGTAAATCTAAGCGACGCCCTGAAAGCATACGTTGCCAGGCGCGGACGGGTTGTGAGGAAATTTCTTTACGACTTTGAGTTGTATTTTTAACCATAATATATTTTATTCTTTTGGCGCCTTAAACTTCTTACCAAGTTGCTGACATTTTTTATATGAATGACAATGAACTAAATGGTCATTCACCATTCCAACAGATTGCATAAAAGCATAGACAATTGTGGGACCACAAAATTTAAACCCTAATTTCTTTAAATCCTTAGAAATAGACTGACTTATATTGGTCTCACCTGGAACCTCGGACATGCTCTCAAAACTATTTTGAATAGGTTTGTTATCAACATACTCCCATAAAAATTTAGCGAGACTCTGTCTTTCACGAAGCTCCAAATAAGCTTTTGCATTAGAGATTGTCGCATGAACTTTTAATTTGTTACGAATAATTCCAGGGTCTTGCAAGAGAGCATTTATTTTCTTCTCATCGTATGTAACCAGAATCTCTGGATCAAACTGATCAAAAACTTTCCGAAAATGTTCTCGCTTCTTTAAGACTGTGATCCATGAAAGACCCGCCTGAAAACCCTCTAAACATAACTTTTCAAATAGAGCAATATCCTCAGTTTTTGGTACCCCCCATTCCTGATCATGATAGTCTTGATAAAGTGGATCATCACCAGCCCAACTGCATCGCTGAATATTTTTTGTTGCCATTAAAATCCTAAAATAAAATTATTTATAGTTTGCCCATGATGGAAAAATAACGAAAACAGTTACTCCAGAAATATGGATTTTTTTACCTGTTTTATGAGCTTCCTCAAGACGATCCAGTCGAACAAGGCCAAGACCACGTTGCCCTGATACAGTACCAAGTTGTCCAATTTTTTGGTCATCAGCAAAGATATCGTCACCTGTCTCAGGTAACTTTGTCTCCGCCTCTAGGATCACAATCCTCTTTCTCGCTGTACCTCGGTGCTGCATACGCGAAACAACTTCTTGCCCCACATAACAACCTTTTTGGAAATGAATGCCATTAAGTAAATCAAAGCAAGCATCATGTGGAAAGTTATTACCATAATGATAATCCTGGCCTCCTTCTGGAATACCAAAGAAAACCCGGTGAGCAGTGTACTCCTCAAAGGAAACTTTCTCTATTGCATTGTCATCCATAAGAGAAGTCTCATCGTCTTTTTTCATAAGACAACGATAACCCATATCAGAAAACCTAGGGTCAATAAAAGAAATGATATCATCATGAGAGGGAGGATGAATAACATCTCCGAAAATCGCAATGACATCATAACGATCACTAAGATCTTCGATAGAAACCTCGGCCCGAAGTTTGTAAAAAGTCAGTTTTTTTATAAAGTCGTCTTTGTGGTGAAGGGCTATATCGATAAGAAATCCATGTTTCTCATGAAACACAAAAAAATCAAAAATGACCTTTCCCTGAGGGCTGAGTAAGGCTGAAAAGACACCCTTATCACTGCTATCAATATGATTTGTAATTATATTTTGCAAAAATGCCTCAGCATCCGAGCCATAAATACGTAAAACAGTTCTATCAGGAAGCAAAGTAACTTTTGGTTTCATAAGATCACGACTATAATTATAGAGCAATGGGATGTATCACACACTAAAGACAAGGCATTAGTATGTTTGACAGGAATGATCAAGACAAAGAGGTGGGTATTTCACGAAATAACCAAATCTTAGCAATTGCATATCTTCTAGAGAACATGTATGTTCCAAGCCGTTTAACGAATCTTAAGTGGATGAAAAGAAATCGGGTTTAGGCCGTTGAAGAAGATTTTAATACGACATTGGTATTATAAATTAAAACATACCACATCTCGCTATAAGCAATTAATACGGCTTATAAACATAAAGAAATATATGGATATTTTTGTAAAGCTCGATAGAGCTTTTTTTTTAATCAAAATTCACACCGGCCAATATCCTGAAAACATATTTCATCCGCGAAAAACAATCTTAATCAATCCAACTTTATTCACCACACATCCTGAAAAGCGTATGTCCATTTTAGCAAAGGAGAGAGCATGACCCAGGCTAACTCACTGGAACTTCTTGCATTTAATTTAAAGCTACTAGGTCGCCAAAGACGAAAAAGAGTCCTTATAAGTGCAGGACGTAGAGAAGATAAAAAACGTATGCTTCCCTCTATCCGGAGATTATTGGCTTTAGAAATTGAACTTTATGCAACACCAGGAACGCATAGGTTTTTAGAAGAGCATGATATTAACAGTATAGAGATTTTTAAGATCACGGATGGGCGTTCACCGAATATTTTGTCTTTCTTAAAAGCAGACCGTTTTGACTTGGTAATTAACGTGCTAACTGGGGACGAAGATTACGATGAAGCCTCAGATGCCAAATTAATTCGCAAATTATCAATTGAGAATGGAATTCCACTCATTACGGACTCTGATGTTGGGATCGCCACCTTAGAACAAACAGTAATAGACTCTGAACGAGGAACATACCGCTATAAACTGGCTGATGACTCAGAACCCTGGAATCTACAGCTAAACTTTCTCCAGGAAGTTGAAGCTTTAGGAGGTTTTGCTAACCATCATGCTCATTTTGATAAAGCATATCTAATCAACCAGGAAAATTTGCAGCTGAGCCAGGTTGATATGCAGAAAAAATGGGAATTATATCGTTACCTAAAAGAAAATTATACGCATGACGATCTTGTAGAAAGAATCGCTCGTGGCGTAAAAACAATGATTAAACAAGGGGTTACTTACTGTAGAACTATGGTTGATGCGGATAATACCGTTGGCCTCCTACCTATCAAAGCCGCTAACGAAGTCAAAAAGATGTTTGCGGATCAAATAAAATTTGAAGTTGGAGTACAGCCATTACAAGGTGTTCTGGATCCTGCCTCTTATGAGCAATATGAAGAAGCGTGTAAACTCGCAGATTATTGCGGTGGACTTCCATCAAAAGACAGGCCCCAACCAGAAAAACACTTGGATGTTATCCTACAATTAGCAAAAAAACTGGGTAAACCAGTGGATGTTCATATCGATCAGGAAAACAATCCCTTAGAGAATGAAACAGAACTCTTAGCACGTAAAACCATTGAACATGGTATGCAAGGGCAAGTATACGGTGTTCATGCGATTTCTTTAGGGGCGAAAGAAGAACGAGAGCAAGATCGCATTATTCAATTAGTTTTAGAGGCGGACATGGGGATTATTATTTGCCCATCCGCAGCTTTGAGTATGAAACAACTAAATATGAACGCTCCACTCCATAATTCTATTGCTCCATATGATAAATTGCACAAAGCTGGTGTCAGATGTTATCTGGGTGTCGATAATATCCATGACCTCTTCATGCCAATGGTTGATGGCGATATATGGACAGAATGCCGTATGTTAATGGAAGCTTGTCGTTTCTACGACATTAAAAAGGTTGCAGGATGGGCATGTGCAAAACCAGGAAGCTAAATCAGATCTATCTGGTTCAAAACTCCTTGTTTTGTTATTAAGTAATAGCGTAAATCGAAATCTATCCCAACTTATATGTTTTAAGTTGTATGTGATGGCAATAAAAACACATAGCGTATTAATGAGAAGCTAGATATGCGGAAATTATTGCAAAAAAAATTCAGTAAATTATTAGTATATGCTAATAAAGGTATGATAAAAAATATAAAATTAATATTTTCATTGTAAAAAATATAGGTAATGCTGG
Source organism: Methyloligellaceae bacterium (assembly GCA_965263345.1). Taxonomy (GTDB): domain Bacteria; phylum Pseudomonadota; class Alphaproteobacteria; order Rhizobiales; family CBDHHC01; genus CBDHHC01. The sequence continues at coordinate 12,903 of CBDHHC010000008.1, forward strand.
AGGATGAGGGGCCAAATATCTGACAATTCCGATATATCTGATTTTGGTAGGTAAGAATTTAGCAAAAAAATCAGAGTATTAAGAGGTTGCGTCGATATTTACATTGCTCATATAGCAAAATAAGCAATAATTATAATGGTCTGATTTTAATCTTCATAAATTGCAATTGGAATTTCTAATAGGCGTATTCATGATAGGAACTGATCTGGTGGTTTTTACTCCAATCGTCATTATTTTAGGGCTTATCATCGGCTTTTTAATTGCTGCACCTGTAGGTCCAGTAAATATACTATGCATCCAAAGGACCTTACAACGAGGTTTCTGGGGAGGTGTTGCTGCTGGTTTAGGAGCTGTGCTGGGTGATGGCATATTGGCAGCAACGGCTGCTTTTGGAATCAAAGCAATTTCAGGCCTTTTTGAGACACATCAGGCACAAATACAAATCATTGGTGGCATTGTTCTTATTGTTTTTGGATTACGTCTATACCTTAAAAAACCAGTCATTTTTGAAACAGTTGATGATATGGCAAAACTCAGAAGAAATGCTGGAGCAATACCACAATCATTTTTCTTAACAGTCACGAACCCAGGAGCTCTTATCGGTGTCTTCGGTCTTTTTGGTGCTGTTGCCTCATGGACAGGTGGTATTGATGCAGTGAATGCATTTATTCTGGTTCTGGCTGTAATGTCAGGCAGCTTTGCTTGGTGGTTTGGACTATCCTGGTTTATATCCGTGATCCGCCATCACTTAAATGAAGACCGCTTAAGCATGATTAACCGTGTTGCGGCATTCATTCTAATAATTTTGGGTATCATACTCTTAGGGCGGTCATTATTCTGACTTATTGCTCAACCCGATTAATTGTAAACTCTCCATGCTGAATCCTCTCAGCAAGACCATTTGTAATCTTGGAGGCTTGGTCTTCTCCATAAATTTCTACAAGCTCGCATAATGCTGAAAAAAGGGCTGCATGAGCCAGGCATTCTGTATCAATACCATTGAATGCTGCTTCATCCCAAGCCTCTAGAATGTAGCGCAATGCGGCCTGCCTTGGACTTTCTTCCTTAAGGTCAGATGCAAATTCAGATAAATGCGCTTTTTTAAAATCCCCATAAGACATATAGTTTTGACTTTATTTATTATTGATATGAGTTGCTTAAAAGGTCATATAGAACTTTAGACATAGTAGAAAAGCTATAACATAAAACTTTTCAGAGTCTTGATTTATTGGAATTAAGGGTAAACATTAAACAAAACAATAGGATATGATTAATTTTATAGATCTGAAAATCCTTACTTGTTTGCTTCAACAATAGCTGAGGCTAGAGAAGCGCCCTCCTTAATAGAACGGCTAACGGCAAGTTTTGCAGATGATGTACAACTACGATAGGTTCTCCGATAGCCTCGATATCCCTTATTAAAGCTATTTACCAATTTAACACGTCTAAAAGGGGTTGTTCCTTCTGCTTCGATGAGATCAGTCATTTGCTGGCGCCAAACCTGCCCTTCATTTGCACCACATAACTCTCTCAAGTAATGGATAGCCCCCAAAAGCTCTGAAAGCCTTACCAGTTGTGCATCATAGGGACGATTATTCTTATTATTCAACTTACGTTGGGCGTCTTGTGCTGACGTGGAAGTTGAAATTGCTGACAAAAGCAACAGGAAGGGCACAACAATAAAAATAATATCTTTTATTTTCATAATACAAACAAACTGAACCATCTGACATCACATATTATAATGGGCTATCCTTATAGTAAATCTCATTACTGAACAATAGCTATGTTTTTGTGGAAACTATGAAACACAAAAGCAAAAGTGACATCATAAACAATATCTTTTAAACCATCGGGCGTTTTTACCTGAACGATAACATTCCCGACATCTTTGCCTTTGGCAATATGTGTTTGGTCGAGCGCAGAATTCTGACCCTGTTTCCAGAAAACCGTAACATTACCAAAGCTCAATGTCTTCTTATCTCTAAGAAGGCTGAGAGACACAGCTTTAGGTTTATTTTCAACTTTAAATACGACCACTCGTGCCATTGGTGAGATCCCTTCAGGGAAATCGCCAGAAAAAAACGGCAAGGGTTTATTACGACTATCATAGCCAAAATATGGATTATCTCCATAAGGTCGAAATTTTGGATTATTAGGTATCAAAACCTCACCATTAGGAAAACGTTTTGCAAAAAGTTCAAACGCTTCAACACGCACTGGAAGTGTTTCCAATTCAGTTCCTTGATAATTCCCAACAATAGCTGTACCTGTAAATTGCTGCCACCAACTCTCTGTTTGTCTGTCATACATAACCAGATCAGAATTACGCAATTTGCCCGTTGTTCCAAAATCAAGAAGTTTTCCTTCAACTGTACGTTTAAATACGACAGCCGAGTTGCATAAAGGGCAATAGGTAACAGCTATGGGCAATCCGTTGATTGTATCATTAACAATTTCATGCCAAATAAGGATACGAAGGGGATAGGCACGCGCAACACCATTATACGATAAACTAATGACGGGTTCATTTTTCTGTATATCTTTGTTTTTACTGACAGGTTGAAAAGTAGGTTTATCGATTGCTGGAATGCCATCTCGAGGAGGGCCACCTGATAAAATCTCATCAAATTGAATGCTGCTTTTTGTAAAATCGGTTTTCCAGCCTTCTCTTGTCCATTTCCCAGGGTCAGCTTGAACAATTGCAGTTGAAAAAATTTCAACAACAAAAAATAGAACCAGAAAATTTAAAACAATACGAGTTAACTTGTTTGACATCACTTATCCTCGTTACAATCTTTATACTCATATTGGAAGTTATGTCCTAGACGAGCTAATCAAATATATTAAATTATTTGTGATGAAGAATATTCTGAGCTTTAATAACGACATCAAGTAAATTTGGAGTTGTCTTCATATTTTGTATAGTCTCAGGAGTAACCCAGCATACATCGGCCGCATCACTTGAAGCTTGAGCCAAGCCTTTTTCCCATTCTCCGCAGAACACATGGAGTACAAACTCTGTTTGAGTGTCTGTTCGAAAATATAAAGTATCAACATGCGAACGAATTTGAAATTCTACATATGTTTCCTCTAAGACTTCACGTTTTGCAGCATCTTCTATCGGCTCCCCCGGCAATACACGTCCTCCAGGCAAACTCCAAAAGCCTTTGAAAGCACCTTGACCACGCAACACGAGCAATACTTTATCGATTTTAAAAACAGCGGTGCTAACAGACAGAACGGAGACAACCATCAGAACTAAAAAAATTAGAGGAAAAGAATATGATTTAGAGCTATATTAGCGTTTGCCAAAAAAGGCATCAACATTTTTTTGTGAGCCAGCTGGGTCTTTATCTCCAACATCAGTCTTGGAAATAAAGTCTGGGTGTCCATTAATAATATTTGCAGCTTGTTCGATCAACCCTCTCATATGGAGCATATAGTCATTGCAAATCATATTAATGTTTTCTTCAGCTTTATTTTTCATTTCTAGTTCAAGCTGTTCTATCATTGTTTTGACGACATCATCTAATTGATCAACAACATGATCAAACACATGCCTTATATGTTTATCACAATGATCGTAACATAATATCGCAAGGTCTCGTTCGCGAAATCCTGATGTCCTAAAATGTTCATGATAACTAATGGGCTTCCAGGAAAGTATATCCTCAATAAACATATATGGATCCGTTGGAAGAATTTCCAAGATCATAAGAACGGAGTTATAGCGATTTAGATAATCTGTTGCCAGTAGAGTATTTTTGTTAATGATAGTTCCGTCAAGGCGCTGCATTAATTGGTCATGCTGACCATCATAAAAAAGTGACTTTAGATCTTCACAGCTCTTAGCCGTAGGATCTGATGTCTGCGACATATCAAAAGCCCCTTCAAAAACACACTAGACGGTATAACAAACGCCATTACCATGAAACACATGGTGCATTTTCGCTTTATTAGGTTTCAAAACCATTACAATTTTCTATCAATATGTACTTATTTTTTGACACGGATTCATATGATTAAAATTATATAAATTTTAGTCCTTATAAATGTCACAAATGTCTATTGGTAAAAATAAATTGAACTAAAATCCCTATGTGGCACAATCAAAAATGATTATTTCATAGAATTGCAAACTTTAGCTATTTCCATCTTGTTAATAACAGAGACCATAAAGGGAAGAAATCATGTCAAAATCATCTCAGAAAATAACTTTCAAAGGGTGGCAGGGAAATAATCTTGCAGGCAGGTTAGACATGCCGGATGGTGAACCCAAGGCATATGCCTTATTTGCACATTGTTTTACATGTTCTAAAGATATTTTTGCTGCAACAAGAATAGCAGGTGAATTATCTGATCATGGGTTTGCTGTACTTCGTTTTGATTTTACAGGATTAGGAGCAAGTGAAGGAGAATTTGAGAATACCAACTTCTCTTCAAATGTAGCAGATTTATTAAGTGCAGCGAATTATCTAAGAGAGAATTACCAAGCGCCAAAAGTATTAATTGGGCATAGCTTGGGCGGAGCTGCCGTATTATCTGTCGCTCCTGAGATAGCTGAAGTGGAAGCGGTTGCAACCATAGGAGCGCCCGCAGACGCAGAACATGTTATACATAACTTCTCAGCAGAGGTAAGTGAGATTGAAAAAACTGGAATTGCCCAAGTACAGCTTGCAGGAAGGTCGTTTACAATCAAAAAGCAGTTTCTTGAGGACTTAAGAGCTCAGTCTTTATCAGAACGGATTTCGAACTCTGGTAAAGCTCTCATCGTATTTCATGCACCGCTGGATCAAACAGTTGGAATTGAGAATGCTGCAGAAATATTTAAAGCCGCGAAGCATCCAAAAAGTTTTATTTCCCTTGATAATGCAGATCATTTGCTTTCACGCCGCGCTGATGCAGCTTTCGTTGCGTCTGTTTTGAGTTCTTGGGCAGAACGTTATCTGAAAATAGATGCAAAAACAGCAGAAGAGAAAGCAGATATAAATACAGATAATAAAGTTATAATAACTGAAACAGGAAACGGAAAATTCCAGCAGGAAGTACGTGTAGGAAAACATATACTTAAAGCAGATGAGCCAGAAAGTTTTGGTGGGCAAGACACAGGGCCATCTCCTTATGATTTTCTATCGATTGCATTAGGGGCGTGTACATCTATGACACTGCGCATGTATGCCGATCATAAAAAAATTCCAGTCGAAAAAATTTCAGTGTCAGTGACACATGAAAAAATTCATGCAGAAGATTGCACTGATTGTGGAGAAGGAAAAGAAGGACGCATTGATCGCTTCGAAAGAGAATTGGATGTAACAGGAACGTTCGATGCCGATACAAAAAAACGTCTTTTAGAAATTGCTGACAAATGTCCAGTGCACAAAACTTTAGAGCAAAGTTCTGCAATTGTTACGAAGCTAAAAAATGAGTAAAGAGATAGCAAACAGAGAGACATTTTTAATAAAAGAGGCTGTTGGTGGAATAAACAGTGAAATAATCAACGGAAATATATGATTTTTTCAAAGAAAATTAGCCTAAAGAGTTTTACAAAACTTTTTCATGTGCTAGGTCGTTATTCCATCACAAATTAATTTGAAACTTTTTAGGAGAAAAGAATGTCGGAGAGTCCACAGTTAAAACTAAAAGATAAAGATGGCAAAGCTTCAGTTCAGTTAGATGCAAATCGTGCGAACATCAGTCTGGGTGGTTCAACTCACAATGGTGATCTACGCTTGAAAAATGCTGACGGCAAACTTTGCGTTCACATCGACGGTGGAAAAAGTAATGTAACAGCTGGTGGAGCTGGCTCTCAAGGAGATGTTGTTCTTAAAAATACTGATGGCAAAAAGACAGTTCATATCGATGGTGGAGATGGAAATATCACACTTGGTGGAGCTGGCTCTCAAGGCGATGTAACTCTATTGCACACAAAAGGCAAACAGACAGTTCACATCGACGGCGGTGATGGCAACATGACTCTCGGTGGCAATGGATCAGATGGTGACCTAGTCTTCCTTGACTCAAAAAACAAACAAGTTGTTCATCTTGATGGCGGTGACGGTAACCTACATATGGGTGGTAATGGTCACAATGGTGATTTACGTCTGATGAATAACAAAGGTGAGATGACTGTCCATATTGATGGCGGTAAAGGCACTCTAAAAATCAATGGTAAATCTATCAAAGCGGCTGATTATGTATTTGCTGAAGGTTATAAATTAAACGACCTTTCTACAGTTGAGAAATTTATATCAGCAAATGGCCACCTTCCAAATGTTCCTGCTGGAGCAGAAATGGAAGCTGAAGGCGTTGATTTGAACAGTTTCTCAATGAAATTATTAGAAAAAGTCGAAGAATTGACTCTTTATATCATTGAGCAAGAAAAGAGAATCGCTCAGCTAGAAAAAAAACTTAACAATTAAGTTTTAAAGAATAAATGCAGGGTTTATTGAATAGACCCTGCATTTTAATGGCGTACAAAGCGGCTTATAACCCTCTTTTTCATGTATAAAATGCTATAGATATCGTATTGATAAAGTGAAATTCACACATTTCTTTAGTGCGTTAAGAAAAAAATAATATTTTCGACTCGCTTTTCACTAGACAAATACCCCCCAAATCACTTTTTATACATATATTCATCGGGATCATGTTGGTCTTACCCGAACTGACGTCTGGGCAGAAAATTTTTGGGGGCAAAAACATGGTGCAGATGAATGCTATGGGGCAAAGGGCTTTCTATCAGCAAGAAAACCATGAAGTGACATCTCGTTTTTTAAGAGAAATTCAAAGATATTGTAAACTTCATAGAAAACCAATAAAAACAGCTATTCTGGTAATGAATGTTCTGGCTGTGATCATAATTCTTGTTGCTGTATCTCGCATTGCATATAATTATTCAATATCATCGCTTCAGATTATTGAGAATGCAGCTCTATCATTAGCGAAAGAAAATAAAAGCATTTCTAAGAATTTCACGACCGAGCTTTTTCATAAATTCGGCCAAACAACAAATAATTACAAAGAATGGCCCATAATACTTCGGACGAGCTTATCGAAACAAATTGATTTTTCAAAACACATCGTGCTTTTGACAGATAGAAACGGTCATATTCAAGCCCAGTTACCCGGTGGCCATTTTAAAGTAGGGGATAGTTTTTTTGATTTATTATCTAATAAAGAGTTACAAGATCTTTTTCAAAAAGATGCGATAATCACAAATGGTCTCCAAGAGCAACAAACAGAGTATCAACTATCACTAAGCCTTGTCCCAGATTTAGGTATGCTCGTTATCTTACAAAAAACAGAAACAATTATATCTGCATGGCACAGAAAAAGTCTAACAAACTTCTGTGCATTATTGATAACAGGCGGTATGCTTTTATTAATGGCAGCTATAGTTAGGACCTTGCTAAGACAGACCAGAAGAAAAACAGCATTAAAAGCCCATACGAATCTCTATTGGGAAAAAGCTCTAAAAAACAGCCGTTGCGGTCTATGGCATTGGGATATGAATCGTAATCAAATCTCCTGGTCCAAATCAATGAGTGCTATGGCTGGGTTAGGGTTTAAAGAACATACATTGTCCGCCAATAATTTAAACAAACTTCTTCACACACAAGATTATCTAATAAAAACATTGCACGCCAATATTCGTGAAGGCAAAGAAGAAATAGAAATCCGCTTTCGTTTGCGCCATAACAACAATAGCTGGATTTACCTTGAATTAAGAGGAAAGTTCGAACCGTCCTCAGAAGGAGTATTGCCATGTCTTGTGGCAACGGTATTCGATGTGACTGAAAGTCAGATGGCTGAAGAGCAGAACCAACTATCACTCTATCGGTTAGTTGATGCTATTGATACAATCTCTGAAGCTTTTGTCCTCTGGGATGCCGATCAGAACCTTGTCATGTGCAACAGAAAATTCCAGGCTTTTTACCAACTACCTGACTATTTGGTTCAACCAGGAACAAATTTCAAAGACATTGCTCTGGTCTCCAATGATCAAACTTTAGAAAAGGGCTTGATGTCTTTTGCCCATCGAAATTCCGGCGCTTTTACATATGAAGCAAAACTAGGTCATGGACGCTGGTTACATATTAATGAAAGACGTACCAGAGATGGGGGATATGTCAGTATTGGAACTGATATTACACCACTTAAGAAAAGCGAAAGACGCCTCAGTGAGCGTGAAAGACAACTACAGGCAACAGTCTCAGATTTGCGCCAATCTCGCAGGCAATTAGAGCGACAGGCACAGCAACTCGTTGAATTAGCTGAAAAGTATATGGCTGAAAAGACCAGAGCTGAGAAAGCAAACAAAGCAAAGTCGGAGTTCTTAGCCAATATGAGTCATGAACTCAGAACACCTTTGAACGCAATCATTGGTTTTTCTGAAATTATGGAGAAAAGCTTATTTGGCCCATTGGGGAATCAAAAATACAGTGAATATGCAAGTGACATATATGAAAGCGGTAACCACCTCTTAGATGTCATCAATGACATTCTGGATATGTCTAAAATTGAAGCTGGGCGCGTTACACTCGTTAAAAAACATATTCAACTAAATGAACTAATGGAAGACAGTCTAAGAATTGTCTCTCCAGCAGCACAAGAGAAGAATATTCAATTCATCAAAAATGGCTTTGATAATTTTGAGGTGAATGCAGACAAACGAGCTATAAAACAGGTACTGATCAATCTTTTATCAAATGCGGTGAAATTTACACCAAAACAAGGAAGCATTACTGTAGATCTTGAAAGAAACGGTCAGCAGATTGCCTTTTCAATAGAAGATACAGGAATTGGGATACCCAAAAGCGATATCGCAAAACTAGGGCGACCATTTGAGCAGGTTGAGAACCAATTCTCAAAAAGCCATAAAGGGTCAGGATTGGGACTTGCAATTTCACGATCCCTCATAGAAATGCACGGCGGAGACCTAAGTATAAATAGTCAGTTAGGTAAAGGAACAAGAGTGACATGCCGTTTGCCAAATGACATGCCTACAACAGATGATTTTCTATCTAATATGTATACAGCACAACCATCTGTTGAGGCCTCAATTCAGCAAGCCGCATAAAATTAGCGATGATGTCGACGCCGGCCTCTGCGAAAAGTTTTTTTAAAGGCGCGTCGTTCTTCTAGATTAAGTCGCGATGTAACCTCAATAATCATCGCATCGCGGGCTTTTCGGAGTTTAAATTTCAATTCCCTGAGTTTCGTAAGGGCTTTCTCAAAACTGTCCTTAGAATAGTCAGGAGACCTGAGTATCTCACGCACATTTTGTCTGGCCTGTCTAATAACCTTACGGTGCTCTCGGCGCTTCGTCCGATGCTTTTTAAATATCTCTCGAACAGTTTTACGTTTCTCATCTGGCAGCTGTTGTAAAAAATGTTTTTTATAATGGTATTTGGGGTGAGCATAATGATGAGAGAACCCTGCACCTATAATAATTCCAATCATGACAAGGTTTAAACAAACAGATGCAACAAGGAACCATTTCAGGCGAGACTGAGGCTGCCTCTGAGCATTTAGACTCTGGTCATCAGATGAACTCATAGAAAATTCTCCTCAAGGGGACCGTTCTCAGAAATATCGGTAATAAAACCAGCAATTTCAGAGCCATTTTGTGTTTGCGCAAAAAATGAAATATTAAAGACATCATAAAGCCCTAAAAATACACCCAACATAAGAGCAGCAGCAAACAAACCGGTCATATTAAGATACTCTTTCTTAGAAGAGCGAGAGGATACACGAGAAAGCTGTTGTTTGCTAAAAGAATCTAATGTCTTCTGCTTTGCTTTTTCTAAAATCTTTGCTTGTAAATGAGTAACATCATAAGGTTCTGGCTGCAGGCGAAGCAACTTATCAAAAGCTTTGGCTTGCTTAAATAACTCTTGTGTCTCTGAGTCACTGACAATCTGTTTAACAAAATAATTCCGTTGATCATGAGGCCAGTCCTCAATATGACTACCATAAATATCAAGATTTTCTCTAAAGCGATCAACTTTGTCCCCAGTGCAGTCTTTATGAAGAGTAAGGTCTTCATTCGGGGCATCAGAGTTTGAAATTTTGTTATCGTCAGTCATAATTATAATCTCATAACATCTATATTAAGTTGTTACTCAGGCAGTAACTCTTTCCATTCATTTTTTAAATCTTGCTTAAGCTTACGCCGGGCTCTGGCAAGCAACGATTCGATTGCCTCAACAGAAATATCCATAATATCTCCTGCATCTTGCATTTTTAAGCCCTGAAAGTGACATAGGACAAGCGCAAGCCTCTGTCGCTCAGGCAGTAAAGCTAGGGCTTCGTCAACACGTTTCACAAGATCATCAACTTCCAAGGATCGTGTTTGAGATTCAACCTCAGAAATAATCTCAGCCTCTTCAAGAGGTGTTTTTATGCCTTGTGTTTTCTTTTTCCTTAACGTGTCAATACATAAATTACTGACAATTCGATAAAACCAAGTGGTGAACTTAGCCTTCTCTGGGTTATAGCTGGAAGCATGGTCCCATAACTTCAAAAAACTCTCCTGTGCCACATCCTCAGCCTCATGGGCATCATTCAAGAGACGCGTGGCAAAGCGAACAACGGGCAAGAGGTTACGTGACATCAACTCTTCAAAGGCACGAAAATCGCCATCTGCAATTTTGCCAATCAGCTCAACATCTGAAAACTCTTCAGAGACAAGTATCTGGAGCGGGCTTTCCCGCTCCTTAGCCTCTTTTCTTGATGTCACGAAACGGACCTCATTTAAGTTTTTCACAATTATAAAACGTTTAGCTTATTCCTTAGCGTTCTTTTTTACCAGATGTTTCTTGACCACCATGGCTTCCTCTACGCTCATGAAAGCGATGAAACCGTCTGGGCAGTTCATCACCAGATAGTTTCTGATCATCATTCAGATCACGCCAGCTAAATTTTTCTTTTACAAGCCAGTTAAACTCATCTTGTGTAATTTTACCATCCTTGTTGCGATCAAACTTGCGTGTCATACGTTTCACACGTTTTTCAATTCTTGCACGAATACGATCCTCAATCTCTTTTTCAGAGATGACACCATCATTATTCGTATCATATTTATTAAAGCGTTTCTCCCGCAGCTTTTCAACTTCTTCCAAAGTCACAATGCCATCTCTATTGGCATCAGCGCGTTTCAAAAAACGGATTTTCTTACCACGTCGACCATGCCTGCGGTGATACCCATGATGTCCATAACCGGGACCACCTTTATAATGAGGCCCACCCCAGTCTCCAGAACCACGATGGTCAGCAACAGCCTTAAGGGCAACCAAACTTGCCATTACAAAAAGACCAATAATTAGAATTCTTAATTTCATATTTTTTTATCTCCATTAGGGGATTATTTCAAAGTAATGCAGGCCTGCTAAATGTATGATTGGTATACGTTTGTAGGAATGAGAGTCTGTCGGATGAATTTTAAAAATGACATAAGGCTATGATTTTTATGTATATTATTTTTACATAACTAAGTTGTTGGCACAATAATTTCCAATAAACATGCCCTAGATACGCTCTAATTATTTGGTTGAGTACAATCATAAAAAATAATGGGTGGGTAAAAAGTCAAAAAAATGGAATACAAGTTTAAGTCAGCTCCTGGCAAAGAAACAGAAATATGGTCTCTGCAAGGTGAAAAACTATTCAACAATGGAAATGAAGCTTTAGATTTAACAACCGTTTCTGGAGGTCAGTTTTTTGATATTGAGTTGGAAAAAGAATTTTCAGCCGAACTGAGGTTAACAAAAGCCCTTGGGAAATTTAGCATCAGCTGCACAGATGAAATGGAAGGAGAAGATAGGGCTATCTTTTTCCACCTCATTTCAAATATCATAGATACAATTAAAAATGTTCGCCCCGATGCAAGTTTCATAATGGGAAGTAAGAAAAAAAGTACAATTGGATATGTATTTATGGTTGTGGGGTATATGCTGATAATAGGCCCAATGGTTTCTGCCCTCTTGAGCGCAACAAACGGAAAAGTACGAACAGAAACTTTTATTTTATGTTTGCTTGGTACATTAATCTTGATTGCCAGAGGTAAAATCAAGATTCACAAAAAATATACAGCCGAACAAGTTGCTCACTGGATGAAATCATATATCAGTAAGAAAACCAAATTAGCCAAATCTCAGGAAGAAGACCCGGTTGTAAAATAAGAGTGACAAATGAAGTTTCGCGTATATAAAGATAATGGCTATGATTTAGGCTTTACGCTTTATTGCGTGAATGGGCCAATCACATATGAGCAAAATATATGCATAACTCACTCCTGATGCATTTACTGTTAAAGTATCCAGAGAATGATGAAATACATGCAAATAGCCAGAACACAATTGCAACGGGTACGGAATTCCGCGTATGGGGCTTCTCTTGGTCTGGTAAGTCTTTCATTTGGTCAGATGAAGTCGATATAAGAATATATTCACGTGTTTAGAAGGGCCCTTTGCGGGAATAAGTAAAGATCCGCTCCTCATAGTCATAATAATAAATAAGATGTAATTATAAATCGATACAGAACAATGGAAGTTTTTATAAATTCTACAACACACAATATAGAAACAGTTTCTCAGTTTGAAGAGATTTTCAAATCATATGAAAACGAAGAGTTTCGTGAGATCTGGCTGAACAGCCCCGAAGGGCCATCTATATGCGCACTTCTAAACAAGAAAATCGGTTGGCTCATGTTTTTAAGACAGGAAGGCGACCCTGGTTTCAGCTCTCGTAATATCACTTTTCCAGGAAATGAAATGATCAATTATAACCTGTCAAATGGTCAGGTTGATGAATATCCTGCAAGTTGGGCATTTAGTGAGTCAGAAATTTTTGATGCCTTATGTTACTTTGTTGAACATAAAGACCGAACACCTTCCATAGAATGGCATGATGACTCTAAAACAAACAATTTCTGACAACCTCACAGCACCTTCCGAAGATGATATTTAAGACAGCCCTTCCGCCCAATATATTCCCTCAAGAGAACAAATCCGAACTTATAATTCAAAGCCATCATCCCACCCCATTGAGGCTTGGATTTTGTCTCAACGGCAATCATCCCCATTTCTTTAGCAAGCCTGTGCTGAGTTTGCATAAGGTCTGAGGCAATACCGTTCCCCCTCCAATCTGGAAGAACCCCACCAATCCAGCTATAAAGTGTTTTAGGGTATTCGGGCAATGTATAGCCAATCTTAAAACCAACGGGTTGCCCCTCCTTATATGCAATAAGATAGACAAGATTATCTCGTTGGGTAAGCGTATGGAATTTATCAATCTCAAAAGGAGAACCAAAAACGAGTTCATAGAGAGATTTCAGTTCAAAAAAATCATCTTCATCAAACTTAGTTTTCTGCAATATCTGTATCATGTTTCTCCGCTTGTCGAGATCGCAACCTCTTCACACCATACACCACCAACAGCGAAACGGGCGCAAGTAAG
>CBDHHC010000009.1:0-30748 GCA_965263345.1 Methyloligellaceae bacterium
AGGTACAGCGCGGCTTACCACGCGGTGCGCCTGCACGCGTTGCTGCATAACCCACTCGCCCCCCTTTGCATTCTATGCCCGAACCAGTGCATTTAAATACCTTATTGTTGCCGGACAAAGGCCCCATCTTGAGACCAGTCCTTGCTCGCAAAGCACATATTACGCGTTCATTATTATTCACTTGAAAGCGAAACACTTTAACGCCAAGCAAATTGGATGGAGAGATTTTGACAACGCCACCAAATGACCTACCCTTGCCACATTCCAAGCGGAATGGAATAGTTCCTGGTTGGCTACCATGAATTGCAATACGAGCTTCCCCCTGGCAATTCCGTATATGCCCTGACTGTATTAGCGTTACTTTCCCCTTCTTTGCTGTGGCCACTAAGGGGGCAGAAATTGTTGGGGTACCACCCGCACTAACCATTACCAGTAGGATTAGGTTAAAACTGATTATCCGCAACATAATTACTCACCATTCTTGTTATTCATATTTTTAATTTTCATTATTAGACAGCAGGGCGTAGTTAACGAGATTCACCTTTTATATCGGGTATTTGCAAAATTCCTGATCTCCCTGGTGCTTTAGTGGGTTTTTGTACACCCAGTGTTGAGCTGCCTGGCTGAACATTACGTTTAACACGGGAGCGACAGTAAGACTTGGCTCTACTTTTACACCTACCTAGACGTTGTTGGTAAGGCAACTCACAGCTCTTCATACATGAACTAATTGTTCTTTCGTAACATTGTGCAGCGGTATGGCTTGGATGAAGCGTAGGTACTAAGTTACATCCAGTGCCCGCCCATACTGTTAGAGGTAAGAATATAATTTTTAGGCTTAAGAGCACTGAGATGATGAATGATATTTTCATTATGAAACGTTTCCAAGTCTAGATTGTATCTTATGGTGATTTATTTATGCAGGGACTTTTAATTAAAAAAACCGTTCAATTTTACTAGTATGTTCCATGCACTCTTTAATGTTTTATGTACAAATATTTAACATTAGGATCTGGACTGTTCTATCCCCCAAAAAAAGGGGATTGCGTTATGCTCTTTAAAAATATTCAGCCGTATTTTAGTTATAATTTTTGAGTATGATTTTGATAGCTTCATTACAGAATTGAGTATCAGCATTAGTATGTATGATGATAAAACACATCTAAGCAACTTGATCGATATGACAATGTTCCTTGGAGAAATTTCTGAGCAAAAAACGACTGATGATGTATGGGCAAAACTTGCAATAATGCTTGAACCACTAGAATTTGAGTGTCTGTTTTATTGTTCAGGAGTTCCCAATAGGCCGAGTAAAACAGCTCTCTTAGACAAGTTTGAGTACGGATTGGTAAGAGGAGACTTTGTCAGTCAAGAGTTTGCAAATGAATACCTTAATTTACCACAAGAATATTTAGAAGATGAGTACATTTCGAAATATTGCAAAACGAATATTAGCCCTATCATTTTTGAGTGTAACCCTTTTGAAGAACACTTACCTGATGGCATGAAGCATATATATTCTTTAGCTTCAGATTTTGGGCTTTATGGAGGAATAGTTGTACCGCTCCATAATGCAGACAATACAAAATATGGTAATATGAGTTTTATGTCTAAGAAAGACATGAGCCATATAGCAATTAAGCCTGAAGATCACCTCGCAGAGTTTGTTTCAATCAGCCATTATGCAAATGCCGTTATTACGGAACTTGAAACTAAAAAATCAATCGAATTTATTGAGCTTTCACCAAGGGAAAGAGAGTGTTTGTTATGGGTTGCAAAAGGATTTAGAACAGACCAAATTTCAGATCGTTTATATCTAACCAACGATACTATAAACGAATATATAAGTAATGCGAGAAAGAAACTGACTGCAAAAACGAGATCTGAAGCTGTTGCAAGAGCCCTGAGCCTTGGCCTCATCAATCTTTAATTAAAGATAAAATGGGTTTAATCAGAATATGATATAATCAAAGATTATGATGAATGAAAAACGATGAGCGAAGCTCGTTTATTTATTTAAGGTTGCATCTGGAACGTCCCCTTCTATGACTTCATCCTTCTTTTCCTCTTTCGTTTCCGCCTCGCTATCCTCTTCGTCTTCTATTTTGAGTGGTTCATCAAAATCGTCCTCAAGAGGCTCTTCTTCATCTGTGAGCAAGGTTGAGTCATCGGGTCTTGGAATTGAGAAGCCAGGGGGCAAGTTGTTGTCTAACAGACCTGCGCCTTTTAATTCTTGTAGGCCAGGCAAGTCTTTTATATTTTCAAATCCAAAATGTTCTAAGAACTCTGGTGAGGTTCCGTAGGTGACAGGGCGGCCTGGGGATTTACGGCGGCCGCGCAGTTTTATCCAACCTGTGTCCATAAGCACATCTACTGTTCCTTTTGATGTGCTTACACCTCTGATTTCTTCTATTTCAGCGCGGGTTACAGGTTGATGATATGCTATGATGGCCAATGTTTCCATGGCTGCTTTTGAGAGTTTCTTTTGCTCGACAGCATATTGCTCTAATAAATAGGAGAGATCCTCTGCTGTTCGAAATGCCCAGCGGCCAGCTACTTTGACCAGATTTACACCGCGGGATGCATAGAATGTTTTCAGCTCTTCTAGAAGGGCTTGAATATCATCTTCTGAGGATAGATGTTTCGACAATGTTGTTTCATCAAGAGGCTCAGAAGCTGCAAATAATAAAGCCTCTAATATGCGCAGTTTCTCTCTGCGGTCTGCTGACGGCAGAGATGTAACGTTGCCTTGAAAGTTTTGTTCAACATTTTCTAGTTGTGTATTTTCTGTTGCTTCTTCAGTCATATTTGTAGATATCCTGACGGGAGATGCTTTATTCTATATGCTCCCGAATTTCAATTACAGCCTAGCTGTTTGTCTCTTCGGTTGGTTTCTTTTTCCAACGCATATATAATGGTGCAAATGCCTGAGACTGTTTCAATTCCACATCGCCTTCTCGCGCAAGCTCTAAACTTGCGCCAAATGTGCTTGCCTTGACAGTCCTTATGAGTTCTTCGTCTTCAACAAACTCAATCAAGAATTGTTCTATGGGGAACCATTCTAGGGATATTCCAAGCATTCGTTCCAGTCGATCCCGAGCTTCTTTGATGGACCATACCGTTCTTTCCGGCATCCTAACTGTGACGATAGCTTTTCGTTGTCTTTGTAAAGCGTAGGCTTTTAAGAGTTCGAATGTTTCTGCTTTATACTCTGGTGTTTTTACGACCCTGATATTTTGTGGCATGCCCCGCGCAAAGACATCACGCCCAAGTCTTTTACGGGTCATGATTTTTGCAATTGCCTCTCTCATCGCGTCAAGTTTTTGAAGACGGAAAGCCAGCATTGCAGCTAACTCTTCACCTGTTGGACCATCATCTTCCTCTTCTTCTTCGGGGAGAAGCAACTTAGATTTTAAGAATGCAAGCCAAGACGCCATGACCAGATAATCAGCGGCTAATTCCAATTTATGTTTTTTGGCTTCTGACATGAAAACAAGATATTGCTGGGCAAGTTCCAGAATTGATATTTTCTTTAAATCAACTTTCTGGGATCTTGCCATTGTCAGGAGCAAGTCTAATGGCCCTTCAAAGCCTTCAACATCGACAATGAGTTGTTCTTCTAATGATTTTTCGGATGTTTGCTCTGGCTCATTTGCTGGTGTTTCTGAATGAGCGTCATCAGCCTGTTCTTCATAAAGAACAGCTTCCTGTCTTGCAGCTTGTCCACTTTCAGGTGTTGTCATTCAAAAAAATCTCCAGATGTTCGCCCTATTTTCTTAATACCGAACAACAAATCTTGGAGTTAATTAATCTGATTCATGTCGTTTTTGCCAAGATCTCTTCGATTAATACATGAATTTGTTGGTTTTCTGCAAGTTTAGGAGGCTGTAGTTGCTGATATGCAGCTGTTATTCTGTTTAAACTCTCACCTTGTAGTCTTGGAGCACTATTTGCGACATCTAACATTTCATCAAAATGGCCATTACAATGTAATAACAGATCACACCCGGCTTCTATTGCTTTGGCTGATCTTTCCTGCATAGATCCACTCAAGGCTTTCATACTGAGATCATCCGTCATCAAGGCCCCCTGAAAGCCAATTTCTCCTCTGATAATCTCAGAAATTATCCTTTTTGAGGTACTTACAGGATTTTCGGCGTCTAGACAATTTAATAAGAGATGCCCTGTCATGCCTAAGGGGCAGTGATTTAATGCTTTAAATGGGACAAAATCGGTTTTTCTGAGGGTTTCAAGTTCAGTCGTGATTACTGGTAAAGCTTCGTGGCTATCTGCCTGGGCTCTACCGTGACCTGGAATATGTTTTATGACGGGCAGAACCCCTGCCTCTAAATGCCCTGCAATAACAGCTTTGCTTATGGTCATGACATCTTCGGCATTATTTCCATAAGCTCTATCGCCAATAATATCATGTGAGCCTGGAACAGGTATATCAAGTATTGGAACACAATTTACATTGATTCCCATTTCACGGATTTCAGAGGCCAAACTAAAAGCCACAGACTTGATGGTTTCCAAACCATTTTCAGGGTTTTGTTTATAGTATTTTCCTAAACGTCCAGCTGCTGGGAATTCTCGCCAATGAGGCGGTTTCATTCTTGCTACGCGGCCGCCTTCCTGATCAATTAAAACAAAAAAGAGATCGGAACTCACAGCATCACGAACAGAACTGATTAAAGCTTTTAACTGGTCTGGTTTTGCGCAATTTCTTTGAAATAGAATGAGACCACATGGCCTGTGTTCTGCAAAAAAATCATGTTCTTCGGCGCTGAGCTCCGTGCCGGCACAGCCAGATATAAATGCTTTAAGTGTCATGATATTTTGCTGTAATAGTAGAATTATCTGGAGAATAAAGGAGCTTTTAAAGCTCCTTTATATCATGTTCTTATAATTTTTTCACGAAGCAGGCTTTCACGCCTTCTGCTTTAAGCCTAGAGCATATAGTTGTCGCTGCATCTCTACTTGTCATTGGGCCAATACGTAAACGATACCAAACCCCTTTACCTTGTGCTGTAAGGTCAGCTTTCTGGATGAGCGGCTGGAACTGGTTTAAAATTGTTGGATATTTTTGCTGCATATTTGCGAACGCAATCAAAGCATCTGTTTGGTTTCTTCTAGCCGCAACCTGAACAGCATATCCTGTCGTATCCGACGCTGCAGCCGTTGAGATTGGTTGCTGAGGAATAACAGGTTTTTGAGGTTGTAATGCTGCGGTTCTTTGAGGTTTCTGAATTTGTTTCACAGGCTGTGGCTGAGCTTTAGGTTCTGGTTTCTTGATCGCAGGTAAAGCGTTACCAATTGTTGTTCTTGTTTGTTGTTGAGTAGAGGATGATCCTGCAGATAAATTGTTTACAGCGGCAATCCCAACACCTCTTGGCCTTTCCGGCAAGGTATCATTTCCAAGACTTATGCCAGGAACAGAATTACCAAAGCTACCATCTGGTCTCACTGGAATGATTTTTACTTTGTTAATTTTTGGCTTCTGACGTGCATTTGTTTGACCTGTTCCACCAGTGCTTCTTGGTTGCAATGAAGCCGTATTACCAACAGAAACTCCTGGAATTCCTGTATTATTCTCAGCTTTAGGCGCATTTACTAGTTTTTCTACACGTGGAACAAGTTTCTCTTTTTGAGCCTGTCCTGTATTAGATTTTCCACTTAAACGATCGTAGATCAATTTGCCACGATTAGGAAAATCTCTGCCTCCTGGCTGGGATGGACGCTCTTTAAATGGTGTGGAGTCTTTCGATATCAAGACCGGCGCCCCACCTGTATTTGCGTTGGTCGTTCCAATCGGTAAGAGATTGTTATCGTATGCATAATAACCACCGGCACCAATGCCAGCCAAGGCAATGATACTCATCAGTATCGTTGGAATACTGCTCTTGCGTTTTGGCTGTTCATGATAGTCTTCAGCTTCAAATTGATCATCAAAATATGCATCATCAGCTTGTGGAGACTGATCATAATAATTGTTTTGGTCAGCGATCGATGGAAATCCTCCATCATTATATCCATCATAAGATTCTTGCCCTGGCGCATTATCTGTTGGGTAAGAATATTGATTATGGTCATAGCCAGGATTTGATGGGTAATTATTATAATCTGTATGCCCTGACGGTTGATTTGGATATCCTTGTTGTGGTTGAGAATAATTCCCATCAGCTTGCCCACCATAATTTCCATAGGATGGCGCACCGCCTTGGTTCATACCATATTGGTCTCCACCAGGAGCTGGTTGGTTATATCCACCTTGTTGCTGATAAGGAGAATCTGGATACTGCTGGCCAGGCTGCGGATATGCATTGCCTGAATTTAAAGGATCATATGGCTGAGAATAGTCATTCTGATTATCAAGCGGCGGATATCCACCTTGACCATCTAATTGTGCATTATCTGATGCTGTACCTTTATTAGGGTTCTGTTGTTGACCTAATGCTGGATAAGGCTGATTATTAATTCGTTTTCCACCCACTTGAGAATACTCGCTCTGATCGTTTAACCTAGGATCGATATTTAATCCATATTTTGGGTCTTCTTCGTTAGGCGTATTCACTGAGTCTTGTTGCCTATTCGCAAAAAGGCCATTTAAACCTCTAGAATAAGCTGGATTATCAGTTCTGTCATCTGATTTGGACATCTTTTCTCCTTTAAAACGGAGAGATACCCCAGATATTCACCTAAAAAAGCAGACTTAGTATATCTCGAGTAACCCGCAATTGCAAAGATGTCTAGCGCATTTCCTTTTTAGGTTTAACGCCCAACATTCCAAGTCCTGAACTTAAGATTGTTGCGACACCTTTAATTAACGCTATACGTGCAATAGTTAATTCTCGATCATCTTCGTTAATAAATCGTAATTGTGGCACTTCTTTGCCCCGATTCCATATTGCATGAAAGTCACTAGCAAGATCATAAAGGTAAAAAGCAACACGGTGTGGCTCATGAGTCACAGCCGCTTGTTCAAGCAATCTTGGGAAATGTGCAAGTTTTTTAATTAAGCTAATTTCTTCTTCAAATTCAAGGCGTTGCAAATTGAATTCAGATAAGTTTTCAGCTTCTTTACCAATTTCAGAGAAAACCTGATGTGTATTTCTGAACACAGAGTAAATTCTTGCATGTGCATATTGTACATAAAAAACTGGATTATCTTTAGATTCTTCTAAAACTTTTTCAAAATCAAAGTCTAAAACATCATTGTTTTTACGGTATAGCATCATGAAGCGCACAGAATCAGAACCAACTTCATCTACGACTTCTCGCAAGGTCACAAATGTTCCTGCACGTTTTGACATTTTCACAGGCACTCCGCCTCTGAGTAGATTTACGAGCTGACAAATCTTGACATCCAAATCTGCTTGATTCGCAGTCAGAGCTTTCACAGCTGCTGACATTCGCTTAATATAACCACTATGATCTGCCCCCCAGACGTTAATCATATGATTAAATCCACGCTCATATTTGTTTTTGTGATAGGCCATGTCTGAGGCAAAATAGGTATAGCTGCCATCTGATTTAATCAGTGCACGATCTACATCATCGCCAAAGTCGGTTGCTTTAAACAGTGTTTGTTCCCTATCTTCCCAGTCGTCAGGTAATTTACCTTTAGGAGGTGGAAGGCGCCCCTCATAAACAATCCCTTGGTCACTTAACCATTTGATTGTTTCTCCCACCTCATCAGTTTCACCTGACATGAGTGATTTTTCTGAAAAGAAGACGTCATGATCAATTTTTAATGCTTTAAGATCATCTCTAATCGTTGCCATATTGGCTTCGATTGCAGCCTCCTTAAATATCGGTAACCATTCACTTTCTTCTAAGTTATGGAATTTCTTGCCATATTTCTCGGCTAGAGCTTTGCCAACAGGTATTAAGTAGTCTCCAGGATAGAGGCCTTCTGGAATGTCACCAATTTCATCGCCCAGCGCTTCACGATATCGTAAATAAACTGATCTTGCTAAAACTTCTACCTGAGCCCCAGCATCATTAATGTAATATTCTCTGGTTACATTAAATCCAGAAAATTCGAGAAGGTTTGCTAAAGCATCACCAAAAACAGCACCACGGCAATGCCCGATATGCATTGGGCCTGTTGGGTTTGCAGAGACATACTCTACATTAACTTTTTCACCTTTACCTATGGAAGAGCGACCATAATTCCCCTGATTAACTAGAATTTTGTCTAATAAGTCAGGCCAAACAGATTTATTTAGCTTCAGATTTATAAATCCAGGTCCGGCGATATCAATTTTTTCGATAGATTTATCGTTCAGAAGTTTTTCCGCAAATTTCTCTGCCAAGTCACGTGGTTTCATTTTTGCTTTTTTTGCAAGAACCATAGCAACATTGGTAGAAATATCTCCGTGAGCCGCATCTCTTGGAGGCTCTACACTTAAACCTTTAACCTCTATATCAGATGCTAAACTGCCCTCTTCTTTTAATTGAGATACAGTTTCCAGAATTTTTGTTTCAAAATCTGCGAATAAGTTCATTGTTCCTGACAACCCGCTTAATTAATCATATTTTAAATTTTTGTTACGGATCGACTATCTTAATTCTGGCGTGACGTCAAATAATCTACGATGTTCTTGAATGGCAAATCTATCTGTCATGCCCGCTACGAAATCGCAAATGAGCCTTGCTCTCGTTTTTTCGTCAGCCTCTATTGCACTGTTATGCCATATTTCAGGAAGTTCTTGTGGTTGTTCCATATATCGTAAGAATAATTCTTTCGCTATTCTTGCTGCATCAGTCATGATGCTTTCAACGCGTATATCCCTATAAACCCAGGACATTAGGAAAAAACGCAATTCTTCAAGTTCTTCCAACATCGTATCAGTAAAGTGTACCATTGTTGTTGGGGCATTTCTGATATCGGAGACGGATGTTATACCATATTTTTTGAAATTTAGTTTTGACTGTTCAACTACATTTTTCACCATTGTACCAATTAATCGTCTGTTTAATTCAAAAATTGTTCTTCTTGGTTCCAAGTTTTTATATTGTTTTTCAATTTCATCCATCAAACGTGACGTGATTGGCATTTTTCGTAATTCTTCGAGCTTAATAATGCCTGCTCTTAATCCATCATCGATATCATGATTGTTGTATGCTATGTCATCGGCGATAGCGGCTATCTGTGCTTCAGCGGAGGCATAACTTGATAAAACTAGATCGTGCTGTCCGATATAATCTTGAATTGTTGCGGGGATGCCAATCTCTTTGTAAGCGCCTGTGGGATTTTCATTTTTATCGGTTAGTGGGCCGTTATGTTTTACCAGGCCTTCAAGAGTTTCCCAAGTTAAGTTTAAACCGTCAAAACTTGCATATTTTCTTTCTAGATGAGTGACAACTCTTAAGCTTTGGGCATTGTGATCAAAGCCACCATAATCAGCCATCACCCGGTTTAGAGCCCGTTCTCCTGCATGACCAAATGGAGGGTGCCCAAGATCGTGA
The DNA here is from genome assembly GCA_965263345.1 of Methyloligellaceae bacterium. Classification (GTDB taxonomy): domain Bacteria; phylum Pseudomonadota; class Alphaproteobacteria; order Rhizobiales; family CBDHHC01; genus CBDHHC01. The sequence continues at coordinate 9,475 of CBDHHC010000009.1, forward strand.
GCTAAGGCAATTGCCTCTGATAAATCTTCGTCCAGAGATAACATCCTGGAAATCGTTCTTGCAATCTGAGCGACTTCAATACTATGGGTTAAACGACTGCGATAATGATCGCCTTCATGATAAATGAAAACCTGTGTTTTGTGATTTAACCTTCGAAATGCACTGCAATGAATGATCCTATCCCTATCTCTTTGAAAAGGACCTCTGTGTGGGCTTGCTGGCTCGTCACATAATCTCCCCACGCTCTTGGAGGTGTAAGATGCATAAGGTGCGAGACTATGAGACATTTCTCAAGTTCCAGTTGAAAGATGTGATTTCTTTATATGCTAAAGAGCTTAAATATTTGAGAATTTCTATTAAACTTCATGTGAAGATATTTAAATTAGCCCTCTTCTTATCAAGTTAGCACCCATAAGCAGAAATACAACCAATAAGGCCTTTCTGAATTGTTCGGCATCAAGATATTTTCTTGCTTGTTCTCCGATTAAGAATCCAAGCCATGTGGGAATTATCATTGACGCAGAAAAGCTTGCAACGGCAGGTGTGATTAGTCCTGCCTGCCAATACCCTATACACAGAGAAAACATTCCAATAAAAATCAAAAATCCCATAGCCCCTACAAACTCATCTTTTGGTAGTCGGCAGGACATTAGATAGAGAAGCATTGGAGTTGCCCAAATCGATGTCAGACCGCCCATTATACCCGCAACTGTACCTGTCCCTATCTGGGCTGGAATATCTAAATGTTTTGGAATTGTTATTGGTTTTAATATGAAATTTGAAATAACAAAAAGAACGATTATTATACCTATGAATAGTACCAGAGTTTCAGTATTTAATTTTGCTGCGAATTGTGAGCAGATCCAAATTCCTGTCGCCATTATCGTTGCAAAGGGCCATAAATGTTGGGTGAGTTTTTTTACCTTCTTGCTTCTATAAAATTGCCATGCATTTGATACCAGACCTGGAAATATCAATAACACAATTGCTTGTCGTGGATCGATAAATTGTGCTAGCACGCCAACTACAATCGTTGGTAGTCCTATACCAACCACTCCCTTTACACTCCCAGCAGTTATGAATGTCGTTGCTGCAATCAGCCATAAGATTTGTTGATCCGTCAGGGTAAGATCTGGCATATGATATAATTTCTCTATTTTAGTACGAAAGTAATTCTTTGTATTACGTCCTTGAAACTTATTTGTGATATATTTGACATTATATAAAGATAGCTTATCTATAATCATAAGATATCTTATTTTTCAGGTTATATATGATGACGGACCAAAATATAAGTTTAAGTGAACGTGCAGCACAACGTATCTGCGAAATCATAGCAGATACTCCTGACAGTTCCATGCTTCGTGTGAGTGTTGAAGGTGGTGGCTGTTCGGGCTTTTCTTATAAGTTTTCACTTGTTGATCAGTCTGAAAAGGATGATCTCATTATCGAAAAAAGCGGCGCTACTGTTTTGGTTGATTCTGTCTCTGTGATGTATATGACAGGTTCTGAGATAGACTTTGTTGATGACCTAATTGGCGCTTCTTTTCAGATAAAAAACCCTAATGCCACAGCATCTTGTGGCTGTGGCACAAGTTTTTCTATGTAAATTTTAACTGTCTAGTACAGGGATTTCATCATCCGCCTCAGGAGGTTGCCCACCTTCACGGTTCATAATGCGATCAAAGGCATCAAAATCAGCTTTTGCGGCTCTTTCCTGGAAATAATCTGCTGTTTTCATTGCAGAAATTTTCTCAGCAACTGCCATGACCACAAACTGGTTGATGCTTGTCCCATCCTGTTTGCTAATTTCCTCAACGGCTTTGCGAAGAGATGCAGGAAGCCGTAAAGGGTAAGTATTTGACTTTGTCATATTTTCCCTCTCATTCTCTTCAGGGTTTCTCCTGGTTTTAATAATTCAATACCAAATCTTTCAGGAACAATAGAAAAATCTCTCAAATTGAATGTAATTATTGCATCAGCCTGGCCGTTTACTGCAGCTTCTAAGACCATTTCATCAGCTGCATCCCTTAATTGAGGACGCCATTGGAAATGAGTTTCCACAGGTTCCGCTAAAGCTGCTAAAACATTGAAAACTTGCTCAATTTCAGTCTCAGATAAACCAGATGCGAGTATATGTTCCGGCCTTAAACACACTGCCTCATATTCTAGGAGCATCGCTGTGCTTAATATCAATGTTGCTTTCCTGTGCCTTATAGCTCTCAGCAAAGCAGCTGATGCTCCTTTTGGGCTTCTTAGTGCTGCAACAATAATATTTGTGTCTAGTATAAGTCTCATATTATATACGATATCATATTATATATAATATTATAATAGTTATTTAAAAGTGTAAAGCTTTGCACTTCATCTCATTTTTAACCAAGCATACACCATCATAAGTGCATATCCCAAAGAAAAGAATGTAATGGGCATGATCAATTTAGTATATGAACTACATAAGGAAGAGCTTATCGTAATCACAAACCATAACAACACTATTACGATGATAAACCTCATAAAAACTAAGAAGCTATAGAGATAAATTGAGCGATTTAAACGCATATTGAAGCCTTTTAATCGGAATGTGAGATCAACAATAATCCCAATCAAAAATGCTGCGAGCATTACCAACCAAGAGTAAGATTCTTGCCAAAATGGTATTATGTTTGCGATCAAACAGTTTAGCTGTTCGATATCTCCTGCTTTGATTGCCTCACAAGCCTTCTCAACATCTGAATTCTTTGCTGCATCACAAGCTTTTTCGATATCACATGCCTTATCAGAATCCGCAGTCTTTGCTGACTCACACGCCTTTTCAGGCTCTAAGGTTTTATCTGGACTAGAAGACTTTTCGGTCCCTTGCGTCTTCTCTGTGTTTGACGATTTGCCTGTCTTTGCATCTTTCGACTTAGATTGTAAATATACAATGTTTATGAATTTGAAAGCTCCGCCCATACCTAACCCAGCAAAATAATAAAAAATACAAAAGCCTGTTACAAAAAATTATAGCAATTTATATAAAAAGATTAGCTATGCATCAGAAAAGGCTTAGATTCTGGTATAAGCAGATTATATTGAAAAGTCTAAGTTATATGGAAATATTATTAATTTTACTTTGATGCTGTGTCTTGTTTGATAGGTTGGTATAACTTTTGACATTTATCAGTTAGATGTTGTGTTCATGTGGAAAAATAAATACTAACTAACAAACACAAAATGAGACTCATAGTATGAAAATTGCCACCTGGAATATTAATGGAATCAAAGCTCGCATCACAAACCTAAAAAAATGGCTTGAACAAACAAACCCAGATATTGCCTGCCTACAAGAAATCAAATCTCAGGACGCACAATTCCCATCCAGTGAATTCGAAGACCTCGGTTATAATGTTGTCGTTCATGGTCAGAAGAGCTTTAATGGGGTTGCTATTCTTTCTAAAAGCCCAATTGAAGATGTTTCAATAAGGTTGCCTGGTGATGAAGACGATGAGCAAGCCAGATATATTGAAATTATTACATCTACGGATACGGGTGTGATGCGTGTTGGCAGCCTTTATCTTCCAAATGGTAATCCTGTTGATAGTGAAAAATACCCTTATAAACTCAGATGGATGAAGCGTCTTAAAGACTATGCGGCAACGATACTTGCTTATGAAGAACCTTTTGTCCTTGCTGGAGATTATAATGTTATACCAACAGAGGATGATGTATATGATCCCAAAAACTGGGAAGAGGATGCTCTGTTTCTTCCTCAAACAAGAGAGACTTATCAAGGCCTTATAAATCTTGGATTTACTGAAGCATTTCGCGCCTGTAACTCACAAAAACATCAATATACATTTTGGGATTATCAGAGAGGCGCTTGGCAAAAAGATCATGGCATACGCATTGACCATTTATTGCTCTCTCCTCAGGCTGCAGACAAGCTAAAAACATGTCAGATAGATCGATTTACACGTGGATGGGAGAAACCGTCAGATCACGCGCCCGTCTGGATTGAAATTGAGAGCTAACTCGCTTTTGAGGTTTGTAATATATAAAAAGCGAGTTACTATTTTTTAATCTGAGAGGGAACCGTACCTAAGTTTTGGAAACCATTTTTGCTCTCAGCGTCTGATGTCCCAGCAGGCCTTGTAAGACCCATTGTGTCGTTTGGATTTGCCATAAAGGGCTGTACTTTAATAAAGTCATCACCCTCTTTTGATTTAGATGCTATGCCGTCTTTTTTCTTTGATGCTTTGCCATCTAAATCATTTTCATCATCTATAGCTATGACTATTGTTTTTACACTTGAACCGAATTCACGCTGCCAGCTTTCAACGAATTTATTCGCTCTAGCATTTAATTTTGCATCAGATTGTGATGATAGTTGATAGTGTAACTTGCTTATCCATGTAATGTGCTTTTTACCAGCGTTACGGAAGGCAACTCTTACAAGTGCCAAGCCCTTTGCTTTACTTTCTTTTTTCTTTGTTTGTCCAGTTGTTACACCGTCCCAAAGCATTTTACCCAAATATGCCTGAGCTGGTGGGTAATTTTTCTTAGCAGCAAAAGACAACCAACGAAATGCACTCTTCATGTCTTTTACGACACCTTCACCGCGCAAATATGCTTTGCCTAGATAATATTGTGCTGCAGCATTGCGGAAATGCAAAGCTGCATGCTGGTATAAACGTGCAGCTGCTTCCTGATCAGATATAATTCTAAGCTCTGGTATACCCTTTTTATGATAATATGCCAGCGCTAAGAAAGCTTCAGCTGCATAGCGAGAATGATAGTCATAGTATTTTATATCAGCTAACCTGTTGGCTATGAACTGATAGTGCTCAAATGCTTTGACATCATTTACTTTTGTTTCTTTCAAACCTTGAGAATAGATTCTTGCGATCCACAATTGTGCAGGCAATAGTTGTTTTTGTGCTGCATACTCAAGTGCCGGTATGGCGATATCCATACGGCCGACACGAAAAGCGCCCATACCTTGGCGGTACGCTGCGCTAATGGACCTAAACGCTAATTCTTCATTAGCATTTTTACTAACTTTAGAAGCACCTTGCGCCTGAACTTTTCCTATAGAAGCTGTTAACAGGCAGACTGTAACAGCTGTTGTCAGGAAAAACATCGCTATTTGTGTTTTATATGTCTGCATAACAAACAATTTCTTCTCTGCCTCCTGGATGCGTCACTGCCCCCATTCTTGCCGGCCCAACTTGTTGTGCATATTTCCACAACGTTCCCGACGTGTATTGATGAGATGGCGCGACCCATTTTTCTTTTCTTTTTTCTAACTCTTCGCTATCGACCTGCAAATCAAGAATACCATTTTCAGCGTCAATAGTGATCATATCCCCATCTTGTATGAGTGCGATTGGTCCACCAACAGCGGCTTCTGGACCAACATGCCCTATACAAAATCCTCTTGTTCCCCCAGAGAATCGACCATCAGTAATAAGAGCTACAGTCTCTCCAGCTCCTTGACCATAAAGAGCCGCAGTTGTAGAGAGCATTTCTCTCATGCCCGGTCCACCCCGTGGACCTTCATAGCGAATTACAATTACCTCACCTTCGTTGTATTGTTTGTTCTCAACTGCAGCGAATGCATCTTCTTCACAATCAAAACAACGTGCAGGCCCTGTGAATTGTAAATTCTTTAATCCGGCGACTTTAACGATTGCACCATCAGGGGCGAGTGTCCCTTTTAAGCCAACAACTCCGCCAGTTTTAGTTATAGGATTAGAAACTGGATAAATTACGTCCTGGTTAGGATTAAATGTGACATTTTCAAGGTTTTCCGCCAGAGACTGCCCTGTCACAGTCAAGCAATCGCCATGAAGATAGCCACCATCCATAAGGGTTTTTAACAATATTGGTACACCGCCAACCTCAAACATATCTTTAGCGACATATTTCCCGCCAGGTTTTAAGTCTGCTATGTATGGCGTTTTTTTAAAGATTTCAGCAACATCAAATAAATCGAATTCGATGCCTACTTCATGGGCCATTGCTGGTAAGTGTAAAGCTGCATTTGTGGAGCCGCCTGATGCAGCAACGACGGTTGCTGCGTTCTCAAGTGATTTACGGGTCACAATATCACGCGGACGTATCCCATCCGCAATTAATTTCATGACAGCTTTCCCACTTTCATAGGCATACTCATCACGGCTTTCGTATGGAGCAGGTGCTCCGGCAGAGCCAGGCAATGCCAAACCAATCGCTTCAGAAACGCAAGCCATTGTATTTGCTGTAAATTGCCCCCCACATGACCCTGCGCTTGGACAAGCGACACATTCCAATTCCAGCAATTCATCCTTTGACATGTTACCGGCAGAATATTGGCCTACACCCTCAAAAACATCAACTACAGTTACATCTTTGCCTTTAAACTGGCCTGGTAAGATAGACCCACCATACATAAATACACTTGGTACATTTAAACGCAGCATGGACATCATAATGCCTGGCAAAGATTTATCACATCCTGCAATTCCAACTATAGCATCATAACAATGACCGCGAATCGTTAATTCGATAGAATCTGTAATTACCTCACGAGATACCAAAGATGACTTCATCCCCTGATGTCCCATCGCAATTCCATCTGTCACAGTGATTGTGCAAAATTCACGTGGAGTCCCTTGAGCATCAGTTACACCTTTTTTAGCAGACTGGGCTTGGCGCATTAGGGATATATTACATGGAGCCGCTTCATTCCAGCATGACACAACACCAACAAATGGCTGATGGATTTGTTCTTCCTTTAACCCCATTGCATAATAGTATGATCTATGAGGTGCCCGTTCCGGACCTTCAGTAACGTGTCTGCTTGGTAATCTGGATTTATCAAATTTATTAGAGTCCATTTAACTTTTTCTAAGCCTTTCAAGTTCTTCTTATTTTGTCATATTTTTAAGAAATACATACAAAATTAATACATACAAATCATTTGATATCCAAATTTTGAAAACATTACACTCCTATAATTTGGCATCATTGGTAAGATTTGTGGCTTAAAGGAGGCAGGAGCTCACAACTCTGTGTCTTTCAGGCAACATACCCGTATGGAAATCTGATTCAGCGTTATTCCTGCATAGATTCAAAGTTAAAAATAACATTACGCATCCTCCTTTAAATAAAATTAAATATAGTTTGAATATAGATAAAAATAAAAAAGAGACTCATATTATGCATAACAATATATTGAATAATATTGCCAAAATATATATATTTTTTAAACATTAATATATTTTGAAACAATTCAATAATATTATTAATTTCAATCTTGTTTGGAATTTAGTTGAATTTTTGATTATTTCAAAATACATGATTAAAAAACAGACAAGTTGCAATAATACAACAGGCGATTCTCTCTCACAGCCTGCTTCCTTTATGCAAGCTAAGTCTGACAGGTGTTATCTGAAAAGGCTCTTGATTGAAAAATAATGTCATTTGTATCCTTATAGATACAAACTTTATTCTGCAAAATACGCAATGAAGACGCTCTAACTTTCATTGTAGATAAAGTTCAGATTCTCAGTTTTCATTTCTAAATTGCAGCCTCAAGTCGTTCCAATGCAGATTTTAGCTTTTCTTGAGTCGCTTCAGCATCGGACCTGCGCTCTCTTTGTTCTTCTACAACTTCTTCTGGCGCATTTGAAATAAATTTGTCATTCGATAATTTGGCATCGATTGACTTAATATGCTTTGAAACCTTATCAATCTCTCTTTTTAAACGATTACATTCTTCACTAATGTCAATAATTCCATCTAAGGATAATCCGATTGTTGCCTCATCGATAACAATTTGCACGGCACCCCTTGGCATCTCATCGCTTAATCTGAAACTTTCCAAGCGTGCAAGACGTTTGATTGTTTCTTCATGACGCTCAACTCTTGATATAGTTAAATCATTTGCCCCACAAAACACGAGGGGTACACGCGCGCCTGCAGGTACATTCATCTCAGATCGAACGGATCTCACATCAGTGATTATACGTATTACCCAGTCAACTTCATTATCTGCCTGTTCATCTACCAGACCTTTAATTTCCGGCCAAGTCGATAGAATCAGCATTTGCTCTCTTTTGGAACCATATTCAGCTAAGCGCTCCCAGAGTTCTTCTGTAATGAATGGCATAAATGGATGCAATAGTTTTAAAATTTGATCTAAAACCCATGCCGTCATAGCACGTGTTTCAGCTTGAGCTGAAGCATCCCCCTCATTGAGAATTGGTTTTGTGAGTTCAACATACCAATCACAAAAGACATTCCAAATAAAACGATAAAGTGCCCCAGCTGCTTCATTGTAACGATGCGTTTCTATTGCTTCTGTTACAATTTTTGCAGTTCGTTCGGTTTCTCCAGCAATCCAGCGGTTAATTGTTTGCTTTAAATCTGTTGGATCGAATTCATCAACGCGGACGCATTCGTTCATTTGTGAAAAGCGAGATGCATTCCAGAGCTTTGTTGCAAAGTTACGATATCCTTCGATTCGTGATATTGATAATTTTACATCACGCCCTTGTGCTGCCTGTGCTGCTAATGAAAAACGTAAGGCATCAGCTCCATAGGCACTAATGCCTTCTGGAAATTCTCTTTTTGTTGATTTGGTAATTTTGGGAGCATCTTCAGGACGACGCAAACCTTTGGTTCGTTTCTCAACAAGGCTATCAATGTCAATGCCTTGAATCAAATCCAGAGGGTCAATTACATTCCCTTCAGCTTTTGACATTTTCTTACCATTTTCATCACGAACAAGTGCGTGCATGTAAACAGTATGGAATGGAACTTCCTTCATAAAGTGAAGTCCCATCATCATCATTCTTGCCACCCAGAAAAATATGATATCAAAACCAGTTACCAAAACATCCGTTTTATAATATCTGTTTAATTCAGGGGTATTATCCGGCCACCCTAAGGTTGAAAACGGCCATAATGCAGATGAGAACCATGTATCTAAAACATCCTCATCTCTCTTTAATTTAAATTTCTTTTCCCCATAGTGTTTTTTTGCCAGTTTTTGGGCTTCATCCTCATCATAAGCAACAAAGACTTCGCCGTCTGGACCATACCATGCCGGAATTTGATGTCCCCACCAAAGCTGGCGGGAAATACACCATGGTTGGATATTTTTCATCCATTCAAAATATGTCTTTTCCCAATTTTTAGGAACAAACTTCATATCCCCGTTTTGGACTGCCTCTATTGCAGGTTTGGCCAGAGCTTCGGTGTTTACATACCACTGATCTGTCAGCCATGGCTCAATAACAACCTTAGAGCGATCACCAAAGGGAACCATTAAAACATGATCGTCAATTTTGTCTAACAAACCAAGCTCGTCTAGAGTTGAAATAACTTTCTTACGCGCTTCAAAACGCTCCAAGCCCTGATATTCCTCTGGCGCGTTTTCGTTGATATGGGCGTGCTGATCGAAGATATTGATCATTTCCAAATTATTACGCTTACCAACTTCAAAGTCATTAAAATCGTGGGCTGGCGTAATTTTTACTGCACCTGAGCCTTGTTCTGGGTCAGCATATTCATCTGCTACAATTGGGATTTCTCGCCCTACAATCGGCAATATACATGTTTTGCCAACTAGGTCTTTATAACGCTCATCATCAGGATGTACTGCAACTGCTGTATCTCCTAACATTGTTTCAGGCCGCGTTGTTGCAACAATGATATATTTATCATCTTCCCCTTTAATCGGGTATTTAAAGTGCCATAGGTTCCCTTTTGTCTCGACTGACTCAACTTCAATATCTGATATTGCGGTGAGAAGTTTGGGGTCCCAGTTTACAAGTCGCTTATCGCGATAGATTAGACCTTGATTATATAATTCTACAAAAACTTTAAGGACGGCTTTGGAAAGCCCTTCATCCATGGTGAAACGTTCACGGTCCCAGTCACAAGATGCTCCAAGACGTTTCAGCTGATTGATTATCGTCCCGCCGGATTCTTCCTTCCATTCCCAGACGCGTGTTAGGAATGCTTCTCTGCCCATTTCTCGGCGACTTGGTTCTTGTCTTTCATTTAACTGTCTTTCGACAACCATTTGCGTGGCTATGCCTGCATGATCAGTGCCTGGCTGCCAAAGCACATCTTTTCCACGCATGCGCTCGAAACGCACTAAGATGTCTTGAATTGTATTGTTAAGCGCGTGCCCCATATGCAGTGAGCCTGTCACATTGGGAGGAGGGATCATTATCGTGAATGTTTCTGCTTCATCATTTACACGATCTGGATGCCCTGCAGAGAAAGCTTTTGACTCAGTCCATTGTTGGTAAATACGCCCTTCTATTTCTGAGGGCTTATATGTTTTTTCAAGCATTGTCTTGGATATGGGGTTTGAACGAATTTTATAAGATAATTGTACTCCAACATGGAAAGCAATCTTATAAAATTATTGGTTACATGTAATATATTACCTATCAATCATACAATTATTGTATATGAATGCAAGGTCCTAGTGATATCATTAGACACTGTCAACCTTAGACATAAAGAATCTTTATCTAATCAATTTAAAATTATGATGAATGACACCTGACAATGAACTTCAATAAAAAACAGGGTAAGTTTGTTATCAGAAATAAAAGCTAAGTGTAATATTAGCAGGTTTGAGGTTATTTGATGTAACCTCTAAGTTTTGTCTTGTGATTTTTGCTGATCTTTCATTGCCCCTTCTAACAGTCTTGGCATATTGTCGTCTAACCATTCTCTTAACATTGGTTTGAGCATATCTTTTATACTGTCTTCAAATGATAAGCTTGCCGAAACTGGACTATTAGCCAATCCCTGTTCGATAGCATTTTTGGTAACATCTGATACAAGTTGGTCACTTATTTTTTCTGATTGCTCTACGACGTTATCTGTTGCGACTTCTTCTTTGGCGGCGGCGACAGCTTCAGTTAATTCATTTTCGCTCTTTAACTCATCGTTACCTGATGCCTCTGATAATGGCATATCTTTGATCTCCTCCTCAGGTAATTCGCCTACATTGTTTTCGCCAGCTTCAGCAATATTATCTGATACATCAGACTGATTATCTATATTTTCTAATTCTGCGACAAGGTTTTCTGAAACACTAATATTTTCTTCAGTTTCAGAGGTTTCATTTGTCACCTCATCCGTATCAGTCTTTTCCAGACTCATTTCTGAGAGCTCTTCGGCCGACGAAACCTGGAAGGTTATATTTTCATCTGTTGTCAAAGCCTCGACTTCATTTTCAAGTGCTTGGGTTGCTGCTGATAAATCATTCGCAAAAGACCTTACATCGTTCTCAACTTGGCTGAGACTTGCACTTTCCTCAGGGATATAGCTATCGGCTGATTGGGCTGTTGCATTCTCATCTTTTGTTTCAGCAGAATAGTTCTCAAGAGTTGCAAAATCTTCTTCTGGAACTTTCAAATCACCTAATGCGTTGTCTTCATTTGCGTTTTGCTCAGGAAGCTCAGACTCTTCTGGTTCTTTAAGTAAGTTCGTTTCAGATAAATTTTGCGATAGCTGATCTAAACTGTCAGTGATTGCCTGGTCGGGCGCATCTAATGATTGGGAGCTCTCAAAAAGTTGGTCATCAGTCTCAACATTTTCATTTTTCTGACTAACTGGATTATCTTTTTCAAAAGCCTCAACCAAACTTTGAACATCCAAATCTTTAGAATGGTCTGCTAATGCTTCTTGTTCCTGGACTGGAGGTTCTGCGGGCTGTTGTGAGTTTTCAGCTGTATTTTCCAGAGGGATTTCTTGTGTAAGCTCAAGAATATCATCGTCCAAACCTTCAGTCGGTGCTTCGCTTGGACCATCATTACTTAGTGCTTTTGCAATATCATTCGCCACTCGGCTTGACTTATCGTCAACAGATTTTGTCGGCTCATCAGAAATGATCCGGCGAATTGACGCCAGAATCTCATCCATTGTTGGTTCGGGAGCTTGATCAGTATTGCTCATTCTAAATATTTGCCTCCTCCACTAAACCAATTTCCCTTTTCTGCTAAACGATAAATAATTTAGTATTCGATTTAAGTATGTACTTTTTACTCAAAGATTCTAAGTAACATCACCAAAGAAGTGATTGGTAAGGGCAATTAATCCACAAAAGTTTTGCTTATAGCAATATATTTGTCATCTATATTTATATTATTTGATATTCTTGTCGTTTTTGTGTGAACGACCAAGTCCAAATAATTTATATTTTACACTTTCATAATATTTACGCGAATCGTATATCGGGACAGAAAGCCCTAAGTTCGATGCGCTTAGTCTACCAATTGAAGACAACAAAGTATAGCCCGCAACGACAAGATCTCTTTTTGTTGTGGTTAAATTCACCTGCGCATCTAAAAGTTCTTGTTCTGCATCTAAAACATCCAAGACTGTTCTTAAACCAACTTTTTCTTCCTCGCGCACACCGTTTAATGCTGTGTTGCTTGCTCTTACTTGTTCATTTTGAGATTTTAATTGTGCTCTAGCAGCAACCAAACGCCCCCAAGAAGAAATTATATCAGCCTTTGCTTGAAGTTTTGCTTCTGTAACCTGGTGTTTTCTTTGAATGTTGGTTTGCTTTGCTTGCCGGATCCGAGCTGAAACCTCTCCTGCCTGATAAATTGGTACAGAGAGATTTCCAGTCACTGTTTTTGTTTCTGTTTCGTCGCTTGATATTGTTGTTGAACTGGAAAGACCAAATCTTTGGCTATAACTTGCTTGAACATTTGCTTCAGGTAAAAGCTCTCCAGTGATAATTTTGATATTATGATATGAAGCTTGCTCCAAATAAATTGTTTGAAGCACGTTCGGTACTTCAGCCTCACCAATCTGAATAGCTAGATTTAGTTTTTTGGGTATATATTTTCTTATATAACCTGGATTTAAAAGAAACCCAGCTTTCTTTCCTACAACTCTTTGGTATGTTGCTTTACTTGCCTCCAGGTCTGCTTTTGCAGAACTGAATTGTGATAAAGCACCACTAAGTCTTGCTTCTGATTGTGCAACGTCTGTTTTTGTTACAGCCCCAACATCAAATCGTTCTTTAGTTGCTCTTGCTTGTTCTCTTAAAACTTTAACATTATTTTTTCTTAATCTAACAATTGCCTGATCTCTCACAACATCCATAAAGGCTGTTACAGTTTCTAAAAATACGGTTTGTTCTGTGTTTCTTAATACTTCATTTTCAGCAAGGATATTTGCATCAGCTGTACGCACTGTATTGATTGTTCGCAAACCTCTGAAAACAGGTTGAGTGAGTGCTATGCTGTAACCATATGGTCTTGATTTCACACCATTGGTATCATTGTAAGACGCATCTCCAGTTGCCGTTATTGTTGGTCTAAAGCCTGAAATTGCTCTCGAAATTTCTTCATCTGCAGCTCTTAAAGTTGCCCTTTGAGCATTGAGCGTCGGATTATTCAAATAGGTGTAAATAAGTGCTTCATTTAATGTTGTTGCACTCACATTTTTTGCGTGAATAACAGTAAAGGTTAACAGCAATATTGATAAATATTGTACTGTAAAAAATCTTCTTTTTGATTTCACATAATCCAATTTATTCATAACTGCCCACCTTAATATTGTGGCTTCTATAGATTTTTAATATATCTTAACACATCTCGAATGGGCGTTCAGATATATTATTGCATTAATTTTGTTTCTTTTATTATGATTATAACCTTAAAAGAAACATGTATATTATATATTTACATATTTTACACAAAATGAGATATATTGATGTCTTTTCGGAAATACCATTGTAATATCAATATTATCGTTCGTTACTCTTTTTTATGATAATTTCCCAAAAATAAGATCAGCTCTTAAAATACAAACTCTTTTAACTGCTCAAAGCCAGGCAGTTCTGGTACTGATGCATCAAATGCTGATTTTTTAGATATATTTTCCATAACTCTCTTGTATTTATAGGCTTTGCCAAAACCTTCATTTGAGTGAACAACCACAAGGTGACCTTGGTCTTTTAACTGATCCAATAGTTTATCTGAAACTTTAGGAACAGAGCCATTCATGAAAATGACGTCATAAGGGCCTTCTGCTTCATGTCCATCTTTAAGAGGACCAGAAACAATAACTGCATTATCAACATTCAAGTCAGACAGATTTTTTGTCGCAATATCAGCAAGATCTTGATCTGATTCTAACCCTACAACAGATTCGCATAAATGAGAGAGAACAATTGTTGAGTATCCTGTTGTACACCCTACATCTAAAACAACATCACTGGCATCTATTTCTGCAAGTTGTACCAATTTTGATAACGGCATTGCTGCCATTAAATAACGTGCAACTGAAGTATCATCCTCTGGTTTTATAAGAATATGCTCATCCATATAGGCCATTGAGCGCAGGGACTCTGGAACAAATAATTCTCTTGGCAATATCGACATCGCTCTTGTTATACGGCGATCTGTGATATCATTTGGGCGAATCTGAGATTCAACCATATTCAATCTTGCCACTTCTGTATAATTCATGTGCGCTCTCTCATTCTTGGATTGTTTGCAACAGAATCTTTTTTACCTCATCTACGATATACTTAAATATTACTGGTATCGTCCAGAGTTTTATACCAGCTATGATGTTTATAGATATGATGTTTTGGTTTAAATAGGAAAAATTTACGTGTTGTCAGCTTGGAAGATATTGCTTTGACAGCAATTTTTAAGCCTATGGCTCTTTACACTTCAAAAATAAAACGTCATATATAAATAAAAATGATGACCTATCACTCAGTTATATGTTATGCACTGAGTCTTTCCAAAAAGATGGCGACGTGGCGGAGTGGCTACGCAGCGGATTGCAAATCCGTGTACCCCGGTTCGATTCCGGGCGTCGCCTCCAAATTTCTCATGTTGATAGTTTTAGTAGACCTAATTACCTGATCAATATATGAAAATATCTATTTTTTTATAAAAATGCAGCACCTTTTTAAGTGGTTTAACAAAGATGCTGCTATATTATGAGTCTTAGCGTGACTTCTGGAACGCCTGGTTTAGGCTTGCAAATGTTTGTGCATTTACGGTGTTATCACAATCTAAAACAATTTTCGTTGACACTTTCATAATTGGCTTAAGGTTATAACCTTTCGTTTTTGCTTCAAGCTCAACAAGATTACTATCAGACGCAATGAGTTGAATTTCCCCATTTGATAGCTTTTTAAGGTTATCAGCAGTAAGAGAAATAGCATTCACCTTAAAGTCCTGCTCTTTTAGAAAAGAAGAAACAAGATTTCCTTTGTTGCTACCAATCTTATAATTTTTCGCATCATCTAAACTAGATAGCTGAATATTAGCATCTTGCTTGGCATACAAAGTCCAATTCATTTTAGCTAATGGACCAATCCAGTTTGCTTCAGAGGTTTCATCATTTGTATACCCAAAAGCTAAATCGCAATGTTTTGCAGCCTGCTTATTTATCTTAGACAGCGCAACACCAAAAGATTTAAAAACTTGCTCTGTATTACTGTTTGTGAATGTAGAAAATGGCTTTTTAATAATATTAACTTCTTCAGCAATAGATGCTGAACTTGCGAATGTAGATAAAAATATTGCTAAGATTAATTTTCTCATATGATATACCCCTTACTCAAGACTAAGATGGCCATCATTACATAGTTTTCTTAACATCTAACTTTTGGAAAATTAGATTCTTAAACAAGGATAATAAAAAGTAAATTTAAGACTGGAGCGCAATAGGACTTGTTACAATTTTATTATGAAGGTCGGTGCAAATTATGTTTGAAATTAGTATTCGATTTTTCTTATACCGTCTTTTACTACCACTATCTTTGGGGTTGTCTGTGGGATTTTAGACATTCATCTCAATTATGACATACCCCTAACATAGTACCGTTACGGTGTCAAGGACTTTTTTCCTGGGAATCTATTCGTTGAAATTTATAGTGAAAGAAGAGTTAAGGCAGGTTTAGTGTTATGAATATATGATTATGTTGTTTTTCGTGTGTGCGTATCGGAGGGAATATGTTGCATAATATGCTCCTAAAGAATTTTCGTAAAAAACACTCCTAAAATATCCTCTCTGTGTACAAATTTCTTAATTCATGCGATATTCAGCGTTCATGAATAACACTGAAGACAAATGTTTATCTCTCAAGTTTCGTATATGCACAAATAACTAAAAATGTTTGGGGAGTGGTATGTTTCGTAAATCTAATCGTCTTTGTTTTATCTTTTCTTTTTGCATTTCAATTTTTTATTTAATCCAGACAGCCTCAAGCCAGCCAATTGATGGTACAGCTTTTTTACAAAATCTTGTCCATCAAGAAATTAAAGACAGCGAAAAAGAATGTAGAAAGCTTATGAAAAAGGCGGCTTCCTGCAAGATCAGAATTCAAAAAGTTCTTATCACTAAAAAATCGGAAGATACTGCTGATATTAAGGTCATATCTCATCTAAAGATTAAAACGAAGCTGTTTATAAAGGCTTCAGCTGATGCGGAAATCATTGCCGATGCAACTTATAAAATTCATGAGTGTAAACTTCATATCCATAATGTGGATAAGAAAATTACAAAATTATCTGGAGTTGCTCAGCTTTTAAAACCTCTTAAAAAATCTATTAAAAAAATTGATATCCCAACAGGTTCACGACCTATTAAGAGCACAACGACCAGGGATCAAGCAGATACTTATTTAAAGGAAAAGCTGAAGCTTACTTCTGATAAATCTGCAGAAAAATGCTAAGGTAAGTTAGAGCTAGTTTTTTATACAAGAGCAATTATTCATTGCTCTTGATGTTGTCTTTTTTGGCAAGTTTTTCTTCTTCATATTGGATAAACCAACCAATCATTTGTCTCCAAAGAGCTTCAACTAGTCTTGCAGGCAATCCTCTTTTTTCAGCATGACCTCGGACTTTATCAACGACCTGCTGTATACGCCAAGGGACCGTTGCTTGTTCTGGGTTGTCTTTTAATTGCCAGGCTCTATCAACATATCCAAAGCGTTCAGCTAAAAGATCTACAAGCTCTTCATCGATACGATCGATTTCTGCACGCACATCATCCATTGAGGCACAATCTGAAGGTAATTTTATTGCCATTTTTTCGCCCTTTCGACAATCACCTCGATAAATGAGGACTATGTGTTTATATCCACCATTGTTCTGGTTTTGGAAGTTCTCCTGATGATTTTTCTATAATCTGACCAACTTGCAATAGGGTCGATTCATCAAAAGGCTTTCCTATCAATTGCAGCCCTAAAGGAGTTCCTTCGCTTGAAATCCCAGCAGGGACTGAAATCCCAGGTAACCCAGCCATATTAACAGTTACGGTAAAAATATCGTTAAGATACATTTGTACGGGATCCCCAGAAACTTCTCCTACACCAAATGCAGGCCCTGGTGTTGTTGGTGTTAGGATAACGTCAATATCTTCAAAAGCCGTGTCAAAGTCTTTTTTGATAAGTGTTCTTACTTTCTGAGCTTTATTATAGTAGGCGTCATAGTATCCTTCTGACAAAACATATGTCCCAATCAATATCCTACGTTTTACTTCTGCTCCAAAACCTTCTGCACGGCTATTTTCGTACATCTCAACAATTTCATCACCTTGGCCACGATGGCCATAACGAACGCCATCATAACGGGCAAGATTAGATGATGCTTCTGCTGGCGCAACAATATAATAGGCAGGTAATGCATATTTTGTATGAGGTAGAGAAATATCGACTATCTCAGCGCCGGCTTCTTTTAACCACTCTATGCCTTGTGCCCATAGCTTCTCGATTTCATCTGGCATTCCATCAACGCGATATTCTTTAGGAATCCCAACTTTGAAGCCTTTTTTCAGTTTCTTATTTAAGGCTTTTTGATAGGACGGGACCTTCATATCAACGCTGGTGGTATCCTTTGGATCATGTCCAGCCATGACTTCTAACATTATAGCAGCATCCTGGACAGTTTTCGTTATTGGACCTGCTTGATCAAGTGAAGATGCAAAGGCAACAACCCCCCACCTTGAGCATCTTCCATATGTTGGTTTTAGACCAACTGTGCCTGTAAATGCAGCTGGCTGCCTTATTGATCCACCGGTGTCAGTTGCTGTTGCAGCAAGACACAAATCAGCTGCCACTGAAGAAGACGAGCCACCTGATGAACCACCGGGCACTAATGGGGTATCGTCTCCTTCACGCTTCCATGGGTTTACGCAATTCCCATAAGCGCTCGTTTCATTTGAGGAGCCCATCGCAAATTCATCATTATTGAGTTTGCCAATTAGAACTCCACCTTCATCCCACAAGTTTTGTGTGATGGTTGATTCATATGTTGGGATAAACCCTTTTAAGATATTAGAGCATGCTGTTGTCTCTACATCTTTGGTGCAAAAAAGATCTTTGATACCTAGTGGAATTCCCTCTAGTTTGCCGACCTTCTTTTTCTTAGAACGTTTTTCATCACTTGCCTTTGCCATTGCCAAAGCTTTGTCATGGGTGATGTTTGTGAATACGTTTAAGGAAGGATTTGCTTTATCCGCTGCATCGAGATGAGCCTTTGTCAATTCCTGTGAAGTAAATTCTTTCGCCTCAAGTCCTTCAAGAGCCTCAGCGATTGTTAAATTTGTTAAATCACTCATGCCCCTTACTCCACTACTTTTGGCACCATGAAGAAATTATCTTCAGTCATTGCAGAATTTTTTACGATATCATCTGGATAGCCACCATCATTCACGATATCTTCTCGTTTTTTTATTTCCATTTCTACGATTGATGTCAGTGGATCAATATTGTCTGTATTTACCTCATTTAACTGTTCAATCCAATCGAGAATAGACGTGATTTCCTGTTCCAGATTTTTAGCTTCTTTATCTGTAACTTTTATTCGAGCTAATTTAGCAATATTACGAACTTTGGCCTCGTTGACCTTCATTGTATCCAACCTTTTATTATGGGATTTTCCCAAGACAACTGAATGTTGTCTGTATGCTTTTCTATGTCATACCTCGCAAAAAAAAAAGGTGCAACAAATTAGGTGAGAATAATAATTCCAACAATCCACAATCGCCACAGAATTAACATATATTGGTGTTTTGTGTTCATCAGCTAGGCAGAAAAAAGGCCGTTCATTACTAAACGGCCAAGTCTAGGGAGGAAACGCCCCAAAGGGGCTACAAATAAGGTATGGCGTTCATTAATACGTCATACCATTACTTCAGTTTGGGTGCAGTTTGCCCAAGTTGCAATGCCTGCGCATGATTCAACTCGCAATTAAGACGCGAGTGAGGCTCTATTGCAACATAAAAACATTCACAATAAAAGCAATACATTCTGCAAAACAGTCCCTTTACAGGTGATTCTCCTGCGAAAAACAAAAAAAAAAGGCTTTTACACTAAAAACACCCCCAAATTAGGACTAAAATCTCAAAAATATTAAATCAATATTACATGAATAAAATATACTTATGTCACCAAGTTTTAAACAGATTTACTGTTATAAACATCAGATTATGCAATATTTATACTGATCTAATCGTGTAATATTTCTAAGAAGTGTATTTTGTACTTATTGATTCGTTATTATTTTTTGTTTTGAGCTTTGTTCTTACTCTGCTGCCTGGATGTTTAAATTATTTTGTCTCTCAAGAATTTCTTTCAAGAATTGCCCCGTATAACTCTTTTTTGATTTGGCGACTTTTTCAGGAGGCCCAACGACTACAATTTCCCCGCCCCCATCACCTCCTTCTGGCCCAAGGTCTATAATCCAATCAGCTGTTTTTATAACTTCTAGGTTATGTTCAATGATTACAACCGTATTTCCTGATTCTACAAGCTCATGTAATACTTCTAAAAGTTTTGCTACATCATGAAAATGTAACCCTGTTGTCGGTTCATCGAGAATATATAATGTTTTTCCTGTTGCCCGTTTTGATAATTCTTTTGCCAATTTGACACGTTGGGCCTCACCACCAGACAAGGTTGTTGCTTGTTGACCAACCTTTATATAGCTTAAACCAACGCGCTTTAGTGTTTCCAGTTTGTCTCTTACTGACGGGATTGCCTTAAAGAATTCGGCCCCTTCTTCTACAGTCATATCAAGAACATCTGCGATAGATTTACCTTTGAATTTGATTTCTAATGTTTCCCGGTTATATCGTTTTCCCTGACATTCGTCACAGGTCACATATACATCTGGTAAGAAATGCATCTCAATTTTAATGACACCATCTCCCTGACATGCTTCGCAGCGACCACCTTTAACATTAAAGGAAAATCGTCCTGGTTTATATCCTCTTGCTTTAGCTTCAGGGAGCCCTGCAAACCACTCACGTATTGGTGTAAATGCTCCTGTATATGTTGCGGGGTTTGAACGTGGTGTCCGCCCTATAGGAGATTGGTCGATATCAATTATTTTATCAAGATGTTCGACACCTGTGATATCATCATGCTCACCTGGGGTTTCTCTGCGGGCGGTCAGTTTTCGGGCGATACCTTTGTATAGGGTTTCTATGAGGAATGTTGATTTTCCACCTCCAGAAACACCGGTTACGCATGTCATTAAGCCAAGAGGAAGTTCTGCTGAAATATTTTTTAAATTATTTTCCCGTGCGCCAATAACTTTAACAGCCCTATCTTTGCTTGGCTTGCGTCGGTTGTTGGGCAGAGGAATTTGCTTTATGCCAGTTAGATATTGTCCTGTTAAACTCTTAGGATCATTCATGACCTCCTGGGGTGTTCCTGAGGAAACAACTTCCCCACCATGTACCCCAGCGCCTGGACCAATATCAACGACATAATCTGCTGTCCTTACGGCATCTTCATCATGTTCGACAACAATGACGGTATTCCCCAGATCTCGTAAGTGTTTTAGAGTTTCTAATAATTGAGCATTATCTTTTTGATGTAAACCAATAGAGGGTTCGTCTAAGACGTATAGAACGCCAGTCAGGCCTGAACCAATTTGGGATGCGAGACGAATGCGCTGCGATTCTCCTCCAGATAATGTTCCTGAATTACGTGATAATGTAAGATATCCTAAGCCAACATCATTGAGAAATTTTAACCTCTCCTTGATTTCTTTTAAAATTCGACTGGCAATTTCTTTTTGTTTTGCCTTGAGTTTACGAGGAAGCTTATCAAACCAGACGGCTGCCTCCGCAATTGACATACTGGCAACTTCGCCAATATGCAACTTGTCGATTTTTACAGCTAAAGCTTGAGGTTTCAGACGATACCCACTGCAGGCTTCGCATGGATGATTGGATTGAAATTTTGAGAGTTCTTCCCTGATCCAGTTTGAGTCCGTTTCTTTCCAACGGC
>CBDHHC010000010.1:0-57931 GCA_965263345.1 Methyloligellaceae bacterium
TATACTCTGAGCTAATTGTTTCGTATTTTCTTTTTCTGATTTTTCTTTGACAATTTTGGTTGTCTCAAGTTGTTCCTGCTTAATAATATCCCTATCAAGCCAAGCTAGTATTTTTGGCTTTAAGTCTGCCCAATTCAATACAAAATATGGTATTGCGAACAGGCATGCAAAACAAAATAAAATGACCCAAAATTTCCGCCATTGCACGCTTTGCGCTTTTTCAAAACTTTCTATTTTTTTACTCATAACTTTTCACGTTTATTAAAAACTTCCTGATTAACCATCCCTACCAAATAGTTCATAGTAAAACAAATGAACTTGGTTATGTGATTATCTATTAAATTCAATTAGATATTCTATCCTTACATATACTTTATTGGTAGTCATGTTTTATCAATTGAACTTATTTAGAGGGAATCTAAGTATAAAATATGTTTATGATGCTAAATTACAACAAAACAAATGGCGTACTATAATAAATCTATCTTGTGTGTTTGTTATATTATGCAAAATTATTATCAGGGAGCGCGATATGATTAATAAGAAAATGCATAATATTTGTATTTTTTGTGGTTCAAAGGAAGGACACAACCCTCACTATAGTCTGGCTGCAAATATTATCGGAAAAAAAATTGCGGAAGAAAATATTGGTCTGGTTTATGGCGGTGGAAAGATTGGACTTATGGGCATTATAGCACATACTGTTGTTTCAAATGGAGGGTATGTTACTGGAATAATTCCAAAATCTTTATGTACTAAAGAAATTGCTTTCAATGCTTCACAAGAACTTATCATCACAGAAAATATGCATGAGAGAAAAAGTCTCATGTATGATAAAGCTGATGCATTTATCGCTCTTCCCGGTGGTATAGGAACGTTAGAAGAACTCGTTGAGCAGATCACCTGGGCTCAAATTTATAATCATAAAAAACCTATTATTCTAATGAATATTGATAATTTCTGGGCCCCTTTATTGAACCTTCTTTCCCACATGAATCAGGAAGGTTTTATGAGAGGACGTTTTGATGATTTTTATCAAGTTATCAATGATGCTCATCAAGTTATACCGACTATTCAGGAGCAGCTAAAATGTCACGAATAACAAATTAGATTTTATGATATGTTTATTTACACTGTCGTATTGTGTTATATGAGATGTCCTAAATTGATTTGTTATTTAAGCAAAAACAAGGTTAGAGCGCGTGACAAACAAAGTGCAGAATTTGAGTCCATTTCTGGATTTAGAGCGAAAGAACGAACATAAAACTAATAATTTTGTTCATACCGTAATGCTGCTTGTAAGCTTAGGCTTACTCATGTTGGTCTGTGCCTGGTTGCTTGCTGGCTTTACAGGTATTCTTCTCGCTTTAATTGCCACGCCCGCTTTGTTCTTCCTCGCTCCTAGGTTATCTGGAAAGATGGTTATGAGGATGTATCGCGCTACACTGGTTGATGACCGGCATGGTGCTGATTTAAATCGTTTGGTTGATATTCTCTCAGACAGGGCAGAATTACCAACTCAACCTAAACTTTATATTATTCCCAGTTCAACGCTTAATGCGTTTGCAACCGGCTCATTAAACGCCCCTTATATCGCGGTTACTGAGGGGTTATTGAGAAATCTTGATCTAAGAGAGATTGCCGGTGTTCTTGCGCATGAGATTAGTCATATAAGAAATGATGACCTGACGACTATGGCGCTTGCAGATACAATGAGCCGCATTACACAATTGATGTCAGCAATTGGGATTATATTATTCTTGTTGAATTTTCCATTATTATTTATTGGGGCAGATCCTTTCCCATGGCTTGGGGTGATATTGCTTTACCTTGCTCCAACTGCTGGCAATTTGATTCAGTTAGCACTCTCAAGAACACGTGAATTCGATGCAGATTTAGAAGGTGCTTCCTTAACAGGTGATCCTGATGGATTAGCCCTTGCGCTTCACAAGCTTGAGCGTTATCAGGGCGCGCTTTGGGAAGATATTTTGCTTCCTGGGCGTCGCATACCGCAACCTTCCGTTTTGAGGAGCCACCCCCCAACACATCAGCGAATTGCCAAGCTTAGAGGATTGAAGCCAGCTCTGCCACCAATTTCAATCCCAACACGACCTATGATCACTATGGTTGGTATAGGGCCAGCTACATTACATCCTAAATATCATTTTCCATGGCCTGGCATTTGGTATTAATTTTAAATACGGACATGAAGAACTTGAACTCGACTCCCAAGAGTTTTTGATATATCTGATATAAAAACATCCGAAAGATCCGGCCAATTCCAAAAGGTAAATATCAGATTCCCGAAAGCCATATCATTACCAAAATCCCATTGAGATATTGATGATGTCTGTTGGCAAAATTCGCACTTTAATAGTCCTTCACTTTTCCCCTCAATCCATTCTTCTATGGCTTGTGAGAGATTATTCTCTGGGGTTTGTGTATCAACGCTTTTGTTTGAACACACGGGACATCTGCCACCACTCCCTTCCCCAGTTGGGTTAAAGACTGCATCATGTCCGATTGAAATCTGAAGCCCATTTGTCACAAGATTAGAAAATGAATTATAATTTAAATTCATTATTCGTGCATCTTCCTCCTGAAAAATACTTGCCGTTATGAAGTTCTTTCCAGGAGGATATGCCAATGCATCTTGACTTAAAGCGCAATGTGTTTGAGGCACGTTAATAATTTGTTTGGCTATAAGTGTTTCAATTATCTTATCAGTAGCTGTTTGAGCATGTTCTTCTGAAATTAAATGAGCAATAATTGAAGTATTATAATCAGACATTCATGCGAGCTTACTTCAGAGAGTCGATGATCATCCGAGAAATTTTTTGTAATCTTTCTTTTTCAGGAACTGCTCTTGCGAACGAGAGATAGCCAAACATTGAGATCATGAAAAAGTCTCCATGCTCTTCAGCAGTTCGTCTTTGAGAAATATCGCCTTTTGCTTGGCCTTGCTTAATTGTCTCGACACATAATGCCCTGATACGAGCCATACCATTTGCTATTCTTTCAGAGGCAATTTCGTCTTGAGGTAAGACTTCTATGGCACAGTTATGTAAGAGACATCCTCTTAAGCTCTCATTAAGATTATTCAGGTTCAGCATAGCCATGATTATAGCTTCCAGCTTTTCTTGGGTAGTACCAGCTTCTTCTATACAACTTTTGAGATGTTTTTCTTTTGAAATTGCATAATGATCAATTGCTGATAAGAAGAGCTCATGCTTTGTGCCAAAACTGTTGTACAGACTTGACTTGGAAAGTTTCATTGATTTAAGCAAATCAATTAGAGAGGCTGCTTCATAACCTTTCGAAGTAAAGACTTGGACAGCGGAGTCCATCGCCTCTATTTCATCAAATTCTCTTGGTCTTGCCATTTTACCCCCATAGTTTTTTAAAAAAT
The DNA here is from genome assembly GCA_965263345.1 of Methyloligellaceae bacterium. GTDB lineage: Bacteria > Pseudomonadota > Alphaproteobacteria > Rhizobiales > CBDHHC01 > CBDHHC01. The sequence goes on from CBDHHC010000010.1 coordinate 3,410, forward strand.
TCTACATTGTTTTCACTTATTATTTGGTTCAAACCCACTAAGGCTAAGATCTAACAGCCTGAGAAGGCCAATCACTTTTTGTCGTTTAGAAAAATGCAAAAACTGCTACTTAGTCATCTAGTATTACAGCAACCACAGACAAATTACCGTTGGTGCTTTCCGAGATGTAAAACTAGAAAAATACAATCTAGAGTAGATCTATAGAATCAATACCCTCTATAAAACATAATTTTAAAGGGAAAATTCTGACAATCTACGAGTATGTATTTGTTTTTTCTACAAATGCTGTAAATATAGCACATTAATCATAGCAATTGATTGAAATTATAGTTAATAAAAACAGAATATTAGTCAGCTTATTAACAATTTTTAATCGGGTGACGGAGCTCCGTCTCTCATTAATTTATAATTGATGCTATCTAATAAGGCCTCAAAAGAAGCGTCTACAATATTTGGTGAAACGCCAAGCGTGAACCAGCGTTTGTGATTTGCGTCCATACTTTCAATCAGAACACGCGTTACAGCATCTGTTCCACCTGTAAGGATACGTACTTTATAATCCACCAATTGCAAGTCATCTATGTATTTCTGGTATTTCCCTAAATCTTTGCGTAATGCCTGATCCAAGGCATTTATTGGTCCGTTTCCTTCAGCCCAGGACATCATAATTTGACCGTCGACAAAGACTTTAACATTTGCTTCAGAAACAGTGACCAATTCCCCAAGTGCATTGTGACGTTTCTCAACCATTACACGGAAACTATCTACATTAAAATATTTGGGGACTATTTCTAACTTTCGACGCGCCAATAACTCGAATGAGGCGTCCGCTCCCTCATAAGCATAACCCAGCGCTTCGCGGTTTTTTACTTCTTCCAATAGGTCAAGTATTCTAGGATCGCTTTTATCAACTTGCATACCAATGCGTTCAAGTTCAGCTAAAATGTTTGAGCGGCCTGCCTGATCTGAGACGATTAATTTGCGTGTGTTTCCAACAGCCTCAGGAGCAACATGTTCATAAGTCTCAGGATCTTTTACAACCGCAGAAACATGTATTCCGCCTTTATGGGCAAATGCAGATGCTCCTACATATGGAGCATGTTGATCTGGAGATTGGTTTAGTATTTCATCTAATACCCTGGATGCATGAGTCAAAGTGCGTAATTTTTGAGGTGTTATGCCTGTTTCAAACTGTTCGGCAAATTCTGATTTTAACATCAATGTTGGAATGATTGAGGTCAGATTTGCATTTCCACAGCGCTCTCCCAAACCATTTAAAGTGCCTTGTACTTGACGCACACCTGCCCTTATCGCAGCCAAAGAATTTGCTACAGCATTTTCTGTATCGTTGTGGGTATGAATCCCAAGCTGCGCTCCAGGAATTTCTTTTACAACTTCTGACACAATGTGAGATATTTCATTTGGTAATGTACCCCCATTTGTATCACATAAAACAATCCATCGAGCCCCTGTTTCGTAGGCTGCCTTTGCACACTGCAATGCATATTCTGGATTGGCTTTATAGCCATCAAAAAAGTGTTCGCAATCCAACATTGCTTCTTTATTTTTTTCTTTAACTGCTTTGATTGATTGACGGATACATTCAAGATTTTCTTCATTTGTGATTCCCAGTGCAACACGCACATGGTAGTCCCAACTTTTCGCAACAAGACAAATCGCACTCGCCTGTGATTGCAGAACTCCCTGAAAGCCAGGATCATTCTCAATGGAACGCCCTGCCCGTTTGGTCATACCAAATGCTGTCAGTTTTGCAGTTTTATAATTTTGAGTTTCCTCAAAAAAAGCAGTATCAGTATGATTGGCGCCCGGGTAACCGCCTTCAATATAATCTACCCCTAATTCATCGAGAGTTTCCGCAATCAGTAATTTATCATCCACGGAAAAGTCCACGCCATTCGTTTGCGCGCCATCTCTCAATGTTGTATCAAATAGGTAGAGTCGCTCTTTACTCATATACTGTTCCTTACCCAAGACCTTTATATTTTATATTTAGTAATATGGAAAATTTCTCCGGTCTTGATAAAAAGGGTTAATTTGCACCGAAAATTTCAAAGACTTAGTGCTTAATCTCCCAGGTTGTCCCCTCTGGGCCATCTTTTAAAATAACCCCAAGATCTTTGATTTCATCACGAATTTGGTCTGCCCTTGCGTAATCCTTTTGTTCTTTCGCCTCATTACGAGCTTGAATTAGGGCTTCTACTTTTGCATCATCTATCTCAACATTTACAGGTCGCCAAGCTTTCCAGTCAGATTCCGTCTGATTTAACAAACCAATAAACTGAGCACTTGCCTTAAGGGCTTTTGCAGCTTTTTCATCTTGCAAAGCTACATCGTAAAGTTTATGCAAAGATGCAATGGCTTTTGGTGTATTCAAGTCATCTTGCAATGCTTCTAGAACATCTGCATTTACAGGTCCTTCAACCTCTTGATCACCTATAACTGAATACCATTTGTCCAAGATCTTCTTAGCTTCAGCCACGCCTGCAGCTGTCCAGTTGATGGGTTGACGGTAGTGGGTCATAAGCATGGTTAGTCTGAGAACTTCACCTGGCCAATCCTTAAGCAAATCATTAATGGTGAAGAAATTCCCAATTGACTTGGACATTTTTTGACCTTCTACCATTAAAAACCCGTTATGCATCCAGATATTGGCTAAGATCTCAGTATCATGTGCACATCGACTTTGAGCAATTTCGTTTTCATGGTGTGGGAAAACCAGATCAATCCCACCTGCATGGATATCAAATGTTTTACCTAAGTGTTTCTCGGCCATAGCAGAACATTCAATATGCCACCCAGGTCGTCCATTTGTTTCAATTCCACCTGGAGAGGACCATCCCGGTTCATTTTCCTTTGATGGCTTCCAGAGGACAAAATCTACAGGATCTTTCTTATAGGGAGCCACTTCAACTCTTGAACCAGCTATCATTTCATCTGTAGATCTACCGGATAATGCACCATAGTCTTCCATTGACGGGACATGAAATAAAACATGCTCTTCAGCTACATAGGCATGCCCCTTCTTGATCAATGTCTCGATCATGATTTTCATTTCTTCTATATGTTCTGTGGCTCTTGGCTCTCTTGTAGGAGGAAGGCAATTGAGCTGTCCGATATCTTCATGAAACTGTTTTGTCGTTCTTTGTGTTAATTCTTGTATTGAGACCTTTTCCTCAAATGCACGTTTATTTATTTTATCATCAACATCTGTGATATTGCGCGCATAAGTAACTTTATCTTCTCCGTAAGTATGGCGAAGTAATCGGAAAAGCGTATCAAAAACAATAATTGGCCGGGCGTTTCCAATATGGGCATAATCATAGACTGTGGGCCCACATACATAAAATCGTATGTTATTGTTATCTAAAGGCTCAAAGAGCTGTTTTTCTCTTTTGAGTGTATTGTATAAATTGATGGTCACAATTATCCCCTTTTCACCTTTGGCGGGCGTTCTGATAATAAAATATTTCGGAAAAGGGGAACGGCCGCCAGCAGGATTAACTAGCTTGTAATAATTATTTTCTTTTCAATACAACATATGGCCGTTTTCATCATGACATCTTTATGAGTTGTTTTAGATACTGCGTCAAGTGTTCGCTTTGGTAATAAGATGAAAAAACAACCTAAAAACAAACAAACATCCCCTTAAATGTTTAGAATTTTATTTTCTTACTAGATTGTGTTGGTAAGTTCCTCTAACATTCATTTGCTGAGATGAAAGAGATAAATTGATTAGTACAATATTTATTTTATATTCAGAACTTCACGTTATATGTTAAATAACTGCATTAGAAGACTGATATTCTCTCAATCTGTGCTAATCGTAACCCCTTAGTTTTATAATGATGCTCATCAGATTATTTATAGTATTAGCGATCTTTCTAAGTACTTACCCTTTTCTTACTCAGTCTGTTTTCTCACAAGTTGCGAAAAAGAAACAAAGCCCAAACAAGCAGTATCGTATTGACAGTAGAGGGGAATTATCTCCTCGTGGGCAAAAAGAGCAAAATGATGGTCACTCTAATTATCAGTTTGAAGAGCAATCTATCTATCAAACACCACAACAAAGGCATTGTGCCCGACTAGAAAAACAACTTGCTCATCAATGGCTTGCGCGTTCTAAATCACGAGATATTTTACCCAAGCTCAATGAAGAACTTCTAAAAACCCGTACAGAATATCGTAAAGTAAAGGCCAAAGCTGAAAAATTAAACTGTTATGAAAATGTCTTTATTTTTGGTAAGCGACTAAAAGAAAACAGAAAATGCCGAAAAATTGGACGTAAAGTTAAAACAGCTGAAAAGAAGCTGGATCATTTGCAGCGACAAAAACGATCTGTCTTAACATATGACACAAGTGAAGAAGATTTTCTGATTTCCAAACTTGCTCGTAATGGCTGTGGTGAGAATTATGTAAAAGAAGATCGTCGCAGAAATAGATCTATTTTCTCTTTTGATAATGATTTTGATAATGAGAATAAAGAGGCTAAATCTTCTACCATCCCCTTTGCGACATATCGGACTATGTGCGTAAGGCGTTGTGATGGCTTTTACTATCCTATCAGCTTTTCGACACTTCCAAGCCGTTTTCCGCAAGATTCAGCTATCTGTCAGTCACAATGTGCAGCGCCAGCTGATTTATTTGTTTATAAAAACCCTGGCGAAGAGATTGAACAGATGATTTCTTTAAGAGGGGAACCTTATAATCAAACCCCTAATGCTTTTCTGTTTCGAAAAGAGTTTATCAAGGGCTGCTCTTGTAAACAAAGTGAGTTTACGCCAGAAGAATTTGGCATTGATCCACAAGAAATAGATAATAACAGGCAAAGCAAAATTATTGAGAAACAAAATACTCGTAAAGTAGAACGTAAAATTCTCCCACCAATCAATTGATACATAAAAACAATTTCTTAAATATAACATCGTCTAATATTTAATATTAACCCTATACATTCCACTAGTATATTCAAAATATGTGAATAAAGATCGAATAAAGGCAAGTAAGCCTGTTTTGCGCCCTATTTTAGACCCGTTTCAGCAAGACTATACATGGACATTATTTGTTTTTACTTCCGGTAACACATATGAGTATTATGAGAAAATTTAGTATAGTAGATAAAGTCAAGTTAAAGCCTGTGACTTTAGATGATTTAGCCTCAGTGCGATATGTCCATAAGTCAGCTTTTACGCTTCTTGCTGGCACTGAGCATTCGGAAGAACAAGTCCAAGCACAAAATGAATTGATTTATTCCAAAAATTATTGTGACCATATTTTTGCGAATAATACATATTGTGCTTGGATGGGGAATGAACTTATTGGAACATCTGGATGGTGCCCTGCTGATGATCGTGGCGGCACAGCCAGAGTTAATATGATTTATGTCCATCCATTATTTCACATGTTGGGTATTGGGCGGATGATGGTCAAAAATGCGGAAGAGCGAGCAAGAGATGCTGGCTTTTACGAGTTTAGCCTAAGAGCTAATATTAATGCTGTGAGGTTTTACAAGCGCTTAGGTTATCATGTTTCATCACGTGGTATTTTACAAACGCCTAAGAAGGTAGATTTGCCTGTCGCATTCATGCGTAAGCACAATATTGCAACCACACATCATATCTATAAACGTTCAACAGAACAATTTGCTTATCATACTGCATAAAAAAATATGGGCCCACTCCGGGGATAAAATTGCGGTTACCAGTGAACCCTCGTGCTGGTAACCGCAACATAATAAAATTTAGGACTTTAATCTCTCAAGGCATTTCTCACGGCCGATCAATAAAATAAAACTTCCCATATCAGGACCATGCTTCTGACCTGTTAATGCTAGTCGTAATGGCATGAAGAGAGATTTTCCCTTTGCACCTGTTTCTGCCTTAATGGCATCTGTCCAGGTTTTCCATGTGTTTTCATCCCATGGATCTTCTGGGGCAAGTTCAGCTGCTTTTATACAAAAGGCCTTGTCTTCAATAATAGGTTCTATCGGTCCATTGACAATATCCCACCAATCCTTGACCTCATGCAGCAGTGATATATTTTCTTTAGCAATATTCCAAAAGGTTTCATTGGCCTCTACGCCCATATTTTTGAGGTTTTCTTCAACTGAAGAATAATCCAAATCATGAAGCAATTTGGCGTTGAGCATTTTTAACTCTTCTGGATCGAAGCGGGCTGGAGCTCTGGAAAGGTTTGAAATATCAAACATATCAACAACATCATCTGTTGCTTTATAAGGGGCAATTGGGACTGATGATCCGATGGTTGCAGAGTGACTGACTACAGCTAGCGGCTCTAAACCTTCTTCACGGAAGGAGTGAATGGCTAACGAGCCTAAGCGTTTTGACAGAGCCTCACCTTGTGCCCCGACAAGCAAATTATGGTGACCCATTTCAGGTGCCTTTGCCCCCAGCGCTTCAAAAAGCTGAATTTGTGCGCCAGAATTGGCGACATGGTCTTCACCTCGAATGATGTGTGTGATGCCAAAGTCAATGTCATCCACGACACTTGGTAGCGTATAAAGGTATGTGCCATCTGCACGGATAAGAACCGGATCTGACAAAGATGCGGCGTCCACCTTTTGATCTCCACGTACAAGGTCTTTCCATTCTACTGTGCGCTCTTCAAGCAAGAAGCGCCAATGTGGTTTTCGGCCTTCAGCTTCAAATTTAGCCTTTTCTTCGTCAGTGAGTTTTAGGCCTTTGCGGTCATAAACAGGCGGTCTGCCAGCAGAGAGCTGGCGTTTGCGTTTACGCTCTAATTCATCTGCGGTTTCATAGCAGGCGTAAAGTCTGCCCATTTTTTTGAGTTTTTCTGTTGCTGCATCATATTCAGCGAACCTGTCTGATTGTTTTGCTTCTAAATCCCAGGTCAACCCCAACCAGGTGAGATCTTGTTTGATCTGCTCAGCAAATTCTTCAGTGGAGCGTTCCTGGTCTGTATCATCCAGGCGCAGCATATATTTGCCGTTGTTTTTCCTGGCATAGAGCCAGTTGATCAAAGCTGGGCGAATATTTCCAATATGAAGGCGACCTGTTGGGCTTGGCGCAAAACGTACGATTGTTGTCATGTGATTATCTGATTTTTGTGTGAATTTCTGTTTGTGACTGGTCTAAACGGGCTTTGGCGGATTTGCAAGGGGTTTGGGTGAAATGTTTGAGAAATGGGATGACATGATATTAAAATATACATATCATATGTATAACTCAATATATTACCTAATATTATGGAATTATTGATTATTAATTGCTTTTAATTCAATTGATTAAAACAATAGATATTTCAAAAATGGAAAAAGATCCCGAACACCCTATTATCAAACATCCACATAAATACAATATCATTGGTTTTTACTATCATATTAATTTAGATGATTTTTTGGAATCTTATATAGATCTTACTATGAAATATGAAGACTTAGTGCGCAGTCTCAGATTTTATGGTCCTCAAGATCTCGAAATTGAAAAAGGATTTCCAGAAAATACAGGAGGCATGAAAATTCTTGATGTTCGTAAAAGGCAACTAGATGCTATTGGTGTTTGGGTTACAGATGTGGAAGCTTCACATGGTTCTCTAACTTTCTGGGCTAAAAATGTTATAGATCTTGATAATGAAAAAACTTAATGCCGAAAATGTATTGAACGCCTTTTCCAAGTTTAAAAGAATTTAACAGAACTCTATGATTAAACACCGATATAGCTTTTCATCATAAATACCTTCTCCCTGACCATAGCCTTCGCACGATCAAATGTGAATTACATTCACATTAAATGATCTGCTTTGATGTAGGAGCTATTCAATCACGATTATACAACCTTAATGATTTGATCCCACCAAATGATCTTTCCCCCTCAGGCATAATCTAAGAATAATGTCTGCAAGCTCATTCTAATCAACTTTTCTGTGATACGCATCACTCGGAGCTGAGACTTCCCTGCTTATCTGTTTGTTGTTGGATGGGATTGACCTGTCTGACATCGTGCAGAACATTAGGAGAGCTGAGTCATGTGTGTATCAACTTGTACAAAAAATAATATGTTGTCCTTTTCACCTGAAAAGGTTGAAAATAAAAACAAAAGAAAAACATCATCTGAAAACCAGTTTCCACAAGGGCAAATTGGTGTCGTTGAGAAAGGTTCGTTAGAAGAAGCCATGTGGCGAGACCTTGGAGCGTTACCCAGAAGCCGTGGGTACTAGCCGTTATGGATTTTTCAAATTTGTATATGGAAACTGGTCCTCAAATAAGTTTGAATTGATATATGAGGACCACTAATATTGTAAATCTATAACTTGTTTTTTTAGATGAATCTGTGTGGTTTGTGAGACTTAAACTCACATTAAAATTCATTTAACCTTCTTTCAGCAACTGATCAAAATATTTGACTGTGTTACGTATGCCTGTTTCTAGAGATGTCTTGGGCTCCCAGTCTATTTTTTCTCTGGCTAAGGTTAAATCCGGTCTACGCTGTTTTGGATCATCAGCTGGAAGTGGTTTTCTTATAATCTCGGATTTTGAACCTACTATATCTATAATAATCTCTGCCAGTGTTAATACAGTGATCTCTCTATCATTTCCTAAATTCATTGGGCCAGTGAAATCAGCTGATGTTCCCATTAAGGCAATGATCCCCCTAACAAGGTCATCTACATAACAAAAGGACCTTGTTTGGCTCCCATCACCGTAAATTGTGATCGGCTCGCCTCTCAAGGCCTGCAGAATAAAATTAGAAACAACTCTTCCATCATCAGGATGCATTCTAGGACCGTAAGTATTAAAAATACGAACAACCTTGATTGCCAAATTATGTTGACGACGATAATCGAAAAATAGAGTTTCCGCGCATCTTTTTCCTTCATCATAACAAGAGCGAAGACCTATTGGGTTTACATTTCCCCAATACTCCTCTTTTTGTGGGTGCACTTCTGGATCCCCATAGACCTCGCTGGTAGATGCCTGTAAAATTTTACAGTTTAATCTTTTGGCAAGCCCCAGCATATTAATGGCGCCATGCACAGATGTCTTAGTTGTCTGAACAGGGTCATGCTGATAATGAATAGGAGATGCAGGGCATGCCATGTTGTAGATTTCATCAACTTCTACATAAGCTGGAAAGGTAACGTCATGACGCATAAGTTCGAACCGAGGATTTTGCATCAGGTGTTCGATATTTCGTTTGTCACCTGTAAAGAAATTATCCAAGCAAATAACTTCGTGACCCTGGTTGAGCAAAACATCACATATATGAGAGCCTAAAAAACCGGCTCCACCAGTAATAAGGATGCTTTTTCTACTTGTCTTCATTTTTATCTCGCGAACGTGGATTTTCTATTATGCCTCTTACTAGACTTATATTTACGCCTTATTCCCCTTACAACTGTTAAAAGCATATCTGTATATGTAATAATTTCTTTTAGTTTTGGAGATTGTTTTAACATCCATCGCAAACTTTGCGCATTAAATTCATTCCGAGCTAACTTTTTACAATGTTTTTTTCCAAATAAATTTGATCCACCATTTTCTATAAAGTTTAAAAATGCCAACTCTTTTAATTGCTTTTGTATTTTTTTATTATCTCCTCCTTGAGATGCTTTACTGGAAATAATATAATCATTATGATAGGCATTTTTGTCGTGTACGCTTCTAAATACCAATGGTTTTTCATATAACAAGGTCCCACCCATGTAACGACAACCAGTCGCCAAATAAGTATCCGCACAAATTTTGATGTCGGTCTTATGCAAAGTCTTAAGCATTCGCAGAGCGTCTTTTCTAAACATCATAGAACTTGTACTCGTCCAGGGCCATCTCCCAGCTTGCCAATTCAAAAACTTTGCATCATAATGCTCTATAGTTTTGACCTTAAATTTTTCTATATTTCTAGATAAGTTCGTTCCGCTGACTTGTCTCCCATTTACGGTGTATTTCTGATTGCAGCATACCATAGAAACATAAATGTAATCATTTAAGTGCGCAGCAACCATTTCTTCTATGAATGTTGGCAAGTATTGATCGTCAGGGTCAAGCAAGCAGTAAAAGTCTGCATCGATTTCTTTTACACCAGCGAAAAATGCTTCTATCTGACCCTGATTTTTTTCAGACCAAACAACCTTAACGCGACCCTGGGCGCTTTCTACAACCTGAGACAGCTGCCGTTTATTGTCTTGATTACTTGAATCATCAACGACAATTAGTTCAAAGTTTTCGTAATTTTGCGCTAATGCAGAGTTAATTGCTTTTTCAACAAATGAACCATAGTTATAATGTGTGATGATTATACCAACTTTAGGTTGATTTATGCTAACTGAGGTATTCATAATTTGATCGATTGCCACTTTTATTATTTTTACTGTAGAATTATCAAATTAAAATAGAGACTATAATTAATACCTTAGAGTTATAATATTTTTTTAAATAGAAATAAAAAAAATCCTATTTCAATTGTTTTATAAACATACTTTAGTTTGAATATTATCTTAAACTTTTATCTATGTCATCTTAATTCATAGTAGAATACTAAAGTTTAGAATTTGCTGATAGCATAGCAGCATATTAATGTAAAATCATAAGTTTCTAATTTAATTAGATGACTTTATGTGCTCATTATTACAACTTAATCGGTTGTTATATTAAATTTTACAAAAGCTTGATAAACTCAATTTCGTCGCTTTCTATATTAGGGCTTTTACTGTGAGCACAAATACTGATGATCCTTATATCTGGTTGGAAGATATTGACAGTGGATCAGCCCTTGAGTGGGTTGATATACGTAATAAGATTGTTGAAGATCAATTATTTGATGATCTAGCTGAGCAAGATGAAAAACTCGCTAAAGCAATCATGGATTCTCCAGAAAAAATCCCCTTTGCAAAGCGACGTGGCGCTTTTTTTTATAATTTATGGAAAGATTCAGATAACCCCAGAGGTTTGTGGCGCAAAACAACAGAAAGCTCCTATCGTTCAAAACAACCTGAATGGGAGACTATTTTAGACTTTGATGCCCTGGCAAAAGAAGAAAATGAAGATTGGGTTGTCCAGTCTGCTAGAATGCTTCCAGAATGCCCAAATCGTGTCATCATTCGTCTCAGCCGAGGAGGAAGCGATGCAAGTGTTGTCAGAGAATATGATCTTCAAACAAAAGTCTTTGTTCCACCTGAGGAGAATGGGTTTTATATAGAAGAATCAAAATGTAGCGCACAATGGATTTCCCCCGATGAAATGTTGATCGGATCTGTTTTAGAGGATGCTCATAAAACCAAATCTGGCTATCCACGTGTGATTCAGTATTGGAAACGTGGTACTAGCCTAAAAGATGCACCCATTATTTTTGAAGGGAAATTTGATGATGTTAGTGTTTACCCAGCATTTGATAAAATTTCTCAACAAATCTATTTTTATCAGAAAGTTGATTTTTTTGAGAGTGAGGTTTTTGCGTATGATGGGCATAGTTATTCTCGAATAGACCTTCCCAAAGATTCATATGTTTCTATTGATCAGGGATGGCTGACCGTTGAATTAAAATCTGATGCTCATATTGAGGGCATTGACTATATTTCAGGCAGCCTACTCATTATACCGTGGCTAGATTATAAAGCCGGTAAAAGAGATTTTAAGCTTTTGTTTAAACCCGACCCCCGGCGCATTCTTTCTTATATTTCACATGCTGCTCCCTATCTTGCTTTGCAGATATTAAATGATATGGTTTGTGAAATTGAAATTTATGAGATGAATGGTGGTGCGAAACTCATTCAAACATTGAAAATGAAAGAAGGTGAGCAAGCCTACATTTCACCTTTAGATATCGAGGATGGTTGGGATATACCAAGTGTGGCTTCTAAAAGTATAAAATATTCACTTACTTTAACCGGCTATTTAAAACCAAATACACAGTCATTCGTGTCTCCTGGCAAAGACACAGAAGAAATTAAAAATCTGCCTCATTTTTTTGATACAAAAGGGCTAACCGTTACACGTCATCAAGCCATTTCAATAGATGATGAAATTATACCTTACCTACAGATCGGCCCCAAAGAAAAACACCCTGATGCTCCTGTTCTTTTGATGGGATATGGTGGTTTTGAAATTTCATTACTTCCTAGTTATTCTGCTACAATCGGAAAACTCTGGTTAGAGCGAGGAGGAACTTATGTTGTCGCGAATATTAGAGGTGGTGGTGAGTTTGGTCCAAAGTGGCATCAGGCGGGACGTTATGCAGGTAAAAAACTTGCCCATGATGATTTTGCCTATGTTGCAAAAGACCTAATTAAGCGCGGCGTTACGACTCCAAAACGGCTTGCCTGTCGTGGGGGTAGCAACGGAGGATTACTCGTTGGTGCAATGCTTACACGTTATCCAGAGCTTTTCGGAGCTATCGTTTGCAATGTTCCTTTGCTTGATATGAAACGTTATACAAAGCTTCCTCCAGGAGCGAGCTGGATTGCAGAATATGGTGACCCAGATAAACCAGAGGATTGGGAGTTTATCAAAAATTTTTCAGCCTACCAATTATTGGAAAAAGATAGATCCTATCCTCCGATTCTTTTTATGACCTCTCGCAAAGATGATCGTGTTCACCCTGGACATGCCAGAAAGATGGCCGCTAAAATGGAAACAATGGGATATTCTCCATTGTTCTATGAGCCGGCTGAAGGTGGTCATGCGGGAGCTGCTGACAATTCACAAATTGCCCATAATCTTGCTTTATTATTTCTCTTTTTTGAGAAATAACTTATAACTTAAGCAGAGGCTTTTATGAAAATTTATGGCGCCAAAGTTTCAGGCAATTGTCTGAAAATAAAATATGTATGTGACTATCTTGGTATTCCATATGATTGGCGCGAAATACATCTCAGCAAAGATAAAAGCAAAACGGAAACGCAAGCTGAGGCTCAAAACAAGGTTGAGATGCTCGAAGTTAATCCACAGGTGAAGTTCCAACTGTTATACTCGATGATGGACGAGGTTTATCGCAATCAAATGCGATCATGTTATATCTTGCTCATAACAGCAAACTTATTCCTGAGGATCTATATCTCCAAGCAAAAATGAATGAATGGTTATTCTGGGAACAATATAGCCATGAACCTTATATCGCGGTTTGCATTTCCCATATGTATGTCATGGGCCGCTCAAAAGTAGAGCGTGAAGATTGGCGTGTCGAAAATGGTGAAAAAGCGCTCCAACTCATGACACATCATTTAGAAGATCGAAGCTGGTTTATTGGAGATGATATCAGTCTTGCGGATATATCTCTTCTTGCCTATACGAGAAAAGCGCATTATGGAGGATTTACCCTTGAAGGCTGCCTGCCTCTAACCGACTGGATCAGCCGGTGTGAGGCAGAGCTTGGAATATAATATCATTTTTACTATGCTAGACTGTTTACAAAACTTGCAATGGTAATTGTTGCAGCGCTTCCACTAATCAATCCTGTCATTACAAAAACAGCGAAACGATCTAATCCTGAAAGTTTTGAGAATTTGAACGTTTTCTTTGGTGCAGCTTTTGGAAGATCCATGGATCCTGGTTTTGTCATTGCGGCACGAAAAAGTATCATTTGGTTTAGCATTTTCCCCTCCTTTGGGTTTTAATTCATCTTTGATGTCGTTAATATGAGGTATATGCATCAATATCGAAGTGATGCCGATCACACCTATGTCGATTTCAACTCTGAATAGGTTCAAAGGAATGTCTTTGTTAATTACTGGCTTTGGCCCTTTTCCCCCATATTTTATAAATCCAACTGAGGTTTTGGTCCGTCTTTTAGAAGAGAAAAATACGCTTGAAAGCGTTCAATATCTTGTTCTGAACACTACATTCCAAGATATTGAACATAAGCAAGAGCTATTATTTCAAGCAGAAAATATAATTGCTTTTGGTTTGAGTGAGCAAGCGGTGGGTTTCCAAGTTGAGCTTATAGCTAAGAACCAAGTCACGCTTAAAAAACCTGATGCAGGTGGGCAGTTTTCTGATAGCGAGATTATTGATCAGAATTGTTGCGATGAGCTTTTTTGCCAGTTCAATATTGATGCTATGGAGGGCGCCCTTCGCAATGAAGGGTTATTTGTTGAGCAATCCCGAGATGCTGGAAATTATTTATGTAATTATTACTATTTTAAAGTCTTGAACTATGCTCAGAAAAATAACTCACCAAAAATGGTTTTTATTCATGTTCCGATGATACAAGAATTATTGCCGATCTATAAAGTTATGCGCCCTGAACTTGAGTTTTCAAACTCAATAGCTATTGAACAGCTTGTTCGCGGCGCACAGATTATCATAGATAGATTCGCAAATGATCATATTTAGTTTTTGGCAGCTTTGTTTGCCTCATGCCAGCGCTTATTATAAAGCACTGTAGGTGATCCTGACTCCATGTTTCTGAACCCCTGAATATAAGATGCAGTCATATCAAAAGTAATTTCCTTGGTTTTGCCTTCTCCGAGGAATGATTTACTGCCATCGGTGTTCATGCTTAATGTCAACCTTAGTGGAAGCTTTACACCACCAGTTGTCTTTACAAATGATCCAGTTTTTATCGCATGGAAAAGAATCACATCATTGTAAGAATTTCGGCCAGGAATAGTAATTGGGCTAAAGAGTTTTTTGTCAGTTCCCTTTGGATTATCTCCAAAATAGAGGTTTTGAAATTCTTTTGTTTCTTTTGTTTCAAGATTTGTAACTTTTAAATTAAAAGACAAAATTGTCCCTCTTTGTGCTCCATCATTTGAGATTGTTACTGGGATCGCGAGTACATCTCTGAAACCCTCTCTATACATTTGAATGAGCCCAGGTGGATAGTATGTCAGACTTGCCTGTTTTAATGCAGTTTCATAAAAACTAAACGCAGAAAAAACCATAGCAGTGATTGATACTAAATTTGCAATTGCTGCTCCGCTTGTTTTTTTCTTTCCAATCATTTCGTCCCCTTCCGCATTCTCATAATTTGCTTCTCGAGCATTCTTGCTGCTGAAATCAAAGATTGACAGAAACATGCCCCTTAGTTTTCTTCTTATGAGATCTCCCATATCAGATACTCTCTTAGATTCATTATTTTTGTTAAGTCGTACATTGTTATAGAACAATTAAGAATGACGACATTACGGCAAAAACCTATTTTCGCTTTTAATTCAGGGAATTAGATCCTATATAACCATCAGATTCATCTCTTAATGAACGGATAACTGAAAATCCAATTTCCGCTTTAATTTTGTTACTGACCTCCTGAGAGAGGTCTTTTTTTACTTGAATAACTTTTTCTAAAAGGGTCTTTGTTTCTGTATCAAGACCTTCTTGCTTGATATGCTCAATGAATTTGGTTGTACTGGCAACATTTTCAAATGTTCTATAGAAAGGGTTTGCCGAAACTTGAATATTATCCCACGGGCCATGAAAATAAATATATTGTGATGAGTCTGCACCAGTTATATGTTCACCTTTCAACCAAACTTTCAGGTCAACATTTTTTGTCGCAAAATTAACCTGGTTATGACTATCCTCCAAAATGAAAATTTTTGGAATATTTACACCAGAGAGTTTGAAATTTTCAACTTTCGCAAGACCATCTTTTATGTTGATTTGACTGTTTGCCTCGTCATATTCCAATGTTTTTTTTAAACCAATCTGATTGAGTGCTGTTTGAGAAATATTATTGAATTCTATTTTCCCATTAGTAATTCTTGCTTTCAAAGAACCATTTATAGATCTCATTAAATCTTTTTGGCTCAAACAATTGCCATTTAATTCAATATCTGAAAGAGATATTTGTCCAATTCCAGGACTAACGTTGTAATATGTTTTTATAAGCTGTGATAGATCAATCTTATTTGCTGAGAATTTTCCGGTACATTTCGTGTCCGTAGCTTGAGAAATATGAGCTTCTGTATCAATGTCTCCACCAAAAATATTTGATATATGTGTTGATATTTTCAGAAAGTCATTCTCAGCCGCTTTACCAAAATTGATCGTAAAATTTGCATTCTGCGTCTTTTGACTATAGATATCAAAATTCTTTGCTTTGATCTGTAATTCACCATGCACTTTTTCCAAGTTGAAGGGTTCAATGATCCTTTTGGACCAAGAATATGATGAATATGATATTGGGGTTGTTTTGAGAGACAAAACATGTGTCTGAGGAGTTTGTTCCTGATTTTCATTATTTTGTACTGAGACAGCTTTAATATAGTTCTTTAACAGGGTTTTAAAATTAATATCTACCAAATCAGTTTTAATAGCAGCTTTACTCTTGACCTCTTCTATATGGAGCGTCTTATTGACTTTATTATTTTTTGGATCAAAGTTTAAATGTTCAGCAAACAGGTTTACTTTTAACATAGTAATCTTATTAATTTTCTCAATTTTTGCATTACCCTTTAAAGTATTTTGATAGATTTCACTTCCAAATATTTCGGCCTTTAGATTAGGTATGTTAATTTTCTTGTCTTTTATTTTTATATTCTGTCCGACTAATTTGAGTCTGACCTTTTCTAAAGTTTTGTTGCTAAACAATACATCTTCAATCAACACCTTTTTTACATCTGCATTATAATCAGACTTGTTAATTGTTATATTATTGGCTGCTAAATTCAGTCTTATTTGATGTTTATTTTCTTGTCCAACATGCAGGTTAGTTATGTTAAATTTCTTAATACTCACATTAAATGGTAATTTATGTGCTTGATCATCTCCTGTTGATTTTCTATTTGATAGGAAAGGTTGCTCTCGAAAAAATTCAGGCTTATCGAACTCCAAACTTTCGATGGTAATATTGGTTTTTTCTCCCATCAGATAGTCATAAATTACAAAGGGATTCAGCTGCAGCCTGATATTATCAGCTTTGAATTCAGGTTTTTGAAATTCATTTCCTTTTTTAAAAACCGTAAGCTTTTTTATAGAGATATCAGTATATGGGAAAAAACTTGCCTTCAATTCCCCGTCTATAAGGATCACATATTCAGAATTACTTTTCACAAACTCTGGAAGTTTTTTTTTCAAAATTTTTGTAGATGGAAATAAGAACAAACCAATTGATGTTATAAGTAAAATAAAAATAAAAATTACAAACCCAAAAAAAGTTTTCCGCATTTTTCTACCTTAGAACATTCTACAAGATCCGATTTCATGTTTTAGTTCGGACATTATTATTTTTATAAATATTCGATTAGTATAGATTAGTTTTGAGATTTTGGAATAAAAACATGGGGTGTAAAATGTCCCATTTGATGAGACAAATTAGATTGCGATAAGTTCATTAAAAAAGGACTCATAACACTTTACATGCCAGAGTCCTTCTTTTTAAATTTAGAAAATTAATTAGGCAGCTTAGCAGCTACTTCAACACCAATATAACCATAATTTGTAAGAGCAAAATAAATTGCACCAAATATAATTGCAGTTACTAATGCGTTCAGAAACTTATTCCCAAAGAATACAATATTTCCTAAAAGACTAATAAAAAATACAATTATTGAGACGATAAGTACAGGTTGTAGAAATAAATATTCTGGTGGTAAAAAAGCCATGATAAATCTCCCCGAGTTCATTTTTTATTTTCAATATTTTTAAGATACACAAGTCTATGACACAATTGTGAATATCCAGCTTTGTAAGACCTTGACTAAGATTGTAATAGCCTATCAATATTTTCCTGATAGCCATGATTTAGAATCGACATATCAGTAGAAACACCAATGATGTCCCAGCCCTTACTGCACAATACTTTAGCATAATCAACATCGTTGGCAAAGATTCCGCACAATTTATTTGCAGCCTTGGCACAAGAGCATATTGTATCTAATGTACTGAGGAGTTCTTGATTATAAATATCTTTTTCTTTTCCATGACTTAAAGATATTGCCAAGTCATTTGGTCCGACAAATATCATATCAAGACCCGGTGTTGACGCGATATCCTGTATATTTTTAACTGCCTCAACTGTCTCTATTTGGGCACATGCTAATGTCCAATCATTGGCCTCTTGGAAATAATCCCCCTCATAAATTGTCTTGGCTCTGTAGGGCCCATAACTTCTTGAGCCGATTGGGGGATATTTTACAGAATCAACGAGATTTAGAGCTTCCTCAACTGTGTTGATCATTGGACATAAGATTGCCTGAGCACCTGCATCAAGAGCCTGCCCTATATAAGATGGCGAAAGCTTTGGTACTCTCACCATAAGGGCTGTGCCAAAGGCCTTTGTAACCATGATACTGCTTATGACATCTTTTAGGTCAAATAAACCATGTTGTTGATCTATCAGAGATGCCTTCCAGCCTGCTTTATTCGCAATTTCGATTGCTAAAGGAGACCCAAGTGAATGCCAAGACATAAATATGGGTCGTCCATCAGCCCTATTCTCTCGAAATAGATTTTTGACCATTTAATTTCTTATCATGCTTCATTTTCTAACTGAGCTATGGCTTTTTCCATATTCTCAATCATTGCCTCACGAAGCTCCTGGTCACTTATTGTGATATTAGCTTGCTCAAAATCCTGTTTGATTTTGCGAAATACATCTTCATCGCCAGGCTCTTCTAAATCAGCTTTAATCACGCTTTTTGCATATTCTTCGGCAGCCTCAGCGGATTTCCCTAACTTTTCTGCTGCCCATAAACCAAGAAGCTTATTTCTGCGCGCTGCCGCTTTAAAGGCTAGTTCCTGATCTAAAGCAAATTTCGTTTCGTAAGCTTTTTCGCGATCATCAAAGGTCGTCATAATGATAAATCCTTGGAATTGTGATAGATGACTTATTATATAGGCGATATAATTTTTGAATACAGTCTTCAGCTCTAACTTGCACTTCAACTCAAATCAAGATAGCTTACCATTTTTTACACTTTTGTTGTTACTTAATCTGTCTAAGAAAACATATTTCAAAAAATTGTATTTTTATTTTCACTTGAAAACCATCATAAAATGCCAAAAAACATTAATATTTTGGTATTTCGTGTAAAACCTAATGCAAATACAAAAGAAAGACTTGGCTTGAAGTTAAGAATAATACAATTTCTTTTTTAAATCATGAGTCTAAAAAGCTCTTTTTTTGATGATAATCAGAAAAAGATAATTTATCTCATAATAGTCTATGACAATGCGAAAGGATTAAGCTTATGAACCGGCGCCGCCGTGTTTACGAAGGCAAGGCTAAAGTTCTTTATGAAGGACCAGAACCTGGAACTCTTATCCAACATTTTAAGGATGATGCCACAGCTTTTAATAATCAAAAACATGAACGTATTGAGGGCAAGGGAGTCTTAAATAACCGTATTTCCGAATACGTTTTTGAGAGACTTGGTGAAATTGGTGTTCCCAACCACTTTATCAAACGTTTGAATATGCGCGAACAACTTATCCGTGAAGTTGAAATCATACCTATCGAGGTGGTTGTACGCAATGTTGCTGCTGGCTCTCTTTCAAAACGCCTTGGTTTAGAAGAAGGCACGCCCTTGCCACGTTCTATCATAGAATTCTATTACAAGTCTGATGAACTTGAAGATCCAATGGTATCTGAAGAACATATTACTGCTTTTGGCTGGGCTACCCCACAAGAAATTGATGACATAATGTCTATGTCCCTGAGAATAAATGACTTTATGACAGGCCTGTTTTTGGGTATCGGGATTCGCCTTATTGACTTTAAAATAGAGTTTGGGCGACACTTTGAAAATGACACCATGAGAGTTATACTTGCTGATGAAATCAGCCCAGATTGCTGTCGTTTGTGGGATATTTCTTCTAAAGATAAACTTGACAAAGACCGATTCCGCGAGGATATGGGTGGCCTTATCGAAGCTTATCAAGAAGTTGCAAGACGATTAGGCATTCTTGTTGAGAATAATGGCACGTCACATAGTGGCCCTCGTCTGGTTACATCAAGTTAAACTATACAGGTAAAATAATGAAAGCCCGGATAAAAGTAACACTTAAAAATGGGGTTTTGGACCCTCAAGGAAAAGCAATTGCCCAAGCCTTGGGGTCTCTAGGGTTTGAGGGTGTCGATGACGTGAGACAAGGAAAATATATCGAACTTGACTTGTCTCATGACAATGAAGAAGCTGCTCATACTCATGTCAAAGATATGTGTGAGAAACTTTTGGCCAATACTGTTATAGAGAATTACAGTTTTGAAATAGATGCCTGATAAAATCAAATACCTAATCGCCATGTCTATAATAATAAAAAGTTGGGAGAGCTAATATGAAGGCCAGTGTGATCGTCTTTCCTGGTTCAAACTGCGATAGGGATGTTGCTGTTAGTCTGCAAAAGATCACAGGTCATGCCCCTGATATGGTTTGGCATGGGGATCATGATATTCCGGCTAGTGACCTGATTGTTCTTCCTGGTGGTTTCTCCTATGGAGACTATTTACGTTCTGGGGCAATGGCTGCACATTCTCCAATTATGCGTTCCGTAGTTGAGAAAGCAAAATCTGGGACTCCTGTTCTTGGGATTTGTAATGGTTTTCAGGTTTTGACAGAATCTGGATTGCTGCCAGGTGTTTTGATGAGAAATGCTTCCCTCAAGTTTATCTGTAAGGATGTTACTTTGAAGGCGGAACGTACAGATACAATCTTTTCGAATAAATATCAAAAAGATCAGATCATCAGAATTCCTCTCGCCAGCCATGATGGTAACTATTTTGCTGACCAGGAGACACTGGAACGGGTTGAGGGTGAAGGACAGGTTGCCTTTCGATATTGTGATCTGGATGGTCGTATTGATCCTGCGCATAACCCGAATGGTTCTCAAAATAATATTGCGGGACTTTATAATCATACTGGTAAAATTCTAGGCCTTATGCCTCACCCTGAGCGTTTGGCTGATACTGAACTTGGTGGCACAGACGGTGCCTTGATGTTTGAATCACTTCTGGAGACAGTTCATTGACAATGGCAACAGAACAACAACCACAGTCCATTGAAATCACCGACGAGCTTATTGCGGAACATGGCTTAAGCAAGGACGAATATCAACATCTCCTCGAAATCATGGGACGAGCTCCTAGTATCACAGAACTTGGTGTCTTTTCTGTTATGTGGTCTGAGCACTGTTCTTATAAGTCTTCTAAAGTCTGGCTGAAGACGCTTCCTGTTGATGGTGAAAAGGTTATTCAAGGCCCTGGTGAAAATGCTGGCGTTATTGACCTAGGTGATGGTGATGCTGCTATTTTCAAAATGGAAAGCCACAATCACCCGTCTTATATTGAGCCTTATCAAGGCGCTGCAACTGGTGTTGGTGGGATTATGCGCGATGTGTTCACAATGGGTGCCAGACCTGTTGCGAATATGAATGCGCTTCGCTTTGGCTCTCCAGACCATCATAAGACACGACACTTAGTCAGTGGTGTTGTCAGTGGTATTGGCGGCTATGGTAATTGCATCGGTGTTCCGACCGTTGGTGGAGAAACCAATTTCGATGCAGGTTATAACAATAATATCCTCGTGAATGCCATGTGTGTTGGGCTTGCGCGTACTGATAAGATTTTTTATTCAGCTGCCTCTGGTATTGGGAACCCTGTGGTTTATGTGGGATCAAAAACGGGACGTGATGGTATTCATGGCGCCACGATGGCGTCGGCTGAATTTGATGATGACAGTGAAGAGAAGCGTCCAACTGTTCAGGTTGGAGACCCGTTTACAGAAAAGCTTCTCGTCGAAGCCTGCCTGGAATTAATGGCCGAAGATTATATTATTGCTATTCAGGATATGGGTGCTGCTGGTCTTACCTCTTCTTCAGTTGAGATGGCTGATAAAGGCGGTGTTGGTATCGACATGGTTCTTGACCATGTGCCCTGTCGTGAAACGGGGATGACGGCATATGAGATGATGCTTTCTGAAAGCCAGGAGCGTATGTTGATGGTGCTGCGTCCTGGTTCTGAGGAAAAAGCAAAAGCTATCTTCGAGAAATGGGAACTTGATTTTGCAGTTGTGGGATATACGACAGATACTGGCCGTTTGATCGTCAAACATAAGGGTGTTGTTGAAGCTGATTTACCTGTTCAAATGTTGGCAGATTCTGCGCCTGAATATAACCGCCCCTGGGAAGAGACAGAGCCTCAAGCCCTTCTTTCTCCAACAGATGTTTCCGCTCCAGAGAATTTGGAAGAGGCTGTGCTTAAACTTATCTCCTCACCTAATCTAGCATCCAAAAGATGGATCTGGGAACAGTATGATCATATGGTAATGGGAGATACCGTGGGGCGGCCTGGTGGGGATGCCGCTGTTGTTCGTATTCATGGAACTGAAAAAGCTATGGCGATCTCAACGGATGTTACTCCGCGTTATTGTTATGCCGATCCTTATGAAGGTGGTAAGCAAGCTGTGACAGAGACATGGCGTAATATCACCTGTGTTGGTGCTGAACCTATTGCTATTACTAATTGTTTGAATTTTGGTAACCCTGAGCGCCCTAAGATAATGGGTCAGTTCGTGGGAGCTATTAAGGGGATGTCAGACGCGTGTCAGGCACTCGAGTATCCTGTCGTGTCGGGGAATGTTTCGCTTTATAATGAAACAAATGGAGTTGCCATTCCACCTACTCCAGCGATTGGTGGTGTTGGGCTTATGAAGGATAGTTCGAAACGGGTTGACCTTGCCTTTAAAGCTGAAGGCGACGTGATTATCGTTATTGGTGATGAAAAAGGGCATCTTGGGCAATCGCTGTATATGGATGTGATTTTGAATGAGCGCAATGGAGCCCCTCCTGCGGTTGATTTGGCCGCAGAGAGATTACATGGCGACTTTGTCCGTGGGCTTATTCATGATGGAAAAGTTACTGCAGTGCATGATTGTTCTGATGGCGGACTTTATATTGCAGTTGCTGAAATGGCTCTGTCTGGAAATCTTGGGGCTGACATTCACCTTAATGATAGTCTCCCTGCTCATGCCTGCTTGTTTGGCGAGGATCAAGGGCGCTATATTCTGACTGTACCAGCTGAAAAAGCTCAAGATATCATGAGTTTGGCACAAAATCAGTCCATTTCAGTTCGAAAAGTTGGAACTGTACAGGGTACAGCATTGACTGTGGTAGGTGAAAACGCCATATCATTAGAAGACTTACGTCTTGCACATGAGAGTTGGTTGCCGGATTACATGTCTGGAAAAGCCTCAAGCTAATATTTCTTTAAGGAGATAGACTATGGCAATGGAAGCTGATGAAATTAAGAAATTAATTGAAGATGCCATTCCTGATGCTCAGGTAACCATACATGATCTGGCTGGTGATGGCGAACATTATAAAGCTGAAGTTCTTGCTGCCAGCTTTCGCGGCAAGTCTCGCGTCCAGCAACATCAAATGATCTATGATGCCTTGCAAGGACGAATGGCATTAGACGGCACGCTTCATGCCCTTGCCTTACAAACTTCCGCGCCAAAAGACGACTAGCGTTAACCGTGAAAAGGATTAAGAGATGAGTGATCAGGAAACTCAGGACTGGATTAGAAAACAAGTTGCTGACAATGATATTGTGCTGTTTATGAAAGGCACAAGGATGATGCCACAGTGTGGTTTTTCAAGTCAGGTTGCACAAATCCTCAACTATTTGGCTGTTGAATATAAAGATATCAATGTGTTGGAAGATATGAGCGTACGTGAAGGTATCAAACAGTTTTCAAACTGGCCAACTATCCCTCAGCTTTATGTGAAAGGTGAGTTTGTCGGCGGCTGCGATATTGTTCGTGAGATGGCTGAAGAAGGCGAGCTACAGCAGTTGTTTGTTGATAAGGGCAT
Organism: Methyloligellaceae bacterium; assembly: GCA_965263345.1. GTDB lineage: Bacteria > Pseudomonadota > Alphaproteobacteria > Rhizobiales > CBDHHC01 > CBDHHC01. Next base: position 27,150 of record CBDHHC010000010.1, read on the forward strand.
TAGCAAGACAGCTACGGCATAAGGCACAAAATTGCTGTAATGGATTTAAAGCACCTGCCCCTTGTTTTGGGTGGGTGCTTTTTTGTTGTTTACCTCAATCAAACATCAAGATCCGCTGATCTCTTCAATCAATATTTTTTGCGCAAACTTGAAGCTGCTTCTCTATTCCCCAGCCTTTGATATATGCCTGCCAATCTTTCTACGGCAATATCTGTAATGGGGTTATATTTTCCATGAACTTTTAAGTGAATTTTCAGGTTATAGTTGAGAAGCTTAATGACATCATCATAGCGTCCAATTTTTTCATATAATTCTACAAGAGAGGACAGAGTTAATATCAAATCCAAATGTTTTTCACCCGGCTCTTTTTTATAAAATTCAAGCGCTTTCTTGAATAAAGTTTCTGCCTCTTTATAACGTTTCTGTTTTTGATATTTATATGCAGACGTAACAAGTGAACGATATTTCTTTGATTCTGGGTGTTCTGCTTTTGCTTGCTTTTTCACAGTTGCTTTATTTGCTGTTTTAATCTTTGTCGTCTTCGTTTGTGATTTTTTGTGTGGCATGGACAGAGACAGTTTTGCCCCTGTGTTATTTAAGGACCATATCACAGCCGTGCCATCTTTTGAAGCAGTTGCAAGTCTTTTCCCGTCTGGTGAAAAAGTAACGTTATTGATAACACTCTTGTGGCCCTTCAGCGCGGAAATTAACTGGCCACTCTCAATATCCCATAAATTAACTGTCTTATCTAAAGACGCAGACGCAAGTAATTTACCATCTGGAGAAAATGCCAGGCTGACAACAAAACTTTTATGCTCAAGTGAGGAATGTAAGAGACCCGCTTTGCTATTTAGCAACTTAACATCTCTATCAAACCCACCGGTTGCTATTAATTGACTGTCGGGGGAAAACACTGCACTTTTGATGGAGCTCTTATGCACCTTAACAGCCTTAATTATTTTTTTCGTTTTAATATTCCAGATACGCAAATTTCCATCCTGTGCACCGGTGACAATCGATTTACCATCAGGAGAAAACGCGAGCGTGTCTATCGTATTGCCATGATCACCAAAAGATTTTGTAAGTTTCTGAGATGCTATATCAATAAGTTGGACAGCATTTTGTTTTCGACCTATTGCATCAGATGCTGCTGCCAGGAGTTTACCGTCAGGAGAAAAGGCCATAGAAGAAATTGAATATTGTCCCGTCTTAATTTCAAACTTAAAGTCTCCGGTTTTAGCGTCCCATATAAAGATTGTCTTTTTTCCTGATATGGATGCCAAAAGATTTCCTTTGGGAGAAAAAATAACCTGATTAACCGCTCCTTCATGTCCTTTCAGGATGACCTTTAGCTTTCCTGTCTGAGCGTCCCATAAACGTACCAAATTATCGATATTGCGTCCTGTGAAAGAATACTCACCTGATCCTGTTGCTAAAACTTTTCCATCATTTGAAAAAGCAACGCTGTTCACAGCACTTTCGTCTTTTTGTTTTTTGTTTTTTTGAGCATAGCTGGATGGTGTAATAAGGGATGTATAAAAAATAATTGCAAAAATTACACTGATATTTATCATACATATACGACTAAAACAGGATGAAAACATTTGACTGCCTTTCGGTATTAATTATTAAAAATCAATATAATAAGGAATGCGTCGATTATGTGTTTTCATCAAACATCATATAATTTAAACGCATTATAGAAAATAGAATGCTAGTGATTTCACCAGAAATAAAACTCATCGGCTTCGATTTAGACGATACCTTGCACTCTTTCCGCAAAGCCTCAAAGCAAGCAACCTCAGATGCCCTCCTCTATTTGTCACGATATTACTCCGTGCCTCTCGATGACCTTCAATCTACTTATGCGGATATCCTCAAAAACGCACAGAGCAAACATTTTACTGAAAATAAACCTTCAAACGAATATCGGGCTGAGCGTTTTCGTAGGCTGTTCGATGCCTTTCAATTTTCTAAAGACGATCAATTAGAGATCCTCTTGGAGGTTTATGATCAGTCTATCTCGCGTCATCTTGAGTTGAAGGATGGGGCTTTTGAAGTACTGAAATATTTTAAGGATACAGGCAAAACGATTATTATAATTTCTGAAGGCCCGCATGATGCACAAGAGTTGACATTGAAGCGGTTAGGAGTATCACCCTATATCGTCCATCTCTTTACCTCATCGAAATATGAAACATCGAAGACTGATGGGCTGTTTGAGATTGTTCTTGAACAGATAGGATGTAAACCTGATGAGATGCTTTATGTGGGAGATCATTTTGATCGGGATTATTTGTCCGCAAAGTCTTTGGGGATAAATGCTGTCTGGTTTGATGAGGTCGGACAGGATATAGAATGTGAGAACAAGATTACTTGTTTGAGAAAACTTATTGATCTTGTTAAATAATTGCATATACCTAGACGGATCAGGTCGGGTTCGTATCAATTGTAATGACCCTGGTTTGTGACCGCTCATCCTCTTCTAAAGGCTGGAAACGAAGAGCCAGACGATCAAACGTTTCTTCGTCAATATGTATTTCTCCTGCAACATTATTCAGGCCTCGCGCAAGAGCGCGTTCCTTGCGTATATTAATATCACATAAAACTTCTACAAAAACAGGTTCAAATCCAAGATCTATAACACGTTGCCGAGCTGCATCTCGCCCATGTGGGAATTCTAAACCAGAAGGTGTTGCTCTTACCTGAAAACCAAAGTCTAGAATAACATCATCTTCATTTATTGCATGAATGGATGCAACCTTATCCCATATCTCGACCTTAACTTTTGTATTCCAATAACTGGAGTCCTGTGGTAACTGAAAGCTATTCCCCTGCTGTTCAGCGATAATCTCATCGGAAGTATAACGAATGGAACCCGTTCTCTTCTCTAGTTTTTTTGCTTCCGTTGTTTTTCCAGCACCAACACCGCCGTGCATTAGATAAATAATTGCCATATCACTTACATCCATAATGAATCGTATAATAAATACAATAAACATGACAAAATTATAAGCGATACCGCCTTCCTGCGTCATCTATTCATATTCCATCTTTTATTTACATACCATATAGTATGGTTTGTATATATATTTTTCATGGAGAGTAACAATGAATTATTATTTTCTAGCCGCTGCTTTGTTGAGTTTTACATGGACAGGAGTTCATCTTATTCAAGGTGGAACATATATAGCCAGGCCTTTGCTTGATACAAAAGACATGCACCCTGTTGCACTATATACTCAATATTATTGTTGGCATTTGGTTAGCTTAGAAATTTTTATTATGGGAGCAGCATTTTTATACTCTGCAATCTATCCCTCACAGACCATATTGCTCTTATCTATATTTGCGACCACCCTTGCTGCAAGCTTTGCCATTTTAGGAATTGCTCTTGTGCCATTGGTCAAACAGACATACAAAAACATGCCACAAGGTTTGTTATTTGTCCCGATTCTAATTCTGGGAATTATTGGAGTTATGCAGATTTGAAGTCACCAAAGCGTTTTCAAAAAAAAGACTGGCTTATACTTGCCCACAAACAAATCGTTCGCGAAGGAGGTTCAGGGCTTACTATAGAAAGCCTTTGTGAAGCTGCCCAGCGCACTCGTGGATCCTTCTATCATCACTTTAAGACCCATGAAGATTTTATTACACAGATGATGCAGTTATGGGTTCAGAAGCAAACCAAAGACCTAATTACCCAAATAGAGAATATCAAAGACCCATTAAAAAGACTCAATACACTGGGCGACCTTGCAACATCTCTTGATCATAAATTAGAAACAGCCATTCGGATCTTTGCACAACAAAACAAAAGTGCCGCAAAAATGCTCAGTAAAGTTGATCGCGAACGCGTTTCATATCTCAAAACTATTTACTTAGAAACAGCTTCCTGTGATGAGGATACCGCTGAGAATATTGCTAAGATTGAATATGCTGCTTTTGTTGGCACCATGCTGTTATGGCCTAAGAACGCTGCGCAAACATCTAAACAGCTTGATCCATTATTTAGAGAATTTGTTTTACGTTATTTGCGGGATTAACATTTTTCGGTAACTTAACCTGAAGAAAGCTCTTTATACAAAAGGCTCAAAACTTTTTATCTCTGCGAACGCAAGGCGGTGTGATCAAGTCTGGGCTGATAAAAATAAGAGAACAGAAATGTTACCTTGTATTAACCGAAAATAAACCATATTAAAATTTCAACCCTTTGATTCTATTGATATAAAAAATACAAAAAAAGTTATCCTCACACTTTCCAGCTCCCTTATAATGGTATTTGTCTGGTTGAGGCAGAAGGTCTTTATGCATTAAAACCGATTGAGAGATCTTTAAGCCTTTTAAGCTTTCGTGTATTGATACGCATTGCTATGTGATACTTACGTGTTCATAATTTAATTTTTTAAATATATATGGATAAATTTCTTTTCTATTTGAAATAGAAAAACATTTTTCATAACTTTTGGTTGAATTACTATATTTTTACTACTTTAAATATATTTAAAAGTATTGTATTATGGAAAACGAATACTCATTTTACCTTTCAAGTTATGATTCTTTGTTGGTATTTTTTGATTTTGTCTCACGTTACATTATTGATTTTGGTACCAGGTATTTAACGGAATCATTTTGTTATACTCTTGCACTGCCTTTTTTGCTGTTACTTATTGTGTTCCTCTTAAGGTCCTATGGGAATATGAATATTCAAGCCGGTGCAGACAGTATTGCCGTATTAATTGGTATAGATGCTCTCATTGCGGGTAATCAATTGAATGTTAATGAGATAATTAAAAACAAAGATTTTGGCAGTCATGTACATGAGACGTTTGTGTTTATGATCATGCTTGGATTTATGTTTTTGATCCTAGCATTGAAAAGTGAGAAAGCTTCTTCGAGCCTTTTGGTTCAAGATCTAGAAAATGCGCAGAGAGATATCAAAAATGACAATGTGAACATTAATGGGACAAACGCTACTTTACTAAATGGCTATAGGATCCCCCCTTTATCATATGCATTCTGTTATGCTAGCATGCATATTTATATTTTTACGACACCGTAATATAGGTTATACTATGGAACATTTTTTTGATCTTATCATCGTTGGTCTAATATCCTTTTCGTTTATAACTCTCATTCACTGGTTGTTTGATTTTTCACAACAAAAGAAGCGCTTGAAGCATAAAAAACATCAAACGCCTCAACATCATCATACATAGTAAAGTGTCTTTGATTTTTCGATAGATATCTATGTGGTCAGGCTATGTTTAAAATTTTATACTAATAAGCTTTTTACGCTTTCAATTGCCTTTAGGGCCTGTGTGATTTTGGTTATGTCTTTTTGTGATGTGGTTCTGACATCTATGTTATTGGTTGGTCGCTTGCCAGTTTCTATGTCTTTTAGCTGATGGTTCAAAAGGGTCGATAAAATATTTTTATGAGTTAATTGGAATTCTTTGATTTTCTCTTTATCAAAGTCTTTGCCTTGGCTTAATTCTTTAAGGCGAAGTTCTGTATTAACAATCCGTTTTCCAGACCTTAATACAAGACTTTGTATAGCCTTGACAAAAGCAAAATGGCCAGAAACTTTTAAATCAATTATACCATTATGGGTTTTTAAATTTCCGAACATATTGAGAGGAATTGAAAACTCACTGGCTTGTTTTTCCATGGCGCTGAGAAAACGAGGTGTATCTGAAGCTTTTTCCAGGGTTTTATTGTAAAGATCTCTCCATAATTTGAGATCACCATAAACTGGTTTGCTATCAAAAACATAGCTCATGTTGAAAAGGTCTTTTTCCTCAATTCGTTTGAGCCAGTCTTCTATAGAAGTTTGCCATTTTTCAGAACTCCTACGCCATTCTGGGTTTCGAGCCATAATTCCATTTTGACTATAGGAGACACCAATATTATTTAAGATCTCGTTTATATGTTGTGAAAGTTCTTCAAACCAAACATCATATGTCCATTTGCCATCGTAAATAATTGCATTGAGCTGTTCACTGGCGAAAAGACTTTCACCTCTGGCAGCTTCACCTATTACTATCACGCAATACGGACACGGAGGTGGACCATGTTCTTCTGTCTCCATTCGCTGTTCGGCAATTTTAGCTGCTTGGGCAGTCAGGGCGCCAACTTCGCGGCTAATGACTTTGGTGATGTCTAATATCTCAAGACCATCTTGTTGTAGTGCATTGGCTAAGGTTGGAAGCTGCGACCATATCCGACCAAGTTCTTGTTCATTGGTTGCAACATCAATATAATCGCCAACTGGGATATCTTTGATCGCTGGTTTTACGATTAGCTCATCGAATGTTACGATACCAATTAGTGCCCCTTGGTTATTTACAACGCCGAGCTGCTCAAGACCAAGTCGTTTGATTTTGCTGATCGCACGATAAACAAAATCATCTTCGTCTATTGTCTCAAGCTTTGGTAGCTCAACATCTTTTAAACTTATCTGTAGAGCAATTTTTGGATCATGTTTGATCCGCTGTATGATATTATTAGCTGATAAAACCGCATAGTGATTAGGATTATCAGATGTTTTTATGACAATTGATTTGAGATTTTGTTGCAAAAGTGTTTCTACAGCAGCACCGATTGTTTTGTTACTCTCAAAAATTTTAGGAGGTTCTTTTTTTATGACATCTTTAACAAGATTCTGATAAGGAAATCGATCAATTTTTAAAGAACCCTTTTCAGGTAAACTGTCTAAATCTGGTGAGAAAATTGTAGGAGTTTCCCATCCTGCTGCTTTGATGCTCGAGGCTTCATCATTATATTCCTGACTGATCGCTTCTGCTTCAGATAAGGTTCGAATACCCATTTTTCTTAGTAAGGGCACAAATTTTAAAAAGAGGTTTGCTATCAGGAGTGCATCATAATAAGCGTTGTGGCGATTTATTAGTTCAATTTCGTACCAGTTAGCTAATGCCTCAAGGGAATGATCCGCAAGTGTTGGCTCGATTGCTCTTGAAAGCAAGCGTGTACAAAGAGCCTGTGGCGGATACCACTCTAGACTTGCTTGCTTAGTGGTTCTTTTTAATACTGTTAAGTCATATGTTAGATGATGGCCAATTAATATATTTCCCGACATATAGTCATCTAGTTTTGATTTGATATCAGAAAAACTATTGGCATTTTTTAAATCATCATCTTTTAGGCCATGTTGTTTGGTTGCATTCGACTCTATTGGTCTATCTGGCCTGATTAGCTGGTCAAATCGTAAGTCTTTACGAATGGCACCACTTTTTATTTTAACTGCACCAATTTGAATAATTGCAGCCGTAAAAGCATTACGGCTTGTTGTTTCTGTATCAAGCACGACGGCATCAACTGAAATAATTGGTGTACTTGGCTGAAAGGCAGCTGAGTGTAAAAATGACATATGCCAGGCCCATTCACAGAAATAATATATAACAATCGGATATAATGTAATCTTAATTAAAAATGTTAAGTAAAGTAAAGCTGGAAATCTGCTATCACTTACTAAGTATCCTCATAGAATCGTATGAAATCATATAAAAAAGGCTGCCTAAAGAAAAGTTTAGGCAGCCTAACTATCCATTAGATATTGATGATTATATCATCATATTAACGTGAGTAAAACTCAATCACGAGATTTGGTTCCATAACCACTGGATATGGTACATCTGATAAAACAGGTATCTGATTGATGCTAACTGTCATTTTTGAATGGTCAACATCAAGATAATCAGGAATATCTCTTTCTGGGCTTTGAATTGCTTCAAGAACAAGAGCCATTTCTCTTGACTTTTCTTTAATTTCAATAATGTCACCAATTTTCACACGGAAACTTGGAATATTCGTGCGAACACCATTTACTTTAATATGTCCGTGGTTCACAAACTGACGTGCTGCGAAAATTGTTGGAACGAATTTTGCCCTATAAACAATTGCATCAAGGCGTCTTTCAAGCAATCCAATTAGATTCTCACTCGTATCACCTTTGATACGCTCAGCTTCTTTGTAAACTGCTTTAAATTGTTTCTCTGTAATATCGCCATAATATCCTTTAAGTTTCTGCTTAGCTCTTAACTGCAAGCCATAGTCAGATAACTTACCACGACGCCTTTGACCATGTTGCCCTGGGCCATATTCTCTTGTATTGAATGGGCTTTTTGGACGTCCCCAGATATTTTCGCCCATACGGCGATCGATCTTATGCTTTGCGCTTGTGCGCTTAGACATAGAATTTCTCCAATTATTCTTAATATCTACTAAGAGCTTAACTTTCTTAGTAAAAAAACGGAACACACCTTCCTCTGACTGTCATTAATCTTAAGTGGCAGCCTGACAGGACATTTACACCAACGAAATCTCCACAAGTGTGAGGGAATTGCTATCATTATGATAGAGATTTGTTTCTTAAACAAATTTAGGACAGAAAGTAAAGGGGCAATCTGATATTTTTTTAAGAAAGCGAGATTTTCTCCCGCTTTCCATGTATTTTGACAATATGTCATATTTTTATGACTTTTTCAGAGCTTTTTTCGTTTCAAAGACAAATTTCTCAATATCTTTTTTCATTTTTACAAGCTCATCTTTTGAACAAGTTTTCTTTTTGGGTTTGTTTTTTTGGAAGTCTTTTAGAACTTCTTTCTCACTTTTATTTTTAATGCCACCTTCAGCTACTTTATACTGACCAGTTTGTAACATTACTGTCATAAGGTGTAGTTTATTGATAAAAATAAGCTGAGGTACAGACCATTTTTTCCTAGCACGCTCAGCATCCATCATCGTTTGGTAATTTGCAACTTGATAAGCTTCTTCACCACAATTTTGTGCACGACCAGAATTATATGCAACTCTGATAACTCTTACGGCATCAATTGCTGGTATCAAAATTTTATCAGGATTCGATTTATCAATTTTAATCTCTTTTCCAGATTTATCTGTTGTTTTCTCTGGAACATGACTAAAGGCCATTTGTGTTAGCAATTTCAATGTTTTAGCACTTATTTTGGCTTCTTGTGCCATAAGCAATGAAGAATTAAAAACAACAACTGCAATTAGTGCAATTCCCAACCCGATTTTTTTCATCGTTCTCTCTCTTATTGTTCCTGTTTAGTTTTTTTTACCATAATATATTTGTGGTTATAAATACCAAATTTCTATATTTATTTTTATTTATCCGAAATACCATAATCTGGGCATAACTATGGCTATTTTTTGCTACGCAAATGTGTTCGAGTCAATGAAGAAACTATCCCTCGAAGTGTTCTTACCTCTTGTTCTGTTGCTTCCATGCGTTGAAACATATTTCTGATATTTTGTACCATAATAGATTTTTTCTCAACTGGCTTAAAAAAGCCTGATGTATCAAGCTCTTGTTCTAGATGATCAAAAAATCCAATTAACTCAGATTTTGTAACTGGCCTAGATGCTCTATAATTCATACCCAATATTCCAGGACCATCAAATTCTGTTTCACGGCCTATTGTTATATTTTCTTGCTGCTTATACCATTCATATCCTATTAAAAGAACTGCCTGTGCAATATTCAAGGATGCAAAATCAGGATTTACTGGTGCCATCACAATGGCGTCTGCTAGAGCAACTTCATGGTTTTTTAACCCTACTCTCTCTCTTCCGAATAAAATACCAACTTTTTGCTCTTCTTTTGTACGTTTATGAATTTCTTGAATGGCTCGTTCTGGGGTCAGAACATGTTTTGCCATATCTCGCGGACGGGCAGTGGTTGCAATAACATAATTCAAATCAGCTACTGCAGCATCAATTGTATCAAATAGTTTTGCATTTTCAATTATTTCATTCGCTCCAGCAGCTGCTTTAACTGCCATTTCATTCGGCCAACCATCACGAGGATTTACTAATCGCAAACTTGCCAAACAAAAGTTTGCCATCGCTCTTGCAGCGGTTCCTATATTTTCGCCAAGCTGGGGTTCCACCAATATAATTTCTGGGGCCAAGTTTTTGTTTCTCATATTTAATTTAAAGTTTTGCTCTGTTTTTTTATTTAAGTTGTTTTATGATGTTTGCAAAAATGTGCTTTAATTTTTCTTTCACAGATGTAAACCGTTGCGAGTGATAACAGGGTATTTTCTCAAGTTCTAGTTCTTTTTTTTCTATATATATAGTATAGCGTAGTTCAATCTGTAGAACTTCAACCTGAGGTATTTTACTGTAAAGTTTTGTGATATAACCACCTGAGAATATGTTATTTACTGCAATCTGATCTATTTCTTGTTCGAAAGATCGATATACATGTAATAATGTTTTATTAGAGCATGATTTCCCAAAACAATTTCCTAGACAAACTTCATCCTCAATTGGCCCCATGAAGCTATGTAAATCGAATAGAATTACTTTTCCATAATTACTTAATGCTTGGTTTATCAAACTTCTAAGTGATTGATGATACGGCAAATAATATTGCTTTATTCTATGTTTTATGTCTTTTAAATTTGGTTTGTTAAGATATATTTCCTCGCCCCATGTGTTCTTATTATAGACAGCACTTGTTTGATATGAACCAAATATAGGTTTTTGTAATGATCTATTGACATCGATAACATACCTACTGAAGTCTGCCTGTATAATTGGCACATTAAGACTAGGTAAAAAGTCATATAATTCTCTTAGATACCAGTCAGTATTGCGCATAGTTCTTAAGTGTTTTGGATTGAATTTTTCTTTAATATACTTTGGAATCCACAAACCACTATGAGGAATACTGGCAATAAAAGGGGATGATGGAGGTTTGTTTTGAATGATTCTTATGGGGTGTATGACTTCGCTCCTTTAATCTGATATATACCTAATTATTACCCAATATTTGGTAATTTAATTTGTTTGACATATAAAGGACAGGCTATTCTTTATAAGCGTTTGATCTACAGGCACCGGATTGCTATAGGTTAGCACAGTGTTTCCCAAATCTTTTATGGGTGGCGAAATATCGCTTTGACATGTTTGTCAGAAGCAGTTTTCTAATGTTTTCATATAAATTTTTGCCTAATAACTTTCTGGAGGTCACATTACCATGAGCAAAATTAAAGTTGCAAACCCAGTTGTCGAATTAGATGGCGATGAGATGACACGAATAATATGGCAACTTATTAAGGATAAGCTCATCCATCCTTATATCGATGTTGACCTACATTATTATGACTTGTCTGTAGAAAAGAGAGATGAAACAGACGACCAAATTACGATTGATGCTGCAAATGCTATTAAAGAACATAGTGTAGGGATTAAATGTGCTACAATTACACCAGATGAAGGTCGTGTAGAAGAGTTTGGTCTAAAGCAGATGTGGCGTTCACCCAATGGAACAATCCGGAATATTCTTGGTGGTGTTGTTTTTCGTGAACCAATTATTTGTAAGAATGTTCCCCGCCTTGTGCCAGGCTGGACTCAACCGATGGTGATAGGTCGCCATGCATTTGGTGATCAATATCGCGCAACAGACTTCCTTGTTCCTGGTGCGGGTAAATTGAAAATCAGTTGGGAAGCAGCTGATGGTTCTGATAAAATAGAACACGAAGTGTTCGATTTTCCTGAAGCTGGAATTGCTATGGGAATGTATAATTTAGATGCTTCAATTAGAGATTTCGCGCGTGCAAGCTTAAACTATGGTTTAGCACGTAAATGGCCAGTTTATTTGTCAACTAAGAATACTATTTTGAAAAAATATGATGGTCGCTTTAAAGATATATTCCAAGAAATTTATGAAAATGAATTCAAGGACAAATTTGAAGATGCTAAGATTTGGTACGAACACCGTCTGATTGATGATATGGTTGCAGCAGCTCTGAAATGGTCAGGTGGCTTTATCTGGGCCTGTAAAAACTATGATGGCGATGTGCAATCAGATACTGTGGCACAAGGCTTTGGCTCTCTTGGATTAATGACATCTGTTCTTATGTCCCCGGATGGACAAACTGTTGAAGCAGAAGCTGCTCATGGAACCGTTACGCGCCATTATCGTTTGCATCAAGAGGGTAAGGAAACTTCAACAAACTCTACGGCATCTATTTTCGCATGGACCAGAGGCTTAGCACATCGCGCTAAACTTGATAATAACGAAGATCTTGCTCAATTCTGCCAAACTTTAGAGAATGTCGTTGTCTCAACAATTGAAGGTGGACAAATGACTAAAGACCTTGCTCTACTTGTTGGCCCAGAACAAGAATGGCTTTCAACAACTTCATTCCTTGATGCAATAGACACAAATTTACAAAAAGCTATGGGACTCTAAGTTAGCTTTAACAGCTTTTTACTTCATTGTTTTTCCCCTGGTACTTTAGACGTGCCAGGGATTTTTTTATGACAATTGATTGATTAGACAATTGATTTTATTTCTATTTAATAGATCTTAGAAATGAATCTTTAATAATGTAAGTTCTGAATAGATAAAGCTATATGTTCTTTAGATAGTGAGGAATCTTTTGATTTTTTCTACTAAATCAGAAAATAGGGAAATCCCTTACCGTATACAAAAATTAATAACCGAACAGGAAATTCGCAATGAACAACTGATTGGTTTGGTCCAGTTGGCGTTGGCGCTCTTGATACTTGGACTATTTCTTTTCTCAAAGCGCCCCACTGATGCTGATTTGACGGGGCATGAACCAGTTCCTATTGTGCTCTCAGCTTATATTATTTTCACATTGATCAGACTATTAATGTCTTATCGAGGATATTTACCTCACTGGTCACTTATAACCTCTATCTTTATAGATATGAGCCTACTAATTGGCCTGATTTGGATATTTCATATCCAATATAATCAGCCTATTGGGTTTTCACTAAAAGCTCCTACATTTATATATATTTTCCTCTTGATTGGTCTTCGCGTTTTACGGTTTGATCATCGCTATGTTCTTTTAACCGGACTATTTGCGGCTTTTGGCTGGGTTTTTCTCGTTTTGCTGGTTATTTATGAAAGTGAACCCAATCAAATTACGCACAACTTTGTAACATATCAAACGAGCAGCAAGATTCTGATTGGGGCAGAATTTGAGAAAATTGTAACAATTCTGCTAATTACCTTTGTCCTAACACTTGCTGTCTGGCGCACAAGAAAAATCTTTATAAAAGCAATGCAAAGCAATCTTGCTGTTGAAGATATTAGTAGATTTGTTTCTAACCCTGTCGCTAATGTCATTACGAACGCTGAAAATAAACTGTCCGCAGGCCAAGCTGTTGAACGTTACGCAGCTGTCATCATGCTTGATATAAGAGGTTTTACAGCATTTTCACAAACTGTTCCTCCAGCAAAAATTGTTGAAACCCTTACAAGTTTACATAAACTTCTGGTGCCGATTATTGAGAAACATAATGGTATCGTTGACAAATTTATTGGAGACGGAATTATGGCTACTTTTGGCGCTGTTTCTGTATCTGAGAATGCTGCTGCTGATGCTTTGCAGGCATTACACGACATTGTAGAAATTGTAAATCAATGGGAAAAAGACCTTCCTATACATGGTGTAACTGCAACTCTTAAAGTAAATGGTGCTGCTACTTTCGGTCGTTTGGTTTTTGCTACGTTAGGCAGTTCAGAACGATTGGAATATACGGTCATAGGCAAGCCAGCAAACCTAGCCGCCAAGCTAGAAAAACATAATAAAGCGGAAGATACATGTTTTTTATTACCTTTAGATATGCTGGAACAGGCTAAAAAACAGGGGTTTATTATTCACCATAAATATATTGAACATCAAAATTGTGCTGTTGAAGGTATTAAAGAACCGATTGATCTTGTTGCTATTTGTTAATTGTAAATTCTGGTTTTTATCAGTTGGCTCAACATAATTTTCCATAAAATTGCAAGGTCTTATTTTAAATTCCTCAGAGTTGATGAAAAAAAACTGGTGTTTGAAGATATTCCCCTTCATAAAGCATGCAACTTATTCTTTTTCATAATTTATGGAGTTCGTATTCATGAAAAGAACTGGTGCCATCCTCTTTCTATTTTCAGTAATATTTTTCATGCCTCATCATGCACATGCTGTAATAAAGTGTACTGTTCAGCCAGAAAATATTTATATTTCAAAAGTTCAGGCAAAGCAGGAGAAGTTTCGAACCAAAATTAAAGTTCAGATTATTGATAATTCATCGCAAAAGAAGGCTTTACAGGTCCCGAAAGAAGTTTCCTGGCAACTTTTAGTACAAAATAAGTTTAATAATAAAAACTGGTTTGCTTTAAGCCGAGATCAATCGGCTGCTTCGTTAGCTTCTCTTGCTTCTTTTGCACAAAGTCTCTTAACACAGACAAACCAACAACTTGTCTTGATTTATGATGATGGCGTTTTACGGAAAAGCAACCTTAAGAAAGAAGAATTTTGTCGGCAAGATAAAAGGCTCTTAGACGCCCCTTTACCTATTACAATTGGTGTTGAGATTATAAAAAAATAGCTGTGTATAGTGTCATAGCCGTGAAACTTTTCATATTTAGTATACTCCTATTTTTTCATGAATGTTATACTGAATTAAATAAGGTAGCGAAACATGTCCAAAACAGATATTGATGATATTTCTTTTGATGAATTTGATGAACTACACTACCCTCGCCCTACAGAAACTGAATTTGATGAAATTATTGAACAAGCCATAAGCAGGCGTGGCTTCCTTGAAGGAACTTTAGTTCTGAGCACTTCGGCTTTTATTATGGGTGCCAGTTCTCTTACTCCCGCAAAAGCTCAAATTCCCAGTCGTTTTGGTTTTCAAGCCGTTACCGCAAATACTGATGATACTATTACGGTTCCTAAGGGTTATAATTGGCAAATTGTGACGAAATGGGGTGAACCTCTTTGGTCAGATGTTCCTGATTTTGATCATACAACAAGAGGGACTGCTGATAGCCAGGAAAAGTCATTTGGTGATAATAATGATGGAATGGCTTTATTTCATGTTCAGGGAAAGAATATTCTTGTCGTCAACAATGAATATACAAATTCCAAAATTATATTTGGTAACAATGAGAGTAAAAAACCTGAAAATGTCGATGACAGACGTAAAGGTAAAATGGCACATGGCGTAACCGTATGTGAAGTTATTCAAGATAATGACAAGTGGAGAATTCTGAAGGACTCTCCTTATAATCGAAGAATTACACCTGAGACAGCTATGGATATTACGGGACCTGCACGCAATGCTGACCTCGTAAAAACAGCTGGCGACCCAACTGGTACAACTTGTTTCGGTACTTGGGCAAATTGTGGGAATGGACGTACACCTTGGGGAACATATCTCGCATGCGAAGAAAACTTTAATGGTTATTTTTGCAGCTCAGATGAAACCTATAAGCCATCTCCTGAAATGAAACGTTATGGCGTTGGAGTGAAGGGTAAATGTATAGGGTGGGAAATCGAAGATGAGCGCTTTGATATCAGTAAACACCCTAATGAACCAAACCGTTTTGGTTATGTGGTCGAAATAGACCCTCTTGATCCAAAATCAAAACCTAAAAAGCTCACAGCCCTTGGGCGTTTTAAACATGAAAATGCTGAAGTCGTTATCTCCTCAAATGGACATATCGTCGTTTATATGGGGGATGATGAGATTGGGGAATATCTATATAAATTTATTAGTAAAGACAAATATGTTGAAGGTGGCGATAATAACAAACTCCTAGAGAATGGCAGACTCTATGTTGCAAAATTTAATAATGACCTTACTGGGCGCTGGATTGAATTGACTGAAAGCTCAACTGGAATGTCAAAAGAAGAAATCCATGTTTATACTCGTTTGGCAGCGTCTAAAGTTAAGGCAACGACTATGGACCGCCCAGAATGGGTCGCAGCTAACCCAACAAAAATTGAAGCTTATTGTTCTCTAACAAATAATAAGAAACGTGGGAAAAATATTAAGGATGGTCACAATATGCCTGTTGGTGGTCCGAACCCACGCGCCTGCAACAAATATGGTCAGATTGTGAGATGGATGCCTGATAAAGGAGATCATGCTTCAGAGAGCTTTACATGGAACCTTTATGTGCTCGCAGGAAACCCAACTGTGTATAGTGGAAAATATGCGGGATCTAAGAATATAACTGCGAATAATATGTTTAATTCTCCAGACGGTCTCGCATTTGATCGCAATGGATTTTTGTGGATCCAAACTGATGGGAAATACTCCAATAAAGGCGACTTTAAAGGAATGGGCAATAACCAGATGCTTGTAGGTGATACAACGTCTGGGGAAATCAGACGTTTTTTAGTTGGGCCAAAAGAATGTGAAGTTACAGGAATTACCTGGAGTGCAGACCGGAGAACATTATTTGTTGGCATTCAACACCCTGGAGAAAGAGGGAATAGTAATTTTCCGGATGGGGGAGATACAGTTCCTAGATCATGTGTTATTGCTGTTCAGAGAGATGATGGCGGTCTAATTGGCTAATTATAACCTAGGATCAACTGGCTCACTCTCAAGAGCCAAGACACCTAGTGTACACTCATGAATTTTTGCTAAAGGTTTGCGCTCTACGAAACGGTGCAAACCTTCCATGCCCAATGAAAATTCTCTCATTGCTAGAGACCATTTACGCGATAAACCTCGTTGCCTTAAGCGCTCAATATTTTCAGGCAAATCATAGTCCGGACCATAAATAATACGCAAATAATCTTTGCCTCTTACTTTCATAGCTGGTTGAACGTAACCAGTCTCTCCTTTAGCAATAAAATTATTTGGCTTTATCACCAAACCTTCTTGTCCTGCTTGCGTATGTTTTTTCCACCAGTTGATTATTTCTGCAACCTCTTCTTGTTTGCTTGCATTAAACCTTTTCCATTTTGTTGCAATAATGATCGGTTCATGTTCACTAAGCTTAGAAAGCATCTCCATATGCCAGTGATGTGGCTGGTTTGTATGAACATGTCCTTCTGACGCCAAAATATGAAAAGGTGCTAGCTTGTAATCCTCAAGGCTTTCAGCCTCCCAGCAATAACCTTCCATCGTTTCTTGGAATTGAATTGCATTTTGCTTCTGTAGGGAAGCTTTTGCTTGCAATGCGTCTAGACCTTCAACTTTCCGACTTGAATGTATTGTTTCCAATATCGCACTTGATGATGCATAAGCTGCTTCTGCGGTTGGTCCATATTGACGATTCAATAAATCTTGAGCTTTGGCAGACCAAGGCATTAGTTCTGTATCTAATAGAAACCAATCTGATTGGAATGTGTCCCAGAATTTAGACATATCCAATGCTTCTTGTATGCGCGAGATGAAATTTCTTTCAAGTTCATCACATTTGAAAAAGGGTCGTCCGGTTCGGGTATAAATTATGCCAGCTTTATTTTCTTCAATGCCAAATCGTTTTATTGCAGCTTCTTCATTTCGACATATAATCAATAAGGCTCTTGATCCCATATGTTTTTCTTCAGCAATTAAGTCTGAAATACCACGTTTGATGAAATATTCTATAGCCTGGTTTGGATGCTCTAAATACTCACCTTCCTGAGTGGTGGGAGGTGGAGCCATTGTTGGCGGCAAGTAAATTAGCCATCTTGGGTCAATTGCAAAACGACTCATGACTTCAAGGGCAGCTGCTGAATTCTCCGCAGGAACAAGAACAGTATTCCCATACCTTGTATCAATACGTTTTTTTCCAATCAACTCATCAAAATATAGCACCCGATCATGCTCCTGCTGAGCAGATATATTATCTGTTGTGCCAAGAGGTTTTTTGGGAATGGAATATTGCTTTTTGGCTGGAACAGAAACTTGCTCACGTTCAGGCCAACGTAATGCTGTTAATTTCCCTCCAAATACGCATCCGGTATCAATGCAAATTGTTTCATTCAACCATTCTGCTTCTGGTGTTGGTGTATGTCCATAGACGACTGTCGCTTGCCCCCGATAGTCTTTTGCCCAGTTTAATCTAACTGGTAAACCGTAGTCATCAACTTCACCAGTTGTATCTCCGTACATAGCAAAGCTTCTTATTGTACTTGAACCTCTGCCATGCATTTCTTCTTTTAGCCCGGCATGAGCAACAACGAGTTTGCCCTCATCATACCAATGATGGGAGATAAGCCCGTCAATAAACTTTTCTACCTTATTCCGGAATTCTGATGAGCTTGCCTCAAGTTCTTTTATTGTTAGTTCTAACCCATGGGCAATCTTAATATTTTTCCCTCTTAACCAGCGTTGTAATTTATAATCATGATTGCCAATTACGCATTGGCCTGTGCCCTGCTCTATCATACCCATGACTAGTCTAAGGCAGTCTTTATTATATGGCCCACGATCTGTGATATCCCCAACAAATACTGCTATTCGCCCTTCAGGATGTGATACTGAGATCAGATCTTCACTATCTTTTTCATGGAGATGAATCACATATCCTAGTTTTTCAAGAAGTTCAGTTGTTTCTTCAAAACACCCATGAATGTCACCAATGATATCAAATGGACCTGCTTCAGTTCTTTTATCATTATAAAGAGGCACTCTCTCAATCTGCAGAGCTTCAACCTCTTCTGGGGTTTTCATAATGTGATATTGTGCAAAGCCATCCTTTTTTAGAAATTTTAACCCACGTTTTAAGGCCCTTGAATGATTACGCGAGACTTGAGGGCCAAAATTACGATTTTCACGAACTTGATTACGTTCATGGCAGATATCATGATGGATATCCAAAACAAGAGCTACGGGTAAAGCATGATATTTCCTGGCAAGTTTTATAAGGTCTGCACGGGCTTCTTTTTGGACTGCCGTTGAGTCAATGACAGTTAATTTGCGACGTTTTAATCTTAGGCCTGCTGTATAGTGAAGTAAATCAAACGCATCTGGCGTTGAACTTTGATCTGTCTCATCATCTGAAACTATTGCGCGGCACTCGTCAGAAGAAATTATCTCTGTTTCAAGAAAGTGTTTTCTCGCAAAAGTTGATTTCCCGCATCCTGTTGGTCCAACCAGAACGACGAGCGAGAAATCTGGAATTGTTATTGTTGTCATGATTTTTCCAGATTTACGTGGCTTGTTTTTACAAGCTCAAGAAATAACTTATCTACTTTATCAACCCGAACGGTTTGTGCATTTTCTGTCGAATGGACTGCTTCCTGTGCCCAGTTAAATTCGTCAATAATGAATTTATTAATTTCAGGAATTGCTTTTCCTGAGCCAAGCTCCTTTGTCTGGCTTTTCTTTATGAGTATTTCATCAAGTTCAGCACTGAGATTCTCGGGTAAATTAATTTTTTCTCTTAATTCAAAAAAGTTCATTGGAGGCAACTGTGTTGGATTGAGGCGTATCCAACGGATTGCCATTGCAGGGCGGACGACATAAAGATATTTTTTTAAATTTACTTCTTTTTGATCTTCAATATAAGCTTTCCATTGTCTTTTTCCTAAATTTAAATAATGATAAAGACATGCTTTTGCATGTGTAATTTCATCTGCTAGTCTCGTTAGTTTATCACAGGCTTCAGAATTCCAGATATATCTGGTTGGGCTTGATAACCATTCTAAAAGAACAGGGTTTGGTTTTATTAGTAAGGTTAGTGCTTTTTTTAAATCCCAACCATTTATATCTAACTCTTCTTCAATGGGTTGTTCAATGACATCACGACCAGGAAAGATAGATAAATACCAATCAATCTGATTTACATAGACAAAACGTACATCATAATCACTATCGGGCGAAGGAAAGCCCCAAGCTCGGCTCCCACTTTCTATTGCAAAGAGTATTTTTACCGCGTAATTCTTTTCAATAGCCTCAAGTCTTAACATAATCTGCTCAAGGACATTAGGGGCAATTGGTTGTTCATATGATGGTATCATCATCTCGTAAAAACTCCCATTTGTGACGGCGCTCCATGTGTTTCATCCTCAGGACCTAGCGCATCAATAGTGACTGTATAATTATACTTCTCTGTTATACACTTGGCCCATGCCTGAAATTCCGCCCTGGTCCACTCAAATCGATGATCTGGGTGTCGGAATTTATCTTTGGGCATATTTTCAAATAATGCATTATACTCACGATTAGGTGTTGTTATAATCACAATATCAGGTTCTGCTACTCCAAACACAGAGCGTTCTAAGGCTGATAATCTACTTTGATCAATATGTTCAATAACTTCAACCAAGGTTGCTGCCTCAAATCCCTGCCAACGTTTATCTGCGTATGTTACGCTCCCTTGCATAAGGGATATACGTTTGCGAATATTCTCGCTGGCATTTTTTAGATAGAGTTTTTCTGCAGCTCGTTCCAAAGTAGATATTGAAGCGTCCACACCAACAATGTGTTCAAAGTTTTTTTCTTTTATTAAACGTTTTAATAACTTGCCCTCTCCGCACCCAAGATCAATTACACTTCGTACATTTAGTGATTTCAACTTTTCAGCAACCGCATCAAGGCGAAGATCGTGTAGGCGGATTGGCTTTTCTAAAGTTTCTTCTGCCTTATCTTTATGTTCATTTATTTCTTGGTCTATGTCCTGTTCTTCATTTTCTATTTCAGCTAATCGAGAAAGAGCTATATTTGTTAAACCTTTTCGATATTTCAGCGCTCTTTGTATGACAAGCTCTTTTTGCGGGTGTTTTTCAAGCCATCCTTGCCCTTTTAATAATAGATTTTCTACTTCATCATGACCGACAAAATAGTGTTTTGTATTGTCGAGTACTGGGATTAAAATATAAAGATGATTTAATAACTCCTCGAGACTAGTTTCCGATTTTATACTTAAATCAAATAAATTTCTTTCTGCATCTGAAGATATTTTATTGATTGGTTCTAGACTTATTTCATAGCCTAGCGGCTCAAATAGATCATGTACTATCTGTTTACTTCCAGAAACAGATAGGGGAACGATACGTGCTTCGAATAAGAGTTTCTGATCTGCTAAGTCTTGTCTCTCTTTTGATTTTCCAGCCATCGACTGACCAAAAGACTTCGCAATCGCAACTGAGAGAAATGAATTTGCCGTAAATGGGCGGTCGTTGACATATTGAGCCAGGAGTGCTTGCCCATGAGCTGAACGACCTCTAACTAAGCCTATTGGATCAATATCTAGATAGAGGACTGCCTTGGCGTATGTTTCTTCGATTTCGGGAAAGAAGATATAGGCTTTCCCCCAGGATAAATCACGTTCGTGCATGTGATCTGGATGTTTGTGTAACAAGAAACCCAGATCCTGGCTCCTAACGTGATGCTCATTATTATGTAATATAATTTCAAGCTGCATAATGGACCCAAAAACTCTATATTCATAAATAAGTTATAGAGTGTATGAGACCATTAATAGAAGTCAATAGCCTTTATATTATGCATATTGAATATGATTTATAAGCCTGAATTGCCCTGCAAATCTGCGTTTTTTCCTAAATGATCTGTTGTTACAGATTTTAATTCTGCTGATCCATTGATATTAATTTCATAATGGGTAATTGACCCGTTTATAATTTTTTGATCTGCAAAGAGCTTTTTAAAATTTAACATTTCAGGAAAAATATCTGGATGATCAAGACGATAAAATAATGTATTTAGAAAGAGTTTATGAGTGAATAACAAAGCCATGCCATGCTTTAAATTACATATTCGATCAATTGTCTCATCAACTCGTTGAATAAATTGACGAAATGATTCAGCATCTTCCCCATCATTATAATCTGGGTCATTGCGATCCCAATAGTCATGCGCAATGATAGCTCTTTGTGCAGCGGTTGTGGGACCTAATTTCGTCCATGACAAGAATGTAAACTCCTGAATAGGCCATGTTTCTACTGAGCTTTCAGGAAATTTTTTTATTGTTGGATCTGCTGTCTGCTGTGCCCTCTCATATGGAGAGGTAATAATAAGAGGTGGTTTCTCTGATATGACGTGAGCAATGCTCTTAGCTTGCTGTATTCCTTTTTCTGTTAATGGAACTTCTGAAGAAACTTTTGAAACGCCACCAGCATTTGCGACGCTTTCGCCATGACGTATAAACCAAATATGCTTGTTAGTCATTTTGCTTCTTCATTCTGCTTATAGCCATTTTTTCAAATTCTCTGATAAATCTTTGCTCATTGCGTATATAGGTTTTCTACACAGCATGTGCGCTTGGCATCAAAAAAAAATCAATAGCAATAGATTCGCCAAATCTATACGCGAAATTTTTAACAGAAAAATTAACAGTATCGAAAAATGTGACTTACGCACCCACTTGATTGATAACGTGTGCCTCAATTGCCTCAATAGCGGCATCGGCTTTGCTTCCCTCTGGACCGCCTGCCTGTGCCATATCAGGGCGGCCGCCGCCGCCTTTTCCACCCAAAGCTTGAGCACCAACCTTCACAAGGTCAACAGCATTATGCTCTTTGGTCAAATCACTTGTGACACCAACAACAATGCCAGCTTTGCCTTCATCGGTCACGCCAATGATTGCAACAATGCCTGAGCCTATTTTTGATTTTCCGTCATCAACAAGACCACGTAAATCTTTTGGCGCGACACCTTCAACTGTTTTTGCCAGTAATTTTATATTCCCAAAGGTTTTCACCGCACTATCAGCGGCGTCTGAACTACCTCCCCCCATTGCCAATTGGCGGCGGGTTTCGCTGAGGTCACGTTCCAGTTTTTTTCGCTCATCCAAAAGAGCTGAAATACGCGATACAGTCTCTTCTGGTTTTGCTTTGAGAAGTAATGAAATATCGCGCATATAGGTATCTTGGTTATTGAGGTATTCCCGCGCGCCCTTAGCCGTAAATGCTTCAATGCGTCTTACACCAGAAGCACTTGCGCTTTCGTTTACAATTTTAATCAAACCAATATCACCTGTACGTTGCACATGTGTTCCGCCACATAGCTCTACGGAATATGGTTTGCCAATTTTCTCACCCTCAATTTGTGTACCCATACGGACAACACGAACTTCATCACCATACTTTTCGCCAAACAGAGCCATTGCACCAGATTCAATGGCTTCATCAACTTCCATCAATCTTGTTTCGACCGGACTGTTTTGCAAAACAATCGCATTTGATATTGCTTCAACAGATGCAATTTCTTCTGCTGTCATATTTTTGGGATGGGAAAAATCAAAACGTAAACGTGTCGGATCAACAAGAGACCCTTTTTGCGCGACATGATCTCCTAATACCTGACGCAGTGCTTCATGCAAAAGGTGAGTGGCGGAGTGATTAGAGCAAATAGCTGTTCTTCTGTTGTGATCGACATGCAATTCGATTGCATCCCCTGTCTTGAAAGGCCCCTTTTCAACAGTTCCATAATGTACAAAGAGATCTCCAACTTTTTTCTGGGTGTCAGACACAATGAATTTTGCTTTGCCAGAAATTATAGTGCCAGTATCTCCAACCTGGCCACCAGATTCACCATAGAACGGCGTTTGGTTGGTTATGATGAAACCTTCCTCACCTTTTTTAAGCTGCTTAACTTCTTTTCCGTTTCGAACAAATGCCTGGATTTCTGCTTCAGCTGTTTCTGTTGCATACCCTAAGAAGTCAGTTGCTCCATGCATGTCACGCAGCTCGAACCATACTTTCTCAGTTGCCGCATCACCTGATCCTGTCCAGGATTTACGAGCCTGTTCTTTTTGTTTCTGCATTGACGTTTCAAAGCCAGGCTTATCTACTTCAATGTCACGGGCCTTCAGAGCGTCCTGGGTTAAATCCAATGGGAACCCATACGTGTCATAGAGTTTAAATGCCACTTCGCCGTCTAATGTATCTCCTGCTTTAAAGCCTTCTGTTTCTTCATCAAGCAGACGCAGTCCGCGCTCTAAGGTTTTCCGGAAGCGTGTTTCTTCAAGACGCAATGTTTCTGTTATCAGAGCTTCCCCACGAACAAGTTCGGGATATGCCTGTCCCATTTCTCTCACAAGACCGGGAACAAGTTTATGTACGAGCGGTTCTTCGGCTCCTAGAAGATGTGCATGGCGCATTGCGCGTCTCATAATACGTCTGAGCACATACCCCCGGCCTTCATTCGACGGCAGCACACCGTCAGAAATCAAGAAACTTGAAGACCTCAAGTGATCTGCAATCACACGATGGCTGACACCATCTTTTCCTTCAGCTGGCTTATTGGTCAGATCAGCACTTGCCTTGATGAGAGCCTGGAAGAGATCTGTTTCGTAATTGTCATGCGTTCCTTGAAGCAATGCTGAAATTCGCTCCAAGCCCATCCCTGTATCAATAGATGGTTTTGGTAGGTCTATACGTTCTTTTGCAGAAATCTGTTCATATTGCATGAATACCAGATTCCAGATTTCGATGAACCTGTCTCCATCCTCATCAGGAGACCCTGGAGGGCCACCTGGTATATGATCGCCATGATCGTAGAAAATTTCTGAACACGGACCGCAAGGCCCCGTCTCTCCCATTGACCAGAAATTATCTGAAGTTGCAATCCTGATAATTTTATCTTCTGAAAGACCTGCGATTTTTTTCCAAAGATCGAATGCCTGATCATCTTCATGGTAGACCGTAACAAGTAATCGCTTTTTATCTATGTCGAACTCTTTGGTGATTAAGTTCCAAGCCAATTCAATTGCCTGGTCTTTAAAATAGTCACCGAAAGAGAAATTTCCTAACATTTCAAAGAATGTATGGTGGCGGGCCGTATACCCTACGTTGTCCAGATCATTATGCTTGCCGCCAGCGCGGACACATTTCTGGGATGTCGCAGCACGGGCATAATTACGCGTTTCAATGCCAGTGAATACGTTCTTAAATTGAACCATACCGGCATTGGTGAACATCAGGGTTGGATCATTCCTTGGAACTAATGGACTTGAGTCTACAGTCTGGTGTCCATTTTTTGCAAAAAACTCTAGAAATGATTTACGTATTTCGTTAACGCCTGCCATGACTGCGTTATTATCCTAAGTTTTAGGAGGGAAGACTATATCAGACCTCCCTCAAAGTTTTCAAATTTACTGCCAATGAAGCCGTGCAATTTATATAAACCGCACTAAAATCATGCTGATATTATTGCTTATTTGATTACACTGATTTTTGTGTTGTGACAAACTTTTACTTAGGACAATTTGTTCTGTCTAGATGTCTTTATCAACTTGCTTTTTTCTTAGGAATTTCCTCAAGTTGTGGATCTGTGCCTTCAGCATCTTCTTCTGGCTCACCATCTAAAATCTTTTCAGCAATTAAACCCGCATTTTGACGGATTGCATGTTCTATTGTTTTGGCCATTTGCGGGTTGTCTTTTAAATATTTTTTGACATTCTCACGTCCCTGACCAATGCGCTGACCGTCAAAAGAGTACCAAGAGCCTGATTTTTCTACGATTCCGGCTTTGGCTCCTAGATCAACCAATTCACCAACCTTTGAGATACCTTCTCCGTACATGATATCAAATTCCACCTGTTTGAAAGGAGGTGCTACTTTGTTTTTTACGACTTTAACACGTGTTTGGTTGCCGATGACTTCATCCCGATCTTTAATGGCGCCAACGCGGCGAATATCAAGACGAACGGATGAATAAAACTTCAGAGCATTACCACCTGTTGTGGTT
Source organism: Methyloligellaceae bacterium (assembly GCA_965263345.1). Lineage (GTDB taxonomy): Bacteria > Pseudomonadota > Alphaproteobacteria > Rhizobiales > CBDHHC01 > CBDHHC01. The sequence goes on from CBDHHC010000010.1 coordinate 52,614, forward strand.
TCTGGACTTCCAAACATCACACCGATTTTCATACGGATCTGATTGATGAAAATTACCATACAGCGCGATTTTGAGATTGACCCTGTCAATTTACGTAATGCCTGGCTCATCAAACGTGCCTGAAGACCTGGCAGACTGTCTCCCATATCTCCATCGAGTTCTGCTTTAGGTGTCAGGGCAGCAACTGAGTCAATAACCAGCACATCGAGCGCCCCAGATCTCACTAAAGTATCTGCAATTTCAAGGGCTTGCTCTCCTGTATCGGGTTGAGAGATCAATAGCTCATCCAGGTTAACCCCAAGTTTGCGGGCATATATTGGATCTAATGCGTGCTCTGCATCCACAAAGCCACATACGCCGCCATTTTTTTGAGCTTCTGAAACTGTGTGTAAAGCAAGAGTGGTTTTACCAGATGATTCTGGTCCGTATATTTCAACGATACGCCCGCGTGGCAATCCGCCAATGCCAAGGGCGATATCCAACCCTAATGATCCTGTTGAAATCGCTTCGATTTCAACTACCTGCTCATTTTGTCCAAGGCGCATGATAGAGCCCTTGCCAAAAGACCTTTCAATTTGTGACAGTGCGGCATCAAGAGCTTTTTGTTTATCCATAACATCCCCTCAGTCGTGCTATTTTACCAAACTTCAAATCATGCCCATACTTATTTCATAGTGTGTATAAACTGGCAATTTTAGGAAATAGTACTTGGTTTGTTCTATTTTGCAATATTTTTATAATGTTTTGTAATAATTATACATTTTAATTTTTGTTTTTATATTGTTCTGTGGAAATCATCATCTATTGAAAATCTAAATATTTTACATAATTAAGCTTTTTGTTATTCTGGGCTCTTTAGTTGATTCTTTTAGACCATAAGCTGGAATATTTTTGGACTCATTATTACACCTTCTCACTTATGCTTGTTACTGGATAGTTGGTAAAATTCATCAAATAATTTTTGACAAGATCATGTATGCATGTCCTTATGTGCCCGAAAGATAAGATATAATCAAAAGGGATTGTTTATGCGTATAATACCTAAATCTTTATACCTCTTTGTTCTTGTTTCTTTGCTCTCAAGCTTCGTGCTTTCTGAAGCACAATCACGTGGGCAAGCAGGCGTATTTGATTATTATACAATGGCCCTGAGCTGGTCGCCTACTTTCTGCCAATCACCAGCAGGCGCAAATGCCAGGCAACAATGCCAAAGTGGCCGCCCTTATGCTTTTGTTCTGCATGGTGTCTGGCCTCAATATGATCGCGGATGGCCAAGCAATTGTTATGTTCGAGACAGCTGGATTCCTAAAAATGTCATTCGTTCCATGCTTGATATTATGCCAAGCAAAAAACTTATCATCCATGAATGGAGAAAACATGGAACTTGTTCCGGGCTTAGTCCTCGTGAGTATTTTTTGATGTCACGTACATTATTTAACAAAATTAAAATTCCAGCACGTTATATCAAGCCTCAACGTCCTATTGTTGTTACTCCTGAGCAAATAGAAACTGATTTTCTAAAAACCAATAATAAACTCAGAGCAGATATGATCTCTATTCAATGTGGTCGGAAAAAACGTTTGAAAGAACTTCGCATTTGTTTTGATCGACAACTCAATCTTACACCTTGTGGTACAAATGAAAATCAGAGAAAACTGTGTCGTGCAAAAGAACTTGTTCTACCGCCTGTCAGACCCTCTCGTTTTCGTGCAAAACAGATTTCTTATTGAACCTCGCATATTATAACCTCACATGTAAAAGTGAGCATAAGTTTATAATGTGAAGATGAAAAATGCTGGTACCATCAGATAGGTTGCAAAAGTTATAATCAGTAATATTTTAGATGTTACTGATTGAAAACGTCTCCATAAGATTACACTTAAAAGTGCTGCCAGACATATTTCAAATAGGGATACATATATTCCGTGATGTCTGCTATCCCAATAAGATAAAGGTGAATGGAATCTCCAATCTGTTAGTGGCCAGAAATGTTTGTGGGCGTCATCTGCATGGAATGGAAAGTCGAATGCTAGATGTAACAAAACAACTGCGCCTAAAATTTGCAATAGATACCATTTTCTCCACCACGCTATAAGCAATATTAAAAGGAAAATTGGGATTGAATTAGAAATTGCACTCATGGTTTGCCAAGGTTCTTGCCAATATAATTTTTGCCATATCGTGCTTTGCTCAACCTGTTTTATGAAACTTGCCCAAATAAATAATGCATAGATTGATAAGTCGGACAGGATTGCCGCTATAAAAATCAACAGATTATGTAACGTTTTTCCTGATTTACTAAAAGTTCCTAATCCAATCAAAACATGTGTGGGCGTATTCATCAAATCTCCAAAATTGCGTGTTAGGCGAAACCTGTTTTTATTAGTAGGAGGGTTTCTTTAGTCGTTATACACGAAAATGAATAGAAGCTTTCGTATAAATTCATTTCTAGAGTTTTATACGAAATCGTCTTTATGAAAAAGATTTATAATAGAAAAGTCGGGTAAGACACTTCGGCCCGATGGAGATTGCATATTTAAGCTTACATAGCAATTTTAGTTTTTTTGCTGCCACGTTTTGTTATCTTTCCCCGTCCGCTGAACTACCTGAATAAATTACCATTCAATGGTATTGCATCATAAGGGATAAGGAGATCATTGATGCGCCAAAGCGGAACTATTAAATTTTTCAATCAATCTAAAGGCTTCGGATTTATTACACCCGATGATGGTACCAAAGATGTCTTTGTCCATATTACTGCATTGGAAAAATCTGGCCTGAATATTCTCGATGAGGGTGTTAAAGTCACTTTTGAAACTGAGCCTGACAAAAAGGGACGTGGTCCTCAGGCTGTTAATCTCGCTATGAGTGACTAATTATTCGTTGAATATCATATCAAAACATGAAATGTTAGAAGCCATGAGCTAACAAGGCTTCTTTCATATTTTCTTTTACACTCAGGTGATTTTATGGCCGATGAATTGACTTCAGGACAGCTGTGGCACTACCCAGCTCCTGAAGGTTTTGAAGACTCCCGTATTCTTATTGGCGCTATTGAACCCTATGAAAACGGGGACGATATCGTTTGTATTATGGTGTTAAATGCGCCTGTTCCACGACGGAATGGATTAATTTCCAGAGCTACAATTCCATTTTTACCGTTTTCAAAATCAGCCGTAGAAGCCACCGTTACAGAGCTTGATGAAGATGGTGGTGAGATACCAAATGATTTTCATCAAGCCCATCAAGCCTGGAAAGACGCTCCAGACGGTATGGAATTTTTTCAAGTTCCTTTACCGGCTTTGCTTGCAGAACTCTATCAAGCTTTACAGGACGAGAATAATCCTTTGAATGCACAAAATGAATAAATTGCATTGAACTTAATATTTACATCCTCCCATTACCCTTTCAGTATTAAGGTTTATTTACTCGTTCATCCACAGTTTAGTCTTTACTTTAACATAACTAAACGAGAATATTTGCTTATGGATACTCGAATCAGTGTAATAATCTATTCGTAATATGCGTTGAGACCTTCATCTCCTCTTAGTTTGTTATGTAAATTAATTGGTTATACATTAGGTGATGAAGATTAAGGGGCAATACTTCGCCAAAACGGGGGAGGCGGAGCATGGAAAAACACAATCTTTCACGCGAAAATGATATACTTCCTATTGAGGAATTGTTTGCTAAACCAGATAATAGCCGTAAGCAAACAGAGGAAACACTCTCACCTTTTTTGTATTCACCACAAAAACTGCGAGAACATAATGCCTCTATGCGGCCACCACCTGAGCCTGAAGCAAACAAGACTTTAGAGACTGGCCAACAACCAGCTCAAAAAACAAAAGTAGAGTCACAGGCTGCATCTAAACCAAAGCAAGCGTCTAAGAAGGTCCGCCCTATATTTTGGGCCATCGCAGGGTTTGCAGTTGGAGTTGTATTCTGGCACTTTGTCGGCTTTTGGAGTTTCATTGAAGATGCCGTCTTGAAAGGGCCTGAACAAACCCAGTTTTCACGGGATCTGTTAGAAAACTCTAATCTACAGAAATCACAATTTTCTTTACCAAAAGATCAGAATCTTGTGCCGCAAGATCATGTGTCATGTATTGCTTTAGTGTTGGATCGTCGGACCAAGCAAACTTATTCTGTACCTTGTAAGCCAGGTCGTCGATTTAAGCAGGGTAAGAATAATCTGAGAACAGCGTCTCGAATTGACTATTGAGTCTAAAAGTCTGCCAGCTAAAAACTATATATAATTATGTAATCACATGTTTTCAATATTGGAGATGTGTGATTACAGTTCTCTTTGCTTTAACTTTTTTTCACATAGTTTTGATCGCTCTTTCCTCTACAATTCTCCGATTTAATATCTATATGTTTTATTGAAGATAACAATTGCTCTGTGATTTGGAGCGTTATCTGAAAATTGGGACCGATTTCCCTAACCCCTCCCACAAGGTCCCTAGCCGAACGAGCCTGAACTCCTCGTTCGGCTTTTTTTGTTCGCGCCAGGTTTGCTTTTTGTTTTTCGTTCAAACGCCACTAAGGCTGCGCGCCTCAATGGCGCTAGTCCTCAAACGAACACATTCGTGTTTGTTATCGTCCGGGTGGGGTTCTGATAGGTATTTACGGGTTTTATTTTGCTTTTTCAGGTCTAGTCATCCTAACCGACCCTTTCATTTATACATGAACCTTTGGAAAAATTTTTAGGAACGATACAAACTCTCGCCAGCCTCTTCGTCACCCCTGCGAAAGCAGGGGCCCATACAAGGTCTCAGCGTAGATATTCGTAGAGGTCTTGCCAATCTGGGTTCGATTGTATAATCAACTCAATCTTCCAAGCTCTTTTCCATTTCTTAATTTGTTTTTCCCTTAAAATTGCGCTGTCCATAGTGCTATGATCTTCATACCAAACGAGTGTCTGAACATTATGTTTTTTGGTGAATCCAGAAAACATTCCTTCTTTGTGTTGCCAAACGCGATTGATCAAGTCACTTGTGACACCTGTATAAAGTGTCCCGTTTCTACGGCTCGCAAGGATATAAACACTGGGCAATTTATCCATAGCAATCTCCGTATGGGTTCCTGCTTTCGCAGGAATGACGAGCGGATGGGTGCTTTTATTATAACAAGATAAAGAAATTTATGTGAGGGTTTTTTTGTTTTTTTCACATCTACTCTCTATATAATTATGAACTTATTATATCCACCAGCACCGATAGCCCGGCAGCTATAAGCATACCAGGTTGTAAAGTCTCAAACGCTGTTTTTTAATTATCAGCTATGGTCTCGCTGCCCAGAAAGCTTTCTGAACA
>CBDHHC010000011.1:0-52718 GCA_965263345.1 Methyloligellaceae bacterium
GGCGGTGCCGCCACGATCATCAGCAGGGCACCATCCAGATGTTCCAATAAGTTCATTCCCCATCCAAGCACAATATGTATTATTCGCAAAAATATGGTCACAATAATTTTTGGAATAAATCAATTCATTTTGTGCTTGGACTTGTTCTTCCGAATGCTCAGTGCCAGCAAGAAGCGTAAAAGCTGACTTATGGACATATCGCACTGAGGCTAAATCATCTAAAGTCACAGGCTTTAACTTGACTTTATCTACTATACTAAATTTTCTCATAATACTCATATGTGTTACCGGAAGTAAAAACAAATAATGTCCATGTATAGTCTTGCTGAAACGGGTCTAAAATAGGGCACAAAACAGGCTTACTTGCCTTTATTCGATCTTTATTCACATATTTTGAATATACTAGTGGAATGTATAGGGTTAATATTAAATATTAGACGATGTTATATTTAAGAAATTGTTTTTATGTATCAATTGATTGGTGGGAGAATTTTACGTTCTACTTTACGAGTATTTTGTTTCTCAATAATTTTGCTTTGCCTGTTATTATCTATTTCTTGTGGATCAATGCCAAATTCTTCTGGCGTAAACTCACTTTGTTTACAAGAGCAGCCCTTGATAAACTCTTTTCGAAACAGAAAAGCATTAGGGGTTTGATTATAAGGTTCCCCTCTTAAAGAAAATCATCTGATCAATCTCTTCACCAGGGTTTTTATAAACAAATAAATCAGCTGGCGCTGCACATTGTGACTGACAGATAGCTGAATCTTGCGGAAAACGGCTTGGAAGTGTCGAAAAGCTGATAGGATAGTAAAAGCCATCACAACGCCTTACGCACATAGTCCGATATGTCGCAAAGGGGATGGTAGAAGATTTAGACTCTTTATTCTCATTATCAAAATCATTATCAAAAGAGAAAATAGATCTATTTCTGCGACGATCTTCTTTTACATAATTCTCACCACAGCCATTACGAGCAAGTTTGGAAATCAGAAAATCTTCTTCACTTGTGTCATATGTTAAGACAGATCGTTTTTGTCGCTGCAAATGATCCAGCTTCTTTTCAGCTGTTTTAACTTTACGTCCAATTTTTCGGCATTTTCTGTTTTCTTTTAGTCGCTTACCAAAAATAAAGACATTTTCATAACAGTTTAATTTTTCAGCTTTGGCCTTTACTTTACGATATTCTGTACGGGTTTTAAGAAGTTCTTCATTGAGCTTGGGTAAAATATCTCGTGATTTAGAACGCGCAAGCCATTGATGAGCAAGTTGTTTTTCTAGTCGGGCACAATGCCTTTGTTGTGGTGTTTGATAGATAGATTGCTCTTCAAACTGATAATTAGAGTGACCATCATTTTGCTCTTTTTGCCCACGAGGAGATAATTCCCCTCTACTGTCAATACGATACTGCTTGTTTGGGCTTTGTTTCTTTTTCGCAACTTGTGAGAAAACAGACTGAGTAAGAAAAGGGTAAGTACTTAGAAAGATCGCTAATACTATAAATAATCTGATGAGCATCATTATAAAACTAAGGGGTTACGATTAGCACAGATTGAGAGAATATCAGTCTTCTAATGCAGTTATTTAACATATAACGTGAAGTTCTGAATATAAAATAAATATTGTACTAATCAATTTATCTCTTTCATCTCAGCAAATGAATGTTAGAGGAACTTACCAACACAATCTAGTAAGAAAATAAAATTCTAAACATTTAAGGGGATGTTTGTTTGTTTTTAGGTTGTTTTTTCATCTTATTACCAAAGCGAACACTTGACGCAGTATCTAAAACAACTCATAAAGATGTCATGATGAAAACGGCCATATGTTGTATTGAAAAGAAAATAATTATTACAAGCTAGTTAATCCTGCTGGCGGCCGTTCCCCTTTTCCGAAATATTTTATTATCAGAACGCCCGCCAAAGGTGAAAAGGGGATAATTGTGACCATCAATTTATACAATACACTCAAAAGAGAAAAACAGCTCTTTGAGCCTTTAGATAACAATAACATACGATTTTATGTATGTGGGCCCACAGTCTATGATTATGCCCATATTGGAAACGCCCGGCCAATTATTGTTTTTGATACGCTTTTCCGATTACTTCGCCATACTTACGGAGAAGATAAAGTTACTTATGCGCGCAATATCACAGATGTTGATGATAAAATAAATAAACGTGCATTTGAGGAAAAGGTCTCAATACAAGAATTAACACAAAGAACGACAAAACAGTTTCATGAAGATATCGGACAGCTCAATTGCCTTCCTCCTACAAGAGAGCCAAGAGCCACAGAACATATAGAAGAAATGAAAATCATGATCGAGACATTGATCAAGAAGGGGCATGCCTATGTAGCTGAAGAGCATGTTTTATTTCATGTCCCGTCAATGGAAGACTATGGTGCATTATCCGGTAGATCTACAGATGAAATGATAGCTGGTTCAAGAGTTGAAGTGGCTCCCTATAAGAAAGATCCTGTAGATTTTGTCCTCTGGAAGCCATCAAAGGAAAATGAACCGGGATGGTCCTCTCCAGGTGGAATTGAAACAAATGGACGACCTGGGTGGCATATTGAATGTTCTGCTATGGCCGAGAAACACTTAGGTAAAACATTTGATATCCATGCAGGTGGGATTGATCTGGTTTTCCCACACCATGAAAACGAAATTGCTCAAAGTCGATGTGCACATGATACTGAGATCTTAGCCAATATCTGGATGCATAACGGGTTTTTAATGGTAGAAGGTCAAAAAATGTCCAAGTCAATTGGGAATTTCTTCACCATTAATGATTTGCTTAAGGATTGGCCAGGTGAAGTTCTCAGACTAACCATGCTTATGACCCACTACCGTCAACCCATCAACTGGACAGCTGCAGGCGTGGCTGAAGCTAAGAAGATCTTGGACAAATGGTATTCAGTTATAGGTGATCAAGAGGTTGAAGGACCTGTAAATGCAGATGTTCTAGAAGCATTGCAAGATGACTTGAATACACCAAAAGCCATTGCATCTTTGCATAAACTTTACGATGTAGCTTTGCAAGATGAAAAAGCTGCAAAAGCCCTTAAGGCAAGTGCTCAGTTTATTGGTTTGTTAAATCAGACGGAATCTGACTGGAAAGCTTGGCGACCTGTAAATGTTGAGATAGATGATGCAAAAGTAGAAGCCCTAATTCAAGCTCGTAATGAGGCGAAAGAACAAAAGGATTACGCAAGGGCAGACCAAATTCGTGATGAAATCAAAGATCTTGGGGTTATTTTAAAAGATGGCCCAGAGGGGACAACCTGGGAGATTAAGCACTAAGTCTTTGAAATTTTCGGTGCAAATTAACCCTTTTTATCAAGACCGGAGAAATTTTCCATATTACTAAATATAAAATATAAAGGTCTTGGGTAAGGAACAGTATATGAGTAAAGAGCGACTCTACCTATTTGATACAACATTGAGAGATGGCGCGCAAACGAATGGCGTGGACTTTTCCGTGGATGATAAATTACTGATTGCGGAAACTCTCGATGAATTAGGGGTAGATTATATTGAAGGCGGTTACCCGGGCGCCAATCATACTGATACTGCTTTTTTTGAGGAAACTCAAAATTATAAAACTGCAAAACTGACAGCATTTGGTATGACCAAACGGGCAGGGCGTTCCATTGAGAATGATCCTGGCTTTCAGGGAGTTCTGCAATCACAGGCGAGTGCGATTTGTCTTGTTGCGAAAAGTTGGGACTACCATGTGCGTGTTGCACTGGGAATCACAAATGAAGAAAATCTTGAATGTATCCGTCAATCAATCAAAGCAGTTAAAGAAAAAAATAAAGAAGCAATGTTGGATTGCGAACACTTTTTTGATGGCTATAAAGCCAATCCAGAATATGCATTGCAGTGTGCAAAGGCAGCCTACGAAACAGGGGCTCGATGGATTGTTTTATGTGATACAAATGGGGGTACATTACCAAATGAAATATCTCACATTGTGTCAGAAGTTGTAAAAGAAATTCCTGGAGCGCAGCTTGGGATTCATACCCACAACGATACAGAAAATGCTGTAGCAAATTCTTTGGCTGCGATAAGGGCAGGTGTGCGTCAAGTACAAGGCACTTTAAATGGTTTGGGAGAGCGCTGTGGAAATGCAAATCTGACCTCAATCATTCCAACATTGATGTTAAAATCAGAATTTGCCGAACAGTTTGAAACAGGCATAACACCTCAAAAATTACGCACTTTGACTCATGCATCCAGGGTATTAGATGAAATACTAAACCAATCTCCAGATCAACATGCTCCATATGTAGGAGCATCTGCATTTGCCCATAAAGGCGGAATACATGTTTCTGCGGTTGTAAAAGATCCTGAGACTTATGAACATGTTGCTCCTGAGGCTGTTGGAAACACACGCAAATTAATCGTCTCAGATCAGGCAGGCCGCTCAAACATTTTAGCTGAACTTGAACGCATTGGTATGCAAGTTGATAAAAGCGATCCTAGAATACTTGACCTATTGGAAGAAGTAAAAAACCGCGAAGCGCTGGGTTATGCTTATGAGGGAGCGGACGCCTCATTCGAGTTATTGGCGCGTCGAAAGTTAGAAATAGTCCCCAAATATTTTAATGTAGATAGTTTCCGTGTAATGGTTGAGAAACGTCACAATGCACTTGGGGAATTGGTCACTGTTTCTGAAGCAAATGTTAAAGTCTTTGTCGACGGTCAAATTATGATGTCCTGGGCTGAAGGAAACGGACCAATAAATGCCTTGGATCAGGCATTACGCAAAGATTTAGGGAAATACCAGAAATACATAGATGACTTGCAATTGGTGGATTATAAAGTACGTATCCTTACAGGTGGAACAGATGCTGTAACGCGTGTTCTGATTGAAAGTATGGACGCAAATCACAAACGCTGGTTCACGCTTGGCGTTTCACCAAATATTGTAGACGCTTCTTTTGAGGCCTTATTAGATAGCATCAATTATAAATTAATGAGAGACGGAGCTCCGTCACCCGATTAAAAATTGTTAATAAGCTGACTAATATTCTGTTTTTATTAACTATAATTTCAATCAATTGCTATGATTAATGTGCTATATTTACAGCATTTGTAGAAAAAACAAATACATACTCGTAGATTGTCAGAATTTTCCCTTTAAAATTATGTTTTATAGAGGGTATTGATTCTATAGATCTACTCTAGATTGTATTTTTCTAGTTTTACATCTCGGAAAGCACCAACGGTAATTTGTCTGTGGTTGCTGTAATACTAGATGACTAAGTAGCAGTTTTTGCATTTTTCTAAACGACAAAAAGTGATTGGCCTTCTCAGGCTGTTAGATCTTAGCCTTAGTGGGTTTGAACCAAATAATAAGTGAAAACAATGTAGAATTTTTTAAAAAACTATGGGGGTAAAATGGCAAGACCAAGAGAATTTGATGAAATAGAGGCGATGGACTCCGCTGTCCAAGTCTTTACTTCGAAAGGTTATGAAGCAGCCTCTCTAATTGATTTGCTTAAATCAATGAAACTTTCCAAGTCAAGTCTGTACAACAGTTTTGGCACAAAGCATGAGCTCTTCTTATCAGCAATTGATCATTATGCAATTTCAAAAGAAAAACATCTCAAAAGTTGTATAGAAGAAGCTGGTACTACCCAAGAAAAGCTGGAAGCTATAATCATGGCTATGCTGAACCTGAATAATCTTAATGAGAGCTTAAGAGGATGTCTCTTACATAACTGTGCCATAGAAGTCTTACCTCAAGACGAAATTGCCTCTGAAAGAATAGCAAATGGTATGGCTCGTATCAGGGCATTATGTGTCGAGACAATTAAGCAAGGCCAAGCAAAAGGCGATATTTCTCAAAGACGAACTGCTGAAGAGCATGGAGACTTTTTCATGATCTCAATGTTTGGCTATCTCTCGTTCGCAAGAGCAGTTCCTGAAAAAGAAAGATTACAAAAAATTTCTCGGATGATCATCGACTCTCTGAAGTAAGCTCGCATGAATGTCTGATTATAATACTTCAATTATTGCTCATTTAATTTCAGAAGAACATGCTCAAACAGCTACTGATAAGATAATTGAAACACTTATAGCCAAACAAATTATCAACGTGCCTCAAACACATTGCGCTTTAAGTCAAGATGCATTGGCATATCCTCCTGGAAAGAACTTCATAACGGCAAGTATTTTTCAGGAGGAAGATGCACGAATAATGAATTTAAATTATAATTCATTTTCTAATCTTGTGACAAATGGGCTTCAGATTTCAATCGGACGTGATGCAGTCTTTAACCCAACTGGGGAAGGGAGTGGTGGCAGATGTCCCGTGTGTTCAAACAAAAGCGTTGATACACAAACCCCAGAGAATAATCTATCACAAGCCATAGAAGAATGGATTGAGGGGAAAAGTGAAGGACTATTAAAGTGCGAATTTTGCCAACAGACATCATCAATATCTCAATGGGATTTTGGTAATGATATGGCTTTCGGGAATCTGATATTTACCTTTTGGAATTGGCCGGATCTTTCGGATGTTTTTATATCAGATATATCAAAAACTCTTGGGAATCGAGTTCAAGTTCTTCATGTCCGTATTTAAAATTAATACCAAATGCCAGGCCATGGAAAATGATATTTAGGATGTAATGTAGCTGGCCCTATACCAACCATAGTGATCATAGGTCGTGTTGGGATTGAAATTGGTGGCAGAGCTGGCTTCAATCCTCTAAGCTTGGCAATACGCTCATGTGTTGGGGGGTGGCTCCTCAAAACGGAAGGTTGCGGTATGCGACGCCCAGGAAGCAAAATATCTTCCCAAAGCGCGCCCTGATAACGCTCAAGCTTGTGAAGCGCAAGGGCTAATCCATCAGGATCACCTGTTAAGGAAGCACCTTCTAAATCTGCATCGAATTCACGTGTTCTTGAGAGTGCTAACTGAATCAAATTGCCAGCAGTTGGAGCAAGGTAAAGCAATATCACCCCAAGCCATGGGAAAGGATCTGCCCCAATAAATAATAATGGAAAATTCAACAAGAATAATATAATCCCAATTGCTGACATCAATTGTGTAATGCGGCTCATTGTATCTGCAAGCGCCATAGTCGTCAGGTCATCATTTCTTATATGACTAATCTCATGCGCAAGAACACCGGCAATCTCTCTTAGATCAAGATTTCTCAATAACCCCTCAGTAACCGCGATATAAGGGGCGTTTAATGAGCCGGTTGCAAACGCATTAAGCGTTGAACTGGGAATAATATAAAGTTTAGGTTGAGTTGGTAATTCTGCCCTGTCTGAAAGAATATCAACCAAACGATTTAAATCAGCACCATGCCGGTCATCAACCAGTGTAGCGCGATACATCCTCATAACCATCTTTCCAGATAACCTAGGAGCGAGGAAGAACAAAGCGGGCGTGGTAATTAAAGCGAGAAGAATACCTGTAAAGCCAGCAAGCAACCAGGCACAGACCAACATGAGTAAGCCTAAGCTTACAAGCAGCATTACGGTATGAACAAAATTATTAGTTTTATGTTCGTTCTTTCGCTCTAAATCCAGAAATGGACTCAAATTCTGCACTTTGTTTGTCACGCGCTCTAACCTTGTTTTTGCTTAAATAACAAATCAATTTAGGACATCTCATATAACACAATACGACAGTGTAAATAAATATATCATAAAATCTAATTTGTTATTCGTGACATTTTAGCTGCTCCTGAATAGTCGGTATAACTTGATGAGCATCATTGATAACTTGATAAAAATCATCAAAACGTCCTCTCATAAAACCTTCCTGATTCATGTGGGAAAGAAGGTTCAATAAAGGGGCCCAGAAATTATCAATATTCATTAGAATAATAGGTTTTTTATGATTATAAATTTGAGCCCAGGTGATCTGCTCAACGAGTTCTTCTAACGTTCCTATACCACCGGGAAGAGCGATAAATGCATCAGCTTTATCATACATGAGACTTTTTCTCTCATGCATATTTTCTGTGATGATAAGTTCTTGTGAAGCATTGAAAGCAATTTCTTTAGTACATAAAGATTTTGGAATTATTCCAGTAACATACCCTCCATTTGAAACAACAGTATGTGCTATAATGCCCATAAGTCCAATCTTTCCACCGCCATAAACCAGACCAATATTTTCTTCCGCAATTTTTTTTCCGATAATATTTGCAGCCAGACTATAGTGAGGGTTGTGTCCTTCCTTTGAACCACAAAAAATACAAATATTATGCATTTTCTTATTAATCATATCGCGCTCCCTGATGATAATTTTGCATAATATAACAAACACACAAGATAGATTTATTATAGTACGCCATTTGTTTTGTTGTAATTTAGCATCATAAACATATTTTATACTTAGATTCCCTCTAAATAAGTTCAATTGATAAAACATGACTACCAATAAAGTATATGTAAGGATAGAATATCTAATTGAATTTAATAGATAATCACACAACCAAGTTCATTTGTTTTACTATGAATTATTTGGTAGGGGTGGTTAATCAGGAAGTTTTTAATAAACGTGAAAAGTTATGAGTAAAAAAATAGAAAGTTTTGAAAAAGCGCAAAGCGTGCAATGGCGGAAATTTTGGGTCATTTTATTCTGTTTTGCATGCCTGTTCGCAATACCATATTTTGTATTGAATTGGGCAGATTTAAAGCCAAAAATACTAGCTTGGCTTGGTAGGGATATTATTAAGCAGGAACAGCTTGAGACGACCAAAATTGTCAAAGAAAAATCAGAAAAAGAAAATACGAAACAATTAGCTCAGAGTATAGCACCAACAGATAAAACCAGCTCGATAAAACAAGAAATCCAACCTGTATTTCAGGGAACTGATATAAAATTAGGGGGAAGCAGCAAAATAACTGGCTTTGCTCCTCCTGGTTGGACTGTATTGTTAAAATCTGGAGCGAATACAATTGGCAATGCTGTCGCGAATACCAAAGATGGAAAATGGATTATTACTCCTGGAAAAAATATGCCATCACAGGGCCAACAAACCTTATCACTTGTTACAGTTTCACCTGACAAGAAAAACAAAATAGTTTCGCCACAAGAAATAGAAATAACCTTCCCTAAGAAAAAAAATGCTGAAGCTAAAGTAGTAAGACTTGAAAAAAATAAGGCTCCATTGATTTTTCAGGCAGGTAACTTTGAAGATGTGTCTCTTAAAATAGCAAAAGCAAAAAAAGAGGCTGACGATAAAAAGCGGGCAGAAGCAGCAGAGGAGAAAAAGCGAGCTGAGTTAGCTGAAAAAAAACGTTTAGATAAAATAGCTGAGCAGAAACGTTTAAAAGAAGAAGCTGAAAAGAAACGCCTTGCTGCGTTAGCAGAAAAGAAGCGCTTAAAAGAAGAAGCTAAAAAGAAACGTCTTGCGGCTATAGAAGAAAAAAAACGTTTAGCAAAAATTGCCAAAGAGAAAAAGCAAGCTGAATTGGCTGAGAAGAAACGCCTTGCGAAAGAACGCGCAGAACAGAAAAGACTTGCTAAATTAGCAAAAGAAGCCAAAAAGCAGGAACAATACTTTGCGAGTCTCTTATCTTTAGGGAACCTTGAATACAAACTTGCGGATACAGCTTACAACAAAAAGATAAATGATCCTGGCGCCCTTGTACTAAATGGTAAAAGCGCACCAAATATGAAACTGAATTTTTATTTGGATAAAAAGCAGATTGGATCAACAACAGCTGGAAAGAACGGGGTTTGGCAATTTAAGAAAAATTTAGCATTAAAAAGCCAAACACATAAAATCAGGGTTGAACAGCTCGATAACAAGGGTAATGTTATTAGCTTTAAAGAAAAAGACTATAAGCCAAAACCACCTGTAGTAACGAAGAAAACAGATAAGGCTGATGTAAAGACAGCCACTATCCCAAGAACGAACAAACCTATCAGCAGCAAAAAAACTGAGGCATCCCCAGTTAAAATCGCCTCTAAAGCAACAGATACCAAGAAACGTTCTTTCTCGACACGTCCCTCAAGTATAGTCGTTGTGCGTGGTGATACGTTATGGGGGCTTGCAACAACATACTACGGTGATGGTATGTGTTACATGAAGATTTACAAAAATAATAGGAACAAGATTAAAATACCAGACCTTATATTTCCTGGTCAAAATTTGGATCTGCCCTAAATCTTTTTGTTTTTTTCTTCCGTATATTATATAAAAAACCAAATAACAGCACCATATATATGGTGCTGTTTTACTTTATTCTCATTTGAGGACAAATTTTATGCGCGGAATGAACCAACCGCAAAATTCTATCAGGCCAAATTTTGTTGAACAGCACAATCATATCAAGGCCCTAAAAGATATGGTGCCACTAATATGGCCAAAGGAAAGACCAGACTTAAAAGCAAGAGTTATTTTGGCATTCTTTGCGCTCATACTAGCAAAGGTCGTAACTGTCTGTATTCCAATTTTTTATAAAGCTGCGGTAGATTGGTTGACAGAAAAGAATACTACGCCAGTTGCTGAGCAAACTTTCATTCATTTAGCAGTAATTCCGATTATGTTGATTGTTGCTTATGGTGTAGGGCGTATCATGATGATTGTGTTTGCACAACTTCGAGATGTCCTGTTCACAAAAGTTGGTCAAAATGCTGTCCGCAGCTTGGCGAATAGAACCTTCCGGCATATTCATAAATTATCCTTAAGATTTCATCTCGAACGTAAAACAGGTGGTTTGAGCCGTGTCATAGAAAGAGGGAATCGTGCGATTGAATTAATAATTCGCATGGGTGTATTAAATACCATCCCAACATTTATAGAGTTACTTTTTGTGTGTTTACTTGTGGCTTATTATTTTGGATGGGAGCTAATGCTCATCATATTGGTCACGGTTAGCTGTTATATTTTGTTTACTTTAAAAGCAACTGAATGGCGTATTGCAATCAGACGAGAGTTAAATGAATCGGACACAGAAGCAAATTCCAAAGCAGTTGATAGTTTATTAAACTTCGAAACCGTTAAATATTTTGGCAATGAACACTTAGAAGCCAAGCGTTTCGATGACTCAATGGCGAAATATGAGCAGGCAGCTATTAAAACATATACCTCGCTTGGTTTTTTAAATTCAGGGCAAGTTATTATATTCACGATAGGCCTCACACTTTGTATGTTGATTACAGCGAACGGGGTGAGTCAGGGAACCTTAACGGTAGGTGACTTTGTAATGGTTAACGCCCTGTTAATACAACTTTATCAGCCGTTAAATTTAATGGGAATGGTATATCGAGAAATCAAACAGGGATTAGTTGATATTGAAAATATGTTTGCACTTCTCGGATTTGCACCAGAAATAGAAGATAAACCTGGCTCAAAAGTATTAAACGTATCTAAAGGAAATGTGAAATTCGAGAATGTGTCCTTTGCTTATGATCCTGAAAGACCTATTTTAAAAAATGTAAGTTTTGAAGTTCCATCAGGGAATATGGTGGCATTGGTCGGTCCTTCAGGGGCAGGAAAATCAACAATTTCCAGGATATTATTCAGGTTTTATGACGTATCCTCTGGCAACGTGACAATCGATGATCAAGACATTCGTGATGTCACACAAGACTCTCTTCGCGCATCAATTGGAATGGTTCCGCAAGATACTGTCTTATTTAATGATACAATAGCTTATAATATCGCTTATGGTCGTGCAGGTGCATCCGATGAAGAGATTAGACAGGCTGCCAAGTTGGCCCAGCTAGATGATTTCATCAAGCAACTACCTGAGGGATATGAAACAACGGTAGGTGAGCGTGGATTAAAGTTATCAGGTGGCGAGAAACAACGCGTTGCAATTGCACGTACTTTATTAAAAAGCCCTCCCATCTTGATGCTGGATGAAGCAACATCAGCTCTTGATAGCCATACGGAAAAAGAAATACAAGATGCTTTGGATAAGGTTTCACAAAATCGTACAACGATTGTAATAGCTCACCGTTTGTCAACCATTGTGCATGCAGATAACATTATTGTATTGGAAAAAGGCCAAGTGGTTGAATCTGGTAATCATGCCAGTTTGGTTGCTATGGGGGGGCTATATGCCAGCATGTGGTCAAGACAAAGAGAGGCAGAACAGGCTAGAGAAAAATTAGCCTCCGCTTTAGAGAGTACATTATAATGCCTTATATTAAAAATTAGAGATTTCACTCCATTTATCTCAATAAGAATCTACTCATAAATTACAAATATGTATATTTAAGTAGAGTTTTAATTATTTGTATATGCTAAGATTTTTCATTCTCTTCATTATTTATTTTCTATTAACTAAAGCCGGTTTAATATTCAAGAGATTCTCTGATATATATAAAAAATAACATAGTATATTTTCATTATATTAATCTCCATAGAGTAGGGTAAGTAACAGATATTGGGTATCTATTTGTTATTCACTTTTATAGGGGTGTTAGGAGTTTAGTATGAAGAAAACAATTTTGTCATTATTCATGGCAATTGGTCTGGTTTTGTCAATGGTGCCAGTTCAAGCAGCTGAAGTTTTGGTTGTAACATGGCGTGGCAAAACAGATGCTGAAAATGGTTTTGAAGAGCGTCTTAAAAAACTAAAGCCTGGGGTTAATTTTAAGTATATTGATGCAAATCGCAAAAAAGGCGACTTAGCAAAAGCACTAAGAGGGTTTGATTTTTCCTCTGTAGATCTTGTATATTCTTTCGGTACAACTGGTTCGAAAATGGTAAAGGAGATACTTAAGTCTCAGAAACCACAAATTTTTAATATAGTTTCTGCACCAAAAAAATCGAAAATTATCCAAAGTTTTGAAAAGCCTGGAAATAATCTAACTGGAGTTCGCCATATCGTTGATATTAAAACTCAATTAGAAGTTCTTGGCAAAATTAAAGATTATAAGTCAATCGGCGTATGGTTTGATCCTCGTGAGAAAAACACAACTGCGCTTCTGGATCAAGTTAATGAAGTGGCAAAAAATTCTGGCAAAACTGTCAAAAAGTTCCGTGTGATTGCTGATGCTCCAAATTTTGATGAAATGGTTGCACAAGCATCAGAAGCTTCAAAATCAGTTGATGTTGTCTACATTCCAAGTTCATCAGCTTACATTCAAAAAGCAGATAAATTACTAGGAAAGCTTGATCCATCAGTATTTGTTCTCGGAGCTGTCGGAAAATACATTGGAAAAGGTGCTACAGTAGCATTAGCTGCAAACTATAAAGAGCGTGGTGAAAGTGCTGCAGAGTTGGCTAACAAAGTTCTTTCAGGAGCAAATGCCGGTGACATTCCAGTAGATATTGTAACGACTAAGACTGCACGTCTATTTGTTGATCAGAGCAAGCCATCAGCATCAAAGTTAAAAGATTTAGATAAGCTTGGTCTAACAGTTGTGAAAAAATAAATTTCACTTCTTTATCAAGATTAAAAAGCAGCCATACTATTTTGGCTGCTTTTTTTATGTTTCTATACAAGAGGAATGTATGCGTTTGCTGGGAACTGAATATTGATATAGATGATAGTTTAGTGGTCAGACAGAATAATTATCTGTAGTATATTGTGAAAAAATACAAATCATTAGAATCAACAGGTCCTCAATGCGCAATTTTCATTTTCCAGGTCGATCAACAGTTTATGCCTCTAATGCTATGTGTGCTTCTTCTCACCCTTTTGCGAGTCAAGCGGCTATCGAGATTTTGCAGAAAGGTGGTAATGCCATTGATGCAGCTATAGCAGCTTCTGCAGTCTTAGCCGTAATCGAGCCTCATATGACTGGTGTGGGAGGAGATTGCTTTGCATTGTTTTGGAAACCTGGCGAAGGGCTAAAAGGCATAAGCGGAATGGGAAGGTCTCCATTAGCTGCTTCATTTGAATGGTATTCTGATCAGAATATTTCTAGTATTGAGGCGACCAGCGCGCATGCTGTGACTGTTCCAGGAGCTATAGATGCCTGGTGCCAGCTGATTGAAGATCATGGCAGTTTATCATTATATGAAGTGTTATACCCAGCCATATGTTTTGCTGAAGAAGGGTGCCCGGTTTCCCCCCGTACGGCCTCTGACTGGCCTCTATGGGAAAAAAAGCTCTCAATACATGAAGCGACAAAATCAAGATATCTTAGAGACGGTAAAGCGCCAAAAACAGGCGATGTAATGAAATACCCAGAGCTTGCTACTTTGCTTAAAGGAATTGCACAAGGTGGGCGAGATGCCTTTTATACAGGTGAATTTGCCCAGGATATGGTGACAACGTTGCAAGCTCTGGGAGGACTGCATACTCTAGAAGACTTTGCGCATCAAAAGAGTGAATATGTAGTGCCCATATCTGGGCGTTACCGAGAGACAGATATCTTTGAGCTGCCTCCAAGTAACCACGGCATGACAGCAATTATGATGCTAAAAATTTTGGATCGTATACAAGACAAGGGAACAGAAGCAGTTAGTGCTAAACGATATCACGTCATGATGGAAACTGCACGGCTTGCCTATGCCGCAAGAGATGAGTTCCTGGCAGATCCAGATTATATGGATATACCTGTCGAACATTTTATCTCAGACACGCTGGCAGATGAATTAGCAAACCGGATAGACATCAATAGAAGGACACCAGATCTCGGTTCAATTCCAATTCCACAAAGCAATGACACTGTCTACCTCACAGTCGTTGATAAAGATGGATTGGCGATTTCCTTTATTAACTCGATCTACCAAGCATTTGGCAGCGGGATTTTAGCTCCTAAATCAGGTGTATTGTTTCATTGTAGAGGGTTTGGATTCCGCTTTACACCTGGCCATCCAAACACAATTGGGGCACGTAAAAGACCAATGCATACATTAATCCCTGGAATGGCTATGAAAAATGGTCAACCAGTCTGTGTGCTGGGCGTAATGGGTGCAGATTTCCAACCAACCGGCCAGGTACATGTTCTAACAAACATGCTTGATTATGGGATGGACCCTCAAGTAGCACTAGACTCTCCACGCGTATTTTTTGAAAAATCAACTTTATCTGTAGAGCAGTCAGTTCCAGCAAATGTTGTTCAAGATTTACAAAATATGGGACATCAGATATCCACTGCATCTGAACCTTGGGGCGGCGGTCAGGTGATTGCCATAGATCGAGAGAGGGATATTTTAATTGGTGGTTCTGACCCTAGAAAAGATGGCGTAGCTTTAGGGTATTAGTCTATCAGGCTAGGTATTAAGAATGAAAATACGTCATATTAGAATTGAGGGGCAGGTGCAGGGTGTCTATTATCGTGTCTGGACCCAGGAGACGGCGAAGAACCTAGGTCTTGAAGGTTGGGTAAGAAATAGGTCTGATGGGTCTGTTGAAGCATTATTTTATGGTGCGGATGATAAAGTTGAAGAAATGATAAATGCCTGTTGGGCTGGGCCTCAAGCGGCTCAAGTTGACGAGATTACTATTATAGCGAGTGAAGGAGCTGCCCCTGGCGGTTTTTCGATACTAAAAACTGTATAATTATCATATTCATATGTTGCAGTATAAGACAGTAAAACTATTTTGAGACATCATGATTTTAAGTGTTTGTTTATTGCAAAGTTGGTAAAGCACATGTTTTGGTTGTAAAATAATATCAAAATGACTCTAAATCGCTTGGATCATAGATCATGGAACATTTGGATGCGATTAATCATTAATGATTAAACATGAAACTTAAAACAGATACCATGTCGCATTGTATCTGTTAGATAATAGTGGATAAAGTCTGCCTCATTAAATGGTTTCAAGTGTGGGGGGCAGCCTTTTTATAAACTACAATATTCACACAAAACCTTATATTAAATCAGATCAAAAAGCTGAAATTTAGTGAAATTTAGAAAAAGTTATCATTGGCTTTTAAATCCAAGTGATTTATGGCATAGTTTTTGTTTTTTAGTTTCCTACTCAATAAGTGCTTATAGAGTATAGAAATTAATATTAGAATTTAGAAATCGGTAAGAATTTAGAAATCGGAAGAATATAGAAATCGGAGTTGAGGAGTTGTTTTTTTCACGAACCCAAAATAGTGGTGCGGAGGGATCCCTTTTTCCACTAGATAATATAAAAAAATTAAATAAAAATAATAATGTAGCCGCTTTATATAAAATGGCTATCGCTAAAGATGAAGGGCAATTTTCATCTGAAGGCTCATTTGTTGTGAACACAGGACAGCACACAGGCCGCTCGCCAGCTGATAAGTTTGTTGTTCATGACGAAAAAACAGGTGAAGCGATTTGGTGGGACAATTCAAAGTCTCTATCTTCAGAAAACTTCGAAGTTCTATTAAAAGACTTTATTGCACATGCGAAAGACAAAGAGCTTTATGTGCAAGATTTATACGCTGGAGCTGACCCAAAGCATAAGCTTTCAACACGTGTCGTTCTAGAATTTGCTTGGCATGCAATTTTCATCAGAAATTTGCTTCGTCGTCCCGAACTTTCTGAACTTGAAAACTTCTCCGAAGAGCTCACTATTGTTAATCTTCCAAGCTTTAGAGCTGATCCAAAACGCCATGGTGTGCGATCAGAAACAGTTATCGCATGTGACTTGACGCGTAAATTGATTCTAATCGGTGGAACATCTTACGCTGGTGAAACAAAGAAATCTGTGTTCTCATACTTAAATTACGCTCTTCCTGCTGAAAACATTATGCCGATGCATTGTTCGGCAAATGTGAGCCATGAAGGGGAATCTGCAATCTTCTTTGGTCTTTCTGGCACAGGTAAAACAACACTTTCTGCTGATCCAAAGCGTATCCTTCTTGGCGATGACGAGCATGGTTGGTCTTCAGAAGGTATCTACAACTTTGAGGGCGGTTGTTACGCAAAGACAATTAAATTATCCCCAGAAGCCGAACCAGAGATTTATGCAGCAAGTAACAGATTTGGGGCGATCCTGGAAAATGTGATCTTGGATGAGAAGACAGCAAAACCTGACTTTGATGATTCAAGTCTCACAGAAAACACAAGGTCAGCTTACCCATTGCATTTCATTCCAAATGCAAGCGACAAAGGCACAGCAGGTCATCCAAACAATATCGTGATGTTAACAGCGGATGCATTTGGTGTTTTACCTCCTATCGCAAAACTAACTCCAAGCCAGGCAATGTATCACTTCCTATCTGGTTATACAGCAAAAGTAGCTGGAACTGAAAAAGGTGTTAAGGGCGTACAGGCAACATTTTCAACATGTTTCGGTGCACCATTCATGCCACGTCATCCAAGTGTATATGGGAATCTTCTGCGTGAACTGATAGCACAGCACAATGTTGATTGCTGGTTGGTCAATACAGGTTGGACAAATGGTAAATATGGTGTTGGTCACCGTATGCCAATCAAAGCAACCCGAACATTACTAAACTCTGCTCTTGATGGATCATTGAAGAATATTCCAATGCGCAAAGATGAGTTATTCGGCTTTGAAGTTCCATTATCTGTTGAAGGTGTAGATACAAAAATCCTGACACCAAGAGACACTTGGGAAAACCCAGCTGAATATGATGCGCAAGCAGCTGAGCTGGTAAAAATGTTCCAGGACAATTTTGCAAAATTTGAAGAATATGTTGATGCAAATGTTCTTCAATCAGCACCAATCTTCAGCCAAGCTGCTGAGTGATTGCAACGCTAACAGATGTTTTACAAAAGGTCAGGATATTTTATTCTGACCTTTTTATTTATGACTTCCTAATCCGGGCCTCCTGCTCTAGAGCAGTTAAATCCAAAATGATGAGACTTGTCGCTGTACGAAGAATAATATTATTATCTTCCAGCTTTTGTAGTGCAATACTCACAGATTGCCGTGTAGCACCAATCATATATGAAAGCCTGGATTGTTGTATCAAACCAATCTCAATATTAGCCCCACTTGACAGTCCACTTGTTTTACCAAGTTCAAGCAAAAGCAGAGCTAACCTTTCGGTTGTTGTATGTGTAGCCAATACTTGTGCGAGTTTGGAGTAACGCTCTCCCTTATATCCAAGACATTCTATCAAGGCTAAAGAGATATTCGTAGACTGGCTGACCAACTTTCTTAGACAATCCTGATCCAAATGCAAAACTTTTACACTCCCAAGTGCTCTTGCTGACCAAGACTGACGATGGTTTCCAACAACATAAGGACCACCAATAAAATCCCCACTATGCCAAACAGCAAGGATAAGTTCTTGCCCGATATCATTCTCATAAAGACTTTCGACAATACCGTTTAAAATTATTTGAATACCGTTGGACTTATCACCTTGCCGTATCAAAAAATCTTTATTCTTATACTCAACTTGTATACCAAGATCAAAAGCGCATTTACGTGATGCCTCATCTAATATTTCAAGAAAATATCTCATATCATTTGGGTTTTCAGATACTGAGGATGGCATGGAACATGACCTTAAAAAGTAACTATTAGGTGAAGTATACTTATTTTTGTGCTTCTAGAAAGTCATTTGCAATTTTAATAATTAATGTATCGCTCCCCGAAGGTCCCAGGAATGTAACCCCATATGGAACACCAGACTTTGTCGTTGCATTCGGCACACTTATAGCGACTAGACCTAAAGGATTGGCAAAATTTGTATAATAACCATTATTAAAGTTAGGTTTAAGAGGATCTGTCTGGATATCTTTTATAGTATAGACTGTACCAACAGTTGGCACCATAAGAGCATCATAATGATCCCAGATCTTTGATATCCCATGCTTTAAGACCTTCAGCTTATAGAGAGCTCTATAGGCATCAGCAGCTGACCATTTCGAACTATCCAAAATAATATTGCGAACAATACCATGCCCTGCTGAAGGATTGTCTCTTAAAAAATCTCCCACAGATACATCTCTTTCTGCCACAAACGGCCCAAAGAACATTAATTCATTCAATGCAAGGAAAGGCGCAAAATCAATTTCTCTGACACTTGAAAAAGTCTTTTGTGCGAGGCTTTCAGCACCATTAAACAATGCTTCTGTTTCTGCATTTCCAAAAAAATTGCGTTGGGTCGTCCGGGGCGTCGCAATCTTGAATTCACAAATATCACCCTTGTCTATTTCTCCCCGATAAATATCGTACGATGGATTGGAAAAAGCATCATCTGAGTCATGCTTAGCCAGAACTTTTAAGGCTATAAGCGCATCATCTGGCTTTTTAGCATAAATAGAAATTGTATCAAAACTTCTGCAGGCGTAGACCATCCCGCGCTGACTTAAGGATCCAGGGCTTGGTTTAAATCCCGTAACGCCACAATAGGATGCGGGAACTCGTCCTGATCCACCTGTATCAGTTCCTAAGGCAATAGAAGAAGTTCCAGTTGCAATAGAAACGGCTGCCCCTGAGCTTGATCCACCAGGTATATAGTCAGGATTATGCGGATTACGTGCAATACCATAAGGGGAACGAACACCAACCAAACCCGTCGCAAATTGATCCATATTTGTTTTGCCGATATATATAGCACCAGCCTCTATAGCGAGTTGAACAACTGGACTGGATGTCTCTGCAACATAAGAGAATTCAGGGCATGCTGAGGTAGTTGGTTCTCCAGTTACATCAATACAATCCTTAACACTTAAAATGAGGCCGTATAGAGGAAGCTCTTCAATCTCATGAATCTTGTTATCAAGAACTCTTGCTGTATCCATCACAAGCTTTCGTTCTCTCCTTGAGATCCACACGCCCTTTTGATCTTCGTCTTCTAATCTATCAAGGACATAAGAAGCAATATCAGATGGTTTAATTTCTCTTGCAAGATAACGTTGCCTTAAAACTGTAGGAGATAGATCTTGAAATGTCATGATGAGAACCTACTATAAATTGGGAAGGCGACTATGTTCAATAATCGCCTTATAATTTAAGTCTTCGAGATAAAACTCTATTTCAGAACTTCTTCTAAATAGCTAGGTTTCATAAAACTTGCGAAATCTTTATTTGTAAGAAGCTTCGGAAGACGTTCTTGTTCAACCAAGAAGCTTGCTGTCGAAACAAGAGTAGAGACAAATTTACTATCCACTTTCGTTTTCGCAGTTCCCATATACTCGCCAGTCAACTGTTTCTTGCAAGGAACCATTTCTGTGCCCTTCATCATTCGTGTCGCATCCTCTAAAGAAAGTTCCAATTCTTTGGCGATAATTTTTGCTGTTTCTGCAGGATTTTTTAACCAGTAATCAATACCCGCACATTCAGCCTTCAGGAACTTTTTGACATAGTCAGGATATTTTTTTGCAAAAGAATTCATGACAATACCCACATCCCATGTTGGATAACCTCTTGATGCCATAATGCCAGATGTCATGAAAATATGGCCTCCATCTTTGACAGTCTTGTTCAAATTAGGTTCCCAGAACCAAGCGGCATCAATATCACCACGAGACCAAGCAAGAGCAATATCATTAGGGCGTAAGTCAAGAATTTTCATTGATGCTGGATCAATACCCGCATCTGCAAGTGCTTTCAAAAGCAGATAATGTGTTGTAGATCCAAATGGTGCAGCAAGCGTTTTACCAGATAAGTCCTTCCAGCTTTTAATATTCTTATTAGTACGAACAACCATAGATTCAACATAGTCTAGCATGTTTAAGACCATGATGCCTTGGATTGGCAGTCCACGAGTAACACCAATAGCTGTTGGAGGATTGCCTAATCCGCCAAAATCAATTTGCTTTGCAGCTATGGCGCGTAGCATATCTCCACCACCACCAACTTTGATATATTTGATTTCAACACCTGGCATTTCTTTTTGAACCAGCCCAAGAGATTTGGTGACAAGCTGTGCATTCACCAAGTTCAAATAACCAACGGTCACTTTTTTAGGTTTGTCTGCTAGTACATTTACACTGAGTATTGTAAATAGACAGAGGGTCGTTGCGAAAAACAATTTAATGATGCGATTCATAATTTTCTACTCCTTTTATGAGCTGCGGAATATCCATCTTCCGTGATGAATTTGTTGTATTAAGTCATCGTTCATTACGCGTCCAAGGCATTAAAAACTCACCTATCATACGCATAATCATATCAAGCAATACGCCCGTTAACCCGAGAACAATAAGTCCCATAATAACGATATCGCTCAGCAAAAATTTAGCAGCATCCCAAATCATCCAGCCAATACCTGCTGTGGCTGCAACAATTTCTGCAGCAACAAGAACGGTGTAGGTAAACCCGAGAGAGATTCGCATGCCTGTCAAAATTGTAGGACCAGCACCAGGAAGATATACATGCCATATCAACCCTATGTTTGAGACACCAAGAGATCTTGCAGCTCTTACATAAATCGGATCAATCGAATTGACCGCCTGTATTGTTGAGATAATTACGCCAGGCAGGGCTGCTAAAAATAAAAGGGAAATCTTTGATTCTTCTCCAATACCCAACCACATGACAAGTAACGTATAAAGACCAAGTGGAGGTAGCGGGCGATAGAATTCTATCATTGGGCTGAAAAGAGCTTTGATTGATTTCGATATCCCCATTGCAATTCCTAATGGGATACCAACCAAACACCCAAGTCCAAACCCAGCAAGAATACGATATAGACTGGTTGCAACATGTTCTAAAAGAGTAGCCCCTTGATATCCTTTGGTCGCAACCTTGATAAAAGCATCAAAGATTGCGACCGGTCCAGGGAGGAATAACTCATTAGCAAGCCCTGTCTCTGTAACAATAACCCAAATGAGCAACATAAATGCGGTACTTGCACACGATAATAAGAAGTATTTTGAAGAGAATTGTTTTATTACAACTTCCCTCAACATTCCAAACAAGCTTTTATTTTGTGTATTTTTTTCATCTATTGCGTTATCTGAGTGCAGGTCAGCTTTCATCGCAAACTCCTAAAACATTCATTATTGTCAATGCGTATATTTGAGTTGCCACATATGATTTCTTGATTGAGATGCTTTCATTAATAGGGGCCCACCCGTCTTCACCAGGCCCAAAGGTTACCGCATTCATGCCCGCTTCACGAAATCTGATCGTATCATTGAAAGCATTTTTTCTATTTATTCCAGGTTCAGATTGAAGAAGTTTAGAATAGGCGGATTTAAGAGAGAGGCACGGCTCTTCATCTTCACTAACAGGGTTTGTAGCACCTACGAATAAGGAGTCTGGAACTTGTCTTATTGAATATGAAACACCATTATGACCTTTGAATGTATTGCTTATAACGGTGCTGATATCTTCTAAGACAGTTTCAATTGTCATTCCAGGAACAATGCCAACGACAGCAAGTGTTAGAGTGCATGAGTCAGGTGAGAATTGCATTTCACCTGGTAAACCACCTTCAATTTTAACAATAGAAACACAAGGTGGGGTGTGCCCCATGAGTTCTGTTTCCTCATGCCGGAAGGACATCGTGTTTAAGTGCGGGATAAGATCGCCCGCAAGATTGATAGCATTGACACCAGTATCAGGGCGCCAGATATGAGATTTAATCCCTTTAAGAGTAATCTCGACAAGACAGTTACCTGCATTTGCTGTTGAGATATTGATACCCCAATCATCACTGTCCCAACCCCAGGCAGTCGGTTCTGCTGTAATTGAATAATCTGCTTTAAGACCAATAGTCTGAGTCATATATATGGACCCATGAGGGCCATTCTTTTCTTCATCTACAGTAAAGCAGTAAATGAGATCACCTTTAAACTTAATTCCTGCCTTCACAAGGGCTTGAAGAGCAACAATTGTTGCAGCTAGATTACCCCTAGTATCTGAGGTTCCTCTTGCAAAAAGCCAATCTCCATGCTGTGTCGGATTAAAAGGATCTCCATCACATTTGTCCCACCGTTCAGTCTCAACAGCTGGGTAGGTATCCAAATGATCATTAATCATTAAGCTTGGGCCATCACCCGATCCTTTTAATACGCCAACAATATTTGGGCGTCGAGGCTGGGACTCATATTTCTTGACCTCCATTCCCAGAGCTTCAAGTTTACCAGCCACAAGCATGGCAATAGCTTCTTCTTCTGTTTCTATAATATTTGGATCTAAGGGGTTGGTTGAACGTGGTTGACCTGTACGTATCATTTCGCAGGCTAAATCTAGCCACAGATCTTGTGTGATATGCTGCAGAACAAGTTTTTCTCGTTCTGTTAAATTTTCTACGTACATACAAAACCCTTATAACAAGTAACTGAACTTACTTACAAATAAGAGCAACCGTTGTGCCAGGTTGGATGATAGTGTGAAAAATAAAGGAACGAATGTAAGGGTTTTGTATAAAGCATTGTTATAAATAATAAATTTCTCAAAAACTGATTATTTATATAGGTGCAAATATTTGCGCCTTATCTAAGCATTGAACAATATTTATTATTTTAGAGATTTCATTGCCTACTTTTAGAATTAAAAAAGTTATAGAATGGATCTGATTTATATCTGTTTTGTAGTTTCTTTTAACAAGAGTGAAGCTTGTTCGATTTAATAATAGGGTCAGTAACAATATATAGAAAAATTTGGGAATGGGTATAATGAAATTGTTATTAAATGTAGTATTTTTTATTCTAAAAAACTAAGCATGAGTGAGACAGCTATTATACAACAAAAGAATGGTACCCAATTGTGATAACAATCATGATTTTCGTTAAAATATTTCGAATAATATTTTCTAATTTAATGTCACTCAATAATCATTCACATCTTCACCGCTTGTTCGAAACATAGGCAGCTTGCGAATAAAATAGGCCAGCGTAACAGAAATAACAGCATAAGTGAGTAGGGCTGATTTCCAGCTCCCTAGAAATTTAAATTGAATTTCCTCTTGAAATTTGACAAAAGACTCAACTTCATTTGACAGCTCAAGGCCGGCCATAATCATCGCAGATAGACCAAGTGCTACAGCAAAACCTTGGCCATCAAATATTTCAACTGTAATAAGAAACGCTCCAAAGATAGCCCAGAATTGCCAGGCTAATAAAGCATCAGCGACTAACTCTGTAATCCACTCCATTAATTTTTTTTCCCATTTTTGATAATTTCAGTTATCGTTTCAAGACCTCCTAAAACGCCAGTTACATCTGAAGGAAGAATAATGAGTTTTGAATTTGGTGATTGGGCAAGTTTTTCAATCGCTTCAACTTTCTTTTTAATGATATCAAAATCAACTGCAGCTTGCCCATCCTTTTCAATAGCTTCAGCCGTAACTCTCACGGCATAAGCCTGAGCATCTGCTTCAATTTTAACAGCTTCAGATTCTCTTTGAGCAAGATATAATTTGGCATCAGCATCAAGTTGTGTTGATTTGCGTTCCCCTTCTGCTTTAAGGACAATCGCACGTCTTTCACGCTCAGCTTCAAGTTGTTTCTGCATGCCTTGACGGGTGACTTCATTAACCTCAACATCCAGGATCTCAGTTCGGGTAACTTCAATACCCCATTCAGCTGTACCCTCACTCACATCATTCTTGATTTTATTGATAAGTGTCTCTCGTTTTGATTGCACTTCATCAAACTCAAGTTCACCGCATGCAGAACGAATAATTGAAGCTGCCAGGACCTTCACGCCTTCATTAAGGTCTCGAATTCTATACACAGATCTTTCAGCTTGTGTGATGCGATAGAAAACTGAAATCTCGAGTTCAATCTCCACATTATCTCGAGTAATGATTTTCAGTTTTGTTGTTGGTAACTGACGTTCTAAAATACTCACTTTGTGAGCAATTTGTTGCAAGAATGGAAAGATGAAATTTAATCCCGCTTTTAAGGTTTTATCATATTTTCCAAACCTCTCAATGATATAAACCTCAGATTGAGGAACAACCTTAATTCCAGCGATAACAGTAATGATACCCAAAATTGAAAAAAAGATAATCAGAATTGGATAAGTATAAACGTCCATTATTGACTCCGGCTTATTATTTTTATCGAAAATATAATTTCGACATTTTTTGATGGTTTCCGATGATGATTTTCTTCTGTGAATCAATCATGTACAATCACTTACGAAATAGCATTTCGTATAACATGCAGGTTATTTTAAATACGCCAGATTGAACCGTGAAGTGACTTCAGAAAAAATCCAAAAAATTTGGCTTCACCAAGTTTCAAAATATACTATTACGGAATTAATATATAACATTAACAAAATAATTTAATTAATAACAGTGTATTGCAAAATTAAGTCATTTTTTTGCCATATGGTCTAAAATAGCACCATGAGATTTCTTGCAAGTGATATGCATCTCAGGGAATAGTACGTTTGTTAGATGATTATAATTTGCTCTGTATTGCAAGCAGATCTTGCCAGGCTTGTTTCTTGCCAACGGGCGATCTAAGCAGATATGCAGGATGCAATGTTGCAAGACATGGAAAATCTTTTTTGCCAATCTGGATGGACTTCCATTTTCCTCTTAAACGCATAATCCCTTGAGTCGTATTGAGCAAATGCTTGGCAGCAACACCTCCAAGAAAAACAATAAGCTTCGGATTAATAAGCTCTATTTGCCTTTCAAGAAAGGGACGGCAAATCTCCATTTCTTGTAACGTAGGTGCACGGTTCCCAGGAGGGCGCCAGTATACAATGTTCGTAATATATACATTACTCTCATTGCAATTAATAGATTTCAGCATTTTATCTAACAGTTGTCCCGCCCGACCAACAAAAGGAGTACCCTGTAGATCTTCATCCCGCCCAGGAGCTTCTCCAATAAACATGAGTTTTGCTGTCTTGCTTCCGCGTGAAATACAGGTATTTTTAGCAGTTGCTTTTAAGTTACATCCTTGGAAATTTGCGATCAATTCATATAAATCTTCAAGTGAGTTTGCATGAGATGCTTTTTCACGAGCAGACATAACAGCCGCATCATGAGGCTGAGAAGCAAATTTAGCTTGTTTATTTTTTGGTTTAGCAGGTGATAATTTTGCCTTTTGCTCTTCAAAACTCTTTTGAGTTTGAAATGCAGGTGTTTTTACGTCGTTTTGGAGAGGGGTTAATGGGCGCTTAGACCAATCGTACCAATTAATAGGATGATCACTGATTGCTTCATCGACACCAAGCTCTTGATACCAGGTGAGTATATTACATAGAGTTTTAGCATGATTGGTTGAATTAAACTGTGTCATAATACAGATAAATTTGGTGTCGTTATTTTGAATTTTATAACATTAATTAAGCGAGCAGGCCAATTTATTGTGATAGTTGAAGGAAATTATTAACTGTAAAGAGGAATATAATAGCTCTTAAGATATGAAATGTCAGAATACATGTATAGATTATAAGAAGTTAGTAAATAGTTTTCCAATGTTTTTAAAGAGTTTCTAAAATAGAAAAAAAATCATGAATTTTGCAAATGACCGCAGTTTTTGGTGTATTTCTAATCATAGAACCTTATTAGGGTCGATTTTACTAATTAAGATTACAGGTTAAAACAAATTTTGAACATTTTATTTTCTTGCAGAACAGTTTAAAAGGTTTAAATTTAAGTAATTGTTATTTTAACTTATAGGAAAGTGCCTCATTGGGACGTAATATGAAAAATAATCTATTGAGATTTTATCGAATTGGCTTAGTTGTTGTACTCACATTTTTTATGGTTAGCTACACAGGTGCTATATCTGAGATAGCAAAAGTAGATAATGTTCAAAGCACATCCTTGCTGGGAAGCTATCTCGCCGGACGTTTTGCAAATTCTCAAAGAGATACGAAGAACGCAATTCAATATTACAATATTGCACTTGAGAGAGACCCCAAAAGCCTTGTTCTAATTCAACAATCCTTATTATTAGAAATTACAGAAGGCAGATGGAAGCAAGCCAGTCAGCATGCACATGAATTATTAAAATTAGAGCCATACCACTATATTGCCAGACTATATCTAGGCTCAATGGCGTATAAAAATAAAAAATATGCGAAGTCGCGAGAGCATTTTTCTAAGATTGGCAAAAGTCCAATAGCATCTTTAACAGGGGAATTATCTAGAGCCTGGACCTATGTGGGTGAGAATAAAATGTCTGCAGCTTTAAAAATGTTAAAGGCAAAAAATGGAGCAGAAGGAGCAAGGTTTTATCGTCGTTATCATCGCGCATTGATCGCTGATCTTGCAGGAAAACATAAAACAGCAGAAAGTGAATATAGAAAGCTTAGCGCTGGTGCAAATCAGGATTTGCGTGTGTCACTAGCGTATGCGCACCATTTAGTTAATCGCAAGAAGTTTAAACAAGCAGGAAAACTAATAGAAAAGCATATCAAAAAAGCTGACCCTCATCCGCTTCATAAAAGATTATATGAAAATATCAAAGCAAAACGAGAAATGGATTTGCTAATCAAATCTCCTGATGCGGGTTTGGCAGAAGTACTGACTGTTTTTGGAGAAGCATGGCGCCGTGAAGCCCCCTATAATGCTTTGATATATTTTAAGATTGCCCTTCATCTAAATCCAGATTTGGAGCTGACACATGCATCAATGGCAAGCATTTATGAAAGCACAAAAAAATATGAAGAGGCCATTCGAGCTTATGACTCT
Organism: Methyloligellaceae bacterium; assembly: GCA_965263345.1. GTDB lineage: Bacteria > Pseudomonadota > Alphaproteobacteria > Rhizobiales > CBDHHC01 > CBDHHC01. The sequence continues at coordinate 27,414 of CBDHHC010000011.1, forward strand.
ATTAAAAAGACATCGCCTTTATGGTCAAGGGCGCAGATTCGTAAAGCTGTAAATTATGATCTTCTTAAACGTGTTGATGATGCCAAAAAATTGTTGGAAGACTTAATTGCTCAAGCACCAAACGATATTCGTCCATTAAATGCCTTAGGAGATATTTTAAGACGACATAAAAGATATGAAGAAGCTATCAAAGCTTATGATAAAGCAATCTTATTAATTAAGAATCCAGAGCAGAGACACTGGGCTCAGTTTTATTTTAGAGGGGTTTCATATGAACGTCTCAACAAATGGGATGAAGCAGAAAAAGATTTGAAAAAAGCGCTCTCTCTAGATCCAAAACAACCATTAGTGCTGAATTATTTAGGCTATTCCTGGGTCGATCAAAACCGTAATCTCAAAAAAGCAATGGATTATATTCGTACGGCTGTAAAACTGAAACCCAATGATGGATATATTGTTGATAGCTTAGGCTGGGCTCATTATCGCCTTGGAGAATATAAAAAAGCAGTAGAAATCCTAGAGAGAGCAGTATCTTTAGAAGCAGACGATCCAGTTATAAATGATCATTTAGGCGATGCATATTGGCGTGTTGGACGTCGTTTGGAAGCTCGTTTCCAGTGGTCACAAGTGCTTACTTTGAAGCCTGAAGAAAAAGTCAAAAAAGAAGTCAAACGTAAATTGAAAGAAGGCTTGGTACCAGGAGAAGCACAAAATGAAGCCAAGCTTGAAAAAATAAAAGCAAATGTCATAAAAAAATAACTTCACGTTTGAGATAGATGCGTTTTGTTTCAAGAAATTGCTAAGGCAAAGATCAACCTGACATTAAAAGTTAATGGCAAGCGCAAGACTGGTTATCATGAATTAATCAGTCTTGTTGCTTTTGCTGATTTTGGTGATATCGTTTCTTATAAACCAAATGACGAATACACCCTATCTGTGAGCGGCCCCTATAAGACCAATCTTATCGGTGAAAACCTGATTGACAAAACAACCGCTTACCTTTCAAAAAAATATGATATTATTAAAGCCGGCGAACTGCACTTAATCAAAAACTTACCAGTTGGCTCTGGAATAGGTGGTGGGTCTGCGGATGCAGCTGCTGTCTTGCGCATTCTATCAAATCAAATTACTGAGGGTATAAACGCATATAATTTGACAGAGATCTCAAATCATTTGGGGGCTGATATTCCAGTCTGTCTGAAACAACGGGCTGCATTTATGACTGGAATAGGGGAGAGCATTTCTGTCTTAAATGATTTTCCCATAACTCCATGTTTGCTTGTTAATCCTGGGGTCCATGTGTCTACTGCAGACATTTTTAAAGCTTTAAATGCTAAAGAAATAACTGATGCGGTCACAACAGACAAAGCCCTTCCAAATACTTTTACCAATATTGATCTTCTAATAGCTTTTATGAAGCAACATCAAAATGATTTGCAAAAAATAACAGAAGAAAAACACCCTGAAATAAGTGAGGTATTATCGGATATACAAAATCAGCCAGGGTGTATTATTGCAAGAATGTCGGGAAGCGGTTCAACATGTTTTGGGTTATTTGAATCCCAAATATATGCGACTCAGGCGCATAAAAATATAACAGCTTATAGGCCTACGTGGTGGGCGAAATCAGGAAAACTCTCATAACTTCACCACAATGTTAAGCCAAGTCTCTCTTCTTCAACAGAGAATTACTTTGAACATGTCGTTAAAGCTATATATTAACGTAAAGTTCATATAACCTAATCAATGATTCTCGATCTCACTAGTATAACAACATCTTGTTCTAATGAACAATGTGAAGTTTAGCATTTATAAATTGATAGAATTTTTAAGATGATAAAACCCTATTACATAATAACAGAGACATTTGGGCCTGAATGGGGAGATATGTGGACAAAATATATTCAGTGGTCTGGATTAGATCATCTTGAGGAAGTTGTAACCCTTGATAAAGAACTTTGTCCGCTTATAACTGATGTCAAAAATGAAACAGTTAAAGATGACGAGAAATTTTACACAGACCCCCTTCTATTTCTTGATCCGGAAATCCTGCAGCACAATAAAAAATACATAAACCCATATATCTTTGATAGTGCAGAAATAATAATTGAGAAATCTAAAGAATATAAAAGAAAAAATATTCTCTGCGTTTTCTGTGACCCCCAATCCTTGCCGATTATTCCTGCAAGCAATCCACCTTTTATTTTTCTTGGGTATGATATAGTTGATCGTTTGACAAGCAATAGTGCATTAACAAACAGTGGGGGGTACCCGGATGTCTTTAAGAATGATGAGTTATCTGAGCAGGGCTTATTAACAACTTACTCTCGTGCCTTTGAAGTAAAAACAAAACTAAAAGCACTCCAAAGAGAAGAATTACACGGCGATAGTAATATCTGGGCAATATTTAGGCTTGAAAAGTAAGCTGGATTTTCAAAAGAGGCTCTCAGAATGTTACTTCAACTTATCATTGGTACTATAACGATAATATTTATTGTTATAGTGAGCGTTGAGTTATTGGAGGTCTTTTCAAAATGTATTCAAAAGATCAAAACATATTTCGAACAACATTACTATAAATTGTCCCGAAGTATTGTGATAGCTTGCTCTGTCCTCTGTGTGATGTTCACAATGACTTTTCAGGTTTGGATTTGGGCATTTGTCCTGCAGCTTACAGGTGCACTTTCTGGAATAGAGCCCTCAATATATTTTGCATTGGTTTGTTTTACGACCTTAGGTTTTGGAGACATAATTCTATCAGAAGAATGGCGAATTTTATCCGCAATGATTGCAGCAAATGGTCTTTTGATGTTCAGTTGGGGGGCAGCATACTTACTGGATGTCTTTCAGACCATGAAAAAGAATAAGTTTTCATAATATTCCGCATGAAAACCGAGTCTGGAATATTTCGATAAATCAATTTGTTAAAGACATAAAACGGCTACTTTTCCAAAGTAAGAGATCTTAATATATATAAATACACGTCATAGTAGTATTTATATCTTGAGCTTTATCCTAACTTGATATATTAGATTACTTGGTGATTTATAATTCGGGTGCAGTGCAACATTTGTTATTTAAAATATTTTAATAAATATTTTGGAGGACGGAATGTCTATTTCAAAATCTGGAAAGAGTTTAAATCATTATTACATTAATGAATTGCAACCAGAAATATGTTTTGTTCAAGAGAATAATAACGTAGATTTTTTGCTAGATGCGTCTTCTGAAGATATGAATGCAACATTTGAAGAAGATGATACTGAAGGCTCTGATTTTGGTATTGAGTTACAAGAAGTTGAAGACTTTGATTTTGATACCGAAGAGTTTTTTTAAATGACTCTAATCTCATAAACTCGTGATTTTTCAATATTTTAGCATCTTCAATCTAACTTAGTCCAGGATGCTTTATAAATCTATTGAACAATAAAAGAAGATATGACGACTAAAATATATAAACATTTTAGGAGTTGTCATATGTCTCTTTCTGTCTCTTTAAAAAGAATATTTCTTATAATTATTATTCCAATCCTCCTTGTCCTTGGTCTAGGAAGCACAGCAAATGCGACTGCAGATGGTCCAGATTTTTATCGCGTCCAGAATGTTGAATATTGGGATGTTTTAAATATCCGTCGTTGGCCATCCCACAAATCTAAAATCATTGGCATTATTCCGCCTGAAGGCAGAGGTATTGAAAATCTTGTTCGTTATGTTCGTGGCTGGTGCTTGATCAGCTATAGTGGAACAGATGGCTGGGTCAACTGCAGATATTTACGAGAGGATTATTAAAAGAAATAAGTCAGAACTCTACGACAGTCAAAAGAATAACTTTAATGTCGAATATCATTCATCTTATAAGAATGCTCATTATATATTTTATGAGAGATTTCTGTAATGAACCTGCAAGACTTCATTGATTTTCACAAACCAGTTCTTAACCAGAACAGTGCAAAGCATAATTTGATTTTATCTATCCTAAGCCGGGTTACGCCAGAGCAAAAAGACTTCATGTTCTGGTCATTTGATAAACCCGGGGCATGTGCCATTTGGGCGGCAAAAAGAAATCTGCTTCTAGCAGATTTAGCAAAAGAACATTGTAAGCAGCTTGTCGAACAAACGAAGCAATATGATTATCCTGGTATTCTTGGTCCTGCAGAACAGATTAATTGGTTTAAAGACTATAGCTCACAGGTTGGAATGTCTTTTACTCTTAAAGAGTCTATGCAAGTTCTTCATATAGTGGAGTCACCAGAATTCCCTGATACTGAAGGCTATTCAAGAAAGGCAACACCTGATGATATAGATCTCTTTGAGGCATGGGTGGATGCATTTACAAAAGAAGCTGTCCCTGACGATCCTGCTGCGCCAAGAGAAGAACTCATAAAGAGGTTAGAGTTGGGGACCAATTTATTTTGGATTGATCAGGGCAGGCCGGTATCGATGGCGATCATTATCAGGGACTTTGACAAGACATCTGCCATCTCGTGGGTTTATACACCTCCAGAGTTTCGAGGCAAGGGGTATGCTGGTTCCGTGGTGGCATCGCTTGCAGAACAAAAACTGGCAACAGGAAAAGATGTTATCTGCCTTTATGTAGATGCAACCAACCCGGCATCAAATAAATGCTATCAGAAAATAGGCTTTGAACCTGTTTGTGATGTGCAATTATGAACAAGGGCTGATAAAATTTAGAGTCTAGTGGAAGTATCTGATAATTTTTATGAAATAACTAGAAATGTCTAAGTGATGAATTCAATATTCTCCCATTTTAATACGGAAATAAAACTGACATCTATCCCACCTATAATTATAAGTTAATCAAAAAAATGCATTGGAGGGGTAATGCATAATAAAACAATAGTTTGGATTCTATTCACAACTTTCTTTGGAATTATCATATCTGCAGTCATACTAAATTTCATTGGTATTCTTACACTGGACAATAAATTTAAAGTAGCAGAAATTGTTTCTATATTTACAGGCTTCGCTGCTATTCTCTTGATTTTTGTAACCGCTGAAAGGGTAAGATTATATCGTGAAGCAGAAGTCGCCGATAATAAGATTGAAAGAGCTGGGTTGGTAAAAGATGTTTTGAACGATATGTTTTCAAATAAGCATGAGCGTATTTTCGTTTACAATATAAACTATAGAAAATGGGAATTTGACCCAGATAAAGTCCAAGGTACAGTGCAAGAGGTTTACCTGGATCGTATCTTGTACCGGCTCTCATATGTTGGTTATTTATTAGAACAAAATCTAGTGACAATAAGCGATGTTTCAATCTTAAGATATATCACAAAAGACATGATAAATAGCCAGGCTGTACAAGACTACATCAAATGGTCTTACCACAGCTTGGATGAGCCAGAGGATATATCATTTCAACGCGCGCTCTATTTATATTGGCGTTTATTTGGAAATACCCGGGAGTTTATCACATTGGCTTCAGAGGCCCCAAAACTTGTGTATTGGGATTATAATCGAACATCCTGAGTTAGATATACTCAATGAGATCACTCTTTTAGAGAAAACCACATAAGATACATACCATCAAACATATTGGGGTTTTCATGTTCTAGCTCATGCCATTGAGTTAGAGTGCCTGGTAAAGGATCTTTAGGGAACTTGTTTTCAAAAGCAGTGATATTGTCTTGGTTTAACACAAACCCATGAAAGGCCAGTCTTGTGTCTTGAAGAAATGAATCAATTTCGTCTAACCCCAAAGTCTGCTCACTTTCATGTAGAATAAGATCACGAAATTCATGAAGGGCATAAAAGTCGGGTGATGTCCTAAGACTGTAACCAAGCTGATCTTGCTTACGGTTCATAAGAAGGGTCCTATAGGCACGGGCATCATTATCAGAACAGCCTGGGCCAGGATTATTGCTCTCTGCTCTTAATGTAGCAATATTAGTCCGCGCTAAAGGGCTATAGAGCCCAATATACATTAGACCACCAGGCTTAAGAAGTTCGATAAGTACCCGCCACCCTTCAAAAGGATCAGCCATATGATGGAGAACGCCAATACATTCTATAATATCAAATTGTCGATTAAGGTCTTTTAAATTTAAAATATCAGCTTGAGCAAAGTCAATATTCTTAATCCCAAACTCCTCACACTTACGTTTGCCGTAAGCTAGACTGGAGAGAGATAAATCAATACCCAACAAGTTTGCATTTTCCCCATAACCGGAGGCAGACCTCGCAGCCTGTTGACCAGTTCCACATCCGGCAATGAGCACATCAAACGGCTCATCCATAAATGCAAGCTTTTCATCATCATAAAATGTACCTAGAGCATCTCGTAGGGATCCTGGTTTTGAAACATGAAGACTATTCCATTGAGGATATGGGCTTTGCTCATATTGTTCTCTCACCTTTAGAGAAACATCATCAGAGCTGATACCATAAGATTTTATTTGTTGTTCTAAAACTCTCTCACGCTCAAATTTCTCAGTAATATCTTTAAGAAATAATGCTAGAGCTTTGGGCTTTACTGCTCTGATTTCATCAAGTTCTAAACTTAGACCTGTTTGGGTAAAAGGACGAAAAAGTAAGGTTTTAATAAAAGCAAGCGAAGCACCCAAATCACCAGATAAAAGCTGATCTTTTTCTATAGACAGCCCTCGAAGCGTTTCATCTTCATCATCTGTGATATTCCAAACATATTCGTTCTGTTCACATTGCTGAATAAGTGTAATCAGCAAAGGCATTAAAGCCCGGTCACTTTGTAACCTATCAGTAGATATCTCAGTTAATATATAGCGTCTAAGAGCTGTCAAAAGTTTTTCAAAAATGGGATGTGTATTTTTCCCAAGCTTCAATGCTTCTTGTAGAAGATCATTTTGCAGCAAAGTAGAAGTCTTTTTTCCTATAAGCTTAACTACGGCAGCATCCTCTTCCCCTTGACTGGCCAGCTCAATAATTTCAGACCATGCATCTTGCCGTAAACAGTGTTCTATAGACAGTTCAACAAAAGGTTGAACTTCAAAAACTTTATAGTTTAAAGCCGTCCTAAGACCAAAACTATTAAGTTTTTCTGGTTCTGGAATATCATGCTGGCGCAAAAGTATCGCCAAACGTCTGACAGCTTCATGCAAATTGGGTTGTATCTTGAGAGCTTCTGTGAGTATTGTTGCGGACTCAGTAAGATGGCCTGTCATAAGATATACATATCCTAGATTAATACTCAACTCAGCATTTTTACGATCTTCTTTTCTCGCACGCTGAAGCAAATCCAACGCGCCCACATAATCACCTGCCCGCATAGCATTGATGCCAAGAACATAGTTTTCATTCGTCTTTTTGGATTTAGCTTTCATGTCTCTACGATATTGATTAACTGTTTTTTGAAACAGACATTAACAGATAAAGTCTGATGTGAAAATAATGATCTGAAATCAACGGGAATTATAATTTGGTGGTTTTTTATGTTTTCAACGATTTTCTCATTATCATATGTTTAATACCACTTCCAGCAACTCCACAGTCATCTCCAGTACCAGTAACAACAAAACCTTGGCGCTCATAAAACAGAATGGATGGGATATTGTCTTTCATAACTTCAAGTTCAATCGCATGAGATTCAGGGAATTGTTCATATACATTTTTTAATAAAGAAGAGCCGATGCCATGTCCCTGCGCAGATGGAAGAACATAAAGTCTAGAGAGCTCTATGACATTTGACGAATGATTAAATATCGAATAAGTCGTTCCAACAATCTCATCCATTTCACCAACACTAAAATAACTGTCAGGCTTTTCCAGATGCTCCCTTAAAGCTTCAACACTATGCCAGGAGTTCGTAATTTGTGTCACCTCATCTTCACCTAAGATATGATCATAAGCTGCATGCCATGTCTCAATAAGAACATTTCTGACATCCGGCAAATCCTTTGGAAGAGCAGCTCGTATCATTAGTGCTGACATATAATTATTTCTCCAACATATCAACCAAAGCTGTATGAGACACGCTAAGTAAATCTTCTACAGCAGCTTTAGATTGCCTACCCCTTATCATAACGGCAGCACCTTGAAAAACACCGTGTATATATCGTGCAAGTGCTCGAATATTGACATTATGAGAAACATCACCATCCGACTGCCCCTGCTTTAAACGCTGATAATATATGTCTTCGGTCTCCTTATGTAGAGATTTAATTTTCTCTCCAATGGCTTCATGGCCATCTTTATTATTAATCGTAGAGTTCACGATAAGGCAACCTTGTGCTTCGTCACAAGAATTGTAACTTTCGGAATAAACCTGAAACAACTTTCCAAAACCTCCAAGCGCAGTCTCTTCGCCAAAAAGCACGCTTTGGGCCATCTCTCGAAAAGGGCGATGATATTCATCAAGAACCTTCAGAAATAACTGTTCCTTATCCCCAAAAGCCGCATAAAGGCTGGGGCTGTTTATATTCATGGCTTCGGTCAGCTTGCTCAAAGCCGCACCCTCATAGCCATATTCACAAAAGACCTGCGTTGCCTTCTCTAAAGCCTGAGCTTCATCAAACTTTCTAGGTCGACCAACAGGCTTATTGGTAAGATTTTCCATTTTTTTTGTATCGGTCACTATAAAAACCCTTGAATTATATAATGATCATTACATATATAGGCTATTGTATCAATCATTACAAAAATATTTTAACAGAATAGAGAGATTTAAAATGGCGAAATTAAATGGAAAAATTGCTCTTATTACTGGCGGAAACAGTGGAATTGGCTTGGCCACGGCACAAGAGTTTATCAAACAGGGCGCGAAAGTTATTATCACAGGCCGACGCCAGGAAGAATTAGATAAAGCCCTCGAGCAATTGGGACCCAATGCCCATGCGGTCAGAGGAGATGTGTCTAATTTGAATGACCTTGATGCGCTTTATGCAGATATCAGACAAAAATACGGACACCTTGATATCATCTTTGCAAATGCGGGCGTTGCAAAATTTACAGATCTGGCAACAGCAGATGAAGCCCATTTTGACCAGCATTTCAATATTAATGTGAAAGGATTGTTCTTTACGGTCCAAAAAGCCTTACCAATATTAAAAGATGGGGCATCCATTATAATGAATGCATCAGCAGTGAATGCTAAAGGTTTTGCTAACTTCAGTGTCTATAGCGCAACGAAAGCCGCTGTCAGAAGTTTTGCAAGAAGTTGGGCCAATGATCTGAAAGAGCGAAATATACGCATAAATGTCGTAAGTCCTGGTCCCATCGAAACGCCGTTGTTTGATAAATTCGGAATGTCCGAACAGGAAAAAGAAGCAACCGGTCAAGCCTTTGCAGGCCTGGCACCCTTGGGTCGTTTTGGTGCGCCATCTGAAATTGCGACGGCTGTTTCATTCCTCGCATCTGATGAAAGTTCTTACGTAACGGGAATTGATTTACCTGTCGATGGTGGGATTGCACAGGTTTAAGGTTTTATTACTCTCACTCTCCCTATATTCTCCCTAGACTGGTCGGACTTTATGTCCGGCTGGTTTGTTTTCAAAGCAATTACAAAGCACGGCACCGATAAATCCCAAACATCTCCCCATCAATCTCCACTTGCGAATAAAGTTTCAGCTTAACCACCTCACACTCCACACCTTCAATATCAGACACATCAATCGTATGTCCATCGCCAAGAGAAATTGTCATAGACAGATTGCCAATTGCTGTCAGCAGGGTGTGGGCCTGGTTTTCATCAAAGCCATCTTTTATCATCAGTTCAAACTTAAACCCATCTTCACTGAGAAATTGTTCGTCATAAGTTGAAAGTTCGCAGGTAACAAAAAGATTTGAAGTTTTGCGAGTACGCATATTCACCTGCCCCCCATAAGAGAATCCAACCAAAGTCATCAGCGTCTCTTCATCTAGCGCGCCATGCTCTTCTTCAAGTGATTGGAAGAGGGTTTTGTAATGTTGTTTATAGTCCATGTTTTTGTTATCCCGCTTGCAAGTAAGAAAGGTGCCGTTGGGATGAATAGCCTTGCCAACATTTACGGTACCTTTGAATTCTGCATGCCTTTGTCAGCAACGCTTGTCAAGCTCAGTTTTAATAACTTTTGACATAGCAAGATAAGCACCAATCTTATATCCAGCATCATATTGCTTTTGACCTGTAGATTTTTTGTTCACTGTATCTCCTGTATTTGCAATAATCAGAGTTGAATCTATCAGCGCTTTATTCAATTCTTGACAGCTGGCTGTTTTATATCTTTTACCAACATCATTTACGAATTTTTCTTGTTTTGTTTTTGGCGTTATTTCAGGATCTTTTTGTTTCTCAGGGCTGCTATAGGATGAAGCTGTCACTTGATTATTAATGTTATACGTCTTTTGTCCGCCACATCCTGTAACGAGGCATGTAATTGTTACGAATATAAAACTTAAGGTTGAGATCTTATCCATTGTTATGTTTCCTTATTATTTTGATGATCATTATAAAGAACAATACGTTGATATTATGAAGGTTTTTGAGGGTATTGTTACTAAGGAATGAGAATGATGCGTTAGAATCATGCGAGCCCAGTAAGAGGTAAACGAAAATGCTACTGGGGTAGCTAACCCAACCCACGCATGAGTGTCCCTCCAAAGCCTGCAACCTTTTTGGGGAAAGTTCATATGTTCATACAAAGCATATTGATATATTTAAATATCCTCTGAAAACAATTCATAATGAAAATTAATGCCAATTTCTTCAATTATTTTACCAGCTTCTTGATAAAATTTTACAGCTTTATCGTCTGGAGCATATTGATGAATAACCTTAATTCTGAATGTGGAACTGTCAGGGATTGTATGTTTTTCTTTTATCTCACCACTTTCAATAAAACTTAAATATAAATTGATTTTTTCTTGAAGAATGAGTAAATGGTTATCTGTATCAGACCATTTTAAATGATCAGAAATTACAAGAACAACTTCATTTGTATTTGTATCAGTAAATATAATATCGACTACATCTATATCTTCTACGGTCAAAATATCAAACCCCCAATTCCTCGCGCAACATCTCAAGCTCCAGCCATTGCTCTTCCATCTCTTCCAACTTCGTCTGAGATGCCTCGAGTTCTTTGGTTGTTTTCTGGAAGCCTTCTGGGTCTTTCGAATAGAAATCAGGCTCAGCCATCTTGATTTGCAACGCTCCTATTTGCCCTGCCAGCTTCTCCATGTCACTAGGCAAAGTTTCCAGAGCATATTTTTCTTTATAAGACAATTTCCGTTTGGTTGTTTGCTGCGTAGGTTCTGGCAGAGATGATTTTGTTTTGTTTTTTGAATGCTCGTCTTTTTTCTGTTCTTTTGCCTGCACACCAACACCGCGCTGGGAGACCATATCAGAATAGCCGCCTGCATACTCCTGCCAAGTTGCGTCTCCTTCAAATCCAAGTGTCGAGGTGACGATACGGTCTAGAAAATCCCGGTCGTGGCTAACAAGAAGAACCGTTCCGTTATAGTCTGCAAGGAGTTCTTGCAACAGATCAAGCGTCTCTAGATCAAGATCATTCGTCGGCTCATCAAGGACCAGGAGGTTAGATGGTTTTGCGAGTGCTCGTGCAAGCATCAACCGTCCACGCTCTCCACCAGATAAAGCGGTAATCGGTGTATTCGCCTGTTCCGGGGAAAAAAGAAAATCTTTCATGTAAGAGACAACATGTTTTGGGTTTCCTGGAATATCAACGATATTTCCCCCACCACCTGTAAGCGCATCTTTTAAGGACCAATTTGGATCGAGGCTTTCACGCTTTTGATCAAGGGTGACCATTTGCAAGGTCGTACCCAATCGAATAGTTCCTTCATCTGGTTCGAGCAAGCCTGTGAGCATATTAATCAATGTTGTCTTGCCAGATCCATTTGGTCCGACAATGCCAATTTTGTCTCCTCGTGCTATTTTTAAAGAGAGATCTTTGATAATATCAACACCATCATAAGACTTGGTAATATTTTTAGCCTCAACAACCATTTTACCAGAAACTTCAGAGTCTGACGCTTGTGTCACCTGAACCTTTCCTGTGACTTGTCGTTGATCTTTACGTTGTTGACGTAGATCATGGAGATTTGCCATACGACGTACATTGCGTTTTCGTCTGGCCGTAACACCATAAATCACCCATTGCTCTTCAGCATGGATTTTTCGATCGAGTTTATGACGCTCTTGTTCTTCTAATTCTAAGACCTCATCACGCCAACTTTCAAAATGCGCGAAGCCTTTGTTTAAAGTCCGAGATTGTCCACGATCGATCCAAACTGTGGTTTTGGAGAGGTTTTCTAAAAAACGACGGTCGTGACTGATAAGGACTAAAGCAGATTTTAGTGATTTAAGTTCACTCTCAAGCCACTCAATAACAGGTAAATCAAGATGGTTAGTCGGCTCATCAAGAAGGAGAATATCAGGCTCGGGGGCAAGCACGCGTGCAAGAGCTGCACGCCGAGACTCACCTCCTGATAAATGGTGCGTGTCTTCTTGTCCTGTTAGCCCCAATTGTTCAGCAAGATATTGAGCACGGTATGGGTCATCACTAGGGCTTAAGCCCGCTTCAATATAATCAAGAGTTGTTTTAAATTCCGTCAGGTCTGGTTCTTGGGGGAGATATTGAATAGTTGTTCCAGGCTGTAAAAAACGTTTCCCAGAATCTGACTCAACCATGCCGGCTGCAATTTTTAACAAAGTTGACTTGCCACAGCCATTCCGGCCAATAAGACAAAGTCGCTCATACTCCGAAAACGGACAGCTCAGCGCCTTCTAGCAAAGGTGTGCCACCAAAGCTTAAATGGATATCTTGCAATGTTAACAGGGGAGGGGATGCCATCGTCTCTTGTCTTATCTCATCAAATATGTATATGAAACAGTTGAAAATGAGTGCTAGCGCAAAAATGTGGCAAGCTCAATCAATTCTTTTAAGGTTATTCAGTGAAAAACTATGATGTAGTGATAATAGGCGCTGGGGCTGCTGGCTTAATGTGCGCAATCGAGGCTGGCAAGCGCGGGAAATCCGTATGCCTCATAGATCATGCGAAGGCTGTTGGCGAGAAAATTCGCATATCAGGGGGAGGGCGCTGTAACTTCACGAATATGAATACAAGTCCTAAAAACTTTCTTTCGCAAAACCCAAAATTCTGTATTTCAGCATTGCGCAGCTATACCCAACATGATTTTGTTAGTCTGGTCCAAAACTATAAAATTGCTTATCATGAAAAAACACTCGGGTCAGCTCTTTTGTGATGATAGCTCTAATCAGATCATTTCGATGCTGCTTGATGAGTGTAAAAAGGCAAACGTCACAATTCAACTTGAGACCTCAGTTACAGATATTTCCAAACAGGAAACTGGGTTTTACGTTAGAAACTGAACAGGACACATATTCCTGTATTTCACTTGTGATAGCCACAGGTGGGAAATCAATACCGAAAATGGGAGCAACTGGGTTTGGTTATGATATCGCGAAACAGTTTGGTCTGAACATTATTGAGACGCGCCCAGCTCTTGTGCCTCTTACATTTGCAGATGGCGCTCTTGCGAAGTTAAAGAACCTTTCAGGAATATCCGTGAATGATGCAATTGTTTCTTATGGGAAAACAAAATTTCAAGAAGCACTTTTATTTACTCATCGTGGATTGAGTGGGCCGAGTATTTTACAGATTGTCATCTTATTGGCGTGAAGGCAATGATATTGAAATCAACCTTATGCCGGAAACAAATGTTTTCGAGCTTTTTGAAAACTGCAAGGACAGAACATCCTAAACAAGAAGTTCAAACACAGCTTTCAAATATTTTTGCAAAGCCGTTTGAGTGATTATATTGCTGATATGACAGAGAGCCTTGGCAGGCTTGCAGATATGCCTAATAAGCAATTAATGAGAGTTGGTGATGCCGTTAACAGTTGGAAAATTAAACCTATAGGATCAGAAGGATATAGAACAGCCGAAGTGACTTTGGGGGGTATCGATACAAAAGAGTTATCCTCAAAAACCATGGGAAGTCAAAAATGTGCCTGGTTTATATTTTATCGGAGAGGTCGTTGACATGACAGGGCATCTAGGCGGCTATAATTTTCAATGGGCGTGGTCATCTGGATATGCAGCGGGGCAATATGTTTAATAGGTGTAGAGATGACAAAGCACAGAATTATACTTCTTGGTGATTCAATTATTGATAATGCAGCCTATGTTAACAAAGGCGAACCTGATGTATGTCAACAAGTTATGGGCTTATTAACTAGCTTTGGGGTTGAAATGAGAGCCGTTGATGGTTCTGTCACTACAGATGTTACTAAACAACAACTTCATTATTTAAAACCTGATGATTTTATAATACTCAGCTCGGGTGGAAATGATGCATTAGGTTATATTAGTCTGCTAGACAAGACCCAAGATATAAAATCTAGAGATTTGATGGTAAAGCTGTGGGATATTCGAGAAGAATTTCGTGCATGTTATATTGGCCTTCTCTCTAAGTTAAAATCAGAAAACAGAAAGGTTCTTGTTTTAACAATTTATAATCCAGGCTTTGCCGCGACTGGCATGGATATGGATGACCAAAAAGCTGCAGAAAGTGGACTGTCGATCTTTAATGATGTGATACAACAAGAAGCTTTAAAGCACCGTTGTGATATATTAGAATTGCGTGAATTATTCATCGATTATGATGACTATGCAAACCCCATCGAGCCCTCAGCAAAAGGCGGAGCTAAAATAGCTGAAAGAATAAAAGATTGGGTTACAACTATATAACTTACTAGGACGTATTATGATGAAAATGGTCGAGGATTTTGGTAAAGATTTAGACCAAACCCCAACAGATGGTAGACTAAATGCTCCAGCTGCGCTTCGTAATCAAGATGCTATTAAAGATGTGCTTTGCGATATTATCAAAGATAAAAAAGGGCATGTGCTAGAAATTGGGAGCGGCACAGGGCAACACGCCATTCATTTTGCCAGACACTTGCCTGAAATCACATGGTGGCCATCAGATCCAAATGACGATCACATTAACAAGTATCAATGCCTGGACGTCTTACACACAATCAGAAAATATAAAACCAGCAATAAAAATTGATACCTCCCACCCATGGGATCTAGGGGAGGAAGGAAAACCTCCATTAGAAAATTTAATTGGAGTTTTTTGTGCAAATGTATGCCACATCTCACCCTGGAGTGTCACTGAAGGTCTCTTCTTAAATGCTGGAAGCAATCTGTCTACTGAGACCTGCTTAATTTTATATGGCCCGTTTAAGAGAGATGGAGACTTTTTATCCCAGGGGAATATTGATTTCAATCAGGCTTTAAGGGCACGCAATTCAGAGTGGGGTATTCGAGATACAAATGATATTTCTATATGTGCAAAGAAAAACAATTTAAAATTAGAAAAAATTCTGGACATGCCAGCAAATAATTCTACTCTTATTTTGACTAAAATATAAAAATCACAATCCTTAACTCGATTTATCTATAGTTAAATTTTCGTTCCATCACAAAAATTTGTATGATAATCTAAGAAATAAATTTTCTCAAAACTTGTCATAACTTTAGATTGAAGACGAAAATAATTTGTAAAAAATAATATGGATATTTTATTAAGTTGGTGCCCAAAAGATAAGACAACTGTAGAAGCTGCCAATCACGCGTTGCTAAAACCGGATGCTGTACTTACAATAGGACGCAGCGAGAGTGCATCAATACATATAGAAGGACATGGTGTTTCAAGAACACATGCACTGATTGAGAGATCGGGTGAAAATATTTATATAACCGATACCCACAGTACAAACGGAGTATTCTTAGCTGGAAAACCTGTAAAAAGAGAAAAATGGGTAGCAGGCCAGCAACTAGAGCTAGCGGAATTTAAATTTTTTATTCAACCTCTGTCTGAAGATCAAAGTGTAATACTACGCGGTAAATTAGATATAGAAACAAATGAACAACACGTTCCAAAACAAGTGACACAAATTTCTGACTCAAACAATGCTGATGTTGCTAAAGAATGGGGCGCCTACTTACTAAAAAAAGGTGCCGAAGAAGTAGCTGGTTTTATTTTCCGTAAAACACTTGAAGCGACTTTTGAGGACTAAAAACCTCTCTGCTTATTTATTTTTATGTCTTTTAGGACACATTTTAAATTATGGTTAATTTTTTATTAAATTTTAGGCTCTTGCCCCTGTGGAAAACTATAGGTTGCCCTTTTTACGTCACTCTGAACTCATCTAAATAACTGCATTGATTTTATCAATAAAGTTCAATTTGTCCAAAGGGGGAAATGATGAAAAAAGTTCTAAAAATTGCGGGAAGAATGTCAACGGTTAAATATCTCTATGTAACAGCGCCTTTTATCGCACTGACAGCCGGTTATATTACAGGTCATTATTCGACCGTCATTCAAAACGTACTTTAATCGAAGTATAATATTTGTGAAAGAAAGGCCGTTTCTTGCGGCCTTTTTCTTTTTACCAGCCCCCACGTAATATCGATAATATTCAGTAAATAATTACATTAAATTTTATTCAACTTTTTAAAAATTTTAAAATAAGTTTTGCTTATACTGATTATTCTAAACCTGGAGTAAGCAATGTCAGTATACAGCCATGGAATAGTTCTCACATTTAGCGTCCTAAAACAACGTACCAAATATCCAAACAACTTCATGAGAATTTCTGTACTCCTGTAAGTCGGGAAACTTCAGAATAGTTCAAAATTTATCCAATTAGAGTTTGATGATAAATAGCATAAAATTTGAGTAACAAATTTTAACGCTTATCAAGATCTCTCGACTACACTTCATAAAAGTGTTTTGGAAGGTTCACATGTTTGTAGAAGTAAAGAATTTTATAGTGTTTAAATTAAATCAACTTAAGTCCGCATTTATCAGTTTTCTTTCAAAATATATAGTAGGTTTCCCGAAACAAACTTATATCAATAAGTTTGTTTCTTGTATGTCAGGAAACGTGAGTGTGATTTTCGGTGTCGCACTCGTACCGCTCATATCAGCAGTCGGAATGTCCGTTGATTATTCCTCTGCTGTGATGACTAAATCAAAAATACAAGCCGCACTTGATGCCGCAGCACTAGCAGCAGGACGCAAGCTGCAAACATCAGGTGATGTTGGAGCAGCTGAAACAACTGCCACGAACCATTTTAATGCCTCTCTAAATGGAGAGATAACAGCAAATCTGGCAATTGATGGAATTGATGGAACCACAGGAGTTATCAACCTCTCAGCGACCTCATCAGTTCCTACTCAGTTTATGAAGGTTGTTGGCATCAATACGATTGATGTTGCTGCAAGTACTCAAGCTGAACTGGCTCTCGGTGGATCAGGTCAACTGGACATAGAATTATCCATGATGCTTGATGTGACAGGCTCTATGTATGGTAGTCGTTTAACAGATATGAAAGTTGCCGCAAAGGATTTAGTGCAAATTATACTACAAGGCAATGGTCAGACAGAGCACACCGCAAGAATTGCTCTGGTACCATTCTCTGAGTCAGTGAACGTATCACCCTATATGAGTTCTGTAGCGGATAATCTTCCATCAAGCAGTACATTCTTATATAAATATGGATATTACACGACTTGGTATTTAACAGCAGGGTGTGTAAGTGAACGAACAGGCGCGGAAGCTTTTACTGATGCTGCACCAACAGGTTCCAACAAAGTCAACCGAATGTATACGTCATACGGCTCATGTAAGCCTTCGACAGAAGTAATTCCATTAACAACAGACCAAACATTGCTTGAAAACACAATTGATAGTTTCTATGCAAGCGGATGGACAGCAGGGCATTTGGGAACAGCTTGGACATGGTATACTTTATCACCTAACTGGAATTCAGTATGGCCAACTGGAAGACAGGCAGCTGTTTATGATTCAGAAAAAACAATGAAAATAGCTATATTAATGACAGACGGAGATTACAACACGCAATATAAAGATCACATCATGACCCGCTATTTGACTTGGGGTAATGACTCTCCAAATGGAAGCTCTGATAGTCAGGCAGATCAATTGTGTGCGAATATGAAAGCAGCTGGAATTATTATCTATACAGTTGGTTTTGAACTATACAGCAATCAGGCAAAAAATACATTAGAGCAATGTGCAACATCATCTGATCATTATTTTCTTGCGGATGATGGTGAAAAGCTTAAAGAAGCCTTCAGAGAAATCGCCTTCCAAATTGCTCAACTTAGATTGTCAAAATAAAATAAGGTACGAGGTGTTTTTATCACCTCATACCTTTGGGAGGAGAGTTTGAATATGCGTAGCAAACAAATTAGTTACCGTTCAATGTTTGCTGTTCAAAGAATTTCTCAGTTTGCTTGTCAGAATAGTTACCAGCTTGAGCTGCACTTACACCAGAAAGGATAGCTAAAGATACGATTGCGATTTTTACAAAGTTAGTCATTTTTTGTCTCCGATTTTTAAGTTTCTAAAGAGGTGAAGTATTAATCTTCACATATTATTTTTAGTGATATTAGTTACCGTTCAATGTTTGCTGTTCAAAGAATTTCTCAGTTTGCTTGTCAGAATAGTTACCAGCTTGAGCTGCACTTACACCAGAAAGGATAGCTAAAGATACGATTGCGATTTTTACAAAGTTAGTCATTTTTTGTCTCCGATTTTTAAGTTTCTAAAGAGGTGAAGTATTAATCTTCACATATTATTTTTAGTGATATTAGTTACCATTCAACTGTTGCTCAGCGAAGAATTTCTCAGCGCTTGTAGGTGAAACGTCACCAGCTTGAGCTGCACTTACACCAGAAAGGATAGCTAAAGATACGATTGCGATTTTTACAAAGTTAGTCATTTTATGTCTCCGATTTTTAAGTTTCTAAAGAGGTGAAGTATTAAGCTTCACATATTATTTTTAGTGATATTAGTTACCGTTCAACTGTTGCTCAGCGAAGAATTTCTCAGCGCTTGTAGGTGAAACGTCACCAGCTTGAGCTGCACTTACACCAGAAAGGATAGCTAAAGATACGATTGCGATTTTTACAAAGTTAGTCATTTTAATCTCCAGTAGAAAAACATTTTTTTAAGTGTTTCGAACATTATTGCCCGTTTGATGAACTAGAGATATGCAGGCTTTCCAAAAAAAAAAGAGCGATCACGTGTTATGTGAACAGCTGTGATGACTTCGTGATTTTGTGTGAGTAGTTTGTTATCTGACGGAATATTTTTGTGATTTCAAATGTGATCGAGATATAGGAAGTATTCGCTATGTTTTGGAACTTGATATGATTTTTTTATTAAAAATATCAACAAGATAACGACCTATGGGAAGGGGATGACGTTGCAGGCAGGGGAGGGAGCATTACATACATGGAGAGTGCGTTTTGTATTTTTTATAAGAAAATCATGAACCAAAGTACCATCTGCACGAACAGCCTGAGCACGCACGCCTGATGGATAACTCTGAAAATCTTCTAATGTTAGTTCTGGGCAATATTTTTGACATTGTTTGAGATATCCACTACGGAAAATAGAATTTTTAAACTCATCTATACCTGATTTTGCATGATGTCTTATAACTCCCCAGAAACCAGGAAAACGCATCATATCCAAAATATCCTTAAGGTTAATATTATGCCACTCATATCCTTCTCTTGAAAACGCTAAAACAGCATTAGGTCCAACAGTGACATATCCTCCAATCATTTTCGTTAAATGAACACCAAGAAACGGAAGAGAAGGATCAGGAAACAGGATAAATAAGATGATTAACTATGTCATTCTTAGAAGTTGGTAGTTTATAATATTCCCCGCGGAAAGGAACAATTTGAAAATCAAGATCCAACCCGCACATACGAGCAAGACGATCTGCCATCAACCCGGCGCATACAATTGCATAACGGCATTCAAAAGTTTTTTCGTCACTTTCTATTATGACTTGTTCTGTCTCTTCTTTTAAAGTTAAAACTTTTTGATTAGTAAGAACAATACCCCCCTTAGCGCGAAAATCTCTGGCCATAGCCTCTGCAATCAATGCATAATCAGTAATACCACTTGATGAAACATAAATTGCTTCTTCCCCGACAATACGTGGCTCTCTGTGGCCAAGTGAAGTTTTATCAAGACGTTCTGGGTTTAAACCATTCTCTAGACATCTTTTATAAAGATCATCTAACCTGGAAACCTCAAGTTCATTCGTAGCGACGATAAGCTTGCCGCACTGTTCATAAGGTAAATTGTGTTTCTGACAAAACCTAAGTGTCGCTTCAACACCAGCTTTACAAAATTGTGCTTTTAAACTTCCAGGTTGATAGTAAACACCAGCATGGATTACACCACTATTATGACTCGTTTGATGTTGTGCGATGTCTGCTTCTTTTTCAAGAACTGAAATTGATAAAGATGGGGATTGATCTAAAAGTTGCATTGCCGTTGAAAGTCCAACTATCCCACCTCCTATAATAATAACATCAAAGTCCATTATAATATCTCAACAAGTTATGCCATTCTGGAAGCATTTAAAATTCCCTGGTTCCATTATTGTCCAACTTTCATCTTTTGTAAGAGGAATGGTAGCAATGACGGAAACAATATCACCTACCGAAGTAAATTCACGAAAATCAATAGTCCAATCTTTATCAATTAAACTTGCTTTTCCAAAAGGAGCGCGTCTCGTAATCCAACTAAGCTGCGTTCCACAATAACAATATAAAAATTTTGAGTCACATAAGAGCATATTGAAAATACCCAGTGCAGCAACTTCATCAGCTAAACCATTAATAAAAACTTTTAATTGAGAAGTAGATTTAGGCGGTTTTGGATATTTTTTGCGTACCTGATCCATAATCCAGCAAAAGGCATACTCACTATCTGTCGTACCAACAGGTTGATAAAATTTCAAAGGCCATTTTTTTATCCCCTTCAATTTACCATTATGAGCAAAAGACCAGCTCCTCCCCCATAATTCACGAAGAAATGGATGTGTATTCTCAAGACAGACTTTACCATGTGTTGCCTTCCGGATATGACTAATCACATTGCAACTTTTAAGAGATTGACTGCGCAAAAATTTAGCCATTTCTGAATGACAGCTTGGAAGTGGATCATGAAAGGTCCGACAACCTCGCCCTTCATAAAACGCAATGCCCCATCCATCACGATGAACCCCGGTCCTGCCACCCCGCTCGATAAGTCCAGAAAAACTGAAACGTATATCTGTTGGGACATTACAATTCATCCCAAGCAATTCACACATAAATTAAGATCCCTATACAATATATTCGTATGATATGAATTGAATTTGCTGTCTAATTGAGTCGTATTTTGAACATATTACTTTTATATCTCATAACATAATAATGCAAAATACTATTATAAATGTTACGTATAATAATTTATGGTTACAGATGTAAATTATGATTACTGAAACCGATCCTAGAATTGAACTTGGTTATAAAAAGCTAAAAAATTATTGGGATCAAATAGGTCCCTCAGATCAAGATGTCTTGTCATATATTGTCAACCCTCAGTTTATGGGGGCCCCTCCTTGGCCTAATACCCGCCAAGCTTACAGAGTTGTTCGCCCTAAAAATAGTTTAATAATAGCATCAGATGGTCTGTCAGACCCATTTGTTGGAACAAGTAGAGAAAATATGCAAGGCTATGGTTGTGAAGTTTATGTAGAAGTTCCTGAATTTGCAGATGCAAAGTTTGATGATATTAATGGCAGTTGGGCTTTTGCATTAGTCGAGAACTTTGCCCAGAATATAGCATACATGGAAGGAATTTCAGAGCATCTAGAAAAATTTCATATCATGTCCATGGAATTTCCAGTTGAAGATGGGGTGTTTCCAGATCAATGGATGACAAAAAATGGAACAGTAGGGGCCTTAATAAATCTAAGCATACCAGAGCGTCCTAGTAAAATTTCTGATATGCCTTTTGGTCCAGTCGATATTATCTGCTTAACGCTTCTTAAACCCGAAGAACTTAATAAATTAGCTGAAGGGGGAGCGGTAGCACGTAATAAGCTTGCAGAGAAATTCTCTAAAAGGCCTGAAGGGCATATCTGCACACTTGAAAGAGAACTTGTTGAATAATCCTCTATATAGTTGAAGCTAACAAATGTAGCCCATAACATTAATAAGTTTTGGAGATACAGCACCTACATTTCATGAAACTAAGCTTTTGTTTAGAAACCATATGTAAATTGATAAAAACAAAGAATGAATATAAAATTGAACTATATTCATCATGTTTTTCTACATTTTAGCATGAGTAAATATCTTTTCGTAGAAATAATATCAGCTATTCTTTAACTTAATAGACTATAAAATTTCATGTTGTTTCTAATCACGAAAGCCATTGAATGTCCCGAAATATAGAACTCAAACCACTCACGAGAAGTCAGCAATTCGCATCTGATAATTATGCTGGTGTATGCCCTGAAGTCATTGAGGTAATTAATGAAGCAAATATGACAGGGCATGAATACGCTTATGGTGACGATAGGTGGACAGATATAGTATGCACACGTATAAGAGAATTATTTGAAACAGACTGTGAAGTTTTCTTCGTTTTTAATGGCACAGCCGCAAATTCATTATCATTAGCAGCCTTATGTCAACCTTATCATTCTGTGATTTGTCACGAAATTGCACATATCGAAACTGACGAATGTGGTGGCCCTGAATTTTTTTCGAATGGATCTAAGCTCCTTTTGGTAAAAGGAGAGAATGCAAAAGTAACACCTGAAACCATCAATGAAGTGGTGATGAGACGAACAGATATCCATTATCCAAAACCAAAAGTCGTATCATTGACCCAATCTACAGAATTAGGAACAGTATATAAGGTTGATGAATTGCGAGCAATTGTTGCTATGGCAAAACGTCATGATTTAAGATTGCATATGGATGGGGCACGTTTTGCAAATGCAGTTACTTCTTTAGGGGTACATCCCTCGGAAATAACCTGGCGCTCTGGTATAGATGTCCTCTGCTTTGGTGGAACTAAAAATGGTTTGCCTCTTGGTGAGATTGTTGTATTTTTTAATAAAGCCTATGCTGCAGACTTTGCTTACAGAGTAAAACAGGCTGGTCAGCTTTGTTCAAAAATGCGTTTTATTTCAGCCCCGTGGTTAGGATTAATCAATGATGATGTTTGGTTGCGTAACGCAAGTCATGCAAACGCAATGGCTAAATACCTTCATGACTGTATTGCTAAAATAAATGGAATTAACATCATGTTTCCATGTGAAGCAAATGTCGTTTTTGTAGAACTACCTGAGGTTATTTCGACCAAATTGAGAGATCAAGGTTGGCATTTCTACAATTTTATTGGTAAGGGGGGATGCCGTCTTATGTGTTCTTGGGATACAAAAAAAGAGACCATCAATGACTTCGTTGATGATCTCAAACAAATAGCACAAGAAATATGATAAGACTATTGATCTAAAATATCCTGCAGGCCTGCTTTGATAAAGCTTTCACTCTTATTAGCTTCATGTGAAGGACCAAAACCAAATTCAGATTGAGCACAATAAGATCTATCAGCTTTAGTGATTTGTTCTTCTATGATTTGTAAACCATGCTGTGTTTTGGCAATAATGACATAAAAGCCTCTATCATCAAAACAATTTGAGATATCTCTCCTATGGGCCTCAATCTTGATGACCTTGTTATTTCGAGATGTATAGACATTGAAATATTTAGATTTATTACGCTGAGACTTATAACCTTGCATAATAAACTTTAGTCTATCTTTGTAAGGTACAAGTGAGGATTTATGTGTTGTTTTTAAATATCTTCCATAGCCTTGATCTTTGCGAACAATAAAGTTCACGCTTTCAGAATAATAATGTGAAACTTTTGGGTCATATTTATCCCAAAGCGCACGGCTGTGACGAAATATTCTTAAGGCATTCTTTTTGTTAAGCTGGCCAGACCGCAACTCTTCATTACAAAAATTTGCTTCTGAATAGCCAAAAACTTCATGGAATATTTTGAATGCATTTCCATCTTTTACAAACTGCAATTGATATCCAGGAAAATGAAAGCAATTATGTGGAAAATAAACATCTGCAAAAAGGAGTGTTTTATTCTTCTCACGAACCATGCGAATATTTTCAAATTTGATCATCAAGTTAGAACGATCAATATATGAAGAAAAAATACTCTTAGTTGGTTGTCCTGGAAGCTTGACATTTGCATGGAGCAACTTGGAGCGGCTCTGTCTGTTAGAATATATAATCTTGAACTTTATCATTGCATTTTTAGCATAAAGTCCTGATAGCTTATTTGGGTTCGAATAATGAAAGTTAGTTTTCAGTTTTAAGATATGATTTATATCTGCCGAGACATCTATTGATGCATAGGCTTCTAAACTCAGGCACATTGCTCCTAGCCCAAAGAGCAGTGCGGTGCACCAATTACGCATATTAAACTCATAATACTTGATTACTGGTATGGAGTGGACCACGCCTCTTCTTAATTAGAATGATAATTTAACCAAGATATTATGAAAAAACAACTGTATTGAATTATGGAATGTCCCTTTTAGGAAAACGGAGCAACATATGTTGTATTTATGTCAAATTGTTCAATACCTTCAGGTCTCCGAAGTCTCTTGTAAATATGCTTTTATATAATCTCTATAATATAATGAAAGTCCAGAGACGAAAACAAGGACTGCATAAAAGGCAATTAAAACTCGGATCAATACAAAAGTATATGCTAGACCAATTTCAATTTCCTGTCCTGTTTTATGATAGCTTAAAAAGGCATGGTCCCAGGCGGTCAACATCGTAAAGCCAATAGCTGTAATTAAGAACAAAATAATGGGCCATATGATTTTGTTAGATGCTTTATTTTCGGTTTCTTCATAGTGTGCAGTCTGGGGAGTTTCTGTTGCAACCATCGGCAAGGAAAGAATAGCCTGGCGAAGTATAAGACAAAACACTCCCCCAACGGCAGCAAGAATAGCAAAGTCAAAAACGGGATCAATTGATGAGGCTTTCTCAGTAAATAGCCATGAGGTTTCAACACCAAGAAATTTATCAAGACCAAGCAAAATAAGACATCCACTGGTAAAAGTTATAAGCGAGAGAACAAGAGAGTGCTGAAAATAACTCCAGTCACGGGACTTAGGTATAAAATAAAAGAAATCTGGGGCTTCATCTAAAATAAGCTTTCTATGCCATCTCACTAAACCACATACGAACAGTATTGCAAGATAGATAGACAAGACAACATCAACGGCAATGAGCAGCTTAATCACATCACTCTTCAAGGCCAAGTTTGGTGTAAAAATAGTCCAGAGAAATAATAGAGCGATAACAACCAACTGCACCCAAAAGATAGTAAACACAGATGATAAA
>CBDHHC010000012.1:0-229702 GCA_965263345.1 Methyloligellaceae bacterium
TAAAACATATCTTCCTTTGCAAATATGAAAAAAACTGCTAAATGGGAAGATTATGTCAAAGGATGGGAAATTAGTAATCTCTAACATTATAAAATATAGCTTAAATTAACCATGTCTAATAATATATACGTCTTAAATGGGCCAAATCTTAATCTTCTTGGAACCAGAGAGCCAGAATTATATGGTCATGAGACTCTTGAGAGTATACAAAAAGATATGGAACATAAGGCCAGTGTTAAAGGTTATGATCTCGTTTTTCGACAAAGTAATTCAGAAGGTCAATTAGTGGATTGGGTACAACAAGCGAGAGATAACTCCTGTGGCTTAATTATTAACCCTGGAGCATATACCCATACCTCAATTGCACTATTAGATGCAATTTTAGCAGTAAATATTCCTTGTATTGAATTGCATTTGTCGAATATCTTCCGTAGAGAAGAATTTCGGCATCATTCATATATATCCAAGGGAGTTATTGGGGTAATATGTGGGTTTGGAGCCAATGGGTATGGTCTAGCACTTAATGCCATAACAGATGTAATTGAAGCAAAAAAGAAGTCATGAGCATGAAAAAGCGCTCAAAAAACCACTCAAATAAAAAACAGCAGCTAAGTAATATGAACGACAAAAATAAAAATATAGATAAAGAACTCATTAGAGAACTTGCTATCTTATTAGATGAAACTGATTTAAGTGAAATCGAAATTGAACGTGAAGGGTTGCGTGTTCGTGTTGCACGAAATTTAACTATCGCAGCATCTGCCGCTACCATTGCTCCTGCAGCCCATGCAATGGCACAATCGTCAACTGATACAACCTCTAGTGCGTCAGCAGATGTAGGAAGTCATCCTGGTGCTGTAACTTCACCTATGGTTGGCACAGCTTATCGTGCTCCAGAACCTGGTGCCGCAGCTTTCGTTGAAGTTGGTGCAAAAGTTTCTAAAGGGCAAACATTATTGATTGTTGAAGCTATGAAAACAATGAATCATATTACTGCCCATAAAGATGGTACAATTTCTACTATCCTTGTTGAAGATGGCCAGCCAGTTGAGTTTGGCGAACCTCTTGTAATTATTGAGTGAGGTGAACTCATTCATGTTTGATAAAGTTCTTATTGCAAATCGAGGAGAAATTGCTCTTCGGATTCAACGGGCCTGTAAAGAATTAGGTATTTCCACAGTTGCAGTACATTCCACAGCAGATGCAGACGCTATGCATGTCAAACTTGCTGACGAGAGTGTGTGTATCGGTCCACCTAGTGCTACAGATAGTTATCTCAATATTCCTGCCCTTCTCGCTGCCTGTGAAATTACGGGTGCTGATGCTGTTCATCCAGGTTATGGTTTTCTTTCTGAGAATGCGCGTTTTGCTGAAATCTTAGAGGATCATAAACTCACTTTTATTGGTCCTACAGCGGAACATATCCGTGTTATGGGAGATAAAATCCAAGCGAAAGAAACTGCTAAAAAACTTGGGATTCCTGTTGTTCCTGGTTCGGAAGGTGGAATTTCTAGTGATGAGCAAGCCCATGCTGTTGCCAAAGAGATTGGTTATCCTGTTCTTGTAAAGGCTGCTTCTGGTGGCGGTGGCCGCGGCATGAAAGTTGCTCTAGAAGAATCCGACCTTAGTGTCGCGCTCTCTACAGCGCGATCAGAAGCAAAAGCAGCTTTTGGTGATGATAGTGTTTATATTGAGAAATATTTATCAACACCACGTCATATCGAAATCCAGGTTATAGGTGATGGAAAAGGTAATGCCATACACCTTGGAGAGCGAGATTGCTCTTTGCAACGACGCCACCAGAAAGTCTGGGAAGAAGCGCCCTCACCTTCTTTGAATGATAAACAGCGCAAAGAGATTGGTGAGATTTGCTCTAAAGCTATTGCAGATTTGAAATATCGCGGTGTGGGAACTATTGAGTTTCTCTATGAGAATGGTGAATTTTATTTCATTGAAATGAATACGCGTTTGCAAGTTGAGCATCCTGTTACTGAAATGATTACGGGGATTGACCTTGTGATTGAGCAAATACGTATTGCTTCTGGAAATCCAATCAGCTTATCTCAAGATGAGGTTGTTCTGCAAGGACACGCTATTGAGTGCCGGATTAATGCTGAGAACCCAGATACTTTTATGCCTTCGCCTGGTAAAATTTCTTATTTCCACCCTCCTGGTGGCTTGGCAGTCCGAGTTGATTCAGGTGTATATCAGGGCTATTCGATCCCACCATATTATGATAGTCTTATAGGTAAACTGATTGTTCATGGTAAAAACCGTAATGAATGCCTTATGCGTTTGAAACGAGCATTAGGTGAATTTGTGATTGACGGAATTGAAACAACTATACCATTGTTTAATTCTTTGATCACAGAACAAGATATTGCTAATGGGATTTACGATATACACTGGCTAGAGAATTATCTCAAAAAGCCTTAACTTCGTCACCGAAGTGGTTTTAATATTGAAGACTGTTTCATAAGGAGTTAGCTTATTAGAGTATGGCTACTTTAGACGATAAGACGGTAGAAATTACTCCACAAGTGCTTTTAAAGGCTTATGCTTGTGGAATATTCCCTATGGCTGAAAGTGCTGAAGATAATGCTCTATACTGGATTGAACCAGAAAGAAGAGGGATTATTCCTCTAGAAAATATCCATATTCCAAGGCGTCTTGCAAAAACTATCCGAAAAAATGAGTTTGAAGTCTGTGTCGATCGGGATTTTTTAGCGGTCATTGAGGCATGTGGTTCTGCGCAAGCTGGTAGAAGCAGCACCTGGATTAATCAAAAAATTACGGACCTATATCATGAACTCTTCAAACTAGGTTATTGCCATACTGTGGAGACATGGTATAAGGGCGAACTTGTTGGTGGTCTTTATGGCGTGCATTTGGGTGGCGCTTTTTTTGGGGAAAGTATGTTCTCCTACAAGCGCGATGCCAGTAAAGTTGCCTTAACTTATCTTCTCGCTCGTCTCAAATATGGAAAATTCAGATTATTAGATACACAGTTTGTAACAGATCATCTTCGCACCTTTGGCGCTGTTGAAGTCACAAGAGATAAATTTCAACGCCTATTAGAAAATGCCTTATCTTACAAATCAGATTTTTCAGCGCTTTCTTCCAGCTGTCCGCCTTCATTGGTCTTACAATTGATTAACCAAACATCAAAAACTGGATGCTCGACCCCATGAAGACCAGGGCTTTGGGCAAACATCCATCCTGTAAATAATTTTGATACAGCACCATCTAACTTAATCTCTTCAACTTCTACAAAGGAAGATGTCAAAGGAGGTTCTGTAGGAGGCCTTGTATAACAAATACGCGGTGTTATCCGTAAGGCTCCAAAAACTTTTGTGTCACCGAGTTCAACTTCAAGTTTAGAAATACGTGCTGTTACTTTATCAAGAGCTGCAAAAACCGCTATTTCGTTTTCAATTTTTTCAGCTAGCGTATTGGTTGGCACGATGATTAAACAACATATAACACATATGTAAAACTTCAGAGAGGTCATAACACAATTCATACTTTTATATTTTCTCACAAGATATCTGTCTGAGTTGTTCTATTTTTTCTTTTCATATCTTATAGAAAAGCATACGAACACTTCTGTTTTGTATAGATAAGCAAATTTCATTGATTGTGCAAGCTAGAGTGTGAAATGCTAACCTAGGCGTTAACTTATTTATGCACATTGGGCCTTAATTTTTTCAGGCACTTTACGAACAGAGGTTACAGTACTTTCCAAATGTTCAATAATCAGATTTGCAATATCTTTTCCTGTTGCCTTTTCGATACCCTCTAGACCTGGAGATGAATTGACCTCAAGCACCAATGGGCCATTTTCGGTCTGTAGTAAATCAACACCAGCAACAGATAATCCCATTACTTTTGTCGCCTTAACGGCAATTGTGCGTTCCTCTTTAGATAATGTGATTGTTTCTGCTTCTCCACCTCTGTGAAGGTTTGAGCGAAAATCTCCATTGGGAGCAATCCTGCGCATAGCCCCGACAACTTTGCCACCAATAACGAAACATCTCACATCTGCACCATTTGCTTCATCTATAAACTCCTGAACCAAGAAATGCGCATCTAGATTTCTAAATGCATCAACGAGTGACTCTGCAGCTTTTCGCGTTTCTGCAAGCACGACACCCTTTCCTTGTGTGCTTTCTAAGAGTTTCACAACAACTGGTGTTGCACCAGCTAAAGCTATAAGATCTTTCGTATCTTTTGGTGAGTTTGCAAAAGCTGTTACGGGCATTGCAATTCTATTTCTGGCCAGAAGTTGGTGAGCATATAATTTATCTCTTGAAGCTCCAATAGCTTCAGCTTTATTCAAGCATTGTGATCCCATCATCGCAAATTGACGTAATACCGCCATGCCGTAAAAGGTCATACTCGCCCCAATTCGAGGAATTACAGCATCAAAGAAAGGAAGGGCTTCACCATCATAGTGTACTTCAGGTTTTACTGCATTAATTGACATGTAGCATCTTTTGGTATCGATAATTTCAATAATATGATCCCGTTTTTCGGCTGCTTTAATCAATTTTTGACTAGAATAATTGCCTGGCTCTCTTGTCAATAGGGCAATTCGCAATGGTCTGTGCACAGGCTTGCGTCTTGGGAATGTTCTGTACAAATCATATGACAAATTAGACTGCTGAAATGCTAGAGATGGTAATACAGATACATCTTTTTGTATTGCGGTACGACCTAATAGCATCCGATATGCCATGCCTTGTCTATTTGTTAGAGATATTTCAATATTCCAGGTTTTTTCACCGATATTTACTGGTGTTTCAATGATGTACCGTAATTCACTCTCGCCATTCGAGCTTATGATATTCCGCCGATCTACGACAGGTGCAGAGCAAATAACTTCCAAAGAAGCATCATCTGGATTTGGTTGAATTGTAAAACGCACTTGAGGCTTTTCAAGTGGACCAAAAGGTTCTACAGCCATGGCATGAAGAGCCGATGTTTTGGCCCCTGTATCAATTTTCGCCTTAATTGCTGGTAACCCCAGTTTTGGTAATGCTAGCCATTCCTCCCAGCCTAGCAAAAACCCTGTTTCATATATGTTCATCGTTATGTCCGAATGATCTTATGGCATATTCATTTGAAATTAATATTATTTTTAAATAACTTACGTTATTTCATTCGAAAATAATTTAAATTAAGTTCTTTATACTTATTGTTGTACTACTCATAAAGTTCTACCATTAAATATTATTCTAATTATGACGCAACTGTCATCTTATTCAAGCTGCTTTCTTGGTTGCACTAGATTTTGCATCTTCTACCCAATTGCCCACTTCATTAATTTGTGGTTTTTTGCCTGATCGAATAATTCTTTTGCCTTCATTTGTTTTTATGAATGCTAATAGCTCGTCCAACAGTTTTTCAGGTTTCAGAGACCCAATTTCTTTAGGGATTCTGTAATTCAAGGCTACAAGTAGTTGGGCATGGTACCCTCTTAAACCTTTAATTTTGCACATCAAATTGGATTGATCCTGCCAGTCTTTGATTAAGTCGGGTGTTATATATTTCACATTCACATAATTTGCTGTTTTGACAGCATCTGCCCCAAGTAAATCAGATACTGTGTTAATATCCACTTTCAGTAAACGAGCTGCCGTTTTTTTGCCAATGGATGGGGCTTTTTCAATATCATCTGATGGCTCTAAGTAATGTCTGGAGGCTCTGTTATTTTGCTGAGATGACTGCCATTTCTGATTATCTTTTTGTTCTACTTCCCGCATCTGTCTAGCAACATGCTTTAGTTTACTAAGAGCTTCGGCTAATGATCCTGGTTTATTTGAAGATAGAATTTCTTCAACATAAAGGTCTCTGACACATTTATCATCTTCTGGAAGGTTGTCTTCAACTTTACCTGTATTTTGTAATTCCTCATACATTTTCTCAACAAGTTTACGCTCTTTTTTGTCTTCCATTTTGCTTGTTACCCAGCGCACTGGAATATTAAGTCCTGCTAATATGACCGAGATGTTCAAATCAACATGAGGTGGGATAACATTTGCTTCTTCAAAGGCTTTATCTAAAATTTTCGAGAAACCAATTGCTGCATAAATAATCAGCTCCGCTAATATTTTAGAGGATTCCTGATTTAAGCCTTCCTGAGGTACCTTAACACCTTTCTTAAAGTCATATTGCTCGACAAGCTGTTCATAGTGAGGCCTTGCTTTTTTAGCGCCTTTTTTCACTAATTGCTCTAACCAATTGGCATCTAGGGGCACACTGACTTTCGTATTGGCAAACTCTCGTTCTCCTATTTTTTTTAAGTCATTGTATGATTTGGAAATGCTCCACTCAAATGCTCTGTGAATGTTATTTTCATTTTCAGATTGTGCCGTATGTAAAGGCTGAATGGGATCTGTGTAATAATGGCTTAAAACCCCAGCATTATATGCTGCTTCCGGCCAGTTTTTATCTTTTAGGGCTTGTACTAATTTGTGATACCATTCTTCAGCTTTTTGAGGTGCGCCCCCCCAATAATTCTCCTCGACATGCAGAACATGGTTTGCAAAATCCTTGAAGACTTTATCAGGAGCTTTTGCTCCTTCAATAAACTTGGGAGCATATTTTAGAAAAATATTCTTCCAACGCTCTCTATATTCATTTTGCAGATGACATAATGCATCCATTGCCAATTTATGGTGAGACCCCGAGCAATAAGCCGCATAAGTAACCCTAAAAGCTAATGACATCTTAAGCTATCCCCCTTAAAGCTTCAGACATAGAATTAATTCTAGGTGACTCGTGAAAAATCTACAAAGGTAAGTTTATCTTTTCAACACCCCCTGTCATTTCAGCGTTTTATGAAAAACTCATATTAAAATTAATGATTTAGCATTAAAAGTGCTCTTTATCTGCTTTTCGTTAATTTTTCTCTTCGCAATGTAACAATAAAGGGTTATGTTGAATGAAATCTATCAAACTTCATAGCCTTATTCATAAAAATTGACCGTTTAACAATTGTAAATTGCCTATCTACGCTTGTAAGTCTAAATAGCAAAATTAATTGTTTTTATAATAAAATCAATGGTGTAATGCTCTGAAATTAGATTAGTTGCTTGTATTGTGTAAGGTGGAAAAATGGGTATTTCGATTACTTTGATGAACGCTAAAGGTGGCGTTGGGAAATCGACAATTGCAGTCGGTTTGTCTGAAGTGTTTTCTACATTTCATTATAAAAATGTATTAATTATTGACTCTGATGCACAGATGAGTTCGAGTTTCATGACACAAGCCCCACATGCGCTTGTTCAGAGACAAGTTGATGAACTTACAATACTGAATTATCTTGAGAAATCCCTACTCAATCAAAAAGCCATTCAATGGCAACAATTTATTGTTGAGGATGTCTCTGATATAGATGATGCACGTTCTGTGTCACTTTTCCAAGGGCATCTTGAACTGATGCTTTTTGAACGTGCTCTTTCAGAAAAGAAACTTTACAAAGATATGCGTGCTATTATTCACACGCTTCTTAAAAGTCTTAAAGAACGTTACGACGTTATTATAATTGACTGTCCTCCTGGTATCTCGGTTTTAACAGAAGCTTGGTTGAGAGAAGCTGACTACTATATTTCTCCTGTTAAGCCAGATTTCCTATCACTTAGCGGACTTCAAATGTTACGAGCCTTCCAAAACCGTGATCCTAGTATGGGATTTGCGAAAAACCTTGGGGCTTTGATTAATATGAAAGACCCTCGTTCAGAAAATGATAATATTTTCCATCAACATCTCATGGAAGATAGTAATAATCATTGTTTTCAAACTGTTATTCCAGTTTCTATACCCTTGCAAAATGCAGCACAGTATTTCCCTGAATTGAGGTCATTCCCAGCAAAATATCCAGGTGATGCTGGACGTGGCTTACGTTCTTTAGCTGATGAGATTTATCACCGTGTTGCGCAATATGGTGATGCCCAAGCGCAGCAAAATAATTATACGCCTGCTTAATTTACATTAAAAATAAAAGTACATATTGTCTCTATCTATAGACAATATGTACTTTTATCCTTTTCAAGTAATAAGGGATATATTTACACATCTATAAAAAAAGATTTTAACTTACTTTACAACAGGTTATACACTCACATCATATTAATTTTATATACCCCTCTTGCACAAACTGATATCTCATGCCACCAAATTGGGTGGCGTTTTTTAAGATTCGTGTCACAAAAATAAGAAACTATACTCTGGATTTCCATGATATAGCCATCTCGTGACAGACTAGATTTTTAAACATCAAAATTATAAATAATGTGTATGACTAAGGGGCCGTTAATATGACTCAGCAAAACTTGAAAACCATTTCTAATTCAGAAAAGGACTATACAGCTGCTGATATTGAAGTCCTAGAGGGCTTGGAACCTGTTCGCCGCAGACCAGGTATGTATATTGGCGGTACTGATGAAAAAGCACTTCATCACCTGTTTGCCGAGGTCATTGATAATTCCATGGATGAAGCTGTTGCAGGTCATGCGAACTGGATTGATGTTAATTTGTCGGATGATGGCTTTTTGACGGTTACTGATAATGGACGTGGCATTCCGA
Organism: Methyloligellaceae bacterium; assembly: GCA_965263345.1. GTDB lineage: Bacteria > Pseudomonadota > Alphaproteobacteria > Rhizobiales > CBDHHC01 > CBDHHC01. The sequence continues at coordinate 8,590 of CBDHHC010000012.1, forward strand.
TTGACCCACACCCAAAGTATAAAAATAAATCCGCACTTGAAGTCATTATGACAACTCTGCATGCTGGTGGAAAGTTTGACTCAAAGGTCTATGAAACTTCTGGAGGCCTACATGGTGTTGGTGTTTCAGTGGTTAATGCACTTTCAGAAGTTTTAGAAGTTGAAGTTGCAAGAGGGCAAAAGCTTTATCGACAAACGTTCCAAAGAGGTCTTCCAGATGGACCTCTTAAAAAAGTCGGAGCAGTTAAGAACCGTCGTGGAACAAAAATTCGCTTTAAGCCTGATGATCAGATATTTAAAGGCTCTGCCAACTTTACTCCGTCACGTTTGATGAAAATGGCCCGATCAAAAGCTTATCTGTTCGGTGGTGTTGAAATTCGCTGGTCATGTGATGAAAGTTTAATTGGTCCTAAAGATGACACACCAACCACAGCAGTTTTCCATTTTCCAGGTGGATTAAGGGACTTTCTTGAAAGCCGTATTAAAAATAATGTTCATGTTACCAAAGAAATTTTTGCGGGGAAATTTGAACGTAAAGGCGGTCATGGTTCTCTTGAATGGGCCATATCATGGTTAGGAGATGCTGATGGTTTTATCAACTCATATTGTAATACGGTTCCTACACCTGAAGGAGGAACTCATGAAGCTGGTTTGAGGGCTGCACTCAATAAAGGTTTAAAAGCATATGGGGAACTTACAAATAATAAAAAAGCTAGCCAGATAAATGCAGATGATATTTTAACTTCTGCTGCCGGAATGTTATCAGTCTTTATTCGCGAACCAGAATTTCAAGGGCAAACAAAAGACAAACTGGCAACGACTGAAGCTACTCGGATTGTTGAGAATACTATTCGCGATGAATTCGATCATTGGCTAACTGCAAACCCTAACCAAGCCACTAAGCTACTCGAATGGGTCATTGAGCGCGCTGAAGAACGTCTTCGCCGAAAGCGAGAAAAAGAAGTCAATCGTAAAACAGCAGTCAGAAAGTTAAGACTTCCGGGCAAACTTGCAGATTGTTCAAACTCTTCTCGTGAAGGGACCGAGATCTTTATTGTCGAGGGTGATAGTGCAGGTGGCTCAGCCAAACAGGCTCGAGATAGAAAAAGCCAAGCCGTTCTTCCTTTGAGAGGTAAGATTTTGAATGTCGCGAATGCAAGTGCAAGCAAAATGGCACAAAATCAACTTCTTGCTGATTTGATGCAGGCTCTTGGTTGTGGCAGTGGAGCATCCTATAATGATGAAGATTTACGATATGAAAAAGTAATTATTATGACTGACGCGGATGTTGATGGTGCACATATTGCTTCACTGCTTATAACATTTTTCTATCGACAAATGCCAAGACTCATTGAAAACAACCATTTATACTTGGCAGTTCCACCGCTTTATAAAATCACACAAGGCACTAAAACAATTTATGCACGTGATGATCATCATAAAGATGAACTCATTGAGAATGATTTCTCTAGCCGCGGCAAAATAGAAATCTCCCGGTTTAAAGGCCTTGGCGAGATGATGCCTGCTCAGCTTAAAGAAACTACGATGAACCCAAATACACGCCTGTTGTTACGTGTAGAAGTTGCCGAAGATGAGATTAGCGTTACATCACAAACTGTAGATCAACTAATGGGAAATAAACCTGAAGCACGTTTTTCTTTTATTCAGGAAAAAGCTGAATTTGTCAGTGAGGAAATATTGGATATTTAGTTGTTCATATCATGTTATTTTCCTGAGAAAAATGACTCAATTTCACAATCTATACACTTGTGTACTTTATTGGCCATGTTTAGTTATATTTGTTTTAGAGAGTTAGGAAAAATTCATGTTCATCGGCAGGCTTATTTATATCATTATATTTTTAGGTCTTTTAAGTGCAGCTGCTGTAACATTAGCCGGTTTTTTAGCCCCTATTTATCCACCTGCTGAAATGTTCAACCACTTTAGGCTGTTTCTGATTTTAGGGCTGATCATATCTTTGACTGTTAGCCTCTTACTTAAGCATAGAGTACTTGTCATTCTTTCCTCAGTTATAATGTCTGTGAATTTTATCTTTGTGATTCTTTCATGGAGTTATGCAAAGCCTACTATTGGTGCTCAAGCTATCGCGGGTGCAACGACGTTAAAGTTGATAAGTTTTAATATGCTTTATTCGAATCCTCGGTTAGATAAAATTGAGCAGTTTCTCCGGCAAGAGCACGCTGATATCGTCAATCTACAAGAGTTTAGCCCAAAACATGAAATTTTACTTTCGCGTCTGAAAGATATTTATCCTCATTCTTTTGCTTGCGGAAAACAATCTTATTATTGTGACCTGGCGTTGTTGTCTAAGTACCCTTTAAAGGAACCAAAATCACTTTCAAGAACCTCTGTGAGACCTCAAATTATTTCAGCAAACATAATGGTTAAAAATAACAAATATATCCAAGTTATTGGGACACATATTGCATGGCCTTTTCGTCCTTTTAAACAACACATATTAATATGAAATGGCTAAGCCAATATATCAATAAGATCCCTGGTTCGAAAATTATTATGGGTGACTTTAATCATACACCATGGTCATGGCGTTTAACTCAATTTGCACATACTTCTAATTTGAAAAGACATGGGACATTTATTAATAGCTGGCCAGCAACGAAACTCTTTCCAGTCCTGTTGATTGATCATGTGTTTTCTAGTGATGATATTGCAAATATTAATACTAAGACAGGCCCCCATTTGCATTCGGACCACCTTCCGATTATAAGTAAAGTTATTGTTAGGTAAGCTGCTGTGAGTTTTTAGATCAATAAAACTACTTGAATAGTTTTATTCGAATTCCTATAAAAGCTTTGAAATATATTTACCATAGCGCAAAATCTGTATATGTTGCTAAATAGCATCAATATTTTACACATTTCTTTCATTATGTAACAATATTTCATTAAATGATGTAGTACCATTTGACAAATGAAATCATCTATTTAATTTGCGTCATAGTTTTGTAGCTTATTGAATATATCAAACCTTCGTTGGACAACAAAATCAAATAGGCAGAAATTATTTTTAATTTCTGAGTTCTAAACTAGAATATGAGCTTTAAAGAATTAGGTCTTAGCACAAAAATTTGTACAGCCATTGAAGCTGCAGGTTTCACGGACGCAACTCCCATTCAAAAACAAGCGATACCTATCGCTTTAGAAGGTAGAGATGTGCTAGGTATTGCACAAACTGGTACGGGCAAAACAGCATCATTTGTTTTGCCGATGTTACACCGGCTTGAAAAAGGGCGAGCTCGAGCAAGAATCCCACGCTCTTTGATACTTGCCCCGACAAGAGAGCTGGCTGCTCAAGTTGCAGATTCATTTAAACTTCTCGGTGCACAACATAAACTTACAGTTGCTTTGCTCATAGGCGGTGTCTCTTTTGAGGAACAAGACAGAAAGCTTGATCGCGGAGCAGATGTTGTTATTGCAACACCAGGCCGTTTACTTGATCATTTCCAAAGAGGTAAACTGCTTCTTACTGGCGTAGAAATTCTGGTTATAGATGAAGCAGACCGTATGCTGGATATGGGCTTTATTCCTGATATTGAACGTATATGTAAGGTTTTACCATTTACACGTCAGACGTTATTTTTCTCTGCCACAATGCCAGCGGAAATACAAAGGTTAGTTGAGAATTTCCTACAAGCTCCAGAGACAATAGAAATTGCCCCACAATCAACAACAGCTGGAACAATTACACAGCAATTTGCTATGACCTCTTCAGACCCTAAACTTAAGAGGCAAGCTTTAAGAGACATTATCAAGACTCAAGAGATCAAAAATGCAATTATCTTTTGCAACAGAAAAAGAGATGTTTCCATTTTATTAAGATCTTTGCAAAAACACGACTTTAATGCAGGTGCTCTTCATGGAGATATGGACCAGCGTAATCGCACCTCAACATTAGAAGCTTTCAAATCAGGCAAGATTACATTTTTAGCTGCAAGTGATGTGGCTGCCCGTGGACTTGATATACCAGATGTTAGCCATGTTTTCAATTATGACCTTCCAATGCAGGCAGAAGATTACGTCCATAGGATTGGTAGAACAGGTCGAGCTGGGCGAAAGGGCTATGCAGCCACCTTGGTTACTAAGGAGGACAGGAAATCCTTAGGTGCAATCGAGAAGATATGTGGTGAACCTTTAACATGGATTAATTTACGCCAAGAGCAAAGTGATGCTGACATTCAAAAGAAGAAAGACAGGAGAAACTCAAGAGCTGCATCAAAAATGAATTCAAATGATCGTCAGAAAAGCAAAAGTTCTTATGCAGAGAAAACGCAAGTTGGTTTTGCAGACCATGTTCCAGCTTTCGTACTACGATCTTTAAAACCTGCTCGAACGTAATATAAAACCTGATATGTGCGGGCCATTGACACATTTATCCCTTCACTTCCTATTGTCTTAGTAATATTTTATTAATTTAAAAAGATACTTTCTCTTACATTATGCTTTCGTAATTCAATAAAATAACACTGTGATTTAATAAGACTTTAACGCGTTTCATGCATAGTGTCCTGGTTAACATTAAATGTTGGCGTCAGGGGTGGAGAAATAAATTGACTGTGTATGATTTTGAGCGATCAGTAGCTATTGGTCAAAAAGCTTTTGATGATCTTAAAGATAACAAAATACCAACTGTACCTAAATTTTACGATCTTTGGTTTACCCATTTAACAGGTCATAAGAAGCTCTTATCTAAAGCCATAAATGATGCTTTAGCAGACAATAGTGATTTATCAATTGAACTGATAGAAAATATCTATGACAAGTTCCTTTGTCCGTCAAAGAGTGGTGAAAAAGTCTCTGAAGTTGGAGATAAAATAGAGATTGAGTTAAAAGATGTCCTTGATCTTATGACTGGGATCTCTCAATCTACAGGAAATTATGTTGATGTATTAGATGGTATTGTTGGAGAGGTTAAGAATGTTTCATCTGCAGAACAACTAGGGAAATTACTATATGCTGTTGTTCAAGCCACAAGTGAAATGGCACACAATACAAAGCAGCTTGATGAGAAATTAAAAGATTCTTACCATCAAATTAACGACCTCAATCATAAATTACGAGAAATTCGTAGTGAGAACTTTACTGACGAACTTACTCGTATACCTAATCGAAAACGCTATAATGAATTTTTAAAGCAATCCATAGAGAATGCAAATAGACATCAAGTACCATTCTGTCTCGTTATGGTTGATATTGACCACTTTAAGAAATTCAATGATACGTATGGGCATCAAATTGGCGATCAAGTTCTTACTCTCGTCGCTCAAACCTTACAATCACATATTTCTGATGACCATCTAGCTGCGCGATATGGCGGTGAAGAGTTCTCAATTATTCTGCCGAATATGTCTATTCCAGAAGCTCTAAAGATTGCTGATAAAATACGTATATCAGTTATGAATAGAGAATTATATCAAAAATCTACTGATATGAGCCTTGGTAAAATCACAATCTCTCTTGGTATCGCTAATTATCGTGCCGGTGAAACAGGAGACGCCTTGGTAGAACGTGCAGATAAGTTGTTGTATCAAGCTAAGGCTGAGGGAAGAAATAAGGCTATTGGAGAAACAGAAGATCATTCAAAATTGAGTGATGCATGCTAAGTTCGCATTTTTCTACGTTCGTATTATATGCTGACTTTTATTGCTTAAAGTTTTGAAATTCTGTGTCAGATGCGGGTTTGATTTCTACAGACTCTCCGCAACCACAAGCACTTGTCTGATTTGGATTATTAAATACGAACCCTGATGAGAGTGTTTCTACTTTATAATCCATTTCTGTTCCCAAAAGAAATAGTACTGCTTTGCTATCAATAAATAGGGTCACACCTTTATCCTCAACGACTTCATCGAGAGGATTTTTTTCTGTTGCATATTCCATTGTATATTCCATACCAGCACAGCCACCGTTTTTAACGCCTACGCGCAAACCGGCAATATGTTGCTCAGAATTTTCAATAATATGTGTGATGCGCTTAGCGGCTTCATCACTTAAGCTCATTACTTTAGGCTTTAATCTTTGCGTCATTGTTTTCTCGAACTATTTTTGCTGAGTAGATGCACTTAATAAAACATATTCAGTGCTACACGCGCTTCATCAGACATTCTATCAGTTGTCCATGGTGGGTCAAACACCAAGTTAACCTTCACATCAAACACTCCAGGAACAGAACGAACTGCATTTTCTACCCAAATAGGCATTTCTCCTGCTACTGGACACCCAGGAGCCGTTAATGTCATATCAACCTCAACATTACGATCATCATCGACATCTATGCGATAAATCAATCCTAATTCATAAATATCGCAAGGGATTTCAGGATCATAAACAGTTTTGAGAGCAGCAACCATATCATTTGTTAGGCGTTCAATTTCTTCTTCACCTAATGCAGGTTGGGCGTCTGTAGCTTCTGATGCCTTTTGTGACTCAGCCGTAGATTGTTCTGGCTCTCTCGTCTCTTGATCGTTATCTTGATCTGACATTGTCATTTACTCTCTTTTATAAAAAACTACGCAAAGAAACTCTCGGCTTTTTCCAAGGCTTCAGCTAAATTATCAACTTCCTGAAGTGTATTATACATCCCAAATGATGCTCGACATGTGGATGTTAAACCAAAGCGATTTAATAGAGGTTCTGTACAATGGCTTCCAGCGCGCACAGCGATACCAAAACGGTCAATAATTGTGCTCACATCGTGGGCATGTGCACCAGCCATTGTGAATGATAAAATACTTCCTTTTCCAGGTGCTTTACCTATGATTTGAATATTTTTTAAGGCCTCAATACGTTCATGCGCATATTTAATAAGTTTATCTTCGTGTGTTTTTATCGCTTCTCGGCCTCTTTTCATAATATAATCAACTGCCACCCCTAATCCTATGGCTTGAACTATTGGTGGTGTTCCTGCTTCGAAACGATGTGGGGGCTCTGCGTATGTTATATTATCCGTGGCTACAGCTCCAATCATTTCACCGCCCCCCATATACGGAGGCATTTCTTCAAGTAATTCTTTTTTGGCATATAGGATGCCGATACCTGAAGGCCCGTATAGTTTATGTCCAGTCATTACATAGAAATCAGCATCAAGATCTTGAACATCTACGGGCAAGTGTACCGCGCCTTGGCTGCCATCGACCAAGACTTTAATCCCACGATCATGGGCAATTTTAATAACTTCTTTTATTGGCACTATTGTCCCTAGAACATTAGACATATGAGTAATAGCTACCATACGGGTTTTAGGTGTTAAGCATTTTTCAAATTCTTCTAACGAAAAGGACCCATCATCTGCAACAGGTACCCACTTTATAACAGCACCTTTTCTCTCTCGATGAAAATGCCATGGTACTATGTTAGAATGATGTTCCATGATTGTTAAAACAATCTCATCGTCTTTTCCAATCACCATTCCGCCATATGATTGCGCAACCAAGTTAATTGCTTCAGTTGCATTTTTGGTAAAGATAATCTGCTCATCAGATAGAGCATTTAAAAATGTTGCAATTATTTTACGGGCATTTTCATAATTTGTAGTTGCAACACTACTTAGATAATGTAACCCACGATGCACATTTGAATATTCTTCACCATATGCTTTTTGGATTGCATCAAGGACACATTTAGGCTTTTGGGCAGATGCTCCATTATCAAGATATACGAGTGGTTTGCCATGAACTTTCGTTTGCAAAATTGGAAAGTCCTGACGTATTGCCTCTACATCATAATCAATTGTAGCTGAACCTAATAGATCATCTGCCTTCATTATCTTTAACCTTTACCTTTCGCAAGCCATTGGGCAGCAATATCAGAGAATTTCTCTCTTATATTTTCATCATCAATTAATTCAAATGCTTCTCCTATAAATGCCTGCACGAGTAATGAGCGTGCTTGCTGATCAGGTATACCTCTTGCTTTAAGATAGAAGAGTAACTCTTCATCAATTTGCCCTGATGTTGCTCCATGTCCACAAACAACATCATCTGCAAAAATTTCCAATTCAGGTTTTGCATCAAATTCAGCTGTTTCTGATAGTAACAAAGCTTGCGCCATCTGCTTGCCATCTGTTTTTTGGGCAATTGGCTTGACCATTAATTTACCCTGGAAGACACCTGTTGCATTATCATCCATAACCCCTTTGTAAAGCTCGCGGCTTTCACAATGAGGAACAGCGTGGTCAATAACAAGCGTTGTATCACTATGCTGTTCACCCCTTCCTAAAAATGTGCTGCCAAAATTTAAACTTGCATGCTCGCCAGAGAAGGTTACGTAGAGTTGATTTCGAGAAAGTTTCGCACCTGTTGTCAGTTGAAAGGCCTTATAACTCGCATTTTCCTCAATCTGTGTTTGCCACACAGATAAATGATTATCACCTTGTCCTTCATTCTGAATTTTATGGTGTGTTAGCTCTGCTGCTTTGGCAATTTTCACATCAGTTACACTATTTGTTTGAAAACTGCACTCACCCAATGTTGCATACTGCTCAATGATTGTGGCTTGCGTCCCTTCTTGCAGCTCAATATAATTTCTGATGTTTACAGATCTGCTGCTTTGCCCAGCATTAAGATACAAAATATGAATTGGTTTTTCCAAATTATTGGAGGAAATGTTAATTGATACGCCATCTGTTAGAAGAGCAGAGTTTAAGGTAATGATCGGATCACTTTCAGCGGTTTCTGTTGACCCTGATAGCTTATGTTTAATCCACTCAGGGGTTTCCTCAAAGATTTCACTTAGTGATTTAACATCAATACCTTCACCATAACCGAATGCATCACAACGGTATTGACCATTAATAAAAATCAAACGATGGCATTCCAAGTCTTTGAATGTTCCAAGAACTTTTTGCAAGTCTTGTTCTGTAATCTCAATATCACTAGATGTTTCATCTATTATTGGGAATGTTTCTGTAATTGCCGAACGTAAATCTGTATATTTCCAAGCCTCTACTCTGCGGTCAGGCAATCCCTCTTTCTCAAAAAGAGACATTGCTTGCTTACGCTGACTTTTAATTTCTGCAGAACCAGGCAATGCATCAATATTGTTTTCAAATTGATCAAGAAGGCCTTGCTCTGCTTTGGTTTTGGTTATTTGTGCTGTCATGCTCATTTATTCCTTCTTAGGCAGCTTCGCCTTCGTAGTCGGCATATCCAGATTTTTCTAATTCCAATGCAAGCTCTTTACCACCGGATTTAACGATTACGCCTTTTGACAAGACATGAACTTTATCAGGTACAATGTAGTTAAGAAGACGTTGGTAATGTGTAATCACCAGCATTGCACGCTCTGGGCCTTTCAAAAGATTTACTCCTTCGGAAACGATGCGTAGAGCATCAATATCAAGACCTGAGTCTGTTTCATCCAGGATACAGAATTTTGGTTCTAGCAACGCCATCTGCAAGATTTCCATGCGTTTTTTCTCACCACCTGAGAAACCAACATTAAGCGGACGCTTAAGCATATCCATGTTAATATTCAATTTTTCAGCTTTTTCTTTCACAACTCTCATGAAATCTGGTGTTGAAAGTTCTTCTTGTCCTCGAGCTTTGCGCAGTGCATTTAGAGCTGTGCGCAAGAAGGTCATAGTTGCAACACCGGGAATTTCCATAGGGTATTGAAATGCTAAAAAGACACCAATAGCTGCCCGTTCATCTGGCTCTAGTTCTAGTAAGTCAATTCCGTCCCAGATTATCGAACCTTCAGTAATTTCATATTCATCCTTACCTGCTAACACGTAAGATAAGGTCGATTTCCCTGAGCCATTTGGCCCCATAATCGCATGCACTTCTCCTTTGGGTATAATTAAGTTAATACCTCGAAGAATTTTCTCACCTTCGACTTCAACATGTAAATTCTTAATTTCTAGCATCTTATCTATCTTCTTTCATACGTATCCTTCAATTTTCACTCTTAGCGAAATCTGCGGATGACAAATACTGCAAGTTTATAAATCATTATAACGATCAATAGAGCACCTAACCCTGGAGTTGCTAGATGCTCATGGAATGATTGATATGCATACGGGTTTGAACCCGTATATGGTGGGGTATTGGTTGTGGCTTTAAATTTTACTGGTATATTCAAGAAAACCATATCTCGCCAAATCTCCAATTACTCACCGCTCACACCTTTAATTTATGTGTTTAGCCGACACTTCCTTCTAAACTTATACCTATCAGTTTTTGTGTTTCTGCCATAAATTCCATCGGTAAATGTTGCAGAACATCCCGAACAAAACCGTTTACTATCAAAGCAACAGCTTCTTCTTCATTCATTCCGCGTTGCAGACAATAGAACATCTGATCATCGGAAATTTTAGATGTTGTTGCTTCATGTTCAAATATTGCGCTCGAATTTTTAGCTTCGATATAAGGTACTGTATGTGCTCCACATTTGTTACCAATTAATAGTGAGTCACATTGGGTGAAGTTTCTTGTTCCTGTTGCTTTACGATGGGCTGAAACTAATCCACGGTAAGTGTTAGAAGAATGCCCTGCAGAAATTCCCTTTGAGATAATTCGACTTGTTGTATTCTTACCTAAGTGGATCATTTTCGTTCCACTATCAACCTGTTGATACCCATTTGAGATCGCAATTGAGTAAAACTCACCAACAGAATTATCTCCCCGTAAAACACAACTTGGATATTTCCAGGTAATCGCGGACCCAGTTTCAACTTGTGTCCAGGAAATTTTTGAATTATTGCCTCGACAGTCCCCACGTTTTGTTACGAAGTTATATACTCCACCTTTTCCTTCTTTATCCCCTGGGTACCAGTTCTGTACTGTTGAATATTTGATTTCAGCATCATCTAAAGCAACCAGTTCAACTACTGCTGCATGTAGCTGGTTTTCATCACGCATTGGGGCGGTACAGCCTTCAAGGTAGCTGACATAAGATCCCTTATCTGCAATGATTAAAGTTCTTTCAAACTGACCGGTATTCATTTCATTGATGCGGAAATATGTGCTTAGTTCCATTGGGCAGCGCACTCCCTCTGGAATATAAACAAAAGAGCCATCAGAAAATACTGCTGAATTTAGGGTTGCATAAAAGTTATCTGAGACTGGTACAACTGAGCCCAAGTATTTTTTGACCAGATCGGGGTGTTCTTTTAGGGCTTCAGATATTGAACAGAAGATCACACCAGCTTTTGCCAATTCTTCCTTAAAAGTTGTTACAACTGATACACTATCAAAAACAGCATCTACAGCCACTTTTGCACCTTCAACACCAGCTAGGACTTCCTGCTCTTTTAGGGGAATGCCTAGTTTTTCATATGTTGCCAGCAATTCAGGATCTACTTCATCAAGGCTTTTAGGGCCTTCAGCTGTCTTGGGAGCTGCGTAATAGTAAAGATCCTCAAAATCTATTTTAGGATAATTAACTCTAGCCCATTCAGGCTCTTGCATAGTTAACCAGCGACGATAGGCATTTAACCGCCACTCTAACATCCATTCTGGTTCCCCTTTTTTTTCAGATATAAAGCGTACAATATCTTCATTCAAACCTTTAGGGGCTTTTACCATTTCGATATCAGTTGTGAAGCCGTACTTATATTGATCTACGTCTATCTCTTTGACCTGATCAATCGTTTCTTGCACTGCCGGCATTATCTTCTCCGTAAACTTTCTTGTGATTCGTTATCCGTAACAACTTTCACTACATAGTTAAGCTGCTTGGCGACTGTTTTTAAATTTTTTATAAATTTCTGACCAAACGTTTATAAAGCGCTCAATATCAACTTGTGAACTCTTCCAGCCCAAGCTAATACGGATTGCTCCTTTCGATAGATCTTTCTCAATACCCATAGCCTTTAGTACATGAGACTGTTCAACTTTTCCTGATGAACATGCAGACCCAGAACTCACTGCAATCCCTTTTAAATCAAATGCTATTAACAACATTTCTGCGGTCATACCTGCTACACTCAAGCAAGATGTATTTGGTAAGCGAGGGACATTCAGAGAAAAAATGAATGCCTCTGGAGAAATTGCTAATAACTGCTTCTCCAGATCATCTCGCAATCTCTCAATATCTGACATGACAGCAAGGTCCGAAAAAGCCTGTTCTGCAGCAGCTCCAAAGCCCGCTATACCAATAATATTTTCCGTCCCAGCTCTTCGATTTAATTCTTGCCCCCCACCTTTCATGAGTTTTTGCCCAAGAATAAGCTTATCAGAGCCAAGAATAAGAGCCCCCACACCCTGAGGTCCGCCAATTTTATGAGAGGATAGAGTTAAGAAATCAACTCCGAGCTCTTTGCTATCAATAGATATTTTACCTGCAGCCTGAACCGCATCTACGTGTAATAAACCACCTGCGTCATGAACTATCTCAGAAATTTCAGAAATAGGTTGACGTGCTCCGGTTTCATTATTTGCTAACATTACTGAAATCAAAAAGGGAGTAACAGGTGTATTTGCTTGAAACTCTTCTATAACTTCTTTTAATTTTGTTATTTTGATAACACCCTCACCAGATACCTCAAGGTATCTCATGTTGTGTTTTTGGAAACGTCCTCCTGATAAAACACAAGGATGTTCAATTGAAGATATAAAGCATTTTATTTTTTCTGTTGCAGAACCTGGTTTATTGGCGCTTACTAAATCAGGTGTCATCACCATCATATTCGCTTCAGTTCCACCGCTGGTGAAAATTACATTTTTTGCTTCAGAATTTACCAGTTGTGCAACCTGTTTTCTGGATTTTTCTATTATTGCACGTGCCTTGCGTCCCTCAGCATGTATTGATGAGGCATTTCCAGCAAAGTCCATTGTTTCCAGCATTGCATTTTTTGCTGATGGATGAAGTATAGAAGTCGCATTGTAATCGAGATATGTGCGCTGCATCATAGTGATACCTCATGTGGCACATCAGACTTTTCAACGTTTTTGTGCCTCACGCCAGTCTTTAAATTTCCATCAATGACATCTTGAAGAGATACATTTGCGAGGAAGTTAATTAAATGACTTCCTAAAGCAGCCCACAAATCATGGGTTAAACATCTTTGCCCAGCGACGCAGCCATCTTTATCATTTTCTACACATCTTGTGATTTTAACAGGTTCATCGACAGCACTCATTATATTTGCGATTAATATGTCTTCAGGATTGAGGGCTAATTTATATCCACCACCTGGTCCACGTATGCTGTTTACCAACCCTGCCCTGCGCAACTTCAAAAATATCTGCTCAAGATATGTTAATGACAGATCTTGTCTATTCGCAATTTCAGCAAGCGTGACGGCTTTTACGGACGCATTTTTCGTTGCGTTCGCTAAGTCTGCCATTGCCATTACGGCATATCGTCCTTTGGTGCTTAATTGCATTATAATTGCCTAAAATAGAGTACATATGTAATGTGCTGACAAACAATTCTCGTAAATGTCAACAGGGTTGGCCAAAAGAAAACAAGGAAATACTTGCAATTGCCCCCGAACTATATGCTATGTACGACATTCAAGGATTGAAGTTGTTTTTTTGCTGTTCGGTATATATGGCTTATTCTTTTGAATCATTCTAAACTGGAATATATAATTCCTGACTAACCAAGTCAAGTATTCAATTGGAAGTCGAGATAAACCAAACACAATTGCTATAGAAAAATTGCTTAATTAACTTAAGCAACATTAAATTGAAACCGTTTTTGACAAAGAAAACAAAACCTTATTATGCCTGAAGTAATAATTAACGGACCTGCTGGACGCCTAGAAGCCAGATATCACCACGAAAATGCCTCTGACTCGCCAATTGCGATTCTTTTGCATCCTCATCCACAATTTGGTGGAACGATGAATAATCAGATTATTTATCACATGTATTACGCCTTTGTAGAGCGAGGTTTTTCTGTTTTACGCTTTAATTTCCGAGGTGTTGGTCGCTCTCAGGGACTATTTGATAATGGACCAGGAGAATTATCTGATGCAGCAACTGCTTTAGACTGGATGCAATCTTATAATAATGACTCACAATCTTGCTGGATTGCTGGCGTTTCTTTTGGGGCTTGGGTTGCTATGCAATTGCTGATGCGCCGACCAGAAATTGAGGGTTTTATCTCAATTGCTCCACCAGCTAATCTCTATGATTTCAGTTTTCTTGCTCCTTGTCCATCTTCAGGCTTGATGGTTAATGGAGAAATGGACCGCGTGGTCTCGACAGAATCAGTTGCTGAACTTGTCAAAAAACTGAAAACTCAGAAAGGTATTGTGATTGATCATGACATTATCCCTGAGGCTAATCACTTTTTTGAAGGCCGTACGGATCTATTGATAGACTCTCTTCATACTTATCTTGATAAACGTGGCGCCGGTGTTCGAAAGCCTAAATCAGAAGAAAACGAAGCAGAGGCTTAACTTGTAATAGCAAAAAGTCGCTTTAATAAATTGTTAAAGCGATCTTTAGACAGATCTATCTATATTGTTGCCAACTCCAGGTGCTGTGCTTGATTGGATATTTTTCAAGTTCTGAGAAGATTGTTCGACCAAATTTGCAACAGATCTCTCGGATGCAGCGTTTTGTTTGATAACTTCTGCTGCAATTGTAGATTTTACTTGTGCCTGGCTTGCAACTACTGATGTTGGGGCAACGTTAGATAAGGTCATTATGATACTCCTTGATTGCGAGCCTATCTCGAAATCCCTAATAAATTATGATCAAGAGTTATAAATAGTCTTTTGTTTCTTTATTACTCGCTATAAATTACCTCTTAAAAAGGATTTATTCTTTTTAACAATAACGAAAAACAAAATGGGGATTAGAGATTATGGAAGTCATCAATTGGGGCCTTAATCTTATTCAAAGCGCTGTAAACTTAAATTTACCAAACATAGCAACTATCGGAGCTATCATATTATCTGGTTATTTTGGAGCTACTTCTGTCGGACTTTTTTCTCGCTTTCTCAGGCTCTCATTTCTGTTTAATGTCATTGTTGGCATTATAGGTGGATTTGTAGGAGCTTACCTATTCTTAAGCAATATTTACAATCTTATCCCATTAGAAACTTCTCTTATCAATTTTGATAATGATATTAACCTCGATATGTTGGTTGGACTTGTTGTAGGCGGGCTTGCTGGTGGTTTTGTTCTCAAAATTGTTCTGGGTTTAATAAAGAATCTGTTTTCTAAAAGCTAAACTGTTGAACATAAGGAGCCCAGCTCCTTATGTTCAGATAATTTAAAAAATTAATTGTGGTAAGGAGATGTGTTTAGATATGGCGCATCTTCAATTCCACTACTTGATCCAGAGTCAAAAAAGTAACCTGAATCAAATGGGCCTCCTTGCGAGCTATTCTCAAAGTCTGAAGAAAATGTGTCTTGGGCATCGTAACTATACCCGCCTACTTTCCCTCTAGATGGACATCCAGATTGTGTATTGCGACGGTAACAGTTGGATTTTTCATGCGGAGATAAAATCCCACGAGCTTCTGGGCTCTGTGCATTTCCTGCACCTAAAAAAGAGATATTAAATATCAACGCTGTGACCATTAAAAATAAATACTGCTTCACTATCTTTTTCTCCTTAAATTGTCATATGACTATAATTTTAAACACGTCTTGCTCTGCAAGAGGATTAAATCTCCTGACCTTTTTTCAGTAAATTTTCGATAAGTTTGCGCTGGATGATGCCCCTGCTATCCCCTCCACCAAAAGTTAAAACTCCTGATGTATAAGTCGTTCCATAAGTTATGGCAGCATTAACCGTTTGACCGATCGCAGATATGAATTGTTTATGATGTAAAGCTCTTAGTGGGTGTATATATGTTGACCATAGAATACCTTTCGCAAGCGCATAACGACTGTCAAGTGCCGTATCGAAGTTGGCTTGCATAGCCCGGAATAATTCTTCTGATGACAGACTAGATGCTTGTCGGATGGGAACAAGAATTCGCATTCTGTCACGTTTCTCATCGGTTACGACAATCACTTTCACTTTCTCAATACTAAATTGCCAACTTCCTTTTTTGAGAGGTTTTGCATCTTTATCGAGCCGTTTGATGATTTCATCCATCAAATCAATAGTCATTGTGCCTTCAAAGGTTGTTTGCAAAGTTGGTGTTTCTGTTGTTTTAGGTTTGGCCGGTTCTATTTTTTTCGGTTCGGGAGATATTTGTTGCGATGTTTCAGGTTCGCCTTTTTGAGCTGATAGTGGCAATACAAAAGTATTGATTAAAAGATAACAACATAGCAAAAAAATAGATATTAGAAACAATCGCGAGAAAAACATAAGATTCTACTCCTTGTAACAACCTCTCTCTAGACTAACATAGAAGTTCCTCTATCAGAAAGATTAGACATCACTTTTTTGTGAGATTTATACTTGTTTATGTTAAATTCGTCGCTGTGTATTCTTAGTCTAACCCTTAACTTTAATGGTAATAATTTTATTATGTTTACTATTATAAGGCACTGGTCGCTTATGGCTGAACTCAATTGTATTTCCATGTACAACTTGGACAATAAATCCACATTGTTTTTTCTTACTACATTCTTTAACTTTATGACTATCTGCAGGAAAAGAGATGCGAACTTCATTGTCAGGTTGTGTCATTGGAATGATATCTCCAGCAATTGATACTGGATTGTCATTATTCTCAGAAATATCTGCTAATGTTACAATAACTTTAGAGCCTTGGCGAAAATTCTTTTTATCTTCTGATTTCACGGTGACCTTTAAAATAACATCACCCAATTGTGCTTCTGGAGGAGTCGGTAAAAGTTTTGAGCTACAGGATGTGTTTATCAAAACGAGTGCCATAAAACTGATCGTTATCATAAAATAATATATTCTGCTTGCACTAAGCATGTGGCCTGCCCTCATAAATTTTTTGAATTTATAAACGTTTTACGTTCTTGCCTTTTTTCTTATATGTCCGCGTTCCAGGTTTTCCGCCCGAAGATCGTGATTTTGCGCTCTTCTTAGGAATTGCCTTCTGTGTTGCGGCCTCAATTGCTGACTGCCTTGCTAATGGGTCATCTGCTACAGCAAGAGAGGTTTCTTTTAAACGCATTACTTCATCACGTAATCTTGCTGCTTCCTCAAATTCCAAGTCAGCTGCTGCAGCCCTCATTCGTTTTTCCATATCATCTATTATGGCTTCTAAGTTATGACCAACAAGTGGTTGTTGGCCCTCTTCAGCAAAGCCTACATCAGCAACCACGTGATCCCCTTCATAAACACTTTCTAGAATATCACCAATATTCTTTTTAACAGTTTCTGGTGTGATGCCATGTTCCTTATTATAAGCAACCTGTTTTTCGCGGCGTCTGTTTGTCTCTGCAATTGCGCGCTCCATAGAGCCTGTAATTTTGTCTGCATATAGAACAACCTTTCCATCAGCATTTCTCGCCGCTCGGCCAATGGTTTGAACGAGAGATGTTTCAGAACGCAAGAAACCTTCTTTGTCCGCATCAAGAATTGCAACCAGAGCGCATTCAGGTATATCAAGTCCCTCTCGCAAGAGGTTAATCCCGATGAGAATATCAAATGCTCCTAACCGCAAATCTCGGATAATTTCGATACGCTCTAAGGTATCAATATCGGAATGCATATATCTAACACGTAGTCCCTGGTCATGCATATACTCGGTCAAGTCTTCTGCCATACGTTTTGTCAACGTTGTTACTAAGACCCGATACCCGTTTTGAATTACTTTGCGGCATTCATCTATTAAATCGTCGACCTGAGTTGTTGCTGGGCGAATATCAATAATAGGATCTATCAAGCCGGTTGGACGGATGACCTGTTCTGCAAAAACTCCATCTGTCTGTTCCAGTTCCCAGTCACCAGGAGTTGCTGATACATAAATTGACTGAGGGCGCATTTGGTTCCATTCTTCAAACCTAAGAGGTCTGTTATCCATACATGATGGTAAACGGAAACCAAATTCAGCCAATGTGGCTTTCCTTCGATAGTCGCCTTTAAACATTGCTCCTAATTGTCCAATCGTCACATGGCTCTCGTCTACAAACACAAGTGCATTATCTGGCAAATATTCAAACAATGTAGGAGGAGGAGCCCCTGGCTTGCGCCCCGTTAAGTACCGAGAATAATTCTCAATCCCTGCGCATACGCCTGTTGCTTCTAGCATTTCTAAATCAAACGTTACGCGTTGTTCAAGACGTTGTGCCTCAAGTAGCTTATTGACGGTATTTAGTTCTTCAAGACGGGTTTTTAGTTCTTTTTTGATATTCTTGATTGCTTGCTGCAATGTTGGGCGTGGGGTTACATAATGTGAGTTTGCATAAATTTTTATCTCTTCACGCTCTTGTGTTTTTTGCCCCGTTAATGGATCAAACTCTGTGATCGTTTCGATTTCATCACCAAAGAGGGAGAAACGCCAAGCTCTATCTTCCAAGTGAGCTGGCCATAACTCGATTGTATCTCCTCTCACCCGGAATGTTCCTCTTTGGAAAGCTTGATCATTACGCTTATACTGAAGTGAAACAAAATCTGCGAGCAATTGTCTTTGTGATATTTCCTGAGCAACCTTCACAGATAAGGTCATTTCTGTGTATGTCTCAACTGACCCAATACCATAAATACAAGATACAGAAGCGACAATAATTACATCATCTCGTTCAAGGAGAGCTCGCGTTGCCGAATGACGCATGCGATCTATCTGCTCATTCACGGAGCTTTCTTTTTCAATGTAGGTGTCTGTGCGCGGGACGTAAGCTTCAGGTTGATAGTAATCATAATATGAGACAAAATATTCAACTGCATTTTCAGGAAAAAAGTTTTTGAATTCTCCATAGAGTTGTGCGGCTAATGTTTTATTGGGGGCAAGAATAAGTGCAGGCCTCTGAGTTTCTTCAATGACATGAGCCATTGTGAAGGTTTTTCCTGACCCTGTTACCCCTAATAGAACCTGGTTCTTTTCTTGTGACATCACCCCATCAACTAAATCAGATATTGCCGTTGGCTGATCTCCTTTTGGGGAAAAGTCTGATGATAATTGAAAAGCAACACCGCCTTCACTTTTTTCAGGCCTTTCAGGCCTGTGAGGCGTAAACAGAGGGAAATTTCCAGATACCAAAGGATGACCAGATATCAGCGGCTGTGCAACATCTGCAAAACCTTCTGGTTGTTTTGTTATTGGTTTACCTGGTGTTTTCATTTTTCCTCGCATGGAGCGACTATGGCTTATTGCAAGGGTTGGATCAACATTTTGTTTCTTTGAATGAATAACATGAAGAGGCCCTAATAGGCTTGTAAACTTCTTATCAATTTAAATCCTATTTATTTTTTAGCTATACCATGACAAAAATAACAATAAATTCAAATTATCCTATAGATATCAGCATTCAAAAGCTTAAAAGATCAACGGATTCGATAATTAGTATTGGAGGAAATAAAACAGTATTTGGTTTTTTTGTTGGATCTTTCGTCGTTCTTAAAAAAAAGGTAACATCTGCTAGCGTAATGTTACCTGTAAGAGTTCATTTCAGAGGTTCTTTTCATAAGAGTGAAAAAGGCACAATACTCATAGGAAAAATAGGACTTAACCCTTTCTTGTATTTGTTTATTTTTAACTTTTACGTTTTGACTTTACTTATTCCTTTTGGCATTACAAGCCATCTAATTAAAGCCATTTTTGTTGAGTACCAGAAAATATCAATATTGGAAATATCTGCTTTCTCTATGGTCGTTATGTTAATTATCCTATTCGTTTATGTAATTACCAGACAACACTTTCGCTTGGCGAAGAGTGATACAGAATATCTCAAAAATTTCATTGAAAATAGGTTAGATTCTAAAAAGCAACCTATTCGCGAATAAGCTCCTCATTACATCAACAATTTATTTAAGCAAACTTAAACCTTGATTGATTTAACCTGGCTATTAATGCTCTCGACAAGCCTTTCGTCAAGTTGAAGACCTTTGGCTAGCTCTGAAAGAAAGCCTTTTTCAGCGAAATGATCTGGTTCAATTGCGAGGCGCGCAGCTGTGTATATTTGCACTGCTGATTTCTCATCGGTACTGGCTTTTACTAGTTCATCAATAGCAGCAGGATTAGCAAATTCACCATTCAAGAAGTCTGCTGCTGCTGGATTTAAGCCAGCTTCTTTCATATTACCAACAATTGTCTGACGTTCGTCGTTAGAAATCTCACCGTCGGCAGATGCCGCAGCAATCATAGCCCTGACAAATGTTATAGCATTTTTATCTGTTTGAACATCTGCTTCAAAACCAGAACCTATTGGTGCTTCCTCCGGGTGATCAGAGAAATTCTGTTCAGTTGCACCACCTGACGAATAGTCCTGATAAGCTTTATACGCTAGGCTACCAATTAAAATTAGTCCGCCTAACTTTACAGCGTTATAAGATAGGCTTCTGCCAGTCTTAGAGCCAAGAAGTAATCCTCCCAAAGCTCCTGCAATAGCTCCTGCAGCAGTTTTATTTCCGCCGATCAGGTCTTTGGCCTTGTCCAACAAATCATCAGTTGATTGACCTGTTGCTAACTGACCAATTAGGTCATTTAATATATTGCCTGAACCGCTTGTTGATTGGTTCTGCCCCGCATGCTTGAGTAGATCAGATAATACATTGGGTAATCCTGCTGACTGCTGTCTGGTTTGCTTTGTGCCTTCAGAAGCTCCGGTTAGCAATGTATCGAGTAAAATCTTGGGGTCAAACATATTAAGGCCTTTTTCAATTATGAATTTTAATTATGATCTAGAATAAAATATGTAATTTGTGAAATATATTTCAACCGTCTAATTAGACTTTACTCTAAATCAAAATCCAAAATACTCATTTGAAACTGATAACAGAGCTCTCCATCTTCTTCATCTCTGTATAGAGTCGCGATAAACTCATCGCCAAGATAGACCTCAGCTGTATCAGACTTATTTGGTAATTGACGTATCTCAACATTCTCTCGCTGAAATAGTTTTTTTAGGTAAGCCTCAACCTTCGAAATCTCTTCTTTATTCATTACTTCCCCCTGCTTGAACAGGCTTTACTAGATTACTGCGCATCTCTTTTATATGATTATCTAGTCCTAACAATGAAACGGCTTGATATGCAACGTTTCAGATAAAAAAAAATAAGTTTTCAACGTTACTCTCATAACGTTGTGATTAATCTGTTGTTATGGCCAAATGTTGATCCATAAACCGAGATGGTTCATCGCACCCAGCTTCTCCAACAACTTTTGCAGGGATACCTGCTATTGTTTTGCAACCTGGCATATCTTTTAGTACCACACTTCCTGCTGCAATGCGGCAACAATCACCAATGGAAATGTTTCCTAAAATTTTTGCGCCAGCCCCAATCATCACACCTTTACCTATTTTGGGATGACGGTCTCCGCTATCTTTACCGCTTCCGCCTAATGTAACACCATGCAATATTGAACTGTTATCTCCAATGACAGCCGTCTCTCCAATCACAATAGCGGTCGCATGATCAATCATTATGCCTTTACCTATTTTAGCTGCAGGGTGTATATCTGTGCTAAATACTTTTGATGATTTACTCTGAAGATAATATGCAAAATCTTTGCGGCCCAAATGCCATAAGGCATGGGAAAATCTATGCGTTTGTAATGCATGGAACCCTTTAAAATATAATAAAGGCTCTATTAAACGATTACAAGCCGGATCACGATCAAAAACTGCTGCCAAATCTGCCCTAAAGGTATCACCTAATTCTGGAAAAGCATCTAAAACATCTTTAAATGTGAGTAACAAAGAACATGCATCCACATCTGGATGCTCCAACCTTTGTACCAACCTGTGGCAGACAACATCTTCAAGCCTTTTATGTTGCAGAACCGTTGTATAGACAAAACTAGCTAAGGCGGGTTCAGCACTGACCAACTCTTTTGCCTCAAGGTTAAGCTTTTCCCATAGTGGGTCTAAAGTATTAATCTGATGTTGTTTGTGTATAGACTCTTTTTGAGTCATATCTGAGGTCTCCAGTTCAATTGTCCTACAAACAAGATTTAAATAGAGAATATAACATTTAACAAAATAAAAACCAGCCTGAAGTGCCAGACTGGTTTATAAGCAATTGATACTTAAGGTTATATTTTACCCTGTTTTTGCTATTTTTTCTTGTGTTTCTTCTTTAGTTTCTTCAGGAGGTTTTACTTCTTCAATTTCTCTTAAACTGATACCAATATAACGAATACGACCACCAATTTTAGCTTTTTGAATACCTAATTCACTAAATTGACGACCAAATACCGGTAATGCCATTGGATCTCTGCCATTTATCTCGCACCAATTGCAGTAATTTTCATAAAGTGCAGTTGCTGTTACACTGGTACCTTCAGATTTTTCGACACGTGCAGCATAATATCTTTCCAAATCACTTTTTGGTAGCATTAGTCTACGTGTCGACTTAACGTTTGGTCGCCTAAGATCTTCAACGGCTTCTTCTTGCTCTTTGCCTTCTTCTTTGTGCTGAGTATATTTCACATTCGATATTGCAACATAAAGTCCTAGGCCTGACCCAACTTCAACTAAAATAGAAATTAGAAGCGTCAGAGCTGTTTGAATATCGTTAATATTAACACCCAGAATTTTTGATAAAAATTCAGACTGAGGGTCAGCGCCAGCGACAACAACTGCGCCAGCTTCTTCAGAGACACCTTCCAACTTTGATTTTAATTTTTTAATCCGATTTTCTAATTTTTGAGCTTGTTGAGCTACTGCTAATTCTTTACGTAAGTTAAGAATTTTTGCGCACGACTTACGTGCTCTCCAATGTGTCTTTGTACACCCAGATGTTAATTCATCTATTGTTCCTAACAAGCCACTTTTTCTTGAATATATTGGTTTTGATAACAAAGCTGTTAAATCAGCTTCAACTTCCCCAGTCGACCTATGTTGGGGAATCCAACCTATTTTTTCCTCAGCCCGCTTAAGTTCAGTCCTCAAATCTTTGTATTGCGTTGCATGCACCTGTCTTTCACCAATCACATCAGCTCTGTTTAATGCTGAAAAGCCCAGTGATGACGTTAAAGAATAAAAAGAACAAACAACTAAAATCAATACACCAGAAAATGATTGAACATAGTTTCTTTGACGAAAAGCCCAAATGATAAAGAAAGGCGCAAGAGCTTTCATGCAATCAGCTGCGACACTTGCAGCCCCATAGATATGACCATCAAGTTCTGTTTTTCCTAGTGTAAATCCAAAACGCCAATTCATTGCCGCTGAGACGCCAAGCAATATAATTGCCGCCATAACCCCCAATATGCTTAAAACATATTTCATAATGCCCTCATATGAGTCCGTGAGTGCTTTTTTTAATATATAGATGCACTCATTCTTCTTTAAGAAATGTTTTCATTTGGAGAGAATATGGAAAGCAGAATGCATGCTAAACCATAGTAAGCACTTTGACTTTGCCAGATGTATCAAGAAAATATGTTTTAAGCCTCATCATATTTTCTTTTCAAGGTTTGCTAGATCTTACCCCATACAGTAGCTTTGATTATTTGATACTTGACCTCTACGAGATTATTACAATCTCTTTAACAAATAACCACCTGAAACTTGGCACCCTCTCACAATTAAAGTACACGATTCGGGACAACTTGTTAATAACTTGTTAAATGTGGGGCAGAAGAGATATGTCCTATACTTATAAAATATTGAAACAAATATATAATATCTATTCAATTTTAAATGTTCACTATTTGTCTTCAAGCCAATCAGTATCTTAAACTACTTATTTTTTTCTTGATTCAAACATAATTACCATAGAACCGTGATTCGTTTCATGTGGCCTTTACTCATTTGTTTCTTTTAAAAAGTCCAATACACCTTGCATGTATACTTTATCACCTACACTTTTCATGTGATCCCTCTTAGGGATATCTAGTGCCTTCGCATTTGGGATTATGTCAGCTAAAGGCGCAGCTGGACCGGCAACAACATCTTCAGTGCCAACAGCTACTAAAACTGGTGTTACAATCTTTGCTAAATCTTCAGCTTCGATTTTGCTTCTTGAAGCTCTGATACAAGCTGACAATGCTTTTAAATCGCTCCCTGTTGCTTCAGCAAACGCACGAAAAGTTCTAGCCGTCGCATTTACGACTTGGTCAATACTGGGAGCTTCTAAAGCTTCTGCAATTGGGCCTGTTCCCGCCATTCCACGAACCATATTATAGCCTAAACCTGCAAAAATGGATTTTTTGATTATTTCTGGGTAAGTCATTGTTAGATATGCTGTTATCCTGGCTCCCATAGAGAAACCCATTATATGTGCTTTTTCTATTGAAAGGTGTTCAAGAAGTAATTTTGAGTCTTGTGCCATGTTATGGAGGATATAAGCTTCCTGATCATATATTTTTTCGCTTTCTCCGTGACCTCTATTGTCAATAGCAATTACTCTATATCCAGCATTTAGGAGTGTTTTTACCCAATTTGTGTCTACCCAATTCACCCTAGCGTTAGAGGCAAAACCATGTATTAAAAGTATTGGTTCTCCTTCGCCTTCATCTAAATAAGCAATTTGGATATTTTGAGCCTTAAAAAACTTCATGAAAAACAACTCCATATTCTTTTTTTGGGAATTGCATAAGCTTTAAATGCAGACTTTGTGTTTTTCAATAGCTTATGCCTCTTGTTATCTTCTATGATATATCATAATAAAATTTATACCAATTGGGTTTATGACACTTAAACCACAACCTAGATTGTATTCATTTTTTTGAATGATAAAGAGAGAGCTTCATGGCTGATGCGATTATTCCACACTTCTGTAATGATATTGGCGCAGAAAAAGTACATATTGGTGTGAAAGAATTTCAGTGTATGGGAGCACAGCCACCCTATGATCATCCACATATTTTCCTTGATATGGGGCATGATAATCAGATTATTTGTCCATATTGCTCAACGCTTTATCTTTATGATCCAAATATGGGCCCAGAAGAATCAGATCCTCCTTATTGTATCTATAAGCCGATTGAAGTTGTATAAATTTCCCCAGTTAGAGCCAGTTAACACACATGAGACACTTTACTAAATCCCCTATTCTTATTTCAGGGGCTGGTATTGCTGGTTTGTCTTCTGCGATAGCTCTTTCCCAAAAAGGTTATTCCTCGATTATTTTGGAGCAATCGGATCGTTTTTTGGAAATTGGAGCTGGAATTCAACTGGGTCCCAATGGGATGAAGGTACTCAGCCAACTGAACGTTGAAGCAGACTTAAAAAACATTGCTTTTGAACCAGGTGGCATCAAAATTGTTCATGGTATAACAGGTAAATGTCTTGCTAAGATTCCCTTAAAACCCATTGCACAAAATTTGTTTCAGGCCCCGTATTATACAATTCATCGTGCAGATCTTCAGAAAATACTACTGAACAAAGTCAGTGCAGATGATAATATAGAAATTAAGACGAACTTTCGTGTTTCAAAATTTCATGAATTAGAAACAAATGAGATCTGTGTTTCCTCAACTGACGATCGCAATATTGCTGGGTCACTTTTAATTGGAGCTGATGGGGTATGGTCGCAAGTTCGACAGCAAATTCACCCCAATAATGTCCCAACTTTCTCTGGTAAAACAGCCTGGCGAGCCTTAATCCCGCAATCGTTACTTAAGAGTTTTCCAGATGTTGATCATGTCCATTTATATATGGGTCCTAACTGTCATCTGATTCATTACCCTGTTGGTGATGGATCCCTTATTAATGTTGTTGCTGTTATATCAGAACATCATAAGACACAAAGCTGGGATACCCGGGATACTCCTGAGAAGCTTTTTGCCGCTTTCAAAAAATGGATACCAGATACTCAGTCCTTTCTCCAACACATTGAGAATTGGAGTAAATGGCCTTTATATGAATATTCGACTCCGATGCAATGGTCGAAGAATCGTTGTGTTCTCATTGGAGATGCAATACATCCCACACTTCCTTTTCTTGCACAAGGAGCAGCTATGGCATTAGAGGATTCTGTTGTGTTGGCTGACTTAATTTTTGCAGAAGACCATTACCCTACAGCCTTTAAACGTTTTGAGGATATGCGCTATAATAGAGTTAAAAAAATTCAGACAACGTCCAAAAAGCTTGGACATGTCTATCATTTAGATGGCTTGCTTGCACGAGGAAGGAATTTTGTGATTTCTAACAGATCATCTCTATCCATGCTGAAAGACTATACCTGGTTGTATGGCTATGATAGTTTTGATGTCTAACCTATTCGCCCCACCCAATTCTTAAATCTTCTTGACTAATCCCTGCAAAAACTTCTTCTCCATTAATTTTTTCAAATTTTGAAAGAGGGTTCATTAAAATTGCATTCCCAGGATAGCCTTGTCCTGTAAATTTTAATACAACTCTATGAGCTTTTTGCCATTCCCCAATACCAGTGCGAACATACATATCATGCCAGCCAAGTGTCTGGTTTGGAGAAATGATTACTGGCGATTTAACACGCCTTATGGTCGAAATTGGTTCATAACCAAATCTAGTTGTTCTAAATATTGCCAATGTACACCCTGTTTTGGCACACCAATCTTTGCCCGTAAAATAGACTAAAACTTCGGGGCTACCATCAACATTTAAATCAACACCTACATATTCCAGTGGTCCTTCGCTTGACTTTTTACTTATACGATAGCTCTCAATCGCTTTTTTAATTTTTATTTTGTCTACAGGATGCTTTATTAAAAAATTTTCTGATGTTTCCTGCTTTGTGTTTCCACCTAATTTCACTGGAGCTGCAAAATTATGCTGCTGGGTACTTTGTGGTTGGGAAACGTTTGTTACGGACGCTTCTCTGCACCCTGATATCATGATAAGGAGAAAAAATATGAAGCAATATTGATGTGAATACGTAATATTATATGTCATATATTTCATATTTTCTAGCTCTTTTTTTCTGATTGTTTCATAGCTTTGACACGTATACGTACATAATCTGCTGTCCATTGCCCTTTTGTATCGCATAGGCTTGGACGTAAAATTTCGATAACTTCTTGCAAAATATCTGTCTTAATATTTTCTGGGAACTGGTCAAAAAATGGTTTACGAAATGTCATTAACCAACCTTCAATTGCTGTTGGCAATAGAGTCGGTCTTGGGTGCAGACCAATCTCCTGAACTTTAAAACCAGCTATTTCAAGACGTTCAGTGTATTCTTCAGGAGTTGGATAAAACCATGGACCAGCAAGTTCCAAATCACCATTAAATTTAGATGCTGCTCCTCGCATAGCCGTGACTATGGCCGCAACATTTCCGTGCCCACCAAATTCTGCTACAAACCGCCCCTCATCTTTTAGAGCTTTATGAATACCAAAAAGTACTCTATCAGGCTCTGTCATCCAGTGGAGCGCTGCATTTGAAAATACTGCATCAAACTCATTTTCGAACACTAATTGATGTCCGTCCATATTAATGACGTTTAGATTCTTTTCTCTTGCTGATGCCAGAAGGTTTTCACTTACATCAACCCCTATCACTTCAGCACCACATGAATCGATTTTCTGTGTAAGAACTCCATCCCCGCATCCTAGATCCAAAATGCGCTCTCCTGGCTTTGGGTCCAGTAATGCTAAAACCTTGTTTGTTAAAGCAGACACAAAGTTTGCATGTTTTTGATACGTATCAGCATGCCATTCTTGTTTTGAGGTGTTTGAGGTCATATTCGTCAGAATATTCTATTGTGGTTTCCAAGCTTCATAATCGCCGGTGGCTTTTGGCCGCTCACCTTTCGAAAGTGTGCTTCCTGATGGGCGATATGCGTTTACTGTACCTGTTAAATTTGGTTTATGTGGCTTCTGCCAAACTTTTGGTTTATAATTTTCATCGGTTGGGGGGGTATCAACTGTGTAATGTAACCATCCATGCCACTCTGGTGGTACACTTGTTGGATCGGCGATGCCATTATAAGTTACCCAGCGCCTTGTGCCATTGCGTTCTTTGTAATAACTATTGCCAAATTCATCTTTACCGACAAATTCTGCTTTACGCCATAGTGTCCAGCGTGTTCCTATGGTGTTTCCATTCCACCATGTAAAAAGCTCGCTAAATATACCCATATTACGACCTTCTCAATTTAAATGTAAGTCAGGATATAAACCAAATCGTTTACAAAAATATTGATTAATCACCTGTGCTTAATATCCCTTTATCTTTTAACATGCTTATAAGGGCTTTTTCTGCACTATCCAAGCGATTTTGTGTAGTGTTCCGTAAAACCAAATTTGCTCCCCATAATCCATTTCGAAAATAGGGATAACTTCCCATGGCAACATCTGGGAAATCATCTTGCGCAGCCTTCAAGATTTCTGCTAGTTCTCCTTCTGGCGCATCTACTTCTACTACTGTTGAGAGCATCGTGCGTCCTGTACGCAGTTTTGGTGTTACAGCATCAAGCATTACCTGCATAACATTTGGAATTCCTGCCATGACAATCACGTTTTCAATCATGAAACCTGGCGTACGTGATATTATATTATCAATTAAATCAGCACCTTCTGGAATTCGAGCCATACGAAGGCGGGCTTCGTTGAGCTGGTCTTTATTGTATCTTTCTAACATCATCTCTACTGCACGCGGATCCACGTCTATTGGAACACCAAACGCCTTAGCTATGCTATCTGCAGTTATATCATCATGAGTCGGCCCAATTCCGCCAGTTGTGAGAACGTATGAGTATTTATTTCTAAGCTCATTAATAGCTTTAATAATATCATTTTCAATATCAGCAACGATACGTACTTCCTGAAGCCTTATACCAATAGCTGTAAAATGATCGGCTATATACCCAATATTTTTATCTTTTGTTCGTCCAGAAAGGATTTCATCACCAATTACCACAAGTGCAGCTGTAACAATATCTTCTTTTTCATTGCCAGTCGTTTCATCAGACATCCGCTTAAATTCCACGATTCTAGTAAACTCTTTCATATTTTTTTAATTTTATAGCAGAAAAAAATATTGTTCACATTTTAATTTGGTTTTCCAAATTACTCTTATAAACACAATATTACTTTATTAGGTTCATTCTCAACAAGCTGGATATAAAAAAGAAATCAAAATGAAATTTAAAAGTTCACTGATAAAAGCGAAACTGATAAAAAGATATAAACGTTTTTTGGCTGATGCAGAATTAGAAAATGGTGAAATCATTACGGCACATTGTGCTAATCCTGGGGCCATGACAGGAGTGAAAGACGAAGGCGCAACCATCTGGCTTTCCGAGTCCGATAATCCGAAGCGGAAACTTAAATATTCCTGGGAACTCATTGAGTTACAAAATAATATAGATAATGTATTTGTTGGAATAAATACATCTCATCCAAATAAATTGGTTGAAGAGGCCATCCATAACCAAATGATCCCTGAGCTTGATGGCTATGCCACACTCAAACGGGAAGTTAAATATGGCCAAAACAGCAGAATAGACATTCTCTTGACCTCTTCTGGCAAAAAAAACTGTTATGTTGAAGTTAAAAATGTCCATCTGATGCGAACACAGGGACACGCAGAATTTCCAGACTCAGTTACAACCAGAGGAGCAAAACATCTTGATGAGTTATCAGATATGGTCAAACAAGGGCATCGCTCTGTTTTAATTTTTCTTATTCAAAGAGATGATGCAGAAAGTGTGAGCGTTGCGAAAGATATTGATCCAAATTATAATAAAGCTATGGAAAAAGCTTTAAAACAAGGTGTTGAAATCCTCGCATATTCCTGCAATTTATCACCTGAAGGGATTGAAGTCTCACGCTCGGTGCCGTTCCTTTTTGTTGATTAATAGCAATAACGGCGGGGTTAGATGGTTATCACCCGATACAAAATGTGCATGTATATTAGAAAGACTTGACAATATATGTTTGATAATAAAATAAAAATACACGGCGAAGAAGCTTTTAAGGGGATGCGTGTTGCTGGGCGCTTGGCCGCTGAGGCTTTAGACCTTATGGTTGATTATGTCAAACCTGGTGTTACAACAGAAGAATTAGATGACATAGTATTACAGTTTGCTCTTGATCATAATGCTATTCCCGCCCCTTTAAATTATCGTGGTTTCCCAAAATCTATATGCACATCCCCTAATCATGTTATCTGTCATGGTATTCCAGGCCCTAAACCCTTAAAGGAAGGGGATATTGTGAATATTGACATCACACTTATCGTTGATGGCTGGCATGGTGATAGTAGCCGCATGTATGCCGTTGGAGAAATAAAACGCAAACCAGAACGTTTAATTGAAATTACTTACGAATGTCTCATGCGAGGTATAGCAGCGGTTAAACCAGGCGCTACTTTGGGTGATATAGGTTATGCTATTCAAAGTTTTGCTGAGGCTGAACGGTGTAGTGTGGTACGAGAATTTTGTGGACATGGTATTGGCAGTGTTTTCCATGACAGGCCAAATGTATTACATTATGGTTCACCTGGGACTGGGGCTAAACTTGCTAAAGGTATGATTTTCACAATTGAGCCAATGATAAACCTTGGGAAACGGCATATTAAGCAAAAGGATGATGGCTGGACAGCTGTCACTAAAGATTTGTCATTAACTGCTCAATTTGAACATACAATTGGCATTACAGATGATGGTTGTGAAATTTTCACACTTTCGCCAAAAGACCTTCATCATCCTCCGTATAATTGTCCTTAAGTGACGTTAGCTGGTTTAATAGAATTACCACATTATTGTACAAGATTGTGGGGACTTTAACATATGCATCAGCATGGCCATCGCGAGAGACTACGTGCACGTTTTAGGGCTGCAGGTGCAGATGCCTTACCTGACTATGAACTTCTGGAACTACTACTTTTTAGAGCGATCCCCAGGAGGGATACCAAGCCTTTAGCTAAAACACTGATCCAAGCCTTTGGTTCCTTTGCTGAAGTGATAAATGCCCCAGATCATCGTCTTAAAGAAATCTCGGGGGTTGGAGATGCAATCATTACCGAGTTTAAACTCGTAAATGCAGCAGCCGTGAGGGTAATACGTCAGAATACTCTCGATAAACCAGCTCTGAATTCCTGGCAAGATTTATTAGACTATTGTCGTGCAACAATGGCCTATGAACTCAAGGAGCAGTTCAGGATCATTTTTTTGGACAAGAAAAATCATATTCTTGCAGATGAAGTTCAGCAGGAGGGGACTGTTGATCATACACCTGTTTATATTAGAGAAATTATAAAAAGAACATTGGAACTCTCTGCAACTGCTATTATACTGGTGCATAATCATCCCTCAGGGGATCCAACACCTTCTCGTGCAGATATTGAAATGACAAAAAAAATATTATCCGCGACACAGACAGTAAATATTGTTGTACATGATCACGTAATTATTGCCAAAGACGGGCATGTGAGTTTTAAATCCCTGGGATTATTGAAAACATAAACTGCAATTTCTATCGGTTAATTAGTATAATTATAAAACATGACATACATAGAAAATAAACGGCACACCCTATTCTCATATTTTTCTAAACGGACAAAGCCCCCCTTTCCTGTTGTTTCAGTTCCATCTGGTGGGAAAATAGGTTTAGCCCCTTGTCCCGGTATGAAGGAGTCTGTGAATAAAGATATCTCATCTTATGATGAATGGGGGGCGAAAATTGTTATCAGTCTTGTCGAAACAAAAGAATTACAACAAGCAGGTGCAGAAGATCTTGGGCACCTCTTAAAGCAAAGAAAAATTGAGTGGTTTCATGTTCCAATACAAGATTGCATGCCTCCATCATTGAATGTTAGAGCTCAGTGGTTAGACTTGAAATTACTGCTAAAGTATCATCTGCGTGATAAGAAAGAACGTATATTACTGCATTGTTGGGCAGGTGTTGGACGAGCCGGCATGATTGCAGCGAAGCTTTTAATGCAATCGGGTATGGCTACTGATGATGCTATTGCTCATGTTCGTTCTGTTCAACCAGATGCGATTGATACAGCAGGACAGGTTGACTGGCTCTATCAGCCGAACTGGTAACCAATATGTTATCAAATTTCTTGAAATTTGAGGATTTTGTATTTGTTTCAACATATTTGGTTATTATTCTCTTTTAGCAATATAAATGTCATAGGAAAATCGAGTAATGTTGAAAAAGTCTATCATAACAAATCGTCGTAAATTCCTTTTAGCTAGTGCAGGTGCAGTTTTTACACCAGCGATTTTATCGCAAACTCATACAGCAAAAGCTGCTGCTGCAAAGCTTGGTCAATCCCACCCAACACATTATCGATTTAAGCTTGGAGATTTTGAAATTACGACAGTTTGGGATGGAGCTGTTTCTCTTCCAGGCCCACACCCAATCTTTGGGCAAAATCAAAAAGCTAAAGATGTACAAGATTTAGCTGCTGCCAATTTCTTACCGACAGATAATATGCAAATTTCCTTTATTCCAGTTATTGTCAATACTGGAAAAGAAATCGTTGTCTTTGACTCTGGTAATGGTCTTCTTCGTCGTACTAAAGGCGCTGGAAAACTTAAAGAGTTTTTAAGTGTTGCAGGCTTTAAGGAAGATCAAGTTGATATTGTTGTCATCACTCATTGTCATCCAGATCATATCGGTGGGTTGATGGAAAATGGCAAACCTTTATTTCCTAATGCCAAATATATGATTTCTGAAGCAGAATATAATTTTTGGTCGCCTAAAGAAGTGGCCGAAGGCAAACTTGCGCGTGTTGGTAAAATTGTTCAAAGCAATGTTGTGCCTCTTGCAGAAAAAATGACATTTCTAAAGCCCGAACAGAGTGTTGTTTCTGGCATTACAGCTGTTGATGCATCAGGACATACTCCTGGACATATGGCATTTCATATTGAAAGCAATAAACGACGCCTTCTGCTTTGGGCTGATACGACGAACCATTATGTTGCATCGCTGCAAAGACCTGACTGGCATGTTAGATTTGATATGGATAAGGAAAAAGCAGCTGCAACGCGCAAGAGAATCTTAGATATGGTTGCCGCTGATAAAATTCCAGCGAGTGGTTATCATATGCCATTCCCTGCGGTTGGTTATGTCGAAAAGAGAGGTGCCAGTTATCGTTGGGTGCCTGTTTCTTATCAACTTAACCTGTAATTGAATATTTTAGTTTCTCGCAATATTTATTCATATTGCGAGAAATCTGTCATAAAGATGCCCGCCTTTATCGGAATTATACAATTTTAAGACACCACTAAGATCTCGCTTCATAGGCTCATGTTAATGATTGGAACTCTTCGCTATATGATTTTTTGGTTTTTTGTACTGATTGTCCTTACCGGGTTATGCATCTTTCTTTTTCTTAGAAATCCAATTTTCTTTTCTGTT
Source organism: Methyloligellaceae bacterium (assembly GCA_965263345.1). Lineage (GTDB taxonomy): Bacteria > Pseudomonadota > Alphaproteobacteria > Rhizobiales > CBDHHC01 > CBDHHC01. The sequence goes on from CBDHHC010000012.1 coordinate 41,868, forward strand.
TCTTCTCAAAATTCTATTCAATCAGATATTCAAAGATTGAAACAGGATGTGTCGTTTTTAACCTCTTTAAATCCGTCTCGTAGTTATGAGAATATTGCATCACTCAATAAGGCTGCAGATTATATTAAAGCCGAGTTTGAGAAAACAGATTGCAACGTTTCAGAGCAAAAATTTATCCATGAAGGGCAAACCTTCCGAAATATTATCTGTAGTTATGGGCCATCTGATGCTCCTCGTGTTATTCTTGGAGCGCATTATGATGTTCATGGCCATAATAACCCTGGGGCCGATGATAATGCGAGTGCTGTGGCAGGGGTCCTTGAGCTTGCCAGACTTGTTTCAAGGGAGAAACCAGACCTGAAACATCGGTTGGATTTTATTGCTTATACGTTGGAAGAAACACCTCATTTTCGTACTCCTGCCATGGGAAGTTATGTTCATGCCAAGAGCCTTAAGGAGGAGAATGAGCAGGTTAAGCTGATGATTAGTGTTGAGATGATCGGGTATTTTTCTGATAAACCAAATTCTCAACATTACCCCCTCTCTTTTTTAAAATGGTTATATCCGAGCAAGGGAAATTTTATTGGAGTTGTTGGCCTTAGTTTTGATCGATATCTAGTGTATCGCGCAAAAAAACTTATGATGCATTCAAAAGATATTCCTGTTTATTCCATTAATGCCCCAAGTTTTATTCCCGGGATTGATTTATCAGATCATAAGAATTATTGGTTGCTTGACTATCCTGCTTTGATGGTGACAGATACTGCGTTTTTTAGAAATCCAAATTATCATAGATCTAGTGATACGGCAGATACACTCGATTATAACAGAATGTCTAAAGTTGTTGATGGGCTTTATCATGTTGCTATTAAATTTTAAGTTCCAATTTTTTGTTTTGGGATCATTTTATGAAACTTATTGAGAAAAGCGCCCTTGACCAACTCTCACAAGATGCTGCTAGACGTCCGCGCTTGCGAGCGAACTGGAATATACACCCTACTCTTGATGATCCTATCCAACGCTTTTTTAATGCCATGGAACCTCATACTTATGTGCGCCCTCATTACCATGATGGAGTGAACGCCTGGGAAGCTTTTCTTGTTGTTCGAGGAACCGCAGCGGTTGTGACTTTTACAGAAGACGGCTTGATCAAAGACCGCGTACTTATTTCCAGTCATGGCGATAATCTTGGTTTGGAAATCCCAAGAATGACCTGGCATTCTTTGGTCAGTTTAGAAGCTGGCACGATTCTATTTGAATTGAAACATGGTCCTTATAATCCGAATTCTGATAAGAATTTTGCCGCCTGGGCACCTGAAGAAGGGCATGAGACTTGTGCCTCCTTTGAAGCCTGGTTTCGAGAAGGGGAGATTGGGAGTAAGGCTCCAGTCTAGTTTGCGTTATCGTCTGGGCGAAATCTGATCTATTGAGTTAGATTTATCGTTGCTAGTCGGAGAATATTCTCCAGATAATATGTTTATTATGTCTCTCAGTTTGTACGAAACTTCTATGTTATTACGAATATGAGGAACAGGTATCTACCTGTTCCTGCAGAGCAATGTTTATAGCCTGACCTCTTTTTCATACTCCTTTTTAAACCTCTCAGCCAGCTCCCTGAAAACTTCCCATGAATATTTTGAGTAGAGTCCCACATATGGTTTTAGGGCTTCATATAAGCCTGGCCTTTTTAGTCTCTTTATAAAGCTTGCTTTTAATATTCTTTTATCTGCTAGTTCATATTTATACAATCGTGCGATATTTTCCCATGCATTTAGATATTTGACGAGAGATATTCGAAGTATATTTATATCTTTTGCAAATATGATTCCTTCCTTACTCACAAGAAAACCATAACTAAAACGTTTGTGTTTATTGATACATTGATTTTTGTCCTCTTCTGTTGTCTGAGGGCAAAGAACAACCTCATTCGCATTTTTTACTTTTATTAAAATCTGTGTGGTATTGTTTTCCGTGATAAAAGATACTGCAGGCGCTGTATATTCATTAACATCTTGAACCCATCTATCTCTCGCTTGCATTGCAATTTGCAGCTTTTCAGACTTTTTAGCAGCTTTAGATTCCTGGCTAAATTTACAATAAGCAAACACAACGCCTATACAGGCAACGATTGTTAAAATAACTTGAGCAATATGATCAGCATTCTCTAGAACCTTCATAATGACCTCCCATGCTGGATAGAAACTATTTCCTTGACCATATATTCACTAAACTCCTGATTTTGTACACAGCATATATATCGATATGAATATGAGGAACGGGTGCATATCTCCCCTGTTGGGAAATTGATTACAGTCCTATATTCGCCTTTGCTCCCATGTAAGACCCTTTGTTAGGGAATCCTGCTGTGACCAGATCAACAAATTTCTTTGCAAACCCTAGATTTTCTAAATCAGCAATTTTCTTATAAGAAACAGAATGGATTGTTACGGAGTCATTATTGTTGTTGGTAATTTCTCCACCGACCTGCTTGCACAAGAAGGTCATATGTATAACGTGTTTGTCTGGAAGAATGTTGTCACAAATATAGAGCAATTGATTGACTAAAACCTGTATCCCTGTTTCTTCTTTGACTTCTCTTTGCACGGCTTCTTTGAGTGTTTCTCCATACTCAACTTTACCACCAGGCAAAGACCATCCACGTCCTGTTTCCGATTTTTGCTCAAGAAGCAAAATTGAGCCATCCTTGATAACGATTGCCGTTGCTCGAATTATGGGGGTTATATTTTTATTTTTTTTTACGTCAGTTGTCATAGCTCTCCTCTTGTTTTTCATATAATATTTCAGGCCCATATTGAAAGTTTAGCATGTCAGCAAAGGTTTTTCGCTTAAAGCAAAAATGTTATTTCACAAGCACCGATAGCCCGGCACCTAAAAGGATACCAGGTTGTAAATTCTCAAACGCTGTTTTTTAATTGTCAGCTATGATCCATCGCTGTTCATACTGTCACTATGAACAGCGGTCGCGTGGGCTTTTCGCCGCTGAAAATTTGCATAGGCTCCCTGCTGGTTAAAGTGTTGTGGAATCTTAGAGATTCCTCGACAGGTGTCCTATGCCTTGTGGTTGACCAGGGGTGAAAAACCCATGCTCGTGGCCTGTCGCTGATACGGAACATAAAACTGCCTCGGAGGTCTAGCATGTCCTTACCTAGTATGAACGCGTTACAGCTTAAGAGGCTTAGAAGACTTTTTATATCAAGCGCGCAAAACCTTCTGCCTCAAACAGACGCTGACCATTATATGGGAGGTTTTTAGGGCGAGCATAACTTTTTTCGTTTTTTTATTTCAATATATTCAATGGGTTAGGAATTTTTATGGTTAGTTTTGTGTTAAGGCTCTAAATTAGAATTTTGTTATGTTACAGGTCTGTCTGAATTGGCCCCCCCATCAGAATAGTGTTAGAGAAAGTTATTGTATAAAATGCACAAAATATTTTTTGCTTTATTGATCATGCTCGTTTTGAACCAAACAGATTATTCAGCCTCTTCACAATCAAGAGACTATGTCCTTTTGGCGTCCTCACAAAAGAGCTGGCAGGAGTTATATGATTTTGATGGCGACAAAAAAGCTGATCAAATACGTGCTTCATTTTCTGGCGGAGCGCATTGTTGTTATCGGATCAGCATAAATTCAAGTTCGCTTAATCGTGTTATTGATTTTCCATTTGAGATGGATGGGGGATATGTCGGTGGACTTGATTTAAGCAATCCTAACAATTTTTATGTTAAAGACTTTGATAATGATGGCCGACCTGAATTATATATGCGTATCAATAGTTATAATGGCAGAGCCGGTGACATTCCTGAAGAGTGGCAGAAAAGATACGGGATTACGAGCAATCAGATTTTAATTGATTTTGCGAATGGTGGGTTTGTGGTTTCGGATTTTCGGAACTGATGGGACTATGGTTTCTTGTCCGTTAATGAGATTTTATAGTCTCTTTCTTTCTAAACTTAAGGGGGCCTTCCTCCCGATTGCATTTAGTGACTGAGTAGATAAGATAGTCGGGGGTGATATCTTTAATTTTTGACCTTCTCTTCGTTTCACTCCGGCGCATAACGAAAATGCCCTGTAATCTTATAGGAGAAGAGAATATCATCATGTTTTGGACCGAAGCCGATGTTATGGACGATCATGGGATTGCCAGTGAAGAATGCTTTGGAATTTGTCACGATGCCGATATGGGGCAGGCTGCCTTTTGTTTTTAAATTCCACGTTACAATATCGCCTGGTTTATAGTTTTTGGGGTTTTGCGTGACTGGCAAAGACTGACCAAAGCGCTTAAAGAAGACTTCCAAATTCAGAACACGCCTATGGTCGATATTCGTATCAGGCCTCTTGAGGCCCCATCTTTTGGGATAGAGACGAAAGTTTCTTTTCATATCTTCATGAACACGCTTTTGCAGATCAATGCCAAGTGCTCTATAAGATCTGATTATGACATCACTACAGACACCTGTATCGGCCGGTACGTCACCTCCTGGATATTTTAATCTTACGTATTTTGGATCATAACGCACCGTATGCTTTGTACGGTCTAAGGCCGCTTTGACCAGTTTTTGGCTGAATGGTGTATCAGATGATGCTGTTAGGGACGATAAAAGATATATCATTATGGAAAGACAGATGCTTTGAAGGCGATACATTTTTTGGACGTCCTTTGTCTTTGTGGCTTTTTATTTTAATTGGTGATTGTTTTGTCGTTTTAAAAGGATTTGTGGGGAAAGTTTTTTTAGGGAGTATTTAGGGATGCGAGACTCTCATCAGGGTAATGTTTTACATGCAATTAGGATGAGCTGGCGGAAGACTTAACTCTTCCCTCCTGCCATATACCTGTTCGACATATAAATACTGAACACCACCAGCCCTATCCCGACGATATTTAGCAGTGATAATCTTTCATCAAATAACACATAGCCTTCAATCAAGGTCACGGGTGGGACGAGGAAGAAGTAGTTGGCGGCGGTATTGGCGGAGTTGTGTTTGTAGAGCATGCTCATCAGGAGTACGGCGCCAATGGAGAGGACGATTGAGAGCCAGAGGAGTGCGAAGATGAGATCGGTTGTCCATTCGATGGTGGCGTGTGTTTCGAACATAATTGCCAGACCAACAAAGATGATCACTGTTGGGAGATATTGCAGGAAGATACCTGTTATGAAGTCTATGTCCGTGCTGTGTTTTTTATAATGGAGCGTCCCTAAGGTGATGCTAATGAGGGCGATGAGGCCTGGGATGTAGATCAGCATATTCGTTGTGTTTAGCAATGTGTTTTCGTTGATGACGACGAGTATCAAACCGATGAAGCCTACAAGAGATATTGCAAGTAAGCTTGGAGAACTTAGGCGGTAAATGATAAGCGTGGTTAAAACGGGTTGCAGGCCGACAACGACAGCGATGATGCCCGCGGGGACACCCAGTTTGATTGCTGAGAAAACGCCGCCCAAATATCCGCCATGGATGAGGGCCCCGCTGATAAAGATATCCGTGTAGCTTTTTAGGTTTTTGGGGAATTTGGGTTTTAGATAGAAAAGGACTGCGAGCAAAAGTAGTAGTGTGATACAAAATCTTATAGCTAAAAAACTAAAGGGTTCTATGTAAGGAAGGCCATATTTTGCACCGATGAAGCCTGTGCTCCAGAGGAGGACGAAAAGGAATGGGACTGACTTTAAGAACATATAGACTTCCTTTTGAAAAGAAGCGCTTATAACTGTTTTTAAATTTTTTGGCTATATGTCTTTTGGCCATAATCTCGCACAATTATTCTTTATAGTCATATGGATAGAGCTATAACATAGTTAATAAATAAAGGGCGCTGACATGACTGATAATAATAAAGACTATGATGAGATCGATGACGTTATGGAGAATGTTGACCAGGCCATAGATAATATTAAAGATCGCATACATCCGAATAAGATCTTAAAGCAATTGCTTTTTCAAGCTGTTTATAATCTGGTCTTTGTGTTTGGCCTTATCTGGCTGATTACTTATTTCTGGGGCCCAATGCCATGGCTTTGGTGGGCTGGTGGTATTTTTTATGGGGTGATGATATTGGTCTCTGTTTTTGCATATTTCAAAGCAAAACAGGGCTATAAAAAGCTCTCAGAATTATGAAATTAGATCATCAATTGGCTTGATGATCTAATTTAAAATTTGGTTTCTTTTTACTTCTCGATTACTTCAATCTCAAGATCGCCCAGATTTTGCAATGTGTTTGCGGCCTCTTGTTTTTTATCAATGAGAAGTTGTGCGTTGTCTGGCGCGACAGTGCTGACTGGCAATTTATTTGTAGATGTACCAGTTAGAATTTTATGGGCTAATTCTGCTACGCTTTCTCCGCGCTCTTTGTAGTTGGCTGAGAAAGCGATTGTTGCGCCTTTGCCAATATAGTTAGGAACACCACCAACAATGAATGATGATGGAGGAAGAGCCTCTAGGATTTCGGTTGCTTTGTCTAAATAAGCTGAAGAGCCTGGAATATATATGACATCTACCTTAGATGCTGCTTCGACGGCCTTTGCGAGGTTTTGTTCGAATTTGGAGGAGTCTGCTCTTAGTTGAATTTGGTGTGTTTTTTTACCAAGTTTTTTCACATCATTTCTGACTTCATTATAGACACGTGATGTTCTGCGGTCTGTTGGATCTACCAAAACACCAATTGTTTTGAACTCTTTTATTTTTGCAAGAACATCAATTTGTATGTCAAGAAATACGCCGTGATGGGCTCCTGTTATTGCCTTACCTGGCCTCTTCATGGATCTTACGATCCCAGCGCTTCTTGGGCTCGAAACGATATTAAAAACCTGTGGCTTTTGTCCTCTCAATTGTCTTTTAACGATCTGGCTGCTGGTGGTGCCAAATGTGTAGACAAGATCAATTTCAGAGAAATTGAAGTTTTTGATGTCTTTGGTGAGGCTCTCTCTGTTTTTTCCAGCATCAATATATTGAAACTTTGCATCAGGCTGGAGCTGTTTTAAACGTGTTTCAAAGCCTGTTTCCGCTTCTGTTTTCCCACGCCAGGTTACGACCAATACGTCAACAGCTTTCGCTGGTAATGAGCTTACTATAATCGCTAAAGCTATGAAGAATGAACAGAAAATGTTTCTCATGACAGGTCCTTAAAATGTTCTTTTTATTTTCCTTGATTGCTTTCCTTTGATATCGCTTTAAAAGCTGGTCCTGTCAAAGAAAAACTTTTAAAATTACTCTTGATTATCAATTCTGAATTCGTGTTTCTTGCTGGTTCGCAGTTTTGTCCTGATTTATCACTTTATCTGCCAATGAAATATTATTGGGAATATTGGAGGCTTTATCTTTGGAGATACCATTTTCTGTGTTTGTCCCCGTTTCTTCGACACCTGGTTCTACCAAACCTGCAGAAATCACCATCTTTGCAGCTTCTTCAACAGACATGTCTAATATTCTGATATCATTTTTTGGAACAAATAAGAGATACCCTGATGTTGGATTTGGTGTGGTGGGCAAGAAGACACTTAGGAGTTCATCTCCGATTTCATCCTGATATGAGCCAATTTCCCCAGCAGTTTCTTTTGAGACAAAGACAATTGAATAAATACCTTTACGGGGATATTCAATCAAACCGACCTTTTGGAAACTGCTTCCTGAGCTGGTTAAAATTGTTTCAAAAATTTGTTTCAGCGCATTATAAATATTGCGGATGACAGGCATTCTATTCAGGAGATGTTCGCCATAGCCAAATAATGTACGCCCGAATAAGTTTGCTGTTAAAGCTCCAATCATCATTATAAAGACGATAGCAAATAACAGACCTATGCCTGGTATGTTAAATTCAGGCAGATTGATGCTAAATAACTGGCTAAATATGTATTGAATGTAAGTCCCAGGCATGTATTTTTCTGGGATATAAGGTTGTACCCAACTATCAATGAAATCCACAAAAAGCCAAGCGCTGTAGAGTGTAATCAGCATTGGGCCAACGACAATTAGCCCTGTCAGAAAGTAATTTCTTAATCTTGAAAGTAACCCTGTTGATGTACTGTTTTCTGGTGCCTCTGTTAATTTTGCCAGAGTTGACTCATTATTCTCACTAGATTGTTTGACCATAACTTAAATTAGCTCGTCCCGTACTAATACATGCCCCATCAACTGACTTAAAAACCAGTTTTTCGCAGTTTATCATACCTGAAGAATAGTGAATTGTCTGTTACCAGCCCATTTTCGAGTATAATGCTTTAAGAGAATATAAGCACGGATCTGTCATTTTGCAAAATACACAGCGGCATTTGCTTCTGTATAAGAGGCTCTAATACACTATTTTATTCATATATTTGTGGAAAAGGTATTATCTAACCACAAGGAAACATTCTAACCCCTGCTGCTTAAAGCTGTTGCAGAGTTGTAGTGTCTTTAATTTATCCGCAAATGGACCAATCTGAATTCTTACGACAGAGCGTCCAGACCCTAAATCCACCTTCTGAAAGTCGGGTCTTTGGTTAGATAGCAGGCCAGAATGTTGAGACTGTAGGCGCAACCAAGCCTGTTGGGCATCATTCTCAGTGCTTACCGCTGCTAATTGTAAGCGATATCGCCCACTGCCTGTGCTTGTGTAATTTACCTGTTTTAATGGTGCAGAGCTTGCATTATTTGATATTGAAGCTGTTCTAACATTTGCCTCAGAATTCCAGCCAGATGATGTTGTTTTTTGCTGTTTTGGTTGAGGTTGTGGCTGTTTTCGGGGCTGATTTTTTGATTGTGAGGAATTAAACAGACTTGCAAAAGGCGATCTTGATTTTTCTTCTGTTTTTGCAGGTGTTGTTGTTTTCTTTTTGGACGATCTAATTAGATAGTTATTTTGTTTATTCGATTGTCCTGCAGATGTATCCTGTTGTACAGATGCGCCCCAGCCACTTTCGACAATATTTCTGCTATTATTCTGAGGAACAGCTTGTTTTACTTTTCTGGGCTGTGGTGCATTAAGTTGAAGCTGTTGCTGAGGCTCTACCGGACGTAGTTTTGGTTTTTCCGGCAATGTAATATTTGTATTTGTTGATTTTCTTAAGCCAGCAACGCGTAAATCGGCACTTGCTCTTGATGACAACCCCACGGCCTTATATGATTGAGCTCTTGCACTTAAAATCTTCGAGCGTTGTTCTGGTGTTATTTTTTTAAAAAATAGCGCTCGTGTAAAATCAGCAATGCCTCTGGCTGGTTCTGACTTGGCGTTATAAGCAAGGCCTCTATTATAAAGGGCTCTTGCGACCTCTCTTGCCGATAAGTTCCCTGAACTTATCGCTTCTGTGAGGTGTTTGATAGCCAGGTCGTAATTTTTATCTGTTACGGCTTTGGCGCCAGCCTTTAGAAAATCACGTGCGGACCCTGCCGCTTCAACTTTTAAACCTGTTAAAGTTAATGATAAAATTATTATTGCTGTTATTGTTGTAATTTTCATTTGCCAATTTGTATGTTGTCTTAGCATAGTTGAATCTAGTTTTTCCGGTTAGGTTCAGTTTTACTTTACACGTAAAAACTCATGAAAGTTACTTTAACTCGGATATTACATTAAAACATAAATTCGAACACTTATACTTATTATACTTACTTGTTATTACTAAGCTTAATTGCCTAATCATGTCAACTCAGCCTATATTTAACAAAAGAATCAGGCAAATAATAGGCCAATTTTTATTATTCAACCGTTACTGATTTTGCAAGGTTTCTTGGTTGATCTACATCAGTTCCCATGAAAACAGCTGTATGATAAGCTAATAATTGTACAGGTATCGCATATATTAGTGGATTGGTGAATTCATGTACTGTTGGAAGTTTAATCAATCCCATTAACTCACAATCAATTTTATCCTTATTTGCATCTGTTAACAGAATAATTTTTCCATCTCTAGCGGCGACTTCCTGCATATTTGAAATCGTTTTATCAAATAAACTGTCTTCTGGAGCAATAACAACTACTGGTACATTCTCATCAATTAATGCAATTGGTCCGTGTTTGAGTTCGCCTGCTGCATATCCTTCTGCGTGTATGTAAGAAATTTCTTTGAGTTTTAAAGCGCCTTCCAAGGCAATTGGATAATTAATTCCGCGCCCTAAGTATAAGATATCTTCTGCTTTTGAGAGTTGATGCGATAATGTTTCAAATTGATCTTCTTCTCTTAAAATCGAAGAAATCTGACGGGGTACTTCAATCAAGGCATTGACCAGCTCTTTTTCACGTGCTGGGTTGATATGCCCTTTGGCTTTACCTATTGCAATTGATAAACAGGCAAGAACGATTAATTGGCTGGTAAATGCTTTGGTAGAGGCCACACCGATTTCTGGGCCAGCAAGGATGGGCAGAACCATGTCAGATTCGCGTGCAATCGATGATTCTTTTACATTTACTATTGATACGATATTTTGTTCATAGCTTCTGCAGTATCGCAGGGATGCTAATGTGTCTGCAGTCTCCCCAGATTGAGAGATAAAAACTGCCAATCCATTAGGAGATAAAGGTGCTTCGCGATAACGGAATTCTGATGCCACATCGATGTCCACCAAGACCCTTGAATATTGCTCAAACCAATATTTAGCAACCAGGCCTGCATAAAATGCTGTACCACATGCAGAAATCGTAATGCGATCAAGAGAGGACAAGCTAAATGAAAACTCTGGCATTCTGACTTGCTTTGCCGACATATCAATATAATTTGCCAAAGTATGATTTAAGATTTCAGGCTGTTCATGTATTTCTTTGGACATGAAATGGCGATAGTTTCCTTTATCCACCATAAATGCGGATGTCAGGGATTTCTGTTTGTCTCTTTGAACGACTTGACCATTCACATCAATGATTTTTAGGGACGTCCGAGATAAAACTGCCCAGTCTCCATCTTCGAGATATGTAATTTCATCTGTGAATGGGGCTAGAGCTATGGCGTCTGAACCAATAAACATTTCTTCATGTCCATGCCCAATTGCCAGAGGGCTTCCTTCTCTCGCGATGATCATAAGATCATCATATCCTTTGAAAATAATCGCTAGCGCGAATGCCCCTTCTATGACCTTAAGAACGCTCGCAACAGATTGTTCTGGCGTTTGTCCCTTTTCTAATTCTTTAGAAACCAAGTGTGCAACAACTTCAGTATCGGTATCAGATTGAAATTCAACTCCTTGGGTTAAGAGCTGGTCTCTTAGACTATTGTAATTTTCGATGATACCGTTATGGACAAGAGCTACGGTGTCAGTCATGTGGGGGTGCGCATTTCTTTGTGTTGGAGCGCCATGTGTTGCCCACCTGGTATGACCAATCCCTGATACACCATTTAAAGGATTTTGTTGTTGCGTTTCTTCTAAATTCCGTAATTTGCCTTCCGCACGAAGTCTTGATAATTCCCCCTCTTCTAATGTCGCAATTCCTGAAGAATCATATCCACGATATTCCAAACGCTTTAGAGCATCTATTAAAAGTGGAGCAACGGGTTTATTTCCTAGAATCCCAACTATTCCGCACATGTTACTTGTCCTTTAAATCCCAATTATTCTTTGGCGTATATTCTTTTTTAATCTGAAAGTTTCTTTTTACGCTCTTTTTCTCTTGCCATGAGCGTTCGGTATTTTATTGCCCACTGTTCTCTTTCTGTCTGCTGTGCTCTTGTGAGAGCTAACGCATCAGGAGATACATTCTTGGTGATAACACTACCGGAACCTACAAAAGCGCCATCTCCAATTTTGACTGGAGCTACTAGTGAGCTATTGGAGCCCACAAAAGCATTTTTGCCTATATCTGTATGGTGTTTGAAATATCCATCGTAATTACATATGATTGTACCGGCGCCAATATTTGCTTCTGCCCCAACCCGTGCATCCCCTATGTAGGAAAGGTGATTGACTTTGGCTCCTGTCTCAATTATGGCCTTTTTCACCTCAACGAAATTACCTATTTTCGCATCTGGCCCAATTTCTGTTTCAGGTCTTAACCTTGCGTAGGGTCCAACAACTGCCCCATTAGAAATCTTACATTTCTCAAAGTGTGAGAATGCTCGAATGTGGACATTGTCTTCAACTTCTACACCTGGAGCAAAAAAGACATTTGGTTCAATAATGACATCAATTCCAAACTTCGTATCATAACTTAACGTTACAGTATCTGGCGCAATCATTGTAACGCCTTCTTTCATAGCTGTAGCTCTTAGTCTTTTTTGAAGGACAAACTCAGCCTCCGATAGCTGGAGCTTGTCATTCACTCCGAGCACTTCTAGTTCATCGCAAATGAGTGTTCCAACTGTGAGATTGTCATTATTCGCAATTTCAATGATGTCTGTCAGGTAATATTCTTGTTTCGCGTTATTATTGCCCACTCGATCTAATAATGACAGCATATGATTGGTATGGACTGCTATGACACCGCTATTACATAAACGCACTTTTTGTTCTTCTTCATTTGCGTCTTTTTGTTCTCTGATGGCAATGAGCTTTCCAGCTTCATCTAAGAGTAGGCGTCCATAACCTGTAGGATCTTCCGCTTCAAAACCCAAAACAGCGACATCTGTTCCATTTTCTAGAACATTTGCTAGTTTAATAAGTGTTTCTGATTTTAATAAAGGTGTATCCCCATATAGAACCAGAACATATCCAGTATAATTCTCGATTGCTTCACGAGCCGCTAAGACTGCATGGGCTGTCCCAAGCTGTTCTGTCTGCATGAAAATTTGTGAATTTTGGGTGTCAGAGAGTATTGCACTTCTGACTTTTTCTGATTCATGGCCAATAACAATTGCCTGTTGTTCTGCACCTGCCTGTTTTGCAACAGCGATAACATGTTGAATCATTGAACGCCCTGCTACAGGATGCAAGACTTTTGGAAGAGAAGATTTCATACGCGTGCCTTTTCCGGCCGCTAAGATTATTGGTAGAAACGAAGTTTGTGTCATTGTTACGTATTTCTTTTTTTTAATTAAAACACAGTTCTAAAATTTACAGATTGCATATCACTCTGATTATGAGTTGTTCGAAAAATTCTTATACTGACTTTCATCGCCCATGTAACATGCTTTGTTTATTGATACTGGAATATGACATAAAACTGACAAATCATATTTATGAAAAATCAAAGTTTATTACAGGTTATTACTTTTTAGCTTTTATACTCTTGTTTACTATTTATTACAGTGCTTGCTGCAGTGATTATCATAGAATTTCAAATATTCATCTCAACTTTCTAAAATATACCGTTAATATTCGCACCTCTTTACATTGACAGTTTGCATAGACTCACTGCACTTTCAAGGTTAAGTAAATAATTTATTAAATAACATATCACTTCTTCTAAATAACAGATCGCAAATCGGACAGTTTGACTTCTTCAGATGCAAGAAAAACATTTTATATACAATATCAAAAAGCCAATATCTTTGATTGAGATATACAGATCAGGATGGATTGTTTTGGCAATCGCTTCATCTCTTTATCTCTTTAGTTTTATCATTAAATCCAGTTTACTTATGCATTTTGAAGACGTGAGAAAACCTTCCTTTAAATATGAGGATCAAAGGCAGCCCATTAAGTCTGCCAACAATGATATATATTCTCAACAACAGCAAAGCGCTGTTTTAGACAATAAATATGATGCTTCCTCAGAACCAATGCAAAGCTATCAAAAATCTACTCGTGAGAAAACGAGACGAGATAACTCATCTGATGTCTCATCCGAAACGAATAGTGTTTCTGCTTTTAATCAAAGTCAGTCTGATCAGCCTGGATTTGCAAGTTTTTTTACACATGATCTGCAGAATGCCACACAGGTCACAACAGATCATTATTTAAATGAGCGCAGGAGCAAATCGAACTATTCCAGCTCAAATCTTTTGGGAATAAGACTCGCAAAAGGTAAGAATTTACAATATGTTAGAAGAAAATGGTTTCGGATGAAAGGGAAATATCGGAAGTTATTTTATAATATGGAACCACTGATCATTAATGAGCCTAAAGACCACAAATCTCCTGTGCAGCTTATAGTGGGTCCTTTCTTAAATGCTTCAAAAGCTGTTAAATTATGTAAATCTATAAGGTTAACGGATTGTAATATTAAGCTTTATTCAGGCACCCCATTATAGTCATTTTCTTTCATTTATTGTTCATTTACTCCGTTTATAAAATAAAGACTAACTTCTAGCAATGACCAATTGACAGGATTGATATTCCAATATTTAGTATTGTTGTGAAATCACTTAGAAATTTTGTCTTTTAGTCTCTGAAGAGTCATTTTTGAATTTTTGAAGATGATGCTAGAAAATTAAATCATCACTTCTGCTTGTTGATCCAAATATCATAACCTTTCGTAATCTCATTAATAAAACAGAGGTTATGTTTATGGAATATAACATTGGTATCGAACAAGTCAGGATAGGAATAAACCGCTCTGCGCTTGCGATCAGTATGTCAGAACTCTTAAATCGAATTGCCCAAAAACGTGATAAAAATGCCTTTAAGGAGCTTTTTATAAATTATGCTCCAAAAATTAAAGGCTTATTTTTAAAACAAGGGGTCAATGCGGAAACTGCTGAAGAGTTGACACAAGAGACACTACTCACAGTTTGGAAAAAAGCAGAGCTCTATTCAAGCAATCAAGGTAGCGCTTCGACCTGGATTTTTACCATTGCACGTAACCTACGTATAGACCGTCTCAGAGCTGAGAAAATATGGTCTGTTATGGACTATACTGAATTTGAACAAGTTTCTGATGATAAATTACAAGATGAAACATATTGGGAAAACCAGAGAAAAGAGAAGTTGAACAAAATCTTAAAACAACTTCCTAAAGAGCAATATGATATTGTCTATTTATCGTACATCGAGAGTAAATCTCATAGTGAAATAGCGGAACAATTAGATGTACCACTTGGTACTGTGAAATCTCGTATTAGGTTGGCTTTTAAAAAAATAAAAACACTGTTGGAGGAAAAACTATGAACATCCAACACCATTTAGATATTTCAACGCTTATGGCTTTTGCTACAGGCAATCTTTCAGAAGCATTTTCTGCGGTTGTTTCCGCTCATCTTTCTTTATGTGAAGATTGTAGAAATGAACTTGCAAATTTGGAAATTATTGGTGGAGCTTTGATTGATCATGTTGAGCCTGTCCAAATAAAATCAGAAACACGGGCCTCTCTTGAAAAACAATTCGATTTGCTTATGCAGGATACTCTTTCAAGTGATATCACCTTAAAAGATACGAAAGAACATAAGATAAATCGCGACATCGAGTGTGATATTCTTCCCTATCCTTTACCACAAATCCTTGATCAATCTTATAACCAGATAAAATGGACCTTCTTAGCCCCTGGGATATATGCTCATAAAATTCCTTTGTCCAAGGACAGCACAGAAGATTTGCGTTTGCTCAAAATAGCCCCAGGGTGTGTCATGCCAGAACATGGTCATCATGGAGCGGAGTTAACTCTCGTGCTCAGTGGCTCCTATACTGATAAATATGGTCAGTATCGTAGAGGAGATATTGCTGATCTTGATCATGATGATGAGCATCAACCTGTTGCAGATGAAGGACAGGACTGTATTTGTTTGTTTGCTTCAGAAAAAACCATGAAATTTAAAGGGCTTGTCCCAAGATTACTACAACCAATTATAGGCGTATAATAAAAATGAAATGGAAAAATGTTTGGATTGTAGGTGCCAGCACAGGTATCGGTCGTGAGCTTGCTGTACAATTGAAAGATAGAGCTCATAAAGTTGTGTGTTCTTCTCGTTCTGTTGATAAATTGAGCGAAATGGAAAATGGCTTTGAACATATTCAATCCTATCCTCTTGATGCTGTAAATAAAGAGGATGTTCACAAGGCTGTTGAGGATATTTATACGCACGATGCCCCTCTTGACTTAGTTGTCTATAATGCTGGCATCTGGAAGCCTTACAAGTCTATAGAAGAGTTTAATTCAGATGATGTTCAACTCTCCATGGATATCAATTATATGGGGGCTATCTATATGCTTGAAGCCCTATTGCCTAAGATGATTGAGCGGAAGAGCGGGCATATTGTTCTTGTTGGATCTATCGCAGGATATCGCGGGTTAAAGGGTATAGAAGCGTATGGGCCAACAAAGGCAGCTTTAAATAATCTTGCTGAAAGCCTTAAGTTAGACTTAGAGCAATATAATATTACTGTTAGCATTGTTAATCCCGCTTTTGTTGATACACCAATGACTGCAGTGAATGATTTCAAGATGCCTTTCATTATATCGGCAGAAGATGCTGCTCGTCGGATTATAAAAGGTTTAGAAAAAAAGAAATATGAAATCGCCTTTCCATTTCCAATGGTTCGTTTTTTCAAACGTTTACGTTCCATGCCTAATCCGCTGTATTTTTTAATGGCTCGTCGCCTATTGTGATTTTTATTCTTCACATATTAAGATATTCAGATTAATCTATGATTCTTATCATTTGGGATCAGGTCTAATCATTACCGTTTTGCTTTCTTAAAATATGCGTCTCTTTTGTGTCTGAGTTTTAAATCAGTACTGCTTTGATTCAATAACTCCAGAATTATAAAAGGTGTCTTGCATGTCTCATTTTCAGGTGTCAAAAAAAACTATTAAAAAAGCTCCAGAACGTCAGCTTGACCAAGAGGAAATTCGTGTTTTAGAGGCTCAATTTCACTCTGGTCATTTTCAAGACGTTGAAGAAAGACTCAAAGATCTCGTTCAAAGATACCCTTCAGCCTTTTATCTTTATAATATACTTGGGCTTACCCAAATGCAGCTGGGGAAATATAAAGATGCAATTGAAAGCTATCATGTTGTCTTAAAAAACAAGCCTGATCATCTTGATTCAAATAGCAATCTTGCTACTGCATATACAGAAGTTGGTAACTTAGAAGAAGCTGTTAAATATTATCAGAAAGCTCTTCACCTTAACCCCAACCTCATACTTCCTCGTAAACATCTTGGGTCTCTGCTTAATAATCTTGGCCAATTCAGGAAGGCTATTGAATGTTTTGAAGTTCTTTTGAAGCATTCACCCCAGGATATTGACATATACTATCATATCGGAACAGCTTATGAGAATCTAAGTGAATATGATCAGGCTATAGAAGCCTATGCCCAGGCTTTTGACAAAAACCCTAAACGTGCAGATATCTGTTTTCGTCTCGGTGTTGTTCATCGTAAAAAAGATGATATTGACGCTGCAATGAAATATTTTCAGAAAACGACTGTTATTATGCCCAGCTTTATTGATGCTTATATTGAGCTTGGGACGTTGTATAATAATCATGATAAGTATGATCAGGCGCTCTATGCATATCAAAAAGCATATGCCTTTAATCCTGATCAATCTTTCCTTGCATTTAATATCGCAGCTGTTTATCAAAATCTCGAAAACTTTTCTGAAGCTATTTCATATTACCAAAAAGCTCTCAAACTTGAGCCCCATAATGTAGATTTTCATTATCGTCTTGGAACTGCTTATAGCAAAGTCAATCAGTTCTCTGGAGGCTGCTGCCTGTTATCAAAAAGTCCTGCAATTGCAACCTGATTACTCTCTTGCGTATGGCGACTTAGGAATTGCTTATTATAACCTTAAGACTTATGATGAGGCTGTTGCTAATTTAAGTAAAGCTGTTGAATTTGATCCAGAAAACCCAAAAGTACATTTTTATCTTGGCTTGGCCTTGATGAGATCAAAACAGTTTGAACCAGCTCTTAAGAGTTATGAAGAAGCCATAAGATTAAACCCTGATTATTTAAATGCCTATATTAATATTGGTGTTATCAGAGCGATGCAGGGAGATGTTTCTCTTGCTCTTAATGCTTATTTGAAAGCTCTTGAGATTGATCCTGATAATTATCTGGCTCTTATTTATTTTGCAGAAACTTTACGGTCTTATGATCAGTTGAAAGTATCGGAAGCTTTCAGAAAACATATTATTACTTACCTACAACATCCTCAATTAGAAAGTATGGCTGTAAATCCTTCAAGTATTGTTTTAATCAGCCAGGATTTGAGATCTTATTTGTTTCAAAAACATTTTACGTATGATGACCTCTCACAGATGAACCAGAAAACCAAAGGTCTTCTGAACGCACATCTCGGCCAATCAATCAATACGAACTATGAGTTAGAAGTGTTCTTCACTCGTGTTCGTTGCAACCTTTTAGACTTTCAGACAAAAAATTCTTTAAATATGGATGAAGACAGTAACCTTTATGAACTTATGACTGCGGTGGCTCTACAGAGCTTTCATAATGAATATATCTGGTCTATTTCTGAGGATGAAACAAACTCAATTGCTACTCTTATCGAACGCGTGAATGCAGATATTAGTAGCTCTTTACTTCCAAGCCTTTTTGATCTTGCTATGATTGCCAGTTATCAATCCCTCTATTCTCTTGATAAGATTCGTGTATGGGGGAGTGAGAGTTACGATCATCTGCCTGAAGATTATCAACTGTTTTTAAAGCCTCTTTTAATCGACTTAAATGAAGAAAGAGAGATGCGTTTAAAGATAAAACAATTCACTTCAATTGATGACAAAATTTCTCAAAATGTTCAATCTCAGTATGAGCAAAACCCTTATCCACGATGGAATAGTTTATCGAATTATCAAGCTATCAGTTATATCGACAAAATTTTAAATGAAATCAATCCGCATGAACCTGTTTTAGAAGCTACAACTAACACACCTCAAATTTTAATTGCTGGGTGTGGTACAGGAAGACATCCCATTACGACTGCCCTTCAATGCGAGAATTCAGATGTTATCGCTATTGATCTTAGCATAAGCAGTCTGGCCTATGCACAAAATAAAGCAGACACTTTTGGTATTAAAAATATACAGTTTGGGCAGGCAGATATTCTTAAACTAAGAGAGTTGAATAAGACATTTGATGTTATTGAATGTGGTGGTGTTCTACATCATATGGAGCATCCAGAAGATGGTCTTGAAGTTTTGCTTGATATACTCCGCCCAGATGGTTTTTTAAAACTTGGATTATATAGTGAATTTGCCCGCCAACATGTTGCCTCTATAAGGAACAAGGTAGATTATTCTACTATCAACCCATCTCTGTTAGCGATTAGAGACTTTCGAAATTCTCTGGTTCATACAGAGCATGATATCCATAAAACGCTTGTTCTTGCGAATGATTATTACTCGACATCAGCTTTGCGTGATTTGCTTTTGCATGTGCAAGAACATCGCTTTACGGTTTTACAACTTAAAGATATGCTGCAACGACATTCTTTAGAGTTTTTAGGGTTTACGTTTAGCAATAAGGCGATTGTAAAAACTTATCAAACAAGATTTCCTGATGATCCTGATGGGGTGAATTTGGACAACTGGCATATCTTTGAAACGGAGCATCAATCTACATTTACAAGCATGTATCAGTTCTGGTGCCGAAAGAGATCGTAATATTAATTATTAGACTTACCCCATGGTCGTCCCTGTCGTGTTTCCTGTACCGTTTTGATGATAATTTTATTTTTGTTCAAATAAATCGTATGTGCGCCTAGTTGCTGCAAATCTTTTTGATCAATCAATAGTTTTGCTGATGGGCAGTTTTGTTTTATTAATAATTTTGTAATGATGATATCTGATTGGGTGCAATCTTGTTGTATCGCGGATGGGTGTCGTAAATAGCTAATCAAATATCCCTTACGGTGCGCTGTGCATCCATGCTTATCACATCGAAAGATTTTATTTTTTTTGGCCTGTTTTAGTGGGCGGGCGTCGCCATAAATCTGCATCCATTTTGAAAGACTGAATTTTCCAGCACGAAGGTTTGGGGTGTTTAGCACACCTTGATCATTTTGGACTGCAATTATTTTTCCTTGTTGGTCAACCAAAATGTCAGGCAATGTTAATGTTGGACTAAGAGCGAGGCCTGCAGCGACCATGAATAGCCCATAATATCTCCAGGACTGCAGCCATATAGCCAGCCAGAGTCCTCCTAATACCATCAATATAATTGATAGGTCTGGGATCTGTCTTATGTGTTGTGTGGCATATGGTAAAGTTGAAACAAATTCTGCGATATTCATTAGCATTTCCAAACCATTTTCCATGACCTTGAGAGGCCATGTTTGAAGTCCGAAGGGCAAAGATAGTAAAACAAGCAAGGCCATTGGCATTATGATTAAACCAACAATGGGCATTGCCAGTATATTTCCTAAAAGACTGAATTGGCTGAGTTTATGGAAATGATACGCAGCAAAAGGAGCGACTGTTATGCTTGCTATTAGTGTTGTTGTGATAATGCCTCCCAGATATTGGCCTATAACAGATGATGATGTAATTATTTCTCCTCTCATTTTTTTTAATTCTCTTACTCGTGCCATCATTTCATAAATAGCGACCAAACCAGTGGCTGCAGCGAAAGACATCTGAAAACCAACTTCATTTAAACTTTCCGGTCTGATTATCAAGATAATAAGAGCCGCCAAAGCAACATTGCGCAAGGTTACCGGGGAGCGATTGAGAATTATTGCGATGAGCATTATTGAAATCATGACATAGGCGCGCTGTGTGGAGATTGCGGCTCCAGAGAGAAGGAGATAGTAAGCCCCTCCTAATAGAGCCATAAATGCTGAAATTTTTTTAATGGGATAGCGCAGCGCAATTGTTGGAATTGCTGCCAAGATATATCTTACCAACCAGAAGACTGTTCCTGCCATGATGGCCATGTGGAGACCAGAGATTGCTAAGATATGTGCCAGGCCGGATTCTCTTAAGGCTTTGAGGTCTTGTGGATCTATTTCACTGCGATCTCCTGTGATGAGCGCGATCACAAGGGCTCCATATCGCTCTGGTAAATGATAGCGGATCAAATTGTTAACCTGTTTTCTTAGTTTCTCGATATAGGTTTGAATTTGAATGGATGAAGGAAGCTTTATTTCAGTTTGTACAGTTTGAGGTTTTGAGAGAGAAAAGCCTACACCACCAATCTGCGCAAACCACAAAGATCTTGCATAGTCAAACCCTCCTGGCCAGACAGGTTGTGGCGGCGGGTGAAGGATCGCCTTTATACTGATGTATTGGGCTATATCAAGTTGTATATTTTTTTGATTAATCGCGATACGTATTCGCTTTGGTGTGTCTCTTTCAAGAAAGAGATTATCCTTTCTTGTCTGAATTTTATTTACTCTTAATGTCACTCTGACGCCACTTGGTCGTCTTTTTTCTATTTTCTCAACCCAGCCGTAAGCTGTTATAAGATGTGTCTTTTTTTGTATGGTCGGCGAAGCAATATATGTCGTGCGTATTTTACTTGTGGTAAACCCCATTGCGCTCCAAAAAATAGCGCCTGACAACACAAGGCTTATAGCCGATTTGTTGTCAATGAGCAAAGCACCCAGACCAAGTGTAAATATCGCGCCTGTTATCGCCCATCCAGGTTCTTCAGACAGGGCGAAGTATACATAAATACCACTTCCAAAACATACTGGAGTCCATAAGAACCAGCGTTGCTGTTCAGCATCCAGTTTCTGGTTTAATTTTGCGAACAGTCTATAGCCTTTAAATTACTCACAATTATAACCAATGCTCATCGATCCAAGGTGCAGGCCGTGCTGTTTTGTAAATCCTCTTCCAGCTTTTTCCCTTTTGTAGCGGCCATTCCCCTCTTGCAGCTTCATCAGGATCAGGTTTGCCATGGAAAACAACTATTCTTGCATCAATGGGTAATTCTGGTGGTTTGAACCAACGCATCGGCCAACTTGGAACCAGCTCTTCTTTAAAGCTGCGGCACCAAGATTTTGGCCAAAAGACCTGCTCTCCTAATGGCTCAATGACGGTTGATATATATCTTTGCTCAATCCGATGTTGTGAAAATTTACCCATCATATCTTTCTTAAAGTCACGTAAGATCTCTGGGTATTTTCCAACTGGGAACCTAAAGACGGATGTATTTCCAGTGGTCTTATTGGGTTCTGTCCAATTATGAATGACGCAATATTTTCCTGGCTTGTACTCAAAGAAATCATTTAGATTCCCTGTGATTACGAGATCCAAATCCAAAAACAATGCATCCCCTTCCAAGTCAAATAAAGGATCGTCCCATACCAATAATTTTAACCAGGGTGTGCTTTTGAGATGGTCAGGAAGATCATCATTTAAGGGAGGGAGAGGGAAACATTCGACGCCGCAGCTAATCCATCCTGGGTCGTCGGTAATGCAAATGAAGCGATAGTCTTCTCCAAGTGTTCCTTCCATATGTCGTTGAACCATGAAGAAGAGTCTATTCACATAGTCGGGGCCGTAACGGTTACCCCATTTCATACAAATAAAGTTTTTCATAAATTTATATTATGACTTTATTTGTCGCAGGGAAGTTTTTTTAAGTATTTTTTCCACATAGATTTAATAAATATAGATTATATTTCATTTAATGAAATATTTTTCCAAAACAAAATCCATTTAATACTTATTTTTACTCAAAACTTTAATATAAGAACCATTTTGACGTTTGTTTGTTTTTAGATTTAAACATAAAACATAAGTAAACATTGTTATCATACAGTGTGGTGGATGAAATCGTTATAATTGACCACTCATGGTATAATCTGGCTGGTGTGGAATGCGTTATGAATTTTGATTGATTTTTGGTTCAATTTAAAGTTTCTCCATCTTGTTAGCATATGTAAAAACACTTTTATTGCTCGTACTTTTTTATAAAGTTTTGAACAATTGATATTTGTCAAGAATATCGTGTCCATATTGCCACATTTTTATGATCTGGCCGATATGACAATAACCACAAGATTGAAATCATAAAAGTTAGCCTCCTAATCTGCAGTCATCCGAATCTCAAGTGTTACCACATGGTGGGCTCTCTTGAGATCTTAAATCAAAAGTTAGGCGGACTTTTATGAGAAAACAAATACGAACGTTCAAAGCGACATTTTTATGTGTTATTTTATTTTTGAGTATGAGTGGTCTTGCAGCGGCTGGTGGATCCTTAGACAATACGAATGATTATAGCGGTCACTTTATGGTTCGTATTGGTGGAAGTGCTGTTGCCCCTGATACGAATGCAACTGTCTTAAATTCTGGCGCTGTTATTGCCGGGGCAGATGCTGATGTCAGTACGGAAATTATACCTTCAGCTACATTGACCTATTTCTTTAATAACAACTGGGCAATCGAGCTATTCTGTTGTTTTGCCAAACATGATGTGGATGGTAAAGGAACACTAAATGGGGTTTTTCTGGGCGACACATGGATCTTCCCACCAGCCTTAACGTTACAATATCACTTTAATAGCATCAATGGTTTCAAACCTTATGTAGGAGCCGGTTTACAATATATTGCTTTCTTTGATGAGAGTAACAGTAATCTTTCTGGTAATCCAAGACTGGATATTGATGATGCTTTTGGCTTTACTTTGCAGGCTGGTGTTGACTATGAGCTTGGTAAGGGCTGGTATTTAAACGCTGATGTTAAAAAAACGTGGATTGAACTAGATGCAAAATGGAAAGGCAGCAATATTACTGCTGATTTAGATCTTGACCCATGGATTATATCTGCCGGTTTTGGCTATAGGTTTGATCTATTTTAAAGGTTCTTATCCTTTAAAATGCTCTACGTAAGGCCTGGTCCATGGTCAGGCCTGGCGTATTTTTACTTCTTCATCTTTTTGTGACTTATCAGATTCTTCTGCAATCTTTTTGAGTTCTGATAAATTGCTTACCTCAATGATATTCTTATCGATATATTTGATTATCTCGAGGTCTTTTAATTTTGAAAAACAACGACTGATTGTTTCATGAGTTGTACCAAGATAGTCTGCGATTTCAAGACGAGATAAAGGCAATATAAATCTCGCGTTTAATGTTTTATACTCGGATTCTGTCGATGGAAGGATGTAGGATTTTCCAGAGAGGAAGATTAACATTTTAGAAACTTTTTCTAGGGCTGTTTTTCCTGCAATTGAAAAGTGCCAGTTCCGACTTTTCTCAAAATCTTCCATCGTTTTCTTTAATAAGGCTTTTTCCAGGTGCCTGTACTTAACCAACAAATCTTCAAATTTCTTTTTGGGAAATCCACATAGATATGCTTCATTTGCTGCTTCTACACAATAATTGCTTGTTTGTGAAAAGACATGTCCTAGAAAATCATTTGCGAAGAGAAGCCCTATGATTTTTTTTTCACCATTAGGTAATGTTTTTGATAATTTTACAATCCCCGATTGCATAATGATTGTCATAATCATTTGAAAGGTGCTATCACTTTCAGTCCCTCTCACAGGACATTGCTCACAAATTTGACTTCGCAGACCTTCAATTTTTAAAATTTTTGACATGACACACTCCTGGATTGATCTCACTCATCCAGTTCTCAAATAGAATAGGATTGAATTTATTACTGAGAGTAAATGCTATAAGGTTTCTGACAGCTCATAGATTTAATGAATAAACGAAGGTTCAGGAGCGATGCTTGATCTTAATCAAATTTAGTATAATATTTTCAATAATCTTTATTATGAGAAAAAATTAATCAGGGAACGAACTTCACCCTCTTCCGATTTTTTAACTTTTGGACGCTGAAACCACTCATAAAGAAAAGACTCGCTTCAGGACATTCAATTTCCTTTAAAATTTCTTTTCTTATTAGTTTACTTGATGTGTATTTAATGAGCATATAATGCCTATTATTTGTTAATATATTTTTTGCATAAATAAGTTTATGCAAATTTTACATTGAGTTTTAATCATGTACTTAATTTATATAAACTAAAGAATAATTCAATATGAGCGGAGTTTTGGCTATGTTTTTACGACAGTATTTTTAATTATTTCTACTTTTCCATTATTGTATGGAAATGCACATGGGCTTTATTAATTGCTTGGGATTTACTCTTTTATATCCAAAAGCACTTGCCCCTTTGAAACTCCTTGGCCGTATCATCTCTCCTATCGTTATGTTGCTTGTTTTTTTTGTAGCCGTTGTTCCTACGGCTTTGATTGTAAGAATTTTTGGGAAAGATTTATTACTCGGCCAAATCATATTGGATTAATAGAGATCATGAAAATTTGATCAATGAAAAATCAATTTTGACTGGAGGGGCTTAATTGCTGAGATGGCAGTTTCTCAAAGCGAAAAAAATTCTGGACCAATTCAATGGTTGTTTTTGGTGGTTTATTATAAGGTTCTGCTGTTGCTCCATTTATCTATACATGACGTATATACTCGGGATTTCAGCTACCATGATAGTGCCGCTGCTTTAATTAAGGATGTCAAATTATTGCAGCTGCACAAGAAGAACGCTTCACACGAAAAAAACATCCAGTTCGTCAAATAGAATAGGATTGATCGTGTGGATCATATCATATTTTATGATAAGCCATTTATTAAATTTATTACTGAGAGTAAATGGCTATAAGGTTTCTGACAGCTCATAGATTTAATGAAGATAAAGGAAGGTTCATCAGTTCGTTTTGATCTTAATCAAAAATTGCTTCAATAGTTTTCAATAATTTATATTATGTTAAATATGCTTTAATAAGAGATCTCAAAGAGGATGGTGAAACTCACCCTCTGTCGTTTTCTCAACTTTTAGCAGCTGCAATCACTCTGGCACTGTCATAAATTTCAGTAAGTTTTACCGCTTTATCTTCACTTATCTCCCAGAGGTGCGCGATGCGGGTGTCTAGTGAATGTTTTCCTGTTCTTTTATTGGTCCATCGGAGAGCATAGTTAAGTACCGTGAGAGCTTCAGACCATTTCCAAACATGGCAATTTCCGTATATCCCCTTGAACAACAAAATTGTCAAACGCTCAGAAATACCTGCAATCTGCTCAGCGCGAGTCCACTGTCCATAAAGATACCAACCCAAGATATCATGATCGAAAAATTTAAAGAAAAGACATCTCTGTCAAGTTAATACGTCTTTTAATGTAAGAGGCGAGCCTATTGTTTGCACACCCGAAGATGCATTCAGGTGTTTTATACTGAGATTGAATGGCATGCGGAAATATAATTTTTCTCTTTGCTGAGGATTATAAAAATAAATATGAGTTCTAGTATTGGAGTGACTTTCATAAATGGGTATTGTATTCAAAACACTTTAAAACAATCATGATTTTACTCATTTTAAGTCCCTTGCCGCTGCGTATGTTTTTTTACTCCTGGCTCTTGTTGGTTTTGTCAGGAAATGATCCTATTACTTTCTGCTCTCTTCTCATATCAATTTTCATTTTGCTTTGTCTTGATCTTTTATACTACAGACCTCAAGAGAGATTTGGATATAGCAATAACATCATTTTTGAAAAAGGGTGCTGTTAATTATCGCAAGATCTAGCCATGGAGACCTCGCGAGTATTGATGTTAAAGGCAATGTGGAACCTGAACCAAGACAGGTAAAATTTAAAACTGACCGCAAAGGCTTTCGGAATGCAAAAGTCAAAGCTGATTATATCCTTATAGGAGATTCATTCGTTGTCGGTAATGGCCTAGACCAAGATGATATTATTTCAACCCAACTCACTGATAAATATAAGGCTCTTAGTTATAATATTGCTTGTCCTGGAGATGTTACTCAATATACATATTTTATACGCCAAGCGACAAAAGATAAGGATTTCCAAGGAAAGAAATTTATTTTATTTCTTTTTGAAGGAAATGATTTTGGCTTATTGAACGGAGATGATAACTATCCTTCTTTTCTGAAATCCAGTAGTCTTTTCCAACAAATCTATAATAGCTATAAAACAAGCCGGTTATTTTTTAAAAACTCTCTAACGTTTCGATATGTTTATGCAACACTTAGCCGAATATATAAATTGACTTCAGAAGACAGAAAACTTGTAGAGATATATCTCATTAAGAATAAGAAAGTTGCTTTTTTACGTTCTTATAATGAGGTTTCTAAACAAAAAGAATTATTAGACTTAGGCTATATTCATCATTCCCTAAACTCAGTAAAACAGCATATTCATCAAATCTATTTTATCCCAACAAAGTATCGTGTGTATTGCCAATTTATTAATGAATGCAAGAGTTTACCTAACAGACAGTGGGAATTTACGCAACAACTAGGAAAAAAATTAGGTATAGAAACGTATAATCTTACCAATGAATTACGGAAAAAATCTCAAGAACTCCTTGAAGATGAAAAGTTTAGTTTTTGGAGAGATGATACACATTGGAATAGGAAAGGCGTTTCTATTGCCGCTAAAGTGATAGCCGCTAATCTTGAGTTGAAAAGATAGACGCATCAATCTTTGAGGCTGATAATATTTGCCACATATGTGTTCAATTGTTTAATAAACTCAACTGGATGAAAAAGTTCTTTAAACAGAGTACTTTTTTAAATAAAGCTATTGTTTTGTCTGTCCTCCCTCTTTCTCGCTTTCTCAACTTTTAGCAGCTGCAATCACTCTGGCACTGTCATAAATTTCAGTGAGTTTGACCGCCTTATCTTCGCTTATCTCCCAGAGGTGCGCGATGCGGGTGTCTAGTTGTTTTCCTGTTCTTTTATTGGTCCAAGAGCATATTCCAAACATGGCAATTTTATCCCCTTGAACAACAAAAGTTTCTGCTGTCCATACAATCATATCCCAATCTTGAAGCAACATGCTGAAATATCTTACTACATCTTCCTTGCAGCTACATTGATCTGCAAAGGCTAGTGTTGGGTCTCCATCGCCCATGCTTTGTACTTGAGCATCGTCTGCGAAAAGCTCTAGCCATAAATCTGAGCTTTGGCCTTTTGTTTCATTCCACATTCTATAGGCATGCTTTAATTTCTCAAAAAATGAATTTTCCATATTATAATTATCCCAATTAAATTGTACTATAAAATGATGAGTATACCTTAAAAAGTTAGTTGGAACCAGAAAGTCTTCTTGGTCTCCGTTAGATAAAAAAATAGTAGATGTATTTTTTATATTGACACTCTACCGTTCGTTAGGTAGTCTACCGCTTGTTAGGCGTTTAACCTATAATGAAAGAGATGACTTTATGACATTACCAAACTCTGCTCTTATTTTAGTTGACTGTCAGAATGAATTCTTATCTGCTGATGGGAAACTTTATGAGGCTGTTAAACCAAGCCTCGATAAAAATGATGTTATTCCTAATATCAATCAAGTTTTAGATGCTGCGCACGCAACAAAAATTCCCGTGATTTTTACCTCAATGGTGTTTTCTGAAGGCTATCCTGAAATGGGTGAAACTCCATATGGTATTCTGCATTCTGTAAAAGGCTCTGGTGGTTTTATACGAGGAAGTTGGGGGGCTCAAATCGCAGAGTGCCTGAATTTTAATGAACATGATATTGTGGTTGAGAAAAGCCAGATGTGTGCTTTTAAGAAAACCCAACTTCTCGATATTCTTAAGGAAAGGCATATTCAAACACTCTATTTTGGAGGACTTGTAACGGATTTATGTCTTGAGACTTCTGCCCGGTCTGCGTATGACTATGGGTATGAAGCTTATACTCTGACTGATTGTATGGCTGCTCTGTCTTTAGATGCTCATGAAAATAGTGTTAAGGAGAATTTCCCGCTTTTTTCCAAACCTATTCATCATCTTGATTTTTTAAAGAAAATCTCTGGCCAACAGAATGCGGCTTAATTCCCTTGACGAGCAGAACTTTCATGATAGAGTGCTGCTCGTTTTTTGGGAAAAAATATGAACACATTTTCTAATACTGCTGACCGTATTTTAGATGTTGCACAAGACCTTATCCAAAGACGTGGATTTAATGCGATCAGCTTTAATGATATAGCCCTTGATGTTGGTATTAAAAAACCAAGTATCATGCATCACTTTTCCAGTAAAGCTGAGCTTGGTAAAGCTGTTATTCGACGTTATAGAGAGAATTTTGAAGCGCACCTTAATGAGATTTCTGCATCGACCGACAAATCGGCAATGGATGCTTTAGATTATTATATGGTTCCAATTGTAGATATTGGGAAGGCAGGCGACAAGGTTTGTCTTTGTGGGGCATTAGGAGGTGAGTTTATGGCTTTACCTGAGAGTATGCAAAAAGAGGTCTCGGATTTTTTCGAACTTCATATTGATTGGTTAAATGGTATATTGAAGCTTGGTTTGAAGAGCGGTGAGTTTTCATTCTCCGTTGGTTCGAGAGATATGGCAAAGCTTATTTTTGATTCTTTGCAAGGTGCTTTGATTGTCACCAGAGCTACGGGTAATAGCAGGCATATACATGATGTCATTAAGACCTTACGTAAACAAATTTCCTCCTCTTCAACTAAGTAATTGTTCTTCTTCATTTGTTATTTAGGACTTTCCAAGTTTTTTTCTGAACTGGGCAGGTGTGCATCCGAAAGCTTTTTTAAATAAAGTTGTAAAGTGGCTTTGTGAGCTAAAACCACACTCAAAGCTTATTTCTATAATTGATTTACCTGTACTTTGTATCAGTCTCTTTCCTTTTTGCAGCCTACATTCCATTATGAACTGATGAGGGGTCAGGCCTGTAATTTGAAAAAAAACTCTTGTAAAATGAAACTTCGACATATGAGACATTTCTGCTAATTCTTCGATATAAATTTTTTGATCGATATGACATTTTATATGATCAATTGCTTTTGAAATCTTTTCATAGGGATCGTAGCTTCCTTCATGCAAGTCATAATATGAATGTAAACATAAATATGATGTGATAAGAATTTCACTCATTAGATTCAAATTCGTATTATCAATTTCATCTTTGGTGCTTAAAAAATAATTCCAAATTTTATTCATTAAGGAACTTGGTTTGATCCTTAATCGCGATCTCATCTGATCTGGTGTGAGAGAAAATTCTCTAGCTATTAAATCAGAAAAATAATTATTATCTACCATAAGAATATCGTAAATCAGTGGGTCTGAGAACTTACCTTGCACGTGATCATCTGGACAGAAGAACGATAATTGACCTGAATTGTCATATGTTGACTTTGTAAATTCTTTATTGATTTTTACAGGACCTTGAGATGGTGTTTTGGTTAAAACAAATGCAAAGCGACCATAAACTGCAGAAAAATATCCACTCTTAGCTTCGACTGTTTCAAAAGTTCCGCATGGCAGATCTATTGTTTTTTTAAAAGTTCCATTGGGATGTATTCTATGCTCTTTGAACTCATGTTTTAAACATATTTGTTTTAAATCCATTTGCCGTCCTTCAATTAAATTTATGACTTACTAGAACAGCTATGGATTACTTTTTGAGAAACAATGATTTCGAGATGGTCATTACGTTCAACACTGATGAAGGTTTCGTTATTTTGTGTTAGTGCAAAGCATTTTTTTGATAAGAAAAGAATTTTTTTTGAAAGAATTTCCCTGCAATTTCTTTCATTAGTAGTGAGCTAGAGAATTTAGCAAAAACAACTCCAATTTTTAAAAAAACACATATAAAACAAAGTTCAGAGAGAGGTATTACGATGTTGAAAAAGATTATTCTTGCTTCACTAATCTTAGGTTTTGGTGCTGTGTCAGCTCAAGCAATGAGCTCACAAGAATGTCAAGCTAAGTTTACTGAAGCTCAGAAGAAAATCGTATCTATGAGCAAACTTTCAGACACAAAACGTGTTGCTTTGACTCGTGAGTCAATCCGCATGCATGATACATGTCAAGCTACAGGTAGTGCTGATAAAGTTAAAGACTTCTTTGCTATGCTTAACAAATACGGTAACTAATACCAAACCTGGAAAGGACTTCGGTTCTTTCCAGGTCATTTTTTATTCCTGTCATATCACAAATTTCTCCTAACTCATTTCTGTTGTCCAAAATTGGATGGCAGAAATTTTTATTTTGAAGTTAGTAACATTAAACATCGTTCTAAAATTATGTGATATTTTTAAACATTGTTAGCTGTGAACAAAACAAAAATGCCTCTTTATTTTACATAACAGGAGTATATTTTCATCAGATATTGTATTTTTTATGGGTTTTTAAAATGTATGTGTATCTGATTATCTTTGTTCTTTTTCTTAGTTCTTGTTCTGATGCCTCGCGTTATATCAGTGTTGATAAACACTATTTAAATAATAAAAAAGAAAAGGCTCTTGCTTTTGAGGCTGCAAAACATAAATGTGCCTCTGAAGCTCAAGTTGCTCTTGCGCGTCATACTATTCCTGTTGATCCGGCGAAGATGAAACCTAAAGGACCAATCATCATTGAGAATGCTCTCATTATTGAGGAAGATGGTTCATCACGACCGAATGCTAACCCCCTTGGAGCATTTTTTGCAAAATATACCTCGCTTCCAGACCTATTAGCAAAAAACCGCGAGACTGCTCTTCAGACTATGATTACTGACTGTCTCAAGGATGCTGGTTTTGTGAAAAAAGGCGTTGAAGATTATTTGGGGTATAAGAAAAAATCTGCTTCTAAGTAATATTTTTGGAGTGTATCTGCTTAAAGTTCGATGAGATCAGTGTTTCCAAAACCTTTAGAATAATCAATAAGGGAGATTGCTATTGGCTTAATGGCATAGACAGCCAGATTATTTTTTTCTTCAGGTGCGAATCTTTGGGAGTGGGGAAGTTTTTTGAAGAGCTCAAGAATTAAACCGTTTACTAGATTTTTTTCCATGACCCTCTCGGCATATCCCGATAGAGACAGACCAGTTAGTTTGTAGAAGTTATCTACCTCACCAGCTATGGCAAGGGAGAGTTTATTGTTTAGTTTTATATTGGCCGCTTTTTGAGAGGTGGCATCTGAAGCAAAATAGATGGTAAGATCATCGTGGATGTAATTGACAATGTTTGCTTGCGGGAAGCCATCTGGGCGAATGGTGGCAATTGTCATCATATGATGGGTTGATAGGATTTCGAGAATTTTTTCTTTTAGCTCTTGATCCATGAAGGGGCTTTCTGTTGGTATCAAACTTTATTTGGCTGGGGGTTATGATAATGGAATTTTCTTTTCACGTCTAGAATGCAACATTAAGCTGATTACTTTACATGACTGCTGAACTGAGATTTTCAATGATATAATTTTTTACAAGGTGGTTTTACTGGTTTTTGCAATCTATTGGATTGGGTTCTTAAATTTGACTGAGATACTTACTGTCTTTTTATGATTATAGAGATTGACTTCTCAAAGACTAACACATATCTTTTTAGTCATGAAAACACTGAACAGACATATCCCTTTTCGAATATGACGCTTCAATAGCGATCGTATTTTATTGCCTTTTCGAAAAGGGGGAGTAGCTCAGTGGTAGAGCAGCGGGTTTATACTCCGTTTGCGCCAGATAAGCGGCAGGTCGTGGGTTCGAATCCCACCTTCCCCACTAGATTATTCTTTGTCCTCTTAAATTTGAGGAATGAAAGCTTAAATTTTTAATAACTATAGGATATCCCATTCCCCTTTATTTGAGAGTTTGTGATTTCTTGATAGATTGGGTTTTCATTTCATGAGTAATACTCAAGCAACAGATAAATACTCTACATTATCTCTCGCACTGGAATATGCAGGTCAATTGTATTTTGCGAGCTCCAAACATCATGTTTTTTCATCTAAACAAGAAAGAACCTCTGAAATTGATGTTAAACTTTTAAAAGTTTTAGACCGTTTACCTATCCAACCGGTTTCATTAATTAATGATAGACTGAGATGTGTTGGGGGGGATGTCTTTTATTGGCACAATTGGCAACAATACCGAGATACTGTTAAAAACTGGATGCTTAAAGAAACTGTAACAGGTCCATTTTTGTTTCTTGGTGATGAAAATGGATATTATCGAGAAGACGCCCTGAAAACTATTACACATATTCCTAATTCATTTTGCCTTTCTCTTGTACTTTATCGTTTTAATGATTGGGTCCCACAAGTTCGCTTAGAGGCTGTCAAAGCAATTAAACGAGCTAGTCGGCATATTACAAACCAAATGCTGATTGATTGTATTGAAATATTGTACAGATCTGAAGACTGGGGGCGTGGAGATGAAGAACAATTTAGAGCTATTACTGACCTATATAATCGCGACCGCCTTATGGTTCATCTTGCTCATGAAATTATTAATACCAATACGGACTGGGCTGTGCGGACCTTAAAGTTTGTTCTTCGAGCAAACTCAATTGATGACTATCTGATTGATATTGCACGCAAAGCAAAGCATCCTGGGGTCCGTCGTTTATCAACACAAGTTTTGTTGAAAGGTAAATTTGGTTGGATTGGGGTTAATCCTAATAGGCATCAACGAAGAGAGCCTCAAATTCGTACAACAAATTATTTTCGACCGAAACTGATGGGGCGCGCTCTCTCAATCTCGTTTGATAAAGAAAAGTTTGTTCGCGATGGATTGCAAGATAAACATCCTCCAGTACGTTTATTGTGCCTACAAGAGTTTGCTATCAAATTTCATACTTCACCTGATGCCAATAATTTATTTCAACGCTTTCTTTTTGATAAAAGTTATTCTATCTCGGACTTATGTGCGTTTTATCTAAAACTCAATAAACAGGATGTCGGCCGGCTTTTAAGAGATGGTATAAAAAATACTACACCCCTAACATCTTCTGTCATTAAATTATTCGGACGATATGGTGATAAATCTGATGTTGAGTATCTGCTGGATAGTTTTAAACAATCTCATAAACATCATACACAAAAACGTTATGAGGCTCTTCAGGCGGCAATGACACTTGATCCTGAGAAAATCGCACCAATCCTTGAACAAATTGCACTTGGTGATGCTCTTGCCGATGCAAAAATAGCTGTTAAACTTATGGCTGCCGAACGCAAAACATTATCTTTTGATATCCTTAAGGAAAAGGCAGAGACACCCATATATTTTATTGCGCGTGATTTCTATAAACTGACGTGTATTTATCCACCATGGAAAGCTCTTGAGGTTGCGCTTACATTGACAAAATATGGGTCTCCAGAACCGCGAGACATATTCCAATATATTGAAAAGAAAGCTGTTAACCATTGGCGTCCTACCCCAGAAGATGTTAGACGTTTAAACGACCTTGTTTTAAAACAACCACACTATAAAAAGAGATTTTCTCATTTGTTGGAGCTAGGCCTATGAGCCTATTTTTACAATCTACTTGGTTGACTTGACAGCCTCACTTATTTCCTGCCTCACTTGCATTAGTAAAACACCTAACCTGTTTTTTCCTTTGCCATCTTTGCCAATTCCCCAATAGCGATCATAGGGTGAATTTTCGATAAGTTCTTTTTTTCCTGTTTTTAAAAGCAATTCTTTGAGCTCAGGAATTTTAAATTTCTCTCTTAACCCGTTTAACATTATTTCTTCTTTTACGTTATCCCAATCCTCACGAATAGGAACTATTCTTGTTTGCCCAAGATCTTTAGCTTGTTTAGGAGAAACTGCATTTCTTATTTTGTCATATTGGTCTGTGCCAATAAACTTCATGGCTTGGAAGTAATGTTCCATAGTTGGCCAACTTACTCCGTCGACTTTAAAACTATCATTTGCAAAGTTTGAAAGCTCGAAATATTTTTCAGATTTTGAAAAAAAGTAAATTGCTTTTGCCATTGGTCCTTCTCACATTTTACAATGCTCTATACCCAAATATTCTCAGTTTTAAAATATGTGTTATTTTTAACTGTCAAAATTTTTTCACGAAATTGTCACAGAAAAAATGTTGACGGATGACTCGTTTTATGAGAGCCTTTGTTCAAATTAAATCTTTAGGAAACTTGTTATGACACACATGTCAAAAAACGCGATAAAATATATCGACCACGGGATCAGTTCCTGCGGCGCGTTTTGGTGTGTGCGTCCACAAGAGCTGAATACCTAATATTCGGTGCTAACAATGCACCGGTAAAAACGGTGCAGCACTAAGGAAAACCTCCCCAAAACTCCACCGTTTAAAGTAGCGCATAGACTGCACAAATTTTTGTTGTGTTGTCGACTTTGGCGCAATTCAAACTGTTTTTCCGTGCGCATTCGTTGCGTAACGAGTCCTTCCATTGTGTTTTGAAAAAGAGCACTTTGAAGAGCGTAGAGTTATGCCTTTTGGGAAGGATGGATGAAGAGATTATTGGTACGTGACAGATGGGTAATGTAACTGACTGTTAATCAGTTTTATGGAGGTTCGAATCCTCTCGTGCCAGCCATATTTTTGCTTACGCGAATTGACCTTTGGTCAATCGCTGCGCAGGCGCGGCGCTTAGCGCCGGGGTCCGCAAAAGAATGCTCAAGCATTCTTTATTGTTAGTTTTATCGCTCACGCGAATTTTGCTTGACGCAAAATCGCTGCGCGGGCGCGAGCCAAAGGCTCGAGGTCCGCAAAAGAATGCTCAAGCATTCTTTATTGTCCAGATTGAGGTTTCTTGGTTTGGTCTGGAATGAAGAATAGAAGGAGAAGGAAAGATGGCAGATAGTGAAGGCCAGCAGATGATTGATGCCCGATCGTCTAATGGCAGGATAGCTGAATTTGACTCAGCAGATCCAGGTTCGAGTCCTGGTCGGGCATCCAGTTTTGTAGGTGATGATGAAGGAGTAGTTTTTTAATTTAAGAAATTTGCGCCTGTAGCCCAACTGGTAGAGGTGCCTGCCTTAGAAGCAGGAGGTTGAAGGTTCGACTCCTTCCAGGCGCACCAATAATAGAGTGGAAGGCTTAGCCGAAAGATTCTGGGTAGCGGCGGCGGTCTTGAAAACCGAGGGGCCTTTAAGGGTCGTGGGGGTTCGAATCCCCCGCCTTCCACCAAAATTTTCTTACGGCAAATTTGCTTCGCGAATGCCTCCGTGGGGGAGGCTAAAAAGTTAAAAAAATGGTTTCAAGTCCCTGTAGCCCAAATGGCAGAGGCAACGGACTTAAAATCCGTCCAGTGTAGGTTCGAGTCCTGCCAGGGATACCAATGAAGGAGAGTATGATGACATATCATAAGATTCAGACGGTCTTTAAACGAGACCCGGAAACAAAACATAAGACTCTTCTTGTTGGGGAGTATTCATTGCCTGAGTTTGAATATTTGAAGGATAACCTTTGGGTTTTTACCGAGAAAGTTGATGGCACAAATATTCGGATCATTATCAAAGATGGTTCAATTACCTTTGGTGGTCGAACTGATAATGCTCAGATTCCAGCAACTCTGGTGCAACGATTAAATGAGTGTTTTTTAACAACGCAGCAAAAATCCTTACTTCTGGAGACTTTTGAGGATGCAGTCCTTTATGGAGAAGGGTATGGCGCTAAGATTCAAAAGGGAGGTGGCAACTACCGAGCAGATCAAGACTTTGTTCTGTTTGATGTTCAGGTTGGTAACTTCTGGTTAAGACGCGATGACGTTGAAGATGTCGCTCAGAAATTTGGTCTTGATGTCGTTCCGATTATTGGAACTGGAACACTGGATGACATGATCAAACGTGTTCGAGATGAACCTTTAAAATCTCTTTGGGGCGATTTCGAAGCTGAAGGGATTGTTGCAAGACCAGCTTGTGAATTGAAAACACGTAATGGCGACAGGCTTATTACGAAATTGAAAGTTAGAGACTTTAGGGCGACGAAGTAGTCGTCCTAGGATACCTTAATAGGAGAAAGAGATGAAACGAAAACGTAGCAAAAAAATAATGGATCGGTAGCTCAGTTGGTAGAGCGATGGACTCTTAATCCGCTGGTCGTGAGTTCGAAACTCACCCGATCCTCTCAAATTGATCTAAATGAGGTCGTGGCAGAATGGCGATGCAAGTGGCTGCAAACTACTAGGCCCAGGTTCAATTCCTGGCGACCTCTCCAAGATCAAATTTGTGGACGGGTGACCCGAGTGGCGAAGGGGCTGGACTTTTAATCCGGTAGCGAAAGCTCATCGTGGGTTCGAATCCCACTCCGTCCTCTATTATCACTCACGGCAAATTCGCTGTCGCGAATGCCTCCGTGAGGGCGGCCTCTTCGGCCGGGCATCCACTTGGATGCCATGGGGAGAATTATCACTCACGGCAAATTCGCTGTCGCGAATGCCTCCGTGGGGAAGAGTAAAAGATTTTTGAGTTAGAGGGGCATTGTATTGAATGGCATCTCCCCGGTGTCATTGTCGCAGCAATGCAGGGCCTCTCGAATTGAGAAATTTTAATAATAATTTTAACAAGTGAGAAAAGACAATGGCGAACAAAAGTTTGTTTTCATCACATACAGGTCAGCTTGTAGCTCCTGCGGATGCAAAGAACCATCATCATGCCCCAGCTTATGCTTTTGAGGCGCGTCACAAACTTGCTCAGCTTGTTGTGACTGGGAGTTTAAATGATACATTTTATGCTAGCGCTGAAGGCCAATTGAACGATGTCCTTGACGTTGTGCAGTTGGTGGACCCTGAATTTATTGCCAAGGCGGCTGTATATGCACGTACGCATGGTCATATGAAAGACATGCCTGCGCTCTTGACTGCTGTTTTGTCAAAAATTGGACCAGAGCATTTCGTGTCGGCGTTTAATCGGGTTATCGATAATGGTAAGATGATTAGAACGTTTGTACAGATTATGCGCTCAGGGACCGTGGGGCGTAAGTCTCTTGGGACACGTCCTAAGGCACTGATTCAAAATTGGCTAAATAATGCGTCTGATCAAGTTTTGTTACGATCCCTTGTTGGGCAATCACCTTCATTGGCAGATGTCATTAAGATGGTGCATCCAAAGCCACGCAACAGAGCACGTGAAGCTCTGTTTGCCTGGATCTTAGGAAAGCCATGTGATGTTGATTTTCTGCCAAAGGCGGTAAAGGATTTCATCAGTTTCAAGCAGAATGGAGAAGGCGAAGTCCCTGACCTTCCCTTCCAGATGCTTACCTCCCTGCCACTTTCGAAGGCGCATTGGGAAACCCTTGCTCTTCGTGGTGGTTGGCAGATGGTGCGGATGAACCTGAATACATTTGCCCGTCATGGTGTGTTTGAGAATAAAGACATTGTGACGAAGATTGCGGAAAAGATTCGTGCCCCAGAAGCGATTAGAAAAGCTCGTGTGTTTCCCTATCAACTTATGGTGGCTTACAGCATGGTTGATGAAAAGGTTCCGCATGAGATTCGTGAGGCTTTGCAAGATGCTATGGAACTGGCAATTGAGAATGTTGCTAAAATAGAAGGACAGATTGTTGTCTGCCCTGATGTTTCTGGTTCTATGGGATCGCCTGTCACAGGGTATCGTAAAGGCTCAAGCTCGAAGGTGCTTTGTGTTGATGTTGCGGCTCTTGTCGCGGCGGCTGTTCAGCGTAAAAACCCATTGGCTCAAATTATTCCGTTTGAGAGTGATGTTGTGAAGCTTTCTCTTAACTCTCGGGATAGTGTCATGACCAATGCGCAGAAACTTCGGGATTGCTGGGGTGGAGGTACAAATTGTTCAGCACCTTTACAGCTTTTGAATAAACAAAAAGCTGATGTTGATCTGGTGATTATGATCTCTGATTATGAATCCTGGATTGATGCAAGGCGACATGGTGGGACAGAAACCATGCGGCAATGGGAAAAACTTAAAGCTCGCAACCCGAAAGCCAAACTGGCCTGTCTTGATCTTACGCCTTACGGCACAACACAGGCAAAGGAACGTGATGATATTTTAAATATTGGAGGTTTCTCGGACTCTGTCTTTGACGTGATTGCGTCCTTTGCTAAAGGCGACCTTACTCCTGATCACTGGGTTGGATTGATAGAGGAGGTTCGATTATAAAAATTTAGTCATGGCGAATGAAGGTGGAATTACATCGTAACACTAACGGCCCTAAGGTTCTGGTTCAGGATCTTCGATACTGAATTAAGATACTCGATTTTCGAGTGGCAATTTCACCAATACCTTGTCGCCATGGCTTGTTAATAAAGTTTCAGGAGGAACGCTGTTTGTGACTACATCTTAGTGCATTAATCACAGGCGTCCCTTGTCCTCCGACCAAATTTCTTATCCTGTTTTAAAGGATAACTAAATAAAATATGTCATGGCGAATGCAGGGAACTACATCGCTGATAACGACCAGGTCGCAGGTTCGAATCCTGCCCGGCTCTCTTTTTCATTATGGGCCGGTAGCTCAGTGGGTAGAGCAGGAATGTTTTACCGTTCTCTTGTCGCCATGGCTTTTAAAAACTTTAGGGGGAATGCTGTTTGTGATTACATTTGACTATGAATCAAAATACGCCCGATCACAAGCAATTCTTGTCCCCCGACCAAATTTGGATAGGAAGGTAAATCTGCCGGGGTGCAGACACTGTTTGCTAAACAGTTGGAACCGATGTTTGTGTTTGTGGATCGTGCCCACTGCCTTCCGCCAAAATTTATGCTTGGGTAGGCTGGGCATGAGTGAGCCCAACGGCCTGTAAAGCCGCCGCGTACGCTGTGGAGGTGCAAATTCCTCCCCTGCCCACCAAATGACTATCAGGGTGTAGCTTAGCCTGGTTAAAGCGCCACACTTGGACTGTGGAGATCGGAGGTTCAAATCCTCCCGCCCTGACCAAAATTAAAATGCCTCTGTATCCCGCTGCGCTACGAACGCAGACTCAGGTAACCGGAAGGAAGATGCGGGTTCGAATCCTGCCAGAGGCTCCATTATGTATCTCGCGCGAATGAGCTGCGCTCATCGCTCCGATGGGGCGGCCTGTTCGGCCGTGCGTCCGCTTGGACGCGTTGGTGCCTGCTGAGATTATGTATCTCGCGCGAATGAGGGCTCATATGGGGCGGCCTGTTCGGCCGTGCGTCCGCTTGTTTTTATGACCTGGTTCGCGCGAAAGTGTAATGGGGCGGGTTGCACGCTTAAGCATTGTGAGATTGCGGAAGTTTTTATGACCTGGTTCAAGTGTAATCATAAGCGTGAGTGTCGGTTCTATTCCACGGGCCTGGACTCTCATGCTTGTTAATTTACTGCTTTACACCACCTCATGCCCCTCGACATTGATATGTGTGAACGTCTATACCGTTGAAAATAAATTCGATATGCTTTGGTGTTATCATGCCAAACCATGATGTGAAGTCGGATGGTGATATGTAGCCTTCTTCTGCTAAGAAGCGCATGCCATCAATAATTCTTTCATCAATGTTTGTGCTTAAAGGTTCACGTTTGACGACACTTCTCGGTTCGCCTTTGAGCGCATTCCTTATCTCTTTAAAGTGTGCATTCATTTCCTGGGCAAAGACCTGGTTGGGTTGTTTTTTCCATTTCGCTATATATTGGCGCTGTCGCTTATATCCATCCAGTGTTGTGAAATATTCTTTTAAGCGTTTGATCAAATCCTGCTTCACACCAAGTTCACATAAACGTTCCGGTTTGTGGTCCATAAGGCATGGAAGAAAGTATCCAAGATCTCTTAGCTCTAATTCTGAGGTTATTCTTACATCTGCATCAAATTCTAAATGTTTCGTGGTATTTTGATGAGACCAATCTGTTTTTAATTTATGTTGACACACCTCTAGAGCATTCTGGGTCATTTCCCAATATTGTTTGTTTTGAGGTTTTAGTGTGTGATAATTGACTGGATATTCAAGAGAATTTTTCGGTTCAACGCCTTCGAATTGAGCTGCTAATTTTTTTTCAAGAGGTGCTGCAATTAATTTTTTAAACGCAAATTGCACCCCAATCTCTAAGGTAACAAATAGCGTGAGCCCAACAAAAAAACCAATGGCACTCAACTTCGTATAGTGTGACATCCCTTTCTGCGTGCTAAACTCGACCTCACTTATTGATTTCTTATCCTTAAGAGACTTTTGTAGATTATTCATTCTTGGAGCAGGCTTTCTCTTACCAAAGTCTGGCATGTGCTCATCTCCTGTATTGATTTTTGAAAATAGAAATTACGCCTTGCTATTAATCAGCAAGCTTTGATGGAACTGCAGGCAAACTTGGCTTTAAGGGAACAGCCTTTAATTTTGGAGCTAAAAACGCATTGCCTATTAATGAAGATAAGCTCATATATGTCATGCACGATACGAATAATATGATTAACAGAGATTTCAATTTGACCGCCATTAGTTCAAATCTGGTTGCACTTAATCACTCAATGAGAGGTTAATGTTTGTGTCTTTAACATACGAAATTTTAGAGGTGCATTTGCACGCTGGAAATATTTAATTGGTAAATTCTGATTCAAATTTTAATAAAATTTTTTAGATTAAAATTAGATCTTTTTTATTATGTTAGTTAAGCTCTTTTTGTCAGTTAACTTAGTTGTTAATGCGTGCTCTTTTTGTGCGGAAGATGTCGTTTATATCCACGGGCCAGGGCCAAAAATAATTAATATTTTTTCTTAATTTACAATTACTTTCTGCTTTTTTCTCATTAACTTTACTATTATACCTCAATACTCCACTGGTATTATTGACAAAAAACTACTATCATTTATTTTTACATACATATTTATTTTTTAAAATAATTTTTATTGTGTTTCGTAATGTCTACCTATATTTTATTATATGCATATTTTGGGTCATGTTTCTGGATTATTTATCAAGATAAAGTTCCACTCCACCCAGTTATATTCTTTTGGAGCATCCTCGTGTTTTGGGTTTACTGGCCACCGATTGTGATTTCTTTTTTGCTAGATGATAAATGATTTTCTGACATCTATAACTCGGCCTTGGTCAATATAACAAAGCTCCACCTGTTCCTGGGATTTGAAGCACAACTCTAAATATCGCCCCCTTCAATCGTCTCTAACAATTTACTCAGAAGATTACTCTGCTCATTGGCATCTGATTTCTCGTCAAAGAAGTTGAGAAGTTCGTTTAGGCTCTCTGGTTTATCGTCTATATTTGAGAACTGTTCTTGGATTGTAAGGAGGGATGCTAGCACCTGGCCTTGAACTAAATTATTGTTTTGAAGTTTAGGCGTGAATTCTTCTTTGCTTAAAGTTCCGTTTTTATCTGTATCGAGGGCGGAAAAAATTTTCTCACCGGGCACCTTATCGGCAAGTTTTTCCGCCAGGGGATTATTTTGCCTAATGCTTTCGAACTCTTTAAAAGTGAGTTCCCCACTTTTATCTGCGTCAGCTTTGGCAAAGGCCTGATCGCGTTTTTCTGCTAATCGGCTCTGTAATTCCGCCAAAGAATTGGCATTTAAAGATGACAGGCTTCCAATCGTGGCCATAATATTCTCCTTCAATTCAGTTTTGAATTGCCGACGAGATACAAGCAAGCATGTCACCTTATATGAAAAAATCGTGCCAATCTCAAGCAGATTGATGGGTTATTACTTCTGTTCAGTCTAAAAGTGACTTAATTTATCTACTTAATATGACGCATTTAAATTTTGGACCCACATCTTATTTCAGACAAAATCTCTTTTTTAATAGGAATTTCATGATTTTTATTAAAGTCATTTTATAAAGATTTTTTTTCTATGGTGGGTGGGCATAATATGTTTGAAGTTCGCTGGAGAGAGTATGGGCGAAAAGGTAACTGGCTTGGCGCGGTAAATTTACCACGTCAAGGCACAGTTACTATAGGACGGGATGAAGGTGCTGACCTGATCTTAACTGATAGTAGTGTCTCCAGATCTCATGCAATTATTATTTGTGATAAAGGCATTGTGCAGATCAAAGATTTGGGCAGCTCAAATGGAACTTATGTTAATGGGCGACGCTTGCATAATGGTGTTTGGGAGTTGAGTGACACTCTTAGAATTGGCCCATTTGAACTTAGGCTTTTTCCGACAGTCCGAGGCGGTAAACTTGATACAGGGGAAACTGCGATCCTTCCTGATCACCTGAGATATGCAGACGAGCCTCTTCATGCGGGTGCATATGCAGGTTCAGCTCAGAATCATGCTCAGGCAGAAGCTCCTCCTAATACAGAGCCCCAAACCAAAAATTTCTTTGAGCAACATATTCTTGGTTTTTTTGATATTTTTATACTGCTTTTTCGTTCTCTCTTTTATCCCAGAACTGTTGCGAAGGAAATTAAATTAGGAGATAAAGAGGACTTTAATTTTCGGTTAGGCTATATTTTTAAAACTACAGCTCTCTATTTATTTTTTCTGTCTATTGTTGCGTTTGTCACAAATACAACGGTCTTTGGTGTTCAAAGGCTAGAGTTTTTGTTCCAGCTTTTATATCCGATCTATACACTCTTTATGTGCTTTTTAATGTTTGTGGTTTGGAGAGTCTTTGGCTTAATCACCCTTAAGTTTTCTGAATTCCTGCAAGCCATTTCACTTTTTGTGGGTATGGGACTTTTTGTGGCCCCGTTTTTATATTTCCCAGCGCTTTATGCTTCATTT
This sequence comes from Methyloligellaceae bacterium, assembly GCA_965263345.1. Classification (GTDB taxonomy): domain Bacteria; phylum Pseudomonadota; class Alphaproteobacteria; order Rhizobiales; family CBDHHC01; genus CBDHHC01. Next base: position 84,990 of record CBDHHC010000012.1, read on the forward strand.
GCCTATTTTAAGAATGGTGAGGTCGATCCCTTCATTCTGCGCCTTATTGACATAACGCCTAAATTTCAATCTTTGAAAGTCTGTACTCCACAATTTGGCTCTATTGATTGTTTAAAAGATTTAGGTATCGCATTTCAAAGTTGGACGGTGTGGCCGCCTTATGTCGTTTTAATCATATTGCTTGGTGTGAGTGCCATTACACTTAAGCATTCCATCGGGATAAAATACTGGAAGCAGTTTGTTGGGTTTATCCTATTCTTGATTATATTTGCATTTTTATATCTTGTTGTTTATCTGGCTTTACTCCTGTTACTTATCTATGTGACAGGCAATCCAGCACCATTTGACTTGTAGAGCTCTGCTATGACTTGAATTAAAATGCTTTAACTTATTTCTAACAAATTATGCTTTTTAAAATGTCTTTAATAAAAAAACATATTTAATTTATAATGGCTGGGGACACAGATAATGTATGAAGTTCGCTGGAGGGAATTTGGACAAAACGGCCCCTGGCTGGGTAAGATGAATTTGCCAGTAACTGGCTCCATAAATATAGGTCGAGATGAAGTCTCTGATTTGCAACTTAATAGTGGTAGTGTTTCCCGGTCTCATGCCATTATTATTTGTGACAAAGAAAATATTAAGATTGCAGATGTAGGAAGCACAAACGGAACTTATCTTGAAGAACAACCACTAAAACACGGTTTCTGGCGCTCTGGCGAGATACTTGTCATTGGTAATTTTGAATTACATTTACACCCTGTTGAGTTTCATCATACAGAGCCTTCAGATCAGGCTGATGAATTCCCGCCTCAAGGTTTTGTTGGAGCATTTGCACAGGAAGCTCCTCATGCTGCACAAGCTCCTACCCAGCACGCATTTTTTTTAAAGGAACAACTTTTGGGGTTTTATGATGTTTTAAAACTCACTTTTTTTTCTGTCTTATTTCCAGTTCGCGTTGCGAAAGCTGTTCGCAATAGTGAAGAAGCAGAAGATTATAACTTACGATTGAATTATCTTTTTAAAGTTTCTGCGTTACAAGTCTTTGTCATTTCCTTTATTGCTTTTCTTTTAAATGTCTCTCCATTTGGAGGTGGGCGAGTTGATTTCCTTTATCCTTTATTTTTTCCTTTATATATTATTTTTATTTACTGCTATCTCTTTTTTGTATGGAAATATTCCAGGCTTATCAAAGTTAGCTTTTCCAGATTTTTGCATGCTGTTTCTCTGATGGTCGGTGTTGGGGTGTTTATGATCCCTCTTTTTCATGTCCCCGCGTTTGTAGCTGCTTATTCTTATTTCCCTGATGGCACTATTAATCCTAATGTGCTTGATCAAGTGCAAAGATTAAAAGAGACGGATAAATTAAAAAACTGTGTGCCAGACTTTAATACTCTTGAATGCCTTAATCTTTTGGGAGCAACTATAAATCCCTTAGGGTGGCCAATAATTATTGTACTCATTACCTTGTTTGTCACAATAGCGATTAACTCAACCATTTTAAAACATGCTATAGATATAAAATATTGGAAACAGTTCTTGGGATATCTCTTAAGTATGGTTTCATTTTTTATTTTGTACTTTATAATCTATGTTATCTTATTTTTGATCTATTCTCTTGTTGTAGGTACGACTTAATTCACCTTAATTATAAAGCCTTTGTGTCTGCGCCCTAGTCTCTAGGGTATATGCTTCTTGGAGGACGAATAACTTATTTTGGCCAAATTATGACCTTTTAGATTGATTATTGTTCTTTCGTGGTGATATTTTAGGACGTTGTTACATTATTTATTTTATGGTGGGTTAGCTTGCATATCATGTATGAAGTTCGCTGGCGCGAACATGGGGAGGATGGCCCCTGGTTAGGCACGAAGAATTTACCTCGAGCCGGTTCGATTAATATTGGCAGGGATGAGCATGCAGACCTTCATCTTGGCCATAGTAGTGTTTCCAGGTCCCATGCAAAAATTATCATTGAGAATAACGAAATTAAAATTGCGGACGCTGGCAGTACGAATGGAACATTTCTAGATGGTGAACAGCTTGATCAAAGCTTATGGGGCACAAATAATGTTCTTTTTATTGGTCCTTATGAGTTGCATTTATATACTATAGAAGTTGAACCTATACCAATTTCAGAAGAAGTTCCCCACTTCTTCTCAAGACCATTCAAATCATTTTGTGAAAAAACAGTCTGGCAGCATTCTAGATGTTTTCACACTCACTTACAGGTCTATTTTCTTCCCAAGAACAGTTGCCAGGGAAATTCACCTTGGAGATATTGATGATTATAATTTTCGGATAAATTATATTTTTAAAGCTTCTATTATCAGTATCATTTTTACCATTATTATTGCTCTTCTTTTAAATGTGTCTATTTTTGGTGGTGGCCGTCTTGATCTTTTAATGGCTATCTTTTTCCCAGTTACACTTATACTTTCATATTTCTTAATCTACTGGATATGGAGAGTTTTCGGTCTTATAAAAGTCAACCTTACTGAATTTTTGCAACCTGTCTCACTTATGACTGGCGTTGGTATTCTTCTTGCCCCTTTTCAATTTTTACCAGCCGTTGCAGCGATTCTAACGTACTTTAATAATGGTGAAATAGATAATAATATTCTCAATCAAATTCAGACACTGCCTAATGGTGAAACTATACAGCAATGCGCCCCGAATTTTAGTTCTTTGCACTGTTTGAACTTGCTTTCAGTTACATTTGATCAAACAAATTGGGTGCAAACCCTAAGCGTTTTAATATATCTGCCATTTATCATTCTTAATGCAATTATATTTAAATTTTCGCTTGGTATTCAATATTTGAGGCAGGCTTATGGATATCTCTTATTCTTTGCCGGAGTTGTGATATTTATCATTGTGATTTCTTTTGTCTTTGGTTTTCTGGTTTTTCTTTATCCAGGCCTTGCGGTAAATTAATCTCTATATTTTTATGCGCTCTGCTATTTATAAGATGGCTAGAGCTGTGCTAAAGACAGAGCTGATTTATCAACTCACAGACTATCTTATAGAATTTGGAAAGTTATTTAAGAATGACCAAACAAGTTGTTACACGTTTTGCGCCTTCTCCTACAGGTTTCTTGCATATTGGTAGTGCGAGAACAACTTTATTCAACTGGCTGTATGCAAAAGCTCATGGCGGAAAGATGTTGCTTCGTATTGAAGATACGGACCGAACGCGATCTACAGATGCTGCTATTGATGCTATCTTGGATAGTCTAAAATGGCTTGAACTTGATTGGGATGGAGAGCCTGTTTATCAATTTTCCAGAGCCGACCGGCATATCGAAATTGCTAACCAGCTGCTTGCTGAGGGAAAAGCTTATAAATGTTATTGCAGTCCTGAAGAGATTGAGGCGATGCGTGAAAAAGCTCGACAAGAAGGAGGCGTTATTGGATATGATGGGACATGGCGGGACCGTGATCCATCTGAAGCCCCGAGTGGTGTCGACCCTGTTGTGCGGTTTAAGTCTCCTATGGAAGGCCAGACGGTTGTTGAAGATCAAGTGCAAGGCGAAGTCACATTTCAAAATAAAGAGTTGGATGATTTGATTATTCTAAGGAGTGACGGCACGCCGACCTATAATCTTTCTGTTGTTGTGGATGATCATGATATGGGCGTAACTCATATTATCCGTGGTGATGACCATCTTACAAATGCTGCTCGTCAATCACAAATTTATGCGGCTTTAGGCTGGGATGTGCCAGTTTTTGCTCATGTTCCTCTTATTCATGGACCTGACGGTGCGAAGCTTTCAAAGCGTCATGGCGCTCTTGGTGCTGAAGCTTATCGAGCTATGGGATATTTGCCTGCTGCAATGCGAAATTATCTTGTCAGATTAGGCTGGTCACACGGTGATGACGAAATTTTTACAACTGAGCAACTTATCAATTGGTTTAATATTGATGGGATTGGCAAAGCTCCTGCGCGTTTTGACTTTGCAAAGCTAAAAAACATAAATGCTCATTATTTACGCACGACAGATGATAAAGATTTGGTTAAACATATACAAGAGATATGGGATGAAATTGATGAAATCGAACTCCCTCCTTTAGCCGAGATATCTGATGAAAAATGGAGCACTCTTGAGACAGGACTTTATGCTTTAAAGGAACGAGCGAACACACTTATTGAACTCATTCATAGCTCAAACTTTATATTATCCGATGCACCCTTAGCCCTTGATAAAAAAGCAGAAAAAGTTCTTGATGATACTGGACGCGAACATCTTTCCAATTTGCTTCCGATGCTTGAGGCCTGTGAAGATTGGTCGCTTGATTCTGTGGAAAAAATTATTAAAGGGTATATTGAGGAGAATGGTTTTAAATTCCCTAAAGTTGCTCAACCTATTCGGGCTGCGCTTACTGGTTCCACGAATGCTCCAAGCATTTACGATTTGCTAATCATAGTTGGAAAAAGAGAGGCAATTTCAAGGATAAACTACCAAGTTTAAGGTATGGAAACAAAATTTAGCGAAATATTATATCAGAATTTATATCATAAGGCTATCTTGCGGCACTGCAAAAAGTAGGTTAACTCATATGCAGCGAAATTATGATAAAAAAACTTGCGCGCAGTATAGATTAAATGATGATAAATACATACGAAAAAATACGGAGCTTATTTATGAATACGTCCGATACGACTGAAAATGACACTAATGCTGGTATTCTTTCTGTAGAAAACCAGTCTGTTGAGCTTCCAAAGTTAAAGGGTACTATCGGGCCAGATGTCTTAGACATACAAAAATTATACAAACAAACTGGCAAATTTACTTATGACCCAGGCTTTACATCCACAGCAAGCTGTGAGTCCGGCATTACGTATATTGATGGTGATGAGGGTATTCTGCTTTATCGTGGCTATCCGATCTTCGACTTAGCGGAAAAAGGTAACTTCCTAGAGACTTGCCACCTTTTGCTTTATGGTTTCTTACCAAACAATGATCAATATAAAGAATTTGAAGATCGTATTACTTATCACACGATGCTTCATGAACAGATGAACCGTTTTTACACAGGCTTTAGACGCGACGCTCACCCAATGGCAATTATGGTTGGTGTTGTTGGTGCGCTGTCTGCCTTCTATCATGACTCAACAGATATTACCGACCCAGTTCAGCGTGATATTGCGGCGCTTCGCATGATTGCGAAAATGCCAACAATTGCAGCTATGGCTCATAAATATTCGGTTGGTCAACCATTTGTTTATCCACGTAATGATCTGGATTATGCATCTAACTTCCTGCATATGTGTTTTGCTGTTCCTTGTGAAGAATATAAAGTTAATCCAATTCTGGCTCGTGCGATGGATCGCATTTTTGTTCTTCATGCAGATCATGAGCAAAATGCTTCGACATCAACAGTGAGACTTGCTGGTTCTTCTGGTGCGAACCCATTTGCGTGTATCGCAGCTGGTATTGCTTGTCTTTGGGGACCTGCACATGGTGGTGCAAATGAAGCAGCACTCCGTATGTTGGAAGAGATTGGAACACCAGATCGTATTCCAGAATATGTGAACCGTGCTAAGGATAAGAATGATCCGTTCCGTTTGATGGGCTTTGGCCACCGGGTTTATAAAAACTATGACCCTCGTGCGAAAGTGATGCAGACGACAGCACATGAAGTTCTTGAGGTTCTTGGGGTCCAGGATTCTCCATTGTTGCAGGTTGCGGTTGAACTTGAAAAAGTTGCGCTTGAGGATGAGTATTTCGTTGAGAAGCGTTTGTATCCAAATATTGACTTTTATTCTGGTATTACGCTTCGTGCGCTTGGCTTCCCACCTGAGATGTTTACAGTGTTGTTCGCACTTGCGCGTACTGTGGGTTGGATTGCACAGTGGAAAGAAATGATTGAAGATCCACAACAACGTATTGGCCGTCCACGCCAGCTTTACACAGGACCAACTGAGCGTCCTTATGTTGGTATTGACGAGCGTTGATTGGACGTTGAATTTATGACAGAGTTTTAAGAGGTGCCCCGGCTTTTGCTGGGGCATTTTTTTATGTGAGGTCATATGGCTCAACACACAGAAAAGGTTGGTTTGGGAGGTGGATGCCATTGGTGTACGGAGGCGGTGTTTCAGCCTTTGCGCGGGGTTTCACATGTGACCCAAGGGTTTATTCGTTCTGATGCGCCGGATGATGGTTGGTCCGAGGCTGTTCTTGTGTCTTTTGATATGAGTGTTATTCCGCTAGAGGTTTTGATCGAGATTCATTTGCGGACTCATTCCAGCAATTCTTCTCATAAAATGCGTGGGAAATATCGTAGTGCAGTTTATGTGTTTGATGAGGTGCAGGGTGAAAGGGTTCGAAATATATTGGATAGCTTGAAGACATCAGACAGTTTAGGACAGGTGACGCGAGTTCTTTCCTATTGTGATTTCAAAGCTTCGGATGAGCGGTTTCATAATTACTATCAGAATGGGCCGGAGCGCCCTTTCTGCAAACGGTATATTGATCCGAAACTTGATCTTCTACGCAAGGACTATGCTGATTATCTTAGCGCGTAATCACGGCATATTCTGTATAACCACCATAGAGGGATTTAAACTCTAATTTGGCGTTATATTTTTTTGCTACTTTTAACAACTCAGAATGCAGCTCGGCTTGCGGGTAGACCGAGAATTGTTTTAGCCACCAGTATAGTATTGCGCGGAACCATTTGGGTAGCTTTTCTTGCTGGCCAAAATCGACAACATGAAGTTTACCGCCTGGTGCTACACAAGATAGAGAGTTATCTAGTGCTTCTTTCCATGGCGGGATCATCGACAAGGCGTAGGAGATGAAAACGTGATCAAAGGATGGTACGTTGAATGTTTCCATTCCATTAAACTGTGTTGCATCACCATAAGCAAACTTCACAGGCGTTTGTATTTTGCTGCGTATGAGAGAATTTTCTGCCGTTTCCAACATCGCAGTAGAGATATCAAAGCCATAGAATTGGGCTTTTGGATATGTCTTTGCCGCAAGGATTGTGTTGCGCCCTGTACCACAGCCGACTTCGAGGACCGTTTGATTGTCCTCGACATTCATCTCTTTGATCAATCTATCACGGCCAAGGAGATAATATTTGCGGCTTAGATCATAGATATACCGTTGGTAACGGTATATGCTATCCATATGCTCTTTTGCACTATTTTCAGTGTGGCTTTCAGCAGTCACAACACGAATACCCTTATTCGATTACTTTAGAACGTAAAGATGGAACATGCCATAAATACATGAACGGTCTTTTGCGCTCAACTCACGGCTTTTCTCTTCTTGATAATCCCAGCGATTTAAGATCTCATCCGGGATACGTCCAGGAAGCAATCTTTCGTCTGCTGCTGTTCTAAAGATAACACGTGCGCCAGGCTTTGCTGTGCGTGTGATCTGTGTCCAAAGATCCGTCAGGTTCTCGTCTGTCATCCAGTCTTGGGCATCAAGAAGGATGTAACGGTCCGCACTTGCTTCTGGTTGTTTTTCCAAGAAGACAGTGAATGAGATATTATTGACAGAAATTCTTTTCGCACGATCTTTTACTAGTTCGTAGTTCTCACGTTCTAGATAAGGTGGAACAGGACCTTCGCCAGTTTCTGAATAGCTTCTTGCGAAAGCTTGCCATGCGAAATAGTTTTCATCAAATTTGAAATCACATGCGAGTTTGCCAAGTCTGGCATTCACAACGCCTGCCATGCCCTGACCATTGCCATCGGTTGCAAGGGCTTCATATTGTGCCGGCGGAATACCAAGACCATACAGTGAGACTGGACGATCCAAGAACCATTTGATCAGACGCTTATCAAACAATGGAGCAATGTGCTCATTATATGCTTTGCGCTGTTCCTCGAGACTGGAAGCTTGCAAAAGCTCTTTTGGATCACGGCCGTAAAGTTTTGCAACAAAATGCCCAGCGCCAATGAATTTGCCTAGAAGCCCAAAGCGATAAAAATTACGACGGAAAAGTGTGATACGGCGGCGGCGATATAAATCGCGTTTTTCCCAATAGTCACGGCTCTCTTGATCTAAATGCTGCTTAATATATTTATCGTAAGCTTTTACGTTTTCTTTAGAATCTGCCTGACCAGAAAATTTGTAAAATGCATCGTAATCCGGCAGGTTTTGGACCGCACAGAGTTTTAATCTGTTTAAGGCAACATGAGCACGGTTTAGGTCAACAGCTGTGATTTTTGCTGGATTTGCAACAAGGTAACTTAATACATTACATCCACCAGATGCAATTGTTACAATATGACTGTCTGGTTGGATCTGCAATGCTTCCATATCAACCACAGGATCTTCCCAGATCTGCGGATATACCAAGCCTCTAAACGCAAAGGTAAATAGGCGCTCCAAGAAACCTTCTCTGGACAATGCACGATGGCGATGTACGGCTTTTCTTAACCCGGCATGCTTTTTTTCAGCCTTTTGTTCAGATAAATTTGTTGTCAAGCCACACCACCTTTCTCAAAACGCAACTGGCTATAATTTCAGTGAACCTGCAACATATACAAAATGTACGCAATTACACACATTTATGTAACAGTTATGTAAATTAGCTTTAATTTCTTATTATGAAACTTTTTAGCTGAAAACGGTTGCCAGGCAAAGCAAGAATGACAAAAACAAGCACAAAAAATGATCATTTTTGTCTATTATACTGTTAAGGAACAGTTTTTTGGTCTTTACTTATAGTAAATACAACCGTTTTTTCCAGCTCAATATCAAGTATATTGATTAATCCCCAATGTCCAACTTATTTTTCAATATCTCATTAACTGTTTGAGGATCTGCTTTTCCTTGAGATGCTTTCATCACCTGACCAACAAACCAGCCCAGTGTTTTCGGCTTCTCTTTGACCTGTTCTACCTGTTTTGGATTAGATGCGATGATTTCGTCTACAATTTTTTCGATAGCACCAGTATCACTTACTACTTTCCAGCCACGTTCTTCAACAATTTCCGACGGATTCCCGCCTTCATTGATTAAGACTTCCAGTAGGTCTTTTGCGATTTTTCCGGAGATTGTTTTGTTCGAGATCAATTCTATCATGCCACCCAGCTGTTCAGGTGATACCCCCATTTCTGTTAGAGACACCCCTTTTTCGTTTGCGTGAGCAGATAAATCACCCATGACCCAGTTCACTGCCAGCTTTGCATCGCGTCCTTTTGCAACAGCTTCGAAGTAATCTGCGGTTTCTTTTGTCGCGATTAATATTCCTGCATCATAAGAGGATAAGCCATAATCTGACATAAACCGTGATTTTTTGTCATCTGGGAGTTCTGGTAGATCTTGCGATATTTCTTTTACATAATCCAGAGTGAATTCTAATGGCAGCAGGTCTGGATCAGGAAAATAGCGATAGTCATGGGCATCTTCTTTTGAGCGCATAGAACGGGTTTCACCTGTTTTATTGTCAAAAAGGCGCGTTTCCTGAACGATTTCTCCATCATCTTCAATGATATCAACTTGACGTTGTGCTTCATAATCAATGGCTTGGCCAATAAATTTGATAGAGTTTACGTTTTTAATTTCACAACGTGTTCCAAGCTTATCTCCAGGCTTACGGACGGAAACATTCACATCTGCACGCATAGAACCTTGTTCCATATTGCCATCGCATGTGCCTAAATACCTTAAGATTGTTCGTAGTTTTGTGACATAGGCCTTGGCCTGATCCGCTGATCGCATATCAGGTTTTGAAACGATCTCCATCAAGGCCACACCAGATCTGTTTAAATCTACGAAAGAATAGTCAGGGTGTTGGTCATGTAAACTTTTTCCAGCATCTTGTTCCAAATGCAATCTTTCTATGCCAACGGTCATTGATGATCCGTCTTTAAAGTCTAGGATTACCTCACCCTCACCAACTATTGGGTGTTTAAATTGTGATATTTGATATCCTTGAGGCAGATCCGGATAGAAATAGTTTTTGCGATCAAATACTGAATAAGTATTTATTTTTGCTTTTAAACCTAAGCCTGTTCGTATTGCCTGTGCAACACATTCCTGATTGATTACAGGTAACATTCCTGGCATTGCGGCATCAACTAAACTTACATGGTCATTCGGCTCCCCACCAAATTCCGTTGATGAGCCTGAAAATAGTTTCGAGTTTGATATGACTTGGGCATGAACCTCCAAGCCTATAACGATTTCCCAATCACCTGTGGCGCCTTGGATATAATTCTTTGGATCGTTTGTTTGTTCTTTCATAATCGGACCTTTATTTGAACTTTTTGGTTATATCAGTCTGTTGAAAGCTGCAAGCCCTTTCGTTCATGTTTTGAAAATTACGGATATTTTTCAAAAACAAAACACATTATCTCTGTTTAAAAGCTATTGTGAGACTATTTTATTTGCATATTACAAGGTTATTTGGAGGGAATGGGCGTGGAGTTTAGTGGAAAAAACAAACTTTTATTCGTTATTCCAATTCTTTTGTTATCTTCAATTCTTATCTTGTCATCTGCCAATCCACATATTCGTTATCTATTTCAAGAGGGATATCCTTCATCTGAGTGGCCTAGTAAAGGAAAATTTGCTAAGGTTCTGGGGCAAGATAATAGGCAATTGCCTAGCAAACAGATCAAGCAGTTTAAATCAAAATGGTTGGATGATCTTTTCGATGATAGTTATGGAAAAGGTTTTGCTATCTATAAAACTGGTTTACCAGTTTTAGAATATTATGCTGATGGCTATTCAGCTGAGACGAAATTTAACTCTTTTTCTGCAGTTAAAAGCCTCATAGGACTTTTGGTTTTCATTGCATTGGATGAAGGAAAGTTATCTTCTCTTGACATCCCAATTGGATCCATTCTTAAGGACCTCAATCACGAGGACTTAAAAACAGTCCCAATTCGTTCGTTTCTTAATATGACATCAGGGATAGAGTTTGAGCCCAATGGACTTAAATCTGTCTCTGGAGCTAAAGACCCCGAACTTACCATTACAAACCCATTTGGACCAATGGCTCAATTACATTTCCAAGGATATGGGACCATCAAAGCACAACTGAAAAGTTCAAAAAAAGAAGTCTTTAATTACCAGAATGTTAATACTGCATTGCTTGGTCAAGTTTTGGAAAAAATCTATAATCTCCCTTTAAATCAATTGCTCTCAATTAAATTATGGAAGCCTGCAGGAGCAGCGACAGCGTATTGGCGGCATTATAGTCTAGAAGATCATATCTCAGCTTATTGCTGCCTCTATGCACGTGTGAAGGATTGGGTCTTTGTTGCACGCTATATTATGAATAATGGAAAAGAAAACTCTCGTCTTTTATCTACAGCTTTATGGAAAGAGTTTTTGGGATATCAAGTCGATGAGAATATGCTACTAAAAGGGCATTATGAAAACCATGCGAGATATAATATTCTTGATCGGGTTACAGAGCCTTTGCAGGGACGTTTTACATTTTTTTTAGGTCAAGGAGGCCAAATTATTTATATTTTACCTGCGAAGTATATGGTTGTTGTCAGGTTTGGTAAGAAGACACAATTATTGCATTCTACACTCTATGCTTCATGGCGTGAGTTGCTTTTAAGATATGCAGAGAAAATATCTTAGTGACATATATCACATAATGTTGAATTTTGGCGAGATCTTATCGTCACTATTATTGAATATAATAAATTCTTAGCTAATTGTATTTTTATCAGACCTAGAAAATATTTATGGAATTGAGGATAATTATTATGAATTTAAAAACTTTTGTAGGATTTTTCGCCGTTGTTGGTGCCTTATTTGCTTTTTCCACCAGTGCTTATGCTATTAAATGTAACGGTCCATACCAGGTTAATTATGGACAATATGGCAAGCAAGAATTCTTATCTCCATATTGTGAAGACAATTATCTTGCAGTTGTTGCACAAGAATATGGAGCCGTTTATACAAGACATGAGATCCGTAATAATCCTTCCAAGAAAAAAGAAGCTTGTGAACTTGTTGGACATGATAATCGTGTTGCAAGCAACTGTGCTTCTGTTCTAGGCGATGGCGGTTTTAGACGTCAATAATCGGATATACTATTTCGCATTATATAACACGTTCTGTTTCGCATAATGGAACGTGTTTTTTATGCTTTTTGTCAACGTCGGCCAAATAGTTTTTCAATATCTGAAAGGTGCAATTCTACATAAGTTGGTCGGCCATGGTTACATTGACCTGAGTGAGGAGTTGCTTCCATTTCCCGCAATAAACTGTTCATTTCTTCTGCGTTTAAGCCCCTACCAGATCTCACAGATCCATAACATGCCATAGTTGCACAGACGTGATCTAATTTTTCTTTTAAACTTAATACAGTATCATCATTGGTAAGATCATCAGCGAGGTCTTTAATCATTCCTTGAATATCTGTTTGCCCTAAAAGTGTTGGAATTTCTCTAACTATAATTGCCTTTTGACCAAAAGCTTCGAGCACAAGACCAAGCTCTTCAAATTCAGAAGCACGACTGGCAAGCCTTACAACATCTTCTGTATCAAGGTCTATGACTTCAGGAATTAAAAGTATTTGACGTTTTACTTTTCCTTCAGCCATAGCCTTTTTCATTCGCTCGTATACCAAGCGTTCATGAGCCGCGTGTTGATCAACAATGATGATTGTTTCTTCTGTTTGGGAGATTATATAATTCTTATGAAGTTGTGCTCTGGCTGCTCCTAATGGTTTTGAAAGTTCTTCAGCTGAAGGTTGCAAGGCATTTACGCTGTTGTCAGCACTTGGTGCATCAAGACCGTCAATCGTAGGCTGAGCAGCCTCACCAAAAAAGCTATTTGTTCTTTTGCTCATATGGTTGTATGGGCTGCTATGTGTATTGCTTCCTGTTTGAGATGTAAAGTGAGTGAAGGCTTCTGCTCCAACTGTGTTTGTTGCACGATGCCCTGCATTATTTAAAGCTTCACGTAAGGCTCCCACGATCAACCCTCTTACACGACCTGGGTCGCGGAACCTTACTTCTGATTTTGCAGGATGAACATTTACATCGACCTCCTGAGATGAAATCGATACAAATAATGCAAGAACAGGGTAACGCCCATTTGGAATGAAATCACCATATGCAGCCCGAATTGCTCCAACTAAAAGCTTATCTTTTACAGGACGCCCATTGACAAATAAAAACTGTAGTTGCGCATTTGCACGATGGTATGTTGGTAGGCCCGCAAAGCCTTCGAGTTTTACTTTTTCTCTTTCTGCGAAAATGGGGAGAGCGTTCTCCTCAAACTCTTTGCCCATAATATTGCCCAGGCGTGATAACCATTTTTTTTCATCTGGCAAATCATACCCTGTCAATCTCAAAGACGCTCTTTCTCCTGTCGTTAGAGAAAAACTTATGTTTGGATGAGCCATGGCCAGGCGCTTTGCAACATCAGTAATTGCTGCATTTTCAGAACGCTCTGACTTTAAGAATTTTAACCTTGCTGGCGTTGCATAAAAAAGGTCACGAACCTCAATCGTTGTTCCTGGATTTAATGCGGCCGGCTTTATTGGTTTTTTGACACCTGCATCAATATTTAGAGCATATCCATCGCTATCTCGTTTTTTTGTTTGAATGGATAGTTTAGCGACAGATCCGATAGATGGTAAAGCCTCCCCTCGAAACCCTAATGTTCCTATATCTAAAAGGTCTTCTCCATCAAGTTTTGAAGTTGCGTGCCGCTCTACAGAAAGAAGGAGATCTTCCTTCGACATGCCAGAACCATTATCTATCACGCGAATTAATGACAAACCACCATCACTCGTAACGATATCAATATTGCTGGCACCCGCATCTATCGCATTTTCAACGAGTTCTTTGACAACACTGGCCGGCCGCTCAATTACTTCCCCTGCTGCGATACGATTAATCACTGCTGGTGATAGCTGGCGAATAGCCACTGTTGTCTCCTTTTAAAAATTTAACTGCCTCCGAGGCGCTTTCTAGCTAGAATCTTACCTAGTTCTACGCCAGGCTGATCGAATGGGTCAATCCCTAGTAAGCCTGCAGCCAGGATTGTCTCCAACATAAATGACATTAATAAACCACCTAAGGTATGTTCGTTTAATGGATCTACATCAATTGTTCTAACAGGGCAGTTTACAGAAAGTAATGCTTCAGGAACCGCATTTTGTTGTGCATCGACCAAGTCTCCTACTGTATGACCGATCATGTAATCAAGTCCGCACATTCTTGCCAGTTCTTCATCTACTGCAGGCCCAACACCTGCACATTTTGTTCGAAGGAAGGTGACCATTAAGTTTTTAGGACCATCCATATGCAGCTGTAGCTGACTGTGTTGATCAACAGGCCCCAAAGCCCCAATTGGTGTTGTGCCTTCTCCCTGTTTACCCAAGCTTTCGGCCCAAAGTTGAACATACCATGCTGAAAACCTTGCCAGGCGATCTGAGTATGGCATCATTACAAGGTTTTCGACCCCTTTGTCTTTAGACAAACCGACAGCGACTGCTGCACCAACTGCAGCATGAACCTCTTCTGGCTTTTGAGAATCAAGTAATGTTTGTAAGGTTTCCTGCGCACCAGCTCTTAAGGCTCTTACATCTAATCCGCAAGAAATCGCAGGTAATAACCCTACATTGGTTAAACATGAGTAACGACCTCCAACACCTGTATCATGGTTGAGGAGTGGAATATTGAGAGCCTCACACATCGCCCTTAAACCATTATTTTTACCTTCTTTGTGTGGTTCAGTGAGACCAAGGAATAAATTTGGTATTTCTCCAGCTAATCCAGCTTCTTTAATAGCTTTTAGAATCACAACAGCCTGGACTAATGTTTCACCAGTTCCTCCAGATTTAGAGGTAATGACGAATCTTGTTGTTGCTAAATCTAATGTCTGAATGGCACTTGATAAAGTTCTTGGATCTAAATTATCATAAAAAATAATTTCTGGTCTATTTGCATTTCTTTCATCACCATGGATTGACCAACCACCTAATTGGGCCAGTGTCTGTCCACCAAGGCCAGAACCTCCTGTCCCTAAAAACACAACGGTTTTAGCCCCTTGCGTGAGTTTTTCCATTGCCTCATAGGCTGGATCAATATCATCTGTTTGTGATGGAACTTGAAGCAATCTTAAACTGTTATCATGATAAGATTGCTTTATTGTTGCGATTATATATTGAACACGGGTCAGCCAAAGGCTTAAGCCGTTCTCAGTTAGTCCATGACTACCAACGGCATTATCTAAACATCCTTCGATAGATTGTGTAAATATCATTTTGCCACCCCATATTTCTTTCAATTAACCATTCTAAGTATATTCTTTGCAGTTATACTGCAGATATTATTAAGAGAATATATCAAAATGCTAATTTTATAGATTAGACAAAATGTACCTTATCAGCTTTTCTGTTCAGGCTTACCAACAATTGTAATAATCATGTTCTCCGGCTTTAGTAAGCGCTTAGCTACACGTTTCATATCTTCAAGAGTTACAGCCTCTACCATGGAGTTCCTCTTCTCGATATAATCAGATCCTAGTTTTTCAATTTGTATCCATAAAAGCTGAGAGGCAATTTTAGGGCTTGTGTCAAACCTTAGGGCATAAGAACCAGTTAAATATTGCTTAGAATTCTTGAGTTGCTCAGCAGTTGGACCATTTTTTGCCATTTCACTGAATACTTCTTTAATTACTTCAATTGATTTGTTAACGGCTTCATTTTTAGTTGCAACGCCACCTACGTATAATGCACCATGTTTTAGAGGGGACAAATAACTGTAAACTGAGTAAGCCAGCCCACGCTTCTCGCGGACCTCTTCAGTCAGGAGAGAGGCAAAACCACCACCACCTATAATATGGTTTAAAACATAGGCTGGAATAAAATCAGGATCATTTCTCAATAATCCTTCATGCCCAAACCTTACGACAGACTGTGGCACATTCATTTCAATGATTTTTCTCTGAGGCCCTTTAATAGTTTCAACTTTAGAAATTGATGTTAGTTGAGCTTTCTCTGGTAATGATCCAAATACTTTATCAAGTAATATTCCTAATGTTTTAGCATCAATGGACCCAACAACAGCTATTTTCAGGTTATCTTTGGCAAAATTCTTTTTCGCAAAACCTTTTAAATCTGCCTGAGTTATTGTATTTAAAGACGCTTCGCTTCCTTTTGTTTGTCTTGCATAAACATGCTTACCAAATGCCAGCTCTCTGAAATGTTTTGAAGCCACTTTATTCGGATCATTTGCATCGAATTTTAGACCAGTAATAATTTGATTGCGAACACGATTAATTGCATCTTGATCAAAACGAGCTTCGTTTAAAGCAAGTCTTAATAATTCAAAACTTTCTTCTTTATTTTCTGTCAGACTTTGGAAGCTTCCAGTAAATGCATCTCTAAGCGCTTCAAACCCCATACGGAAAGCTAATTCTTCTTTACGTTCCTGAAAGGCAGTTGCATCAAATTTCCCGGCACCCTCATCCATCATACCTGACATGAGATAGGTCAGGCCTTCTTTCCCCGAGATATCTTGTGAAGCCCCTCCTACAAAGGCAAATTCCATTGAAATGAGAGGAACACGATGCTCTTCTACTAACCAGGCTTCAATACCGCCTGGGCTCTTTATTTTTTGAATTGTCATAGCATATACAGATTTCTGGGAAAGGATCAGTGATAAAAGGAAAACAAGACCTGCAGCAATCATAGAAAATTTGTGCTTGCTGCTACCTTGATGGATGGAAGCTTTGAAAATCATGATTATCTGCCTTTACGTTTTTGGCTTATTTTCAGTTTTAGTGTTTTGGCTTTTGTCAGCCTTCTGTTCTTCTTTCTTTTCTGGAAGCAAGATTCCAGTCACAGAGTTTTTGATTTTAATGTATTTTTGAGCAACTGATTTGATATCCTCAACCGTGACCTTTTTTAATCTTTCCGGCCATTGCTCAATATCTTCTATTGTTCGCCCAACTACGAGGCCCCATCCATAACGGCGGGCCATACTTGATTGACTGTCAGAGCCATAAATGTAGCTTGCTATGTATACTTTTCTAGCCCTATCAAGTTCTTTTTGGGTTACACCATTTTCTTTTATATTATCTAGAACTTTATGCAGGCTCTTTTCTATTTCATCCAGATCTGCATTTTTTGAGCGCACTGCATATACACTAATCCGGCCACTATCTAGACCTGAACCTGAATACCAACCACCCGTACTTGAAGCGAGCTTTTTATCTACAACAAGATCTTTATAAAGCCTACTTGTCGTTCCTGATGCTGCAATCTTTAGAAGAAGGTCTAAAGCTTCAGCCTCACCGGGTTTTGCTGTTGTATAGCTTGGAGCGATAAAGATAGTTTGTATTGTTGCTTGGCCTGCACGTTTGTCTTTCAGGATAACACGTCTTTCAGCCTGATGCGGAGGTTCTGCAATACGCTGGCGTCTAGGGAATGGTTTACCACCAGGTACTTGTCCATATGTTTTTTCAGCTAATTTGCGGACCTCTTCTGGTTCCACATCACCTGATACAACAAGGATCGCATTATTGGGTGCATAATATTTTTTGTAAAAATCTATAGCGTTTTTTTGGCTTAATTTAACCATCTCATGTTCCCAACCAATGATTGGAATTCCATATGGATGAGCTTGATATAATGCTGCCTGCACTTGTTCGCTTAGGATGCTTGAAGGATCGTTATCAACTCGTGTACGTCTTTCTTCAAGTATAACCTTACGCTCTGTAACAACATCCTTTTCTAGAAGTCGTAAATTTTTCATACGATCAGCTTCCATCTCCATCATTAGCGGAAGACGATCTTTTGAAATACGTTGAAAATATGCTGTTGCATCTTGTCCTGTAAACGCGTTGTCCTGACCGCCGTTTCTGGAGATAATTTTTGAAAATTCTCCTGGAGCGATTTTCTCAGTTCCTTTAAACATGAGATGTTCAAGGAAATGAGCAATTCCAGATTGTCCCATTGGCTCATCAGCTGCTCCGACACGGTACCACACCATATGTGTTACAACTGGTGCTCTACGGTCTGGTATGACAACAACTTCCATTCCATTTTCTAAGGAGAATTTCGTTACAAGTGATTTTGCGTTTGCTTCGTTTATATTAGAAACTTGTATGGTCATGGTGATCCCAAAAATTGCTAGAATGAATGATGCAATTGCAGGAAAGGAATAATTTGAATTTCTTAAAGCTGGCATAGTTCTCTCTATTTGCAACTTCTTTATTCTTTTGTTTTTATGTGAAATATAAAGTTTTCTTTTCCAAATATATGGACTTTATATTTCTCATCATCATTATAACCAGATCAAAATTTATAAGTCTGATAACTGTGACTTGAGACAAACATCTGATTAATCTTAAAAGAGTACCTTATACATATTTAGAAGAAGATTAAGAGAAAACCAGAAACATTAACAAGATTTAATACTTAGCAAGAAAATTATCTCAGAGTTTTGTGGATACCAGTCACTATAATCTGTCCAGTATTTTTCTGACTAGAATAGTTTTCCGCCAAATAACTTATCCAAAAGACCTTCAGAGTTATCTAAATCATCAGCAAATGGATCTTCTGTTTTTTTCTTTTTCTTCTGTTTTTCTAATTCTGCAACTTTTTTCTTGCGAAGATCTGGGTCATCTGGCCATGCCCCCTGATTTGCTTGTTGTGTATTTACAGCCGCTTGCCCTGGCTCAGGGAGCCTTTGTGTATTTGGTGGAATAACAAGCGGGCCTCTTTCTACGATTTTTGGATCTTTTTTCTTACCGCCTGTTTTGAGCACGCCTAAGCCTGGAACTTGGAGTTCAACGTCTGATCCTGCACATCCTGTCAGTGAAAGACTTCCTATTACTAAAATCGTACCAAATATAATATTTTTCATATTATTTAAGACTTTGATTTTAAGCATTGTTTTTTCCTAGACCTATACAAATTCAATTAAAAACAATAAGTTATAACCAAATTCCTTGGTTAATTGTACTTACTTATGATGAATTTGAGACTTTTTTACGACTCTCAGTAAGAGATTCATACAACAGTCCGACGACACCAGCAACTATTGCTATGTCAGCAATGTTAAAAACATACCAACTATAGCCAAATGCATGAAACTCAAAGAAATCTGCTACAGCGCCATAAAAGTAACGGTCTAAGGCATTTCCTAGGGCTCCGCCAATGATTAAACCAATACTTAAAGCATTTAATATGGTCGTAACACGCGTTAACCAGATCAACAAAATAAGAGAAATGATTACTGCAAATAAAATTAATAACATTTGACCTGCAGGATCATTTTGTGGAAACAGGCCATAGCTTACACCAGGATTCCAAACCATTTGTAAGTTAAAAAATGATGTTATTTCATATTTGCATGCCTGGCTGAACGGTTGGCATGATTGTTCTGGCCAAAATTTATACAGCATCCACCATTTATTTATCTGATCAAAAATAAATGTTATGAACGCTATCACAATACCGTATATAAAGTTTTTTCCCAAACTCCAATTTTTCATAATCTCATTTACCGTAAATATTTAGCAATTCATGCTTGGATCTGAAAAATTGCTTTTTAATGTTTTGCATCAAATTCTCTAACTGCTTCTGCATCACGTGGGCTAATGTCTGGATAATCGGGATTAGCTCCAACTTCGGGCAAAATTTTCCAGCAGCGTTCACATTTTTTCCCTTCTGCTAGAAGTGGTTCTGTAGATACCCCAGATACATCTTCAAGGCGAAATGCTTTTTGCGGACCTTCTTTGGATATAACCTCTATCTGACTTGTGATACATATTTCTGCCAGATCTAAACCTTTGACCGCTGCACTCAGTTCTTTGTCTGAGATATACACTTTAGGTGCTGCTTCTAGAGAAGATCCAATACGTTTTTCCTTACGTTCTATTTCGAGAGCGCCTGTTACGACTTTACGTACTGTTTTGACTTTTGCCCAGCGCTCAGCGATTTTCTTATTACTCCATTGTGACGGCAATTCAGGGAACTGTTGAAGGTGAACAGAGTCCTCTTCAGATGGATATAGCGAAAGCCAGGATTCTTCAGTTGTAAAGGGAAGCATTGGAGCCAACCAAATTGTAAGCGTCTCAAACAGTTTAGAAATCACTGTTAATGACGCCCTTCTGGTCATGCTTGATTCAGGATCGCAGTAGAGTGAGTCTTTGCGTATATCAAAATAGAACGCAGAGAGTTCAATGTTCATGAAGTTTGAAATCGTGTTGAACACTCGTTTGAAATCAAAATCATGATACCCTTGTTTTACTGTATCTTGAAGTTCGTGCAATCTATGCAACATGTATTTTTCAAGCTCAGGCATATCATCATATTCGACAGGCGCGCCATCATAATGGGCAAGAGATCCCAGCATCCAACGCATCGTGTTACGCAGTTTGCGATAGGCATCAACACTGGTTTTCAATATTTCTTTACCAATGCGCAGATCATCAGAGTAATCAGATGTCACGACCCATAAGCGTAGAATATCTGCACCAGACTCTTTGATGATTTGTTGAGGGGGGACAATATTTTTGAGAGACTTGGACATTTTTCGACCATTCTCATCTAACACAAATCCATGCGTTAGAACTGCCTTATAGGGTGCTTCTCCGCGTGTCCCGCATGCTTCTAGAAGTGAGGACTGAAACCATCCTCTATGTTGGTCAGACCCTTCGAGATATAAGTCAGCAGGCCATTTTAAATCTTCACGTTCCTCTAAGACAAAGGCATGTGTGGAACCAGAGTCAAACCATACGTCAAGAATATCATCAACTTTTTCCCAATCATTTGGGTTATATTTATTCCCTAAGAAGCGTTCTTTGGCATTCTCTTCAAACCAAGCATCGGCGCCTTCTTCAGAGAAAGCATTTAAGATTCTCTCGTTGACATTTTCATCTTGTAGGATTTCTCGTGTTTCTTTGTTATAGAATACACTTATGGGAACTCCCCAAGCTCTTTGACGTGACAAGACCCAATCCGGTTTTGTTTCAATCATCGCTTTTAAACGGTTTTGTCCATTTTCAGGTACGAAACGCGTCTCATCAATTGCTTTTAATGCGCGATTTCTTAAGGTGTCTTTCTTTTTATCAATGTCTTTATCCATCGCAACAAACCATTGAGGTGTATTGCGGAAGATGACCGGTTTTTTAGAACGCCAAGAGTGTGGGTATTGGTGTTTGACACGACCTCTTGCTATAAGAGCATTCTGTTCGACAAGAGCTGCTATAACAGCTTTGTTCGCTCCACCTTTTTTACCTTTGTCTGTAATTACTTGTTCACCTTCAAAACCTGGTGCTTCTTTGGTAAATCTACCATCACCTTCAACTGTATAAGGTATAGTGGTTTCAATTCCTCTTTCTTCAAGCAATTTTTTTGAAGACATCCAGATTTCAAAGTCATCACGTCCATGACCTGGTGCTGTATGCACAAAACCGGTTCCAGACTCAGCCGTGACATGGTCACCGTCTAAGAGTGGCACATCGAATTCATAGCCCATCTCTTTCAAAGGGTGTTGACACGTTATACTTGCTAAATCCTGTTCACTTAATGCATGAACTTTCTTGTATCCCTCAACCCGTGCTTGTTTCATCACTTCTTCAGATAAAGCATCCGCTAAAATTAACTTGTCGCCAACTCTAGCCCAGTTATCTTCAGGCGCTTGTGTTACTTCGTATAAACTGTAGTCGATCTTTGATGAGAAGGAAATTGCTCTATTACCAGGAATTGTCCAAGGAGTGGTTGTCCAGATAACAACCGAAGCTTCAAGTAAATCATCCATCAGTGATTTTTGATCTTCTTGTCCTCCTGCTTCAACAACTGGAAATTTACACCAAATTGTGTCGGATTCGTAATCTTCGTATTCTATCTCGGCTTCAGCCAAGGTTGTCCTTTCTACTACAGACCACATCACAGGTTTTGACCCCATGTAAAGCTGGTCTGTCATAGAAAATTTCATGAGTTCTCTGGCAATAATGGACTCAGCTTTGAAGTTCATTGTTGTGTAGGGGGTTTTAAAGTCGCCTTCAACACCTAATCTGCGAAACTCTTCTGATTGAATACCAACCCATTCTTTTGCAAACTGGCGGCACTCTTTACGAAATTCGTTTATTGGAACTTCGTCTTTGTCTTTGCCTTTTTTACGATATTGTTCTTCGATTTTCCATTCAATCGGTAAGCCATGACAATCCCAACCTGGGACATAGTTCGCGTCAAACCCTTGCATTTGCATAGAGCGCACAACAACATCTTTCAGGATCTTATTTAAAGCGTGGCCAATATGTAGGTTTCCGTTTGCGTAAGGTGGTCCATCATGAAGAACATATTTTTCTCTTCCTTTTCCAGCTTTGCGCAAACGTTCGTACATATTAATTTTTTCCCAACGGGCAATTATTTCCGGCTCTTTCTTAGGTAAGCCAGCTCGCATTGGAAAATCTGTTTTTGGTAAAAACAGGGTTTCTGAGTAATCTCGTTGTTCTGTATTATCTTTTGTATTCTCTGTCTTCGGTTTAGACATGGCCTGATCCAGCCCTCGGTTTTCTTTTGATTAACATTCTTGCGGCGGGTTCTAACAATCGTAGAGATAATATGCGAGTCTTTTAAGAGCTCAAAATCATTTATCCTGTGTTTTTATCATAGAAAACCCCTGAAACTTATCAATTTATATAGATAAAATGCTAGAATTATTCGCCCGTATATCACTTAATAACTCTTTTGCATAAATACAATCTTCCTGCATTTGCCGCTTTAAGCTCTCAGCATCGGGAAATTTCTCATCTTTGCGAATATACTCAATAAATTCAATTTCGATTGTTTTTCCATACAATTCCCCATCAAAATCAAATATAAATGTTTCCAATACTGGCCTGCCATTGTCAAATGTTGGTCTTGTCCCATGATATGAAGCTCCAGAATAGGTTTCTGTACCTATATGTACGTTTACAGCATAAATTCCATGTCCAATTCTTTGAGAGGGTAATAGGGAAATGTTGGCTGTGGGAAAGCCAAGCCAACTGCCTTTTTGGGCACCACTCTCTACTATACCAGATACACGCCACCAATATCCGAGCATTTCTGCTGCTTTGCTGACATCACCTTCTTGTAGTAATTCCCGGATTTTTGTTGAGGAATATGACTCATAGTTATCTTTTTGTTCTTCTACAACCGTGACTTCAAATCCGTATTGCTGACCAAATTCAAGCATTGCACTTGCATTACCGCTTCTTCCTTTACCAAAATAAAAGTCAAAACCGATAATCACATGCTTGGCCATCAGACCTTCAATTAATACTTTTTTGACAAATTGTTCTGCGCTTAATTCTGCTAACTCTTTGTTAAAGTTTAAGACAATCGCAAAATCCATTCCTAATTTGTTCATTAGCTCTAATTTTCGTTGCTTTAAAGACAAACAAAAAACTTGTTTATCTGGTTGGAAAAATGTTCTCGGGTGAGGATTAAAGAACATTACGCCTGGCAAGCATGGAGTACTTTTATTTGCAATTTGTTTTACCGTATTAATTACAACTTGATGCCCTCTATGAACACCATCAAAGTTGCCAATTGCGATTATACCGTTTTGAACCTCTTTTGGTACATTCTGATATGTTTCTATTATTTGCATGTTTTCTCGCAAAAAAGCTAAACTGGATTTTTATGGTTAAATTCTATTAATAAAATATCATTACAAATTCAAACAAATCTGGAAACTCTTAGTGCATATCCTGTTTTTAAGAAATAGGACATATGCTTTGTTTTTGCTTCCAATAATCAATATACTACATTTCATACAATAATTTTATAAATAACATTCCCTTTTAGACCTATATATCTATATGTAATATAACAACTTTTTTAAATTTCTTTGTTTGGAAAAATTTTCTCCTAAATTTTCTTTTGCAATATTAACCCTATATTTATTGCCTCAGGCTAACCTCTATACATGCGAACAAAAATATCCTTGTTTTAAAGGAAATTGAAGTTCTTAAATTGTATTTGTGTTTATTGGCAGTTGAGTACTGCCCTAAGTAATGGGGATAGGAGAGCGTAATGGCGGTTGATCTCTCGATGCCGGTTTTAGTCGTGGATGACTATAAAACTATGATCCGGATTATCCGTAATCTTCTCAAACAATTAGGTTTCACAGATGTAGATGATGCGGCTGATGGTTCTGAAGCGTTAATTAAGATGCAAGAACGTAAATATGGCCTTGTCATATCTGACTGGAATATGGAACCAATGACAGGGTACGAACTTTTGAAGGAAGTTCGTTCTGATGATAATCTTAAGTCCACACCTTTCATTATGGTTACAGCAGAATCAAAAACGGAGAATGTAATCGCAGCGAAAAAAGCGGGTGTTTCTAACTATATTGTGAAACCGTTTAATGCTGCTACACTCAAAGCTAAGATTGATGCAGTATTTGGTGAATAATTTCGATTTGGCGGAGCCGATTAACAGATCGGCTTCAAGTAACCTCTAACAATAAAAATATTTGAGGATTGAGTATGGTTGCCAACCCAAAAGCGGAATCTGATTCTGCTCATGAAACCCAGCAGCAGGGCGTTAATTCTGATGTCCCTCTGACTGATATCTTAGCATTAGCGGAAAATTCAATTGAGAATTTAAAAAGTATTTTAGATAGTTTTGATGCTAAAATATATTCAGAGTTTCGTGAAATTGCTGATCAGATTAATTTTACAAAAACAGAAATTAGTCAATTGAATGCGTCTGAAATGAGACAAGGGCGGATTCCAGAAGCGGGTAAAGAATTGCACGCTATTGTAGAATCTACGGAGCAAGCAACTCATAAAATCATGGAAGCTGCCGAAACTATCATGACGGCAGATCCAAGTGATCAAGGAAATTATTATAATATTGTCAATGATAATATTATGGCCATTTTTGAAGCTTGTTCTTTCCAAGACTTAACTGGCCAACGTATCTCACGTGTCGTCGATACACTCGAGTTTATTGATAAACGTGTTAGTAAATTTGCCAACAAATTTTCGTCAACTGCTGATGATGCTTCTCAACATTATGTCGATGATGAAGAACGTGAAAAAGCTGATCGCAATCAGAGACTTATCCTTAATGGCCCTCAGGATGACGAACATGCGATCAAACAAGATGAAATTGATGAAATGCTTAAATAAAAGCATAGTAAGAAACTTGTTTTCTCTAGATTTTTTAATACCGCCAGGAAGCAGCTCAAATTAGCCTGTATTTTACCAGACTAAACTATTTTGAGCTGCTATCGGTTTTTCTTTGATCTGACCGAATAATTCTAACAATAAATCCCTGTTTAAAGACTTTTGTTTGACATAGATATTACTAGCGATGAAAATAGCATCCAATCCATTATTCCTGGCCCCATGAATGTCAGTATTTATACCATCTCCAATACACAACACTTTTTTTGGATCAATACCGCTTTTTATATTATTTAATTTTTTGAATGCTGCTTCATATATTTTACAATGTGGTTTTCCAGCATAAAGGGCTACTCCTCCCAAGTCGGCATATAATTTCGCCAAAGCACCGGCGCAATAAATCAGTCTATCTCCGCGCTCAACCTGAATATCGGGGTTCGCGCAAATCATTGGTATATTTTTATTTACAAAGTTTTTGAGATCATCACGATAAATCTCAGGTGTTTCATTTTCATCATCCATCAGCCCAGAACACAATATTACTTGCGCTTTTTCTTTCGTGCTGAATTTGATGTCTATTCCTTCAAAGATACTTTCGTCTCCCTCTGGTCCCAGATGGAATAGTGGTTTTTTGCTATATTGCTTAATTAACTCTTGTGTCACATCACCTGATGTTACTATGTCATCATAACAACTCTCAGGTATCTTTAGTTCTTTCAACTTTGCCTCAACAAACATTCTTGTTTTTGGGGCATTTGTAATCAAAATAATTGATTTACCAGTTTTTTTGAATTCCTGGCAGGCCTCAAGAGCTTCTCGATACACAGTTTTGCCATTGTGAAGTACACCCCAAATATCACAAAACCACGCTTCATATTTATCAGATATTTGGCTAATTGACTTAAGAATTGGTATTTCCATCTTGTGCTGCTCTCTAAGACCTTAAGAATATGCAGTTGATACTTCTATACAAATTCAAAACATATACCAGATCTTTATGCAGCTTTCCTAGATTTATCATTCTTAAAAATTTCAGATCTCACTGGTCGTGGCTCTGAAAATAAATGCCCCTGTCCTAGAGTTATATTATAGGAGATCAGCTGGGTGAGGCTTGTTTCGTTTTCTATTTTTTCTGCGATAAGGTCTAGCCCATACCTTGCTAAATAACTTGTCATATCGGCAATATGAATCCGGGCTCCAGCCCCTTCCATACCATTTAACAGTATATGAGAGTCTATTTTGATAAACTGGAACCCTTTGTTTTGTAAGCGAGCAAAATCTATATCTAAGTTTGTAACTTTATCGAGTGAGAATCGATATCCCATTCGCAATAAAGCTCCAATGAAATCCATAACTCTTGGATTTTTGCTGTTTAATGTATTTTGGCTAATGTCAAAAAACAAAGAATTTGATAAATCCTTGTTCTTCTCCATAAAGGTAATAAACTCAGTATAAAATTCATCATCACACAATGAATGGGGGGATATATTGCAAAATAATCCTTTTGCACTTCCCCGCTCTAATAAACGTCTCATGACCTGAATTGATCTAAATAACATTATATTATCAATAACTGGCATTGCCCCAGATTTTTCTGCAAATTCAATGTAAGTGGAAGGCAAAAGTAAAGTGTCATCCTCAGCTCTCAAACGGGTAAATGCTTCATAATATGCAACATCACGGCTAGGTAGATTTACGATTGGTTGTAAGTATAAATCAACTCGATCATTTCCTAGAGCCCCTTGAATAATGTCTAATAATCTGTTCTCCTTGCCTTGTTTTTCTGTCTTTATGGGAGAGAAATGTACATCAGGCAAAGTCTCTTTTTGATTAGCCGTTGCATTACTGGAGGGTTGAGTTTTGGCTGGTGCCATTGTGTCTGATGTCGACGGAAATGATGGAAATTCCAATAAAGGTTCAGAGGTATCACCAAACATATTTGGCATTAAGCTTTTGGGTAAGTTTGCCTTTTGAACTTGCCGAACAGGCGAAAACTGCATATCTAAATCAGCATTTGGCTGGCTCGTTGGTATTTCTCTTCTAGGCTCAGGAGACTGCAACATGAATTTATCAGTTGTTTGCTTAATATGGTTTTCAACCCTCAAAAGTTCCGATTTGATGCGAGCTTTATTTTCCTGATGACTTTGCTCAAAATAGTCTTTTAAAGCCTGAATCTGCCTTTCGATACGTCTAACATCTTGATTAAGTTTATAAGTTGCCTCTTCTCTTTGTTGAAAACTCTCACCAAACCCACCTAGTTCTAATTGGGATTGCGCCCTATCAATTCTCTCAATTGTTTCTCTGAATTCTTTCATTTCTCGTGACATTTCATCAACTTTTGAGATATCACGAGCCAACCTAGAAGCAACCCGCTCCAATGAGGAGATGCGAGGTACTAAACTCTCTGAAGATGACAGTTGCACAACTATGTAATGCAATGAGAAAAGTACAAAAAAACCAATTGCCCCAAAGGTAATACAAAGGATTATATTTAATCCAACCTGCTCATAAAGACCAATTCCAAAAGCCAGTGAAATCACCGCCATTGCGGCTAATATAATCCCGTCTTTTGTTATAGATCTCTGATCATATCTTGGCTGCCCCTGCCCTCCAATTGTAGCAATTTTTTTTACCATAAATGACTAGACCCCAAATATGCCCCCAAATCAATTTCCCACAATTGATGCGAATCAAATTGTGATGAGGGATAGCATCTCTCTTGTATGCAGAACGGGCAATATCTCAAAATAAGATTTCAAATGTTTTTAACATAAAAATAAATATAGAATAAATATACTTTGTGATTTTCGTTATTTTATGCGATAATTTTGTTTAACTAATAATATAGAAAAAATATCAAATTTATTTTTATTACACAAAATAAATAGAAATATCTTTTTTATTAAAAAGAAACCTTCAATCTACGATTATATGCAGGCACCTTTTTATATTTATTAGATATTAGATTTTTTTATAACAAAAATATTTAATCGGTTTTAGAAGTGGAACTTTTAAAAGTTTATTGATTTGCTATTTTATTGTATGACTTTCTCAATCGCATCTAAATCAAGTTTAATTTTTCTGTATATTTTGTGATTTATTTCTATAATTTAGACTATATATAAACAGAAATAAGCGTTATAAAACTAGCACATGTGGTTAGAACAAAAAGAATTTTCACATTTGTAACTCAGGAGTTTTCTTCTCGATGCTTTCGGTCAGGATCGAACCTTTTGAACATGATTATGAATATCTATACTCATGTGCTTTACAACATATTCGCAGTGAGGAAGAGTTGTCTAATATGCTCTTGCGGTTTCATAATAAACTGCTTGATATCAACTTCAATCGCTATGGTGAACTCCCAATTATTCGCAGTTGTGCTCCTGAAATTATCAAACATATTTTTGCCTTGAGGATGCAACTTCGTGATAACTTACATGATTGGCATCAAAGGGGGTTTAAATCCTATAGAAATCAACGAGACATTAGAAACATTTTCAGAATTTCTCGTTATATCGTTGATATGCTTGGGGAACTTCATATAGACCATGCCCGTATAGAAGAAGATAACTCTCCCTATCGTGCGTTCTGCGGACCAGAAATCAACACGCTTTATCATCCTTCCTTTGATACTGGCGGAGGCATGCCAACGTTTCAATCTGGTGATGTCTTACTTGTTCGAGGTAAGCTTTATAATAGCGCTGCGATTGCACGGATTGGAGATGTCGACTCGCAATTTAGCCATGCTTCCATGATTTATGTTGATGATAGCGGTAAACACTGGGTCATAGAGAGTCTCATTGAAAAAGGAGCAACAATTACTCCTTTGGAAGAAGCCCTTGATCATGGTATTTCGCGGGCCATTTTATTCAGACATAAAGACACAGCTCTCGCAGAAAGGGCCGCACATTTTATCTACAATCGTGTTTTAAGCTCTCAAACAGGTCGTTGCCCAGAAATTTATTATGATTTTAGTATGAATATTGAAGGGTATGACACACTTTTTTGTTCTAAGCTTATTCGTTATGCCTATGAAGAAGCAAGCCAAGGACATGTTAAACTTCCCACATTCCTGACCAGGTTTGATGTTGGAAGCGACGAATTCCTTGATAGAATTGGGATCAAAGTTGACGAAACATTTGCGCCTGGCGATATGGAAATTGAGCCCCATTTTCATCTTGTTGCCGAATGGAGAGACTATCGAAACACCTCAGATCTACGTCTACAAGATTTGATAATGGATAAGTTTTTCGAATGGATGGCGCAACATGATTATCAATTCAGAGAAACCTTCACGATAAAGCTCATTGGTATTTTGGGAAAAGCTTCCAGTTATTTATCCAAATCTGCAAAAGAACTGATTAATGGTTTTCTTCCAGAAGTTCCTAGGAATATGTCTAGAAGAACTATAGCTACAGTAGCTATGCTCCATAGTACTGCTGAAGAACTCTTTTTACAGTTACAACACCTTGAAGCTGAGCATATAAAAAATAAAGGATACCCAATGGAGCCAACTTTGGTTTTCAAATATCTTGAGTTTATGCGCAGAAAATATAACCATGAAATTGGATATTTGGTTAGATCATAATATAATTCTTTATGTATCAGAATAAATTAAGTATAACGCCCAGAGTACTTGCCTCTTAAAGTTGATTACTTCGTATATTTTAACAGAGTTTTAGGCATATCGAATATTTTTAGCTCTTTCCACCAAAAAAACACCTTTGGTAACTTGACAGCAACACTCTGCAGTATTAAGTACATCTCGTTGCTAGCACTCTATGATCTAGAGTGCTAATAGCAAATCTACTTAAAATTTCATAAGGGCATTCCTAAACGGGAGAGAGAAAGTAAATGAAATTCCGTCCCCTTCATGACCGTGTTGTTGTTCGTCGTCTCGAAGAAGATACAAAAACAGCTGGCGGTATCATTATTCCTGAAACAGCTCAGGAGAAGCCACAACAAGGTGAAATTCTTGCTGTTGGTACAGGCACTAAAGCAGAAAATGGCGAAGTAACACCACTAGATGTAAAAGCTGGAGATAAAGTGTTGTTCGGCAAATGGTCTGGAACTGAGGTTAAGCTTGATGGCGAAGATCTCTTGATCATGAAAGAATCTGATATCATGGGTGTTATTGAGAAATAATCTCAGCCCCACCTATACCTTAAATATTCAAGGTAATTCAATTTTTGTTAGCAATACACTTTGGTTCTTTAATATCTAATTCAAAGTGTATGAAAGTAATCTTAGGAGAGATTTATGGCTGCTAAAGAAGTCCGTTTCTCGACAGATGTCCGCGAACGTATGCTTCGTGGTGTCGATACTTTGGCAAATGCGGTAAAAGTCACATTAGGCCCTAAAGGACGTAATGTAATTATCGATAAAGCTTTTGGTGCACCAAGAACAACTAAAGATGGTGTAACTGTTGCGAAAGAAATCGAACTTGAAGATAAGTTCGAAAATATGGGCGCCCAAATGGTGCGTGAAGTTGCATCAAAAACAAATGATGTTGCTGGTGATGGTACAACAACTGCAACAGTGCTTGCTCAAGCTATCGTTCGCGAAGGTTTGAAAGCTGTTGCAGCTGGTATGAACCCAATGGATCTGAAGCGTGGCATTGACAAAGCTGTTGTTGAAGTTGTTGCTTCAATTAAGAATAAAGCTAAGAAAATCAAGTCACCTGAAGAGGTTGCTCAAGTTGGTACAATTTCTGCCAATGGTGAAAAAGCAATTGGTGATATGATCTCTGATGCTATGCAACGGGTTGGTAATGAAGGTGTTATCACTGTTGAAGAAGCTAAATCATTAGAAAGCGAACTTGAAGTTGTTGAAGGTATGCAGTTTGACCGTGGATATCTTTCTCCATACTTCATCACAAATGCTGACAAAATGATCACAGAGCTTGACGATCCATATATTCTTATTCATGAAAAGAAGCTTTCTAACCTACAGTCTATGCTTCCAATTCTAGAATCTG
Organism: Methyloligellaceae bacterium; assembly: GCA_965263345.1. GTDB lineage: Bacteria > Pseudomonadota > Alphaproteobacteria > Rhizobiales > CBDHHC01 > CBDHHC01. The sequence continues at coordinate 116,058 of CBDHHC010000012.1, forward strand.
TTGTTCAAGCAGGCCGTTCGCTTCTTATCATCGCGGAAGATGTTGAAGGTGAAGCACTTGCAACTCTTGTTGTAAATAAGCTCCGTGGCGGACTAAAAATTGCCGCTGTTAAAGCACCTGGTTTTGGTGATCGTCGTAAAGCGATGTTACAAGATATTGCGATCTTGACTGGTGGCCAAATGATTTCTGAAGATCTTGGCATCAAGCTTGAGAATGTGACTATCGATATGCTTGGTACAGCTAAGCGTGTAAGCATCACTAAAGATGACACAACTGTTGTTGATGGAAGTGGTAAGAAGAAAGATATCGAAGCACGCGTTGCTCAAATTAAAGCACAAATCGCTGAGACTTCTTCTGACTATGACCGTGAGAAACTTCAAGAGCGCCTTGCTAAGCTTGCAGGCGGTGTTGCTGTGATCAAGGTTGGCGGTGCTACTGAAGTTGAAGTGAAAGAGCGTAAAGACCGTGTAGATGATGCTCTTAACGCAACTCGTGCTGCAGTTGAAGAAGGTATCGTACCTGGTGGTGGTGTTGCTCTTCTTCGTGGTCTTAAAGCGATCACTGTTGAAGGTGATAATGATGACCAAGCAGCAGGTATCAATATCGTTCGTCGTGCGCTTCAAGCTCCAATCCGTCAGATTTCTGAAAATGCTGGTGTTGAAGGTTCAATCGTTGTTGGTAAGATCCTTGATAAAGACCGCGCAACATTTGGTTACGATGCTCAATCTGATGAGTATTGTGATCTTGTTGAGAAAGGTATTATCGACCCAGCTAAGGTTGTTCGTACAGCTCTTCAAGATGCCGCTTCAGTTGCAAGTCTCCTTGTAACAACAGAAGCTGGTGTTGCTGAATCACCTAAGAAAGATGACGCCGGTGGTGCTCCTGATATGGGTGGCATGGGCGGAATGGGTGGAATGGGAGGCATGGGTGGCATGATGTAAGCCCCCAACTTTTTTTACTACTCAGCTGAAATTAAAGCCGCTCAATGATGATTTGGGCGGCTTTTTTATTTACTCAGCTAGAGCGCTTCACTGCAGAAATTATTATTTGCCTTAGAAGATTTATTCTTAAAATTATGATTTTACTGTGCTAGATTGAGGTAAATTTAAATGATGAAAAGGCATTTATATTATTGGTTTTAATTCGATTGCTAATACTCAACTTTAAATAGGCATTTTTCTTATGATACGAATAACAACAATAATTTCTGTTTCTACTTTATTTATATCATTTTTCTTCTTTTCTTCCGTTGCCATATCAGAGGATATTATGTCCCAAAAAAAATCTGAGAGTTACTGGAAATCCAGAAAACTAGAACCTCGAAAATCAATTTCAGTTTATTGGGTGGGACATAGTTTAATTGAAGGCACCTCAAAGACTGTTGAAGGTGATATTAGTCTTGTTAAATTAATGGGAACTTTTGCAAGATCAAGCAAACTGTTTTATTCTGACGATGAGCAGACACTTTGGGGAACTTCCCTTTCAGCACATTGGAATGGTAAACCACATAATTATAGCCGTGACGCCCAGAAAATGGTCTCAAAGCGCGAGTTTTTTCAAGAAAAAGCAAAGAAATATGACACACTTGTCGCTACAGAATTGCTTCCTATTCGGTTTGCGCATAAAAAAGAATATAGCTCCTATTACCTGCAACAATTTTACTGCACATTGATGAACGCTAACCCAGATGCTCGCGTCTATCTATATGAAAGCTGGAAAGGGCTACAGATGCCAGATGACAGTGATGTTGTTCAGGTATCAGCGAGTAGGTTTGATTGGAAAGAGACGATGCGTTTCGAGAGGTCCGTATGGAACCAGATTGCTGATGAAGCAAGCTCTTTGCAAATCCAGAAACCAGGTGTTCTTTCGAAAATCAGCTCATTTCTAGGCTATAAGGAAAAAAGCTGTAATTATAAGACACCAATTTATATTGTTCCTGTGGGCACCGCCCTGGTTGCACTTTTTGACCGCCTTAAGTCTCCTAAAGAGAATGATGATTTTACACTTTCCAATGGTGAGACGTTATCATTCTGGAAGTTATTTAGAAATCCATATGTTGATTGGCCTAAGGAATGGCCTTTATCTGAAGAGGCTGCAAAAAAAGTTGATGAAAAATCAGTTATCACAAAACTGACTTTAGATAACCCAAAAGAAGAGCATGATGATGTTCATATGAATCATATAGGCATTTATTTTGTTTCTCTTGTTCATTATGCGACTTTATATGGAAAATCTCCAGTTGGTTTACCTCACCTTTATTCTATTGGCGAGAAACTTGGTAAAACGCTCCAGTGTATAGCTTGGGATGTTGTTCGTAATGATCCTAGAACAGGTGTTTCTGCTGACACAAAAAGTTGCGATAAACAGTAAGTTTTCGTATTTTATCTATTCTATTGCTTACGGGATAGAATTACAAAAACAATTGCGACACACAATTTATAAGGGCATTTATTTGGTGAGTAACATATAACTATAATCTAAAGTTTATTAGTATTTTTAGTTGTCTTTTAGGTGATGGTAATTTAGTAGCAACCAATATTTCTAAAGTCATAACATGAAAGCTGCCGTTAATTATAATATCAATACGACTTTAGCATTTCCATAGAGTGATTTAACCTCATCTTAAAATAAAATGGTTCACGCTTGTTCTTTAAAAAAGGTCTAGAAAACTCTTCTTTGGTTTTTTGGCTCTTCCTCGAAGCTTTCTTATCGTTGCCATACTGGCTGGTAAAAACACGAGTACTGCTAGTAAAGCAGCAGATAAAGTTACTGCATTTAGCCAGCCAAATAACCTTAGAGATGGAGAGCCAGAGAAAATAGTCACGGAAAGTCCGAGTATTAACACTATGGTTGTTAATATCATTACAGGGCCAATGACATCCATTGTTCTCACCAAATTGTATAAATTCTCTTCTCTTGATCGTTCATCTTCTAGTTGCATACGATGTAAATAGTGAATTGCATCATCCACAGCTAGACCGAATGCAACAGTTAGGGCAACAACACTGGCAAATTGCAATCCTATGCCAGAGAGATAAAGACAGATACCAGCAGCAAATATTGGGAAGATATTTGGTACGAAACTGATAATACCAATCGTAAGTGATCGGAAAATAAAAGATAATAAAATGACAACAACGAAGACAGTACTTATAAGCCCATAATTTAATGCAGTGATCATTGCATTACTATATCTTGCGGACACAGCTGCAAGACCTGTTACTGATATATCATAATCAAAAAAGCGCCCTCGGATTTTTTGCAAATTACCTTCTATGTTATCAACAATGGGTAAAAGGTCATTTGCATCGATATCAGCTACTCTACCTGTTATTAGGATTGTTTTTTCGTCTTCTGAAACAAACCTACGTACTAGGTGTTTGGGCAACAATTCCATATATTTCTTCAAAGATTCTATATCATCCAAGCCGCTTTTTTCCAACCATCTGCGTAACATCTCAATTGACCATACGTTTCCTACACCCTGTTGTGTTTCGACCGTTTCCTGAATTCTCTTAATGACATCAAGAGTTTCTTTGGTGTAGAGAGATTGGCCATTTTTAAACTCTACCATCACATGTACAGGTTTGGCACCACTTAGTTTCTCATCTAATCTTTGTGAGCCTGCCACAGCTTGTTCTTTGTCCGGAACCTGGTCTCCCAAACTATACCGTGTCTCTAGGGACAGATGCGCAGCACCGAATATAATAACAAGAAAAACTCCAAGAAAGGTATAAAAATATGGATGCCTTACGACATGAACACCAATCCAATCAGAAATAATTGCCAACTTTGACATTGCTGCATCAGTCCGTTGGACATCTGCACTAAAATCATCTCCATTACGAAGACATAACGCAGCAACTGTTGGTACAACTGTAATAACAGCTAAAAATGCGATGATTGCTGAAAAAGCTCCAATAATTGCGAAAGTCTGAATTAGTGATGATTGTGAAAAATACAGAGAAAATAATGCAATTGCTGTTGTTAGTGATGTTAGTACACAAGCTGGGCCAACCTGTGATATCGCATGAGATATTGCTGCATTCTTATCATCTCCTTGAAGCAACCTTCTGCGAATTGCAAACACCATATGCATAGCATCTGCAAATGATATCACCATTATTAGAGGCGTGATTACATTTAAAAATAAATTTAAGCGATAATCTAAAAAGCCAATCGTGCCTAGTGACCATAATATCGCCAAAGCTGGTGCTATAATTGTTACAGCCATCAGAGATATTCTGCGGAAAAATATAAAGCAGATTATTGCTCCCAACAGAAAACCAATGCCATTGTATAGAATTCTATCTGATTGAACCGCATTACGTATCTCAAGCTGCATCACAGGCACACCTGAGAGCAATACTTTCAACTCACTATCTCTAAATTGCTCGTTAACAATTTCTTTTATTTCATCTACGACGTTACTTAAACCACGATTCTTTATTTCTTTTTTTGAGAGTGGTAGAACAATCAAAGCTAGCCTTCCATCAGGTGATAAAAGTTTATCTTTGATAATCTCATTGTCTAAAATGATTTTCCTTAATTTTTCAAATTCGGCTCCTCCTGGGATTTTATCAGGAACTAATGGAGGCGGGAAACCATCTTCGTTTAGAGGTTGGCGCGCAGAGAAAAGTGAAATCACCCCTTCAGCGCCGCCAACTAGTTGTAGATCGATAACAAAATTTCGGAGTTCATCCAGTGTTTGAGGTGACCCTAAAATATCACCCTCAACGATGGCAAAAACATCAAACTCACTTGAAGGGAAACGGTTAGCCATTGCCTCATAGTGTTTAAACTCTTTCGTGTCAGAACGAAAAAGTTCACTTAAGGAATCATCGACATCAATTCGTCCAATTCCTAAAACAGCCAAAAAACTTACTACAGCAATAAGTGATACGGCAACAATAGGCGCTCTTAAACACCAATGGCCGATTCTTTCTATGCCTAATCCAACCCCCATGTGCATTCCATTTGATTTATTATTAAATTAAGTTTTTATCTCGAATCAGTTTTTAAAGGTTAGCATCCAATATTTATTATGAAGATGCAAATTGCTATACTAAAAGCACAAATGATTTATGACATACTGTCTCGTATATGCACCTATTCTGATAGAAGCTAATTTTTATCTACACTTGATAGTAGAACTTCACATAACTTTAGAAACTATACTTATAAATAAGTCGATTAAAAGTATGTTATTTTGTCAACTCACTTCATTGAATCTTATCTGTATAAGTACCAATTTTCACTAAAGCATTTAACTGGTTAACATTAAAGTTTCTGGTCAATCAAAGTTATTAAATAATTGCCGTATCCACTTTTCTTTAGAGGTTCGGCTAAGTTTACCAACTGATCAGCGGTTATATAACCTAAGCGATATACAATTTCTTCTGGACAACCAACTTTCATGCCCTGCCGTTCTTCAATGGTTTGTACAAACTGTCCTGCTTGCAATAATGAGGCATGTGTTCCTGTATCGAGCCATGCATAACCGCGTCCTAGCAGTTCTACTCTTAGATCACCAGCTTCTAAATATAGCTGATTAAGTGTTGTAATCTCTAATTCACCACGATCAGAAGGTTTAATTTGATTTGCTAATTCACAGACCCGGTGATCATAAAAATACAGCCCAGTCACCGCGTAGTTTGATTTAGCTACTTTTGGTTTTTCTTCTATACTGATGACTTTTCCTGTTTCATCAAACTCGGCAACACCATAGCGTTCTGGGTCTTTGACCCAATAGCCAAAAACTGTTGCTCCTTCATCATTAGATGCAGCTGTTTGAACTTTTTCGGTTAGCCCGTGGCCATAGTATAGATTATCTCCTAAGACAAGCGCACATGCTTCGCCATTAATAAAGTCCTGACCAATAATGAATGCCTGTGCTAACCCTTCAGGTTTCGGCTGTACAGCATATTGTAGTGAAATTCCCCATTTTGAACCATCACCTAATAAGCGCTTAAATGCATCGCTATCGGTAGGTGTGGTTATAATTAATATTTCTTTTATTCCTGCCAACAACAAAACAGATAAAGGATAATAAATCATAGGCTTATCATAAACAGGCAACATTTGCTTTGAAACACCTAGTGTAATTGGGTGGAGTCTTGTACCAGATCCACCTGCGAGTATTATTCCTTTTTTCACGTTCTGTTTCCTACTCAATTAAAATGTTTAAAACAGTTTCCAAATCATTTTGCCATGAAGGTTGTTCTATACCGAAATTATTTAAAACTTTATCACACGCTAAAACACTATTTTGGGGCCTAATTGCAGGTGTTGGGTATTCTTCCGTGGTTATTGGATCAACTGATGGCTGCTTACCCGTTTTCTCTGAGGCCTTAGCAAAAATTTCTTTTGCAAAATCATACCATGTTGTTGGCGCAGTTCCGGAGAAATGATAAGTGCCAAAGCTGGCTTGCTCTTTAGACACAACTTGATCAGCAATATTCAAACATGCCTTTGCTATAGATGCCGCACTTGTCGGCCCACCATGTTGATCTGCAACTATTCGCAGGTGATCACGTTCGCTAGCTAATCTCAACATAGTTTTTACGAAATTTCCACCATCTGCACTAAATACCCAAGATGTTCGCAATATTATATGTTGATCTAATCTTTCTCTAATCGCACTCTCGCCAGCTTCTTTTGATTTACCATATATACTTGTTGGATTCACCTGGTCTGTTTCTTGATAGGGCCCTTGTTTTGTGCCGTCAAAAACGTAGTCCGTTGAGATATGTATCAATGGAATCTGTTGTTCTGCACATGCTTTTGCTAAATTTGCAGGCCCGTCACGATTGACTGCATATGCAATATCTTCTTCGCTTTCTGCTTTATCAACTGCTGTATATGCGGCAGCATTAACAACGATATGAGGGTTTATGTCAGAAACGATATTCTTTACGTCATCTGTCTTTGTGATATCAAGTTCATTGCGATTAACAGCTATTACTTCGTGATTAGCAACCGCTCCAAACAAAATAAGTTGTTTTCCGACCTGTCCATCTGCTCCTGGTACCAAAATGCGCATATCATTACCTTAAAGATTTTAATTCTTATTTTAAGAGGCCGCAGACTTTAATCCCAATCGCTCACCACGATACTCTCCAGAATGAATTCTTTCCCACCAGTCTTTATTCTCAAGATACCATTCAACGGTTTTTCTTAACCCTGATTCAAAGTTCTCAGATGGTGACCAACCTAGTTCGTCTTGAATTTTTGAAGAGTCTATTGCATAACGTAAATCATGACCAGGGCGGTCAGTTACATAACTGATTAAATTCTCATGAGGGACATTCTGCTTGTTAAGGTCATCCATTATATTACAGATATTTTTGACTACTTGTATGTTTTGTCGCTCTTCAGATCCGCCAATATTATAGCATTCTCCCAGGCGGCCTTTTTCTACAACAGCTAGAATTCCTGTCACATGATCATCAACATATAACCAATCACGAACATTTTCACCTTTACCGTACACTGGCAGCTCTTTACCTTGAAGAGCGTTAATTACCATGAGTGGAATAAGCTTTTCCGGGAATTGATATGGGCCATAATTATTAGAACAATTGCTGATTGTTACGGGAAGCCCATATGTTTCAAGCCAAGCACGCACTAAATGGTCTGATGATGCTTTTGAGGCAGAATATGGCGAATTTGGTTTGTAAGGCGTATCTTCTCTGAACAGTCCTTCTGCTCCAAGAGTGCCATATACCTCATCTGTAGAGACATGGTGGAAGCGGAAGCCGCTTTTTTGTGCACCACTCAATGTTTTATAATATGCTAGAGCTGCTTGCAGCATATTGTATGTGCCGATAACATTTGTCTGAATAAAGGCCGATGGACCATCAATAGATCGATCGACATGAGATTCTGCAGCTAAATGTATAATGTAATCTGGTTGGAATTTTGAGATTACATGGCTTACTTCCTCTAAATTACAGATATCTGTTTGTGAGAAGGTGTATCTTTCACTTGTTGTTATTCCAGGAAGAGATTCAAGATTGCCTGCATAGGTCAAATTATCAATATTAAGAATTTGCCAATCGTAATTGTGATGAATCCATCGTATCAAGGCGGACCCAATGAAACCAGCACCGCCAGTAATAGCAACACGCATAAACAAATCTCCAAAGTTGATAATTTAGATTTTTTTTAAATATCACAATTTTATTAAAAAAAGTCTGGCAAATCATTTAATGCAGGTAATACTTTATCTTTTTCTGAAATAACTATATCGCCTATTGTCTCACCCCAATTAATTTGGGCGTCAGCATCATTCCAGATGAAACCACGCTCATGCTCTTTAGAGTAGGAATTATCTACTTTATAATGCACGATGGTATCTGGCGTAAGGGTTATGAATCCGTGTGCAAATCCAGCTGGAACGAAGATTTGATTCTGCTCTTCAGCAGTAATTTTCGCGCTACACCATTTTCGATAGGTTGGAGACGCTTTTCTTAAGTCAAATGCAACATCCAAAATCTCTCCTTGTAACACTCTTACTAACTTTGCTTGAGCGAAAGGGGGAATTTGAAAATGCATGCCACGTATAGTACCAACATCCCTAGAGAAAGATTGGTTATCCTGGATAAACTTAGATGCAATGCCATTTTTTTCGTAATTAGCATAATTATAAGTTTCAAGAAAATAGCCTCTATGATCCCCAAAAATTTTTGGCCAGATTACTTTGACTTCAGGGATTTCCAAGCTTACTATTTTTTCCATTTCAGGTCTCTATAATTATTATTTTTTTATGCTTATATATCAGGGATTTAGAAAGCATTTTTACCTACGAACCCATATATTGGAGTTAACGCAATTATCTTGATATCCATCCATAATGACCAGTTGTCAATATAATGTAAATCTAACTCTGCTCTTTTCTTCATTTCTTCAGGTGTGTTTGTAGGCCCTCTAAAACCGTTAATCTGGGCCCATCCTGTAATACCTGGTTTCACATTATGCCTATTTGCATAAGTTTCTATTAATTCTGAATAGTAATGGTTATGCGCCATGGCATGAGGCCTAGGCCCCACGATTGACATTTCGCCTCTTAATACATTTATAAGTTGAGGCAATTCATCAAGACTTGTTTTGCGTAAAAATTTACCAACTCGGGTTACACGGTTATCATCTTTTTGAGCTTGCTTGATGACATCACCATCTTCCATCACTGTCATCGTGCGAAATTTAAATACTTCAATGAGTTGATGATTGTAACCATGCCGTCTTTGGCGGAAGAACACAGGCCCTTTTGTGTCCAGCTTAATTGCTAATGCGATTAAAAGCATTGCTGGCGCAAAAACCAGTAAACTTATAAAACCGATTACATAATCCTCTATAGTTTTGAGGAAATAATTCCAACCTTCAATGGGCTTACGATGAAGTAATAGTAACTCGACCGCACCTACTTTTTCAACTTTTAAGAGTGGTAATTGGAATGATTGACTGGTTGGGCATAATTGTACATCTACAGGTAATACCCTTAAGCGGTCGTAGACGGTCTTAATTCTTTGTTCTTCAGATGTTGGCATAGAAATAACAACCTGATCGACCTCACTATTCTGGCCTATCTCAATAAGTTGTTGTAAAGTTTGCCATTCATCTGTTTGCTCTATTATTTTATCATCAAAGAAACCAACAACTTCAATTCCTTTATTGGTCTCCATAAGGCTTGATTTAAGTTGCATACCAATTTGATGATCTGAAGCAATGATTGCGATTTTTCTATTAAATAATCCCTGAGAGATACAACTTTGCAGTGTGTATCTTATAATAAGCCTTTCTAAAAGGATAAAGAAAATTGCTAGGGAAACCCAGAGAGAAAACCATCCTCTTGAGTAATCTTCAGTGACCTTGAATATAAAGCCTAAAAACAATACAATAGAGAATGCAGAAGTTATGTAATAGGCTACTTTTGCCGGCTCTATATTAAATCCACCAAAGACGAACTCTCGATATAGGCGCCCTCTTCTAAATATAATATAAGTAAATGCAGCTGCTAAAAATGCGGGCAGCATAAATTTATATGAATACGTTTCTTGGTAGGCATATGCTGCTCCATATGCTTGTAAGTATAAATCTAAATATATATATTTTGCTATGATTGCCGTAAAAAATATGATCAACAAATCTATCCCTCGAATAATATCGAGGGTCATTTTCGACGATAGTGCTGTTCTTTTCTTTTGTGATAAGAGTTCATGCTTGGATTCTAATTTATGAGACTCATCCTGTTGTCCCATTTGATCTACTACAGCCATCCCACATTACCTTTTACAGATACCTAAAAAAATACAGTTAAATCAAAAATGAAACAGTTATGTGAATAAAATACATTAGCCTGAGATTACATGATGATGATTCAAAAATATCATTTTAACTATTCACATAGTTAATATGATATAACAGACTCTTTTTAGATTTATAAGGGAATAAGCGTCCTATCCTTTTTAATCTAAAAATCTATTTTCAACCCACCCTGAACAACATGTTGTTCAAAACTGTCATCAGCTCTTGAAGATTGTTGATCCTCATAGTTATAGATCAATGAGAGATTAATACCTTGTCGCACTGCATATTTTGCTGTGAAATTGTATAAATATCTATCACTCTCGCCATCACCAATTTGCCCACCACCTGCATCTTCTTCAAATTCAGATAGTTCATATTCAAAGGAAGAAATTAGCTCGACATGTCTTCTAGGTCTATATGTCACAGCAACGCCGTAAGATGTATTGATAGCGCCTGAAAGGTCTGACTCAAAATCAGTCCCCTCTTCTTCTTTTGCAAAGCTGAATACAAAATCAAAGAAAGGAGATGGTCGCCAGTTCAATCTTGCTCGATATAGTGGAAGAAGATCATCGCCATCTGTTAGATCATTATCAAAATTTTCTACTGAATACCCATAAGCTAACTCAAGAGTTGTTTTGCTTGAAATACGAAAATCTATATCATGTTCCAGGGACCATGTTTTTCTATCTCTATCATTATCGCCTAAGTTGTTCTCAATTTCATATGAGAAACTAGTTCCTGTTGTTACACGCGGCGTAAGCCGATAACTGATTTCTGCTGTTAAATCGACAGTTTCAACATCTTGATCAGCTAGTAGGTTTACCCCACCACCTTCGGCTCGCACTTGAAAATAGTCTTCTTTTGAATAATGCACCCCTGCAGCAAGTTCGAGGCGATTAAAATTACGCCTCAATTCAGCTTCTACATCAAATTCTTTGAATTTTGGAGCCTCTGCATTACCTGCTAGATCCCTGTCTTGATCAGTTCTATCCTCATGATCTACTTGGGCAAGAAGATTAACTGTCAAATTTAAACCATCATGAATATCAATCCTGGAACGTGCTTCTATTCCATAGTTTGAAACACTATCATCACTGCTTTGATCATATTCAATGTGCTCAAAGTTCAAGTCAATCTCTAAGGAATGACGAACAAAGTTTGATTTAAATTCCAGTTTAGGAGCAACCAAGTAAATCACATCGCTATCAGGATCCGTGGATTCAAAAATATTCGAGTCGTATGTAACTGCGCTCGCCACACTCGCATTCAATGTAAAAGCTCCGACTTTTACACCTGGCATTGCATATGCTGGATTTGCTATTTCTTCAACGGCTAGTGGTGTTTCGACAGCGCTTGCCCCTGAAAATGGGATCGCAACAAAAAAAGCAGAAAGTAAGAATATAGGAGCCGCGCAAAGTTTTATGGAATTATTAGTATATAAGGGTCCTGTCAACTTATTAATGACATTTTCTTTTTTAATATTTCTTATTAGCAACATGATCATAAACCATTATGATATTTAATTTTTATTTCTTATGAATCAACTGTACGAAATGTTGAATCAACAGTGTCATATTTAAAAGATTAATTCAATGTTGTATTTAGTAATTTATAAATTAAATCATCAATCAACTATTCCCTAACACATTACATTAACAATCATGCATATACCCAGAACTTAATGTAAAGATATGCACTTTCTCAATCAAAAGTTGCTATTATAACACTTCCTTTAATGTACGAGTCATTGAATTCCGCCCACTTTGTATCGATTCTAAATAAAAACAAAAAAATAATTCTACATGTTTAACCTAATTGAGGCTTTCTTAATAAAACTTTAAACTTCGTTTCATTTTATGAGAATAAGCTTGTAGATATAAGTCTTGGGTTAATGGACTTTTTACCGAATCCATGTGATCTAGGCTTAACTGTGTCAATAAAGTGACTTGGATGAAAAGAGAATTTAAAATCGAGATATCTTTGTTGCACTTAAGAAGAACGTAATTTAAAAAGTTTTTGTATTCGTTTATCAATTTGCGTTTTGAGATAATTCAAAATACCTTAGCCCAGTGAAAATTAATGAGGATTTAAAAATGACGTGGCGAATTTTGGTAATTATTTTAGCAGCTTTTTCAATATCTGGGTGTCATTACGAGCCAGAGGCTGATTATTTAGGGCCAACAAGTTTAGGTAAATATAAGCTAGATACTGGTGATATTATTCGCCTCGTTGTTTATGAACAGCCAGAACTCACTCGAACTTATGTTGTTAACAGTCAAGGTAGAGTTTCAATTCCTTTGGCAGGCTCAGTTCGTGCTCGTGGACGCACAGTACATGACTTAAAACATGCCGTTAAATCACTACTTGGAAGAGAGTATGTTAAAAACCCTCAAGTTTCAGTTGAAATTGTTACATACCGTCCTTTCTTTATTCTTGGAGAAGTGAGAAACGCGGGAAGGTACTCTTACGTTAATAATTTAACTGTTGAAGCAGCGGTTGCTCTGGCAGGTGGATATAGTGATAGAGCAGAGACAAAAGAAGTTCGTATTACACGTAAGACGCATAAAGGTTTGCACTCTAAAATTGTTAAACCAAACTATTTGGTTAAACCTGGTGATACAATAGTTGTAAAAGAGCGCTGGTTCTAATCGTTTTAAATATACATAGAATTATCATAAGCCAGAATTGATCTTATTACTTTTGCAGTTCTGGCTTTTTTATTGCCCTTCCCAAAATATCCCGAACTGCCAAACCATTTCATAGTTGTTATTTTCAATGGCATATCTCCTTTATTTTTAATATTTTACCCTTCCAACCTTAGAATATTATCAAAGTCATTTTTCAAAGGTTTCTAAGCCCTACTGGTACAAACCTCCAACCAAAGTATAAATTCATGTTAGTGGTTTTTTATAACTTGCAGGTCTATATGATTATTGGTGGAGCTTGTTATTTTCTGCGACTAGAAATAATTTAGATTTATCTATAAGTACTAAGATTATGGTTGCATTGAAGATTTTCAGCAATTTGCATAAAATTAATTTTGTTAATTATAGTTTTAAGGAAAATCAACCATTTATTGGATCGGGGAAAAAATGGGAAAATTTATAAAAAAGAATAGCTGGGTCGTGCCTTTAACAGCTTTTGCTGTTTTACTTTTAATTGGTTTTATGGGGCCATAAGAGTTTCATTGTTTAAAGGAGGCAATACGCCTCCTTATCAGTCATTATAAGCCTCTAACCAAGTTACCTATCATCAACACAATATATGCTCCAATAGCTAACCAGAATGGTTGGTGGGGGATGAATAAGAACTGACTTACAAGCGCTGGACTTACTTGATTTACAATAGCAAAACCTGCCAGTAGCAATGAAATCATAAAAATTAGAATTGTTGGTGCATTTAATCGAGGCATAAATTACTCCCATATATTTGTTTTATTTCATTAATTATGTAATTAACTTCTTATAAGCTTATAGAAGTATATCTGATTAAGATTACACGAATTTGATTGGATTCCAATTCTATAGTTGTTGTTGTTGTATAATTGCGATGTGCTTTTGAAGCGGCTTGTTTTCATTTAATTGAATAGCTTTTATGAAATATTCCACAGGCTTTGAATTTACATTCTGCCCCTCTACACAATTAATGATGGATATATCACTTTGTGGAATGTGTTCGCTTACACAATCATTTTTAACTTTTCCTAATTTCAACGCAACAATTTTGTATATGTTCAATTTGCCATTGGCATTCGTGATACTTATTTTATCGCCAATCTCTATTTTTTTCAGAAAATCAATATTACCAAAACCATTTAAATGGGTAATAGGAGCTCTATAATTGGCAAGATTAATCTTTGTTTTCTTTTCTAAAGCTCCAACAGCGCTCACACCATTTAACAAAATTAGATTCTTTTTATTGTATGTCTCTGACTGCGTTTTTTGGAAAGCATTATTTTGTGAAAACTGAATTACATCTTTAGTATCTAATGCTCTATCCCAGATCTTATCACTGATTGTATTAAGTATTGAGACCGATAGTTTTTTATAAGAATTCAAAGCCAAAAGAAATAAAACTAGGACGGATAATAATAGAAACGAATTGTATATATAATATGAATTAGATTTTGATTTTCTAACAATTACTTTTGCACTTGGCATGAAATATTTCCTAACTAGTGAATGCAAATAAGATCTATCTTATGTATTCAAACCCCTAATTTATTATCATTATTAAGCTTCATTAGATTTATATATGATGGTGATGCTATCATACAAGATTTAGTTAAATTATGGCATAAGAGTATTTTATTTACACGAGCTTATCCACGTTTTCTCTTAAAATAAATATAGCATTCTAAGATTTTATATGTTTTTTATGCTTTGGTAGTATCATATTAACGAATTTATGAGTGCTCACATTCATGGGTGAGTTCATCATAAATATTCGAATTATCTGAAATTTTCTCTTGAATAATTTCTGTTCAAATGAGTGTCATATGTTTCAAGGTTTAGATCAACTTGATCTTTTGTCAAATCAGAAGACCATTCTTGTTGCCGATAGTCCTGGAGAAAATAGCCTATCAATCCGAAATAGGATTGTTGGACTTTTAAAACACCAAATCTCTAGGTCTTCTGGTTATCATCTTCCTATAAGAGCGTTGCACCGTCGTTTTCCTGTAGAAAAATCAGTCTGGCAGACTTTTCTGCTTAATGCTCCAGAACATTACAAAGAGCTTATTAGAGGCAGAAACTCAGAATTACTCATTTGGACGAAAACAGATAAATTATGTAAACGTCTAAAAATAAAGAGTTTCTGTTTAAGAAAATCAGAATTAGATCTTACTCCTTCAGATTTTATCTTTTCTGAATTAGAGCCTCTGCCAGTTGAGTATCTATCTCAATATGCCTCGATTATTAGTTTATTTGTCCTGTCTCAGGTTTCAAAACCTGACAAGCAAAATTATCGTCACTGTAAGAATTATTTCAGTTTACTCAATAAGCTCTCTGCCCATTTGGATTCTGAGATACCAAACCTCATTAAAAACATGCCTCAACGGTTTGTTTTTACCATGAAATATCTTCAGTGTTGGTCTTGGTTTATCTCTGGCAAGGCTCAAGGAGATACTGCTAAACTCGGGCGTGCCATTCGTGCCTATGAAATGTTGATTTCTGACTGGCCTGATGATTGTGCGAAAACAGAACTTGGTCAAACTTTAAGCAATCTTGCTGAACTAAAATTAGCATTTGCGAAAAATTCAACCGGTATGGAAGCGTTTGAGCAAGCGTTAGATGCAATTGAAAAAGCGCAAAAAGTTTTTGACCGTGTTCACTATCCTAAACTCTGGGCACAATTGCAAGAGCTTCGCGCAGAGGCCCAAATATGTCTTGCGGAACGTCATCTGGATATTGAACAGTTAGAATCCGCGATTCATACTTTACAAACAACAAAAAGAATTTGGAGCACATATAATAAGAGCTTATCAGAAGCGTATATACAGAAAAAAATAGGATTTCTACTTCATAAACTCGGAAGTTGTACTCCTGGTACAGAAAGACTTGAGCAAGCCGCATCTTCGTTTTTTAGCGCAATAAATTCATTTACTGATCAAAGGCAACACCGAGATCTTGCTGATTGTCAGCTGGCTTTAGGTCAGACCTTAATCGACCTAGGTGAAAGGTCAGGTCGTGATGAGTATTTTCATGAAGCTATAAAAAATTTCCTTAGTTTTTATGAAAATATCGGAGATGATAAAAATATCCTACTTTCATGCCAAATTGCACATGCACATGCACTCATTCAATTAGGCACACAAACGACAAAGGAAGAACAAGCAGAATATTACCTTTATAACGCTATAGATTTGCTAAAAAAAGTGGAACGAAGTTTTTCTAAGTTAGACATTTATAATCAATTACATTCTTTAGAATTGTTGGCAAAAGCCCAAGGCTTATTGGGAAAACGTAAGCGATCATCTTCGATCCTGAACGAAGCCAATACATATTATCGGCGGGCAATTGATATTATTTCTCATAAAAATAACAATACCCTTACAGAAGAAGTGCCACTTCATGTAACAGGACGTTTATACGGACAATTAGCTCGCAACCTATCATGGTTGGGACGCAATACTCCTGAACTATATTCTATTGATGAATCCATATCAGTTTACAAGAAAGCTCTTGAATTTACTGATAAAAATCATTTAGATAAAGATTGGGCTGTCATACAAAGTGAGCTTGCTCAAACATTTATCTTTATGGCTAAAAAACAAAACGGGAAAGGTAGCGAACTGCTTGAATTGGGAATTCAAGCTTACCGACAAGCTCTGACCAATTTGAGACGAGATACCTCACCTTTATTGTGGGCTCAAATCAGAAATAAACTTGGAGAAGCTCTTGCGCTATCTGGCGCAATGGGTGGTGGAACACCGTGCCTAGAGTTGGCCGTCGAATCTTACGGAAAGGCACTAGAGGAATGGACACCCAAGATTGCACCAAGTGATCGAGCCCTTACACTTAACAACATGGCAAATGTTTTAGCTGATATTGCTCGTCGTGAGGAAAATATTGAATGCCTAAATCAAGCTCAAACAGCCTTATATGAGGCATATGATTTATTTTCTTCAATGGGTAATAATGCATTTGCTGAACGTGTTAATGATAACCTTTCAGCAATTGATAAATTGATCGCGAATAATTTTAAACTCAATCCTAATCATGTTTTTGACAGCGTAAACCACAAACATATTAATCATACATCCTCAAATAGCTTCTCCTAGAAACTTTATACTGTGCAAATTTGAGATTAAATAATAATTGAAAAGAAATATTGTCTAAGGTCTCGGAAAAGGCATAATGTCCAGGTTATTTATTTTCTGGCTGTTAATTTAGATATATAACATAATACAAATATGTGTTTTATCCTATTAAATGGATAAAATGCATTTAGTTTCTAGATAAACACCACTTTTGCTTTATTTTCGGGCAAAGATGAGTTGATTTTTAAAATTTCGGGCAAAATCAATGAAAAATTCTATTGAAGAACAAGAACAACAAGAAGACTTAGAAGAACAAATTCAGCCTAGAAATATTCTTATTACCGGATGTTCCTCAGGAATTGGTTTAACATGTGCTCTTGGCCTCAAAGAACGTGACTGGCGTGTATTTGCTACAGCACGTACTCATGAAGACCTAGAAATGCTACAAGACCATGGTTTAGAAACATTCATTCTAGATTATACCAAAACCAATACAATTGAAACTTGTGTTACCTACGCTTTACACCACACGAATGGTGAGTTGCACGCTTTGTTCAATAATGGGGCTTACGGTCAGCCTGGTGCAGTTGAAGACCTTCCTACTGATGTTTTGCGAGCACAATTTGAAGCGAATTTTTTTGGGTGGCATGATTTAACAAGACGCATTATTCCTTCAATGCGACAGCTTGGTGAAGGAAGAATTGTTCAGTGCTCATCTGTTCTTGGTTTGATTTCTCCTCCATACCGAGGCGCTTACAATGCAAGTAAGTATGCTCTTGAAGCATTAACAGATGCAATGCGACATGAATTAAATGGAACTGGTATTCATGTCAGTCTTATTGAACCTGGGCCCATCAAAAGCCGATTTGTTGAACATGCTTTTGCAGCACTTGTGAACAATATTGATATTGAGAACTCACCACATTTTGAAACCTATCAACTACAAATTGAAAAACTAGAAAAAGGCGGTAAGTCGCTCTTTAAGCAACATCCCAATGCTGTTTTAAAGAAATTAATTCATGCATTAGAAAGCCCACGCCCAAGGACTCGTTATAAAGTTACTTTACCCACCTATATGGCTGCTTTGGCAAAAAGAGTTCTGCCAAGAACTATGGCAGATGGCTTAATCCGCAGAAGTTAGTATATTTATATTATTTCTTGAGTTATTATCCTCTATCATTTGCTTTAAAGGACTAGGACATAATATATAATGCTCCCTACACTTATAACACTTGCGATTCTGGCAGTATCCATTGTGCTTATCTTCGGTTTATTTACTATGGTTAGAGGTACTAATCCAAATTTAAGTCAAAAACTAATGAGATTACGTGTTGCCCTGCAATTTATAGCCATTTTCCTTGTTATGCTTGGTCTATACTTATACGGACAATAATTTTTGTTAACTTATAAGTAACAAGAATCAATAAAAAAAGTATATATTAAAAATATATTTGTGCCTTCTAGAATCAAATGTTAATTCTACTATAAGTTGGCATTTTATATATTGAATAATTCATGTATCTGATAGAGTTTCCTATTAAATAAAACCTAAAGGGTGTTGCTATGCTAATTTCCAAGACTATGTCTGGAAGTTTTGTGCGTAATGTTTTTGTTTTTCAAGTTTTGCTCGTTTTATATTTTACTGTTCATACTTCATCTGTTGATGCTGGAGGTAGTTATATACCTGCACCAGAGGGGTCGGCTAGCGGCATTAGTGAACTTAGGGGTGGCATATTCTGGCATAATGTCGAAGATGATAACAGTTCCGAAGATGGTTCAGACCTGAATGTAGAATTATTATTTAATAAACCAACATGGTCTCACCCAAATCCATTGCTTCATCATTTGATTACTCCACGCCCACATATTGGTGGTCATATAAATATGTCTCAGTCTACAAGCATGTTTTATTTTGGACTAACATGGACTTATGACCTTACGGATCGTCTCTTTTTTGAGACATCTTTTGGTGGAGCTGTTCATGACGGACCATTAGATGAACCCGGTCATTCTTTTGGGTGTTCTTTGAACTTTAGAGAATCTGCTTCTCTAGGGATGCATTTAACCCCAAGCTGGGATATTATGGTTACTGTTGATCATATGTCCAATGCTAACCTTTGCGACCGAAATGCAGGCCTAACTAATCTTGGTGTTCGTATGGGGTATAAATTTCAATAAAATGTATACGACACAAATTAACTCGATCAAATCTGTTTCACTAAAAATGTGAAACAGATCAAAGCTGTTTTATAAATTAATTAGTTATTTAATGTTTACTAAAAAGCCCCGAAACCTTACGAAACCTTACTTTCAATCCCCTAGGCCATCTCTTTTGTACTCATAAACAATTAAAGCGATCGTTGTGGAATTAGTCATTAATTATACAATAATCATTGCCATGAGTAATTGTTAGACTTTTGGTTTTAGTTCTATTCAGTTCTAGATTTAAGGACGCTATTTTTTTGTTGCCCAATTATGCATGCGAGGGCTAAAAATAATCCAGAGACAGTTGCAATCATTCCCGCAGCGCTGACAGTGTTCTCAAGTCCAAACCATAGAGGACCATAACCAGCTAGTATGTAACCGAATGTTGCAGACATTGCCGCAAAAATAATACTCCAGATTATCTGATATTTTAGTCTATTCGTGATGAGACGGGCTGTTGCTGGTGGACAGATAAACATCGCAATTACGATAATAGATCCGACAGCATCAAATGCAGCTACAGCCGCTATAGCAACTATGACGACTAAAATAAAACTCATTACGCCTGTTTTAATCCCTAATGTTTCAGCGAAAGCGGGGTCAAAGGTTGATATACATAACTCATTCCAAAATACGACCATAAATAAAATCACTATGAGGAGGACAATTACCAAACGGCTTAATTGCGAAGGAAGTTCATACAGTGCATTGATATCAAACAAAGACTGCCACCCATCTGCGGACAACCAAATTAAACTCTCTAAATTTCCATGAAGAGCATGTTCAACGTCCAGGTGCACCCCACTTGTGTTTGATTGTTCAAGTAGTAGCACACCAAATGCAAATAGAGCTGTAAAAACAACTCCCATTGCAGCGCCATGTTCAATATTTCCGAAGCGCCTTGTAATCTCAATAAGTATAACCGAGATTATCGCTGCGAATGCTGCCCCAATCATCATAGGCCAAGCAGAAACAGACCCCGTTACTAAAAACGCTACAACAATACCCGGTAAAACAACGTGACTAATTGCATCTCCGATTAGTGTTTGCTTCCTTAACAGAAGAAAGTTTCCAGGCAATGCGCAAGCTATACAAGCTAAAATTCCGATTAATATCGGTACCAGACTAATTTGGACAAATTCTTTCCCCATCAAATCTGCACCTCAACAGGTTCACTGATTTGACGATCGATTTCTGCAATTTCATCTGATGTTAAAATATTCTCTATTGGAGTTAAACCATCATAAAGGGAACTCATCGCATCTTCAGCATAAATTCGTCGTGCAAGCTTCCAGCGCACCTCATCTCGAAGAGCTTTGGCTGCTGCTCCAAGACCTTCCTCTGTTGCTACTCCGTCTGGTCTAATATACCCGGCGCGGTTTAAAACAGATAAAGTCATACGATCATATATACGCTCTCTATGCGCTATTGCCAGTAAACCTTGGCGCAAATGAACACGTCTTTGAAATTTCCAATATCTATATGCTGATGATAACACTCCTCTTAATGGTGAGAATATTAAAGATAAAATAAAAAATAAAAATGCAATTAAAACTATAATCGGTCCTGTCGGTAAGTTATCTGCACTTGCAGAGATAGCTGATCCAAAATATCCAGATAACCCACCAAATATTGATGATAGAAATAAAAGTCGCTCTGTGCGATTTGTCCAAAATCTAGCTGTTACAGACGGAATGATCAACATAGCCACTATAAGAATAAGGCCGACTATTTTTAATCCAATGACTGTTATAACAAGGACCATGCTCATCATAATCAGGTCTGTTTGTTTGATATTTATCCCTGATGTCTGGGCATATTCAGGGTCAAATGAGACCAAAGTCATTTGTCTACGAAATTTAAAAACAATAAAAGCTGAAACGACTGCTGAAATTGCTATAATTAATGCTTCAGAATATATCATGCTACTCGTTGCGCCAAGTAGAAAACTCTCTAGTCCTGCCTGACGTGCAGATGGTATTGACTGAATTATCGTCAATAATACAATCCCAAATCCAAAGAAAACGGATAATACTGCCCCAATAGAGGCATCTTCAGATAATAATGTTTTGCGTGACATCCACTCAACCGCTAACATTCCTAACCAGGCTGATATTGCTGAACCAATTAATAAACCAGGAAGGAATCTGCCATCACCACCCAATATTACCATCATAACGAAGGCTAAACCAATGCCAGGTAATGTTGCATGAGCAATTGCATCACTCACCAAGGCTCGCTTCCGCAAGAAAATGAAAGTTCCAACGCCCCCTGATGCCATGCCAAGGCAAGTGGCCCCAATAGTAACGAGAACTGAGTTATACCCAGTTTGCAGTGTTAATGCATCCAATAGGTTTTCAAAAATAATCATAATTTACTTTGATAACTTAGACAGGTCTTTTCAGACAGCTTTCATATGCAACTCATCAATATGTGTCGCTGCCAATCGTCCACCATATGTTGACTGCAAGTTATCTGCATTAAATGTTGTTTCAACTGGTCCAAATGCAAACTTACGTACATTTATTAGCAAAATATAATCAAAGTAGTTTCGTACTGTCATAAGGTCATGATGTACACAAATGATTGTTTTGTCCTGTTCCCGTAAACTTTGAAGCAGTTCGATAATTGCTCT
The DNA here is from genome assembly GCA_965263345.1 of Methyloligellaceae bacterium. GTDB lineage: Bacteria > Pseudomonadota > Alphaproteobacteria > Rhizobiales > CBDHHC01 > CBDHHC01. The sequence goes on from CBDHHC010000012.1 coordinate 137,966, forward strand.
TTCAGTTGCGGCATCAACTCCAGAAAACGGTTCGTCTAATAGATACAGATCAGCATTTTGTGCAAGAGACCTTGCTAAAAAAACTCTTTGTTGCTGACCACCTGATAGTTCACCAATCTGGCGTTGGGCAAAATCAGCCATCCCTACTCTCTCAAGACAATTCATAACTTTTTCTCGATGAGTTTTTCTGGGAAAGCCAAGGAAACCAATCTCGCGGTACAATCCCATCATAACTACATCAATCACACGCGCCGGATAATCCCAATCGACAGTTGCGCGTTGTGGAACATATGATACTCGGTGGCGCTGTTGCTCAAGCGGCTCTCCGAAAATTTTAACTGTCCCAGATAACCTTGGAACAATGCCCATAGACGCTTTTATTAGTGTGGATTTCCCTGCACCATTGGGACCGATAATTGCCATCATCTTTCCTTTTGGGGCTTTAAAATCAACTGAGAAAACTGCTGGCTTTTCTCCATATGAGGCTGTTAAACCATTCACAGCTAGGGGGCACTCTGGGTCCGTTTCAGGCTGTGCAATCTCGCCATTTTTTCTGATAAGCTTGAGAGGTGACATATTTCCCATCCATCAACTACCTGCTGCTAGTCTTCCCTGCATCCCACGTTCCGGGGCTTGTCCATCAAGAGCACGTGTAATTGTTGTAACATTGTGATCTATCATACCTATGTATGTTCCTTCATAGGTGTTCGTTTTGCCCATAGCATCAGAATATAATTCTCCACCTACTCTAACTGAATGCCCTTTGGCGGCAGCACCTTCTATGAGAGCTTTAATATTTCTATCATTCACGGACGTTTCAACGAAAACCGCTGCAATCTTTTTACTTACAATTATTTTTACTAATTTCTCTATATGACTCAGGCCAGCCTCACTTTCAGTAGAGATCCCTTGAATACCAAGAACTCTGAAACCATATGCTTTTCCAAAATATTTAAAAGCATCATGTGCTGTAAGCAGTATGCGCTGTTCTTGTTTAACTGTTGCAAGTACCTTTTTTGAATATGAGCTGAGTTTTTTAATTTGTGACAGGTGTTTCTTAGTATTATTCTTGTATATTTCTGCCCCGTCAGGATCATGAGCAATTAATGCTTTTTCTATTTCAGTTACGACCTCAACCCATAATTCTGGATCCATCCAGATATGTGGATCAAACTGATTTTTATATTCGTCATGATTTAACAATTGTTTTTTTGATATCTTTTTCCCCAGATCGATAAGAGCTTTCTTCTTAGAAATGTTATCAAAAAATTCTTCCATTTGTGCTTCCAGATACAAACCATGGCGAAAGATCAAATCGGCATTAACAATCTTGACTATATCAGACCTTGTTTGACGATAAGAATGTGGGTCCACACCAGGTCCCATGAGTGAGGTAACATTTACCCTGCTGCCCCCTAATTGACGAACAGCATCTGCGATCATGCTTGTTGTCGCAACAACTGTTAGGGGCGTATTTGCTTTATTTATCTGTGATGCGGAAATAGGACTCGTATTTATACTCGCACATAAAATGACTAGGAGAGTAATATAAGTTTTTAGAGTCTTTATAAACATAGACGTTCCTCTGAAACGCTATTAAGAATGATTTGCAATTAATGTATATACAAATAGGAGAAAGTCAAGCTTAATGAGAATAATTTGCAAAAGCAATTTCTAGTGTGTTTAAACAATTATTAAAATTCCTAATTTGTATAATTAAAGGATACTCTAGTTATTAATTTTGGATTCAATGTTTCAACTTTAGATTTTAATTATCACATAATTACGTCTTAAAGTTTTAATTGGTTCACAATTTCAAGAAAAATTGGTTATGCTAGAGCTTTTTTTGATGATCGATGGGGCTTTGTTTCGGGTAAGACTAGATTTATTATATTAATAATGAGATCTCAAATGATATTGGCAAGCAAACAATCAAATTTATCATAAATATCTAGCAAAGCTTCAGAAGGCTCTAGCAGCAGTTTTGAAGATGTTTTTCATGGGACAATATTTTGAAAGTATCCAATGAGTTTAAGGCATCTCGCCCAATTTCAATAAAAATATCGATATAATCGCTAACAATGATAATTGCTTCTGCAGAAGTAAAAAATTGAGACTGAAGTTACACCCCTAAAACCACTTAAAGACATCTCATAAACAATTTTATACTCATGATTTTACCCCAAAATTCTTATAGGCATTGTATTTTGACACAATCTTTCGTACTTTTGTACAAAACATCAACATAAAAGAACTGGCACATATATTATGGTTGTTCTCAATAAGATTTACACCCGCACTGGTGATGATGGCACAACAGCTCTTGGTACAGGTGAGCGGGTTAGAAAATATAATTTAAGAATTGATGCATATGGCACCGTCGATGAAACGAATGCTTCTATTGGACTGGCAAGAAACCTACTGAAAGAATTCCCTCAATATCAAAATGTTGATGATATGCTCAGACGTATTCAAAACGACTTATTTGATTTAGGAGCAGATCTTTGTATTCCAGACAGAGGTGAAAAGCTTGAATATGAACCTTTGAGAATTAGCGAAAAACAGGTGTCACGTGTTGAACAGGAAATCGATACATTAAATTCAGAACTAGAACCTTTAAGATCTTTTATTCTTCCTGGTGGCAGCGGAGCAGCATCTGCACTTCATATGGCTCGTACAATATGCCGCCGTGCTGAGCGAATAATCGTTGAGCTCTCTCACCAAGATAGTGAGCCCGTTAGTGCTGAGGCAATAAAATTTATCAATCGCCTTTCAGACTTTTTATTTGTCGCTAGTCGCTATATCAATGACAAAGGTCAATCGGATATTCTCTGGGAACCAGGTAAAAATCATTAATAAATCAATAAAATAAAGGGTAAGGCTGTGTTTATTCCTCTCCATGATAAAAATGCACTGAAAGAAATACACTTTCAGTATGTTACAGTAGCATTAATTCTTATTAATATTCTTGTTTTTGTTCTTTTTCAATCAAACCTTGTTTATCAAAACAATCCTCTTGCAGCTATGAGCTTTGCTCTTGTCCCGGTTGAATTTTTCTCAGAGGGACTCTTTACGAATATTCCAACCAGTCAATATGATAGTTTACCAGTCCCAGAGTTTTGGACTTTGATTAGTTATATGTTTCTACATGGTGGTATCTGGCACCTAGCGGGGAATATGGCTTTCTTATGGGTGTTTGGTGATAATGTTGAAGATGCAATGGGACACATGAATTTCCTCGTTTTTTATCTTCTTTGCGGAATTTTTGCAGGTCTTGCCCATAGTTGGATGTACCCTAGTTCCACTGCTCCTCTGATTGGTGCGAGTGGTGCTGTATCAGGCATAATTGCCGCTTATCTTATGTTGCACCCTAATGTAAAGGTATGGGTTCTAGTTTTATGGCGCATACCAATCCCACTAAGTGCAGGAATTGTACTTGGTTTTTGGGTCTTGATGCAATTTGCTTTTTACTATTTACAACAGTCTGGTGCTGTTATGAGTAATACAGCTTGGGTTGCCCATATTGGAGGTCTGATTGCAGGCGCTGTCCTTATTTTGTTTATGCGTCGTCCTGGGGTTCCTTTGTTTGATTTAAAAGGATCAGATTAGATGTTCACCGCCCTCTGAATAAACTCTCTTATTCAGAGGCTTTTTATGCTAGAATTTCTGGATGCATACAAAACAGAATACCTCCTCTGATCCTCAAACTCACAAAAGAGAAAAAGGACCAGAGGTTATTGCTCGCTTCCTAAAAACTTTGCCGCAAAAACCTGGTGTTTATCGAATGATAGATGCAAATGGCAAAGTTCTGTATGTTGGAAAAGCAAAAAACCTTAAAAAACGCGTCCAAAGTTACACGCGATTGCAAGGCCATACAGTCCGTATCCAAAGGATGATCAGTGCTACAGTTGACATGGAGTTTATCACTACAAGTACGGAAGCTGAGGCTTTGTTACTTGAGGCTAACCTCATTAAGAGTTTCAAGCCAATTTATAACGTACTTTTAAGGGATGATAAAAGCTTTCCTTATATTCTTGTATCACAAGAACATGAGGCTCCACAAATCCTAAAACACAGAGGTAGTCGAAAACCTAAGGGAGAGTATTTTGGACCTTTTGCATCGGCTGGTGCTGTAAATCGTACTTTGAATACCTTACAAAGGGGCTTTTTATTACGCACTTGTTCTGATTCAATTTATGAAAGTCGAACACGGCCCTGTTTGCTTTACCAAATCAAAAGATGTTCTGCTCCTTGTACAGGAGAAATTAGTCTTGAAAGCTATCAACAACTTGTCAAAGAGGCGTCAGATTTTCTGCGAGGAAGCAGTGATGTTTTGCGTAAAAAACTACAAAACATGATGCAAGAAGCTTCAGACTGTCTTGAGTATGAGAAAGCAGCTGAATATCGCAACCGTTTGGCCGCCCTTTCCCAGATTCAACAGAACCAAGATATCAACATTGAAGGACTTGAAGAAGCGGATATTTTCACCGCTTACCAAGAAGGCGGACAAACTTGTGTACAGGTTTTTTTCTTCCGGATCGGACAAAACTGGGGAAACCGTGCTTATTTTCCTCGAGCAGATAAGTCTATTGCAACTGAAGATATCCTAGATGCTTTTATCGCACAATTTTATAATAATAAGCCAATCCCTCAACTTATATTGTTATCACATCAGATTCCTAGCCTTGAGCTTCTCAGTGAAGCTTTAAGTGAACGATCAAAACAAAAAGTTAAGATTCTCATTCCAAAGAGAGGCTCTAAAGCTGAACTTGTTTCTCATGCGTATAGGAATGCAAAAGAGGCCCTTGGTCGAAAGCTCTCTGAGGCTGCATCACAAAAGAAATTGCTAGAAGGTTTGTCTAAAGCGTTCAACCTTGAAGAGGCACCCCGGAGAATTGAAGTTTATGATAATAGCCACATACAAGGAACTAACGCAGTTGGAGCAATGATCGTTGCTACACAAGATGGATTTAATAAAAACCAATATAGAAAGTTTAACATTAAATCTTCTAATCTTACTCCTGGTGATGACTATGGGATGATGAGAGAAGTGCTTATGAGACGATTTAAGCGCCTCCTTAATGAACATGGTTCAAATGAAAATTTAGACTCTGAAACCTTCTCTGCATGGCCTGACCTGATTATTATTGATGGTGGAAAGGGGCAACTTTCTGCAGCTATAAGCGTACTTGAAGATTTGGGCCTTGAAGACTTTCCTGTCGTTAGTATTGCAAAAGGTCCAGATCGTAATGCAGGCCGCGAGCATTTTTATCAGCCTAATCGCGACGGCTTTATGTTAGAATCGAAAGACCCGGTACTTTACTTTATTCAGAGATTAAGAGATGAAGCACACAGGTTTGCGATAGGTTCCCACCGTGCACGCAGAAAAAAAACAATCTCCTCCAATCCTCTTGATGATATCCAAGGTATAGGCCCAGCTAGGAAAAAGGCTTTGCTGCAATATTTTGGATCTGCAAAAGCTGTTAGCCAAGCAGGTATTACTGATTTGCAAAATGTTGAAGGTATCAGTAAGAATACTGCCGAGATTATATATAACTTTTTTCATGAAACAGATGGTTGAGACGGATTTTTGGATATTTCGGAAGAAGGATAATTTATGAATAAAAATGCTATGACACAAAACTTTTGGTCTATGGCAACGACATTACCTAATCTTCTTACTTATGGCAGAATTATTGCTATACCATTTTTCGTTGGCTGCTTGTGTTTCGGTGGAGACGTAGGACGATGGTCCGCATTGGCAATTTTTATAGGCGCCAGTCTTACTGACTTTTGGGATGGATATCTTGCTCGTGCCTGGCAGCAAACCTCTCTTCTTGGACAGATGCTTGATCCAATTGCTGATAAGTTACTTGTCTCTTGTGCTTTGATTGCACTCGTTGCAGATGATACAATTTCTGGTTGGTCAGTTATTGCTGTGCTTTTGATTATAAGCCGGGAAATATTTATATCTGGGATGCGTGAGTTTCTAGGAAAGTTTTCGTTTACCGTATCTGTATCCTGGATTGCTAAAATTAAAACAACGATCCAGATGCTCGCGCTTATATTCTTAATTGCTGGTCCAGCTGGTGACAAATTCTTTGGATGGACATCCTTTAGTGGCATTGCTCTACTTTGGCTTTCTGCTATTTTAACCGTATATACAGGCTATGACTATTTTCATAAAAGTCTGTCATATATTGCTAATGACGAGACAATTAATAAATCATAGGTGCACCAGATCATATGAAAATTCTTTACTTTGCTTGGGTCCGAGAGAAAGTTGGTATTGGTTCTGAAGAGGTTAACCTACCTGATGATGTGCAGAATATTTCTGATGTTATTAACTGGCTGATAACCAGAGGCCCAGAATTTTCAGAAGCGTTTAAAGATCGCAAGGTCATTAGAGCGGCTATAAATCAAAGCCATGTTAAACATGATGCGTTGATTGAGGGTGCTCAAGAAATTGCTTTTTTTCCACCTGTTACTGGGGGATAATAATGATTTTTGTACAAAAAGAAGATTTTGATATTGGCCATGAAATCCAGAAACTACGAGCTGACAGAAACGATATTGGAGCGTTAGTAAGTTTTACTGGTCTTGTCCGTGATATGGCACAGGGCAGTGATGTTACTCAGATGGTTCTTGAACATTACCCTGGTATGACAGAGAAGGCTCTATCAGATTTGGAAGATCAATCACGCGCACGTTGGCCAATTACAGATTGCTTAATCATTCATCGTTATGGCACCCTAAAAGCGGGGGAAAATATTGTGCTTGTTGTAACTGCTTCTGCTCATCGTCAAGCCGCATTTGACGCTGCCATTTTTCTTATGGATACTCTAAAAACAAGCGCTCCATTCTGGAAGAAAGAGATCGGTACAAATAGCACAAATTGGGTTTCTGCTAAAACCGATGATGATAAACAAGCCGAACGTTGGAACCAATAGTATTCCACCTATGAAATACTAATTAACCTCACAGTATTTTTAAAATAAGATAATATGTTAAATTGCTTTATACTTCATTCAATTGACATATTTATTTCACACCTCTGTAACAGATACTTCCTAACCTAAACCTTTAAGATTAAATATAATATAGAGGGAAGGTCACATGAACCGGATCATTTTTAGTTTATTATTTTTTGTTTTAAGCACGTATATCAGTATAGCTGATAATAAGAAAGGTCCAAGTGCAACTCATGGTGTTGCAACTGGTGAAGTTACACAGAATAGTGCCATAATCTGGTCACGCACAAACAAAGCAAGTAAAATGTTTGTAAAAATTGATTCTGATTATGACGGTGAAATCAAAAGTGTCAATGTCAAAGCCTCTAATGACTACACAGGCAAAATCAGGTTTCGTAACCTTAAACCGGAAACAAAATATTCATATAAAGTTTGGTTTGAAGATAAAAATGGGCGCTTAGGAAAAATCACCGAAGGGCAATTCCAAACAGCTCCAAGACCTAAGGAAACGGCTGCCGTAAAAATTACTTGGTCGGGTGATTTTGCTGGACAAAATGTATGCCGAGATGCAAAGGAGGGGTTTCCAATTTTTCAATCCATCGTCGAAGAAAAATCTGATATTTTTATCGGTCTTGGAGATATGATTTATGCAGATAACCTCTGTGAAGCTGTTGGTCGTTATGGCAATCAACAAGTTCCAGGCGATTTTGTTCAGTCTTTTGATTTAAAAAATTTCTGGGCCCATTGGCGCTATAATCGTGAAGATGCAGCCTTTAAACAACTGCTTTCAAGGACACCTTACATTGGCATATGGGATGACCATGAAGTGGTCAATGACTTTGGCCCTCTTGCAGATACACGTGATACAGCACCTTATGTTGCTGGAGCTTCTTTGTTACCCATTGGATTAAAAGCATTTCTCGATTATAACCCAATAATTCCTCGTAGAAATACGCCTAACCGTCTATATCGCAATATTCGTTGGGGGAAGCATGCTGAATTGTTTGTTTTAGGCACACGCCAATATCGTGATGCAAACCTTGCCGCAGATAAGCCTGGTGAAGCAAAAACTATGCTTGGGCGAGAACAGCTGAGTTGGTTAAAAGAGAAGCTTAAAGCCTCAACAGCGACTTGGAAAATAATTGTTTCAAGTGTACCAATCTCAATTCCTACAGGTTTTCCTCAAAATCTCGGACGAGATGGTTGGGCTAATTTTGATGAGAATACTAACCCAACTATTGATGGTATACCACAATCTAATACAGGTTTTGAGCAAGAACTTATTGATATATTGAAGACATTACGTGATGAAAAAGCCAATACCCTTTTTATCACAACTGATGTTCATTTTGCCGAAGTTTTTCGTTATACTCCATTTTCTCAAACTCCTGATTTTAAAGTTCACGAAGTTGTAATTGGCCCCGGGAATGCTGGTATTTTTCCAAATCGAGATTTTGATAAAACGCTTGGGACAGAGTCGTTATTTTTCTTTGGGCCAAATACTGCAGGCGATGTTACCAGTTGGGAAGAGGCAAAACGTTGGTTCAATTATGGTTCTATCGAAATTGATGAATCTGGAAAGTTAAGAGCACAAGTGAAAGATACGAACGGTGTTTCTCAATATACGCTTGTGCTTAACCCATAATTTTATTGCCTAATGATTTACTTCAGCCAGGTTTTTCCTGGCTGTTTTTTACATGTAAAAAATAATTTTTTTCTATTTTCTTGCAATTATTTTTATTTGGCGTTCTATTCATTAAATCGTTTATGATTATCAGGATATGAATTATGCGCTCTTTATTTCACCTAGCTTTTCACGTTCACGACCTATCTGAAGCTCGTCATTTTTATGGTGAAATTCTAGGTTGCAAAGAAGGCAGATATACAAACAATTGGGTGGACTTTGATTTTTTTGGACATCAGCTATCGCTTCACATAGGAGAACCGTTTAAGACAACACAGACTGGCCATGTTGGCAATCATATTGTATCAATGCCTCATTTTGGTGTGTTGCTTGAGCTTAATGAATGGAATGCATTGGTTGAAAAACTGCGAGCACATAATATAGAATTTGAGCTAGCGCCTACAGTACGTTTTAAAGGAGAGCCAGGAGAACAATGGACGATGTTTTTCACAGATCCCTCTGGCAATCCAATAGAAGTCAAAGGCTTGAACAACCTAGATGAAGCATTTGCTAAATAATCTATTTAAACTCATACTTTATAAAGTTTTTTATTTTGGTAAAACTTCATTTGAATAATCTGTCATCAAAGTTTCTATAATTTCTCCAACATGGAAAGTATCATTGCCAATTTGTGATACTGGTGTTACTTCCGCTGCGGTTCCGGTTAAAAAACACTGTTCGAAACCTTCTAATTCTTCTGGCAAGATTGTTCTTTCAACCACTTGCAATCCACGTTTGCGCGCTAAATCGATGACCGTTCTTCTGGTAATTCCATCCAAGAAGCAATCTGGTGTTGGTGTATAAATCACATCGTCTTTTATGAAGAATATATTAGCCCCTGTACACTCAGCAACATGTCCTCTCCAATCTAACATCATGGCATCTGCAAAACCCAAGCTCTCTGCACGATGTTTTTCAATTGTACAGATCATATAAAGCCCTGATGCTTTTGCTTTGGCTGGTATTGTCGCCGGATCAGGTCGACGATAATTTGCCAAGGCCACCTTGATGCCTTTTAAGCGTTCAGCTGGATCAAAGTATGACCCCCATTCCCATGCTGCAATTGCGAGATGAATTTTTGTTTCTTTTGCAGAAATCCCCATTTGTTCACTACCACGCCAAGCTATTGGTCGTACATAACCATCTGTAATGCCTTGCACTTTGATAACATCACGGCAAGCTTGGTCAATTTCTTCAATAGAATATGGAATTTCATAATCCAACATATGGGCAGAATCATGCAAACGCTGAGTGTGTTCAGTTAACTTGAAGATTTCTCCGCCATAGACTCTTTCTCCTTCAAACACGCTACTACCATAATGTAAAGCATGCGTTAGAAGATGAATATTTGCTTCTCTCCAATCGATGAGTTCGCCATTCATCCAAATATAACCATCACGATTATCGAAAGTATTATTTGCGGCCATATTAAATTCCTCCGCTGATCTCGCATATCTTGCAAATACTGTTATACATCATATATTTAGATCAGTTCATTTTTTATCGTCAAATGATCAAAATAGTATTTGTGTATTTATTTTTTGAAACTCTTAATAATGAAAAGAGGTTTTCTCATTTTCTCTAATGAGCACTTGAATTAATAAAACACTTATCAATAACCCAAAAATATGTCAACATGGCTGACCTAAATCCGAATTTAAATATTTGTTTATCAAATAAACTAGAACATGAGCTTAAAACTATGCGACTTTCAGAGGCTCAAGCCTTACCTGTTGATGATAATCTCATTCCTTTTGTGGAACTGCTTTTTTTCGCCTATAGAGACTTTATTTCAGATCCTGATGAGATTTTAAGTAAATATAATTTCGGAAGAGCTCATCATAGAGTTCTACATTTTGTCAATCAAGACCCTGGTTTGAGAGTTGCAGATCTGTTGCAAATTCTAAAAATAACCAAACAAAGTCTCTCTAGGGTTCTTAAGCAACTTATCGACGAGGATTTTATTCGACAAGAGACGGGGGCTTCTGACCGAAGGGAAAGACGTTTATATACCACCGATAAAGGGAAACAACTTGCAGAAAGTTTGATTGCCCCACAAATTAATAGAATTAAAAGTTCTTTAAAACGCATATCGGCAGATGACCAAAAACAAATAATCCAGTTTTTATATGCCATGATTGAAGATCAGGATGATAAAATTACAGCAGGGCGTTTGCAAAAGTTTATTAAACAGTCTTATGAAGGGTAAAATTTGATGAATGATACAAGTATAGAAAAACTTTCGGATGACTCCCCTCATATCCTTATTGTTGATGATGATCAACGCATACGTGACCTTATGGGAAAATTCTTAGGTGATAATGGTTTTCGTGTCAGTACTGCCAAAGATGCGCAAAATGCTCGTGCTACAATGAACGGACTTACATTTGACCTTATTATACTTGATGTCATGATGCCTGGTGAGACAGGTCTTGAACTTGCACAAGACCTTAAATCTAAAATGAATATTCCCATTATCCTACTGACAGCTTTAGGAGAAGCGGAAAATCGTGTGAAAGGTCTAGAAGTGGGCGTTGATGATTATGTCCCAAAGCCACCAGAGCCACGCGAGCTCCTATTACGTATTAATAATATTCTTAAAAGAAATAACAGCAATGCAAATATGCCCGTTGAAATATATATGGGAGAATATGTTTTCAATATTGAGCGTGGAGAGTTACGTAAAAATGGAGAAATCATTAAACTTACAGAAAGAGAAAAAGATTTATTAAGACAGTTTGCCTTACGAAAAGGCGAACCTATTACCAGAGAAGAGTTAGCAATGCTAGGTGAAAACGGTTCTGAAAGAGCTGTAGATGTGCAGATTAACCGTTTGCGCCAAAAAATTGAAATTGATCCCTCCAATCCATTATATTTGCAAACTGTTCGAGGCAAGGGGTATAAGTTACATATCGACTAGACAAGGTTGCAAACAGGTGGCTTTTCATAGGAAAACACATCAAAATAAGCGCAAAGGCTTTATTTTTATAAGAAAAATGAGAAAGAAACTCGATAATTTTCTTTCACACTTTCTGCCTAAAGGGCTCTATGCACGAACCCTGATAATTATTATTGCGCCTATTATTCTATTACAATCTGTGCTTGCTTTTGTATTTATGGAAAGACACTGGGCACGGGTTACTCACAGATTGTCAACCGCTACCTCCCAAGATATCTCAATGCTTGTATCCCTTTACGAGAAATCTCGAAAAACACACAAAGAGCGGATCCAGCTGGTGCAGATGGCACGAGAAAATTTAGGACTCTCTTTACGATTTTTACCTCAGGGTGATCTGCCGCCCAAAAAACCAACACCATTTTTTGATCTCATTCATAAAACCTTGTCAGGAGAATTATCAGAACGCATTCAATATCCTTTTTGGATTGATACGGTTGCCCATTCTCGTTATGTGGAGGTTCGTATTAAGCTTGCTGATGCGATTCTTGGTGTCATTGTCTTACGTAGTCAAACACACGCTTCCAATTCTCATATTTTTATTGTTTGGATGTTAGGAACATCACTTGTTCTGGTCCTAATTGCAATTCTCTTTATGAGAAATCAGATACGCCCAATTCTTAGACTCGCAGACGCGGCCAAAGAATTTGGAATGGGGCGCCCTGTCCCTGAAGACTTTAAAGCATCTGGAGCGCGGGAAGTTAGAGAGGCAACAGATTCTTTTTTAGATATGCGTGATAGAATTGAACGGCATGTTGAACAACGAACTGTTATGCTTGCTGGTGTTAGCCATGACTTACGAACGATTTTAACTCGCTTTAAATTTCAGCTTGCAATGATTCCTACTACTTGTGAAACTGAGGCCCTAAAATCTGATGCACAAGAAATGCAACATATGCTTGAAGATTACCTCGCGTTTACGAGAGGTGATAATGGAGAGAAAAGTACCCAAACTGATTTAATCTTACTTTTTGAAGAAATCTGTGCGGATGCAAAAAACCTAAACCTCGTTATTATTAGTAATTATGATGATGGTGAACTTATCATACCATTACGCCGCAATGGCTTTAAACGTGCACTTATGAATTTGATTACAAACGCAGCGAGATACGCCAAGACGGTTTCCCTTGACGTTGAAATTAATAATATGTGGCTAACGATTTATGTAGAGGATGATGGTCCTGGTATTGAAGAAGATAAACGTGAAGATGTCTTTCGACCATTTTTTCGTATTGACAGTTCTAGAAACCAGGATGTTGGAAATACTGGATTAGGACTTTCTATCACAAGGGATATTGTGCAGGCCCATGGTGGCAATATTAATCTTTATGACAGTGCAATGGGTGGACTCAAGGTTGTTATTAAACTCCCCGTTTAATTCCTATATAATAATGTTTCTAACCCTATTTCTTTTCTCATGGTGATAGAGTTTTTTCATTTCCTTCATTCTTTTCAGCAGTTTGCTTGCTAAAATCCTCTTCAGCCTGTTGGTCTTGTTTTGATTTGTTCGGTTGTGTTGATTTTCTTTTTTTGAATAACTCTATATATTTATCTAAAAAAATTGTCCCTTTATTAATTGCTAAGTCTGCTCTTTTCAGCCAATCTTCTCCCTGCTGTAATTTTTTATCAAGTGACGCCATTGTTTTGGCCAAGCCTTGATCATCATCATCCAACCAGATTGGTAAAACCTGCAAATATATGCTTGAAATTCCAATTACGCGTATTGAACCTAACTGACCAGATACCGGTACATCCGCAGCTTCAAGCATCCACTTTTGTGTTTGCCAGAACTGGTTAAGAGACATGTCAGAAACCCCAGATCCTCGCGACATATCAGACAGTATACGTTTTAAAGCCTTCTTGTATGGTTGCATCACCTCAAATCTTGTCATTACAACATCGAAGATCTTATCTTTTGGGGAATTGCCTTCAAATGTCTCATTTACAGTACGCTTTAAAACTTCTTCATCAATAGCCTTAGAAAATTTTATGAGTATATCTTTTTTAGAGGAAAAACTTTTGTGAATTTCAGCAAGTGATATATCTGCTTCAATAGCAATTTCTGACAGCGAGATATTTGACCAAGATGCATCCTGTGCAAGCTTTAGTGCTGCCTTGACAATGCGACTTTCAAGTATCATATCATCAAGCATAATTAACCTCTATATCATTTAATTTGGATTATTGGCGACGCATAAACATTTAGTTTGATATAATATGTCTGTTTTAATTTTCTACATATACCCTAAGAATATATAATAAATATGAGATATTTCTTAATTTATATCAATGTCTCTTGATGTATTTTCTCTATTGTTCCATTTGGCGTTTTTTGTCCAAAAAATTGCATCTCACACCTCCAATTTCCAACCTTTAAATTTTCAATGCTATAAATATTAAAGCCTGCAAGTGTCTCTTTATCAGCTTTCCCTGATGAAGCAGAACATACACCAACAATTGGCGCGGGCCCGCTTGTTGTTTCTAGGATTTCTATCGTATTTTTATGGTTATGTCCGTGAAGTATGAGTTCTGCACCTTCAAGTTCCAGTATTTTCTGCAAGGAATTAGCGTCAGTCAAAGCTTTTTTAGGTTTGGCTTGGAATGATAATGGAGGGTGATGGATTAAGATAATACGAAAGCATTTTTCGTTTTTTAAGGTATATAAAATCTTTTGCAGGTTTTTTAATTGTCGCTCCCCTAAAGTCCCTGTTGCCATAAAATATTGCGTTGGGATCGCGCTGGAAAGACCAATTAAAGCAATGTTTTTATTTACATAACGAACATATGGAAACTGCTCAGCACAGTTAGGAATTAATTGAGATCCTATTTTATCAGACTTCATATAATCTGACCAAATCTCACTGCCTGTGCCTTTTTTTAGGGAAACATAAGCATCATGATTACCAGGAACCAATGAAAGATAATCTGGTGTTCCTAACTGCTCCAACCATTTACGAGCATTCAGAAACTCTTCTGGCAGTGCTATATTAACTAAATCTCCAGTTACAACAATATGATCTGGAGATTTGCTCAGAACTTTTTGCGATACTGTTTTAAGTATTTTTTCTTTATGGATAAATTGACGATTGTATTTCCAATTTAGATAACCAAAAAATCGTTTACCGAGTAACTGCTTCAATTTAACCGGTGGTAATTGAGGGATGTGACAATCTGAGAGATGGGCAAGTTGGAACATTTGATAATAGTTGTGCCTAGAATTTAATTACTAACATTGCTTTTTTACCAAATGACAGAGCACATTCAAGCTCATATAGTGAAACAAAGTATGGGATCTTATCTGAATAGAATTGTCACGAAGACATTTCAAGGATATTGGCGCCTTTCCAGAGGTCTCACAATTGGAGCGCAAGGTCTGATATTTGATAATGACCAAAATGTCCTACTAGTAAAACACGGATATCGACCAGGATGGCATTTCCCAGGCGGAGGTGTCGAACGCACTGAAACTATAAATACTGCCTTGGAACGTGAAATTTTTGAGGAAGTTGGAATTATTCTGAAGGGACCACCGCTCCTCCACGGTATATTCACCAATTTTAAAGCTTTTCCTGGTGATCATATTGCATTATTTATTATTCGGGATTGGGAACAACCAACTGTCCCAAAAGCTAATCGAGAAATAGCTGAACAGCGCTTTTTTAGTTATAATGATCTCCCTAATGACCTAGTTGCTGGGGCCCGTAACCGCCTGACAGAGATTTTTGAGCATAGAGATATTTCTGAAACTTGGACTTGATTTTACGTTAATAGTGAAAATATATAAACTATAGACCCGCAACCATGGCTGTGTTAGAAGTGCCTTATGAAAAATTTTGTTTTTATAAATAATGATCAAATAAATCGTTTGCGACGATGAAGCTCTGCTTTCTCTTTGACCTGTGATAAGAGAGATGAAGATTACTATTGTCTATAAAAAACAATACATAATGCACATTCTCATTAATTATCATACACTGAATTTCCAAATAAATTATAAAAAATGTTTCATGAGTGGGCATAGTTATGTTAAGCGTAACATATTCAATAAAAAGAACAAAAGTGAACGATACGAACCAGGTTTCATTATTATGTGATAACGTTTTTGGACCAGGAAGGTTCTCTAAAACGGCTTTTAGGATTAGAGAAAATTATAAGGGTCATGATGACTATGGATTTTGTGCATGGTCAGGAGAACAACTTATAGGGGCAATACACTTTACTCCAATTCTTATTGGACAGATTCCTTCGGGATATTTACTCGGACCGCTTGTTGTATCTCCCTCTTATTCAGGGCAACGTCTTGGTTTGAAACTAATTGACCATGGAATAAATCAAGCACTTTCTGATAAAGCACAGTTGATCTTACTTGTGGGTGATTATGCGTATTATAATAAGGTAGGTTTTGAAATTGTTCCACGGCATAAGCTTAAATTCCCAGGCCCTGTGGATCCAAGCAGGCTTCTATTTAAGGAATTACAGAGGGATAGTTTACAAGCTCTTAGTGGGTTAGTACAAGCGGCTGAATAAAATATCCAAAAAAATAATTACTCATAATGTTAGGTTTAATACGTGTCTAAAGTTACCTTCAATACGGAAATTGCATTTGAATATTGTAAGGCTAAGCCTGTTGCACCTTCCATAAGGCGTATGGTCGCCTGCAACCCTAGCTCACTGACATTCAAGGGTACAAATACGTATATTGTTGGACAAAATGATGTTGTTATTGTTGATCCAGGCCCAGATCTGTTAGAGCATTATGAGGCCCTTCTTCATGAATTAAAAAATGAACGTATCACTCATATTCTGCTGACACATACACATTATGATCATAGCTCAGGCCTTGAGAAACTCAAAGTTGCTACTAACGCAATTACGCTTGGGTTTGGCGCAAGAGACCAAGGGCTGAGAAATCAATCCATATCCAAACCTTCAGGTAAATCATTTATAGATTGGGATTTTGTACCAGATCAAGAGTTTAAAGATGGTGATATTCTAGGTGGGGATGGTTGGCAAATAGAGGCAATTCATACTCCTGGTCATGCTCCCGATCATTTGTGTTTTGCTTTAACAGAACAAAATTTAATTTTATCTGGAGACCATGTAATGGCATGGAATACTAGTGTTGTTGCTCCTCCAGAGGGACATATGGGTGACTATATAGAATCTCTAGAAAAACTTTACAAGAGACCTGAACAAATATATTTTCCTGGACATGGTGGACGAATTAATGATGCTAGGCGTGTTGTAAAAGCTTATATGGTACATAGAATGTGGCGCGAAAGTGCAATCTTTAAAGCGGTTAAGGAGGGACTTACTACTGTCCCTCAAATACTTCCCAAGGTATATCCTGACGTGAACGTCGATGACGCTTTATACGGCGCTTGCGCTTTATCAATTCTTGCTCACCTTGAATATCTCTTTGAACGCGAGCTCTTAGTCTCCTCCGAGCCTCTTCGGCCTTCGCTCTCCGCTTCCTTTCAGCTTCCTTAAGCTTTAATTCTCGTTTTTTGGCCAACTCTTGTTCAAGCTTCATTTGTTGCTCACCTTTGGCCAAACTGGTGCGTATTGCAGCAAATAAGTTTTCTATACGATCAGCATTACGTCCTAAATCATGTTTGCCAAACCTTGAAGCAGAACGAACATCAATACGGGCTCCCGTATCATCACCAGAAACCCTTACAACGACATCATCTAAGAAACCAACAATAAGTGTTTTATCAATTGCCTCAATCCATCCAGAAGCACCATCTTTGCTTGGAACCTGTTTTGAAACAATATTCCATTTCATATTTCTGACTGCATCCTGCACGAGATCAAATGCTTCTTCAGCAGAACGTTCTAATACCATTGGTTGAATGTTTGGGTAGGCTTGTTTCTGTTTTGAAGAGAATTGCTGACCTGGATAAATGATGGAATTGCTCCAGATATTACGTTCCTGCGCTATTTTCTCAAAAGATGGTGGAGCTGATAAATCAGTGGTAATATCATTTATCATAGGAAGGTGTAACAATTTAGGTAGATAGTAAGATGGCCCAATCAAAATAATTAGTGCGAAAAAAATACTTATTAATGCCCGCCTTGCACCAGAAAACCCTTTATTCCAAATTTGAAGTAATGCCCAAATAGCCAGTAAAATTGCTAATATTGCTACAATCAACCCTACCCCAAATAAAGCTAGTGCAGCTGGTGTATGTAAGGACGCGAAACGATGCAATATCAATGTCAAGAAGAGTAATTGAATAGAAATAAATGTCATTTTATGACTTAGTATTGCTTTAGCGGATGTTCTTCTGTAGCTGCGGAAAGCCATTTATATTACCTTCATATCATTCATATTCTTGCGCAGATTTCTATACTTGATTTATGACGTATTGCGAATGCATATTTTTACAAATCATTTTAAGGCCACGGTATACAAATAAAGTCAGTATGAATAATATCATCGTTTTGTGGATATTTTTTGCCGTTTACCAATTTTGGAATTATATCTAATAACATTTTGAAAATCATATAAAAATATTTTTATTGAAAACTTTAATTCATCTTTTTTATAACAGATTTATAAGATGCTCATTACAGCCATTATTTATATTGTTGTCCTTGGTGTTGTCTTTGCTCTTCTTTTCGGAGTGCTGTATAAGTATGTCTTATTTCCACGTATTACCAAACGCTACCGAAAAATCAACCAAGATCAAGAAGCAGAAAACCTTTTAATCAAGCAAAACCTTGAGAATATCAAAGGTGCAGCTGGAATATTAGATAAATATAATATTGAACATAAACAGAATATCTCAATTTTAAAGACAAGAGGCCTTATAACTAAATATAATAAATGGCAGCAACCTATAAAGATCTTAAGGATCACTCTGAGTATAATTGCAGCTATTGTTGCTACCTTTTCTCTTTCATTTGTGGTTTATGATACCAATGCAATGACAGCCAATGACTTTGTACTTATCTGCACTTTTATGTTCTTTGTGGCCTTTGTTTTCTGGGGTAAGAGCCTTGAGGCGTACTATAAGGGGGATATAGAGAAAAATATGAAGAAAGAGTTCTTTAAGATCATTCAATTCTCAAAGAACCCATTAGAAACACTAGAAAAAATATCTGAATGGATGAAAAATCACAAAGATATTAGTGATGACTTTAAACATAATGTTGAAGAACTCTATGAAAAATGGCTTAAAGAGTATTTGAAAGCTAACTGATTTCCATTATTTGTAAACTATTACACTTTGTTTATAAACTTGATCTGAAGAATAATGATACGCACAATTATAGCTCTGATTGCGATAATGTTTGGATATATACTGCAAAGTACACCCTCATATATGTTTTTGGGGCTTATTCTTATTGTTATTGGTACTGCCTTTATCGTCTTTCGGTTTATCAAAATTACAATCAAACGCTTTGTGATTCTTAGCGTTATATGCGTTGTGGGAATTATGGTCAGTTGGCTGTATTAAAAATTTACCTCTATTTTTTTTCTCTTTGCGGTTTTAACAAAGCCATAATGGGCTGCTTTCCTTTATTAAATAATGGACTGACCTTCTTTTTGAACTCAACATTTTTAACGACTCCTGCTTCCCATAATTCTGGATGGCGCACTATGAGCTTTATCCATACAGACATCGCTTTGTCATAATCTGTTTTATTATTGAATAAACTCAAATCTAAGACCATTGCCTTTTGACCATCATCGCGCCAACCAGCTAAAAATGGTCCAGGCCGCCCCATTAAACCAAGTCTTTTGATGAGTTTGTGGGAAACCTGATAATTATAATATTCAACTTTTTTAGAACAATCACTGCTTTGACTTTTATTCGATGATGTCAAGTTAGTATTTTGTAATTTAGCTTCCTGGTTATTGGAAGCAGTGGTTAAATATAAGAGAGGTTGAACTGACGCAATTTCCGTATTTGCTTGTTTTATTTTATCAGGGCCTGACCTCTTATCTAACCAATAGGTTGGTCTAAACAGTCCTTGTTGATTATCTGCCGCTGTTTGTATGTCATTATTTGATTTTATTGGAAGTGACCGAAATAAGGCTTCACATGCAAGCATATTATGGTGATGACCTTGATTTAGTAATAGAATTCCAAAACCACCATTTACAGATTTTAGTACTGTCGCCCCCTTACCATAAGCGGAAGCAGCGACGGGCAGGACAATATCTGAGTCAGAAAGTTCTGCGATTAACTCTTCCGTTTCATCAGAATTGTCTTCATTTTGTTCGATGACGCCACTTAATAATCCTTCAAATTGGCCGGGTCCAGCTCTGCCTGGTTCTATTGATGGATCTTTTTCAAATTCACCACCGTCATTTCTGGTTTGTGTTCCTGCAATAAAACGAGCAAAGAGGTTCTTTGATGATTTGGCCTTACGTTTCTTTTTTTTCGGCTTTGCTATTAGCACTCTTGGGGATTTATTTAATACAGATGCTATTTCAAACCTGTCTCCCAAACCATTTTTCGAATTGCCTGTGCTTATTAATGACAGATTTTGTTGCTCATCCACACGAGCACAACTCATCACACAACAAGCTAAAATTAATATTGATAGTTTTATCAATTTATCGATTTTCATTTTCCAATAACCTTATGTGAAGGTATCCAGATATTTGCAACGATAGCTTGATAAGGCTTCAAGCTGCTCTAATTCGTCGATCGTTTTTCCTAAAATCATATTCTAAGATTTCATAAAAGCCCTTCGTATGAGATTGAAAAAAGAACATTTCTTTTTTCAATCTCATATGGTCTCAGATATGGTTCTACAATGTGCACACTAGAATGTTGTTTTCCATCGCAATTGAATGACCTGCTCTGTGTTTGACTTCCAGTTGTAACTAAAATTATTCAAGGTGCTTGAATTTGCGACCCTAGAGTCGGATGTTGAGTTGTTTAGTTTTAGGTTTTGATTCAAACCTTTTCGATGGCTCATATTATATTCAACTCTTAGTACTCCGCCGAAAAGGAGAGACTCTATTCCTGCACCAATCACATTTTGAAACCCATCATAGGAATAAGCATCTGAGCCTGATGTTGAATGGGTGGCTGTGACAAATTCATAAACACACCCTGGTCCGACAAATATTTTTTTAGTTGTTTCACTGGATGTATTGTATGAGAGGTTTCTATTATCTGTGTACCCCATCAAACCATGAAAGCCGTATAGAGCCATATTTCTTGTGAGCTTTAAGCCCATCATTGCTCGGTGCTGTGGGCCTGTTTGGGTGGCAAACCCAGCTGAAACCGCACCGTTTGAGGCGGACAGACTACCACTCTGACCGAAGCCTCCTTTTTGTAATGTTTCCAGACCAAATATAAACGACCCAACACGAAGACTCATGCCGAGACTGCTTCTTTCGTCGTCAATATTTCCGCTGAATGCTACACCATAGTAGCCAGATGATGATTGAAGTTCTGAGTTATTAATAAAGAACCCAGAATCTATGTTTACTTGAGCACGAAGCTCATGACCCGAATTTAAGACAAGTAATAATAAAACACAAACTCGTAATAACACTTTACCTATTCTCCCGCTACTAACATAACTATGGGAACCACCGTTTGTCATAATAATCAGGAAAACTAAGAACTAGAACACTGTTTTTTCTTTTTACACAATTACTTTTATTTTTGATTATTTAAATTATTTTTAATCAAAATTATACTTATATAAAAAATAAACAACAATAAAAATGCTAACACAATTAATCACTATAAAAATTTAATCTATTGTATATCCTGATTTATTTTTATATTAACAGGCAATTTTTTGGGTGGAAGACTTTTTACTAGATATATTCTATATTTTTTGGTTTTTTATTTGATATTATTAAAGGTTTATTCTGATGCAATTAAAATTGACGAATATACATACAATGGTAGTATATGGCCTAATCTCAAGAACAACTAAATAAAGAGAACATTGTGAGCCTTCCTTTTGTACTTATCGGTTTTTTCCTTTTGCTTATTGGAGGCGAGGCTCTTCTTAGGGGTGCTGTTTCAATTGGCAAGCGTCTTCATCTGTCTCCCTTATTTATTGGTGTTGTGATTGTCGGCTTTGGCACCTCAATGCCAGAAATGGCGATTGGTATTGATGCGGTTCTATCCAATTCATCTGGAATTGCGCTTGGTAATGCGGTTGGTAGTAATATATCAAACATCCTCTTTATTTTGGCTATGGCAGCTCTTGTGAAACCCATTGCGCGGTCTGAGCGACTGATTTATCCAGATGGTTTGCTTCTTGTTGGTGTTAGTGTTGGGTTTGTTTTTCTTTGCACGCAGACGCTTATTCCCTTCTGGCAAGGGGCTGCGATGACAGCACTTTTGGTTGCCATTTTGGGTATGGAGTATTTACGCATCCAAAAGCAAAGCCAGCACGCAAAACTTATCAAACAAGCGCCTTTGCCGATTACTGAAGAGAAGACCTGGCCGCCTCTTGTTGCTGTCTTGATGATTGCAGGAGGTATTTTTGCGTTGATTGCCGGTGCTGAGTTTTTGATTAAAGGAGCGACTGAAATCGCGCGACGCCTTGATGTTCCTGAAGAAGTTATTGGGCTTTCTGTTATTGCAATCGGGACATCTCTGCCCGAACTTGCGAGTGCTCTGGTTGCTTCTTTTAGAGGTCATTCAGAGGTTGCTTACGGCAATATATTTGGCAGTAATCTCTTCAATCTTCTTGGCATTGTTGGTGTATCGTCAATGGTTGGCCCGATGTTTGTTCCTGAAGCCATTTTTCTTATTGATGGCCCTGTGATGGTTGGTGCCACTTTGTTGATGTTGTTCTTCCTTTGGACAGGCCGGGGTTTGAGCCGTTGGGAAGGCTTGCTTATGCTGCTTGTATACATTGGGTATATTATTAGCAGATTTGCGATTGGATAATTCATAACAAATTGAATTGATATTTCAATTTGTACAGAAATTCTTCTATTACCTTATGCTAGTTCTCTTAGTTTTCTAAGTATTACTTACAAGTCTAAGTAGCCAACACGGATAGACTTCATTTTCTTCTTTTCTACAATTAGTACGATTGTTAAATGTTAGCTTTTACCTCTGATTAGGACAAAGAATTAAAATCTACGAAATATAGCATTAGGAGATTTTAGATGGTCGACGCTATTGAGGAAGTAAACCGTAAAAAAAAAGCTGAAAAAAAGACTGAAAATAATCAGCCAACTGAGAATTTCACAGAGAATCTCAGATCTGCGGAAGACGCGCAGAAAACATCTCAAGTCAATAGAGCGGACGAGAATGAAGCCTCAAATAGTTCTAGTGATTTTACTCCTCAACAAAGCTCTCAATTCAATTTTGAAAGATTACCTCTTGGTGTTGACGCAGAACAAGATATTTTCACCAATGCAATTGACAGATTACCAAGTGATAGTTCTTTCGCTTCATACAACTCAATTAATGATCCTATCAACCTGAGAATAACTTCTGGAAGCTCTCAATCTGAGCAAACCCAAATTGGTTTTGTAGACAAGACAGAAAACCAAGCCCAGTTTGACCTTAATGATGTTTATACCCCAGAAGAACTTGCGCAGGTTAGAGCTGAAGCCCGTATGATGCTGAATGACCCTATTAACTTGAGAATTACTCAAGGTAATGGGATTGATTCAAACAATATGGTTGATCCCTCTTATGAGCTTGAAACAAACCAAGTTGCTTATGGTCAAATAACTCCAGACCAAATACAGCATTTTGAAGTTATCCAAAATGAAGATCAAACATATGAAATAAATTTGTTCTTGCGAGAAGATGGAGAGGATCGATTGCGCACACCTCCTCCATTGGATGAGAATAATCTTAGAAATCACGAGACTTCTCAAATTACAGTGGAGAACCTTCCTGAGCCACCAAACAGTGGAATAAGAGTTGAGAATTTACCTGACCTAACACCTGGCTCTGGTTATAATGATACCAACCTGGATATGTTTGAACAAACGACTGGTATTACGGTTGAAGAGTTTGATCACCCAGATATGGTTAGGGATCAAATGAGGTTTGTAGTTGATAACAGGGGTACAAAATACTATTTAGACCAAGCTTCACCACCAATATCAATAGGAAATAATAAAGAAGCTAAAATTGGTGTAACCACACGTATAACAAAAAATGATGAAATTGCTGTTTCTTATTATGTAAGTGGTAAAGGGCTTCGTATTGGACCTGTACCTGTTAGTAGTCAGTTGGGAATATCTGGTCCTAGTTATAACCCTTTAGATGCTGACAGAGCTTTTGCCCGTTTTGGAGCCGCATTAGAGGTCCCTGAAGAAGTGTATGTTGGTTCACTAAGACCAATGGCACAAGCTGGTGTTACATTTCAATACGACTCAACTAACCCTAGTCGACCTATAAAGGTTGCTATTGATTATCGTGCAGGCGTTAAAATTGATGCATTGGGGTATGGTCCCGAAACAATGGTTGAAGATGCTATAGAAATCGAACCCTATTTTGAAACCCAGGCATACAAATCCTCTCCAAACAAACCGAGTGACGTAATTAAAGCCGATTATAATACGGAACGTTATTACGGTGGCTTGATAGAGAACAATGGTCAGGAATATCTGGATACGATTGGTCTCACTCAAGACCAGTTTCAACAGGTTGCTCAAAGCATCGCACAACAAACAAACCGGTCATTATCGCAGGTCATGAGTGAAATGAGTGATGCGTTGGATATGGCGATTGAAGACTTTAATGAAGCACGCCAGGGATATGGTTTATCAATACAAGACTCAATGAATGTGAGCAGATCTTATCAAAATGGTTTTGAAGGCTCGATTGATGATATTATCAATGCTCCTATACCTGAAGCCAGGCCCGAAAATTTTGCTGATTATGCCACTGCTCTTGAGCAAGGTTATTCGCATGATGTCGCGAGTTACATTGCCTTCCAACGAGGGCATAACGTAAACGAAACACGTTCTAATGAAGAATTAGCCTCAGAATATTTTGGTGCACGAGACAGCAATGCATCTATTCCAGCAAATTTTATAGAGAACCCATCGGCTGTTATTTCCGAAGCCCGGGCAAATGGTGATGAACGTCCCGCCCAAGAGGTCTTATCTGATTATTATCAAGGTGCAGGATTTACTGCAGGGGCTGCTAACCGATTGTCAGAGGCGCGATTATCTGGTGATACACGTCCGCTTGAAGATGTGTTCGACGAGTATCATGAGTTTAATGACCGCATTAATGACACAACTTCAGTGATTGAGCAGCGAGACTATGACATGTTTGCGAATCCAGGCGAGTCACAGTGGGATTTTGAAGTTAGACAGCACAAACAAAGCGACGCCATTATCGATAGTATTTTTGGGAATGGTAGTACTAACCGAAACAATGATGATGGTCAAAGTAGTGCGGAAAGCCGTGCCGAACGCGCTGAACAAGAGCGGAGCTATAGCGATCGTGGTTTTAGTGATGATACTGCAAGTGAGATTGCTGATGCACGCGAGGATGGCGATCATCGCACGGCAGATGACATTGCCTCAGAGGCCCATGGGGTCAAAGATGACGATGCTTCTGAGAGCTCAAATGAGCGGGTTATTTGTACCTACTTTTATCAAAAAGGTGTTCTCAGCCGTGCTGACTGGGTTGCTGACCTTCGCTTTACAGCAGAGCATCTTCCACGACAAACTGTCAGAGGATATCATATCTGGGCTATCCCAACTGTTCGTTTGATGAAACAGGGTGGTCTCGCAGGTAGACTGCTTGAGCCCTTTATGTGCTTTATTACAATCCACCGTGCCCGAGAGCTTGCCCATAAGATGGGGCGTTATGAAAAAGGTGATGTTATCGGAAAAGTTATCCGTTTTACTATGGAGCCAATGTGTTGGATACTTGGTCTTGGACGACAAGAGCAGGATTGGCAGCGTCTTTATAAAAAGTCATAACTTTATTTTAAAGCTTATGGCTGTCATTTAGATAGTCGTAAGCTGAAGTTTTTGCATAGTATTTTTGGAAGAGAGAAATGGTACCACCTCCCCGGTTCGAACGGGGGACCTCTTGATCCACAATCAAGCGCTCTAACCAACTGAGCTAAGGCGGCATTTTGTTTTGACAAAGCTTTAAGCTAGAATTCTTAAAATAAGGCGAATGCCTTTGAAGAGCAAGTGTTATAAACACTTTTTTCTCACTTTTCAAACCCTATCTTGGTTTAAAAGTCACGTGAAAATGTGTTTTTCTTATAAAATGCTCTTTAATTTACGCTAGAATCCTGTTTTTGCTGACTATTTGATGTTCTGCGGGCGACTGCACGCTTTTTTGGCTTCTTTCTTTTGCTTTTTGGTTTTGTGCGCTTCTCTGGTCTGCTTTTGAAGGCACTTCTCTTCTCTTTTTTTGGTGCTTCTATGCGTTCTAAATCCAGGCGATGATCTCCGACATAGAGGTTTTTGATGGCCATAAACATGTCTTTGGGCATGTCTTTTGGCAGATCAATGGTACTAAAATCATCATGGATGCTGATATGGCCGATGAAATCACGGTCCAGGCCAGTTTCGTTGACGATTGCGCCTACAATGCTACCTGGGCGGATATCATGGTTATAGCCCATTTCAATGCGGAAACGACCCATGCCATTGGGGAGATCCGGAGCTGGTTTGTGTTTTGCGGAATTGGCTTTTTTGGACTTTATGGTCTGCGCACGTTTTTCAGGAGCAGGTTTTAGCAATAAGGGGTTGTCGCCTTGTGAAATCACCGCTAGAGCAGCGGCCAATTTTAAAGGCTGAACATTATATTCATCGGCATATTCGCCTAATATTCCGTAATATGGCTCCAGGTCATCTTCTAATACCGCGCCAATGCGTCTTTTGAAGCGCATGATTCTTTGTTGGTTGATATCTTCAGTTGAAGGCAACTCCATTTGATCGATCTTCTTTTTGGTGATCCGTTCGATCATGCGGAGGAGTTTTTTTTCTCGGTTGGTGACGAATGAGATCGCTTCGCCTTTTCGCCCTGCCCTACCTGTTCTGCCGATACGATGGACGTATGATTCTGCGTCAGTTGGGATGTCGTAATTTACAACATGACTGACACGTTCTACATCCAAGCCACGGGCTGCAACATCTGTGGCAACGAGAATATCAAGCTTGCCAGATTTGATTTTATCGATGGTACGTTCACGATCGCTTTGTTTGATGTCACCATTCAAGGGGGCTGCGAGATATCCTCTGGCCTGAAGTTTGTCTGCCAAGTCCTGTGTCATCGTTTTGGTGCGCACGAAGACAACGACAGCTCCAAATTCCTGAACTTCTAATATTCTTGTTAAGGCATCCAACTTACCGCCCTCGCCGACAATCCAATGACTTTGTTTAATGGTGTCAGCAGTCGCGATTTTGGATTCTATGGAAATCATTTTGGGATTGTTTAAATGTGTTTCTGCAATCCGCTTAATGACAGGTGGCATCGTTGCTGAGAATAATGATGTTTGGCGGTTTTCTGGAGTTTTTTCTAAGATCCATTCCACATCATCAATAAAGCCCATACGCAGCATTTCGTCGGCTTCGTCCAAGACGATTGACTGCAAGTTTTCCAATCTTAAAGTACCACGACGCATATGATCCATGATACGTCCAGGCGTTCCAACAACTACATGGACGCCGCGTTTTAATTGTTTCAATTGGCCACGATAATCCTGACCACCATAGATTGGCAGCACATAGAAATTATCGATATGGTTGGAATAACTCTGAAAGGCTTCGGCAACCTGAATTGCAAGCTCTCTTGTTGGGGCGAGCACCAAGACTTGTGGTTGATTAAGTTTGACATTGACCTTGGACAATAAAGGGAGCGCAAACGCTGCTGTTTTTCCTGTTCCTGTCTGGGCCTGTCCCAGAATGTCCTGGCCTTCAAGAATAACCGGAATCGCTCTGGCCTGAATTGGTGTTGGGTTTTCATATCCCAGCGCTGATACAGCATTTGCGATTTTTGGGTCTAAGCCCAGGTCATGAAAGCTCACAACCGTTTCCATGTCCGTTGCCATGAACCGATCCTAGGTTAATTAGGTTAACTTTATTACTTATAAGGGTAATTAAAATAAGACTTCGGGCAGCCCACTCTATATAAAATAAGATCTTATGCCTGATATCTTAGATGAAAGTTTAAATGTTTGGAGCTTTGTGCCATAAATTTAGAGGGTTTGTCTATAGATAATTGTTATTCAGGCGAATTTGCTGCGCAAATCACCTCACACGGGTGTTGCTAAGTACTGGAGACTGCAAAAGGGCGCTTTTGAATTTTAATTTAAATAATATATGAAAATATTCACTTAAGACAGTCACTTAGTATTTAGTGTTGAGATGTATTGATTTGCGGCTTCTTCCCAAATGCTGAAATTCTCTGGGCTGCTTTGCGGGTGGCATAATGATGCCTGCCAAAGCGTGCAACTATTTTTGGTAAAGCGCGATAATCTCCGAAAATGCCTAATGCAGTTGAAGCTGCTTCACTTACTTTTTTATCCTTGTCTTGTAGTGCTTCAAAAAGTGGTTCCAAAACACGTGAGTCCCGCAGGCCTATTAAATTTTTAGTCGCACGACGACGCACTGAGACATCTTCATGTTTTAATTTATTGAGCAAGCCTCGCAATTCAATTTTTTCACGAACCTGCTCAAGTATTTTTTTGTCAATTCCCTCAAGGTTAATATTGTCAAGAGTTCCACCCATTAAACTGAGTGTTTTAATTGCAGCCAACCTGATTTTCTTGTTTTTGTCATAAGTAAGCGCAAGCAGTGCCTTGCGACCGGGATCACCAGTACGCGCTAAGGCCCACGAAAGGTGTGAAATATACCCGTTTCTTTTCTCACTTTCTTTTTTTAATTGTCGAATTAGAAACTCAATTCCAGGTTTTCCTAGATTTGCGAGCAAAAAAGTGGCACGTTCTTGCATCGATGGTCCATAGTCTTTGCCATGATCGCGGTGACGGGGTAAGTAAGGTGATTTCGGGCGTCTCCCGTTTTTCCCCTTTGAAGGAAGGATTACTCGTCCTCCATGCATCTTAGGACGAATTAAAAAAACTTCTTTTACATCCTTGAGTGAAGCCTTTGAAAACTCCTTGATATTAAAAGGGGCAATAGTTCTGTTCCATGATGTATATAGATAACAATTCACTCGTATTTTTTCTAATTTAATTTTTTTTATATTTCCGCAAGCGCCCAGCTTTACAGCCAGGCGTCTGATCTCAGGATCATCATGTTCTATATAGGCTAATAGTGCATTTCTTGTTTTGGTTGATTTAGTTAAATATTTAATAGTCGCTCCGGCAACAAATGCATTCTTACTGTCTAACCCAATTACCATATGTTCAGGTCCGAAGTTTTGATGTATAAAGCGTAACAGTGTGAAAATGACATCTGATTGCTTAGTTGCATCGGACGCTTTGGCCCACCCCGTCTTTTCTTTGTTTCCAGGAAAAATACTAATACTAAATGGAGGAGATGTTTTTCCTGATACAAATTTAAAAAATTTGAAACCATTGCTGTGCTCAATTTTTAATTCACCGAAAAATTTAGAATAGGCTTTTGATAATTTGACACCTCCACGGTATCCTTGTGAATAGGTTTGTGCCGAAGCTTTGATGGAAATTTTCAAATCTGCATTTAATTCATTTACAACTTCAATACCCGCTTGCGCCAACACCTCTATGATTGCTTCATGAAGTGAGGTGGTTAATTTTGCAGGTTGTTTTTCTTCAGTGTATTCAATAGATAATTTTGCGGTTTTTGCATTATCAATTGTAATTTTGGGTTTTGCATGGAGTTTCGGAATTCCTTCATATATGAAGGATATAAGCAGAATTACTAGTATGACTTTCTGGAACATAACCCAAACTCACTTTTTGGAAGAAATGTATTGTTCTTCTAGTATATCATCACTGTGAAGGTAAAGAGGGAACCTGAGTAAAATTCGTATTGATATTTTATAACACAAGCACCGATAGCCCGGCAGCTCAAAGCATACCAGGTTGAAAAGTCTTAAACGCTGTTTTTTAATTATCAGCTATGGTCTCAACCATTTATGAATGGTTGGTCGCGTGGGCTTTTCGCCGCTGAAAAATTGCATAGGCTCCCTGCTGGTTAAAGTGTTGTGAGGTCGTAAAACCTCGCGACAGGTATCCTATGCCTTCTAGTTGACCAGGGGTGAAAAACCCATGCTCGTGGCCTATCGCTTTTGCGGAACATAAAACTGCCTTGGAGGTCTAGCATGTCCTTACCTAGTATGAACTCGCAAAAACTTAAGAGGCTTGGAGGTCTTTCAATCGATTAATGCATAAAACCTCTGCCTCAAACAGACGCTTACCATTATATGGGAGGTATTTGGAGTGAGGATAACTTTTTTTTGCTTTTTATCTTAATAGATTCAATGGGTTGTAATTTTTTATGGTTAGTTTTTTGTTAAATCCTTTATCTCTCACGCCAATTTTTGCTTTAGCAAAAATTGTTTTGCAAACGAGAGCATAAAAGGGTGTTATAATTTTTACTGACTTTAAATTCTTGGGACTTCGGCAGCTTTTTGCAATAACAGCATTATCTTTTATAATTATAACAATTTACCATTATATACTCATTTTCATTCTTAACTTTGTGTTGTCTTAATTGATGTGAATAGCCTGATGTTTTTTAGATCTTGTTTTGGACTTTTTAGTTGAATATTTATTGTTCTTTTTCTTAGTCATTTCATGATAGTACATCATAGCCATGCAGACCCTTCGCGCCTATCTGGAAACTTTGTGACGCCTATTTTTGGGGTTGATCCTCCTTTGCTGCCAGGTAATTTGCGTGATCACCTACTTAAAAAGTATAGCCAATATGGAACGTTGACCTTTTATCTTACGCAAGGTCTTAAAGGACAAGCGGACCTTAATGGAGATAAAAAAATTACGGCACAAGAACTTCAAGGTTTTATTGATCGTCAAATTAATGAGGCACTTAATGATAAAAGCCCGAAACAGAAGCCCGGCCTTTATGGGGATGCGGAGCTTGTGGTTCGGGAGTTGGAGTGATGTGAAAGAAAAGGCCTTGACCTTTTCTGTCTGAATTATCGCTCAAAATATGCACGAATAACCTTACCATCCAGACTCAACTCGACAGAAAATGATGGTTTGAATGGTTTTCGTGGTGAGCTTAGTACAATTGCATCTTTTGGTGCTTTATATGTTTTATCTTCATAAAGCACATCATATTGATTAGGCTCTTTAATTAAAGTTATGCGATATGCAGTAAGATCCAAGTTTCTCTTAGCCAGTTCTGCATTGGCGGTTTGCACTATCAAGAATTCTTTTCCTGTGAGAACAGCAATATGGCCTATTTTTTCATTATGGGCTTTTGCAAGCGTTGAATAAAAAAACAGAATGAATAGTGCAAGAAACTTGAATTTGTGCATTAATTTATGCCCCTTATTTGTCCATTATTAGGGTTAAAGGATAAAAAATTACCGCTTATTGTCAGGAGTCGTTCCTCCTTCCTTATTCACAAACACAACATCTCTTCCTGTGCATTCTGTTTCTGTGAAGGGCTCCCACATTTCGGAGGCTAAGTTGAATACGTCTTGAGAGACTTCCATTGAGAATGTCTCACCTTTTTGCTCATTCCTTTGTTGGACACGGTGCCATCTTTCTTCTTTTGGCACTTCTAAGACATGAATTGTATAGTGATATCCGGCAGTTTCTATTTGAGAATAAAATTGCAGTCTTTCTTCATATTTTATCAGACCCAGTTCGACGACTACCTCATGCCCTGTTTCTAAAAGGCCGCAAGCGATATTCCAGATCTGTTTTTTGCAACGGGCTTTTCGTTCCTGATACCAGGGCCAGATATCTCCCTCTGGCCGATCCTCTTTGAACAATGTTGCCATCCAATCGTCCAAGACGAGTGGTGGCGTTTTTAGTTCAGTGCCTAGATTATTTGCGTAGGTTGTTTTTCCAGCACCAACAGGACCTTCGATTATGTGAAGTAGAGGCAAGATCGTCCCTTTCTGTTTAGGGTATATGCTTAATATGTATCAATAAGCAAGGTTGCTTTATCAAAACTATTTCAGAGCTACTGCAAGCGTAACCCAACCACTTTCTTTAGAGATATCTCTCCTTATGTTGGTCCCAAATCTCTCGTATTTTTGGAGTTATATGAAACATTTGCTCTGTATCATCAGGATTATCTGAACTTTCATAACATGACCAGTAAGCGAGTATTGATGCGTATAATTCAATGTTGTTGTTGATTTCTTTTTTTGTGGCTTCCCATTCTTGGTCACTGTTTTTGCCTTCTCGTAAACTTTCATCGATACAAGCAATTAAAAATTCCATTAGGTAAAACCGGTCATCATCATCAAGGTCTATATTTATCAGATCAATGAGTTGTGAAATATATTTTGTGTCAGCAAGTTCAACATCAGGATCTTGAGACCAACCATCTTTTGGTGCTCCAACTAAATCATTTATTTTATCTATTGATTTCCTAAGGGGGTGTCTTAGGTTTAATTTGGTATATTCTTCAATCATTGATCATGAACCTTATAGCCACCCAATCCATCTCGGCACGCGATCTTTAAATTCCTCCCACTCTTTGCCAAACCTTGCAGCAAGATGTTTTTCTTCACGGCGAATAGCCAGGGTCTCATCTAATATGACATGCAATCCTGCGGCGAGTAAAAACCAGGGTCGGTTGAAGCATAGGGCTATGCCGATCAAAAGTATGGTGTTGCCGAGATAGATTGGATTGCGTGTGAATCGGAAGGGGCCTGTTGTGACCAGATTTGTTGCTTTCGTGTTTGGAATGATATTGGTTTTGGCGTAGTGCATCGTGGCCATTCCCCATACGTCCAGGATTACACCCATTCCCATCAATAGAATGCCCGGTATTTGAAGCCATTCAATGATAGGTTTTGTGTATGACCTGACAGGGAAAAGAGCCCCTAAACACAATGCTAGAACAATCACAAAGGCTAAGACGATCGGCGGCCAAGGAATGATGTTTGGCCGCTCTGAGATGTCGAATTTCTCGTTCATTATTTATGCCTGAAGCTTATCAGAAACACCGGGGACATGTTCAATGCCTTCTGGGATCTGGATGGATGAGCCTTCAAAGTCATCACTGATGGGCTCGAACGCTCCACCAAGATGTGCGCTGAGGAAAGCTTCCGCAATCGCATAGAATGACATACGGTTTTCTGGGCGGGCAAAGCCATGGCCTTCATCGGGATAGAGGGCATATGTTACAGGGATATTTTTTTCCTGCATGGCCTGAACGATCTGATCAGACTCAGATTGTTTTACTCGCGGGTCATTAGCGCCCTGGCCGATAAGAAGCGGGCGTTTGATGTCATCGACCCTATTGAGTGGAGATCTATCTTGAAGCAGTTGACGCCCCTCTTCGGTTCTTGGATCGCCGACCCGTTTGGCCAGGTTTTCAAAAAAGGCTTTCCAATAAGGCGGGATGGTATCCAGCAAGGTTTGTAGATTTGATGGACCAACGATATCAACACCGCAGACGAATGTTTCAGGTGTGAATGTCAATCCTACAAGAGTTGCATAACCTCCATAAGAGCCGCCCATGATGGCGACTTTATCTTTGGTTGTTATGCCTTTATCAATTGCCCATTCGACGGCGTCTAACAGATCATCATGCATCTTGCCAGCCCATTCCAGATCGGCGGCATTTATAAAGCCTTTGCCAAAGCCAGTGGAACCACGATAGTTGACGGACAAGACGGCATATCCTCTGTCTGCCAACCATTGATGTTGTCCATTATAGCCATAACCATCTCTTGCCCAAGGCCCACCATGAACGAGAAGTACTAGTGGTGCAGGCTGTGTTACTTCCAGAGTTTCGCCTTGGCTTGATGAGGTTGTTGGCAAGGTCAAATAAGAGACCATCTTCAATCCATCTCTTGATGGGATGACATGGCTTTGCATTGGTCTTAGATCGACATCATCTAATTCTGATTTGGTTGAGAAGAGACGTTCTAGGCCCTTTTCAGCTCGGTTATATTGATAGTACACCCCAGGGTTTTTGGATGATGAATTGTTGATGATCCAAATATCATCTGCTTTGGTTCTGCTGGTGATTGAGAATTCACCTTCCAAGCTTTGTTGTAAAAACTCTATATCATCTGCAACTATATCATCTAACGGGAACCATTCGCGTTTTTGATAATTCGCGCTATAGGCTTCAACTTGATATTTTGTTGGATGTATGATGACCGAGTTGATATCTGCTTTGGGATGAGACGCAATACGTTCTTTGCTGCCTGTTTTCCAGCTTAATCTTGACAGGCCTGCTTTGTCATGGCCTTCACTGTCAAGCATGTAGCATTGTAGGTCATGACGCTCAAAGCCGAGCAAGTGTGTGGTGAGAACATCGTCATAGCCGATTTTCATAAATTCTTCAAAATTTCCATTTTCATAGCGATAGAGCAAATTTCCTCCATCGCCTTCGATACTTTCCTGAGCA
This sequence comes from Methyloligellaceae bacterium, assembly GCA_965263345.1. Classification (GTDB taxonomy): domain Bacteria; phylum Pseudomonadota; class Alphaproteobacteria; order Rhizobiales; family CBDHHC01; genus CBDHHC01. The sequence goes on from CBDHHC010000012.1 coordinate 172,027, forward strand.
AATCTTAGGGTGAAGTCCCGGTCATATCTTAGGTCTGAGAAGTTTTTATCATTGAGGAAATCAAGCTCACGCTCGCCAGTTATGAGATTTAATTTATAGATATCGTGCCAGCTCGCATCTCTGTCATTAATCCCTACCAAGGCAATATCTGGATTATCCCAACTTAAAGCTTCTATCTGGACAGTAATTTTTTCATAAGGGGTTAAATCTTTTGCTTCGTGAGATGAGATGTTTACCGAATAGAGGTGCCAGTCTTCATCACCTGCTTCATCTTGAAGATATAAAACATGCGTTGCATTTGGTGCCCACATGAAAAATCTTATACCACGTTTCTGATCATTGGTAATAGGTTGTGCCGACCCTAGATCATCAATTGGTGCTAACCAGATATTTAAGACCCCATCACGTGGTGCAAGCCAGGATAGCCATTTGCCATCCGGACTTATGTTCGTATTTGTTCGCTCTGGGTTACCAAAGATTTTTTTGCGTGGAATAAGCATATTGCTCATATTATTTTTCCTATAAACTTCAATTAACTATATATTTTTACTATGATCAAAGGTTTAGCATTATGCTAAAATGACTGTCAGGGTTTTGTGACTTGTACAGGCTCTCTATATATGCTTTAAAGCATAACTTAAAATGTAAATAATAATAACTATTCTAAAATTATTACCAGAATTTGTTATATACCAATCGGTCTTTTGTTGGAGTAGAGATGGTTCAAACAGTCATTTGCTTAAAATGGGAAAATAAGTATAGCTCTGATTATGTGAATAAGCTCTATTCCATGGTGAATAGAAATACCTCTCGTCCCTTACGCTTTGTCTGTTTTACTGATGATCCGACTGGTATCATTCCTGATGTTGAAATCATGGACATGCCTCCTTTTACATTACCAGAATATATGAGATTTCATCCTTTTAGACGTATGTTTATATGGGATAAAACTCTCGCAGATTTTTCTGGCAATATTCTCCATCTTGACCTGGATACGGTTGTGACAAACTCTATTGATGAGTTTTTTGACTTTAAGCCTGAAGCTACATTTTGTGTGCCTGAGAACTGGACACAAAAAGGACAAGGCATTGGTAATATGTCTGTTTTTAGATTTAAGGTTGGTGCTCACCCTTATTTATGGGAAAAGTTCTCGTCTGATCCTGATGCTGCGAAAAGAGAGTTTAGAAACAGCCAAACTTTCGTTTGTAGAAATATCAAAGAGATTGTTTATTTTCCTCAAGAATGGTGCTTAAGCTTTAAACATTCACTGCTGCCAACCTGGCCTTTAAATTTGTTTCTCACGGCGCGCCTTCCTGAAGATACAAAAGTTGTTGCTTTTCATGGTACTCCTGAAGTGCACCACTGTATTGCAGGGGAATGGCCAACGAAAGCAGCCTGGAAAAAAATCTATAAGTTCGTCAAACCTACTCCTTGGGTCGCAGAACATTGGCGCTAGAAGCGTTTTATACAATTTTATCAATAATTATTGAATAAGCTCTGGTTCGATACTTGAGCTTTTTTTTATTATTGTGTAAAAGCACAATTCAGTTTTCTTTTTTCTTTCAATTTATAAAAGACGGTTTTTTATGGGCAATCCACAATATGTTTATCATATGGATCGCGTTTCAAAGACGTATCCAGGCGGCAAGCAAGTTCTTAAAGATATTCGGCTTTCTTTTTTACCCGGCGCAAAAATTGGTGTTGTTGGTCTTAACGGTGCCGGTAAATCAACACTCATGCGGGTTATGGCTGGTATTGACAAGGAGTTTGTTGGTGAAGCCTGGGCGGCAGAAGGCGTCAAGGTAGGCTATCTTCCTCAAGAACCAGAATTAAATACTGAAAAAGATGTCACTGGCAATGTTATGGAAGGTGTGTCTGAGAAGAAAGACAAACTTGATCGCTATAACGAATTGGCTGTGAATTATTCCGATGAAACCGCTGAAGAAATGGCAGAATTACAGGATTACATAGATGCAAATAATCTATGGGACCTGGATGCTCAAGTCGAGCAAGCTATGGATGCGCTTAGATGCCCTGCTGGTGATGCTGACGTGACCAAGCTTTCTGGTGGTGAAAAACGACGTGTTGCTCTTTGTAAACTTCTTTTGTCAAAACCAGATATTCTGCTCCTCGATGAGCCTACAAACCATCTTGATGCTGAGACAGTCGCGTGGCTTGATCGTTTTTTACAAGAATATCCTGGTATGGTTGTGCTTGTTACTCACGATCGTTATTTCCTTGATAATATTACGGAATGGACGCTTGAATTGGACCGTGGTGAAGGTGTTCCCTATCATGGTAACTACTCTTCCTGGCTTGAGCAAAAATCCAAGCGGATGGAACAAGAAGGTCGCCAGGATGACGCCAAACAGAAAGTTATGGCGCGAGAACTTGAATGGATCAGATCCAGCCCGAAAGCTCGTCAATCTAAGTCAAAAGCGCGTATTAAAGCTTATGAGCAAATGGTTGAAGATGCTGGTCGCGAGGACGTAGGAAAAGCGCAAATTCAAATTCCAGTTGGACCGCGCCTTGGTGGTGTCGTTATTGAGGCTGAAGGCTTGAAAAAGGGTTTTGATGACCGTTTGTTAATTGATGATCTTTCTTTCAGACTTCCACCCGGTGGAATTGTTGGGGTTATTGGACCTAACGGTGCTGGTAAAACCACGCTGTTTAAAATGATCTCAGGACAGGAACACCCTGATGATGGGGCGTTTAAAGTTGGTGAGACTGTCAAGCTTGGTTATGTTGATCAGTCTCGTGATGCGCTTGATGATAATAAGACTGTCTGGGAAGAAATCTCAGGTGGTAATGATATTATTGAGCTTGGCAAACGAGAAGTTCAATCAAGGGCTTATGTGGGATGGTTTAATTTTAAAGGTGGTGATCAGCAAAAGAAAGTTGGACAACTTTCTGGTGGTGAGCGCAACCGCGTGCATTTGGCGAAAATGCTCAAAGAAGGCTCAAACCTTCTCCTCCTCGATGAGCCGACCAATGATCTTGATACAGAAACATTGTCTTCACTTGAAGCTGCTCTAGAAGATTTTCCTGGTTGTGCTGTGGTTATCAGCCACGATCGCTTCTTCTTAGACCGAATCGCGACGCATATTCTTGCCTTTGAAGGTGACAGTCATGTGGAATGGTTTGAAGGTAACTTTGCGGAGTATGAAGAAGATAAGAAGCGACGCCTTGGTGATGCTGCTGTTGAGCCTTCTCGGATTAAGTTTAAAAGATTCGACCGCGGATAGGTTGTTAAGAGAGTAACTTATGTTGCTCTCTTTCTTACTGATTAATTGTGGTTTAAAGCTATTACGAGCGCATTTACATTGCCGCCTTGCTCGTCAACAAAGTTATTAAACAGATCTCGTTGGAACGGTACAAGCCATAATCCAAGAATGCGGATATCTCTGATTTTATAGGAGTTTTTATGAGGTGTCAGGCGCCATTGTACCTCATGTGCGGCTCCTGCTTTTAAATAGACAACCGTGTCGACTATTACTGCTCCATTTTCTTTGAAGCTAGGCGAGTTTACCTTCGCACTTATGACTTCATAAACTCTAGACTGATCCATGAAATATCTGGCCATGAATTTCGCAACGCCACGATAGTATGACGTTCGGCGGGACCTTGGTAGTTTAGTTTTATAAGTCCCAAGAGAATACTGACCAATACTCTTTAGGTCTGCGTGTCTACGAATAATGTTTTCGAGTCTTTTTTTCGAACCAGCTTTTACAGCCTTCATCAATTGACGAGCGACTTTTTTCATATATATGACAGCTTTGTCATTTTTAGGCTTGGCATAACTTTTGGGAGAATGTGTTAGAGAACCACCCAAAATTACTATAGCAAAGCAAATAAGAATTATATTTTTCAAAGACTTGACTTGCAAAATATTTGTAAATTGTTTTGTCATTTTTCCCAGAAGCCTTAAAATGGAACTGTAATGAGTTCTAAATGTATTAAGTTTTTGCATTAAATTAGACTTTTATAATGCCTAAAACAAATAGATTCAATCTCAATAATGTTTAAGAATAACTCTTGACGACATTATGGTCTTCATAACAGGAGTTATCTCTTGGTTATTTTTCAATCATTAAGAGTAGCTTCATAATATTACCAGAATCTCCTTGCTCTCAATATAAAATAGGTATAAAGATATCTTTATATATTAAATTGTGTTGAGTGCATTTGGGATGCTTAAATCATTTACAGCAGAAGAATTGGTTAATGCCTTGAAAGCAGCTGGCGAAACAACTCGTCTGAGGCTTTTACTATTGCTGGCTGAAAGTGAATTGAATGTAAAAGACCTTACACGGATTTTAGGACAAAGCCAGCCTCGAATTAGCCGTCACTTGAAACTGATGTTAGAAGCCGGGCTTGTGGAACGTTTTCGTGAAGGAAGCTGGGTTTATTTCAGACTCTCAGAAAATAATGCTTCACGACAGATTTTACGCGCTATTTTTGATATCTTAAACATCGAAGATGCTGTTTTGGTTCGTGATCGTGCACGTGCCAGCGCGGTAAAACAAGAGCGAACAGAGTCCGCACAACAATATTTTAGAGAACATGCGGCTGAATGGGATAAAATTCGTTCACTTCATTTATCGGAAAAAGACGTTGAAGCATCAATGTCCGGAATTTTAGGTTCTGGGCCCTTTGAAACATTGGTTGATCTTGGAACTGGCACAGGCCGTATGCTGGAATTGTTTGCCCCTTACATTCAAAAGGGGATCGGCATTGATATGAATCCTGATATGCTGGCCTATGCAAGAAGTAAGCTTGATGATACGTCTTTACATCATTGTCAGGTTCGTTACGGCGATCTGTCTCATGTTCCACTTGATAATGATTGTGCTGATGTCGTCATTCTTCATCAAGTTTTACACTTTTTTGATGACCCTATCGTTGCTATTCGAGAAGCGGAACGTATTCTCAAAGTTAATGGCAAACTGCTCGTGGTAGACTTCGCACCACATGAGCTTGAGTTTTTAAGAGAAGATTTTGCTCATATCCGCCTTGGATTTGGCAAAGATTATCTAGAGCAATGTATTAAAAGTTGTGACCTTAAACTTATTCAACACAAAGATCTTGTATCACCGAATAATAGCGAAAAAAAACAGCTTACTGTTTCCATCTGGCTAGCTGAAAAAGAACAAAATGCATCTTCTGCACATAAATCTAATCAGACAGGTTCTTTATCTTTGGAGAAACTCCCTTAAATGATGAAAAAATATAATTATAAACAATTGAAGTTATCTGACCAGGATTTAACGATATCCTTTGAATTCTTCCCTCCTAAAACGGATAAAATGGAAGAAACTCTATGGAGCTCAATTGCTCGTCTGTCTGTACTTAATCCAACATTTGTTTCGGTCACCTATGGTGCGGGTGGTTCTACACGTGAGCGAACTCATTCAACAGTTAGCAGAATTGTTAAAGACACACACCTTAAGCCTGCTGCCCATCTTACATGTGTGGCTGCAACAAAAGATGATGTTAATGAGGTTATTCAATCCTACTGGGATGCTGGTGTTCGGCATATTGTTGCTCTAAGAGGCGACCCTCCAGAAGGTATTGGACATAAATACGAACCTTTTCCAGGCGGTTATGCTGGAAGTGTAGAATTAGTAAAAGGTATTAAAGAGATTGGTGATTTTGAGGTTTCTGTTTCTGCTTACCCTGAAAAACACCCTGAAAGCAGCTCTTTAGAATCTGATCTTGATTTGTTGCAAGCTAAAGTTGATGCGGGGGCCGATAGAGCGATTACACAGTTCTTTTTTGACAATGAGCATTATTTCCGCTTTCTTGAGGCCGTTACAGCAAGAGGTATCAATATTCCTATAACGCCAGGTATCATTCCTATTCACAGCTTTAAGCAAATTACTAAATTTTCTGAACAGTGTGGAACCTCAATACCTAACTGGTTAGCTCAACGTTTTGAAGGTCTTGATGATGATCCTGAAACACGAAAGCTTATTTCAGCGACAGTCGTTGCTGAACAAGTCCAAGACCTGGTTGAACATGGAATTAAGGATTTCCATTTTTACACATTAAACCGGGCTGATCTGGTTTATGCAATTTGCCATTTACTTGGTGTTCGACCCTCTGCTATGCAGGCTTAATAGAAACTCGGATAGTAAAGTAATATTCTATGTTTGATAAAATAAATTCACCTTATGCAGATCCCAAAGCTGAACTGACAAAACAAGCTCAAAAACGTATTCTTATGTTAGATGGTGCTATGGGAACCATGATCCAAAAACATAAATTTGGCGAAGCTGAATATCGTGGTGATCGTTTTGCTGACTGGAAAAGCGATGTGAAGGGCAATAATGACCTTTTAGTATTAACCCAGCCTGACGCTATCAGAGATATCCATGAGGCCTATCTTGAAGCTGGTTCTGATATTGTCTCAACAAATACTTTCAATGGTACCAGTATTTCTATGGCTGATTATCATATGGAAGAGCTGGCTTATGAAATAAATTATGCAGCTGCCAAGCTCGCCCGTGAAGCCGCAAATAAATATAGTGCTCTGACACCTGAAAAACCCCGTTTTGTTGCTGGCGCGATTGGTCCCACAAATAGAACCGCTTCCATTTCGCCAGATGTGAATAATCCAGGGTACCGGAATGTGACATTTGATGAACTTGTCGAGGCTTATGCGGAACAAACCAAAGGCCTTATTCAGGGTGGTGCCGATGCTTTGATGATTGAAACCATTTTTGATACTCTCAATGCCAAAGCTGCTGGGTTCGCGGTTAAGCAGGTTCTTGAAGAACTGAACTTGGATCTTCCAATAATGATATCTGGTACAATTACAGATCTATCAGGCAGAAACTTATCTGGTCAGACTCCTGAGGCTTTCTGGTATTCAATGAGGCATTTAGAGCCGTTTTCAATCGGACTGAACTGTTCTTTTGGTGCAGAGCAACTCCGCCCAGCCGTCGCTGAAATTAGCAAAGTTTCTGAGTGTTTTGTGAGTACCTATCCTAACGCAGGTTTGCCGAATGAAATGGGAGAATATGATGAAGGCCCAGAAGAAATGGCCCCGAAGATGGAAGAATGGGCTCGTGATGGCTTGATAAATCTTGTCGGAGGGTGTTGCGGTACAACACCTGAGCATATAAAAATGATAGCAGATGCAGTCAGTAAATATTCTCCAAGAGAATTGAAAGATGTACCTGTAAAAACCAGACTTTCAGGTCTTGAGCCCTTTGTGTTTGGTTAATTTTAAGAAAAACTTAGTCTTGAGTGTTTTGAAGGTTTAAATTTGTGACAAGCGCAGCAACAATATTTATTAATATCGGAGAGCGGACCAATGTGACAGGGTCTGCAAAATTTCGTAAGCTAATTGAGGCTGATGATTATGATACAGCCCTAACAGTTGCTCGCCAGCAGGTCGAAAATGGTGCGCAGGTTATTGACATTAACATGGATGAGGGCATGCTTGACTCTGAGAAGGCTATGGTCACATTCTTGAACCTTCTTGCGGCTGAACCCGATATTTCCCGTGTTCCGGTTATGATTGACTCTTCTAAATGGTCGGTTATTGAAGCTGGCCTTAAATGCGTTCAGGGCAAGGCAATTGTAAATTCAATTTCTCTTAAAGAAGGTGAAGATCCTTTCCTTGAGCAAGCTCGGATCATCAGACGTTATGGCGCCGCAGCTGTGGTGATGGCATTTGATGAAGTTGGTCAGGCAGAAACAGCAGATCGGAAGTTTGAAATTTGTGAGCGTGCTTATAAACTCCTAACGGAAAAAATTAACTTTCCACCTGAAGATATTATTTTTGACCCAAATGTTTTTGCTGTGGCAACTGGCATTGAAGAGCATAATAATTATGGGGTTGATTTTATTGAGGCTTGCAAGCGCATAAAAGCAAATCTCCCTCATGCCCATATTTCTGGAGGGGTTTCCAATCTTTCGTTCTCATTTCGTGGGAATAATGCTGTCCGTGAAGCAATGCATTCTGTTTTCCTGTATCACGCTATTCAAGCAGGCATGGATATGGGCATTGTGAATGCCGGGCAGCTTGCAATTTACGAAGATATTCCAACTGAGCTTAGAGACTTGGTCGAGGATGTTATTCTCAATAGAAGAGATGATGCCACAGATCGCCTTCTAGAAGCTGCGGACACTTATAAAGGCCAAGGCGGGAAGAAGAAAGAAGAAGATTTAAGCTGGCGTGAAGAAGATGTTGAGAAACGTATAGAGCACGCGCTCGTTAACGGGATCAATAAGTTTATTGTTGAAGATACCGAAGAAGCCCGACAGAAATTTGATCGTCCTCTTCATGTGATTGAAGGCCCGCTTATGAACGGGATGAATGTTGTTGGGGATCTGTTTGGCGCTGGAAAGATGTTCTTGCCACAAGTGGTGAAGTCTGCCCGTGTTATGAAGCAAGCTGTTGCTTATCTTATGCCTTATATGGAGCAAGAGAAAAAAGAGATGGGGCTTGAAAATGCGGCAAATGCTGGCAAAGTCCTCATGGCAACTGTTAAGGGTGATGTTCATGATATTGGTAAGAATATTGTGGGTGTGGTCCTTCAATGTAATAATTTTGAAGTGATTGATATGGGCGTCATGGTGCCTTGTCAGCAAATCTTAGAAAAGGCCAAAGAAGAAAAGGTTGATATTATTGGACTCTCTGGTCTAATTACTCCTAGTCTTGATGAGATGTGCTTTGTGGCTTCGGAAATGGAGCGGGAAGGTTTTCAGATCCCACTTCTTATTGGTGGTGCTACGACAAGCCGTATTCATACTGCTGTTAAAATTAATCCTAATTATCAAAAAGGCCAGGCTATTTATGTAACTGATGCCAGCCGTGCTGTTGGGGTTGCCTCACAATTGATGTCTGATGATAAGGTTACCTATCTGAGTGATATTCGGGATGATTATGTAAAAATGGCTGAAGCCCATGCGCGGGGACAAAGTGATAAAGCACGTTTATCCATTAAAGATGCACGCGCTAATAAAATCTCGATAGATTGGGAGAAAAGTGCTCCTAAGAAACCACAATTCCTCGGGACAAAATTATTTGAGGATTATGATCTTTCTGAACTTGTTCCTTTTATTGACTGGACACCATTCTTTTCTACCTGGGAGCTCAAGGGCCAATATCCTCGCATTCTTGAAGATGATACTATGGGTGAAACGGCACGATCGCTCTTTAAAGATGCCCAGGCTATGCTTGAACAGATTCTCGAGGAAAAATGGCTTAAGGCGAATGCTGTCATCGGTTTCTGGCCAGCGAACAGTATTCATGATGATGATATTGAGCTTTACACTGATGAAAGTCGCGGAGAACGTCTTACGCTCCTGCATAGCCTTCGACAGCAGATATCGAGAGGCTCCAAACGTGCCAATGCTGCCTTAGCAGATTTTATTGCTCCAAAAGACAGTGGTCTAGATGATTATATTGGTGGATTTGCTGTCACTACAGGTATTGGTGAAGAGGCAATTGCTGCTCGATATGATCGTGCCAACGATGATTATAATAAGATCATGGTCTCTGCACTTGCAGATCGGTTAGCTGAAGCTTTCGCTGAGCATATGCATATGCGCGTTCGAAGAGAGTTCTGGGGATATGCAAGTGATGAAAGTTTATCAAATGAGGATTTGATCGCAGAACAATATCATGGTATCCGCCCTGCCCCAGGTTATCCTGCTCAGCCGGATCATACTGAAAAACGTACTTTGTTTGATTTGCTTGGTGCTGAAGAAAAAGCAGGCATTAAATTGACCGAAAGCTTTGCTATGTGGCCGGGTTCTGCCGTCTCCGGACTATATTTTTCTCATCCTGAAAGTTATTATTTTGGTGTTGGCAAAATAGAACGAGACCAGGTTGTGGATTATGCAAAACGAAAAGGATGGGATTTAGACACAGCTGAGAAATGGCTTGCTCCAATCTTAAACTATAATCCCAAAGCTGCAGACAGTGCTGCAGCTTAGTGATATCTTCGTTGAGCTTCCCAAGTTGCTATTTTAAAACTTAATCGTTTTGCATTTTCTGAATTTTTTCAGTTGTTTTCTGATTTGCTTCCTGAAAAGCACTTCCAGAATGTTGAGCAACTTCTTGGGCTGTTTCTACAAATTCTTTGGTCTGGTGACCTGCTGCTTCCATCTGGTTTTGCAAGAATTTAGACATAACCTCACGTGCTTCATTTGCAGACTTACAACCAGCCATTTCCTGCATTGCGTCGAATGCGGCCTTAGAATTTGCATTAAAGTTATTTAAAGCCTTTTCACCAAGTTTTTGTGTGCCTTGTGTAACAATTTCAAGAGCCTGCATATAATTGTCTTTTGCATCCTGCGTTACTTCCAGGGCATTGGCATAAAGGGCTTTGCTTTTTTGTATATTTTCCTCAGCTAACTCTTTCACTTTATCAGGGTGTTCAAAGTCTTTTGCTGCAGAAATAAGATCTTCAGTCTGCTTCCTGAACTGCTCAGTTGTTTTCTGAATTACATCCTGAGTCTGTTTTATAAATTCATCATTCATTTTATATATTTCCTCTATCATTGCACGCATAGTGCCCGGATTGAAGTCTCACACCAAACATCATGTTTCTGATATTTATAACCTCAAAAAAAGTGATTGGCTATTTACCATTTATGATGAAGTAATTTTGGCTAAACTGCTATGCAGAAAAGAAATCTTACTGATTCTTTTCTGAAGTTTTCTATCACAAATTTTTATATAGGTATATTGATCAAAATCAGCGCGGGACAATTTGTACATATGAATACTGTATTATAGAAAATATAGCAGAGGGTTATTGTAAGTTGTGTAAGTTGATATGGAGGTGTTACTTGAACAGTATAGTTTTTTATTGTGCATTGTGTAATCAGTAGGGTGGTGACTTTAAATGTTTTTAGAAATCTTCGTTTGCCGTTTCTGAAGCAGTCTCTCCACTTTATTTCTTTTATCTAAGTCATAAAAAAGAACTAGCATGTTGTGATTTTTTTTAGAGCGCACTCTAAATTGGACATAAAAGTTAAATTTCATTGTTTGAAAATTTTAATTCATAATTCAGGGAAATAAATTTGACAAATCAACTCTCGACAGAATGATTATCACTGAAACCTGCACAAAAAGAATTTTTTGAAGCCTTTTTCAGTATATTTTCCGCTAAGGCAACATCCGGATATTCCGATATGCCTAAGACACCAAGCGTGAAACGTTGGGAGGGTTTTATAAATTGGATGGTCCGCCTAGCTAGAGATCATAAAGGGGAGGTTGGATGGTCTTTCATAAAGAAAGTGCTAAACTTATTGGTTGCATTAGGTTAAACAAAATTGAGAAGAAAAATTCCTTAGCGATAATTGGATATGAGTATGCAGAAGTCTTCTGGGGTGAAGGTTTTGCAACCGAGGCTCTTAAAGCTATTGTTAGTTACTGCCATTAAGATTTGCGACTTAATCGAATAGAGGCTTGGACAACCCCAGATAATACTAGATCTAACCGCGCTTTAGAGAAAGCTAGCTTCCAGAATGAAGGCCTTCAACGCAGTGAGTTTATAACTGATGGCAAATCAAGGGATGTTAAACTTTGGGGTCACTGAGCAGCTTACAAGCTGTAATTTTATTCCTTCAAGTTTTGAATTCGCATAATCCCACTTACAAGAAATTTGCGTTATGAAACCTCCTCAATAGAAACATAAAAAAACTCATTGTAAATAACTCTTTACACGTTAATTTTTATCCAATTCCCTCACACATTTAACTATCTGATTTTAATATATAAAATAATTTTACCCGTCCACATTTATGTCTAAATTAAGGCGAGAATTCGTTGACTTAATGGCGAACTTTTGTGCATCTAGCTTTTGTGTAATGAGTAATTCAAAAAGCCTAAATACTTAACCGTCTTCCTTTCCCCGGAAGACGGTTTTTTTTTAGATCCCAACAAATTTAATCACAGATAACCAAATGGCTATTGTTGCTATTGAGAGTGGCGTGGCAATTAGGAAGGTTGAGGCTGAGAGCGCGACAGCCCGGTCATACATAGTCGCAAAGATATAAATGTTAATGCCTGGCGGCATTGCCGCGATGATCACAGCTGCCCGTACATATTGATCGTCCAAACCAAATATATAATAAGACATTATGAAGGCAATTAGTGGGTGGATCAGCAATGAAAGACAGGAGATTACAAAACTTTTTGAAAGTTCTGCTTTCAAACTGTAGCGCGTTAGAGCTGCTCCAATACCGATCAATGCCACTGGAATGGCAGTCTGAGCAATCATGTTTACTGTTGCCATAACGGGCTCTGGTAATTTGACTTCTAAGAAATTCAACGTTACGCCTATGATTATTCCTATCATTAGAGCATTAGACAAAATCGATATTGCTGCTGCTTTTAGAGCTTCTAATAAAGGTCGACCATCTCGTCTTGCCAATTCCATACTGATCATACCCAGCGCATAGAGGCAGGGTGCGTGTAATGAGATAATCCCGAAAACCGGCGTTAAAGCAGCACTCCCAAAGGCACGCTCCATGATGGGAATGCCAAGAATTACTGTATTTGAAAACAGGGCACAAAACCCAACAGCGACGGACTCTCCTGGCCGCATTTTCCAGAATTTATAGGCTATGTAGATGCCAATAAAAAAGCTGGTTACGGCTCCTAAATAAAAACTAACAAGCATGGGCCAATAAAAGGCCTGGGCGAAATCTAATTGATACATTGCCCTAAATAATAAAACCGGCACAGCTAATTTGACTGTGTAAGCATTGAGGCTGTCAGCAATATCAGAACTGATATACCCGAGACGAACGGTGAGGTAACCTGCTCCCAAGATCAGAAAAACAGGTACAATGATTAAGAGAATTTCTAACAAATGACTGCCTTATTTATGTAACCCCAATAGAATGCTTTTTTGTCAGGGTTACATATTCTTATTTATTTCAGGAAGCCATGACGGCTTCTGGTGACGTTTTTTCCCGCTTTACCATAAGTTTGTTTAAAGCGCTTACATAGGCTTTGGACGTCGCTACAAGTGTATCAACATCTGCGGCTCTTGAGGTTACGGTTTTTCCGTTTTCCTCAAGGCGTACGGATACTTCTGCTTGTGCATCCGTTCCTTCAGTTACGGCATGAACCTGGTACAATAATAACTTTGCCTGATTAGGTATCATATCATTAATGGCATTGAATAGAGCATCTACTGGACCATTGCCCATTGCCTGCCGTGTTCTATGAACACCATCAATATCCAACGTTAGGATCGCCTTTTGTGGCCCGCCCGTTCCGGCAATGATTGTCACAGCCTCAACTTTGATCTTATCTTGGGCATGGGCAACTTCATCATCTACAAGAGCTATAATATCTTCGTCAAAAATTTGCTTTTTCTTGTCAGCTAAATCTTTAAAGAGATTAAATGCCTCTTCAAATGCATTGTCCCCTAGTTCGTAACCTAAATCTTCTAACTTGGTCCGGAATGCATGGCGGCCAGAGTGTTTTCCCATAACCAATGAGGACTCTTTGATACCTACACTTTCAGGCGTCATAATCTCATAAGTCTGAGTGTGCTTTAACATCCCATCCTGATGGATACCTGACTCATGGGCAAAAGCATTTTTACCAACGATTGCCTTATTATATTGAACAGGGAATGAGGTTACCAATGATACTAATTTAGAGGCACGCGAGATATATTTTGGATTAATATTCGTCCAATATGGCAATATATCATTTCTGGTATTGATTGCCATAACGACTTCTTCTAGAGCCGCATTGCCAGCGCGTTCGCCAATACCATTTATTGTACACTCAATTTGGCGCGCTCCTGCTCTTACACCAGCTAATGAATTCGCTACAGCAAGCCCTAAATCATTGTGACAATGGGTTGAGAAAATAATATCATCTGCTCCTGGAACACGTTCCTTTAGCATAGTCATTAAAGCATGATATTCCTCAGGTGCGGTATATCCAACGGTGTCAGGAATATTGATTGTGGTTGCGCCAGCTTTTATTGCAGCTTCAACACAGCGACACAAAAAATCATGTTCCGTTCTTGTGGCGTCTTCTGCAGACCATTCGATATTGTCTGTGTATCTACCGGCACGTGTCACGCTCTCTGTTACTTTTTCTAAAACTGTTTCTGGCTCCATCTGAAGTTTGTATTTCATATGGACAGGGCTTGTTGAAATAAATGTGTGAATCCGGGATTGTTTTGCTGGTGCCAATGCCTCTCCAGCCCGATCAATATCCTTGTTACTTGCTCTGGACAAACCACAAACAACAGATTTTTTTACAACTTCAGAAATTTTATAAACAGCTTCAAAATCTCCGTTGGATGCAATAGGAAAACCAGCTTCAATGATATCCACGCCCATCTCGTCCAAAACTTCAGCAACCTCTAGTTTTTCTTCTAGAGTCATGGACGCGCCTGGAGATTGTTCACCGTCACGTAATGTTGTATCGAAGATAACGACACGATCTTTAGCGTTTTGATCAGCTTGTGTCATATTCATAAATCCTTCTGGCTTTGGGCTGAACATAATCTTTTTCAGCCTATCTCATCTTTGTTTTATTGATTTTTGAGATCATCCCCTAAGAACCCGTTTTCGCAACTCTAACGAAACTGCCGGTGCCTAGGGGCTCATAAGAAGGAGTTTTCCGAGTGTCAGAGTTGCGACGAGCACACCACCACTTACTAAAAATAGCAATAAAAACCTTTGTTCTTGCATAGCATCACGTTTTGCTACACGAACTTTAGCTTTTCCTCTATTTTTCCAATGCATGGACATTGCTACAAATCCTAAACTCAAACTAATTATATGGTTTGATATTACACAAATATAACCAATAATGGCTTATATTACTAGTCCGAGTTCTATGATTTTATAAAATTATTTTTTACAGGTTAAAAGTACCTTGCATAAATAAAACTGCTTCTCCAGATATTTTAACTTTTTTTATTAAGCTTTTGTCTATTTCTACTGTTAAGTTAATTTTACTTGGACGCCCCATCTCATATCCCTGTTCAATACACCAAGTATACTCTTTGTCTTCAAGCTGGTTATACTCAAGTAAACTGCCAGGAAAGGTCGCAACGGCTGCGCCTGTCGCAGGATCTTCAACGATCCCAAAATCGGGGGCGAACATTCTTGCATGGTATGAAGATGTTTTATCAACACATTCATCTGTGTACAGATATGCACCAACGATATCATGACCATTTTTTGCTTCTTGCCAATAGGCAGAATTGATCTTTGCTTTTGCAATCACATCAAGAGATTTTACAGGTATAAATAACCATTCATTTCCTGAAGACTCAACGAGACAAGGAGTATGATTGGCAAAACCTAATTCATCTAAATTGAGGCTGATTGCTTTTGCAATGATGTCGAGATTACCTGCTTGTTTTGCCGCATTAGGTAATTTGGGCGAAATAAACTCAGCTTCCCCAATACCAGCTTGATATTTCACTTTTACATAAACCAAACCTATTTGTTCTTCAAAAGTGATATCTCCCTCAAACCTCTCATTCTGGGCTTTAAGGGATGCAATTAAAACAGCTGTACCTATCGTTGGGTGTCCTGCAAAAGGCATTTCTCGTTTTGGGGTGAAAATACGAAGTTTTGCAGTCGTATCACTCTTTGTTGGGGGCAACACAAAAACTGTTTCTGCCAGATTAAATTCAGCAGCTATTTTTTGCATAAGATTGCCATCGAGATTTTCACAATCTGTCACAACTGCTAAGGGATTTCCTGAGAGTTTGCCTTTTGTGAAAACATCCAAAGTATAAAAATGTCTTAACATATCTTAACCCTTTTCACTTTAGGTTCATATTAGAGAAGATATGCTTGATTATTAACGTCTTCAATGTAGACATTTTTGCAACATTAGTTGTTATTATCATGAAAAGTTCTACATTTGGCGGGCTACAGCATCCTAAGTCTCACGTTGCCGTGGGATTGTCAAACCATGTCCATAAGGTTGCCGCAATTGAAATGCTTTATTTCATTATAAATTATCACGAAGAATTAAAGTTATAGATTTTTTGAAATGAGCTGTCCACTTAATTATGTAAGTGCAATTTAAATTTCTTAACTCTATTTGCGTGTAAGCAGAATGATCAAAACAAAAATAGCTTATGACATATAATTACTTCTGATATCTTTGAAGCTGGGTTTTTATTTTTGAATTACAATTATTTTACAGGAGCTATGTTTTATAAAAACATTTTCCTGTATTTATGAAGGGTCCTCGGGCGAAACGTCCATGCAGCTCCCACCCCACCCAGTCCGGGGGCTCTTCACCTTATTAACCTGATTTTTTTATTCCTAAAAAACAAAAACCTTTACTCGAAAGTGAATTGTTGCAATTACATCACATAGAATTAACCATGCTTGCATATTTTATATCCATATATTATTATGTATTTTCAACATCTTATCATTTTTTATTCATTTTTTTTATTAATTATTTTCCATAATACATTAACTTCATTTTCCTTTCCATGAATCAAATGTCCCGTTACATATTGAGTCACAGAGACATTGTTGAGAGCTAATAAACATTACAAATCAACGTTCTTTGAAGTTACTTTACTATAAGTTCTAAGTTAGTTCCCTCGCGTAAAAAATTAGTACCCATTTATAGTCTTCGTATTTTGTACGTGATGATTGCCCCATTGCGTTTTAAGAGTTTAGCAGCATGAAATTGTTTGCGATTTCAGTTTGTTATGCGTCTGCTTTAGTTTTTTTATGCTGCTATGAGTTTAGTAAAAAACAAAGTCAAGTCTGAATAATTCGTAAAGTTTTTATTACATGCGTCACTTGGTTAGTTTTTATCAAAGCTAACTCACTGAATCTATTTTAGCTTTTCTTTGCATGCGTACATATGCGATAATGTCATCCCTCTCATCCTGACATTATCGTATTTTTAGGATCAGAGGCCTACCCCCCTCTGATCCTTTTTTATTCTTCCACTTGTTTTTCTTGTTTAATATTTAAGAATTATCAATTGAAAATATTAACCTTCCTAGTAATTCAAATATAAATCGTAAATTCACACTCATTATATTTGGTTTTATTTGAAGAGAATCGTGATTTTTATAGTTGTTAATGTTCCTTCTATTTAATGGAGATTCTCATGTCAGACTCGCGTAAAGGTTATTTTGGTGATCTACCCTATGTTCCTCTTCATATACGCGAACTCTCTCCTCTGTTTATCAATTTTTCTCTGCTGAAGGCAGGTTACAAACCTCCCAAGAGTTCTGAGCTTTCTTATTGTGAACTTGGTTGTGGATATGGATATAATCTTGTCATACTAGCAGCCTGCTACCCTGAAATCGATTTTGTTGGTGTCGATTTTAACTCAGAACATATTGCTAATGCGCAGGACCTTGTTGAGACCGCTGAGCTTAAGAATATCAAGTTTTATGACATTAGTTTTGATCAATTCGCCAAACTAGATATTCCCAAATTCGACTATATTACAATGCATGGTGTTTGGTCCTGGGTTACACCTGAAGTGCAAAATCAAATATTGTCAATTCTTTCTGAGAAATTAAAAAACCGGGGCGCACTTTACCTTAGTTATAACTCTATGCCTGGCTGTGCTGTTCATAGCCCCCTTAAAAAACTCTATTACGATCTCTATAATCATGCAGATGGCTCTGTGCCTGAACGTATTGGCAAAACGGTTCAAATGGTTGATACGCTCATCCAGAGGGATATTGCCTATTTCAAACATTCTCCTTTGTCAAAAGCACGTCATCATGCTTTGAAAGAAACACCTCCTTCTTATTTTGCGCATGAATATCTTGGAGAAGCTTGGGGAACGTTTTTTATTTCTGATGTTTGCAAGGAATTGCAAAAGGTTAATCTTGATTATGCAGGGTCAGCACTGCTTAATGACACAAAATTCTCCGTTGAATTTGATAAAGAATATAAAGATGTTTTGAAGTCCATGCCTGATCCTATTTTTCATGAACAACTCAAAGATTATGTTCGAAATACGCATTTCCGCAAAGATATATTTGTTCGTGGTAAACTTGAATATGGTCCAAGTGACTGGATGCAAGAGATCGGTACGCTTCGTGTTGGGATTTATGGAACGCATAATAATTTCCCTCATAAGTTTGAACTTCATGGAGAGCAAATAGATCTTCCTATAGAGGCTCATACACTGCTTATTGAAACCTTGAAGAAAACACCGAATACACTTGGCGAACTGAGAAGCCTGAGTGTGTTTTCTCAAATGGAGCATTGGGAGTTTTTCCATATTGTTTGTTGCTGCATTGAAGCTGGGCAAATCTCTCTCCTTAGATATTCTGAAGATATTAGTATTTATAGTCCTGAGGCAGCTCTTCGTTTGAATAAGGTCTTACTTGAACATGCGGCCCGAGATGGAAAATATCAGTTTTTAGCCGCTCCAGAATTTGGATGCGGCATTAGCTGTTCGCAGATTGATCAGATCTTTTTGCAAGCCCTGCATAATGGCCAAGACCCGGCCCAAGAGGCCATTAAGGCGATGAATGGTGAGACCTTAATGAAACATGGTAAACCTGTTCATGATCAGGATGAAGCTTTGAAATTATTGCAGGAAGCTGCTGAGGAGTTCAGGGCAGTGAAGTTAGAATATTTTGAGAGATTTGCAATTGCTGCTTGAGTAAAAAAATGTGATCTAAATCACTTATTATTTTAGCTCTATCCTTATGATTCACTGTTGATATCTTTGCATTGCTGGCATATATTATTGTATGAGAGATTATTCGATAATATATTAAATTATCTTAAATTTAGAATCATCTTCCAAAATTAAGATAATTTAAAGAACCGTATTTTAGTATTGAAGCAGCAGCAATTCCTACAATGGTTTCAATTCTTATTAAGAAACAAATGAATTAACCATTATAAGGGCTTATTTGTATTGTAAACCTATAAATAAGCAGACATTAGAAAGAATAAAAAATGTTATCAAAAATTAGTCGTGAAGGAACTATCTTATCTTTTACTACTATCACTGGTCTTTACGAAGGAACTATTATATAATTCAAAAATAAATATACATCTGGCTCAATAGGTCACTAGTACTGTCCTATTAATAGTGCATTTTCACTATTTTGTCAACTAAGGTTAATTTTTACCTTTAGCTAGGTGTATTCATAATGTTTTTTTCTAAATTACAAGCATTTTATAAGAAAAGAAAAAGTTTTAAATTTTATCTTTTGACTTTTTTTTTCATTCTTTTGTTTTTTGTATTTGCATTGGGTTTATTGTTCCTTAATCTACTCGGCTTAAAGAGCTTTATTGAAGATGGTATTCTCTCTGCGTTCATTGGATCAATCATCATAGTTCTTTCAGCTGGTGTTGCAGGTTATCTCACATATTTTGAACTTGAATATATGCGTAAAGAGGCTGCAGATGATCGCAAAGCCTCAAGAAACTCTACGCGTTTGCGTGCCACCCTTGATACAATCATGACAACTGAACTTGATAATGATTTTATTAATGCCAAAGTTGTTTTCCAAAAATATGCTAATTCCAAAAATCAGGAACTAGAGAAACTCTTTGCCCGAGTTTATGATGGGGTAAAAAATAATTATGTCACCAAGAGAGACCGAACCGATCAAATTAAAATCAGAACTTTCTTGAATCACTTTGAACTTGTTTCTCTTGCAATGTCAAAAACAGAAAAAGAACAAGAGGGAAATGACCAAGAAGAATTAACTGAAGAGCTTGATGAAAAAGGAAAACACAATTCAAGTAAGTTGAGGATCCTCGATGAAGATTTCTATAAAAAATGGCAAGGCAGTAGCTTTATCCATGTCTGGAATAAATCTGCTAATGCCATAGGAATTATGCGAAGTTTTACTGACAATGATAATTTCTATATAGAATGGGAAAAGGTTGTTAAGAGGTGGGCTCCAGATTATGAAAAAGATGTGAAAACCCCAAAGAGATTTACTCAAGAAGAGTTACAAATTCTTGTTGCTTCTCCTTCTGAGCTTAAAGATGAAGATGATGATGCCCCAGGCTGGCTTTCCAAACTCAATAGCCTTATTTGAGGGCTTCGTTTTAGTGCTGCTTAAGACAATGATCATTGAATTGTTGCTTGCTCCTCTACATGGTATAAAATTTTATAATTTATTAAATAAAAAAATTGAGGAAAATATTAAGTAACAAGAATTGCTTGCTTAGTTGCTTCGGAAGAACACAAGTTAAAAATCAAAATATTTTTGAATATATTATACATAATAAGTATTAACCAAGGTTAACAAAATATTTATATGTGATACAATGCGGGGCTTTTTTATTTTCTTGAAAAATTATGGTTAATAATTTATTAAGCGAATTACTTAATTTTGCAGCTGTATTCAACTGCTAATTTATCTAGTGTTCTTTATAACTGAACGAAAGACTATATATATGCCTAACAATGCTAATGACGAGTGCGAAGGTACGATCGTGACTTTACAGTTTTGAAATTGATAGATGCTGGCGAATGGTTACACCATGCTTTGTATCTTCAGATTCATTTGAAGTTTATGAGTGGTGTTTTGCCAGCGTCTGATTTTTGTTTTTATTCTGAAAACTTTTTCCCTTTACACATACTTTCTCATTTTTCGAGTAAATAGATTATGTTCATATAAGTATAACTACTGGAAAACTCTTTATCTCATAATGATAATACTTGCACCCAACAACAAGAAGCTATTTATCTGTTGTAATATTATTTAGAAATTATTTTTGGTCTTATTAAAAATGTGCAATGCTATTAAAGCCCCCAAATATAAAACATGGGATATAAAAAATTATTATCAATATGGTTTTGCTTTAATTGTAATTATCACAATTATAACTGGCATATTACTATTTCTTATTCTTGGAAAATGCAGTTTTATAGAGCACGGTATTCTGGCTGTGTATGTAAGTTCTTTAATTATAATCCCTTCTGCTTTCCTTGCTGGATTGCTTACACTTCAAGAATTGCGTCAACAAAGACAAGAGATCCGTGATCAAAGAAATGTTGCTAATAAACACCAACTCGCCAATGAGAAAATAGCTAAAGAAACTTCAAGAAAAAAAGCAACGTTAGAATTAATTACCAGGACAGAACTTGATAGAGAATATATTGATGCAAGGGCAACATTCCAAAAATACTCAAATTATGAAAATGGAGAAATGGAACAACTTTTCGCTTCTATGTATTACTTAAAAAAAAATAATCTGGAAGAAGTCTTAGAAAGTGACATAGAAGAGAAAGAAAACTTAAAGAAGAAAGAAAAAGAACATCTTCTTCTTCGTACATTTTTCAACTATTTTGAGATGGTTTCCCTTGCTATCTCAAAAGAAATTGGCAGTTTGGATGAAGACTTCTTTAAAAAATGGCAAGGAACAAGTTTCATTGAGGTATGGAATAGATCTAGTAATACAATTGGTATTATTCGTAGTTTATCTAATAATCTCAAAACCTACAAAGAATGGGAAGGGATAGCACAAAAATGGGGTCAAGAACTCGAAATAGATGTTAAAGAAGCGAAAATATATAGCTTTGAAGAACTCACTAGGCTTATGGACTTAAGTCATCCAAACGAACATAATAATGCAAGATAATAATGGATACTTCCCACCACCTAAAAAAGAAGGTGATGGGGAAGATGAACCTGATAAGACCTAGTTCTTATCTTTATCAACCAATGCCTTTTCCTTAATCCATGGCATCATGTCACGAAGTTTGTGGCCTACTTCTTCGCATGCATGTTCATCGCAAGCTTGGCGCATTGCTTTGAAAGATGTCTGATTGACCTTGTTTTCCAACATCCAGTCTCTAGTGAATTTACCTGATTGAATGTCGGCGAGAACTTCTTTCATGCGTTCTTTGGTTTCTGGTGTGATCACACGTGGACCTGAGACATACTCACCATATTCCGCTGTGTTTGAAATTGAGTAGTTCATGTTGGCGATGCCGCCTTCATAGATCAGATCTACGATGAGCTTCATTTCGTGTAAGCATTCAAAATATGCCATTTCAGGTGCATAGCCAGCTTCTGTTAATGTTTCAAAGCCTGCGCGCATCAATTCAACAACACCACCACATAGAACAGCTTGTTCACCGAATAGATCTGTTTCGCATTCTTCTCGGAAGGTTGTTTCGATGATGCCAGCTTTACCACCACCGATTGCTGCTGCGTATGACATTGCCAATTCTTTTGCGTTTCCTGATTTGTCTTGAGCAACCGCTAGCAGGCAAGGTAGACCACCGCCGCGCAGGTACTCTCCACGAACCGTATGGCCTGGTCCTTTTGGTGCAACCATTGCAACATCAATATCGCTTCTTGGTTCAATCAGGTTGAAATGTACGTTTAGACCATGTGCGAAAAATAGTGCCGCGCCTTCTTTCATGTTTTCTACAAGGTGATCTTTATAGATATCAGCCTGTAACTCATCAGGTGTTAACATCATCATTACATCAGCCCATTTTGCGGCTTCTGCTACAGACATTACTTTGATGCCTTCTGCCTCTGCTTTTTTGGCAGACGCTGACCCTTCACGAAGAGCAACAGCTACATTTGCTACACCAGAGTCTCTTAAGTTCAGAGTGTGAGCATGGCCTTGAGAGCCATATCCGATGATAGCAACATTTTTACCCTTGATTAGATTGATATCTGCATCTTGATCATAGTAAACACGCATATTTCATTTCCTCAATTTTACGAAACAACCGCGCGATATCTCAGCGCGGACATCTTTTATAGAATTTGTCTAGCATGCTTCATAGCGATCTAAATCAAAAAC
Organism: Methyloligellaceae bacterium; assembly: GCA_965263345.1. Classification (GTDB taxonomy): domain Bacteria; phylum Pseudomonadota; class Alphaproteobacteria; order Rhizobiales; family CBDHHC01; genus CBDHHC01. The sequence goes on from CBDHHC010000012.1 coordinate 194,779, forward strand.
CGCAATGGTAAGAAGCTAAATATTAGGGAAAATATCAATATAATGCCTAAGTTCAGCTCAAAAAAGCTATATTCTTGTGTTATTTAGCTTGTTTATTTACAAAAAATGTCTTTAAGCAGTATCTGAAATTCAGATTGGCTAGAAAAATTAGGATAAATTTATGACCGAGATAAAACGGTATGTTCGTTTTAGTCATGGCGACATAGTGGGTTTTGGGCGTCTTAACGATGAAAACATCATAGAAGTACAAGATGGAAACTTTTTTAACTCCTCTAGGGATACTGGTGTTTCTCTGCCTCTTAATGACGTTGAACTCCTCAATCCCGTTATCCCACGTTCTATATTCTGTGTTGGTCGGAATTACCGTTCACATGCCGGGGATGCTGGAGCTGAACAACCGGGGATTTTTACGAAACTGATTACATCCATAACCGGGCCAAACTCTCCTATTCCTTATGCAAAAGATGCTAGTGATCTTCATTATGAAGGTGAAATGGTGGTTGTAATTGGCAAACACTGCAAGCATGTTTCTAAAGAAGAAGCTTCAGATTATGTGTTTGGCGTGACCTGTGGCAATGATATGAGCGAAAGAAACTGGCAAAAAAACGATCTACAATGGGTCCGCGCCAAAGCTTCTGATGGATTTGGACCTATAGGACCTTATTTAGTTACTGGATTAGATTATAATAATCTGCAATTAGAAACTCGCCTAAATGGAGAGACAGTCCAATCAGAACGTACAAATATGTTGATCCATGATGTTGAAACTGTCATATCTTTTATAAGTCAAACGATTAGTTTACATCCTGGTGATATAATTTTCACTGGAACGCCTGGACAAACTCAAGCTATACAACCTGGTGACACTATTGAGGTCGAACTAGAAGGTGTTGGTACACTTAAGAACGAAGTTGTTGCAATTGAGTGACGTCCAACAAGGAACTCTTTTTGGTTGTTGTTCCATAATAGAGAATGACCTAAAATAGTCTAAGACGGGGCAAATATAAAATAACGGGAGTAGGTACCATGGCAACTCTGGTAGCTCTATTATTAGCATTAGCAGTATATACTTTAACTATCTATGTTCTCAACGTACAAGGATCGCCGGAAGGTGCGCGCCCAAGTTTTGATATTGAGAGCGCCTTTAACATCGCTGGTCAACAATATGGTATTCCTCTTGGTGTTCCACCTGAGCTTATCCCAGTTGTTTCTGTGCTTGTATTAATCGTGCCTGCAATACTTGTGTTTAGTATTGTTCGCATCATTGTTAAATAAGCAGATATACTCTTATTTGAATTTAGTTGCCTGTATTGATCAAGCTTGGTTATCTTCAATCAGGCATCTAAATTTTTAATTGTATCGCGATACTTCCTTGACAGATTTAAACCTTTCACCAGTCCATCTGACTGAATACGGCTTTCTTTCTGCATCCCACATAGAAATAATTGGACGAGAGCCTCGGCTTACTGAGAGATTCTCTGTTATATAGTCACCAACTTTTCTTAAATGTCTTCCCTTACGGATATAGATGACTATTGTACAATTCTGTGTTTCGCAAAATTCATTTTTGCCTCGATCACACTCAAAACCAGATAAATCTAAAATTAAATCCAGCTTACCATCACCTGTAATATCTCTTTCGATTATTGCTTCTCGCAATACCCGACCTTGCCCATTATGACAAGCTTTTGAAAGTTGCTTGCTCACCAAATAATTTGTTGCTTTTGTTAATGCTCCTGATTGTGGTGATAGAAAATTAAGAAGCAAAAATGTGCTTGCTAAAACTGTAAACTTCCAATGCATAAAAATCCAAACCTTTCAGAAACACTCATTCTTGAGTCAATTTAAGTTTGTATTTTTTTCAGGAAACAAAATGGCAATTTTGGGAACAATTTATTTTCTATTCAGAGGAAATTTTTATGCTATGTCTTATGCTTAAAAAAGCAATACTTACATTTCATCTTAATAAAAAATCCTAATAACCCTGAAATGTTTGAAATTTCTCGGCAATTTGCAAGGCGATCCATATGAACCCCACAACCCCAAGTGGTATTCCAACAGCATAATAAATTATTTGCAAAAGTTGTTTAAGTTGGGGAATTCTCATTTGTCCAACACACTCTCTAAGGTTAAATCACATTGTGTGTGTCAGTAATTTTTCATAACTTTATTGAGGCTTTCATATTTGCAAGTGTTTGTAAAGCTGATTCCATTTTTTTGCTGTGATCGTCCTAAAAGATGTTCTAAAAAATTCAATCAAGGTTTAATCTGATTATAAAAAAATTCTCACTTTTTAATTGAGACATAAAATGACTTCAAAATTTATCAGACAGTTTCATGACACAGGATTGACTCCTCCTTTACAATCCAGGCCTGGATTATTGGCTTGGGTCTTTTTTTTAACTGCAGCTCCTTTCTTGCTTGGTGCTTCTTTGTTTGCCTTATTCGTTGGCGGTCCCCTTGAGTTTTTAGCCGGACTTATTGGGCTTATTTTCTTTGGGTTCTGCTTTTTTGTATATTTCCTTTTTTTGATGCGTGGCATTTGGACTGGAAGCCTTCAGTTTTCTGAAAGCGGTCTTTTTCATGGACTTTATAATATACATATTCCCTGGGACGATATTGGTCCTGCCTGGGTTTATGAAATCCATGCGGGTGGCATAACGCACCGAGATGTACTTTTTATTTTAAAAAATACAGACTCCTATAAAGACAAACTTGGTTTTATAGAACGCTTCCTTTTTAATGTTATGGAACGTCAAATCCAATCAAACTCTGGTGGTGTCTGGGATACCGGGTTAGAGGCATTTTGCCTTGTTTTTGGTAAGGATGGTGACGCTGATCGTGCAGTCAATGCTCTTAATGATTTGCGTCAAGCTCTTAAAAATACTCCAGGCGCTATCGCTCTACCCATTCCTAAAATTATGAGATTTGGGATTTCTAATGAAGATATTGCCGAAGTTATCAATCATGTCATTGTTCAAAAACAAAGCGAATACTAATAAAATGTGCTTTTTGTCTCTTGTTTAAAGTTACGGACAAAAACAAATATAAGTGCTCGTCAAGCTGTGTGCATAAGTTTTTTTTGGTTTCTTTTTTTTAAGGTTAGTTTTTTGTGAATCAGCAAATGCATTTATATTCAAATAAAATGATGGTCACGATTGACAACAGGAAGATTTGTACTCTTAGAGAGTTTTTCTGCTATAGCTTCAACTAAATCTTTGGGCCCTTCTTTAAGAAGTATTCTTCTGTCTTTAAAGACATGGAGAAGTTTTTCACCAAGAGTACGTGGTTTCAGAAAATCACGAAATTTAATATTAATTTTGATATCAGTTCTAATCAGCAAAAGTTCATACACAATATATGTTCTATTTTCATCATCTATTACCCTTTTCCAACTTATTCGAATATCGTGTATTTCAGAAATATTATAATGTTTTACTTCATAACAATATACAATTTGTTGAGAGAGTATTATTTGCTTTCGTTTATGATCTACCTCAATTTTTTCTCCCATAACCCCAACATAAAGCATGACCATTCCAAATACAGGAGAAGTGAATAGTAATAAATAGACGAGTATTAATACCACTGGCATATGTTTAAGCAAAGGTATAGAAAAAAAATAGTCATTCAATATTTCTGCCGATAAACCAATGTCGAAAAGAAATACGAGCCCGATTAATATAACCAAAATACCAGAAATGGTATTTAAGATCATCTCTCGCTTGGTCCGCAAATCTAAATAAATGATATCTCTCATAGCACTCGACTACCAAAGGCGATTTACAAGAGAACTGACGCAAAATCCTGACTTTTTTGAGGACAAAATGAATTTGATTTTTTTTTAAACAGCAGGGAATAAACCGCTCGTTCTAAGCGTAGTAAATCAGGTCAGGTAAAATAACGGAAAATTGTAAATGTCAAAAAAGATCATTGATGATCTCGTAAATGAGATTGGAAGACTCATCCTCCAAGACAAAGAATATTCTGCTGATCTCTGGACGAGTATTGCATTGATAGGAAATATCTCACCTGGCGTGATGAGTATGACAGGCTATCAATATTTGGAGGGTGATCAATTTTCTCCCGCAGTCCCTTTCAACGATACGATACTTGATAAGATGCAAAACTTGAAAGAAGAAATGAAAAAAATCAATGGCACAGAATGGCATCAATGCCTTGTGACAATTTCAAAACCTGACATCAATTTAAACATTCAGTTTGAATATGAAGATCCTAACCGCTGGAGTTTAAAAGCAAAATCATTAGATGTCAGTGAGTTTGCCTTGAGCCTGAGGCCAGAGAACTAAGAACAGAATTAAGGTGTGTCCTTATGATCAAACAATATTTTTCAAGTGCTGAGTTGGATTTTAGCGGGACACCAGAAACACTTTTTGTTCTTGAGATGCATCACATTTCCGAAGAAACCGCAAAACAGCTAGAAGGGTATACCGTTCTAGAGTTTGAGGAAAATATTCTAAATAATGCATATTTTAAGCTTAATGAAAAACTTGTCTTAGGTTCTGATAATGAACAGGTTGAAAACTCTGTAAATCAAAACCTAGCCGGCTATGTAGAACTCAATAAGCTCTCACCTTTAAAGAGTAAGGTGAACACAAAATGGTTTTTGAACATAAATCAATACGGAAAAAGCCAATTGGGCGGCAAGCCTCCTGAAGGATTTGTATTTCCTTTGGCAAATTTTGCGTCTGGTTTTCAGTATATTGGGAAAATCAGCAAAGAAGAAGACGCCTTTACAGATTTGGATTTTGACTTACATCTGATCTATCCAGTATGTTTAGATTACCACCCTCCTCTGTTTCTTGATATTTCAAAGCCATTGAAGCCCTTGCTATTGCCATTGGATACTGCACAGACTTTGGCTTTATGTTGGCCCAAAGCCGGAGAGACTTATTTACCAGAAGCAAGGTATTCAGGCCCTGACGGTAACATTATAGAGGGCTCTGATTTTCAGGACGTCTTTGAGGAGAATAATCACTTAGAGTTTGAGAGAATTTTCATCTCATTTAACCAAACAGCAAAGAATATCGTATGGGGACATGCTGGCTTTCCTGAATGGGTTCAATATCCAGAAATACCCTATTGTCCCAAAACACAGAAACCAATGAAGTTTCTTTGCGCTATTGGTTTTAACATAACCCGGTGTATGGGACCTAAAGCTGTACCATCAAAGCTTAGATTACCGGAAACCTCCCCATACTCAGATACAATTAAATATATGCAATTTTGGAGGGATGGTGACCTATTTGTTTTCTATTCCCCAGAAGGAAAAACTCTTTGTTTGTTCCCGCAAAATACGTAAAAAAAGCCACTTCGCGAGGTAGAGTTTTATAATCCTGATTAGTTTATTGCATTTTTAAAATGATAAGTTATATGTTTCATTATTTGCCTAACCTTTGCAAAGATCGCGATCCCCTATTGAGTGCGTTTAGTAATATCTGAGGATGATTTGCAGAGACTTATTTTACTGGGTAAGATAACTCATTGGGGATAGCACTTGGTAATATGGGGAATACCTCCAATGCCTTTCATAAATCGTACTTTGTTACATAATCGGCCTGACTATTTCGTTCTTTGATGTTATTTCTTCACAATGTTCACAAAATGCTGATCTAATGTGATTTGCAACTTATGCAGATGAAGTTGATTATATTATATAATGGCGCTCATATCGTATCTTATGTGGGCCGGCTTAATTTTTATCTGAGAGCTGCAAGTGCTCCAAACGACCTCTTTGGCGACTTGTATACTTAAAAAAATGAAAAAGGCACGCGAAAGGCTGTTTCAATGGTATCGATATTCAGGTTTCACTCCCGCATTTTATTTATTGCGTTGTTCGTCACACTCTCTCTTGTCCGGTTTGATACTCTGCAAGCCAAGGGTGCAGAGCCGCTCCCAGACTATGTCATTAAAAAATTTGGCAAACCACCTGTTGTTCCGAAAGGCCCAATGAGCAAGGACTTACAAGCTGCTGTGAAAACGGCTTTTATCGATGGTATGCTTGAGTCAGGATGGGGGAAGAAGCAGACTGAAGCTCTTGATGAGATCTATAAGGCAAAAGATCCTCGCATCGTTTGGATTATCAGTGATTTGATGCGCTTTATTTCACAACCTGACCTCAACGCGGTCCTTGCAAATGTTGCCTCAAAATTGCTTGATAAAAAATTCTCAAAAGGAGATCATTGGGGCACCGTTACTGATCATCTTATTGCCTGGGATATTCCGGCGCCAACAAATTATTTACAAACAAAACGTGCTATTTTTACGACCATTGTGCCTGGTTGGGATAAGATTTTTGTTGAGGGCGATATTGACTGGAGACATGTTTCTTGGGGCGGCGTTCTGATTGATAATCGACCTTTTGATAAAACAGATGAAGATTGTAATTGTATTCCTGCTGCAGACAATCCAGAAGTTAGCAGTGCAAAAGATGCGACCTGGCTTAAAGACACTGACATTGTTTTTGGAATTGAAGTGAATGGCGAGTATCGGGCTTATCCACGACGCATCATGGAAGTTCGTGAGATGATCAATGATACATTAGGTGGAAGATCTCTTGGGATACCTTATTGTACTTTGTGTGGTGCCGCCCAGGCTTATTATACAGACCAATTGCCTGATGGAATTAAGCGCCCTGTATTGCGCACATCAGGACTTCTCATCCGGTCAAATAAAGTGATGTATGATATCAATAGCTATTCGGTGTTTGATACGTTTCTTGGCAAAGCCGTGACAGGACCTCTTGCGAAAAAGAAGTTGCAGCTGAAACAAGTCAGTGTTTTAACAACTGAGTGGGGAACATGGAAGAAAGCTCATCCAGAAACAACTGTTCTTGTCGAGAAACTTGCGCTTGGACGAGATTTTGATTTTCGGAATGGCCGAGATGCGAATGGACCAATTTTCCCGGTTGGTGATGTTGATCCACGTTTGCCTGTTCATGAGGATGTTATTGGTGTGATTGCAGCCTCAGGAAAACCAATTGCCTTTCAGCGTAGCAAGGCCTTTGTTGCTTTGAAAAACGGCAAAGAGATTGCTTTTGAAAATATTCGCCTGAAACTTGATGGCGGTGGGATTAAAGCCGTTGACAAAGATGGCAAAGATCTTGGAAGTCATCAGGCCTTCTGGTTTGCCTGGTCACAGTTTCATCCTAAAACCGCACTTTGGCCTGAGGCTGGGTGAGGTTTTGGTGAGAAGACCACTTATTGAGAGAATCGTCTGAATTTTGGGGACAGGTTTTTATTAACCTGTCCTGAAGAACTCATGCCACTACATTCGATGTTACAGTAAGTCAAGGTTCTCATCAACACTAGATTAGTATTGACGAAGCCAAACTCTGCGAATGGACACCCGAGACCTTTTTTCTGATACCCGCTCCCCCTCAAAATGTGACCCACTAATGTACCAACTCTTCCTGGTTGATTATAGATAAGAAAGCAAAACATTGTCCTTAATATATTCTCTAAATCTCTTTTGTTTGTCAGAATTTAGGACATGCGTCTGCCCCCTCAAAATGATACGCTGTACCATCAAAAACTAATTCAGGGACACGGTGCCATGAAAGGCTTCAATCCACACGCGGCCATATCTTCGATAAGTAGAAAAGCATTAAGCGCAAACATATCAAATCTGATCTGTCTTCACAATGTATAAGACTTTATCTGCTCCCTGACAGCTGCGAAAGTATCAACACATCGCTCATTATCTAAATGCCTATATCAAATTTTTCTCCTGGGACCCAAAATTCATGCACGATCTCAATTCCTTGCCGCGATATGTGCTTTTTTAAACTTCTAGCATATTAATTTGAAAAATCAGCTCTGCTACTGTTGCCAGAATTACCCCCAAGATGGGGTCAGGGAATGACGTCAAGAAGTCAATATCGCTGGTCTTACTTCGTAAGGCTTCTTTATAAATGCCCAAAATTTATGAGATAGCAGCCACCAACAGATTTAGCATTACCGCCACCACCAGATTTGGTATACACCTTCCCTATCCAGACTTAATACAACTACTACCTTCACTCCGCTGATAATACTCCTTATATTTTTAGAATTAAATAACATAACTCTTAGAATTTTATTCGATGCTTCTAAGAGTGAGGAGATTTTTAAATGGTTATTAGCCAATTTCTATCATTTATGCAGCTAAAATTAGTATTCCTTTTCGTTATTTATTAGCTGAAAGAGTTAAGAGTTATTTTAGGTATCCTACTTCTTATCGAAGATCGGCCCGTGTTGGTCTTGGTGATGGGGGAGATGATATTTTGCTTCGACGGATGCGTGTCCATGCAAATTTTACAGAATATGCTCCGCTTTGTTTGTTACTAATGTGTTTTATGGAGTTGCAGGGAAAACCAGATTGGGCCTTGCATATTGTTGGCGGCCTTTTGCTTTTGGGACGATTTGGGCATGCTTATGGTGTCAGTCAATCCCCTGAAAATATCTCATGGAGAGTATTTGGTATGGCTTTAACATTCACAGCCCTACTTTTGGGCGCGTTGGCTGGTCTTATTCCATTTTAAGATAAAGCCATTTGTATTGTAGCGTAAACTTCTTAGCAGGGAAGGCGCTTTGAGCCAGACCTGCAAACTTCCCTCCCCCGCGACAGAACGCCAACTTACCTTCACACATTTCTTTAATTATATAAATTTCAGAAATTCTTGAAATTGGAGAAATTAATGAACCTGCCGGAAACAACGCAGAATTTTGTCCTGCATTTTGGGGAGATGGGCTCACGTTGGGGAATTAGTCGGACCGTTGGACAGATTTATGCTGTTTTGTTTCTGTCTAAATCTCCTCTGAATGCAGAACAAATTACTGAAGCTCTTGGCTTTTCACGCTCTAATGTCTCGATGGGACTGAAAGAATTACAGGCCTGGAATCTTGTTCAACTTAAACATATTCCTAATGACCGACGGGATTATTTTACGACACCGGAAGATATCTGGGAGATTGTTCGAATACTAGCAGAAGAGCGAAAGAAGCGGGAAATTGATCCTACTTTGACGATGCTGCGTGAGGTTTTGGTGCAAACCCCTTCTGGGGAAGAAGAAGTTTATGCGCAAGAACGTATGGCGGAATTGCACGATCTGATTGAACAGCTTACGGGCTGGTATGAGGATGTGCGCAAATTGGAGAATGAAAGCCTCATAGCGCTTCTCACACTTGGGTCTAAGGTTCAAAAGATCTTTGAAATGAAAGATAAACTGACTGTTATTTCTGGATTTAAAAAGAAATCTCAGAAGTCTGATTGAATATAAAAAGGATATTTATTATGGATGCACTGATGCTTGCCCGCATCCAATTTGGAGCGAATATTTCTTTCCATATTTTATTTCCCACGATTACCATCGCTCTGGGTTGGGTTCTGCTTTATTTTAAACTTATGTATTCGCGTAGCGGCAACCAGAAATGGATGGATGCTTACTTTTTCTGGGTGAAAGTTTTTGCGCTTTCCTTTGCGCTTGGTGTGGTTTCCGGCATCACGATGAGTTTTCAGTTTGGAACCAACTGGCCTGGCTTTATGGAGAAAGTCGGGAATATTGCAGGCCCTCTTCTTGCCTATGAAGTCCTTACAGCATTCTTTTTAGAAGCTGTTTTCCTTGGCATTATGTTATTTGGGTTTAGTAAGGTTTCGAACCGTGTTCATACACTTGCAACATTTCTCGTAGCCTTTGGAACGACGATGTCTGCCTTTTGGATTATTGTTTTGAATTCCTGGATGCATACGCCTGTTGGGTATATTGTTAGAGATGGTATTGTTTATGCGACGGACTGGTGGGAGATTATTTTTAACCCATCTATGCCTTATCGACTTAGCCATAAACTGATTGCTTCTGGGCTTACCGTTGCTTTTCTTATTGCTGGTATTTCGGCCTATCGCTGGCTTCTTAATGATCGTTCAGAAGGAGTTAAAGCGGCTCTTAAAACCGGTGTAATCTTGGCTGCTATCCTTATCCCGATACAAATATTTTCTGGGGACCAACATGGGTTGAACACGTTAGAACATCAACCGCAGAAAGTTGCTGCGATGGAAGCTAACTGGGATACACAGGGCAATGTTCCTCTTGTTCTGTTCGCATTGCCTGATGAAAAAGCGCAGAAAAATCATTTTGAAATTACGATCCCTAATGGCGCCAGCCTTATTTTGAAACATAAGACAACAGGTGTTGTTCCTGGTTTGAAAGACTATGTCAAAGAAGATGGAACGGTCTTGCATCCTCCCGTTGCGCCTGTGTTCTTTTCATTTAGACTTATGGTTGGTGTTGGGGTTCTTATGCTTCTAGTTTCCTGGTTTGCAACGTGGACACTTTGGAAGCAAGGCTCGTTAACTCCCTGGCTTGCGCGAGGTCTTGTGGCAATGACATTTTCTGGTTGGGTGGCAACACTTGCAGGCTGGTATACCACAGAAATTGGACGACAGCCCTGGTTGGTTACCGGTGTATTGCAAACTTCTGAGGCTGTTTCAGACGTTGCAGCCCCTGTTATCGGCGCAACACTTTTCGTTTACTTAGCGATCTATATCGCGCTTACAACGGCTTATGTTTATACGCTGTTCTATCTTGCCAGAAAAGCGAGTGACCCTGATCATGTGCCAGATTATGCACCCTTTAAACCTATCCCAGCGCAATAAGGAGATTTGAGATGATTTATGATACTGCTCCGATTTGGTTGCCCGTTGTTTTTGCTTTCCTTATGGGATTATCCATTCTGATCTATGTGATGCTGGATGGCTATGATCTTGGTGTTGGTATCCTCACGGCAAATGTAGAAGACAAAGATAAAGATACGATGATTGCTTCAATTGGTCCTTTCTGGGATGCGAATGAGACATGGCTCGTCCTTGCGGTTGGTTTGCTTTTGGTGGCTTTTCCAATTGCACATGGCATTATTTTAACGGCTCTTTATATTCCCGTGTTTGTTATGCTGGTTGGTTTAATTTTGCGCGGGGTTGCTTTTGAGTTTCGTGCAAAAGCGTCTCCTGAGAAAAAATACATCTGGAACTGGAGCTTCTTTGCAGGGTCCTTTATGACAGCTCTTTCTCAAGGCTTCATGCTGGGGATGTATATTATGGGGTTAACCTGGACCTTTACGCACATATTGTTTAGTTTGTTAATCGCACTTTGTCTTGCAGCTGCTTATGTCTTGATTGGGTCTTGCTGGCTTATTCTTAAAACAAGCGGAGATCTTCAAAAGAAAGCGATTGCTTGGGCACAGTCTTCTTTGCTCTTTACTGCTCTTGGTATGGCAGCTGTTTCTCTTGCTACGCCAATCATGAGTGAACGTATTTTTTCAAAGTGGTTCGCAATCCCAGAGATCCTTTTGCTGGCTCCTTTGCCTTTGTTCTCAGGTGTTGTGTTTCTCACGATTTATATTGTTTTAAAGAAAATGCCTTTCAAAGACGATGATTTTGCGTGGTTGCCTTATGCTCTGACTGTTTGTCTCTTCACATTTGGATTTTTTGGATTAGCTTACTCATTCTATCCGTATGTTGTGCCTGATAAGCTGACAATATATGAGGCTGCTGCAGCTCCTGAGAGTCTCGCGATCATACTCGCTGGTACTCTTGTGGTTCTTCCTACCATTATAGGTTATACGATTTTTGCCTATATTGTGTTTAGAGGTAAAGCGACTGCACTTAAATATAATTAAGTTATGTCATTAAGTTTTCAATTTAATGAAGCCGTTTGATGACGGCTTCACTGAATGCCTGTCTTGCTGCTAGCTCTCTTGGCAATCCTTCTTCCTGGAAAACATGCTTTGCAGTATCCTGAATGATCTCACAGGCTTTTATATACAAAGCCCTGGATTTTTGAGGGTCACATAATTGGCTATTCATTTCACTGCAGACAATTGGAGACGAACGCCAATTATTTAAATTAAATTGTTTTGGCAGTAATAATTTTCTTAAAATATAGAGAATTTGGAATCTGTAATTTTCAAAAATTGTATCTATCACTTTTTCTGTTCTTAAGGCATGAAAACGATACATTGCCAAAGATGCTGAATAATATGGATCTAAAGAATGTTCGGAGTTAAAAATCTCTTCTGGAATGCAATCACGTAAAGATTTAAGGTGATTGATGGCATCATGGGGGCGCCCTAAGAACATAGAGGCAAAATTCTGAATTTGCTCTTTTATGGTTATGATCCTAGTTGCTTCCAATTGCTGATTGCTACTAAATTCTCCTTGCCGAACATCATAATATAATCTTTCCCGGTTTCCGCCAATTGTTGAGGCTCTATAGTATTCAGCTAGTCTTCTGTTGAAAGGTTGTAAGCTTAATATGTGCTCGTCTGTCACTGTGGTCTGACTGTTACTGGCTTGAATGATCCGCCCGATAATGTGTTCGTTTCTAGTAACAACTATTTTTGCTGGTATCAGGATATCCTGTCCTTTTATTGCGTCTCTGTTAGCAAATAAAATATTTGATGTCTGACATCCATTGACAATTTGATAGTCAAACATTGTCAATTTGGGACCAATATCTTCATGATCCCGGCATACGATTGTGATGCCATTGTTCAGAATTGGAAAGATTGTGGAGTCTTCCCCATTCAGAGTTTCATTTATTCCTGCATTTACAAAATTATCTTTCCCTTGAAAGCCTCTCACATTTTCAAGGAAAATATTTCTATCAATACGCTTTAAAACAGGGTGCTGAATGATTGAAATTAAATCTTCAGCCATTATGGTTCCTAAAAATGCTTTACGGACACCTGGCATGCTTGGCATTTCACTCAGACCGTATGTGTGGATCTCACCTTTATTCCGTCTGATCAGAGTCCGGCGCATATCGAGAACATTGCGAAAGTCTAAAGGTGTGAATTCAACTTTCCGAAATTTGGAATGCTCATTCACAAGTTTTTTGGCACCACGGATGGCACCTTCCAGGACCTGGTCATTTTTCCATTGCCCGTTTGAGACATAGTAGAGTTCTACTTCGGGCCTGGCATACCCTTCTTCCTCAATCATCTGAAGGACTTCATCTTTTAAGCTTGCGACTTTTAATAGTCTTGCATTTTTCGGTCCCAGGTCATCATTTTTGAAAAAACTCCAAACACCATATGCAAAAGCTGTCATCTTTTGTTGTTTAAATTCACGCTCCATTGTTGCCTGAATGAAGATGAATTTTAGTCGACACTCTTGTTCTGATAAGATGATTTGTCTGGCTTGCTCAATGGTTGTGATCAACTGATCATTTAAGGTGATTGCAGCTCCATCAATACCCGTATCATTTTGACCATCTACAAATATATCATGGATATCATACGAGTTTCTAACACAAGGTAGAATGATATTATCCACAGCATAGAGAGAAAATAATATAGGCTTATTAGTATCTTTTATTTTTCTTTTTTTGGAATAATCACTTAAAAGCTGCTCTACAGTGAGCTCTACTGCTGTTAACGCACCCATTTATACTCCTTATATATTTGGAGAAACATATATAATTCTTATTTTTAAAAATATAAAGATGTTTTTCATGAATAAATATTAGTTATCAAGAGTATAAAAAGAAGGAAATATTATTATATACTAGACTTATACGAAATACTTCGCAAATTATACTTATGCATAAGTATTTGGGGATAAGGCCATAATGATTAGGTTAAGTCGGCAAAAGGCTGTAGTATCTTTATTGTATCCTTATAAAACGAATTTGTATGGTGAACTGTGGGGGGCATAATGACAAAAATACTAGAACCAGTTCTTGAGAAATTGGATTCTACTACAGACGACTCTTTGCAAAGATTATTTCAACTTTTAAAAATCCCAAGCATTTCAACTGATCCAGATAATCACCATAAAGACTGCGTTCTTGCTGCCGAGTATTGCATTCAATTGCTCAAAGAGATTGGTTTTGAAACTCATTTATATGAGACAAAGGGTGAACCAATTGTTGTTGGTCACTATACTCCTAAAGTCTCAACTTCAGGGCCTCATGTCCTCTTTTATGGTCACTATGATGTTCAACCTGAAGATCCGGTTGATTTATGGGATACGCCTGCGTTCTCTCCACAAATTCTTGAAGATGAAATCCATGGAAAAGTGATTGCTGGTCGAGGCTCTTCAGATGATAAAGGACAGCTGATGACGTTTCTAGAAGCTTGCCGGTCATGGAAGTCTGTACATGGAGATTTGCCTTTACGTATTACCGTTCTGTTCGAAGGTGAAGAAGAATCTGGCAGTCCAAGTTTGCCAAATTTTTTTGCTGCTCATAAAGATGAAATCAAAGCAGATATTGCATTAGTCTGTGATACTAGCCAGTGGGATGTTGATACACCTGCCATTACAACCATGCTGCGTGGTTTAGCCTATACAGAACTGACGATTACAGGCCCTGACCGTGACCTTCATTCAGGTCATTATGGAGGGGTTGTTATGAATCCTATACGTGCACTCACAAATATTCTTGGAGATTTGTATGACGATGAGGGACGTATACAGATACCAAATTTTTATGATGATGTTGTGCTACCCGATGAAGAACAGCTCCAACAATGGAAACACATCAATTTTTCCTCCCAAGATTTCCTGGGATCTGTGGGATTAAGTCAACCTGCTGGCGAGATAAATTTCAGTCCATTGGAACAACTTTGGTCACGACCCTCGATTGAAATTAATGGAATTCAAGGTGGTTATACAGGACCTGGAAGCAAGACTGTTATACCTGAATCGGCCTTTGCAAAAGTGTCTTTTAGACTTGTTGCTAATCAAAACCCAGATGAGGTCCTTGAGAATTTTAAACTATTTGTTCGCGAGCGTTTGCCAAAAGATTGCAAAGTGGAGTTTAAAGGCAACCATGCTTCTCCGGCTGTTAAGTTTGAGACCTCCACTAAGTATATGCAGTCTGCATCACAGGCCCTGAGCGATGAGTTTTCCAAGCCTGCACTTTTGATTGGATGTGGCGCTTCTATTCCTATTGTTGAATCTTTTAAAACAGAACTTGGAATGGAAACATTGCTGATTGGTTTCGCTCTTGATGATGACCGGATCCATTCTCCTAACGAAAAATATAATCTTTCAAGTTTCAATCGTGGCAAACGTTCTTGGGCACGGATTTTAAATGCGATTTCTCAAATAGAATCTTAAAGGGGTTTACATATGCTATGGTTTCGCAAACCAAGAGCCAAAAAACAAGTTGTTGCTCTGTTAGAACAAATGAGCAGCCGACTTAGTGAAAGCGAATTTGAAGAAGTTCATAGTCTTATTCATATACATGAAGAATTTGGTGCTGCTCTCGACTTACTGTCTAAATCCTTATATGAACATCAAGTTGAAATAAGCCAGGATGAATATACCAGCATACAAACTATCTGTAATAAACTTGAGATGCCGCAATCAATCTGGGAACCTCTTGAAGCGATTACCCGTGATTAGTTTTGGTATTTTCCTGATTGAAACCTTTGAAACCATTGCTGTAAAGTTGGTCCGTCTATTGTGAGATGGTGGACATAATTTTGAATATAGTCTTGAGAATACTCATCTGGTTTCATGCTTGCTAAAAGTTCAAAGTCAATCTTATTTCTTAGTTCACTCCATGAAATACTCTCTTCATCAGACACTTCTTGCTGTAAAGTATCAAAACCTGGATAGATTTTGTGTATTCCCATGTCCGGTTTTAAAAGATCACGACGATTCAATGAACACATAGCAGGTTTTAAATGTGTGTGATTGGGGATGTATTTATTGGATGCGCCTGTTTTTATGATTTTTATCTTATGCGTTTTTTGAGTTTCAACCTTATGATCTGTGCTTTTTATTTTAGCAAAAGCCCCTGATGACCACTCAAATTCACCTTGCCAAAATGGTTTTAAAAGTTGATGTAACACTTCTTCTTTGTTGTATACATTTGGATAATTTTTAGAAACAGTTTCAGCAATCTCTTTGAACTCAATATGTTCGCGCTTAAACATACGCTGTATCGGGTATGGCACATCGTTTTTAAAGATCCAGTATCGATAAACATTGTACGCTAATGTGAGCGTGGCTGAAATAAATAATGCAATTGTAATCCATGGAGGTGTAGCAATTGAGATAAATTTTCTCTCAGCAAGTACACCCAGAATTGCAAGTATAACTGACAATAGTATTGCTTTAGGAGCAAATGCTATAATTGAAGGAATAAATTTTTTTAGTCGTTCCATGCGCCAAGATCCAAACTTCTTATCGTTTTGAACACTGACGCAACCCTTACGTAAAATTCTCAGTTAATGCAAAATGGTTAATGAAAGATTATTTTCCTTATACGTTATCAGAAATTTTTAAATCCTAGATCACATAATATCTTTTGATCACGTGGCAATGCATTACAGTCATGATCATTATATCTATTTGGACCTTTAGGTTTAGATCGATATTGTCTACGTTCTCTTTGATAACGTGGTGGCTCATATTGTTCTGCAAACTCAGGTCTTCTGCGTTTGATTTTCTTTTTAGGCTTTGGCTTTACGACCTCTCTTCTTGGTGTAATGCATTTTAAATGCTTGTTATCTTCTAAAACCTCAAGAATTGTTACAGTTGGGCGATATGATCGCAACCTGATTTTGTTTTGTCTGCCAAATTTTACAAGGGCACGACGTATTCTTGGTCCCCAAATATTGTCTACTCGACCATAATAACAGCCAGCTTTCTTGAGAAAGCTTTGAATCTGTGCGACACGCCTTATATTCTCATTGCTATTCTTTTTAAGTTCATTAAGTTTTGTAAAGGCATTCACGGCACAAAATTTTGCAGTATCTTTATATTTTTCTATGATCGTTGATATTATATCGATGTCATTTCCAGCAGATTGCAGTTGCAGCTCGCATTGGCTTTCTAAGGCCGCATTTTTATCAATATTTTTTTCTTCGGCCGGTTTCACCAATGGTTCTTTTAGTCCAGTATCAGTTTCTTGATCTTGAAATTTTGCAGTTTGCTCTGGTAAAGAAGACTGGATTGTTTTTTCACTCTGTCCTTTCTGAACTCTCACAACCTGCTCAGGTTCTACTTGTTGTTTTTGAATAGGCTGTGGTTGTTGATTTGCTGCTATTTTTTGCTGGGTTTGTTTTTCAAGCTCAGCTATTCGTGAATTTGCGCTTTGCTGACATTGGGTGTTCGTCCCAATGAATCTCTCTGAAATATTTTTTAATTCATCAATATTTGTGGTCTTTTCAATTTGAGGCAAAGTCTGATTACAAATATCCGTTATTCTTTGTTGGACACGTCTTGAGCACTCTGTGTCAGGATATGTGTATTTAAGTGACAAATAATCTTTTACGGTTGTAATTGTTTTAAAGGTATCCAGGCATTTCTTCTCGATGTTTTTTACGACTTCTTCTGGTGTGTTTTGCGGTTCTGTGATTTCTTTTTGTTTGTTTTCAGGTTCAACTAACTGGTTGTTCGTTTTATTGTCTGCAATATTTTGACGCGTTATCTCAGCTTCGTTTGTTTTGCTAGAAACTGCAGCAACTTTGGTTTTAGATAATGATGCATTTGCATTATTCTGGATTTCTTCTTCCTCAACCCGTTGTTGTTTTTGAGCTAAGCCGACGGTTTGTTGTTGTGTTTCCGCTTCATTAAAAATTGCCAAGATTGGTCTGGTGAATGGCATATCCATAATACTTGCAAATGTCAGGGTCGTACCAAATATCACTCCTGCTGCAACGCTCCAACCTATAATGCTACGGGGTAGTAATTGAGAGCGTTTTTGTTTTTTAGGTGAAAATCTATCATAATCAATATGAATACCTGCTGTTCTTGCACCTGGTTTTTCCGGCTCAAAAAGGGTTTTCTCCCAAGCTTTCACAGATTGTGGTCGCTCTTGTGGAAATACCATCAAGCCGTTATCAATAGATTTTAGAAATTCAGAACGATATTCTGAACTTCCAGAAAATATTTTTGCAAGAGGTTTATAAGACGTATTATCTCCAACACGGCTAATTGCATCCTGTGGTGGCTTTCCTGTTAATGCCCGATAAACAGTCGCGGACAAGGAATAAATGTCTGTCCAGGGACCACGTGTGTCTTTATCTAGTGTGTAACATTCATAAGGTGAGAAGCCTTGTGAGGCAACTGCGATTGAGCTTATGCTTGTGTCTCTTGAGGTATCATAAGCAGCACCAAAGTCCAGCAATACCGGAGTGCCATCATCTTTGATATAAATATTTGCCGGTTTAATATCTCTATGAAGGATATCATTTTTATGGATTGTTTTTAGGGCATCCATTAATGGTAATAGAAGCTGATCCAGTTGGTCTTGACTGATACGGGTTTGCTGACTTGCAAGCCATTGTTCCATATTTTGTCCGTCAACATATTCCAACACAATATAAGCTGTGTTATTTTCTTCAAAAATTCGATGAATACGAACTATGTTTTCATGTTTAAACTGAGCGAGTGTCTGTGCCTCTAAGATGAACTTTTTTAAGGCCCATTCATAATCTTTGCTATGATCTCCTGATTTCGAGCGCACTTCTGAAGTCGCGTCTCTTACAGCGAGAGAACTTGGAAAAAACTCTTTAATGGCCACTCTACTTTTTAAAGCGATATCTGTTGCCATATAGGTGATCCCAAAGCCTCCCTGGCCCAGGATCTTTTCGATTAAATACTCCCCTTTGAGCTTCTTTCCTATTTGAAGTGCCTGGAGGTGTTCATCATTATTTCTGTTTTCGTTATCGGTCATCGTCTTTTCCGATCTTACATTATCGCTAAAAAGTACAGTTTCAATATTTAGACTCGAATTAGATTTTTTATTATGAGTATCAAAAAGCTTATGAATGTAACTTTAACGTCAATACTAAGTTTTGTTACGCTTTATAATACTTTATCCTCAGTCCTTTATGTCGTTCAACTTCAGTATATGTTTTTAATATAAGTTTGTTTTGTCAGCACGCTGTGATGCATGTCACTCATTTGACGAATGTGTTTTATGTTATGGAATAAACACCATTTGTGTTTTCATGGAGTTATTATAGCTGAGGTTTGGATTGTGAGGATAAGTTTTTTTGATTTTTCTTATTCTATTGATTTTTCTATTGATTTTGCATTCTTTTTTTGAATTAGGTTTCGTAAAATTGTGATTAACCAAGAGGAAAGTAGATATTTTAATGGCACCATTTTAATAAAAATACCACAAAATCCCATACGTACTACTTAGTTTCCTAAGTAGTTAGCCACAATAGATTTCTGATAAAAATTGGGATTACAATGTTTTTTTTAACCTTTTAATAGGTATTTGATATGGAAGATGATTTTGGTGACATTGGCTCTATTGGTGCAATCGATGCTTCTACAAACACTTCGTCCTCCCCTATTATACCTGAAGGCTCCTCTGATTTTTCAACTTCTGATATAGATGGAAGTGGATAAACTGGTCCTTTTAATAATTTTGGAAGCAGTCGCCAGAATAGTGGTGTAAGTGATGGTCATATTGGAGGTGCGGGTTTAGACACTCAATTGCCAACAGGGTCAGGCACTGATGGCGATCACTCTGCTCTTCAAACCGTAAATCATTACAATCAAGTTGGGCAACAGCAAGCAGGTCAGCAAATTGCACAACAACAAGTTGGTCAAGACCAGGCTGCTCTGAGAGAGGGGCAACAGAGGTCTGGGCAGATAAACTCACGGGCTGCAATTTTCAATCAAATGCCAACAGCCCAGTATTTTAATCATACTAGTATGACCGCAACCAATATACCAAACGTAGATATGGTTGTAAAAGCGGAAGACCAAAGATTTATTCGCGAACAGAAACTTGATAAGTGGTTTCATGATAATGTTTCTCGTCAAGCTGGTACGCGCACTGATAAAGGAGGCTCGAACCTCGCTAATGCGATCAATGGTAATGATAAAGAGCTTGGGACATTATCAGAAACTGAACGTACTCATTTTATCAATAAGGGTATAGAAACCTGGTCTTCTCCTGAACGTTTCAGATTAGGGCAACCTAAAGAGGTCAATCACAGCTCAATTAGAACTAATATCCATAATTTTTATAATAAAGTAGAAGACCCTAAGGCCAAACAGCAAATTCTTGATGGCTATACAAAAGCGGCGAAAGACGGGTTAGAGCGCGATAATTTAAGAAGTGCAAGTAATGAGCACTCAAATACAAATGCTCGAGGACGTGCTACAGAAACCTTTGCAGAAGTTGTCTTGCTCAATGATCCAAAACGGGTTTCAGAATTTAAAGGACATGAAAGTGCATTAGCACAACGCTTTCAGGCTGGCCATGTTAATAGACCTGGTATTTTAAATAAGCTCCATACAGTTGATCCAAAACAATCATCTGCGTTAGTTGAGCAAATGCGCCTGCATCCTCCTTCAAATAATTTACTTACCCCTGGTGTCCATGATGTCTTCAGTGATAAAAATATACATGAGTTGAGTAAAACAGCTGATCAAAGAGGTAAACTGACTTATCAATCTGAAAAAGTTACGGGGCACGTAAGGGTCTTGAAGCGTGCGGCGGTTGGGTTAAGTTCAGAAATTAAAGTTTATAGTTATCCTAATGGAACAGCGCAGATTGAAATCTCAGGATCTTTTAAATTATCAACCGGGGCTGCTGTAGAAACTAATATTATTGATACTCATAAAGGAAAGACCCGCCCAGGTCAAAGCAATGATAAAACTTACATGTTTGCAGAAATGATTGCTAATGCAGGTGGTGAAGGGTCATTTTCCAGGAGGCTCTATATTCCAAATGATGGTGATGTTACAGGATCTCAGAGGGCAGAACAATTTCTTGATAAATTGGAAAAAGAACATTCTGCGGGCCGTTTTGTACCATGGGTCTTTGGAGATGCTGCGCAGAAAGAGTTTCAATCTACTTGGAGTGGACATAATACCAAAGGTGGCGTTTTCGCTTCTACAAAACTATATGGTTCCATGTCACTCTTAAACCCCGATAATTCTAAAGTACCACAACAACTTTCAGACAGGTTTCGTGAAGACGCTAAAATGCAATCTGTTCGTGCCTATGGAGAGGCTAATGGGGCATTCAAATTAGAATTTGTCCATAATTATAATAACCCAGAAGCTGCCCACACGGAACATGCAGACCAATCAAATGTCCAGACAACATATTATCATGGATTCAGTGTTGGTTTTGAAGGCGGGGCCAAAGGTATTAGTTCTATTGGAGGTTACCCCATCGATGGGGGACGCTCATATGAGTGGAAACAGTCTTATGGTATCGCCGGTCAGTTTGATGCTATCGTCTCTACTTATGAATATACATCTTCTGAACACATGCCAAATGTTTTTTTTGATGGCCGCCTCAATCAAGGTAAAGACCTTGGACATAGCAAACAGACAACCTTTGAAGATACCGCAAGCAAATACTTTCAGATCCGACAAAGAACTATTACGAGTTTCAGCGATGCAAAAAGCTTGGCTAAGGCTGTGAATGAACGAGACTTGGAGAATAAGCCAATAACTGAAAAACTTCAGTTGATGAAAGACCATTTGCCAAATGGGTTTGATCAAGAAACAGCCCGCTCGGGTATAGAAGGGGCTTTCGGCCACCCAATAAGTGATGAAGACTGGAATAACTTTCTGGAGAAACAGTTAGATGATTATCAACTAAATAATCTGGACTATATTGGCACTCTTCGTGGGCGTCCTCATGCGAAAAGTTGGAATGAAAACAGGAGTTCTTGGAAAGTTACATTAAACAACTGGCGAAAAGATAATAATATCAACGCCCTCGAACAAGCTTATCAAACTCACTGGCCTGACACCAGAACTGAACTTGCATCGGAGTTCAACAAAAAAATTGAACAATCTGATTTTGCTGAGGTTTCTGCCGATCTTAGAGAAAAGAGAGTTCTTACCCCTGGTACAACTATTTATTCAGTATTTGAAGGTACATCCCATAAGGGGCAATTTTCAATCGGACAATCTTTTCCAGGCAAAGGAGTTGTCAAAGCAACAGGATTAATCGAAACAGAAGAAAGTAAGCGCCTTGCTTTGTTTACAGTTTCGAATGATGTCAAAGATAATTTTATTAATGATATTATGCGCTCAGGGGACCAAGATCTCATTAATGCGTACATGGATATTTATAATGCACAACAATACCCAACTATTGATACGACAGGAAAACCAAATTTCTTAAGGCCAATATATTCAGGTGATCCCAGGCATATTAAGGACATCATTACCCAAACTGGAGGCACTCCAAAATATGGGAACTCTGTCTATGTTGTCAAAGACAGCGATTTAAACTCTAGTGAACCTATCAACACGACACTTGAGCGCGTGTTAACAAATGGTACTGCTCAATTTATAACACAACTTCCAAATGATTTTAACTGGGACAAGTATATGGATCGTTTTAAGGCCGTTAACTTTCCTGGTGCTTCTGAACAGCAAATCAAAGAGATGTTAGAAGCAGGCATTCCTCTTATGATGATGAATCCTAAATATTACTGACATGCTCCGGAAAGGTGGTTCATTCACCTTTCCAATCACTTCCTTTTGAAAACAGGTAATCTAGAACCCGTAGGCTACCACCTGGTTTTAACCCCTCAGGCATACCCGTCAGAGGGTTGGATTTCACGCCAACTAATCCATATTGTCCAAGTTTGGGCAAGAATGCCAAACAGGTGGGCAGATCTTCTAGAAGATTGTTTGCTATATAAAGCTTATTAAGTTTCCTCATCGCACAGATTTGTCTTGGAAGCTTGACTAATTTGTTATTCTCTAGCCTTAAAGTTTCCATTAATTTTAGTTGCCCTATTCCAGGAGAGATTGCTATCAAATTAGTATTTCTGATATTCAGGTGTATTAGAGATTTCAGTTCAAACACTTCGTCTTGCAATGTTTTCAAAGGGTTGCCTTCCAGAGATAGGCGATGCAGGTTCGATAATTTTTTTATCGTGTCTGGTAGTTTATTTAATTTGTTAGATGCAAGAGATAATTCATATAGTTTTGATAAATTCCCTATCTCTGCGGATAGAGATTTCAGTTTGTTGTTTCTTAATGTGAGCGTTCTTAAACTTTCTATCTTTCCAATCACGGGCCCAAGGAACATTAAAGCGTTTTTATCAAGGTGTAGGCTTTTCAGCTTTTTAAGTTGAGAGATTGTTTCTGGCAAGTCAGTAATGTTATTTCCCCTCAAAGTGAGGTACACTAAATTTTTCAATTGCCCAATGCTCTCCGGGATCTTTTCTATTCTATTTTTGCTAAGGTCAATTTTCTTCAGTTTCTTTAACCGTGACAGTTCATCTGGTATTGCCATAATCCTATTCGTGTTCAGATTCAGATTTTCTAGCTCTGTTAGATTTGCGATCTCTTTGGCAATAGTCGTTATGTTATTTCTGTAGGCAGTAAGTTGTTTTAAATTTTTCATCTTCATAACAACAGGCGGTATCGCTTTGAATTTATTTTTACTAATTAAAAGCCAATCAAGATTTGTGAGTTGTGATAATTCTGAGGGAAGTGTTGTTAACTCATTTTCCCATAGCACTAATATTTTTAACTGTTTTAATTTTATAATATATGGTGAGATTTTTCCTAAATTGTTTCCACCAATATTAAGGGTTTCTAAGTTCGTTAATTGTGTAATCACCTGCCACGGAAACTCATTGTCCAGGTTATTTCCATCAAGACTAAGCGACCTTAAAGATTTTAACTTTAAGAGCTTCTTCCAAGCAAAGCCATTCCCGATATCATTATTCGCGAGATCTAGATCCTCCAAATTAGGGAGATTCTTCACTATATCATCAATAGGAAGAGCTTTACCAAGCTTTAGACCATCTAAATTGAGGCTTTTAGGACTGAACCAGTATGCTCTATTTATTTCCTTCTTGGCCTGTTTGAGTCGTTCTTCCAAAGGTGGTTTTTTTGGCTTGGATTGTGCCAAGTCTAATGTTGGTAAAATACATAGGCATAAAAAAAAGATGAAATAATATAGTCTGATCATGATAAGAGATTGGCACCACTGGAGTTAGACAGATCCAAAAGACAATAACCTTGTGGCAAAACAATATTAACGGCTGTTGCCCCAATACTCGCGAAATATTTCTGAGCATATGCAGAACCAGCAAAGCTCCAACTCATCAAAAGAACCAAATACAAAACCCGTTTCATCAACCAACTCTATTTCCTGAACACTATAAAGTTTTATACATTTTTGAGTTACACGTTAGGTGAGAGAAATGTCATAGTTTGTATAATTTAAGATTTCAATTTGCCCAACACCCCCCCTAAATCATTACATATATTGAAAATAAGGTGGTTATTTGTTCTCGGTAGGAGGACTTTTTAATATCTAATGCAGCCCCCCAAAAAAAACCTCTTGAAATTACTTTCCAAACCTATATACTTTGCATTATAAAGTAATTTAAAAAAAATAAACACATGAACGATATAGATAAAGCACTTCAGGATATAACAGATATTCGCAGCCAGCTTGCAGCAGGAACATTATTTCAGGGTGTTGGCCCAATAGTGATTTCAGGAACAGGAGGGCTTGCCTTAATCACAGCCCTGCTCCAATCTTTTGTTCCAGACATTTTTGCCCCGACCATGGAAATCTATTACATCACCTGGATAATGACTGCAGTCATTGCTGTATGCACCATCGGAATAGAGATGTCGATACGTTCTCCAAAACATCATGCGTGCATGTCCACATCCATGATATTAAGCATTATCCAACAATTTCTCCCTGCGGGTGTTGCTGGCGCAGCAATCTATATCACCCTTTTAAAATATGCCCCCAATACACTCTGGATTCTCCCTGGCATTTGGCAGATATGTGTTGCCTTAGGCATGTTCGCTGCAGTTCGTCTACTCCCAGCAACAATCACATGGGTAGGAGGCTGGTACCTGGTGTCAGGCGTTTTCGTTTTAATTCTTTCAAGCCAGAATCAAAACTTTCAAACCTATTCCATATCACCCTGGTTGATGGGAGGTCCCTTCATGATCGGTCAATTTGCAATGGCCTATGTCCTCTTTATCGCAGAAGGAAATATTAATGACGAAGACTAAATCAGAAGCTCCGTTTTCCTATGAAGGTCTTGACCGTGTTATACATGAGAAAGCAAGACTGGGCATACTCACATCTCTTATTGCCTACCCTAAAGGGTTATCTTTTGCCGAGCTAAAACATTTATGTGGCTTAACAGATGGAAACCTCAGCCGACATTTACAAGTCTTACAAGACGCAAGCCTCGTGAAGGTTCAGAAAACATTCCGAGACAACAAACCTCATACTAGCTGCAAAATCACTGCTGCGGGTAAAAAACGTTTTCTAGACTATATATCCGTGCTGGAAAAAGTCGTTCACGATGCATCAGAATATTCTGAAAACACTCAAGATAACCAGACATTAGAAGTAAAAGGGCAGCTCAAACCCACTTAGTATATTTTTTTATGGAGCAACTTTATAATGCAAAGTAATCTGCAAAATAAATTACACATCGGCCTCATCATGGATGGTAATGGCAGATGGGCACAACTTAAAGGATTACCAAGACATCTTGGGCATGCCGCCGGAGTTGAAGCCCTAAAACGTGTCGTACAAGCATCTCTAAAGTCAGATATTGGCGTATTAACAGTCTATGCCTTCTCTTCCGATAACTGGAAGAGACCAAAAGATGAGGTCGACCGCCTCATGTTCCTGATGCGGCACTATCTCGAAAATGAAATACAGAAGCTCGTTGAAAATGGCATTCAGCTTCAGGTGATCGGCAGACGTGACCGACTACCAAGACATTTAACAATAGCCATCGCAAAAGCAGAACAAGCGACACTATGGTGCCGTGCATTAAAACTAAGGATTGCTCTGGATTACTCTGCCCGCGATGCCATTATGAATGCAGCGCTGGCATTACTGGATACACCAGATGCAAAAATTGATGACTTCTCAAACATGCTCACAGGCATGTCTAAAAATCAGGATGTTGACCTCATCATTCGCACAAGTGGAGAGCAACGACTATCTGACTTTCTCTTATGGGAAAGCGCTTATGCAGAACTCTATTTTACCTACTGCCTATGGCCTGATTTTGGACCTATTGAACTAAAAGCAGCACTTGACTGGTACCACAACAGAGACCGGCGTTTTGGAGCAATTTCTCAAACCGCATCTACTGGATAGTTTCATTTTCTATAATTTTCAAAGTGAGTATATATTATGCGTGTTAAAATGATATTGCCTGCCTTAACCGAAGCAAAAAGCCCCTTTTGGCGACCGATTAAATATTCCCTATTCCCACCACTTGGGCTGGCCACTCTTGCCTCCTATTTGGATGACGATGATGACGTTGATCTTGTTGATGATCATGTCGAAACTTGGTCGATGGATGATATCCCTGATCTTGTCGTCATTCAGGTCTATATCACAAATGCCTACAGAGCCTACAAAATTGCAGATCATTATCGTGCAAAAGGTAGCTATGTACTCCTAGGCGGGCTTCATGTCACCTCATTACCTGATGAAGCAGCACCACATGCAGATACAATTTTTATCGGTCCGGGAGACCAAACCTTCCCACTTTTCTTAAAAGATTTCAAAAACGGAGCCCCACAAAAAAAATACATCTCTACTTCGGGACGAACTTTAAACCATATCCCGCCAGTCCGAAGAGACCTCATCAAACGCAACCGCTACCTCGTCCCCAATTCAATTGTGGTCACAAGAGGCTGCCCGCAACATTGTGATTTCTGTTATAAGGACGCTTTCTTCCAAGGTGGCAAGGGCTTCTACACTCAACAGGTTGATGAAGCTCTCGCAGAAATTGAACGTCTGCCCGGACGACATCTCTACTTTTTGGATGATCATCTGCTCGGCAATCAACGCTTTGCAAAAGACTTATTTGCTGGGATGTCAGGAATGGGGCGACTTTTTCAAGGCGCAGCGACCGTTGACTCTGTCTTGAGAGGAGATCTTATTGAACGCGCTGCCGATGCTGGACTAAGAAGCCTTTTTGTTGGCTTTGAAACCTTTAACCCCAAAAATCTAATCCATAGTAATAAAAAACAGAACTTGGCAAAAAACTATTCAGAAGCGGCCAAACGACTGAGTTCTCTTGGCATCATGATCAACGGAAGCTTTGTATTTGGTATGGATGAGGATGATCCAGATGTTTTCAAAAGAACTGTTGACTGGTGCGTGCAGAATGGCATTACCACAGCAACATTTCATATCATGACCCCCTACCCTGGAACACGGCTTTATCAAAAGCTTGCTCAAGAAAATCGTATCACCTCAAAAAATTGGGATTTATATGATACCCGCCATGTCGTCTACAACCCTATGAGCATGACGCCTGAAATTTTAGAACGAGGCTATTGGTGGGCCTATAAAGAATTTTACAAATGGAAAAACATCACATCAGGAGCCCTCTCACACCAAACCGTCAAACATCGCATGAAACATTTCTTCTATGCATCAGGTTGGAAGAAGTTTGAACCTTTATGGGACCTCATCATTAAAACCAAAAAACTGGATGTCATGACACCTCTGCTGGAAGGCGTATTGTCCAAAGTGACTCGCCAGAAGAACTCTTAAACAAAGAACAACCTATCTTGCAGACCGGTTTGATGTTTCTTTCTTATTTTGAAGTCATGGCAAGAACAATGAGGAATGGTCAACATGACCATTCCTGCGTAGGAGGCAAGAGTTTCTAAGTCTTACCTGCGAAGGTTTGAGATAAAAAATCGGAAAACCTTACAGCTAAGAAATTCGGGTGAAGTCCTGTAAGGTGGGCAATGTAGAGTGTTTTTTCCAGTGTGTTATTTTTTATTTCAAGAACGCCTAATATTTATGTTTATCATTTTGCAAGATTTGTTTTAAATTTCTTCCACGCTATTCCCGAACTGATCATGGGCATTATCTTTGTAGCAGCAGTTGGTTTTGGACTGCTTCCCGGTGTTTTGGCGCTTGGCTTACATTCAGTTGGTATGGTTGGTAAGTTTTTTGCTGAATCGATTGAACATGCGCACCCAGCGCCTATTGAGGCTGCGCAAGCCTCTGGGGCTTCTTCGCTGCAAGTCATTACGCATGGTGTTATGCCACAAGTTTTCCCTCAATTTGCAGATGTTACGATGTATCGATGGGAATATAATTTCCGGGCGTCGACTGTTATGGGTATGGTTGGTGCCGGTGGTATCGGTACGGAGCTTGTTGGTTCTCTGCGCCTGATTGATTACCCGCAAGTTGCTGCTATTCTTATTGTGATATTGGTTGCGGTTACGATCGTTGATGGACTGAGCGGGTTATTGAGACGTAAGTTTCAATAGATGGTGACTAAACGCGTACTTTCCTGATTAAAAGAATTTGCGACATGCAAAAACCATCAAAAATAACTTACTTTATAACAGTGTTAAGTGCAGTATATATAACTAATTATTTATAATATCATAGTATTTTCAATATAATATCATGTAAATATTGGAGAAAATACTATGTTTTATCGCGTAGCATCGGCAATAGTTATTGCCAGCATGTTTTTTATTCCTGCCTCTTCTTTAACGGCAGAAGAAGCTGAACATGTTGCGCCTATTAAGGCTTTCGTGTCATCTAAAATCATGCCATGGCTCTCTAAATCAGATGTTATTGATGCCATTAAGCAGCAAAATACCAAAACTCAGTCTTTGTCGGAGCAAGAAATTTTGACTTTAGACAAGACATGGCGTGCTGAAGTTGATGCTGCCTCAAAACCATTAATCGACAGTGTTTTAAAAAACAAACTTTCAAAATTCTTAAATAAGAAAAAAGAAGAAGCTAACGGCATGATTACTGAAGTCTTTGTAATGGATGCAAAGGGTTTGAATGTTGGCCAAAGTGATATCACTTCTGATTATTGGCAAGGCGATGAAGCTAAATGGAAAAAAACTTTTCTTGTTGGACCTGATACAGTTTTCGTCGATAAAGTTAAAGAAGATGAATCAACACAATCATTACAATCACAAGCAAGTGTTTCTATTAAAGATGAAACAGGAAAAGTGATTGGGGCAATCACAATAGGCATAAATGTCGATAATCTATAGAAGCTGATTATAAGCTGCTAAAATCTATTTTTTGTTTGGAGGGACTCATGAATGACTTTACTCATAAAGGTGTTCGAGAAAAAGATTCTTATTTTTCAAAACTGTCTGTCCAAACAAAAATCATAATCAGTATCGTATTATCTGGTTTGCTTGGTGTGATACTAGCTTATGT
This sequence comes from Methyloligellaceae bacterium, assembly GCA_965263345.1. GTDB lineage: Bacteria > Pseudomonadota > Alphaproteobacteria > Rhizobiales > CBDHHC01 > CBDHHC01. The sequence goes on from CBDHHC010000012.1 coordinate 223,958, forward strand.
CGTAATTTCTTTTCTTTATATTGAAACGAGTTATCAAGACTTTAAAAGTTCTAAATTAGAAATTACACAACTTATGGCGAACAATGTAAGTGGTGCAATCCGTTGGAATCGTAAAAAGGTTGTTGAGAAATCTTATCAATCTCTTGTCAAAAACCCTCTGAAGCCAATCTCTTTTGCTGCTGCAATCAAAGTCGATATGACTGTCGTATCGCAATATAAAACAAAGGACTTTCCTAGCTCTCAAATTATCAGCAAAATTAAGAAGCTTTCTAAACAAAATAAAAATTCTCCTACAGGATTTATTTTTGAAAATTCTTACGTCGTCGTGACTCCTGCACTCAATACCAAATCAAATAAACTTATTGGTTATCTTGCAATTGCCTGGTCAACGGACAGCCTGAATCAAAAGATACAACAGAATATGACGTTGATTACTCTCACTCTCATAATGATCATCTTATTCATTGTGGGTGCCCTCATTGTCTCTCTTAAGTTAAGTATCATAAAACCATTATCTCAAATTACCTCAATTATGACGAAGTTATCTCAGGGGAATTTAGATGTTGAAATTCCCCGGAGAAAAAGCAAAGACGAAATTAAGGATATGATCAACGCAGTTGTTGTTTTTAAAGACGCTGCGATTGAGAAGAAAAACCTTGAGAAAAAAGATCGACTATACCAAGAAGCACAGAAGCATCGCCATGAAGCGTTGCGCGAAATGATAGAAAACTTCCGTCAGGCTATTCATGATATCCTTGTTTCAGCTGGTTCTGAAAATGATAATATGAAAAATAATGCAACAACACTTTCGGAAATCGCGAACATAGCTTCAAGTGAAGCCAATACAGCTCGCTTAGCATCAACAAGTGCTACAGAAGATATTAAGACCGTGTCTAAAGCTGCTGAAGAATTGACACACTCAATCACAGAGATTGCTCAACAGTCTGGTAAAGCAAAAGAAACAACAAATAATACAGCCCAGACTGCAAAGGCAACCAATGAAGAGTTTATTGCTTTGGCCGAAGCTGTAGAGCGTATTGGTGAAATTGTTAATATGATTAGTGATATTGCGGAACAAACGAATCTGCTCGCCTTAAATGCAACTATTGAGGCTGCACGTGCGGGTGAATCTGGCAAAGGTTTTGCTGTCGTTGCTTCGGAGGTTAAGGACCTGGCAACACAAACTGCAAAAGCAACAGATGAGATTTCTCAACAAATTAGCGCTGTACAATGTTCCACTAAAGGCGCTGTAGATGCTATTGCATCCATCACAAGTGCTATAGAAAATATATTAGATGTTACGACAACGATTGCCTCAGCAGTCGAGCAACAAGATATTGCGACTAAAAATATAATACACTCCATCGCTGATGCAAAATCAAAGTCGGAGAACGCGTTGGGAGACATAGAGAGTGTGACAAGTAAAATAAATGATACAAATAATGAAGCACAAGAAGTTGAAACTGTTTCTAAAAGAATGGATCAAGTTGTCGCCAAATTATCATCGAGAATAGAAAGCTTCCTTGAAGATGTCTATAGTGATGTCGATAATCGTCGTAAATCCCCAAAAGTTAATTGATCAAAATGTACTCGTGACTGTAAATGGTAAAAGTTATGAAACAAAGCTTTTGCACAAAAATGAAGATGGAGGATTTAGTATTCAAAAAATTCCTGAAATAACAAATGGCATGTGTATAGAGTTCACCTACGAGAATGAGATCATACATGCTAATGTTTTAAGGATCGATAGTGACCGTGCTGTACTGATGCGCGTAGATAATATAACTTCTCTCTCGGCTTAGATGTAAAAATAACTTGGTGTAATTTACCAATTAGAAAATGAATTAGTATGATAACTCAAGACTTATCACTCCCCCTCAGCCAGCGCATCCTTTACAGCAGCCGCTAATTGTTTCAAAGAAAACGGTTTTGGCAGGAAGGCGAATTTTTCGTCTTCGTCCAGGTTTTTGCTGAAGGCTTCTTCGGCGTAGCCGGAGATGAAGATGATTTTCATGTCTGGGTTGGTTTTGCGCAGTTCAGATAGGAGAGTTGGGCCATCCATTTCGGGCATCACAACGTCAGAGACGACAAGGTCGATGTGGCCGTTATTCTCTTCCATGACTTCGAGAGCTTCTACACCCGAGCCAGCTTCAAGGACGTTATAGCCTCTGGCAATCAGGGCGCGTGCAGCAAAGCTTCTGACAGCTTCTTCGTCTTCAACGAGGAGGACTGTTCCTGAGCCTGTCAGATCTTTTGGCTTTTCGCGTTTTTCTGTTTTTTCGCCGTTTGCAACTTCTTCTTCTGGCTCTACGATATGGCGTGGTAAGTAAATGCGGAAGACTGTGCCTTTGCCGATTTCACTTTCGGGGAAGATATAGCCGCCGGTTTGTTTTACGATACCATAAACGGTTGAGAGGCCAAGGCCGGTGCCTTTGCCAACTTCTTTGGTTGAGAAGAAGGGATCAAAGATTTTTTCCATGATGTCTTCAGGAATGCCGGTTCCTGTATCACGGACTTCGAGCAGCACATATTCACCAGGGATGATATGGGAATTGTTTAGATTGCGGATCTCGCGCTCGTTCATATTGCTGGTATTGACCGTCAGCAAACCGCCTTTGGGCATTGCGTCTCTGGCGTTCACGCAGAGATTGACGATCACCTGTTGGAACTGGGTGACATCTGCCTGGACGAACCAGAGGTCGCGGCCATGGTTGACTTTGAGTTTGACTTTCTCGCCTAATAGTCTGCTTAAAAGGATAGAGAGGTCTGACAGAACATCTGTTAAGGATAAGACTTCAGGACGTAAGGTTTGTTGTCTTGAGAAGGCTAAGAGTTGTCTCACCAAACTTGCTGCACGATTGGCATTTTGTTTGATGTTCATGATGTCTTTAAAGGCCGGATCGGTTGGGCGGTGATTGGCTAAGAGCAAATCACTAAAGCCGATGATAGCTGTCAGGACGTTGTTAAAGTCATGAGCAATACCACCTGCCAGTTGTCCAACCGCTTGCATTTTCTGACTTTGGCCAATCTGGATTTCCAAAGCTTTTTGTTCGGTTGTGTCAATGGCATATATGATTGCCGCTTCTTTTTCACCAGGTGCACGATCTATTGGGCTAACGAAGAGACGGCCATTTCTTTCACCATCCATGCCCAATGTGATCTCAACAGGGGTTTTAACGAGCTGGCCTTCATTGGCGCTTGCCAGATTACGGCCCAGTTCTTCACGATCATCCTGGCTGACGAGATCGAAGATGGAAATGCCTTGTACAACTTGTAAACCAGTACCGGCGTTAAACATGCGAGCAAATGCGCCATTGGTGCTTCCAATACGGCCATGTTCATCGACTGTTGCAATGGCAATTGGTGCGGAATGGAAGAATCTTGCGAATCGAACTTCTGCGGCACGAACGTTTTCTTCGCTTTCAGTTCCTTGTGAACGATTAAGCACAAGGGTGCGAATTTGCAAAGACTGGCCAGGAGAGCCTACAACCTGATGCAGCAGACGTACGGGAATCGTTTTGCCATCAGCACTTATCAGGTCAATTTCAAGGTCCTGCGAGACTGTGCCCAAATGAGATGTTGCGCGCATGAGAAGGTCTGCGCTGTCACCTGGCAGGATATCCGTAATTGAGATATTGCCTGTGCCTACATCCGTTAAATCCTGACCTAGCCATTGTGCCAAGGTGACATTCATATATGAGATACGACCATCTTCATCTGCTGCAAAAAATCCAGCTGGGGCATGATCTAAATATTCTATGGCTTCCTGGAGCTTATTAAAGGTTTCTTCTTGTCTTACACGTTCATTGGTGATTTCTGATATGCGCCATACCGTTTGCGGGCTGTTTTTGTGAGGTGTGATATCCTCTGGCAAACGATTAACGGAAATTCTGAACCATCTGTTGGTTGGTTGAGATAGGCCCTGATTCATAAGAGATGGCGGTGTTGGCACACAAAACTCTTCTACCCATGGTTCACCTCTTAAGGCTGCCCGTGATAGGCGGAAAATGTTATCTGCAACAGATGATGTTCCAACGAACGCTTGTTCAATAGAAGGCGCTTGACTTGTTGGATCTGCGTCAAGCAAGTGAAAATACGCTTCATTGGCATATTGGATCTGACCATCAGCAGTTGTGATCATCAGGCCTTCAGAGAGATAATCTGCATAGGATTTAGTGAGATCATTCTGGCCTACACGTTCTCCAAAGTGCAGTATGCCCACAGCGCCTGCGAATAATGCGAAAACGCCAACGACTGCCAAAAAGGCCAGAACGAATAAGACAAGAGGCTCAGCGGAATCCTGTGTTACCAATGCCAGCGAAATCGCTGCTATTGCAAGTAATAAAGACAGCAATAATAAGAGCCCAGTTCCCTTTTCGCGGTCCTGGTTTGATGATTGATCAGAAAAAAAGCGGTAAGACGTCTCAATATTGCTCATAGAATGTACTTTTAGCCGATTCGCAGGGTTTAACTTTTCACTTTTTCCCTTATCAAAAGAAAATAGTTAAAATTAGAGTAACAAAACCTAATTCTTTCTAAATAAAAACACCTCTTTTGCTCTCTTTGCAGGAAAGTTTGCTTTAAATCCTCAATGTTTTCCAGACTTTCTACGAAGACTCATGACATAACCAATGATTTCAGCAACCGCCCTATAGTGTTCTTCAGGTATTTCTTCATCAAGTTCAACTGTTGCATAAAGAGCTCGTGCTAAAGGAGGGTTTTCAACAAGAGGGACCTCATTTTCCTTAGCAACCTCCCTTATTTTCATCGCGATATGATCAACACCCTTTGCAACACAGACTGGTGCATGCATTCCTGGCTCATATTTTAAGGCAATTGAATAGTGGGTCGGGTTTGTAACAATAACAGAGGCATCAGAAACATTTGCCAGCATACGTTTGCGGCCTCTTTCAAGGCGAATCTGACGGATTTTGGCTTTTATGGTCGGATCACCTTCCATCTGTTTAAATTCGTCGCGTACTTCTTTTATGGTCATACGCTGTTTTTGCCACCATTGTTGGCGTTGATAGGCATAATCTAACCCGGCTAATGCTGTGAATACCATCATCACACCGATTAAGATCTGTGTGGACATCCCATATACAATGTTCAAAAGTGCTGCCGGATCAATGGCCAATAAGGCATCTAAACCATCTTTCTTGGGCCATACGATAATGACAATTACAACGGTCACCAATACTAATTTGAACAGGCTCTTGATAAATGTCACCAGCGTCATCATCGAGAAAAGACGCTTTAAGCCGGATAGTGGTGATACCTTGGACAGTTTTGGAGTGATTTGTTCTGTGGTGAATATTAAACCGTGTTGCAAGAGATTGCCTGCTACTCCTGCCAACATGAGCAGGAAAAACGGGAGTGCCAAAATCAAAAGAACCTCTATGCTAACAAGGCGAAATAATTTTTGTACTCCCCCTTGGTCTGCCGGAAAATCATGAATGTTTGAGAGCATGCCCTTTAGTAAGACAGTTAAATCATATGCTGTTGTTTTTGAGAGTGTGACTATGAAAATTGTCATCGCCAACATAATAAACCAGGAATTGACTTCCTGACTTTTTGCGACATCCCCTTTTTTTCGAGCGTCTTCGAGTTTTTTCTGGCTCGGTTCTTCGGTTTTTTCGCTTTCTTCCGGGGTTTCAGCCATTTTATGTGCTTACCTCTCAGGATTGTCGTCAATATATAGACTTAGTGCCTCAATGAAATATTCTAAATAGATCGTCATCAGAG
>CBDHHC010000013.1:0-7537 GCA_965263345.1 Methyloligellaceae bacterium
CCTAAAGCCATTGTACTTTCTCCTGGGCCGTGTGATCCTGATCAAGCTGGTATATGTGTTGAACTGGTGGAGAAAACAGGTGGCGATATACCGTTATTAGGGGTGTGCTTAGGCCATCAAACGATAGGCCAGGTTTATGGTGGTAAGGTAATTCGTGCCTCGAAGCTGATGCATGGCAAGGTTTCTGATATTACGAATAAGGGAAAAGGGATCTTTAGTGGATTGCCTAAGATCTTTTCTGCAACACGTTATCATTCACTGGTTGTCGAGCGTGAGAGCTTACCTTCTACGCTTAATATTACTGCCAGTACTGACGATGGTTTAATTATGGGGCTTGAACATAAGAAATATCCTGTTCACGGGGTTCAGTTTCACCCGGAGAGTATTGCGTCGGAATATGGCCATGCTTTGCTCGAAAACTTTCTGGAGATAGCTGGAATAAGAAAACGAAAAAAAGCTACAGTTAAGTCCAAAAGTAATGATAACAAGGCAAAACGTACTAAAAACTAGTTCTAAATTTTAATAACAGCAGACTGAACATGACAGACTTTAAAGAAATTATTGCTAAAGTAGCAACAGGTGAGAGCCTTAGTGAAGACGAGGCTTCTGAAGCGTTTGATATTATGATGTCGGGTCGAGCGACGCCATCCCAAATCGGTGGTTTTTTGATGTCTTTACGTGTCAGGGGGGAGACTGTTCCAGAGATTGTGGGTGCTGTTAAAGTTCTTCGCTCTAAGGCTGTCCCTGTGAAAGCTCCTGCTGGTTCAATAGATACATGTGGAACAGGTGGTGATGCGAAGGGGACGTATAATATTTCTACGGCTACAGCTTTTGTTGTTGCTGGTGCAGGTATTCCTGTTGCTAAACACGGCAATCGCTCTATATCATCCAAGTCCGGATCCTCTGATGTGTTAAGTGCGCTTGGTGTTAAACTTGATATTACTCCTGAAACTGTTAGCAATTGCATTGAAAATGCTGGTTTGGGTTTTATGTTTGCACCAGCACATCATAGTGCAATGAAACATGTTGGGCCAAGCCGAGTTGAATTGGGTACCAGAACAATATTTAACCTGTTAGGACCGTTGTCTAACCCTGCAAATACCAAGCATCAGATTATTGGCGTTTTCGATAAGAAGTGGATTGAACCAATAGCTCAGGTTTTAAAGACGCTTGGTTCTGAAACTGTTTGGGTTGTTCACGGTTCTGATGGTATGGATGAGTTAACAACGACTGGCGTATCTTATATTGCTGAGCTTAAGGGTGGGGATATTAGAACTCTTGAAATTTCGCCAGAAGATTTCAATCTTAAAAAAGCTACACCATCTGATTTATCAGGTGGCGAAGCTGAGCATAATGCACAAGCAATCAGAGAGCTTTTGGATGGACAAGAAGGTCCATTAAAAGATATCGTTCTCCTTAATGCGGGTGCAGCAATTTATGTTGCGGGTAAAGCGGAAACTGTTCAACAGGGTATTGATATTGCCAAGAGCAGTATTTCCGATGGCAAGGCTAAGGCTGCTCTTGAAAACCTCATAACGTACTCAAACCAATAATCTGACATGACAAATATATTAGATCGAATCGTAGACTATAAACGTCAAGAAATTGAGCTATCTAAAAAGCGCTGGGCGCTCTCTGATGTTGAGCAAAGTGCAAAAGAGATGTCGGAGCCCAGAGGTTTTGCAAAGGCAATTCGAAATAAAATTGAGCAAGGGCAATTTGCACTTATTGCAGAGGTAAAAAAAGCCAGCCCTTCAAAAGGTCTGATTAGAGAAGATTTTGAACCTGTTGAAATTGCAAAAGCATATGAGGCGGGTGGAGCTGCCTGTTTATCTGTCTTGACGGATACACCATCTTTTCAGGGTAAGCCAGAATATCTAACTGCAGCACGTAATGCTGTGCAGATCCCTGCCTTACGCAAAGATTTTATGGTCGACACATATCAGATGGCTACAGCTCGTGCCTGGGGTGCTGATTGTATTTTGTTAATAATGGCTTGTCTGAGTGATCAACAGGCACAAGAGTTAAACGAGTCTGCTAAGAGTTGGGGTATGGATGTTCTTGTTGAAGTTCATGATGGTCAGGAACTTGAGAGAGCATTGGAACTTGATACGCCTTTAATTGGTATTAACAACAGAAATCTAAAAACTTTTAAAACGACGCTGGAAACTACAGAGTTGTTAGCTCCTTCAATTCATAAAAGTAAAATAGTTGTTTCTGAAAGCGGGATTAGCACTCATGAAGACCTGCTTCGGCTTGAGAATGTTGGTGCCCGTACATTCCTTGTTGGTGAGAGTATTATGCGCCAGGATGATGTCGAAGAGGCAACTAAGCAACTTCTGGGAAATAGCCAAAGCTCATAATTTTCAATATATTACCCTTTTAATGTAATGTAAAATTTGGCATCCTTAAAAAACCCATATTCCCTCAATATCAGAACGTATTGAACTTTTTATTTTCTCACAACGAATAATAAATTGATACAATTTGATAATTGGGGGGAACAAATGCATATTTTGTTGGGGTTGTTAAGTGCAGTCGGGATCATTTTATTTGCACTTTGGCGTATAAATATGGCTGTGCAGGCCACTAGAGAGTTAGCAGATGCCGCCGATAGTGCACGTGGCTTCTTTCGTAGAAGCAAATGGCGCAAGAAATTAAATTCAGATCAGTTGAAAAATGTTAGTGACCCGCGCGAAGCGGCAACGATTATGATGGTAGCTGTTGCTGAGACTGATGGAGCGATGACTGATCGCGAGCGCATTAAGATATTATCTATCATGAGAGATAAATTTGAGGCATCGCAAGAGCAAGCCGAAGAAATGTTGTCACTTGCAAGGTGGATGTCTAAGGATGCTGGAGACCTTACAAGTTTTTTAAATCGCCTTGTGCCTGTTATTATGAAGGCTTGTGATGAAAAACAAAAACATGAGCTGGTCGAAATGCTCAGAGATGTAGCCAGTGCTCATGGTGAGGTCCCACAGGAACAAGAGCAAAGTATTTTGCAAATCAAACGTTATCTTGCAATATGAGGGGTAAGTTCTGCAGAGTGTTCTCTGCAGAACTTATTCTATTAAGGTATTAAGATTGTTGAGCCTGTTGTTTTTCTAGCCTCAAGGTCCTGATGTGCCTGTATGATTTCAGATAAGGCATAAGTCTGGTTAATATTTATTTTTACGTGTCCGCTAGAAACAATATCAAACAGATCATTTGCAGTTTCAATCAGATCTTCCTGAGTTGATGTGTAAGAAAAAAGAGTAGGGCGGGTTGCAAATAATGAACCTCTCTTGGCTAGCATAGACATTTCAAAAGGTGGTAAAGGTCCTGATGCCTGTCCCAAAGCTGACCCACATGCCCTCTCGGTTTTAAACAGTCAAGAGAACCAGGGAATGTATCATTTCCTATTGAGTCGTATACAACATCAACACCTTGTCCATCTGTTAAGTCTTTAATTCGTTCAACAAAGTCTTCGTCTTTGTAGTTGATAGTCTGATGGCAACCATGAGGCTTTAGCAAGTTCAGCTTTTTCTTCAGAGCCTACAGTGCCGATAACTCTTGCTCCCAGAGCGTTTGCCCATTGGCATGCAATCAATCCGACACCACCTGCTGCTGCGTGGAACAGTAGAGTTGTTTCAGAAGTAACCACATAAGTTTTGCGAAGAAGATATCTTGCTGTCATGCCCTGTAGCATCATAGCAGCAGCTGTTTTATCATCAATGGTATCAGGTAGTTTGACCAATCTGTCAGCAACAATCAGTCTTTCTTCTGCGTAACCGCCTATTACACTTGCATAGGCAACTCTGTCACCGACTGAAATATGAGATACATTTTCACCTATCGCTAAAACTTCACCTGCACCTTCCATACCAAGTACGTATGGTAACTCAGGGAGAGGATACAATCCTGTGCGTCCGTATACATCGATGTAGTTTAACCCAACAGCAGTTTGTCGAATATGTGCTTCATCATGGCCTGGAGAAGGAATTTCGATTTCTTCCCATTTCATTACCTCAGGGCCACCATATTCATGGACACGAACAGCAAATGGCATAATGTTTTTCCTTTTTAGATATCAGCTATGCGCGAGAATAATCTTTTTATTTACATTAGTTAAGTCTTTACAGGAAGTGAATTTATACAAAAGACTAGTTTAGTTTTGTAAGGGCCGTATTATCAGGTAGATTATTTTTCTGAGCATAACTGTGTGAAAAAGTTTGTTGCTGTGCGTATTACAGGAGGTGCATAGAGAATTGCACGATGACCAAGTTGATCAAATGGTATTAAGTCTGCGTCAGGAACGTTGTTAGTTATTTCTTCAGCGCATTTAAATGAGACTTCAGCATCATCACGGGAATGAATGAGTAAAGCTGGGGCGGTTGATGTTTGTCAGCAAATTGGTTCCTGTGAAATTTGAAATTTCTCTGCCAGCAAGCTTTTCTAGTTGTTTTTCAAATAATGTTTGAGCCTTCGTGCTGAGGCCAAGGTGATTTCCAAAATCTATTGTAATGCTTGTAAATTCGTTTGGCATGGAGACGAGGGTGTAAGCTTCAAAAGGGTAATGATGTTTTAAAGGATAATGTCCTTCGCCAGCCGTAAGAAGGGCCATGGCTCCTACAGAGTGTCCTAGTGCAAATTGAATTGGCGCGAAGTGTTCTGCAACTTCTAATATTGCTGTTGCGCAATCAAAAAGGCTTACCATATCTCCTTCACTGTTACCATGTGCAGGCAGATCAATTAATATTACCCTATAACCACGACGTTTTAAGAAGTCACCAAACGTGCTCATGAAGGCAGCTTCTCCTGTCCAGCCGTGAACAACTAATATGTTTGCTTTGGGGATTGTGTCTGGCGATAGTATGTATGTCTGGACTTTGCATATACTAGTTGAAACTAATATTTTTTCAGCTTTCTCCAGATGACGCCGAGCTCTCTTAACGAGTTTGTCATGATCAGATGACCTGCGATTAGAGAGTGAGGGCGTGCCAAAATTTCTTAAATGCGCTTAACCCTTCAGACTCATCAGAAGTGTGCTTTGAATTTAGTAATTCTTGCGAAGAATTGTGCTTGAAGTCTTTTTGATAGGACGTCATGCTTCAGGGCCAACTTTTTTTAATTAATTTTCTCTAAATTGATATGTTAAATTTCTGGGCTGCCCACAAAGGTGCGCGAATTTAATGAATTATCATTTTATTCTAGATATGCAGTGAGACAAAATCATGACAGTTTAAAATTGTATAATAAATAGAATGCTATGTATGTAGTAGTGTATCTATTATGGGAAAAATTTCATAATTGTATAGAAATTTAACTGGATATAAAAATGCAGGATATAACTTACAAGCCAGATGGTTGTCTTATTGTTACTGGTGGTAGTCGTGGTATTGGTAAGTCAACGGCATTGTTGGCTGCGCGGCATGGTTATAATGTTGTCATTAGCTATTCAAGCTCTGATGATGCAGCAAATGAGGTTGTTGATGCTGCACAAAGTTTAGAAGGTCAGGTCGCAGTATATAAAGGGGATGTGAGTAAAGAGTCGGATGTCACAGGTTTATTCGATTTTGCGCAAAGCAAATTTAATCTTCCTATTACTGGTCTTATAAATAATGCCGGTATTACAGGTGGTTTCTCACGTTTGGAAAATCTGTCTCCAAACGTTTTGCGAAATGTTCTGGCAGTTAATGTTCAGGGGGGCAGTGTTTTGCTCCACAACAGGCTATTAAACATATGTCCCTAAAAAAAGGTGGCAAAGGTGGCTCTATTGTAAATATTTCTTCAAGGGCATCGGTCATTGGGGGGGGCTGGGGAATGGATACATTATGCTCTTAGTAAAGGGGCTATGGATACTCTTACAGTAGGTTTGGCACGAGAAATTGCAATAGAGGGTATCCGAGTAAATGCCGTTGCGCCTGGCTTAATTGAAACGGAACTACATGCTTTGGCAGGTGCACCCAATAGAGCTGCGGAGCTTTCTCAAAACATTCCAATGAAACGTCCTGGTGCAGCTTTGGAGGTGGCTGAGGCTGTGTTGTGGTTGATATCACCTGCTGCTTCTTATGTGACAGGTGCCATTCTTCCTGTTTCTGGAGGGCGATAGTTATTTTAATGAGGTTTATTGATTTGAAAGAGTGGTCAGGGGCAGCACCTCATTCTTAAGTTATGTGTTCGTTATATATAGAAAAAGTTATCCACAGTTTCGTTCATACCGTGCCCTGTACCGTGTTAGGAAAAAATGTACACGGTTCTACTCCTAAACAGGGAGTCCAATTGGAAATTTATCTCGAATATTGAGGAATTTATGCCCATTTCTATTCTGGAGAATAGTTCAATAAAGTCAATGTTTGGTCAAGAGGTGGATTGCTCTTGAATATTCCCTTTTAGTTATATAGGAGACTATCAATTCTTGCGATCAAATGATACCTGTCTGACCCAGAGCTGGCATTCTATATAGCTCTCATAAGCTGTCACACAAATGTAATAATTGGTAATTAATCTTCTTCTTAATAAAAACTATATTTGCCGCAATATTCGCAAAAAACTATAAGCTCTTACTACTTTTTAAGTTTTAAATTTATTATTTTGAGCAATAAGCACAAAATTCTACTTTATTGATAAACCTAATGATTAATTGGAAAAACGCTTTTAGAACAAATTGCTATACATGCCTCTACAAGCAAGGCACTTGATACTACTCGTATAAGTCTCAGATTTGAACTTGAATATGATTTTGCTCCAGATTTGGAAAAAGTGCGGGAGGAGATCTCACAGTATTTACAGAATAAAAATTTCCGACTCGAGCAAGTTCATCCAAAACTCCCTCACTTTTTAATATTAGAATTTCCAGATATTGAACGACGAATTTCACCTGCCGGCGAGTTCGCGATTGCTTCTGAGCTCGTTGATATTCTTGGACTGCGTTCCGCAATACCAGATGGCAGTAAACCATTTCCAATTCGGATGGATGAAGTGGATCAAGATATAGAAGAATCCGAAGGTCAATTTGGTGAAGCGTATCTAGACCGCAATTGCTGGTCCAAAACTGATCCATCACTGAATAAAGAGTGGGTCAGAGAATTTCTAAATTTAACAAAAATTGATAACAATATTCTAGGGCATGGGATAACAATTGCTCAGCCTGATACTGGTGTGGCTGCTCATAAAGAAATCGATGGCAAGGTCGATATTAAAAGGGCATACAATGTCTTTAAAAGACAAAATTGCAGACGCTACAGACCCTTTGTCGTCAGACGCTCATACACCGGGGGCATGGTACTGCAACGAGTAGTGTCATATGTAGTGATCACTCGCTTGAGGTTCTTGGTGTTGCTCCAGGCGCATCTCTTGTTCCTATTCGGTGCATTGATTCCGTCATACTCAAATTTGATGGAACAGATGTGGCAAAAGCAATAATGCATGCAATAAACATAAATGCTGACATCATTTCATTGAGCCTTGGCGGACCATTTACCTATGGTTCTGTTCGTGCAGCTCTTAAACTTGCTGTTAAAAAAGGAATCATTGTTATCGCTGCAGCAGGTAA
>CBDHHC010000014.1:0-75547 GCA_965263345.1 Methyloligellaceae bacterium
GATGACATCGCCAGTGAAATAACGGTTCAAATTAAACCTATTGATGGAACAAATACGAAAAAACGTGTTGAACAAGTTGCCCTCTTTTTGAAAAAGCAACCAGGCATTAACCGCGTTAAACCTCTCAATGCACAAGACTTGTCTGCCCTTCTGGAACCTTGGTTAGGCCGAGGAGATGCTCTATCCGCTCTACCAGTCCCACATCTTATTGCGATCGAAATAAACAGTAGCAGTCCACCAGATATGAAAAACTTGACAGATATTCTGGAGAGCAGTTTCCAAGGAGTCATATTGGATGACCACCGTTATTGGCGCGCGCAAATTAGAACCGTAACAAGGTCTTTGGCTTTAGGAGGAATAACCGTTCTGTTTTTGATGGGCGCAGCAACAACCGCCATTATTGTTTCTGCAACAAGAAGCGCACTAGCATCAAATAAAGAAATTGTAGAAGTCTTACATTTTGTTGGGGCAACAGATAGCTTTATAGCAAGAGAATTTGAAAAACATTTCCTTGCTCTTGGTATACGAGCAGGATTAATTGGGGCATTCTTTGCTGCAATCATTTTCTTAATAATGCCTGCTCTCATTCAACTCGTAGGCGGACATGCAATCACAATGGCAGAAATTCGGCGTTTATTAGGGTCAGCGACTCTTGATATACCAGGATATATCCTTCTTGTTGTTGTTGTAATTGTAATTGCCGCACTTTGTATGTTAACCTCAAGATATGGTGTATATCGAATTCTTAATAACAGAACTTAAGGCTATTATTCAAAAATATAGTTGGCACAGATTGATAAAGTTGCCTAAAATCTTCTAAAAGACTATCCTGTGGATCGAAACACAATGAAGATGGAATGGTAAAAAAGCTTGAAAAGATTTATGCTTATTCTATTGAAAAATAAGATATTTGTTGCATTATCATCACTAACACTTCTGTGCCTGATACTATTTATTGTGGGTTTTCTTACTTTTATTTCAACTATTAATAAAAATACAATAAATAACGTAATTGCAGCTGATGGTATTGTTGTTTTAACGGGTGGCCCCGCAAGAATTGAACAAGCTGTGGAACTTTTATCCAAAGGTAAAGGCAAACGACTTTTGATTAGTGGAGTTCATCCTGCCACCTCTCGCAAAGACTTATCTAACTTAGTCCCACAACATGCTTTGATGTTTAATTGCTGTATTGATATTGATCATATTGCGCAAAATACGATTGGAAATGCATCTCAAACAAAAGCTTGGGTAACGAATAAAGACTTTTCCTCAGTTATTGTTGTAACCTCTAGCTATCATATGCCGCGCAGCCTTGTAGAATTACGTCTTGCCTTACCATTCACAAAACTCATACCATGCCCTGTAAATTCACATAATGTTCATATGGACGCCTGGTGGGCTTACCCAGGAACATTATGGCTATTAATTAAAGAATATGTAAAAACAATAGCAGCCCTAATAAGACACGGAATTATGCAACTAGCATATATATTCTGACTTAATAACAATAAGAAAAGTCAATGTATTATGGTAAAATCATTCATATTCAATTCATTATTCTATCTCATAACAGCACTCTTTGTTATTATTGGTAGCCCATTGTTGTTGGGGCCACGAAGCTGGGCAATGGCAGGACTAAGAGCACATGCAAGAACCTGTCTTTGGATGCTAAAAGTAATCATAGGGTTAAAATATGAAATTAGAGGACTAGAAAACTTACCTCAAGCTCCTTACTTAGTTGCAAGCAAACATCAATCTCCCTGGGAGACATTTGCGTTAATACCTCTATTTAAAGACCCAGTAACCATACAAAAAGCAGAACTCTTCCTAATTCCCTTTCATGGATGGTTCTCAAAAAAATTTGGAATGATTGGCGTAAAACGCTCCTCTGGTCCAACTGCCCTAAGACATATGATATCCCAAGCCAAAGACCGTGTAGCAAAAAATAGAGAAATTATAATATTTCCTGAAGGGTCTCGTATGACGCCAGGAAATGAACCACAATACAAACCGGGCATTATTAAATTATATGAAGATTTGAACCTGCCATGTGTCCCAGTGGCTTTAAATTCAGGGTTATTCTGGCCCCGCAAATCATCAATGCGTTATGCTGGAACAATAATTGTTGAGTTTTTGCCCTCGATAGAACCAGGTTTAGCCCGCAAAGACTTCAAGCAAAAATTACAAAATCAAATAGAAGAAGCCACTTATAATATAACTAAAGAAGCAGCAACTTCAAAAAACCCACCACATATACCTCTCCAAACAAAAAAATACCTAGATATGGTATAAATTAACCTTTTAGATACTATATACAGCATAAAAGACCTTGAAAGTTTTTTTCAGAAATAGTACAAAAAGTGAACATATTACTAAAATACCACGTAATATTCAAGCATAAGTGCGTATAGAGATAGAGGTATGCAATGCAAAGCCAACAGCCCCAACAGTCTATTTCAGAACAAATATGGGATATGAAATACTGCTTAAAAAAAAGTGATGGGTCTTCAAAAGATAAAACTCTAGAAGGCACTTGGCGTAGAGTTGCAAAAGCTGCAGCGCAAGCAGAAAAAAAAGCAAAAATAAAATATTGGGAAAGTGAATTTTATAACGCAATGGAAAATTTTGAGTTTTTACCAGCAGGCCGCATCCTTGCTGGGGCCGGCTCAAAACGCAAAGTCACATTATTTAATTGCTATGTTATGGGGAATATTGATGACAGCATGGTTTCCATTTTTGACCATGTGAAAGAAGCTGCTCTGACACTACAACAAGGGGGCGGCATAGGGCAGGATTTTTCTACATTAAGACCAAAAGGAGCGCATGTTAAGGGTGTTGGTGCTGATGCTTCTGGTCCAATCAATTTCATGAATATTTGGGACTCAATGTGCAGAACAATCATGTCAGCAGGAGCACGTCGAGGCGCAATGATGGCAACTTTACGATGTGACCATCCAGATATTGAAGAGTTTATAACAGTAAAAAAAGACCCTGCACTATTAAGAATGTTCAATTTGTCCGTATTGGTGACTGATGGTTTCATGCAAGCTGTTAGTAATGATCAGGAATGGCCTTTAATATTTGATGGAGAAATATACAAAACTGTCCAGGCGAGAATACTATGGGATAAAATTATGCAATCAAATTATGACTCTGCAGAGCCAGGGGTCATCTTTATAGATAGAATTAATGAAAAAAATAATCTGAATTACTGCGAAACAATATATGCGACAAACCCGTGTGGAGAACAACCCTTGCCGCCTCATGGAGCTTGTTTGCTTGGATCAATCAATCTAGCGAAATTAGTAAAAAACCCGTTCTCATCAAACAGTGAACTAAATGAAAAACGCTTAGAAAAACTTACCTCAGTAGCAGTACGTTTCCTGGATAACATTATCGATATATCTCAATTCCCTTTAAATGAACAAAAAGAGGAAGCCCATAACAAACGCCGTTTAGGGTTAGGTATAACAGGATTAGCTGATGCACTAATTCTATGTGGAATGACATACGGTTCAGAACAAGCACAAGAATATGCAAGCCGTTGGATGGAAATTATTGCAAACAAAGCATACGAAACAAGCAGCGAATTAGCTTCAGAAAAAGGCACTTTCCCTTTATATGATGCTGATCACTTCCATGAAGCCCCAATGATAAAAAACTTATCTTTAGCAGTACGAAAAAAGATAAAACTAAATGGATTGAGAAATGGCCTGCTCACCTCTATTGCCCCAACTGGAACCATTTCTCTTTTTGCAGGAAATGTTTCAAGCGGTATTGAACCGGTTTTTGACTTCAGCTACAACCGCCAAATCAAAAATAAGGATGGGTCCACACAGACACAAACTGTTTATGATTATGCATATCAAATGTATCAAAAAGATTTTGGTACAAAAAAAGATTTACCTCAACAATTCATCACAACACAAAATCTACCTCCTGAAGCTCATATTGATATGCAAGCAGCTGTGCAACCCTATGTGGATAGCGCAATTTCAAAAACAGTAAATTGTCCAGAAGATATCTCTTTCGATACTTTTAAAAACCTTTATTTAATGGCTTATGAAAAAGGATTAAAAGGGTGCACAACGTACCGACCAAATGAAATAACAGGTTCTGTACTGTCAAAACCAGATGAGAATAACAATACGACAGAAACAAAAATATTAGGGTCATCTGAGGATCAGCAGATCATTTATATGTCCAAACCACTGGAACGCGAGGACATGCTATCCGGTAATACGTATAAATTAAAATGGCCAGGATCTGACCACGCTTTATACATCACAATAAATGACATTACACAGAAAGGCAAAAAACGTCCCTTCGAAATTTTTATCAATTCAAAGAATCTTGAACACTACTCTTGGACTGTCGCCTTAACACGTATGATCTCTGCGGTCTTTCGCAGAGGGGGAGACGTTACATTCGTTATTGAAGAATTAAAAGCAATCTTTGATCCATTAGGAGGGCAATGGCAAAATGGAGAATATATACCCAGCTTACAAGCAGCCATTGGTCGCATTATTGAAACGCATATGCAAAATATTAACTTTCTTCCTGAAGACTCCTCGAATGAGGACCCACAAAAACTTGAAAACTCTATACAGAAACACAATATAAAACACAGAATGAAAAATTACTGCAAACAATGTTCATCACATTCATTAGTATATCAGAATGGCTGCATGACATGTTACAATTGTGGCAAATCTGAATGTGGTTAAACTTAGAATATTAATAAGAATAGAAAATGATATTAAATAAATAAATTTTAAAACCGATTAATACTTACTTGTTAATAAATAGATCAGTCACATTTTTGCTTAATTGCTTCAATAAATGCGTAACTAGCATTTTACGAATCACTCAAGCAATATGAGGTAGTAAATACAGATGCGTAATACAAATGCACTAGCGAACAAAACAAATAACCTGATTAATGAACCAGCTCTTATAAATAGTATCGCTCATATTGATCAAACTTTTCACTACTGGCATGGAGCATCGGGAAAGCGTTATGTACACACAATATACGCTTTAACCCAATGTCCAATTATGCCCAAAGCAAACTATATCTTGGTAAAACAGGAAAAAAACGGTAAAAAAATTGCGCTGAGAATCGGACAAACAATAGAAAGTGCATCCTCACTAAATTTAGCACACTTAAGGCAAAAAGCGGCTCAGCTTGGGGCGAATGAAATCCATATACACGTACTCTCCAATACATCAAAAGAGCGTCATCTAACAGAACTAGATCTGCGTGCAGGTATTTTCTCTCATCTGTCTGCAGAAAATATGTAACTTAAATTTTAGAACAATAAACTATTATTAATCACTTCTTACATCTGACCATCACACTCAACCGTTCTAAATGAGTATCATAAATATCTAAATCTCTAAGATGAAAAAGTGTATTTAGAAAATAATCAATATTTCGCCCATTACACCCCGAACGTGTCCTTAAAATATAAGCTTGATATTCATATGGCAAACGATTGACATATAGTGGGCTATTACAATTTGCGACATAACAAAGAGCTGTAACATATCTTTCACTACCATCTAGCAAACGAATTGATTTAAACATCCCTCGATAAACACCGTTTATGAGTTCCCGTTTTTGCAAATACACCCGAGCGCAAGGAAATTGATCTCTCGAAATACGAAAAGCCATTCCAACACAATGACCTCCAAAATCCAATCCAAAAACAAGCCCAGGGCGCGATCGTGTCCCTCGGTATCTTGTTGAACGTACACATAACGCCCTATGGCCACCGTCAAGCCTAGCTGGAATAGCCTCCTCGTAAGGAAAGCCTGGCGACCAGATTAAAGACCCATATCCGAAAACCCAATAGTTACTCAAAACTAACTTACCTATCTAAATACTTAGCTATCAGACTTTGAAGCTCCCGTAGAAACACTTCGCCCAAAATCAGGAGCATCGGTTTCTTGACCAGCCTCAATAATATTTCTTCGAATCTCTCTGGTACGTTGAAAGTGATCAAGTAAAGCATCACCGTCATCCCAACGAATGTAACGCTGTAACGCAGAAAGGTCTTCAGAAAAACGACCCAACATTTCTAAAACAGCAGATTTATTATTTAAGAAAATATCCCTCCACATAACAGGGTCCGAAGCTGCAATCCTAGTAAAATCACGAAAACCACCTGCAGAGAATTTAATAACCTCTGACCTTGTAACTTCCTCCATATCAGCAGCAGTCCCAACAATGTTATACGCAACCAAATGTGGAACATGACTGGTAATTGCCAACACAATATCATGATGACTTGGAGACATTATTTCAACATAACTTCCACAAGCTTCCCAAAAAGTTTTTAAAGACTCGACAGCATGCCGATCTGTATCTTCCACTGGAGTTAGAATACACCATCGACCATCAAAAAGTTCCGCGAAACCAGATTCAGGCCCTGAGTTCTCTGTCCCTGCAACAGGATGCCCTGGCACAAAATGAACACCTTCAGGAACGTGACGAGAAACATCATTATAAACTTGCCCTTTGACAGATCCAACATCAGTCAGAATTGAACCCGTTTTCAAATAAGGGGCAATCTCAGTAATCAGACTTTCATATACACCTACCGGGGTACACAAAATGACTAAATCTGCCCCTTCCACGGCATCTTGTGCCGTCTCAAAAATTTCATCAACCAGGCCAAGTTCGAGGGCTTTATCACGGGTATTCTGCGAGCGTACGCTTCCAACAATACATCTAGCCAAATTACCACGTCTCATAGCATGACTTAGGGAAGAGCCAATAAGCCCAATACCAATCAAACACACTTTATCAAACATGTGGCTTTGTTTTATATCCATGAAGCTATCCTTTTTATTCTTGATTCATAAACTCAGTGAGAGCTTCAATAAAGGCTAAATTTTCTTCTTCTGTACCAACTGTTAAACGAAGAGAATTTGGCAATCCATAATCTGCAACAGGACGCAAAATAATCCCGCGTGATTGCAAAAACCTATCGGCATTTTCTGCGGCACTATTAAAATTTAAAAGCAAAAAATTAGTAACACTGGGAGTAACCTGTATATCTAAATTTTCAATTTTATGTTTCAGCCATGCAAGCCATTTATCATTATGCACTATCGCCTTCTCAACATGTATGGTGTCATCAAGAGCTGCAACACCAGCTGATATAGCTGGACCAGGGACATTAAATGGTCCTCTAATGCGATTTAATGCATCAGCAACCTGTAAAGGACAATAAGCCCACCCCAACCTTAAACTCGCTAGTCCATAGACTTTAGAGAAGGTTCGAGTCATAACAGTATTGTCTGTCTTCTCCACCAGTTCTATCCCAGCTTTATAGTCATTAAGTTTTATATATTCTGAATAAGCAGCATCTAAAACCAATAATACCTTATCAGGCAACCCATCTCTTAATCGCTTTATTTCATTTATAGGTAGATAGGTTCCCGTTGGATTATTCGGATTTGCAAGGAAGACAACTTTAGTCTTGTCCGTAACAAGGTTTAAAATTGATTCCACATTTGCATGATGATGACTCTCATCCGCAAGTACAGGAAATGCACCACTTGCATATGTCGCTATTCTAAAGATAAGAAAACCATATTGTGGAATAATAGCCTCATCCCCAGGGCCTAAATAAGCGCGTGCTATAAGGTTAATAAGATCATCTGAACCAGTGCCACAGACTATGCGAGCAGCGTCAAGTGAATACTTTCTTGCGAGAGTTTCTCGCAACACACTCGCAGAAGTATCAGGATATCTCTCCAAACTGTTAGCACTTTCTCTAAATGCTTCAATTGCTTTTTCACTAGCGCCAAGTGGTGTCTCATTCGAAGATAGCTTAATTATTCTTACAGCACCCGGCACATAGCTTTTGCCAGGGACATAAGGCGTGATTCTCATAACACCGGGACAAGGAAGAGGTTTTTCTCCACCTGACATGAAATATCTCCTAAAATACAATGACTTACAGGTTAGATCAACTTTAAGGCTTATAAGTTAACCCTATTAAAATTATGCCCTAAGCATGATTACAACCAAATCTATAAATTGGTAACTTTGGATTGTTTCTACTTAATTTAATCAAGGTCTTACTATGAAACAAGCACTTTATCATTTGAGCTAAATCTCAATACATCTTTATATTTACAGATATGCTACTTGACATCACACTATTCTAATGGCTTATTCTAAAATAATTGTGTGGTGATTTGGTCAGCCGGCTTGCAGCCACAAAAAATAAATTGCTAAAAGGGCAAAAATATCCGGCCAAAACTTTGTTTTGTATGCCGGTTTTTTTATGTTGGCCCTTAATATTTACACTCTTTAGAGACCATATAGGAGAAGTATAGGGCGTATGGCTCCAAACAAGTTTGAACAAAAGCCTGATGATATCTCTGATATCAATGGAAAAGTTGCTTATTTCGAAGAAAATGAACCAATACAGCTAGATTGTGGCAGTAATCTAGGCCCATTTCATATTGCATATCAAACATATGGAACCTTAAATAAAGAGAAAACAAATGCAATTCTAATCTGCCATGCACTGACAGGTGACCAGCATGCAGCGAACACAAATCCTCTAACTGGCCAAGACGGATGGTGGAGTGCTATGGTTGGCCCAGGCAAACCCATTGACACCAATCAATATTATGTAATCTGCTCAAATATCCTAGGCGGATGTATGGGGTCAACGGGACCAATGTCTCAAAACCCGAATACAGGAAAATCGTATGGCCTCGATTTCCCATTAATCACCATATCAGACATGGTCAGAGCCCAAGTACGGCTAATTGACTACCTTGGCATTGATAACCTGTTTAGTGTTATTGGAGGCTCAATGGGGGGCATGCAAGTACTCGAATGGGCAACGCGTTATAAATCGCGCGTATTTTCAGCAATTCCCATAGCAACATGCGCGCAAGATTCACCACAAAATATTGGCTTTCACGAAGTCTGTCGTCAGGCAATTATGGCAGACCCAGACTGGCAAGAAGGCACATATCTTGAAAGAGGCACACAACCCAAAAAAGGTCTGGCTGTTGCAAGAATGGCAGCACATATAAATTACCTATCGAAAGAAATTTTATCCAAGAAATTCGGACGAAACTTACAAGATAGAGAGAATGTAACTTTTGGATTTGATGCTGATTTCCAAGTTGAAAGTTACTTAAGATATCAAGGGAATAAATTTGTTGAACGGTTTGATGCGAACAGCTATTTATATATCTCAAGAGCCGTCGATTACTTCGATTTACCTGGAGCATATGATGGTGCCTTGTCGAATGCATTCCAAGACACAAAAATAAGATTCTGCGTAATTTCCTTTACAAGTGATTGGCTTCAACCAACAGAAAGAAGTCGGGAAATTGTTCGCGCATTAAATGCCGTTGCAGCCAAAGTGAGTTTCGTTGAAATTGAAACAGATAAAGGCCATGATGCGTTCTTGCTGGATGAACCAGAACTATTTAGCACCATCTCAGGTTTTTTAAATGCCGCTGCGCAAGCAAGAGAGCTTCTCTAAAGTCAACAACTAAGAAAAGTAAGAAATAGTTAAATTTATGGCCATTCCAAAAGCACAGCATAAATCCCGTATAGACCATCTAATCATTTCGGAAATGGTAACACCCAACTCTCGTGTTCTTGACATCGGCTGTGGAGATGGGACTTTGCTTGAACTTCTCAAAGAAAAAAAATCAATTGATGGACGTGGTATGGAAATAAGCACAAAAGGAGTTAACTTGTGTCTTTCAAAAGGCCTATCTGTAATTCATGGTGACGCAGATCATGACCTTGTTGATTATCCAGATAACGCCTTTGATTATGCTATTTTAAGTCATACGATACAAGCAACTCGTCGCCCTAAACATATTTTAGAACAATTATTACGTATATCGAAAAAAGCCATAATATCATTCCCTAATTTTGCGCATTGGAAAATACGAGCTCAAATACTAATATCAGGGCGCATGCCTGTAACCACAATCTTATCTAAAGAATGGTATGAAACCGAAAATATACACCTATGTACCATCAAAGACTTCAGAGATACTTGCATGGAATTAGAAGCAAAAGTAGAAAAATCTATCGCTGTTAATTCTTATGGAAACCGAATAAAAATCAAACTGCCTTTTGGGCTGGAAAATGTAATAGGAGCACAAGCTGTTTTTTTACTAGAAGCACAAGAGTAATCTTTAAACGATCTACTTAAATGGCATTGGAGCTAATCCAGAGATGATTTTAACTTTGCTTTCAGGTATATTTGCATAAAGCTCCTTACGCGCTTCAATCATAATAAGACCAGAAAAAATTGGCCATAAACGCGAACCAATATTCTCCCAAGCATGAAATGCTCCAAGCAAAAGATTTAATTTTACAGGTGGCAAATAAAGGTTATAGGTCCATTGAACAGGTTGAAACATGGTCTCAGTTAAAAGCCGTTGAACTTGGCCTTTACTAAAAGGGCGCCCATAGCCAAAAGGTGTTGAGTCAAATCTTGCCCAAACCCCTTGACGATTAGGTACAACAATAATCACTCTACCTTCTGGAACAAGGACTCTCCAAACCTCACGTAAGAGAGCTTGTGGGGAGTCGCTCATTTCAAGACTATGAATAACAAGACATCTATCAACAGATGCATCCGCCATAGGAAGACAATTTTCTTCTGTTAAAGCACTCTGAAAAGGTCCATTAGCTGGCCACATAATGACCCCCTGGCTTGCGGGCATCAATGCACCTAAAAGCGAAGCCTCTCCCCGAAATGCTCCTAAGAAGGGTACCGCAAAACCTAACCCCAAAACACTCAAACCACTCACACATGGCCAGCATTCACGCATTTTATGACGAATATGTCTGCGAACAGTAATACCTAAAGGATGATGATAAAAATCTCGCAATTCCGTAACATCAAGGTGCATTTCTGAGTATCACTCCTATGGTTTCTAAATGAGGTTAAAACTTCCATTTGAACCAATTATGAATTCTATGACTATAACAAAAAAATAACCATAAAAATTCAACTCCTGTCGCAAATACGTTAGTGAACACCTTTTAAAAAAATCCAAATACCAAATATTATAAACATTGAATCAAGATAAACATATGCCGCAAATTCCATAATATCTCACTAAATTTATCTTTCAATCGACTTATTGACCTGTTGTATTTAATAGAAAACCATTGGATAAGAGATATAATATTAATTTAAACTATGAACTGGTGAGGATACAAAAATATGGCTATGCTTGAAATATATCAATTTCCTTGTTTAGGAGATAATTATGGTATTCTTATTCATGATAGTAACAATCAACTAACAGCCACGATTGATTCTCCCGAAGCTGACGCAATTTTAGCAGCATTGAAAACAAAAGGATGGTCCCTAACGCATATTCTAAACACCCACCATCATTTTGATCATACCGGTGGAAATGAAAAGTTAAAACAACAAACTAACTGTAAAATTATAGGACCAGAAGCCGAAGCATCGAGAATCCCTTTTATTGATGAAGAAGTCAAAGAGGGAGATATTGTAAGATTTGGAGATCATAAAGCAAAAATATTTGATACTCCTGGACATACGCTCGGCCACATTAGTTATTGGTTTGAACAAGATCAGGTAATTTTTGTAGGCGACACGTTATTCTCAATGGGCTGTGGGCGCCTTTTTGAGGGGGATGCCAAGACAATGTGGACATCCTTAAGCAAAATTATATCTTTGCCAAAAGAAACCACAATATATTGCGGCCATGAGTACACTCTCTCGAACGCAGAGTTTGCCTGCACATTAGAACCAAACAACCAAAAATTACAAGAGCGATACAAACAAGTCCAAGAGTTAAGGGAAAAAGGAGAAGCAACTTTACCAACAACCTTGGAACAAGAACTAGCAACAAACCCCTTCATTAGAACCAAAAGTCTTGAAATACAAAAAAATCTTGAGTTAGAGGGCCATGAAGACTGGGAGGTATTCCAGGCAATCAGGAAATTGAAAGATAGAGTATAACGACAAAAAGATAGATATAATCTAATATGGATCAAGACAAACATACTCTTAACGCAGATCAGATAATAAAACATTTGAACTTAAGCCCACACCCTGAAGGGGGCTACTTCCGTGAAACATTTCGAGATACAAAGACATACAATGGAAGAAGTGTTTCTACACTTATATATTACTTACTAAAATATGGACAAAGCTCTCATTGGCATAGAATTGACGCTGCAGAAGTCTGGCATTGGTATGCGGGCAGTCCTCTCAAATTAACCGTGAGCAATCCTGAGAACCTGACAAGCAAAACAATTTTACTGTCTAATAAACTTCAAGAAAACCATTGTCCTCAATATGTTGTTGAGAAACATGTCTGGCAAACGGCAGTGACAACAGGTGCATGGTCTTTAGTTGGCTGTAGTGTAGCACCAGGTTTTGAATTTACAAACTTTGAGCTGGCCCCAGTTGATTGGTCTCCTGATAAAAAATAAAGCCGAATCACCCATCTCGAAATAGAGCAATATATATCTAACTTCTGTGCATAAAGCTTCGTCTTACATATTTTTTTATGTTTTTAACATTCAACAAAGCAGAAATTTAGGGAAAATCTGTGTATGGCTTGCTCAAAAACAATCCATGATCTTGCATATTGTGGCTGCAAGTTCATACTGCCTCTAACGTCGTTTATACAGCGACAAGCGGGGTAGATATATGACTAGTAAAGTTTCAGGACCGTGCCTAAGCGCGGTATTTGTTGACTATGACAATATATATTTGTCATTGAAAAGAAAAAATGAAGAGGCAGCCAAGTCTTTTGCTAAAGATACCATATTATGGCTAAAGCAAATTGAGACAGGTAAATTAATTACACCAACAAATGGTTTCGTCAGCGACATGGAAAGACGATTGGTGATGAGTCGGTGTTATGGAAATCCTGTCCCTCGCAGAAATGGTAATGAAAGTTCGACTGATATGAACTCATTCCCATTTGTTAGGCATCATTTTTTAAGAGGGGGATTTGAAATTGCTGATTGCCCACCTCTAACAGCACAGCTAAAGAATTCATCTGATATCAGAATGGTCATGGATATTCGTGACTTACTGGATCACGATACTTATTATGACGAATTCATTATACTCTCAGGTGATGCAGATTTTACGCCAGTACTGCACAGACTAAGATCTCATGCAAGACGAACAATAATTTATGCAAATGAATATACAGCAACACCGTATACTGCAATATGTGATGGTGAAATCAGAGAAGCAGACTTAATTTCATTTTTGGTCGATGGAAAACTTCCTCAGTTTAATGATCCAGCAAAAGCTCTACCACAAAACGAAAAATTACAATCTTCAGAAGATACCAGATTAGAAATTGTTGATGAAGTTATACAAACCATAAATAATTCTGATAAAGCTCTCCCAATCGCATTTTTGGCAGATCGTGCTCAGCGCAACCTAGGACATGATAAAACTGTAGGAACAAATTGGGCAGGTTTTGGAACATTTAGATCATTTTTAAATGAAAATTTGCCTGACGAAATTACATTAACCGATGCCCCCCCATATTACGCGTTTAACCCAAAAATCCATCAGTTAACATATAATTCTGAACCCAATTTACAACAGTTGGCTCAACCAAGCTTATCAGGAGATTTACCCAAAACAGTAGCTCCAGTTCCTGCAGCTCCACCTTTGGCACAATCAAACCAATCAAACGCTAACATTAATTTACAAAAATCGATTGCAAGGATACATGAAGCAAGCCATGTTCCTCCATTAGCTCCACCTGATTATAGAACTCTTTTTAAACTAATGACACAAGAACTATCAGAAAAAGGTCTTAATGGGGGGCAAACTATATCAAATATTGCTTTAATGGCGCAGCAATCAGGAATTGATATCGCAAGAGATGACGTTCAGTTCCTACTTGACGTTGTAAGTGAAGCAGACCCGTGGTTTGAACAAGGAGTCTCTCCAGAACTTTTTGCTGGCCGTGTTCGGAATTTTGTAATCGCACGGTGTAGGCAAAATGGTTTGCAACTCTCTTCAGACGAACTTGAATTGATAGAAGCCTGGTTTATAGGAGTCCAACCTCTCGGTATACCTTCAAATAAACAATCGGATCCATTCACAAATGAGATGTCTACAGGAATTCAGGCAAATTCTTCAAATTCAAGTCCATTTTCACCAGAAACTATGGCAAATTTAGAAAACGATGACACTCAATCATTGCCACGCTTTGTCAGACAACACATGAATAGTGCATAATTTAGTATGAATGCATTATTATTTACACAAGAAGAGTGTTACAAATCATGCTAACGCTCTTCTGTAAACTAATCAAAATCATAAGTAAAATAATACTACCTAACTATTATATTTAAGAATTATAATTTATGTTATCTAGTATTTTAAATAATTATGACCACTCCTTTATGCTTCCCAAATTGCTCGACTTGCTCATTTAGCTCAGACATAATACAATTCCCTTGTGGGCATACGTATTTTACAAGAATTACCTTTAAATATTTATAGTATTACCCCACAAACGCCAATCAAACCTAAAACTTGGAAAATGGTAATATTAACAATATTCAAGGGTAATTCTTGTAAAGCACAATTAAAGTTATAAATGTGAAGAGACAAAACGTTTCTAAAAACAAGAGCGACAAAACATTTATACCTAATGCTTATTAGGACAGTAATACAACTGGCAAATAGCCATGAAAAAACCAAGTGATTTATCCAAAATACCAACTCTGCAATCGTTAAAAAACGAACGTATGCCCGCTTGGCTATGGGAAGTTAAGTTAGGTCAAATCATATGGGCAAATACCTCAGGTTTAAGTTTTTGGAATGAACAAGATATCATAAAATTGTCCAAACGCTATTTTGACCGCTCTATGCCCGCAATAACTGTGATGTTGGAACTAATAGAACAAGAAATCCCCAAAGATGGGGTTACTCGTGATTTCCTTTTTTGGACCCCAAATGGCGCTCAAAACATTAAATGTCAATGCAAGAAATTGATACAAGGTGATGGTTGGGGCGGCATGTTACTACATGCATATCCTACCTTTAATAAAGAAAATATAATCGAATCGAACCAATGGCAAATTGAAACAACCTTAGAAAATGAATTACCAAATAGCGCTCATTTTGCTGATACGACTTATAAAAATACTCTTTCAGCACCAGAAGACCAAGAGACCTTAAAAGAAATTGCAAGACTATTATCAAACCCAGATGAGATTGATGATGTTGATCATGGTATGTCAAGTGATGTTAAAGAAAATGATATTTTTGTCCATCCACCAAAAGTGAATGGCACAACACAACTCCCTCACAAAGATTCAAATAATACCTTAGTACCATTAAAAACGAATGGAGCTGATTATAACCATACCAATATCAAAGCATATAATCACTTCGAAATAAACTCTTCTCGTCAGTTTGATCAGTCCAAGAACCTAGCATTCTTCGCAAAAGTAAGCCATGAAGTCCGAACGCCTTTAAATTCCATTATTGGATTTGCTGAACTGATGAAAGATGAACATTTAGGAAAAATTGGACATAAAAAATACCAAAGCTATGCTGAAGATATTTTTGAAAGTGCACAACACGCACTAAGCTTAATCGATGATCTACTGGATATTTCAAAGGTAGAAGCGGGAGAGTTCACCTTAAATAAATCTGCTGTCGATTTAAATAAAATAGTTGAATATTGTATTAGCAGTTTACATCCCCAAACAGCAAAAGCGCAATTGGTTATCCGCCAATCATTAAATCCAAACTTAAGCAGAGTATCTGCCGATCAAAGAAGTTTGCGACAGATTTTATTAAACTTAATTTCAAATGCAATTAAATTCACGCCACCTGGTGGTCAGATAATAATCTCAACACAAGCAGTTGACCACAATAAAGCGAAACTACGGGTAAGAGACACAGGAATAGGGATGTCTTCTCAAGATTTACAAATCGCACTGGAGCCCTTTAAACAGTTAGAAACAACAACAAGTAGTAATCCAACAGGAACGGGGTTGGGCCTTCCTTTAACCAAAGCACTAACTGAAGCAAATGATGGTCAGTTTTTAATAACAAGCCAGGCAGGAAAAGGAACACTGATAGAGGTAATTTTACCCTATTATAGTATAGAAATGTAACCTTATACATCAAATAATATTATCTTCAAATTTCCCTTAAATGATGATGTGTATGGATTGTAAAAACCAATTTTTGTAACCTTCTTTAGAAACTAATGGAGGCTTGTCATGAGTAAATATCAAGAATTTGACATCTTACCATCCTTTTGATGTAACGAGTAAGAGACGAAAATCATTCCCATCTGAAACAAAAGTTAAACATGGTGAACAATATGTTCACGGTGATATTGAACTTGTCGAGAAACTGGGTAGAAATGACCTTTGCCCATGTGGTTCATACCGTAAATTTCAAACGGTGTTGCATGAAAACTAAAAAACACGATGGAACACAAAGACATTATTACTTCAGAGAATAACCAATCATACAGCTATAGGTTTTTCAGCTGTATGCAATTGCCACAATATCAATACTAAAATAAGCTATTATAGTAAGAAAAAATGATAAGTATGACTAAACTAAGAATTCATATACAAATTTTTTATATAGTATTAACATGTTTGAAACCGCACTTGTCGCATTCACAACCTTTTTTGCAACCATCGGCCCATTAGATGTTGCCGCTCTTTTTACGGTGTTAACAAATAAAAATTCACCTGAAGATCGCAGATCAATGGCTTTAAAAGGAGTTTTGATAGCAACTGCTATTCTAATGACATTTGTTCTTTTAGGAGATATTATTCTTAAAAGCTTTGGCATTACATTAGCTGCAATGCAAGCTGCAGGAGGCATCCTCTTACTCCTGATAGCCATAGAAATGGTATTTGCAAAACCTTCAGGTAGAACAACAACACCCGATGAACAAGCAGAAGCTGAGCAAAAAGAAGACATTTCTGTTTTCCCCTTAGCAACCCCATTGATTGCTGGGCCTGGTACAATTGGAGCAGTTATCCTATTAATCTCTAATGCACAAGGTAGTCCAATAAAAATTTCTATAGTTATTTTAGCCTTGCTTTTAGTTTTACTGCTCACTTGGATAATGATGTTAATGGCGAGTCAATTACATAAAATCCTAGGCATAACGGGGTTACATGTAATCTCTAGAGTCTTTGGAGTGCTCTTAGCAGCCCTTGCAGTTCAATTTATCTTCGATGGAATTGATGCAAGTAACCTATTACGTTAAAATAAAAAGCTTCAATGCTTACACATGATACGTATTACGTATTTTTCTAAGTATACAACCACAATAGTCATGCATAGGGTTTCCATTATAAACTTTGATCTGAAGTCTAACAAAATGGATAAGGATTAAACCATGGTTGATGCAGTCGATACAGTTGGTGCTCGTCATGAATCTTCTTTTCAAATCAATGATCCAATTGCTCCATCACCAGGAATTAATAACTCTGATTCAGACTCAAATTCAGAATTTAATTCTAATGATAAATCTTATAAAACCAATCGTGAAGATGTAGAGAAAAGTTTAGAACAACACAACAAACATCAAAATCTAGATTATGAAATAACCATACAAACCTCAATAGACCAAAATGAGTTAAACGCTCTTATTACATTAAGGAACTACAAAAAAACTAACGAACAAAAAATACAAAATTTTCCAGAACAAACCACTCCTTACGAGGGTATAAAAAAAGCTGTCGAAATTGAGGAATATCTATCTATAGAGCGTCAGCAATTGAGCACATGAGACAGAAATCTTATAGTCTCAACATAAAAAATAAAAATTTGGAATTAATTACCCAACGGTATTATTACAAACACCATGGAGTTGAATATCAGATATATTCTGCAAAGTTGTATCTGCAATAGTTTGTAAAGCATTTGTTGTAAAATAAGCCTGATGCCCTGTCACCACAACATTATTGAATGAAATCAACCTTGCAAATACATCGTCCTGTAAAATATCTTTTGAGTGATCTTCAAAAAACAACTCTTTTTCATCTTCATAAACGTCAAGACCGAGATAACCTATCTTACCAGACTTTAATGCGTCAATTGCAGCCTCAGCATTAATAAGCGCTCCACGACTAGTGTTTATGATGGTAACGCCATCTTTCATAAGCCCTAAAGTCCCTTTATTAATCATATGATAAGTTTGTGGTAATAAAGGGCAATGTAAGGTTATGACATCTGAAGATTTAAATACCTCCTCGAGAGAAACATATTGCACACCGAGCTCAGCACATTTTGGATTCTCATTTACATCATATCCAAGAACATTACAACCAAAGCCCTTTAGAATGCGGCTAACAACGTAACCTATTTCACCAGTACCTATAACACCAACAGTCAGACCATTCAGCTCAAACCCTAGCAATCCATCCAAAGAAAAATTACCATCCAAAATTCTGGAACGAGCCTTGTAAATTTTTCGATTTAAAGACAATAAGAGAGCTATCGCATGTTCGGCAACAGCATAGGGAGAATAAGCAGGAACCCGAACAACCTTAATGCCGTACTTCTCGGTAGCATTTAGATCTACATTATTATAACCTGAGCACCTGAGAGCAATAATCTTCACACCTTGATCTGAGAGTATATCAATCGTCTCAGCATTCAAATCATCATTTACAAAAATACACACACTCTCAGCACCTTTAGCTAAAATAGCTGTTTCTGAACGCAAAAGATTTGCAAAATATACTAATTCATGACCAAAATTTTTATTGGCTTTATCGAGAAATTGACGATCATACGGTTTAGTACTAAAAACTGCGACTTTCATGAGATGTGCCCTTGTTAAATATAAAATACGGCTTTTTTGATTGAAACTTTAGGATGTTATATCAACATAACGATGATTAAATATCATTAATCTTCATTTCATGACAGATATGAGGGAACCGCATACCAAAAAATACTATTAGTGAACAAAAAAGCTTAATATACCTTCTGATATCTAAACTCTAATTTCATGCCAATTAAATCGTCAAAATAAATTTTCTAGACTGCATAAACTAGATTATTTAATAATTTGATACGCACTTATGGAAATTTGAGAGGTTCTCTTCAGGACTTTAACAATATATCTATAAGGTTATGAAATACACAAAGAGATAATTTAGTAACGTGATTTTTATAAAGAAAGCTATAGAGTGACGAACGCAATTAAATTAAAACAACCAATTAATAGCATGAAAAGATCACTTCGCCCACCTCAAACAAATGTATGGCCATGGCAGATTGCGGTCTTTATCTTGTCCATTTTTGTCTTATTACCTCTCTGTTCACTAATTTATCTATCACTAACACCAACAGAAAATATCTGGCCACATCTTGTCAATACAGTATTGCCAGGAGCAATTTGGCAAACACTTTTGTTAATGACAGGAGTAGGAATTTTAACGCTCATAATTGGTACGAGTACGGCTTGGCTTGTTACAATGTATCGCTTTCCAGGACATAAAATTTTTGACTGGTTATTACTACTACCACTTGCAATGCCGACTTATATCATTGCATTTTGCTACGTGGAACTTTTAGATTATTCAGGTACATTACAAACTTATTTAAGGGAAATATTTGGCTGGAGTTCAGCTAAAGATTATTGGTTCCCACAGATACGCTCTGAAGGAGGAGCGATATTTGTGATGAGTTTTGTGCTATATCCATATATTTACTTAAATGCTAGAGCAACCTTCCTGCAACAATCAATCTGTGTTCTTGAAGTTGCACGTACATTAGGACAAACACAATTTGGTGTCTTTTGGTCAATTGCACTTCCAATGGCACGACCTGCACTAGTCGCAGGACTAACACTCGCTTTAATGGAGTGCCTGAACGATATTGGGGCTGTTGAATATCTAGGTGTAAACACATTAACTGTAAGTGTTTACTCTACATGGCTGGAACGCTCAAATCTTGCAGGAGCAGCACAACTAGCAAGTGTAATGCTAATTTTCGTTATCATACTATTTACATGGGAACGAAAAGCACGCCATCAAAAACAATATCATCACACAACAGGACATTACAGAAACCTACCTGAAAACCATCTTTCTGGAGCTAAAGGATGGATGGTAAGCTTCCTATGCTTTACACCAGTCTTAATTGGTTTTTTTGCCCCCTTAACTGTTTTAGTGCAATCATCATTTATATTCGCTGAAGAATCTTTGTCTGGTCAATATTGGAAAGCCGTTGAAAATAGTTTATTTCTCTCCGGAATGACAGCTTGTGTGGCAGTAATATTTGCTCTCATACTATCTTATGGAAGACGCGTAGCACCAACAGCATTTATTAAACCTGCTTTTAGATTGTCGAGTTTAGGATATGCAATTCCAGGCACAATATTAGCTATTGGATTATTGATGCCTTTGGCCAGTTTTGATAATTGGTTAGATTCTGTTATGGAAAATAACTTTGGAGTATCTACAGGCTTACTCTTATCCGGTAGCACATTCGCACTCATCCTTGCATACACAATCCGCTTCTTAGCAGTCTCGAATGGAGCAGTTGAGTCTGGCTTAAAACGGATCTCGATTAATCTTGACTCAGCCTCTAGGGCATTAGGTGAAACAGCATTCGGAACATTAAAGCGTGTACACTTACCTCTTTTAAAACCAGCTTTAGGAACCGCCGCCCTTTTGGTATTTGTAGATACTATGAAAGAATTACCAGCTACATTACTTTTGCGCCCATTTAATTTTGATACCCTAGCAACTCATGTCTATAACTTTGCATCATTAGAACAGTTTGAAGAAGCCGCTCTAGCAGCACTAACAATAGTACTCTTTGGACTTGCGCCTGTGATTCTTCTAAGCCGCACAATTGCAACTGGTCGTATGGGACAAAATTCTTCTAATGGATCCTAAAAAACTAATCAATTAAATTGCATGCTTACCATAAATTATATATAAAACTCTATTTCTATGAATTCGGAGATAGCTATGAGTACAGAGTCTGAAAACATAAAAACCGGATCCTTTAGCGATATCAAAGATCTCATCCGTGAAGTCACAAAAGAAGCAAATAATAGCAAAACACCAATTTTTATCGCTATTCTGGCTGGATTTCTTGCACTCGTTTCAATGGCTGAAGGAGACATGCGAAGGCAAGCCATGATTGCGCACATCGAAGCCTCTAATCAATTCTCATACTTCCAAGCAAAAAATATACGTAAAACAGACTCTGAAATTGCAACAGAGATTCTTGAGGGTCTTGGTAAAACAGAACTTGCGGAAAAGTGGCAAACAAAAGCTGAACGCTACGATAAAGAAAAAAAAGAAATACTCGCAATTGCAAAAGCTGAACAAAAAAAACGTGAACACTCACTTAAACAAGGAAGTTATTTCGATATGGCAATAGCAGTTTTACAAATAGCAATTGTATTAGCATCTGTATCACTGCTAGTCGGTGGTGGATATTTATTGACAGGGAGTTATATATTAACAGTAATCGCCGTTTTCTTTGTAATAAACGGTTACGGGCTTTTTCTAGAATTCCCAACCGATCCTGCTGCAATTATTAAAGCCATCATATAATCAAAATTAAAAAAGTTTAGATTAATTCACCAAGCCCTTCATACAAAATAAGAGCTTCTGGATTAGCAAGAGTTTCTTTATTTTTCACCTCTCGGCCGTGCACAACATCACGCACTGCAAGCTCCGTAATCTTACCAGATTTTGTTCTTGGAATATCGCTAACCTTTATAATAACAGCTGGAACATGACGTGGAGAAGCGCCTGCACGAATTTTCTTTTTGATACGGTCCTTTAAATTATCATCTAATTCAAAACCATCTTTTAAAATCACAAATAAAACAACCCGAACGTCATTATCCCAATCCTGCCCAATGACAAGAGCCTCTTGTACTCCCTCAACTTGCTCAACTTGCCGATAAATCTCAGCCGTCCCAATCCGCACACCACCAGGATTTAAAGTCGCGTCAGAACGTCCATGAATAATAACTCCACCATTTTGTGTCCACTCAGCAAAATCACCTTGATGCCATATATTCTCAAATCGTTCAAAATATGTACTATTGTATCGTTGCCCGCCCTCATCATTCCAAAAGCCGATTGGCATAGCAGGAAAAGGTTTCTTACAAACCAATTCTCCTTTGCCAGAACTCATACTTTGACCTTCATCATCAAAAACATCTACAGCCATACCCAGACCAGGCCCTTGAATCTCCCCACGCCATACAGCTTTAGTTGGGTTCCCCAACACAAAACAAGAGACAATATCTGTCCCTCCCGCTATAGAGGCGAGTTGCACATCAGGTTTAATACTTTGATAAACGAAATCAAAACTCTCTGGAGCTAAAGGTGACCCAGTTGAAGCAATTGTTCTAACTGACGAGAGATCATGGCTTTGAGATGGTATAAGCCCTTCTGTTTTCACTGCATCAATATATTTTGCGGATGTTCCGAAAAAGGTCATGTTCTCAGCTTGGGCATAATCAAATAAAATATGGCCATCAAGCGCAAAAGGAGATCCATCATATAAGAGCAATGTCGCTTCACAAGACAAACCTGATACCAGCCAGTTCCACATCATCCAACCACACGTTGTAAAATAAAACAGCCTATCCTGAGGCTTTATATTACTGTGCAACTTCAATTCTTTGAGATGTTGTAATAAGGTGCCCCCTACAGAATGAATAATACATTTCGGTACACCAGTAGTCCCTGAAGAAAACAGAATATAGAGTGGATGCTGAAATGTAAGAGGTTTGTATGTTATCTCACGGACTTCATAGCCTGAAACAAAACCATCAAAATCTTGAGCACGATCAATAGTTTCAACAATATCCTTGGCAATACCTAGATAAGAGACAACAATAACGTGCTCTACCGATGGAAGTTGAACAACTATTTCTTTTATTTTCTCTTCAATCGAAAAAACTTTACCATTATAATGATACCCATCACAAACAATGATAATTTTAGGCTCAATCTGACCAAAGCGATCTATAACGCCTTTAACACCAAAATCTGGTGAACAAGAAGACCATATGCCTCCAAGTGATGAACATGCAAGCATTGAGATTATGGTTTCTGGCATATTGGGCATCATGGCACAAATTCGGTCCCCATCTCGAAAACCGCAAGACTGAAAAGCTTGTTGTAACTTAGAAACAAGATCATTAAGTTCTAACCAACTTAGCTTCCTTTTAACTTTATCCTCTCCCCAGAAAACTATTGCGTCGGTCCCATCTGATTTTCTCAATAAGTTTTGAGCAAAATTTAATTTTGCATCAGGAAAGAACTCAGCACCTGGCATTTTATTCCCATTCTTTAGAAAAGGCATTTCTCCTTTATCACCAATAACTTGCCCATAGTCCCATATAAGGCTCCAGAACACTTCTATATTTGTAATCGAATAATCATACAGATCATCATAAGTCTCAAATTTCTGTTTCACCTTTTGTTCAGTAAAAAGCATGAAATCAGAAATATTTGTATTGTTTATATAATCCTGACGAGGTTGCCAAAGAGGTCCTGACATTTTATCTCTCCATCCGAATGCGTAAGAAACTTATGAGGTTAATGCACTAAGAAAGCGCAATATATTAAATAAAAATTCTATCAAATCCTAAAAGGAAACGATTAAAATTTTTCATTAATTGTATTCCTAACACAGGCAGAAGTTTTCTCATAATGGGGACTTTACGTTCACATTAATATTTAAGATAATATTATGTCGAATAAATTGGGATTAACTAGTAGAAATGAAAAATAAAAAAATAAAAAAATACACAATAATTCCGCTATGCCTTCTTATAATAGTTATAACTATAATTTATACAGTATCACCAATTTTATTACTAAATAACAAAAGCTTACAAAACCAAACAATCAAACTATTTTCAAATTCCGACGCTGCCGAAATAAAATTTAATGGAAAAATATCATTCCATTATTCCTTTGGTGTATATTTAAAAGCTGATGATGTTGAAATACGCAATCTTAAAAATAGCACCATCATTAATTATGTAAAAATTAAGTCTATAAGAGCCCAAATAAATCCGATAAATCTTTTGTTTGGGAAAGTAAAACTGAAGTCAATATCTCTTCATAAGCCTGAATTTATAATTACAGACCAAAACTTTGATATTCATGCTCTTTTGAGAGATATTCAAAATATTGAAAACACAAATCTAGCACATAAAGCAATTATCATAGATGGCATAATACTTACCAAATCACATGTCCCACTAATCACAGATATCAAAACATCTCTTAAAATTGATCAATTTAGTAATAAAATTTCCAGTAGTGGCTCATTTCAATGGAAAGAAAAAAGACATGTCTATAAGTTCTTAACGGCACAGCAAAATAAAAATGAAAATAAGCTAAACCAATACGTATCGTTTAATATTGAAAATGACCTTTTAAACCTTGAATTTTATGGTCAAATTTTAAACAATAAGATTTTAAATATCACTGGTCAGCACAAATTAAATATCGCCAATATAAGAAGTTTCTCAGAATGGTTTGGATCTCCATTAAAACAGATTAAAGGCTTTGAAACACTTGTAGTGAATTCACAAATTTCATTTCAGAATGATAAAGTAACGATAACTAATGCACAGTTTAATATTGATGATAACTTTGCTGAGGGAAATATTAATATAACCTTCGCGGAGAAAACCAAGATACATGGTACAATAGATTTCTCGAATTTATATCTACAACCATACATTGATGTATATCAATCAAAGACTTTTGAAATGAAGAATAATGTGCCTTTTCAATTCATTGAAGACTTTGATCTGGATTTAAGAATATCAACGAAACAAATTTCGACTACAAGTTTCGAGACAGGCAAAGGATTAATTTCAATATCTGTAAAAGACAATAGACTTATTGCAGATATTGCAGAATTAGAAATTTGTAATGGTTTAGCAAATGGCCAATTAGAAATTAATAAAACAGGTCAACTTCCCAATTTCTTTATTTTTGGTTACTTACAGAATATTACAACAGACCGCTGCATAAATTATTTTATTACCGAAAATATCATTCATGGCATAGCATCTGCAAAACTAGAGCTCTCAACTCAAGGTCTTACTTGGCAAAACTTAGTAAGTGCGTTAAGTGGCAAGTGGAGTATCAATATGCCTGTTGGTGGTAAAATTAACATGAAACTTCCAGAAATAATTAAAGTCTCAAATATGACCGAAAAATACAGCTGGAAAAAACTGAAAGGAGGCCATACAACTTTTGATAATCTAGATATTTCCCTAAAAATGATAAATGGAACTGCAGACCTTAACAGTATAATGAAATTAAAAAACTCCAAAGTATTTTCTGGAAAAGGACAAGTTAATTTATTAAGCAATACAATAAACTATTTTATATCTGAAATCGCTAATAAAGCAAAAAATATACAGAATAATCAAGAATCAAAACTCACTTTAAATATTTCCGGACCTTGGCATACTCCTGAGATTGATACAAATTACTCAACCAAAGCACTACCTGACTTTCAGTCTTTCAAAAAGCATATTCCTAATAACCTGGGACTTAACTAAGAGTAATTAATAAATAAAATTGGGTTTTATATAAAAATTGGCCATTGCATAACAATTATAATCTCATATAGATATAAGCCATCGTCTTATAAGAATGTAATCCAAGCTAAGCAAGAAATTCTCTGATTTCGAAGAGGTTAAAATGATAAAATCGCATGTAAATAGGTTAGCATTAATGCTTTTTCTTTCAATTATCTTACATTCTGTAACCTCTCAGGCTCAAAATTCTGAACAAAGTGAAGATATTAGACGGCAGGCGACACCACAATCTCCAGATCAAATAAAAACCCAATCCGTAGAAAACAATTCTGAGACCCAACTATCTAAAATTAAGCCATTAACAATCAGTTCGTGGGGAGGAGCATATTCCAAAGCGCAAAATCTAGCCATTATAGCTCCCTTTAAAAAAACATCTAAATATGAAATTTTACTTCAAAAACATTCTGGAAATTTTGAGGAAATTAAAACTAAGCTAAACAAATCCGAACTTGATTGGGATGTTATTGATTTAAGTTATGATATGGTTGAAAAAGCCTGCAAATTAAAATTAATCGCTCCTATAGACCACACAAACCTCGAACCATCTCCTAAAGGAAAATCAGCACAAGATGATTTTTTAAAAAATACCCTTCATAGATGCGGCGTAGGCAGTATGACTTGGGCATCTACAATAATATTTAATATAGAGTCTTTTAAGCGTAAAAAACCATCAAATCTCAAAGATATCTTTAACATCAAGCGTTTCCCAGGAAAAAGAACTTTACCTAAAACAGCACAAAATGTTTTAGAGATCGCACTAATGGCTGATGGCATTAAACCAAATGAAATTTATTCCTTACTTGAAAAGCCGGAAGGAGTAAAAAAAGCTTTTAATAATTTAAATAAAATAAAAAAACATATTATCTGGTGGTCGAAGCCCTCTGAAGCATTTAAACTTCTAAGCAATGGCAAAGCTAGTA
Source organism: Methyloligellaceae bacterium (assembly GCA_965263345.1). Taxonomy (GTDB): domain Bacteria; phylum Pseudomonadota; class Alphaproteobacteria; order Rhizobiales; family CBDHHC01; genus CBDHHC01. Next base: position 26,559 of record CBDHHC010000014.1, read on the forward strand.
TGGGAATTGCTTATAATGGGCGAGCTTTCTCAGTTATCGCAGTACAAAAAAAACCATTACAGATAATTTGGGATGGACAAATATACGACTACAATTTATGGGCAATACCCAAAAATGCTAAAAATAAGAATAAATCTATAGAATTCATAAGATTTGCAACAGCTCCAAAGCAACTTGCCAATCAAGCCAGCTTATTTCCCTATGGTCCGACACGCATATCAGCAAACCAGGAAATTGGCTTACATCCAGAAGCAGGAATTGATCTCAAACCATTTATACCAACAATATCACGAAACCGGAAACTTGCTTTACAAAGAGATATTGCGTGGTGGGAACAGCATGAGGAAAGATTGAATGCCAACTTCCTAAGGTGGGTAAAAAATCTGCCAGAGCCGGATCCTACACCAGAGCTGTACTTAACAGTTTCACAATCACCACCAGTAATTCAAACATACTACGAACGTGTCGAATAACTTTCCATTCGAGATTATTTTTTACACAGGCTGCATCCAGAATGAATGTAACTATAATGCAACACATACAGCACTTGTAGAACAAAAAATGGAACTCAGAAAGAAAAATAAAATAAAAGTGAAATTACAGGGTGTTGTGCGCTTTTACTAATGTCAAACTTTAAAAAAAGCAACACTTTGAGATCAAAAGACTTTTTAATTAATGCTACAAGTTAGAGACGAAAACGTACAACAGAAGACTCTGTATTTACCGCTTTCAAAATTAAAGTCAAAAATATGGCAGGTTTTCTTAAAATCAGAAAATGTAAGAATGAGAAAAGAAAAGTTTGATTTCTGTCACTCAATACGGCACATTGCTAGTCCGTTCACAAGACTGCAACGCGGGGAAAAATGCTGCCTTCAATTTTGAAAGCGGTAAGTTGTGCTTGTGTACAAAAATTGAGGGCATAAAAAACTTAGCCCTAAACACTCGCAATTTGAAATAGATTGATCAATTCAGCAAGATCGATACTATAATTTTTTTGTGAAAGTTTAGTGTACATTTTACAAATAAAATGTAGGTTAAGATAACCACCCCTGTTGGCTGTTTTATTATAGCCAACAGGGTGTTTTTTAAATAAGCTGTCAGCTATAATTCCAAATCATAACCCTCACACAAAACCCTATGAAGTACCAAACATCTTTTTAAAAACAGATCTATTAATCGCTTAAAATCGCATCATAATTTATTTTTTAATACAAAAATTCAAGAAAGAATTATTAATCACGTTCAAAAATAGCTGTAGCAGCTAGGCCAGCAGCAATCGCAATAATAACAGCAATTACTCCATACAAAATTGGATAATCATACGCCATTGAATAAACAAAGCGTTCAAAACCTTGTTTTTTAATCTTTAAAGATTGAGAGGAAAGTGAAACCAATTCACCATTCTGAAAAAGGTAAACGTTTACATTAAAATCACCAACAGGAACGTTTGCAGGAAGCTTTATGTTTGCACTAAAAAGCTTATTACCTATTAATTTAACACCGTTAGCTTGCTCGGAATATAAGCCTTCTTTCTGCATAATTCGAATAATAGCTTTACTGTAATTATCCACGACACCATCTTTATAGGTTCCATTTGTTTGAGCAAGTCGTATTGATAAGGCATGTAAGCCAATCCCCACATGTTCCAAATCAGCCTCCTTAGCAATATCCTTTATTGGACGAGTACTAACGATCGAGTAATAGCCAGGGACTTCTTGATAGCCTTTTGGATTAGTATTAACCCATATACCTGCAACCCTTTGTTTTTGTCTAACACGCATTGGAGTTTCGGGGCCACTCACGACAATGACAACATCAGGTACCACTTCAGCTTCAATAGAACCAAACAATAAGATATTAGTCCCATTAAAGTTCCATTCTATAGGAATATTTTTCTTAGAAACATCAGCAATAACGCCTTGAGCTTGAACCTTAGGCACTAAGCTTAAAGCCATAATAAATAAACATGCAATAATTGAGTAATAAAATTGCGGAAGATTGGACACGATCTCAATGCGCTCCCTCAAACCGCGTTAATGAAAAAAACTCACTAGGCGTGACAATCAACTCAAAAGCCATACGTAAACAAACAATCAACACAAGCAAAGCCAAGATAGCCCGCAATTGTTCCCCTTTAAGTTTTAGGCCTGCTCTAACACCAAATTGAGCACCTATAACACCACCAGTCATCAATAAAATTGCCAGCACAACATCAACAGTTTGATTTTGTGCTGAGTGCAAAATCGTCACCAAAGATGTGACAAAAACAATCTGAAATAAAGAGGTCCCCACAACGACATTTGTTGGCACCCGTAAGAGGTAAATCATAGCTGGAACCATGATAAATCCACCACCAACTCCCATAATTGCAGCTAACAAACCAACAAGAACACCAATTGCAAAAGGTGGTATACTGCTAATATAGAGTTTAGAACGTGTAAATCGCATTTTTAATGGCAAACCATGGAGCCAACTATGTTGTCCAGGACGTTTTTGCGAAACAGTTTTCCCACCTTTGGATTTAGCTATCACATTAACACTTTCTATAAGCATCAATGTACCTATTATGCCTAAAAAAGTTACATAACTAAGTGAAATTATCAGATCAATTTGTCCGACTTGACGTAGAATTTTTACCAACTGAACACCAAATAAAGACCCCGTGACACCGCCCAAAAGCAAAATGGTCCCCATACGGATATCAACATTACCTCTTCGCCATTGAGCCAGAGCGCCTGACACTGAAGAGGCAACAATCTGATTTGCCTCAGTTGCAACAGCAACTGCAGGTGAAATGCCCGAAAATATCAATAGAGGGGTCATTAGAAAACCTCCCCCCACACCAAACATTCCAGACAGGAAGCCAACAGCCCCTCCCATGCCAAGAATAACAAAAATATTTACAGAAATGCCAGCAATCGGCAAATAGAATTGCATCACCACATCCAAAAGATACGAATTGGAACATTTAGGATCTTTAAACGCTTCTGCGAAGCACAAGTCAATGCGTCAGCTTAAATATGATAGAATTTTTGAAAAAATTTCAAGAAATCTACTTAATAACAACCTAAATACAACAAAAAACCGAATGATTCACAGTTTATACTTAGCAACTTGATCTAATGTAGAAACTAGGCTAGATGTAACCTGCCCTGTAACAGGCAACCCTTTTTTATCCTGGAACTCTCTAATTGCACTACGCGTTTTAGGGCCCATACGTCCATCGACTTGTCCTACATTATATCCTAGCTTAACTAATAAAGTTTGTGCTTGTAACACAAGTTTGTCAGATAACATTGACCGCGTTTGACCAATAAAAATAGACTTGGTCTCGTCGGATAAGTTCGTTGAAGGATCAGGATGCTTTTGACGCCAGTTTGATATTTTAACCTCAGCTGCAAATACTTTATCTCTAGTCATAACAGTCTTTAGCATAAGCAATTGTTTCGCAGCTTGTTGATCACCACGACTATGAGCAAGTGAGAACCATTTATAAGAACTCACAAGGTCTTTCTGTTCTCCTAACCCACTTTTATATAGCACCCCTAGATTATACTGACTATCTGCAAGTCCATAACTTGCAGCACGTTTAAACCATTTGACAGCTCTATAGTAATCAGGTGTGGTATCGACAGAATACATATAAAGCACTCCTAAATTATGCATGGCTTTAATATTGCCTTGTTCAGCAGAACGTTTGTACCAAGTCTTGGCCGAACCAATATCTTTTTTAATACCGCGTCCTCTCTCATATAAAGCACCTAAATAATACTGTGCAGGAGCAAAACTTTGGGCCGCAGCTTTTTTAAACCATTTAGCAGCATTATTATAGTTTTGAGAGACCCCTTGACCTTCCATATACCTTATAGCAATTGCAAATTGTGCTTTAGAATTTCCATTCACTGCAGCTGAACGCAAGGAAAATGATCCAATTTCTTCAGGAAGTAGAGAAGCTGTTTTAACAGCCTTCGCCTTATATCGATCAATACTGTCATTCTGTCTTTGTAAAGATGTACCAAAATCATCAGGAACAGAAGAAATGAGAGCATTTGTATCTATCGTTTCTAAAGAGCTATCAGTTATTGTTTGTGGTAATTTCAAACTAACTTTATCCTGCTTACCATCTTTTGCCTTATCACCATTTTCAATTACTTTGTTCTTAAAATACGTATCACTTATTTTACTTTTCGATACCTTTAAAATCTGTACTTTCTGATCCTCAGGAACTGCACTGTCCCCCTGAGGCGACTTATGACTTAAAACTTCTTTATTCTCTAATGGTGGATCTTCTATATTTGCTCCAGAGACTTGTGAATTAACTTGGTTATTGAATTTATCGCTTGATACATAGCTTCCTGTTTCAATAATTTCATTACTGCTATCAATAGCTTTACTATTTTTTTTAGAAATATTAGAATTTATATTTATATCTGAAACTTCCTGGTTGAAAGACTGTTGCACATCTAATCTGGCAGAGGAATATTTATCATTATTACCAATTTTGGACAGTTGATCTTTGTATTCTTTTGATGCATCAGCATATTCAGGATTATACTTTTCAGAACTTTGAGAAGATTCAAAAAATAGAATCCCAATACAAAATGTTACCACAACAAATGCACCGACAATCGTGACTGAGATGGTATTAAAGCTTTTAGCTGATAAAAAGTCTTTCGCAGAAGCAAAAAAAGCCTTACTCTGAAACGATACAACATCAGAAGGCCTACTACCTGAATAATCATCATCTAAAAATCTGGAACTATCTCCCCCTCCTTCTTGAGCTGCAGTTTTAGCAGCATACCTGGCCGCTTCAACATAATATGAGTCATTTTCTTTATAATAAGAAGGACGAGATAAATCTTTATCTTTATTAAATATTTTTTGAGAAAAGTTTTGGGGTTCCAAATCTTGATTGATTTGATCAAGATCCTCAATAATAGATGTCTCTTGATATTGCCCTTCAATCTCTCGATGAAAATCATTTGAATAGTTCTCAGACGAAGAGCAGCCCTGTTCTATATCAGAACTGTTTTTTTTTATGTAAGAAACACGATTTGACTTTCTATTAGAAATCCTTTTCTCTATCGTTTCTAAACGCCCTGACATACTTTCTAAAGTATCGCTAAAAGCAGCAAAATTTTCTGAAGCATCATCTTTCTTATAATAGTCTGAATTCAGGGCTGATATAGAATCTTGTATTGCATCCAGCCTATCATTATCGTGGCTTTGAGTTACTGTTTCCCCAACTTTTGTTGCTACAATATCCGCAATTTTCACACTCTTCTCTTCTAAGATACGAGAAGCAATATCCTCAAAAGCTGTATTAAGGTCCTTTTGCGAAACAGCTTCGGCTCGTGAACTTTCAACAAGATCAATCAGTTTAACAATCTGCTGTTCTAAAACATCAATCCGTTCCGAATGAGACTCAGCTTTTTGAACATATTCAGAAAGAGATTCTATACGCTGCTCAATACCTTCAATAGATACAGATTCATTATTTGATTGCAACCAACTCTCAAACTTAGAAGCCAGGTCTTCAAACTTTTTAGAAATCTCAATACGCTCATCAAAATCATTTTCACGATCAATAAGGGTCTCTTCAAGTTTTGTGGCAATTACTGCAAAGCGCTCCTCAAGAGTATCAGTCACTTTTGACTTAACTTCTACGTGCTGATGACTCTTTGGCTCTTTAGCAGAGTCTTTTTTTGTTTGAGAAGATACTTCTGGAGAAATATACTCAGCAATAGATGCAAGCTCCTCAGTATCTATTTTTGTTACAGGATCAATATCAGGAGCAACTATCTTATGATCCATTTGCTGCAAAAGATCTAGATCGCATTCTTCACTTTTTTCCGCTTCTTCTTTATGCTCCGGTTGAAGAGTTTGTCTCTCTGATTCCTGAGCAATAGTTTTTTTATCAATTTCTGGTGAAGCGACTTCAAACGACAATTCTTCATGAATTGTTTCTATATCAAGATCTTCAGAAACGTCTATATCATCTGTTACAACAAAGGTTATATCGGCATTATCTGCAGAAACTTTTTCTTCTGCTTGAGTACCATCAACATCGTTTTCTTTCTCTTCATTCTCAACCAGTTTATTGGCAAGGGCTTCAATTCTGTCTTCCAAATATTCAGCACTGATCGCTCGCCCTTGAGAAACTATTTCAATCCTGTCAGACAACCCTTCAATTTTACTCTCAATATGTTCAAATGAACTTACATTAGGATTTTTCTCAGAAATCTTAATTTGGTTAGTTTGACCACTCAAAGTACTCAAGCGATCTTGCATTTCTTTCAATGTCTCAGAATTAGAACGATCAACATCATCAATTTGATCGACAATCCTTCGCAAAACTGACCCTAGTTTATGCGTCTCAGGTTGCGCCTCATCAGGCTGCATTATACTCTTTTCACTCATATTTTTAGTCCTTCGGGAAGAACTTTTTTTATTTTTTTGCCCCATCTTCGCCATCAATTTCCACCCTGAAGCGCTATTAAATAATCCCAAATGCGCCTATCCATTAGACGAAGCAGAACAATGCCAACATCTGCCTAGTTAGATAAGTACGCACTTGTTCGTCCGCACCTATCACCAATCGGACATAGTATTTTCAATTCTTAATGAGTCACCAAAAACAGTTAACATAAAGTTAATATTCAATAAAGATCGTTAAAAATACATTAACTACTATCATTTTTACTAATTAGTTCACATAAAAACAACTTTAAAATTTATAATACTGAGTAGAAATCAGAAAAATACTCCCTAACTATTACAGGACAAAATATAAATTAAATACTTCAAAAAAGACCGTCTTCAAAAAACAATCATTCGACATAAGGCAATATTATTAATTATACAGAAAGCGTGATAATAATTTAGAAGATTAAATATACTCGAGCACAAACAATTATTATGTCTAATATCATAAATATGAGGGAAGTTATATGTTGAACTTTCAAAAGATATAACAATTGCTATTCATCGACAGACAACATTAACAAATTTAGCTATGCAAAGATCTATTCATTACAGGAGAATGACTTTTGGAAAATGTTTACGCATTGGCAATACATGGCGGAGCTGGAGCAAAACCAAATAGAGATTATAGCAAAGTAGAACAACACCTAACGGAGCTCATAAAAATAGGAGAACAACATCTCAAAAATAAACAGCCAGCACTCGACATTGTGGAACATATTGTCTGCGAAATGGAAAACTCAGGCCTTTACGTAGCAGGCAAAGGTTCAGCAAAAAACCAAGCTGGATACGTAGAGCTTGATGCTTCGATTATGGATGGCTATACCCACAAAGCCGGAAGTGTAGCTGCTATAAAAAATATCATTAATCCTATATCAGCAGCAAGAAAAGTTATGGAAGACACAAAGCATGTGATGCTGGTTGGAAATGGTGCTAATGAATTTGCTAAAATAAAAAAGTTAGCAAAAGTTGAAAATCCTGAAACTTATTATACGAGAGCAGTCGGTATAAAAAAACAGGATGAGAATGAACTCTCTCATGGGACAGTTGGTGCTGTAGCACTGGATTTAAATGGACACTTGGCTGCTGCGACCTCAACAGGTGGCGTCTTTGGTAAAATGGAAGGACGTGTAGGAGATACTCCAATTATTTCAGTTGGAACTTGGGCAGATTCTCATATAGCAGCTTCTTGTACGGGACTAGGCGAATACTTTATTCTTGCAGGAGGCGCCAGAGATATCTCTGCAAGGGTAAAATATGGCGGAACAAGTTTACAAAACGCGTCAACAGCAATGCTTGACGAAGTCGCGAATTTAGGAGGCGATGGTGGTGTCATAGTGGTTTCAAATAAAGGTGAGATTGCAATGCCTTTCAATAGTAAAGGTATGAAGCGAGCATCGGTAAGCAGCAATACCCCGCTTTATGTAGCTATTTTTTAATTTAATAGCTTTGAGTTATCATGAGAAACAACATCATATATTGATCAAAAGATTATCTAAACTTAATGGGCAACATCATAACTTGGATCATGTATCGCAGTAGTCGTCCCATTTACAATAATGGGTTTATTCTTCCGGAAAACCCAATACTGTCCATGAGAAGCAACTGCAGAGACAAGACCATTACGGGTATGAGGTCTACGCCCATGATGAATAATAGAAAAAATATCAGACAGGATACGAGGTACTTGAGCAAAATAAGAATGCGCGAAAAAGCTTGTATCAACACCAGTTGCATCGATAGTATCAATACCATCTACAATCACAAGGTTTTCCCCAGCATCTCCAGCACGCGGACCTCCATGAACACTTCTTGAAACTAAGAGTGCTTTATCGTCTGCAGAAGCATAAAGAGTAACATTCTTCGAAGCCTGTACCAGCTTTGGAGCAATATCACGCTTAAAGACTTCTGCATCTATGTCAGGTGCTGCTAGCATTATCTCTTTAAATCGTTTTTTAAAAGTTGGAATTTCTGTAACAAGTTCTGCAACGGCTCCTGTTAGAGCACGCGACCCCATACTATGAGCAATGAGATAGATATTCTCAGCATCAGAACGGTTAGCAAAATCTCTGATAAATCTCTTTAGATTTGATTGGGTCCAGCGAACGTTCGTCTGATCACTTAGATACCCTTTTAACGTTCCATTCGAAGGCCAGCTATAAAAAATAGGAGCACCATCGAAGTTCAAATCATGGGCAATCTGAGCTGTTCTCAAGGCAGCCTCATGAAACTCAATATTATAGCCATGTACAAATACAAAAGCATTCTTGCCTTTAGAAATACGGATATTTTTTCGGATTTCTTGAAAAAATCTAGTTTTGCTCTGACGCTTCACATTCTTCAATACGACATGGCGTTTTGGGTCTTCACGAAACTCCATACGCCACAAAGTAGGAGCTTCCAACATCCCAACTTTATGAGACCTTGGTATACTCACATCACTATAACCATATGTAATTGAAGAACGTCGAGTACCATAAACTTTTTTAGGCTTCAAACTACCCGAAAGATTTCTATCTGTTGCATAATAAACTCTTACAATTGAATATGGAGATGTATTTTCTCCAACCAAATCAGTTTGAAATGCGCGTGTTTTATTAGTTGCAGGTATGTCCTCTTGAACATCCGATTTTGCAGCAACTTGAGGCCTTTTTACAAAATCCTCTAGAGGAGAACTTTTCTCTGTAGTAACAGGTTGCAGTTCTTTCAAAATGTCTTGTTTTAATTCAGCAGACTGAGATTGAGAAACTTGACGAGCCAAGAGGTTCTGTTGATCTTTTATAGTTTCTTTTGAATGAGAGAAAGGCTTATCCGTTATAACTTTTACAACTTCATTTTCACTGTCTTTCTCAGCAAGCTGCTTAGGTTGAGGAGATGGTTTTATTTTAATAACATCATCAACACTTTTTTTATGCTTAGCGTGAGAAGTATGCACAAGACGTTTTGTCTTCACTTTCTTGGGCTTATGAGCAATCTTAACATGCTGACGCTTCTTGGAGACTTTTGCCGTTTTGTGTGATGAAAGATGAGTATCTTTAAGCGATCCCTTAGAACGGGCAAACTCACCTCGTCCTTCTTTATCAAAAGCACAACCGGCTACAGAAAACAAAGAAAAACAAATAAAAAATACAGATAATATCCTGCTCATAGTCACCGTCCAATTTTGCGGATCAGCTTCCAGAACACAATCTACCGCCATGATGACTTGTGAATAACAAAAGCATCAGATAGAAAGCCCCGCCCAAAAAATAAAGACTTGGTAAAATACCAGTTCTCACGTTTATCTGGAAAAACTTTCTTATGATTCGTAGGGCTTTGTAAGTGACAATGAGAAGATATCCAAATATTATTATAATATTTTTCATAAACTTCTAATAATTAAAACAGGAATTCAAGTAAAACACATTCTACATTACAAAAAAATGACACCTTAAATAATTTAAACATCCAAATTTGCGACTTGTAATGCATTTTCTTGAATAAACTCACGACGTGGGTCAACAACATCCCCCATCAATTTAGAGAAAATCTCATCGGTCTCATCAAGTTCCCCAACTTTTACTTGAAGCAAAGTACGAGTTTCGAGATCAAGAGTAGTATCCCATAACTGATCAGGATTCATTTCTCCCAATCCCTTATAACGTTGAATATTAGAAATTCCCTTTCGCCCAATTGCAAAAATTGCCTCTAATAGATCAGAAGGCCCAAAAATACTTGTAGTACTTTCCTTGCGACGTATATGAGCTGACAGACCATAAATATCATATAACTCTTGAGAGAGTTCATGCATCTTACGAGCATCGACAGAGCCAATTAAAGATGGATCAAGATGACAAACTTCCTTCACACCACGAACATCTCTAACAAACTTAAGCCCACCATCCTCAGCAATAGATCCTTCCCAGCCAACTTCAGTTTCGTCAGCTATCAGATCTAATCGTTCAGCAACCTTTTTTGCAATTTCTTGTGCCTTAACATCATCATTGAGTAGCTCAATATCAAAGCCACCGACAATTGCAGCTTGTTCTACAAGAAACTTTGGATAACGACTATGTATGGAAGATAACAAGGACTGGAATTGACGTGCTTTTTGAACAATCTCCGCAAGATCATTCCCTCCACGTTCTTCACCACTCCCAAGAACAAGTGTAACACCATCCAATCCCATATCGATTAGATAGTCTTCAAAAGCCGCCTCATCCTTAAGATATCGTTCAGACTGTCCACGCTTCACTTTGTAGAGCGGAGGTTGAGCGATATAAAGATGACCGCGTTCTATCAACTCAGGCATTTGACGATAGAAAAATGTTAAAAGCAAAGTACGAATATGAGCACCATCAACATCCGCATCAGTCATGATAATAATCTTATGGTAACGTAGCTTCTCTACATCAAAATCATCTCGTCCTATCCCTGTTCCAAGGGCTGTAATAAGCGTACCTATCTCTTGACTGGAAAGCATTTTATCAAAACGAGCACGTTCAACATTTAAAATTTTACCACGCAAAGGAAGTACAGCTTGGAACTCACGATTACGCGCCTGTTTAGCTGATCCACCTGCAGAATCACCCTCCACCAGGAATAATTCAGCTTTAGAAGCATCCCGTTCCTGACAATCTGCAAGTTTTCCTGGTAAGCTTGCTATATCTAAAGCCCCTTTACGGCGTGTAAGCTCCCGAGCTTTCCGAGCGGCTTCTCTAGCCGCAGCAGCTTCGACAACTTTACTGATAACAGTCTTAGCTTCACTTGGGTTTTCTTCAAGCCATTGCCCTAAAGCTTCATTCATCGTTCCTTCCACAATAGGACGGACCTCAGATGACACTAACTTATCTTTTGTCTGACTGGAAAATTTGGGATCTGGAACTTTCACGGACAATACGCATGTCATTCCTTCACGTGCATCATCTCCTGTAAAAGAAACCTTCTCTTTTTTTGCAATACCAGAACTGGTTGCATAACTATTTATTGTACGTGTAAGAGCTCCACGAAAACCAGCTAAATGCGTTCCACCATCACGTTGCGGAATATTGTTCGTAAAACAAAGAACAGATTCATGATAACTATCATTCCACCAAAGCGCAGCTTCAACTGTTACTCCATCACGCTCACTTTGAACAACAATAGGATTCGCTAAAAGAGGATGCTTATTCCGATCCAGGTAACGAACAAAAGCTTCTAAGCCACCTTCATAAAAAAGCTCCTCAACTTTAGGGTCTGCATGACGGGCATCAGTTAAAACAATTGTAATACCCGAGTTCAGAAAAGCCAGCTCACGCAGCCTATGCTCTAAAGTCCCATAATCAAAATCGGTTTTAGAGAATGTCTCAGACGAAGGAAGAAAAGTAACTTGGGTTCCAGTTTTACCATCAGAGTCACCAACAACAGATAAAGCCGAAACAGAATTTCCGTTCTCAAACCTCATTTGATGTTCTTTACCATCACGCCATATCGTTAGTATGAGGTATTCGGAAAGCGCGTTTACAACAGAAACCCCCACACCATGCAATCCACCAGAAACTTTGTAAGAGTTTTGGTCAAATTTACCGCCGGCATGAAGCTGTGTCATAATTACTTCTGCTGCAGAAATACCTTCCTCAGCATGTATCGCGACTGGAATTCCTCGCCCGTTATCATTAACTGTTACTGAACCATCAGCATTTAAAACAACATTGACCTTATCACAATACCCTGCAAGGGCCTCATCGATAGCATTATCGACCACTTCATAAACCATATGATGCAAACCAGAACCGTCATCGGTATCGCCGATATACATTCCTGGACGCTTGCGAACAGCATCAAGCCCTTTCAGAACTTTAATAGAATCCGCACCATAATCTTCCATATTTTCTTCTTGCCTGAGAGGCTCATTGGTCATATCCGTGCCACCTGTATAAAAGGTATATAAAACCTTAATGCAAACCAGTGCATTTTATCGCATAATGCCGTGATTTTACACAAAAATTAAGTCGTTTTAGGGACTAACTTGGCCGTTGTCCACTGTAAAGAATTGCGCATTTTCTCCAAAACTTGAAAACATTGATCTGTCAGTGCCAGTCATCCAAGCCTGTGTACCTAACTCTATGATTTCAGAGAACAAATCGGCGCGTTTTTGCTCATCAAAATGAGCAGCTATTTCATCAAGCAATAGAATTGGCGCAAAACCATTATTTAAGTACTTGATCATTTCAGCATGAGCCAAAATAAGCCCAACCAATAAAGCCTTTTGCTCACCAGTAGAACAATAAGGCGCAGGCATTTTTTTAGGTCCATGCTCAACTAGAAAATCAGTGCGATGAGGACCTGTCAAAGTGCGTTTCGCCGCACGATCTTTATATCGGCATTCTGCCAACAATTTACAATACATATCCTCAACTTCAACAGCAGGATATTCAGCAAGCCAATCCTCAAGTTGGCCTTCAAGACTAAGGCTGGCCCAAGGAAAAGCACTGGCTTCTCTATCTCTTCTGCCTAAAATAACATGCGATAACCGATCAAGAGCTTCACAACGAGTTGCAGCAATAGAAACCCCTATTTCAGCCATTTGAAGTTCCAGTCCATCAAATAACACAGGAGAAACAGCTTCAAGCTCTAATAGTTTATTACGCTGCCGCATGGCACGATCAAATTGGTTAATACGTTTTTGGTACCCATAATCAAAACAACTGATAAGGCGATCTAAAAAACGACGCCTATCGGATGCTGCTCCCGTAAATAGGCCATCCATTGCAGGAGTTAACCAACTAATATGTACATAATCATCTAAATGATTTGCACTAACCGTTTCTCCATCAACCCGCACTACGCGACCAGAGCGATCTTTCTGCGAAGTACTAGGCTTCAGCCCCGTGCCAATAACAAAATCTCCAGAAAGAGAATGAAGTTTTGCTGAAACAGCCCAAAAACCACCTGAGGAAAGACAAACAAAATCAGTATAACTAGCACGACGTAATCCATTGCCTGGTGAAAACAATGAGACCGCCTCTAATAAATTGGTTTTACCGGAACCATTTGCTCCAGTAAGAACCACAGGACGAGGATCAATATGAAGTCTTAGAGATTTATAATTTCGAAAATCAGTAAGGGATAATTGTGATAACCACTGACAACTTATACTATCATTTGTATCATCAGATGAAATATTATCATATTCCCCTACATCATGAACAGCAATGCTCATAAGACATCACACTCGCATTGGCATAAGAACATATAACGCAGAATGGTCATCATTCTCCGTAACCATAGTTGGAGAGCCAGGATCGGCAAGCTTAAAACGAGCTGTGTCACTCTCTAAAAGACTGGAAATATCAAGAAGATATTTGGCATTAAATCCAATTTCCATAGGGTCTGATGAGTAATCAACACTCAACTCTTCTGTAGCGCTCCCACTATCTGGATTATTAACCGATAAAATGAGTTTACCTGCATCAATATTCAGTTTGACGGCTCGGCCTTTATCACTGGAAAGTGTTGATACACGATCAACCGCACTTGCAAAATCAGCATTAACCACATTCATAAATTTATCATTATCTTGAGGAATAACACGATCATAATCAGGGAACGTGCCATCAATAAGTTTAGATGTAAGCGTTAAGAATTCAGTCGCAAAACGAATCTTACTCGTTGAAATAGCAACTTCCACCATACTATCATTATCTTCTACCAAACGGTGTAACTCATTAACTGTTTTTCTGGGAACAATAACACCAGGCATACCACTTGCACCATCAGGCAATGGAAATTCCACTTGGGCAAGACGGTGCCCATCAGTTGCAACAGCCCTTAAAGTTGGTGCACCATTTGTATCGGCTGCATGTAAATAAATACCATTTAGATAATAGCGTGTCTCTTCTGTTGAGATAGCAAATCTTGTCTTCTCAATTAATCGCCGTAAGTCCTTCGCAGAAACTTGAAATTGATGCCCTAATTCCCCAGCATCTAATTTTGGGAAATCCTCGGCTGTTAAGGCTTGCAAAGAAAACCTTGAGTGCCCAGAAGCAAGTGTCATACGACCTTCTTCTGGACCAGAAAAGATCTCAACCTCAGCACCGTCTGGTAATTTTCGTACAATATCATGCAACATATGGGCTGAAACTGTAATCTTACCAGGAGCATTAACTCGAGATTTTACACTCTCAACAACTTCACGTTCTAAATCGGTTGCTGTAAGCCTTAATTCATCTTGATCAGCTTCCAGAAGAACATTAGATAAAATTGGAATAGTATTACGCCGTTCAACAACACTCGTCACATGGTTGAGCGCTTTGAATAAAGCACTTTTATCAATAATCAATCGCATGACGACTCCCAGCTTATATTTTCTTTACCTGACACTTTATTGCTTATAACAATCGCCCAAAATGAGAATCAAAAAAACAGACTATCAAAAATAATACCCATCTTTTCTAGCTACCCAAATGTGCATAAAATTCACAAAATATCTTCTGATAATTTTGCGGCTTCCACCTAATACACAAAACGAAATAACCAATAAAATCAAACGATTCTTTTAATTATACAAACAGAAATAAATATTTCCTGTCCGTAACTCACAACTCTTAATAGCATCGAATTTATTGTGAGATAACTTTTCAAGATGAAATTTAAGGACAATCTAAGGGAAATGTAAAGACACTATATCTCTGAGTGATATATAACTATACAACTCATAAAAATTAATCAACGACATCAAACCCTTAAGGCCAAATGCCTTAAGGGTTCATAGATATATTAATCCTTCAAAAGACGCTTGAGAATCTCAACTTCTTCTCTTAAGGCAGCATCTTCTTGAATTTGACCCTCAATTTTCCGAATCGCATGTAAAACTGTCGTGTGGTCACGACCTCCAAAACGGCGCCCAATTTCAGGTAAAGAGCGTGACGTAAGACTTTTGGCTAAAAACATTCCAATTTGCCTTGGCCATACGATAGAACGATTTCTACGTTGTGAAAGGATATCTCCTCGGCTTACACCAAAATGCTTAGAAACAATGCGAAGAATATCATCAATTTTAACACGTTTTGGCTCCTTACCTCGCATTAAATCTCTAATAATATGTTCTGCGGTCTCTAAACTAAGTGTTTGTTCTGTTAGCTGATAAGCAGCATAAATTCGGGTAACAGCACCTTCCAATTCACGCCCGCTCTCTGTTAATCGTGCGGCCAGAAACTCTAATACACTATCACTAATAGAAAAATTGCTATCAACATGACTTTTTTCTTGAGCTCTCTTGCTCAATATTTTCAACCTCAGCTCATAATCAAGAGGAGAAATCTCTGTAACAAGTCCTCCAGCCAGACGAGAACGCATACGTGCATCTAAACTTTCAAGTAAAGTAGGTGCACGATCACCTGCAACAACAACTTGCTTACCGCCATCGATCAGAGAGTTTAAAGTATGTCCAAATTCTTGTTGAATTGTACGTCCTTGCAAAAACTCCATATCATCAATCAATAAAATATCAATACCACGTAATTTATCTTTAAATGCAATAGCGTCTTTAGCTCTCAATGCTTCAACGAAACTATACATAAACCGTTCAGCTGTAAGATAAAGCACACGAGAGCTTGGACTGCGCCTTTTAACCTCCCAAGCAATAGCATGAAGGAGATGTGTTTTCCCAAGACCAACTGAACTATGTATAAATAAAGGATTATATCGTAATGGTGCTTCTAAAACAGATTCAGCAACCTGCCACGCAGCAGCGTGAGCTAACCTATTAGAGCTGCCCACGACAAAACTATCAAACTTAAAACGTTTATCTAGAGGAGAACCTTCAAAACCTTCATATTCTGTGCGCACTTCATCAGAACCTACAAAAGTGCCAGAAGATGATTTCATTGATAAATTAGGTTTACTTCGAACATCATTACGGTCATTATTCTGTACACGCTCACTGAGTGCGCGAGGCTGTCGAACAGAAAAATCTAAACGAATAATATCTTCAAATTCAACCTTACAAGCAGCCATAACAGTATCAAAATAATGAGACTCCAGCCAATTTTTCAAGAAGCGAGTAGGAACTGATAGATGTAATCTACCGCTCTCACATGATTCCATCTCCACACGAGCAAACCAGCTGGTAAAAACATCTTCACCTAATTCGACTCTTAGACGACTCTTAACCCGAGCCCATTTAACTTGTATGCTATCGTTATCCACAATACGATCCCCGCTCTTTTATACACGCAAAACCCAGCGCATGGTGTTTTAACTCCTGTTCAAATTTTGCCAGACTTGAACTAAACCTCATGAATTTTGGTCAAAAACAAAACCGAATTAGCTCTGTTTCCAAGGGAGTCCCTCTGCTTTCCAACCGGATATTTTACCACGATGTTGATCCGCATTTGGTGGTCCTTCAAATCCATTGACCACATTAAAGCATCGCTTATATCCTACAGATATCATTGCTTCTGCCGCCGCTAAGCTTCTGACACCTGATCTGCATAAAAAATAGAGGTCAGCCTCATGACCAAGGCCGAGCTGTTTTAACTCGGCATCCAAACTATTAACGAATTGGGCATTTATCTCTTGTCTTGGAAATTGCAACCATTCAATAAGAATAGGCTTTTTACCAAGATCAGAAAGATCAACACAGCCAACATAGGACCATTCCGCATAAGTCCGTACGTCAATAAGCGTGGAACTCTTACTCGCCGCTAATCTTTCCCACACCTCCTTAACACTAATTTCTCCAACAACTATATTTTGTGGTTCAACCAAGAAGTTAATCCTTATCTTATAGTTTAACCTATTTTTAACACTTGTCTAGTATGTATTTACACAAGTTATTCTATATTTCTTCTTGACTTATATTAAATCTTCCAAGAAAAACTGAGCAAACAAACTAAACATTGTTAGTTTTTAGAGACTCTAACCTATTATGCAAAATTACATTTTATGTATTTGCACTTTTGTATTACTTAACGAAAAACTGGATACAACGCATAAATACTGCAACAGAATAGGCATGGCCTGACTAATGTTGTGATTATAGGCGTGGGAAATTTATGTTTCAAGCATTTCATTTGGCAGAAGCTATCATAATTTTAGTACATTTGTTCCATTTTGATACAAGACATGGTTAACAAAACATTAAAAAAAGTCACGCAAATCCTTGTGAAACCTTAAGGAATTAACAGTCAAATACCGCACTCACGAAGTTGATTAAAATTTCAAAAAAGTAATATTTTTTTTATTTTATGATTTTGATCAAAGTGAACAAATAAGATTCTACAGGTGTTAAATATAATTCATAAGGTGTTGATTTATAAATATTTTGTATAAAATAAAAAAAAACCCGACAAAAGCCGGGTGTTGCGATTTAATCACAAAAATGTAACTTTATGCCAAAATGCTAAGTTGCCATAGCTTTGACACGAGCAGCAAGCCTAGAAACTTTACGTGATGCCGTATTTTTATGGATCACACCTTTTTGAGCAGTACGAACAATTTCAGGTTGTGCGACCTTCAATGCTGTTTGCGCTGAAGGCTTATCTCCTGATGCAATAGCTTCTTCGACCTTGCGAATAAATGTGCGCATGCGGCTGCGCCTTGCCTTATTGACCTGAGTGCGACGTTCGATTTTACGAACCGCTTTCTTGGCCGACTTTGTATTGGCCATATTCCTAGAGACCTCTTTTACTAATTAAAATAATAAACCTACACAAACCACAACACGAAATCATGGTCTTGGAGATGGTTTCGAATGAACGCTGAGAATTCTAAAGACCAATATGTTGTATAATGGTCTATACTTACAAATTTCGTGTATATCTATAGTCAAAGCTAACGTCAATAACAAGTAATAAATTTATTTTCCCAATGGGAACCTAAATGGCCAATTATTTTACAATGAAGAAAAGTCAGGTAAGAGAGAATTGTATGACATGTCAAAGCGGGGCGACCAGACATGCATATGCTCGTCAATATCATATCTAGAGCATCTTAGGGCGGGCGATACAATCTCTCATTACCTGATTTTCCCTTCATTCATAGTATAGTGGTCTTTCAATGAGGCTTTAAAAGACCGGGACGAACACCGCATGTTCTTCTTATGTTCTATATGCTAACCAAGAAGCTGTCAAGAACAAAAAAAGAACAAAAAAACTCATACCCAGATTCTGGGTATGAGTTTAATAAAAATGCAAATTCAAATATATCGTTTAAAACGAAGAAAGTGTATCAACTAGCCCATTTTAAATTCTTGGAAAAAATCATTTCCTTTATCATCAATTACGATAAAGGCAGGAAAATCAACAACTTCAATTTTCCAAATGGCCTCCATTCCAAGCTCAGGGTATTCAACCACTTCGACATGTTTTATGCAATCTTGTGCTAAACGAGCTGCAGGTCCTCCAATAGACCCTAAATAAAATCCACCATGTGCCTTACAGGCTTCTCGAACTTGTCTAGAACGATTACCTTTTGCAAGAGAAATCATAGATCCCCCAGCGGCTTGGAATTGGTCGACATAAGCATCCATTCGCCCAGCAGTTGTTGGCCCAAAAGATCCAGAAGCATAACCTTCAGGCGTTTTGGCGGGCCCAGCATAATATATTGGATGATTCTTAAAATATTCTGGTAAAGGTTCACCTGCTTCCAAGCGATCTCGTAATTTTGAATGTGCCAAATCTCGAGCGACAATCAATGATCCTGTAAGGGATAACCGAGTTTTTGTGGGATATTGTGAGAGCTGAGCAAGAATCTCTGCCATAGGTTTATTTAAATCAACCTTTACGACATCACCTGACAAACCATCTCCTTCAACTTCAGGCAAATACTTAGCTGGATTTGTCTCAAGAGCTTCTAAATAAACACCAGATTTGGTAATTTTTCCTAATGCTTGTCGATCTGCAGAACAAGAAACACCAAGACCTATTGGAAGTGATGCCCCATGACGCGGTAATCTTATCACACGAACATCATGGCAAAAATATTTACCCCCAAACTGAGCACCTATTCCCATATTCTGAGTAATTTTATGAACCTCGGCCTCCATTTCAAGATCGCGAAAAGCATGACCTAGCTCAGAGCCTTTTGTAGGTAAACCATCTAAATAACGAGTGGAGGCTAGTTTAACTGTTTTAAGATTTAACTCTGCAGAAGTGCCACCAATAACAATTGCAAGATGATAAGGAGGGCACGCAGCTGTCCCCAATGTGAGTATTTTTTCTTCTAAAAACACCATTAAGCGCTCTTTTGTTAAAAGAGAAGGAGTTCCTTGATACAGAAACGTCTTATTCGCCGAACCACCACCTTTAGCAATAAATAAAAACTTATACTCATTTTCTCCTGAAGCATAAATTTCTATCTGTGCAGGTAGGTTCGTACGTGTATTTTTCTCCTCAAACATAGACAAAGGTGCTAATTGAGAATACCTCAAGTTCCGCTTAAAATAAGCATCTGAAACTCCAAGCCCAAGCGCATGCTCATCAGTACCATCAGTCCATACAAAACGACCTTTTTTGCCCATAACAATAGCTGTACCAGTGTCTTGGCACATCGGCAAAACACCTCCTGCTGCAATATTTGCATTTTTCAATAAATCATAAGCAACAAATTTATCGTTAGAAGTAGACTCAGGATCTTCAAGTATAGCTTTTAATTGGAACAAATGTCCTGGACGAAGTAAGTGGTTGATATCAATAAATGCCTGCTCAGATAAAATTTGTAATGCCTCTGGTTTTACAACAAGCATTTCTTGACCATCAAACGAAGTGGTCGAGACATAGTCAGAACTTAAAAGACGATATGATGTTTGATCTTCCGATAATGGAAACAGCTCTGTATGCTGATAAGTCATAGATGAAGACTCCTTGGAGAATAAATAATTATTACCTAATAAATTGTATTAATGTAAATTCCAAGCCTCTCAAACAAAGTTGAAATCTAAATAAGCAAAATCCGATGAGGTAAAATTTTGAACCTTATAGTCTTTATATGCACACCTAACACTAATTACTAAAAATTATCCAAAAATATATATGCTATAATTGTTCTAATTTTGAGTAATTAGGAGCAATTATATGCAATTAGGAAACACACATGAATATGCCAAAATGCTAATTAACCGTTTAGGTCTTAAAGCAGAACTGGCAGTTACAAATAAAATCAAAAATTTGGATATAAAAGATGAAAATCATCAGATTGAGAGATGGCAAAAAATACGTCTTGCTATAAGAGAAATGCGAGGCCCCAGAATAACTTAAGAAGAATTACTTAAGAAGAATAAAGTAAAAGTAACAACTTAAAATATAAATGCTTAAATCTAATACATGAAATAAATTCTGCGAAGAATGAGATAATCACGCCCTCACAAAAAAACGTTCTTCGCAATTTACTAGAATCAAAATCTACCCAAAACATTTCAATTCAAAAAAATTTTATTGCCTATAAACATAGACTTGAAACATAAGCCCCATATTCTCACCTAAAGAATCGCTTCTAGTTTACTACAAAGAGGAAAGTAAGAAATATGGAGAAGGATAATGTCATTAAAAAAATACATGATCATAAAATATATCATTCTAAGCGCATGTATTTTAACGATATCACAAGCTCAAGCACAAGAAAGCCGAGTGGAAGTTGGATCTTTAACATGTAGAGTTGAAGGAAGTTCTGGCTTCGTTTTTGGCTCTACTAAAAATTTAAAATGCACATATAGGCCTTTAAATGCAAAACCTATTGAAAAATATACAGGTACAATATCTAAATATGGTATAGATTTTGGAATTACAGGCAAAACAATATTTATCTGGGCTGTTCTAGCAAAAAGTCGAGATTTACCAAAAGGAGCATTTTCTGGAAAATACAAAGGCATCTCAGCAAAGGCATCAATCGGTGCAGGTCTTGGCTTAAAACTGCTTGTTGGTGGGTCTGATAATACAATTGCTTTACAGCCACTTAGCGTTCAAGCCCAAACAGGTTTGAATATAGCACTGGCTGTAGAAACACTTAAACTAAAGACGATAGAAACAAAAACTACTTTTCAAGAAAATTCAGAAAACAACATAAAATATCGTCTATGTGGTACAACCATTACGTATGCTCCTGGAGATACACTCTATAATATAGCATCGCGCTGTGGCACAACCTTAGATGCGTTACTAGAAAATAATAAAAAAATCACAAATGTAATAAATATCCCAATTGGCACAAAAATCATTGTACCGAATTATCCATTACCTAGCCCAAATCAGAACTGTGGCCTGTATGAAATAGCAAAAAAGAATGAAACACTTACGAATATTGCTCATAAGTGTAAAATTTCTTTAGGGGCTCTTATTAACGAGAATCCTCAATTACCGTATAGAAAACCTTTAAAAGAAGGTGACAAAATCTCAATTCCATCTTACCCAACTCCTTTAGTAAGAAGATCATGCGATAAAGAAATTACTTTAGGTGTAAACGGAAGCCCTTTCCAAACTTTAAATAGTATAGCAGAAATCTGTGGGACAACAATTGCCGCCCTTTTACAAGCAAATCCAAAGATAAAAAATGTAAGAAATATCAAGAAAAACACGAAAATAAACATCCCACAAATTCCTCTCCCAATTGCGCAAACAAAATGCGGTTCGAACACAATTGCCCTAAAAGGAGAGACAATTTATGCAATTGCATTACGCTGTCAAACAACCCCAGGTGCAATTATTGACTTAAATGAAGAACTTGGAAAATATGATATTATTCCAGAAGGCCAAACAATAAGAATTGCAAGTCAAACACTTCCAATGCCAAATCAATAAGACAAAATCAGGTGACTTTTGAAATTCAAAAGTCACCCAAGTATATACTACTTAATTGCCCATTCTGGACGAATATAATGACACGTATATCCGTTTGGATAGCGCTCCAGATAATCCTGATGCTCAGGCTCCGCTAGATAAAAATCTCGAACGCGAACGACTTCCGTTATAACTGGCTTAGAGAATACACCCGCATCTTGGATATCTTTAATAACCTTTGCAGCGGCATCCGCTTCTTCTTGATCTGCAACAAAAATAGCTGAACGATATTGCGTTCCAATGTCATTCCCTTGACGGTTAAGGGTAGTGGGGTCATGAATTTGGAAAAAAAACTTCAGCAAATCTTCATAATTGACTTTAAGAGGATCATATTCTAATTCAAGAGCCTCTGCATGACCTGTATCTCCCTTTTTAATATGATTATAAGTTGGATTATGAAGCTCACCACCTGTATAACCAACACGTGTTTTAACAACTCCTGGAAGCTTACGAAAAAGATCTTGCATTCCCCAGAAACATCCTCCAGCGAGAACTGCACGCTTCAATCCATTTTTTACTTGACTAACGCTCTTTAACTGACCAGCTGGAATAAAATTAACATAATCACCATACCCATCAGACTGCATCCTTTCTAAAGGAATAAAACGTAAAGAAGCAGAATTGATACAATATCTCAGCCCAGTTGGTTTTGGACCATCAGGAAAGACATGACCTAAATGACTATCACCATGCTTCGATCGCACCTCAATCCTGTTCATACCATGGCTTGTGTCACGAACCTCTATAATATTATCTGGAGCAATAGGACGTGTAAAACTTGGCCACCCACTCCCGCTATCAAACTTGTCAATTGATGCAAATAAGGGTTCTCCACTCACAATATCAACATACAGACCAGCCTCTTTGTGATCCCAGAATTCATTCTGAAAAGCACGTTCTGTTGCATCATTCTGTGTGACTTCATACTGTTGCTTGGTGAGATTGGAGAGAGCTTCAGGTGTCTTGCTATAGCGATCTTTCATAATAGTTCTCAGTTTCTTTGAAAATAATGTTCCTAATATATTATACTTTTAAAGAAATGGTGGTGCTGATTCTAGGCCACATCAAGGGGGATAACAAATAAGTTATATATAATTACATGAAAGAAAATCGCATATCAAAACAAAAGATAATGTTGATTATCTTAGGTATAAGGGTTTATTCTGTTTAAAACATTTATAGATTAAATGTCGTAAACAGATAAAATTATAATAGTATTTTTGTGCTATGCACAATAAATTTTATCTATTTAGGATATTTCATACGCAAAAGTGTAAGAGATATCGACACGACTCATGAACATAATTTGATATAAAAAGAACTGAACACTTATCATGCTCCAGACCATAACGCTTAAAATTATATTCATTTTTCTTGCACTCTGCATTTTACACTCAAATTCATATTCGCAAAAATCAACCGTCCAAGAGCAAGATAAAGCTCAACCCAACCCAAAAGCTGAACCAGAAAAAGAAACTGGTAAAAGCAAAAAAAAGCTAGTTAGAGCCCAAAAATACATGATCGTGGCAGCCAACCCTTATGCAAGCAAAGCAGGTGACGAGATACTATCTAAAGGCGGAAATGCAATAGATGCTATGATTGCTGCACAACTGGTTCTCAACCTTGTAGAACCTCAATCGTCCGGCATTGGTGGGGGAGCATTTCTACTTTACTGGGATAATGCGAAGAAAAAACTCCATACCTATGACGGACGAGAAGCGGCTCCTTTATCTGTCAAAGCAAACCATTTTATTGATAAAGATGGCAACACATTAGGTTTTCAAGAAGCAATACAACAAGGCTTGGCAATTGGTGTTCCAGGTGTCGTAAAACTTCTTGAGACAACACACAAAAAATACGGAAAACTAAGCTGGCAAGAGATCTTTCAACCAGCAATCAACTTGTCACAAAAAGGTTTTAAAGTCTCAGAGAGACTTAATAAACTTCTTAAGGCTACAGGTGCAAAAAAATTTGGTCCTGATGCACAATCATATTTCTTCAATCAGAACGGTGAAGCATGGCCAGTGGGACATGTACTAAAAAACCCAACTTTTGCAAAAACATTGAGTTTAATTTCTCTCAAAGGATCTCAAGCTTTTTACTCAGGTGAATTATCCAAGCAAATTATTGACAAAGTAAATATTGTAAGCGATGGCAAAAATGGTATGAGCTTGCAAGATCTCTCTGGGTATAAGATTAAAAAAAGGGATCCAGTTTGCATAAAGTATAGGTCACATAAGATATGCGGAATGGGCCTTCCTTCCTCAGGAGGTCTAACAGTTTCCCAAGTTCTCAAACTGATTGAACCTTATGATCTTAAAGCAGGCATAGAGGATCACCAAACACTGCATTACATAGTAGAAGCTCAAAAGCTAGCATATGCCGATAGAGGCCGCTATATGGCTGATCCAGACTTTGTTCCGCCTCCCAAAGGGTTATTAGATAAAAATTACCTTGAGAAAAGACGTAAAAAAATCAATAAAACTCAAGCCATGAAGAAGGCACTATCAGGCACTCCAAAATTTGTAAAACAAGGATTTTATGGCAACGATAAAACCATAGAAAGTTCTGGCACGAGCCATATTTCAATCGTCGACCAGGAAGGCAACGCTGTTTCATACACGACGACAATCGAAACTGCGTTTGGCTCAAAAGTAATGATTGGGGGCTTCTTACTGAATAATGAACTAACAGATTTCTCATTCACCCCTATAGATATCCAAGGACGTCCTGTTGCAAATCGAATTGAACCTGGAAAACGTCCTAGGTCCTCAATGGCACCAACAATTGTTTTCGATAAAAAAGGAAACGTAGAGCTTGTACTGGGGTCACCGGGAGGAAGTCGAATTATCCTATACGTGCTAAAAACGCTGATAGCTATGATAGACTGGGACATGGATCAGCAACAAGCGGTCGAACTCACTAATTTTGGGTCCAGAAATGGTCCATTTGAAATGGAAAAGCCCGGTTTAGGTTTGACCAAACTTTTCCTTCAGTCTTATGGACACAAAATTAAACTATCTTCAATGACAAGTGGTTTACATGTAATATTAAAAACCAAACAAGGTATGTATAGCGGTGTCGATCCAAGGCGAGAAGGTGAAGCTTTAGGAAAATAATATTAACGTTAGGGCCATTATACCTCTACCATTCGGTATGGACGTTAAATGGTTAATCACTGCAAAGATACAACAGCCCTTATGAGCTTCTTACGAAATGAAGATTAATATCCGTCGTTTAAAGCATATCTCCTATGACAGAATATCACACATTAAAACTCCTATTTATGATAAATAATGATAGAAACAGCATAAAATCGGAGTAAAAACTAATTTGACTACCAAATCAGTCACAATTTTAGGAGCTGGCATCACTGGGCTTTGGCAAGCATTCCTGCTTGGGAAACAAGGCTACAAGGTTACCTTAATTGATAAATCAGAGTTTGCCTTCCAACACAGCTCAAGCAAATATGCCGGGGCTATGCTAGCGCCATATTGTGAAGAGGAAAGCTCAGAACAAATTGTAAGGATACTAGGTATCCAATCAAAAAAAATTTGGCAAACCCATTATCCTAATATTGTAGAAAATGGCACAATAGTTTTAGCACAACCCCGTGAGCAACAAGAACTCGTGAGATTTGCTCGCATGACCCAAGAATATAAAACAATAAATTCCAATCAAATTATTAACTTAGAACCAGACTTGGGAAACCGATTCGGAAATGGATTATTCTTTGAAAATGAAGCGCATATGGTCCCACGCAATGCAATGCAATTCCTTTTAGACGAAATAAAAAATATTGGCGTAAAATGTTATTTTGGCACGGAAACCAAGCCAGCCAACGACGGTGATTGGACAATTGACTGTCGTGGGATTGGAGCTCAACAAGACCTCATAAACCTAAGGGGTGTGCGTGGAGAACGAATTATCATAAAATCAAATGATGTAAAACTTAATCGACCAATCCGCCTCTTACACCCTCGCTTCCCAATCTATATTGTTCCCTGGCCTGATGGATACTATATGATAGGAGCAACTGTGATAGAATCTGATGACCAGCGAAATGTAACTGTACGGTCTGCTCTAGAACTTCTGTCTACCACCTATTCTCTACATCCCGCGTTCTCAGAAAGTGAAATTATTGAGATGGGAGCTGGTATTCGCCCTGCTTTTCCAGATAATATCCCTAAAATCATTAGAAGGGGCAGAAAAATATATATAAACGGCCTATATCGTCATGGTTTTCTACTTGCTCCTATACTTGCAGATATGGTTGTAAAATATCTAGAAACCGGAGAGAGAAATAAGGAGATTTTCGTTGAAGATACACCTTAATGGCAAATTAATAGAAACTGATGCAAAAAACTTAGGTCAGCTTTGTTCTCAACTTGGTTTTGAAGATAAAAAAATTGCCACAGCTATGAATGGTTATTTTGTTCCTGTAAGTGAAAGACCCCAGACCAGCATAAATGAAAATGATGAAATTGAAATCTTATCGCCAAGACAAGGTGGCTAATGACACAAAATACTGAAATACAGAGCCCACTCAAACTATATAATACGTCTATTCAATCGCGTCTATTGTTGGGAACTGCTCAATATCCGTCACCAGAAATTCTTCGTCAGTCAATTATCCAAAGCAAGACTGAGATCGTAACTGTATCTCTACGACGAGAAGCGTCACAAGAAAAAACAGGACAACGCTTCTGGGATCTAATTAAAGAATTAAATGTAAAAATTTTACCGAATACAGCAGGTTGCAGAACTCCTAAAGAAGCGATAACCACAGCACAAATGGCACGCGAACTTTTTGAAACACCATGGATCAAACTCGAGGTAATTGCAAATGATGACACATTACAACCTGATGTTTTTGGTTTGCTAGAAGCTGCTAAAGAACTTATAAAACAAGGTTTCCAAGTATTTCCCTACATGACAGAAGACTTAAGTCTTGCAGAAAAACTGGTAACTGCAGGATGTCAGGTTCTAATGCCTTGGGGAGCTCCTATAGGCTCAGGTCGTGGTCTAAACAATCCAACGGGTTTAAAAACTCTACGAGCTTATTTCAAAGATATTCCTCTCATAATTGATGCAGGAATTGGAGCACCATCACATGCATGCCAAGCGATGGAAATGGGATATGATGCAATATTGCTCAATACAGCCATCGCAAAAGCAATAGAACCAATTAATATGTCAAAAGCATTTAACCAAGCAATTACAGCAGGACATGTAGCCTATTTATCTGGTATAATTGAACCAAGAGACATGGCTGTGCCATCTACCCCAGTTGCGGGAACACCTTTTTTTGAGATCGATAATGCTTGATAAATTTTACCCAATAGTCCCAGACATAACCTGGCTGGAAAAAATTGTCCCTTTAGGGGTTAAAACGGTACAGTTAAGGTTGAAGAATGCTGATACAGCTCAGATAAAAAAACAAATCATTTCAAGCATTAAAATATGCAAAGAATATCATTGCCAACTCATCATAAATGATTATTGGAAAGAAGCTATTGAACTAGGAGCGAATTATATTCATCTTGGCCAAGAAGATTTAGCAAAAGCAAATTTATCGGAAATAAAATCTGCAGGTTTAAAACTTGGTTTATCAACGCATGATCATCATGAATTAGAAATAGCGATAAATGCTGAACCTGATTACATAGCCTTAGGTCCAATTTATGAAACAAAACTCAAAAAGATGAAATGGTCCCCACAAGGCTTGGAACGCATTACAGAATGGAAATCAATGCTATCTTGCCCTCTTGTTGCCATAGGAGGAATTACATTAGAACGTGCCCCAATGGTTTTTGAGGCTGGAGCAGACTCTATTGCAGTGGTGACAGACATCATCACTCATCCTAAGCCAGAAGAACGTATTAAAAATTGGTTATTGATCTAAAAACATTACGGACAATTCCATGGCATATAAACTAAAGCTAAATGAAACGATAGAAGAATCCATAAAATCTGCAGCAAATGAGCAACTCAAAAAAGCAATTAAACATTTAAGTGCTCAAAAAACTCCAACGATGGGTGTCCACGAAACGAGGAAGAATCTAAAAAGGACACGAGCATTATTAAGATTAATCCAGCCAGTTATTTCAAAATCTCATTTTCAAAAAGAAAATATGCGTTTAAGAGATATTGCACGCATCATGTCAGGAACTCGTGATATTCAAGCAATGATTGAAACCATCCTGAAACTTCAAACTAATTTTGCATTAAATACTCAGGACCTAATTATACTACCTCTGATCCAACTTTTGCAGAAAAATAAAAAAGCCTCAGAAAAAAAAATAAAAAAATACTCTCACGAAAATATCTTGAAAGATCTAAAGGGGGCTCAAAGTTTTTTCGAAAATTTAAGCTTTGAGCAAACAGGTATAGATTGTATTTTACCTGGCTTACAAAACATTTATGCAAAAGGCCAGCAACAGATGCAAATAGCATATTCAGAATGCAGTATTGATGCCTTTCATGAGTGGAGAAAATTTTTACAATATCACTGGAGACATATTCAGTTTATCTCACCCATCTGGCCAGAGCTATTTGAAGTAAAAAATCAACAAACCTCTGAGGTTTCAGAGTTTTTGGGAACACACAATGATCTATCAAATCTAATAGATTTTGTGAACCAGCACACATCTGATATGCAAAATAAAAAAGACACTGTAAAGTTTATCGAATTATGTGATGATTGGCGTTTAGAACAACGAAAGTTTGCAGAAATACCAGGATTAAGAATCTACGCTGAAAGCCCAGAAGCATTAGCAGCACGCATTAAAGCATATTGGCAGGCATTTTGAGCAAGTAAATTATTCAGCAACTGATTGTTCCAGTGCATGTTGACGTGTCTTCCAGAATCGCATCACCCTTTGGGCGTCTTGGAATCTAAAACGATCATAAGCAGAAACAAGAGAAATCACCTGATTTGGTGTAAATTCAGCCTTTATAAATGGCGACATAATAATAACTTTAAAAACAGTAACGCTAATATCATTAGCTTTACATAAAACAATCAAAGATTTTCCTGACTTATCTTCAATAATTTTAAGAATGACAGCTTCATCAGAACAAGTGATGGTTGCCAAAGTAATGATAAACTCAAATCTTTTATTTTGTTTAATCAAGCCAATAATTTTTCGTTCCGTTAATTCACCACGTTCTGAAAGTTTACGAATTCTTGTTTTAACCATATCATACGCATCACCCGAAAAACTCTCAGCAACATCCCGAATAGAATTCTCTAGAGCTTCTAAATCTTCGACATCGCATTTTTCTAAAATTGTCTGCTTAAGTTCTTCAGCAACATAAGAATACATTCCAGCAATAACTTTCGGAGAAATGTCCTGACGTTTAATCAATGGCTTCTGTAAAATTTCAGAGGTTTGCGCCCGCTCAGCTACTTTATGAGAAGTTTCCTCAGCAATGACAGCATTCTCATTATTTAACAAACTTTCAACAGTATGATCATCTCCGTTTTCAACAATAGCATCAGAGAGATCTTCACCAATATCAGTACGTTTTGTAATTTCCAGAAGATACTCTTGCCCTTTTTGCTCACAAATTTCAATCAAGTCTTCTTGACTTAACAGCGGGCTATTTTTGAGGACACTACCAGCAACATGAATAACATCATTTGCAAAGCTCTTCATCAAATTATAAGGAGCATTACAATCTACAGCAAAACGTTCTGCTATTTCTTGGCGTGTTTCAACCTCGAAATCATCAGATAATTTCTGGATTATATCACCAAAATTATCTTTCTGATGCTCTGTATGTTTTGATGAATCAATTAGAAAAACATCAGTGATATCTCTTAAAAGTTGACGACGTTTCTCACTGGATGGCTCTTTTGCCAAATCTATAAGTGCCTCTAAATCACTTAAATTATTGGCCATATCCTCAAAACCCCGAAAAATCACAAAACCGTTCAATTTTCTCGAAAAAAGAAAAGTTATAAAATAACAACGAAAGCACCTTGCATAAAAACAAGAACAGCTGATAACGCTGTAATAGTCCGAGTATCTCATAGATAATTTAATAGAGTGTAAGCAAAATAATTATAAATCATATAGAATCCAAATATTTCAACTTATGTCTCTCTTCCAAGCATAAGGAGAGATTTATTATTAGAATTGAAAGTTTTGATCTCTTTAAAACCGCAAGAGCAATAAAAGCACCTATTTTTTGAGTCACAACCTGTAACGATATTCACACCTGAAACACCACTCTGATGACATTCATTAATAAAATATTTCACAAGACTTTGGCCAATTCCTTGGCGTTGGAATGATAATGAAACATTAATATGAAAATGTGCTGGATAGATGAGATACTCCTCAAGTAACTCTTCATAATAACCTATTGTTTTAAAGTCTGGTAATCCTACGCAAGACTGTTTCACACCAGTAAGATATCCAGCAACATCTCCATCTTTAATAAATAAAAACACATCCTCACAAAAATGATTAAGATAAGGATCTAACCATGTTTCGCGGAACTCTTTCCTATGGTATTCAGAGACAAAACTCTGCTGTTTTGCGGTTTCAAAAAAAATTTGGACAATTTGAGGCTTAAAATCAGGAAAATCAGCTAAACGAACTATAGTCATGAAAAATACACACAAATAAATTACTTATCAAACACTTGATGTAAACCTCGATACTCTGGGCCAAGGTTAGCGCGCCTTTGGTCGTTGCCCCCTGTCCCTGCCCCTTGAGCACCTGCAGGACATATGGCAGATCTCCATTTATTTACAAGAGAATTAAGGAAATATTCATCGCAAGAATTATCCCTCCATCTTTCTGTAAATGAAGCTGTTTGCCCTTTTGGTAAAGTATCTGGGTCTAATTCGTTTAATTTAATTCTTGTTGGTAAAGACACACCATCTCCAAATGCAATAACTTCTCTATTTCCCAACGAGGATAAAAGTCGCAAAAGACTAGAACTTGCATCAGAAACTGCTGAAGAAATTATATTTTGGTCATTTTCATTAGCCAAACGCATCGCAATGACAGTGTTACATTGTGAGAGAATTGTTGGGTCAAGCTCACCAGGCCGTTGGCTGACAATACATAAAGAAATTCCATACTTACGACCTTCTTTTGCAATTCTGGAAATAGATCGGCGTGTTGGAATAAAACCAGAATTCTTATCAACTGGAATATATCGGTGTGCTTCCTCACAAACGAGAGTAATTGGCACCTTTCCTTCATTCCATAGGCCAAAATCAAATGCCATACGGCATAAAATAGAAACAACCACATTAATAACTTCAGAGGGCAGACCACCTAGCTGAAGAATTGCAATAGGTTTATTGTTCACAGGTATTCTAAAAATGCGTCCCAAGACTTCTTTCATATGATCCTGGACATCAAAGCTACCAAACATAAAGGCATATCTCTTATCCTGTTTAAGTGATGCGATTCTTTGTTTGAGCTGCTTACAGGCCCATATATCACTTTTATGATCCAATTTACCCATTCTGTCATCAAGCAAACTAACCAAATCAGACAGCCGATAAGGAACGGGAGTATCAACTGAATATAAGACACTTTCATTATCTGACTTACGAAGACTGACGGTTTGCCGGGCATCTCGCCCCTTACTATTATATTTAGCCTTTGCTAGAGGGATTAACTCTGACAGAATTTCAACTTCTGTTTTGTGCTCTTTTTTATCTCCAATGAGTATCTCTATAATTTCTTCAAAACTAAAAGACCAATATGGAAGATGCAAATCTGCCAGTGTAATAATCTCTGCTTGTTCTTTAAAAGCAGAAGCATATTCATCGTGAGGATCAAGCAATAGAATATGCGCATATGGGTTTTGTTTTAAAATTTCCTGAAAAACTAAAGCAACGGTACAAGATTTTCCCGTACCAGTTGTACCCAGTATTGCAAAATGTTTCCCTAATAACTCATCAATTTTAACTTTAACAGGAAAATCTTTATCTTGAGGAAGATGACCTACACTAATTGCATTTTCTGCATCCACATTATAAATAATTTCCATATCAGTTTGTGTAGTTAAATAAAATAGATCACCAATATTGGGATATAATGTAACGCCTCTGGAAAAAGTATACCCCTTGTCTACAACATTGTTTTGTAGCTCACCAATAAATTCAACCTCCGCAATACAACTTTGAAAATCTTGTGTGCATTGATCTTGTGCATCATCAACTTCTATTTTGGAAACAATACCAACGACATGATTTGAGGAGTTTTTAGTTTTTATCACAGCCCCAATGTTAAGATGATCAGAGAATTTCGAGGACTTATCAAAATATCTAGAATTCAACTGTATAACAGCTTTAGTTCCTGAAAGGGATTTGATCTGGCCAATACAGGAATTTTCCTCATCAATTGATGATGAGGTATGGTTGCTACCTAAACTCACTCTGAACCCCTTAGCTAATAAAACATAACATTGTAAAAGAAAACACTTAAGAATATTTTCTCTATCAATCAAAAATAAGACAGGCTGATCTAACCTGTAAGCATACAGAAATTCAAATAAGCTCCGGTAAAAAAGTTTAGTATTCAAAAAAATAATAAATGTTACGATATGAAACAGGTTTCTAGAAAAACAATAAACAACAGGATAACTTACTTAGGACTCTTCAGGTAAATAGGTATTTTGAACAAGCTTTGGACATGAAATTATGAAAGTCATATATTTTATATTGCATGCCAAAACAAACAACCTATATCAAGATAATGGACAGACCTAAAAAAGGTTAATTTATTCATCAACATATCGGTTTTTGAGACACTTACAAAACACATAGTATATTTAAGAAACATCCAGTCTGTTGTTGTATAAAAAAATGCAATTGCATCTAAAATCAATGTGGGAGGGAACTACATTATGCGATCAAAATACCCATACTTATTCGCAATTTTCATTCTATTTTTTTCATTAACATCTCCCAATATCTCCCAAGCCATTGAACCAAATAAAGTTTTCAAACATCAAGGGACCCAGAATGAAGCAAATCGTTTTCAAAAATATTTAACAAAAAAATGGCCAACAACTGGCAACAACTATGAACAATGGCGAACAAAAGCTCAAAATGCTCTAGCAACTCAGGATAATATTACCGCAATCAATTCCTTTGCATCAGCCCTAGCATTAAGACCAAACGATGGAGCAACATGGCTAGCTCTCTCACAAGTCTACCTTGCAACAAAGCCCAGAAACCGCAATGAAAAATATGACTTCCCACAAAATGCAAGTTCTTCAGCTTATAAAGCTTACATACTCTTGGAAAAACCTGAACAAAAAGCTGAAGCTCTAGCAAATTTGGCTGAAGCCCTAAAAAGACGCTCTTTTTGGCGCCCAGCATTAAATGCATACAAAGCCAGTCTATTATTGAAAACAAATGAAGAAATTCAAAAAGCATATAATGTTCTGAGAAATGAACGAGGGTTCAGAGTTCTGGACTATACGGTTGATTCTGAAACCGAAACTCCAAGGATTTGTATCCAATTTTCTGAGAATCTCTCAAAAGCACGAATTGATTTTACAAAATTCCTAAATATTGACGGTAAAGAACCCGCAGGTGTATCAAAAAATAAAAGACAACTTTGTGTTGACGGCCTGACACATGGCAAAAGATATATTATTAAAGTCCGTGAGGGCCTTCCATCTCAAATCAGAGATGAAAAAATATTAAAAACAGCTG
Organism: Methyloligellaceae bacterium; assembly: GCA_965263345.1. Taxonomy (GTDB): domain Bacteria; phylum Pseudomonadota; class Alphaproteobacteria; order Rhizobiales; family CBDHHC01; genus CBDHHC01. The sequence goes on from CBDHHC010000014.1 coordinate 60,531, forward strand.
ATTTATCTATTTATGTTCGTGACCGAACTCCAGCAGTGCGCTTTGCAAACAAAGGTTATGTATTACCCAAAACCGGCCAGAATGGCATTCCGCTTATTTCCATCAATACGGATAAAATCGAAACCAAAATATATCGTGTTGGTGACAGAGCTCTAAACAAAACAATTTTAAACAACTATATTAAAAGACAATTCAGCAAATATGATATTGAGGATCTCAAAAATAATCTTGGGGCTAAAATTTGGGAAGGCCATCTCTCAGTTAAATCAGAACTCAACAAAGATGTCACCACTGCATTACCTGTTACAACCGCAATTAAAGATATCAAGCCTGGCCTGTATGTCGTTTATGCATCGCCAGTAAATCAAAAAGAAACATACAATACAAAATATGCAACCCAATGGTTTATTATCTCAGATTTGGGACTAACGACCTTAAAAGGTCAGCAAGGTATACACACTTTTGTTAGATCTCTCTCCTCAGCTGAACCTCTAAAAAATGTGACAGTCCGTCTAATTGCCAGAAATAATGAGATACTAGGCACAACAAAAACAGATAAAAATGGACATGCACATTTTGAAAAAGGTTTGACAAAAGGCGAAGGCGCCTTGTCACCTCATATTATCATTGCAGAACGTAGCGAAGGTGATTACGCATTTCTTGATGTCACGCATTCTGCTTTTGATTTTACAGATCGTGGTGTCTCAGGTCGAGCAAATCCAGGACCTCTGGATGCATATATATTCTCAGAACGTGGTGTGTATAGAACCAATGAAGACGTGTATCTAACAGCTCTCCTACGGGACCAAAAAGGCAAAGCTGTTCCTAAAATCCCACTAACACTAAAAATCAAAAGACCTGATGGTGTTGAGCATCTTCGTCATCTCTGGCCTGATGAAGGCAATGGAGGTCGCTCTTACATTCTTTCCATCCCATCAAATGCTATGTCTGGAACATGGTCTGCGTCACTCTACACAGACCCAAAATCAAAAAGTATTGGATATACCTCATTTCTGGTTGAAGACTATAGCCCTCAACGCATGGAATTAAATCTTGTCAGTGATACAAAAAAAATTACAGCAGATGACAATATTAAAATCGCAGCAAAAGGTCGATACCTCTATGGAGCCCCTGCATCCAATCTCCAATTATCTGGTGAAATTTTAATTAGAAAAAACAATACAGGTTTGGAAGAATTCAAGGGATACCAATTTGGTTTACACGATGAAAAATTCTTAAATATAAACAAGCAACTCTCAGAATTACCAAAAACAGATACCGATGGTAAAGCTGAACTCATTACGACATTACCTGAAATACCACAAACCAACAAACTTTTAGAAGCACAATACACAGTACGACTAAATGAACCTGGCGGAAAAACAATTACAAATCAGGTTTCTTTCCCAATCCTGCCACAAAAAACAGTTCTAGGAATTAAACCATTATTTATTGGCAATGAATTAAGCCAGGGACAGACAGCTGAATTTGATATACTAGCAATCAATTCCTCAGCAAAACAGGTAGAACTCAAAAATCTAAATTGGGAACTTTTAAAAGTTGAAACCCGCTATCAATGGTATGCAAATAATGGCTCGTGGAATTACGAAACCATCGCGTATACAAAAAAAGTTGCCAACGGGACACTTAACACAACCACTGATAAAGCAAGCCGTATAAAAGCTCCTCTTGATTGGGGAAAATATCGGCTTGAAATTACCTCAAAAAATCCAAATGGCCCAAATGCAAGTTATGAGTTTTACTCTGGTTGGTATTCAGCGACCAACACAGATACCCCAGACAAACTGGAACTTCGTTTAAACAAAAAACAATACAAAGCAGGGGATACCCTTAACGTAAATATATCTCCAGAAGCAGATGGCAAAGCTCTGATCATGGCAGTGGACCAAAATATTCTCTCTATGAAAACTGTCGATGTCAAAAAAGCAACCAACAATGAAATTCCATTCACAGTTGGAAAAAATTGGGGCGCTGATACCTATATCACTGCAATTTTTTATCGGCCTATGGATAAAAAAACCAGTCGGATGCCAAGCCGCTCTATTGGTATGTCATGGGTCAAACCAAACATTAAAGAAAAAGAATTGGATATAGCCCTAGCGATACCTGAGAAAATTCGTCCAAACACGGAAGTTAAAATACCTGTAAAACTCACCGGTCTCAAAGAAGGCCAGGAAGCCAATATCACAATAGCCGCTGTTGATGTAGGCATCTTAAACTTGACTAGGTACAAATCGCCAAATCCTAAAAACTGGTATTATGGCCAACGCCGACTAGCTCTTGAAATCCGTGACTATTACGGCAAGCTCATAGATGGCATGCAGGCCATTGCTGGTAAAATCAGATCAGGCGGCGGTGCAGGTGGTGCATTCGGTTCGCCTCCTCCAGCAAACATCAAACCTGTCGCTCTTTACTCCGGAATTGTGCTTGTCAATAAAGACGGTAAAGCAGAGGTCACCTTCAAAATACCTGCCTTTGACGGAACATTGCGTTTAATGGCAACCGCCTGGAACAATGATCAAATCGGTAATACTGAAAAAGATGTGATCGTCAGAGATCCTGTCGTTGTGATTGGTACAGCACCGCTCTTCTTAACTTCAGGCGACAAATCTAACCTTCATTTCAGTTTAGATAATGTTGAGGGCCCATCGGGAGACTTCACATACAAACTGACAACAACTGGCCCAATAAACGCTGATAACAAACTTGCAGAACAAAAAACAAAGCTTGAACAAAAACAACGCAAAGACTTTTCAATTCCAATTTCGGCAACCAAAACTGGTCAGGCAAAACTTACTTTGAACATATCGGGCCCTGACAACTTTACTTTAAAACGTGAATATGATTTCAAAGTTCATCCAGCAGCCCCGAATATTACACGCAGATTTATAAGCGAGCTTCCAGCTAATGGCGGAAAACTGACTGTCAGCAAAGATGTCATGAAGGGTCTGCTTCCTGAAACAGTCAAGGTCAGCGTCAATGTTGCCAAAGGCCTTGCCATGGACGTTCCTGGCCTGCTTCTGGCATTAGACCGCTATCCTTATGGCTGTGCAGAACAAACAACAAGCCGCGCTCTTCCTCTGCTTTACTTGAGCTCAGTAGCTGAACAAGCCGGTGTTGCTGGCCTGAAAGGCGCTAAAAAACGTGTCGAAAAAGCCATAACACGCTTAATTGGAATGCAAGGCAGCAACGGATCATTTGGCCTATGGTCTCCATACGGCAGAGATATCTGGCTCACAGCCTATATCACAGACTTCCTCACCAGAGCGAAAACAAATGGCTATAAAGTCCCACAACGCAGTTTCGAACAAGCTCTGGATCGTTTGCAAAATACTGTAAACTTTGCCTCAGATTTCAAACGTGGCGGCGAAGGCCTTGCTTATGCACTTTATGTCCTGGCAAGAAATGGCCGAGCGGGCATTGGTGACTTACGCTATTATGTTGATGCAAAATTAAACAATTTCTCAACACCATTAGCGCAAGCACAACTGGGTGCAGCTCTGGCTCTATATGGAGACAAAGATCGTGCAAACCAAGCCTATGCAGCGTCTCTGCAAAACCTGGAGAAAAACTTCAATCAATCAACCTACCGCAAAGACTATGGCACAGCTCTAAGAGATGGAGCAGCGGCTCTAACACTAATCTCTGAAACAAAGACTGCAACAGATTCAGTTTCAACGCTGACAAACCTCTTGGATAAAGTCAGAAGCTTAAAAACCTATACTTCAACACAGGAAAACGCCTGGTTGTTATTAGCAGCAAATGCCTTACAAAAAGAAACCAAAGAATTGCAACTCGCTGTCAATGGTCTTCCACATTCTGGCCAGTTACAAAAAGTTATAACAGCAAAAGCTCTAACTGAACAAAACTACATAGTAACAAACCGTAATAACGAAGAAATCAAGGCAGCATTAACAATCACTGGCCATGGCGAATTCGCAGAACCGTCCATCTCCAAAGGTTTCCATATCACACGTGAAGCTTATACACTCGATGGCAAATCAGCTGATCTGAGCAAAGTCAAACAAAATGATCGCTTCGTCATCGTTTTAAAAGTCAATGAAGCCGAAGCCAAACGCGGTCGCCTCATTTTAGAAGATCGCATACCTGCTGGCTTCATCATAGAAAACCCAAAACTGGTTCAAGGCAGTGATGTCAAATCTCTCCCCTGGCTAAAATATAACTCCAGAGTTGAGCACTCACAATTCAAAGATGATAAATTCATAGCAGCCTTTGATATGTCGAGAAGATACAATGCCAAAAAACCAGCTGAATTCACTGTCGCTTATATCGTTCGTGCAGTCTCTCCAGGCACATATCTTCACCCGGCTGCAAAAATTGAAGATATGTATCGCCCAGACAGGTTCGCAAGAACTGATGCTGGCAAAGTTGAAATCAGCAAATAACCTCATAGAGTAAAAAAGTTCAACTATGAGTAAAACAAAAAACAAAGACACAAAGCAAAACACGGCGTCCAGAAAACCCTGGAGGTCGTGGCTGATATATTCCTCTCTTTGTTTTTTATGTATATCAGCATCACTAGGCGGTGCCCTTCTTTATACCATTCATAAAATCGGCCCGCTCAATTTAGCAAAAGCAGAAAACCTCTCCAAAGTTGTCCTCGACAGAAAAGGCCGCCTCCTCCGCCCTTATACCAACAGCGAGGGCATTTGGCGCTTACCAGTCCGTTTGGGAAATATCGATCCCAAACTCATCAATATTCTGCTCGCCTATGAAGACAAACGCTACTACAGCCATTATGGCGTTGATCCATTGGCACTCATCAGAGCCGCCTATCTTTGGGCCAAACATGGCCGCATCATTTCTGGTGGCTCAACCATCACCATGCAGGTTGCCCGCTTGTTAGAAGGCCAAAAGGGTAAAGCCTTGAGCACCAAAATTATCCAGATGATCAGGGCCGTTCAACTGGAACAACGCTTCACCAAACAACAGATCTTACAACTCTATTTCACACTTGCCCCCTATGGCGGCAATATTGAAGGCGTCAGAGCAGCAACCCTTGCCTATTTCAAAAAAGAACCAAGACGCCTCTCACCACATGAAATTGCACTTCTTGTTGCCCTTCCACAAGCGCCAAGGACAAGACGCCTAGACCGTTTTCCCAAAAATGCAAAACGCGGAAGAGATTATGTTCTCAATCGCATGCTCAAATATAACGCGCTCCCAAAATCAGACGTCGACCGCGCAAAAGCAAAACCGATTCCTTCAAAACGTTTTGACTTTCCAATCTTAGCGGCGCACCTGGCAGATTCAGAAATCTCTAAATTCCCGGATCGCAAACGCCATATCCTAACGATTGATCGCGAACTTCAAAAATCTTTAGAAACACTCACCAAAGACCATGTCAATAAACTCGGCCCCAAACTGTCAGCTTCTCTTCTGGTCGCCGATCATAAATCCGGAGACATCCTCGCCTATGTCGGCTCACCTGGATATCTTGATAACAAACGCTTTGGTGCCATTGATATGATCCAGGCCGTTCGCTCACCTGGCTCAGCCCTAAAACCGTTCATCTATGGCTTTGCCTTTGAAGCTGGCCTCGCTCATCCAGAAACCTTGATCGAAGATGGCCCCATACAATTTGGCACCTATTCACCAGAAAACTTCGATAAAATCTACCGAGGAACACTCAGCTTAAGACAAGCCTTACAGGTCTCTCTCAATGTCCCGGTCATTAAACTTCTCGATAAAATTGGCCCAGCGCGTCTTGTCTCCAAATTCAAAATGGCCGGCCTGAAATCCAAAATTCCAAATAACCTGGCCGTGGCACTGGGCGGCGTCGGCATCCGCTTACAAGACCTCGCCCAGCTTTACAGCGCCTTCCCTAGAGGCGGCGAGACAATCAAACTCCGTTATGTAAGAGAACCGATCATACTCCGCCCAGATATCACCAACATGCCACTGTTATCTGAAACCGCAAGCTGGTATGTGACCGATATTCTCCGCGGCACCAAACCACCTAAAAATGCCAAAGGCGGCAGCATCGCCTTTAAAACCGGCACCTCTTACGGCCACCGCGATGCCTGGTCCGTCGGCTATGATGGCAGACACCTTATCGCCGCCTGGGTCGGCCGCCCGGACAACACCGCAACACCTGGCCTTGTCGGCTTAAAAGCAGCAGCGCCATTATTGTTCAATGCTTTCCAGCGCATCAGCCCACAAAGAACGCCCTTAAATCAAGCTCCAAGCGCAGCCATCAGAGTCAACACGGCCCAATTGCCAATCCCGCTCCAACATTTCGACAAACGTTTCGAAACCGATCCAGATGCTCAAGCTGGAGCAAACAATGTCCGCATCACCTTCCCACCCAACAAATCACAAGTCGAACTCATCGTGAGCGCCGACGGCTCCAAACTCCCATTGTCGTTAAAAGCAAGAGGCGGCGAACTCCCACTCACCTGGCTCGTAGACGGCAAACCCATCCCATCAAAACCTTACAAACGCCAAACCTTCTGGACCCCGCAAACCATAGGCTTCGTAAAACTCACCGTCATAGACGCCAAAGGCAAAGCCGATCGGATTCAGATCAGGCTACGTGATTAAAACAAACACCAATTTCTCAAGGTAAAAGATCTGGACAATAAAGAATGCAAAAGCATTCTTTTGCGGACCTCGGCGCTTAGCGCCGTGCCCGCGCAGCGATTGACCAGAGGTCAATTCGCGTGAGCGATATAAAACAAACTCCAAAGTCTCATGGTAAAAAACCGGACGATAAAAAGTGCGAAGGCACTTTTTTGAGGACCTCGGGCCAGTAGGCCCGCCCCCGCGGAGTGATTAACCGAAGGTTAATTCACGTGAGCGATAAAATGGACAATAACGATTACTTTAGTAATCGTTTGAGGACTAGCGCCATTGAGGTGCCCAGCCTGCGTGGCGCTTGAACGCAATAAAAAAAGAAATTCTGCGTGGCGCTTGAACGCTACTAAAAATAACTTGAGCGCTATAAAAATAATTACCTAAAAAAATAATTTCAAACTCAAAAAAACAACCAAAACCTCTTGGTTCTCTCTCGATTATGACATAACTCTACCACAGTACCGTTACGGTGTCAAGGACTTTTTTCCTGGGTATTTTTTCTTGTGAGTTTATGATGAAGGAAGGGTTAAGTAACAACAATATACTTAGGAATATAATGGTATTATGTTCCTTTTATTGAAACAGCTTTATAATAAGCTGTTGATAGAAATAAGAAAAACTAGGAGTAAACATCTATACGATATAAAATATCTTTTATATTTAATCATACTAGGTTTCTTATTGTGTTACATATATTTGCTGATCTAAGTCATTGGAATTGGGTTCTATTAAGGTATGTAGGCCATATCCTTTACTGGTTTTCTCTATTTACATTTTTAATACTATCTATAGCCCCGCTAAACTTGTTGTGGTCATCTGAAAGTAACATTGGTTACAATGTACCAATTTCTATGATCTTTAGTGGTTTAATATGTTTTGTTTTTGGGTACCTAATTAGAAGATGGCTTGCTGCAATTAAAGGTATCTGGCCTTGGTCTACATTGAAAGGCGATATTAAAAAATACGGGAAGCCTATATCTGAAAAACCAAAACTATACGATGAACAGTAATTGCAACTGAAATATTGCCGGTAATCCTCTGTATACAATGTAATTGAGAATCATTGGTAAATTATGTCGTGCAGAAGTAGCCTCTCGCCCAGAAACGTCTACCCCAGACTAGTTCCGGAAAATTTTCCGTGAAGTGCAGTCACACGTGGGTCACTTACCGAAGCTTGGGAGGAATTTTCGAACATATGGATATGATTATTTGAGAGAACTCCCTTTATGATCGTGTGCGCAAATTTGATGTGTGAACGAATGCTAACGCATCTGCTGTGTTAGAATTTTGTATCTATATTTGGTAATCCAAACAAGATGATAGCGATTGTGATATGTCGTATGCGCAGAGGTTGAATAGCCCATCATTATACTCCAGAAAAAAGGTTACGCTTCTGCGAAACGACCTTTTTTCTGGAGTATAATGATAATAGTGGGAAACGGACTAAAAGTCCTCCTTACCGCTTAAAAGCGGTGGTTTTAAACCGAAGGCTTGGATAATAAAATACTATCAATTACTATTGTTACGACTTTAATTTTAGTTGGGTTAGTATTTTCAACTATTTTAGAGGAAATAGTTGGAGAAGAGCTCATTAGAAATATGATGTTCGCTGGAGCAATTATATGTATTGTTTATTTGTTTAACAAAGTATCTGACCTAGAGAATGAGCTTAAAAGTTGCAGGTATAAAAATGAAGACTTAATAATCAGGACAGATAAATTACGAGAAGACGTACAAAAATTATCCAGTAAACTTTCTCATGATCCTTTTGAATTATAAAAAGAGTAAAATATTAGCCCCCCTGCGCCGGTTAGGCTTTGTAAGCCTAACTGATTATTCATGCTAGAATATCAGTCTAACACACCCCAAAACAACACTCACTCCTCATTGCCCCAAACATCTGTAAGAACAGGCCCATAAATAATCCTCTCAATAATAATCTTATCAGGCTCAACCGAATAATAAATGACATGCTTACCATGAATAAAACGATATTCATTCTCACGGCCACGTTGGCTTTTTCGTCCTAAACCAGGCATTTCTGCTATGAGTTCAAAAGTATATTTAAGAGAGTTTTGATACTTTAAGGCTTGCTGTTCACCAAATCCAATCAGGCCTTGTATAAGAATGTCATATAAATCTTTTTCAGCTTAAAGGGTAAGCTGATACGGCCTATTGGGCATAGTCTGGTATATCGCTTAATTCTTGATAAGCTTGAAGGGCATCATCCCAGATATCATCTATGGACTTTTCGCTGAATGGACTATGTTCACCAATCGCCAACGCTTCATCAATCAAAGCCTTACGATCTTCTGAACTAAGGGCCTTGATTTTCTGCATATCTTCAACCGTAGGTGCAGCAAGCGATGTTACGGTTAATTTTCCATTTAAATATGTCTGAGTCATGAGTTTATTATATCAGATAATTATAATAAAATTCTAGCCTTTATCCAAAAATCAAATAAACGATCCACTAAATCTCTGGTAATCTCTGCCCAGCCCCACGCCAGTTAGGCTCTGTAAGACAAACTCATTATTCATGCTACATCGGCTCGCATCAAGCAAAAAATAATAATCACACGAAAGGCCCATCCCAACCATCGTCATTCCTGCGAAAGCAGGAACCCATAACCCCATAGCCAAAAGCAACACCGCTTCATGGATCCCCAATACTTTGCTCAGATCACCTTAAGGGCCTGCTATATTTAAGGGCTGGCAAAGTTTGGGAATGACGCAGAGAACAGGCTTCCTGTAAAAAACAGACCAATAAACCTCTCAAGAAATCTCCATACCACTCACCGCGCTGAGCGCGAAAAAGGCTTAGTGCCATCTGAACGAGAAAAAACCCCTAACCACACTCACTAAAATCTTTTGCCCGAAACCCACGCTGAGCCCATTGAATGCGGTCTTCCACTTTAGCAAAATCAGTATTCTCAATATACACCCCTGGAATGTGAACGACCGTATCTTGCGGAATGAGCTTAGCCCTTGAGACAGCCTGGCCTAAATAATATTCAGATGTGGTTCCATATGTTTTTAGTGCATGCCGGATCCACATACCTGCAAAACAATCAGCTTGTAGCTCTATCTGAATACGGCGCTCAACGGGATCTGATGTTTTTGCGTCCAAAGCAATCCCCAACTGAGCTTGAACATGATGGCCAATAAGATGCGCAAAGATATACGACACTGCAAGATGATTAAGCCCAGGCTTTGCAAAACGCGAGATCCCATTAAAGTTGATCCTGTTAAGTTCAAGCCTTGAAAGTTTCTTGCAATAAACAACATCGTCTGTTTCATATGAACTCTTACAAACAGGCCGTTTGCCTTCAAAATTTGCGATCAGTTCAGGAGGGGTGTAAGATACCCCCTCACGCTTTAAGACCTCATTCCAAAATGCGGTTGTATCCTGCAACAAGGTCTGCACTTCACTTTTCCAATCATCATTGGATAATAAATAAGGTCCACCATCCACGGGGATAGCAAATTTACGCAAACTGACCTGCACCCAACTCAAACCATAATGGAAAGTAAAAAAGAACAGGAAAATAAAGAGTATAAAAGAAAAAACGGACCATCCTTTTTTACGGCTGTCTGCCATATACTTTATCCTTGAGTTAGTGAGAGCCTTACAAGCTTAATTAGTAACTCATGATATCATATCAGTGATATAACTAAGATACACCCCACCACACAAGGAAAACACCGGACGATAACGGTCACATTTGTGACCGTTTGAGGACCCCGAGCCATAAGTCCTTCCCGAAAAATGGGAACTGGTTTTCGGAAAAGAAGGACGCAAAAAAAGCTCGCGCCCGCGCAGCGATTTTGCCATAGGCAAAATTCGCGTGAGCGCAAAACTGGACAATAACGATCACGGATGTGATCGTTTGCAGACTAGCGCCATTGAGGCGCGCAGCCTGCGTGGCGCTTGAACGCCACTAAAAAAAAACTCACTCACTTATCAGCAGCAAAATAAAACACAGAAAGCTTATTCCCATCCAGATCCCTGAAATATCCAACGTAAAACCCAGGCTCAAACTCCCGCTCCCCGGCTGGCCCTTCATCTTTTGCCCCTAATTCAATTGCCTTGTTATAAACGGCATCCACCTGCTCCCGGCTTGAAGCCTGCAGGCCAACCATCATACCGTTTCCAACGCTGGCGCTATTTCCATCAAAGGGTTGCGTCACGAAAATTGAAGGCGTATCTGGAGAAATCGCCCAAGACATATAGGCCTCCCCTTCCATAAAACGCTTGCCGCCAAGCACCTCAAGCAAACCATCATAAAATGAAATAGCCCGCTTAAGATCATTTGTTCCTAATGTAACATAACCGATCATAATTCTTGTTCCTTCAAATTTTTAAAATGTAAAACAAACCAATATTGCTAAACATGACAAATAATGTCATATTTCTTTTATGAGCAGAGAAACATTATCAAGGTTAAACCGCCTGGATGAATTAACAGGCTTGCTAAAATCCAAAGAGTGCTACACCGCCTCTGAACTGGCAGACCTATTGAACATCAGCACACGAACGCTCATGCGCGATTTGGATCTCTTGCGCGAAAAAGGGTATCCCATCGAATCAGATCAGGGCCGTGGCGGCGGTATTAGGCTACACCGCCATTGGGGTGTCGGCAGATTACAACTCAACTACCAGGAAGTCATCGACCTCCTGCTCAGCCTCGCAATTATGGAAAAGATAGGGTCTCCCATATTCCTGGAAAACCTAAGAGCAATACGTCATAAAATTTCTATATCTTTCCCACAAGAACAACGAGAAAAAGTCCAGTCCTTAAGAAATAGAATCTTAATTGGTGATCTCGCCTCACAACAAATCATGGAAAACCACCACCCTCCGGTGAAAAAATCCGCCAAAACAATATATGAAGCCTTTTTCGAAATGAACAGACTGAACATTGTTTACACAGATGCAATCGGCCAAAAAACAAACCGTACCATAGAAGCACATTACCTCTTTTTAAACTGGCCCATCTGGTATGTCATCGCCTGGGATCTTCTGCGCAATGACGTAAGATATTTCCGCCTTGACCGTGTCAACAACGCCAATATAGAAGGCACCACATTCAAACTCAAAAACAGCAAAAAGTTCAAAGAATGCGTCGAAGATGTCTCGTCAAATCTTTGAAAACCAGCTCTCAAAATTGTGCTTTGTGCAAAAGCTATTGATATCTCAGACGAGAAAATTGAACAAGGTAAGGGAACAGGCTATAAGTATGCTGATAGCCCAACCAATAAAGACAAGCCTGATACCTACTAGAGTCTGATAATGCTAGATAATATATTACGTTATATCGGTCACCTGGATTATATAAATTTAGGAGTGAGAAATAAGCTAATTATGTTTTTCTCAAACCCAGATAAAATGAACAATAGAAATTTTGTATCGAACTTTTTTGGATATAAATATTCAGGAAACCTAAATTCCTATATTGATTGGTGTGTGTATTATCTTGGATGTTATTCGAAATATGAACTAGTTTTAATCAAGGATATTTTGTCAGACACGAAAGAGCCTATCTGCCTGGATATAGGTGCAAACATAGGCCATCACTCATTATTCTTATCAACAATCAGCAAGACTGTGCATGCATTTGAACCTTATGAAATAGCATTGAACAAATTCGATGAGCATATAAAAGAAAATAACATAGACAACATAAAGATCCATAGGGTCGCTCTGGGTTTACATGAGGAATCACGACAATACTATCAGCCTACAGGATCAAATAACGGAACTGGGTCCTTCATCGCATCGCATGCAACAGATAGGAACATCAGCCATAAAGAACTGAAAATTTTGAACGGGGATAATTTTATTCATAGCCTAAACCTTGAGAAAATTGATTTTATTAAGATTGACGTTGAAGGATTTGAAGGTAATGTTTTAAATGGATTAAAAGAAACAATACAAAAATATAAACCAACAATTTTGTTAGAATATTCTAGCTCGACAAGAGATAGCTTTATAAATGAATTCAAATCTATATTCCCCACAGGCTATAACTTACATTATGTATCTCCTTACAGATCCGTTGCAAAACTAGTTAACTTAGGTTTTTACCAACTCAAAAGCTTAACTCATGCCAAACCACATAGTATGATTTTAGCAAAATACACGAATTGATGCTTACCTCCCTAATAAACAACAAAATAACCAAACTTAAGACACAATAATAAACCAAACAAACCAATCTTAAAAACAACGCGAGACCAAAAATGTCAGAACTCACCTTTTACACAAACCCAATGTCCCGTGGCCGGATTGTCCGTTGGATGCTGGAAGAAACCGGTGCACCTTATGAAACAAAGTTCATCGAATATGGCCCAGAAATGAAGTCCCCTGAATATCTGGCCATCAACCCGATGGGCAAGGTCCCAGTGCTAAAACATGGCGATACAGTCATAACCGAATGCGCAGCAATTTGCACCTATCTCGCCGATGCCTTCCCTGAGGCCAATCTCGCACCAACACCAACATCCCCCCTTCGCGGCACATATTACAGATGGCTGTTCTACACCGCAGGCCCAATCGAAGCAGCTGTAAATAACAAATCCATGGGCTTAGAAATCCCAGAAGACAAACAAGCCACCACCGGCTATGGCAGTTTTGAAATAGTTATGTCGACTTTAAAAACAGCTCTCAAAGATAAACAATATCTAGTTGGAGATAACTTCACAACTGCAGACCTGTATCTAGGGGCCCATGTCGGCTGGGGGATACAATTTGATCTCATGGACAAAGACCAAATCTTCATAGATTACGTAAACCGCCTCCAGGCCCGCCCGGCCTATCTCAAAGCCAAAGCAATGGATGATGAAGCAATGGGCGAATCATAAAAATTAGCGTGACCGATAAAAAACACGAAGCAATGGGCGAATCATAAAGAACAAAACCTTTTCTTCCCTCAATTGCAATTGGGGGAAGTCCCCTCGCCTATGGCGAGGGAGATGGGGGTTAAAAAAACACAAACTATTTTTTTTCCTCACTCCCAGCTTCAACCGCGCCAATCGCCTCCAGCAACTTATCATCATCCCCATACTCATGAATAATCTGATTGGCCATAAATGGCCCAGGGATCTTCTCCAAATCCAAGCCAGGCACATGAAGACAAATCAACTTCTCTTGTTTATTTGCACGATGTGTCTCATGCACAACCCATTCAGAATGAACAGAATGCCTCACTCCACAACACAACCACAGCCTTCGCCGCATCAATCCGCTGATTGATTACCTCGCGATACCATTGTCCACCCATAATCCCCTTATCAAACCAGACTGTTTCACCCCGTGCTCGAAGCATATAATAAAGCGCTTCAATCTTATCATAATCCTTGCGCGAATAAGACAAAAACACATCCGCATGTTGCAAATCAGGAGACACAGGAGCGGCTGACAATCACACGATCTATATCATAAAAATGTCCATCTGAGGCTCCTGGAAAGTCTTTTCGTTTCTGCCCTGCATATATGTTTGAACAATCTTATAAGTCAATCCAAACCTTCTTCATCGCCAATTCGCCCCATAGCCTAACTTGATCAACTCGCATATCTGGACGCAACAAAAGACGCTCCTCATATGGCAATTCTGGCATAGTGCTTCAAAGTCTGCTATTATTCCCTGTCTAATATGACTAAGGTAAGATTGCGCGTCAGCCCCTTTGACCTGAATATCAATAACGTCCGTTCATGATAATCAGCTTTCGAACCAACGCCTCTGCATCTGTCCCAACATCAGGTCGCAACAAAACCCCATTCTGCCAGACCACATCTTGGTTTTTATACTGCGCAATATTCTGATAATGATCCACCATCAAAGCTGGCAACACATGCCGAGGCAAAAAACCCTTAAAATCAAATTGAAACGCCAGACTGTCCTGGACAATAAAATCATGCTCTGGCTGCTCTGGTTCAAGCAAAGCTGGTATCACTAACTGCTGCGTATCACGCGCCAGACGATACGCCACTCTGAAATGCTACCATCGCATTGACAATCAACTGGCAATGATCAGGCGCATATGTTAAGGACTCGACCATTATCCTGATGCTTTGCCCCTTTAAGTATATTGCACAACATCAGCCTCACTGATCCGCCCCTTGGCCGATTGCGCAAGCTCAGAATACATTATCGTATAAACCCCATAGGTCAGCCATCTTGCGGATTAAGCACATAATTGGTCAGATAAGGCAATTTGGGAAAATGCATCACAATCCCAAGCTTATCAAACAGGTCTAACAACCCATCTCGCCCACCAACACCTTCCAGAGCCACACCATGTTCAACACAAAGCTCATCAAACAACTCATGGGACAGAAAATCTTCCCCCTTCGCTTTGTCCTGAACCTCTTTCAGAACTTTAAATTTCTCAGAGGT